>CAWEYV010000001.1:0-87433 GCA_963813395.1 uncultured Actinomycetes bacterium
GCACCGCCGAGCAGGTAGCCCGCGGCGAACGCATCCCCGGCGCCGGTCGCGTCAACCGCGTTCACCGGCGCCGCGGCGTACGTGACCCCGTTGACCCTGACCCCGCGCGGTCCCAGCTTCACCACCATCTCGCTGCCGGGCACCTCGCCCACCAGATCCGCTTCCGCCTCCGTGCCGAACACGATCTCCGGCGCCAGCCCGGCGAGCAGCGCACGGAACCGGTCCACCCCATAGTCCCGCAGCGCCGACGTGGAGGACAGGTCGACGCTCAGCCGCGGCAGGCGCCCGGCCGCGGCCAGGGCGGCGCCTTGCACCGGCTGCCGCAGCAGGCTGTAGCCGGGCAGGTGCAGCCGGGCGCAGCCCGCGAACCACTCGTCCCGCAGCGCACTGGCCTGCAGCTGCGGGCCCACGCCCCGGTCGGTCAGCATGGACCGGGACCGGCCGCCGTCGGAGAGCGAGACCACCACCCCGGTCCGCCCAGCGAGGAGCGGCCCGGCGAGATCCACTCCCCTGCTGGCCAGCTCGCCGGCCACGACGCGCCCGGCCGGGTCGTCGGCCCGCGCCGCGATCAGCCGGGCCCGGCCACCCAGCGCGGTGACCCACGCAGCGACGTTGGCCGCCTGCCCCCCGGCGCCCACCGAGGTGGTGGCCGGGGTGTCGGTCTCCGGTGCGACCGGCCCGGCCAGTGAGACGATCACGTCAAGGTGCGCGTCCCCGAGTACGCAGATCACCCGCACCTCCCTTGCCAGCACCGACCGTATCGCTCACCGCTACGCGGCCTGGGGCACTCGCTCGTCCATCATGCGGGACGCCGCCTCCGACATATCCTCGTTTCCGCACGCCCGAACTGAGGCAAACGGGGCGTGAAACCGTGCGTTTGTGAGGATAAGTCCTGTTGATCATGGAGGTCCCGGCAGCGGGACAACAGTCGCTCCATGATCACATAGGTCAGCTCGGTCCGTATTGCCCGGAATCGTCAGCCTGGAACGGCTTGCCGGTACCCGTCACGCACAGCAGCCGCAGGCTCTCCAGGTAATAGCCCCAGTTGAAGTTGTAGACGCCGTAGTAGTCGTCGGCCAGTTCGACGGCGTACTCCTGCCAGAACCTCAGCCGGGTCTTACCGCGGCCGGTGCCGCGATCCTGGGACCGGAACTCGCCGTCCTGCCACGGTTCGTGACCGGACACGCAGAGCCAGTCGACCTCGGTCCGTCCTTGATCGCGGTGATCTCCAGTAGCGCGAGAGCAGTCAAGTGCTACTCTGAGGGGTGAGGTGAGAGCGATGGGTACCGACGACAGACAGCATATGAAACTCCTGCTGGCCGCACGGCTCAGCACCAAGACGACCACAGAGGGCCTTGGGATCGAGACGCAAGACCAGCGTGGGCGCGAATGGGCAGAGCGTGAAGGTCACACAATCGTGGCCACGGCAGCAGATTACAAGTCGGGCAGGGTTGCTCCATGGGATAGGCCTAACCTTAAGCCATGGGTTACACGGCCAGACAGAATGCAGCAATATGACGGCATCTTGGCCTACAGGAACGACCGTCTAAGCCGTGGCTCGTGGGATGACGAAACTCGTATCCGCCAGTGGGCAAGCGAAAAAGGCAAGGTTCTCGTTATAGTGGACGGCCCACAGTGGCCTCCCCGTGATGATGGCGATTTCTGGTCATGGACAGCCCAGGCAAAGCAGGCACAGGCAGAATGGGAAGAAATACGCGAACGCTCTATGCGAGCACAGCACGAGCTTAGAGGGCGGGGGAAGTTGGTTGGCCGACCACCCTTTGGTTACAAGTCTGTCGGGACCAAGTACAACAAACGGATGGTTCCGACCGACATCGGGCACAAGTATGTGCCACAAATCTTCCAGAGGATTGCTGACGGCCAGTCGCTAGCGCAAGTGGCCGCATGGCTCGATTCCGAAGGTGTTAAGCCAAATTCTAAGACGGGTCAAGCCTGGTCTGCTACGTCAATCCCGCGCATGATCCGTAACCGTACCTATGTAGGTCAGCGACAGGACGGTGACGGTAGGATACTGCTGAGGGTAGAGCCATTAGTGGACGCTGCGCTTTGGACTCAGGCAGGCAATCGCCTCACCAACGCTCCACGTGGCCGCCGTGGTGCGGTTAGCGGAAAGTCCGCGTTGCTAACCGGGATTCTGTTCTGTCAGCGTTGCCACATACGGGGTATCGAGTCCCCGATGTACAAGATCCGTCCGCCACGCGACACTGAATATTATCGCTGCTATGGAGTGCAACCACAGCGTAAAGGCTGTGGCAACATGGTTGGCTTGGGACTTACCGACGCAGCGGTAACGGCATTGCTGAGCATGGCGCACGAGCCATGGAAGTCACAGCGGCTAGTCCCGGGCGAGAATCACGATATCGAGCTAGCGGATATCAGGCTTGCGCTAGATGACCTGCCTAAGCGCAATCTGCCTGACGCTGACGAAGATGCTGAACGCGCAAGGCTACGTGCAGAACGTGACAGGCTAGAGGCGCTGCCAAACATTCCTGATGATTGGCAGGAAGTAGAAATCTGCGATACCTGTGGCGGGAGCCAATACCTCGACACTTGCGAAGCCGCTGGCCACCACAAGGTGACCATAGGCGAGCACTTCAGGCGCCTAGATTACGAGGGCCAGCGCGCACTGCTAGTCGAAAACGTGAAGCTATATGTTGAGCCAGTCAGCCCTCCCGTACAGCCGGGATTCAAACATGTGCCGATGATTCGGCTAGAGTCGCGACTGTTCAAAATGCCAGTGGAGTGGATAGGGCCGAGTGAGCCTGTGGCGTACCTGACCTAACCCACAGCCCCTAGCGCCCCGGACACCTAGGGTGTCCGGGGCTCCTGCCTTGACTGCTGTCTACGTTCTATCCATGACCGGGTTGAAGTCGCCCGCGAAGGTCCAGTTCAGCCGGCTGCCCACGCCGGAGCCGCCGACCTGTTCCACCTTGGTGCTCCACCAGCCGGCCAGGTCGGCCGGGTCGGTCAGCGCTGACCAGACCCGGTCCGCCGGGGCGTCCGATGTCCACGACGTGGTGAATGGTCTTCATTGCCTCTCCTGATTCGTCAGGCGCCGGGGGCATGCCCCAGCAGCGCCGGGAGATCCTTGGTGAGCTTGTCGTGCCAGCCCTGGTCGAATCCGTCCCGGTGGGGTAGCCCCGGGCCTTCCCACCCGGCGTGGGTGACCCGCAGCTGGGTACCGCCGCCCACCGGGGTGAGCGTGAACGTGACCACGGTCTGCCCGAACTCTCCCGACCACCGGCACCGGAGCAGCCGGGGCGGCTCCACGTCGAGCACCTCGCCGTCGATGATGCCGAGGCTGGGCCGCGCGTCGAAGGTGAACTTGTGGCCGGCCAGCGCGGCGAAGTCGGTGTGCATCAGCCAGACCCCGAGTTCCGCAGGATCGGTGAGCGCCCGCCAGACCCGCTCGGGCGGGTGCGGGTACATCTCCTCGTGCTCGATCTGCCCGCCGGTGATCACGGATTCGCGTCCAGGTGCTCGCGGAGGCGGGTGAGGCGGCTGGCCCAGAACCCGTCCAGCTCGCCGAGCCAGTTGCGGATGTCGTCGAGGGGTTCGCGGCGCAGCCGGTAGCGGTTCTCCCGGCCTACCCGGCCGTCGGTGACCAGGCCCACCGAGCGAAGCACGGCCAGGTGCTGAGACACTGCCGGGCGGCTCACCGGCAGCGGTTCGGCCAGCTCGCGGACCCCTTTGTCCCCCGTGGCGAGCACCGCGACGATTTCGCGGCGGATCGGATGCGCCAGCGCACCGTACACGTCCGTAACAGGTGGTGCTCCCGGTGATGCCACGACTCCACCATAGGTAAGAAGAATCTTACGAGTCAACCCAAACGGGCCGCTACCACTCACTGCGGAGGTGCCTACCCGCGCCGTGGCGTAGCTCACTGTTGGGAATGGGTACGGACCCGTCACGGTTACATACCCCGCGGGGTATAGGACCCGCGCAAGCTTAAGGAGGAACTATGGCGACCGTCGAACTGACGGCCGAGAACTTCCAGGATGTGATCGGCGGCGCCGATCTGGCCCTGGTGGACTTCTGGGCATCGTGGTGCGGGCCGTGCCGCATGTTTGGCCCCATCTTCGAAAAGGCGTCCGAGCAGCACCCTGACGCGGTGTTCGGCAAGGTGGACACCGAGGCCCAGCAGGCGCTGGCCGCTTCGTTCGCGATCAACTCGATCCCGACTCTGATGATCATCCGGGACAACGTCGTCCTGTACGCGCAGCCAGGCGCACTGCCGGAGGCCGCGCTCGAGGAGCTGATCGCCAAGGCCCGCGAGGTCGACATGGACGAGGTTCGCGCCAGCATCGCCGGGCAGAAGGACGCGGACGCGGCTCAGACCGCCTGACACTGGACGCGGCCCGGCTATGACCGCTGGGCCAGCCATTCGAGCGGGGCGGGCGCTCGGTAGCGCCTGGCAGTAGCACCAATTCTCGCAGTGCCAAATAGCGGTGTAATCCTCAACCCCTCTGCCACGATAGGCCTACCCAGATGCCATGACGGTCTGTCAGGGCCAGCTTTCAGCCGAGGGGACGTTCGATGCCTGTCACCCGTGTGGCCGGCCGACGGGGACGCTTGCCAGTGAAGCCGCCAGCCGAGCGATTCGCGATCCAGTACCTGTCCAGCTATCTGAGCACGCCCCTGCCCCCGCCGGTCTACCCGGTCGATGTGAGCGCTGGCATCACCGATTGGGGCATGCTCGGCAACGGGCCCGACCCCACCTTGCCTCAGTACCCGGGCGGGGTAGGCGACTGCACCTTCGCCGGCCGCCAGCACAACAAAATGGCTAAGGCGGCGGCGGGCGGCGAACAAGAGACGTGGGAGACCACCGAGGCTCTTGTCACCGAATACTTCGCCTACGACCATGGCCAGGACATCGGGGCGAACATTGCGGACCTGCTGCTGTTCTGGTACCAGAACGGAACCATCCTGGGCTTCGCCCCTCTCGATCACACCAATGCCGGCGAGGTAGACGCGGCCATGGCCGCGTTCCACGGCGTCTACGTGGGGGTCAACCTCACCGACGACGCCGACCAGCTATTCGAGGCACAGCAGCCATGGACCGTGGCAAACGGGGAGCAGCCCGACCCCAGTGAAGGCCACTGCATCGTCAAGGTGGGCGCCGATGGCAGCCAGTCCGACGGCTGGGTCACCTGGGGAGCGATCCAGCAGTCCACCCTGGACTGGACCCAGGCCTGCCTCGAGGAGGCGTGGGTGATCATTACCGGGGAAGACGCGCAGGCCGTCGGCCTGGACATCGCGAAACTCCAGGCCGACATCAACGCCCTGCACGGCACGGGCTGAGCGCTACGGCGGCTCCATGATCCCGAAGCTTTGTCCTGCATAGCGCAGTACAGAGCTTCAGGATCATGAACGGCGGGGTTGTAGCGGTTTTCGGTCTGTGTGCCATGCGCTCGTGCTTGTTAGGCACGCTCCAGCCGGGTGGCTGGCCAGTCCAGCACCCGCGCTCCAATGACGGCCACCTGCAAGGCAAGCGCGTCGGCGGGCAGGGCCGGATCACGCCCGGTCAGCTCCTTGACCCTGGCCAGGCGGTAGGTGACGGTCCGCACCGACAGGTGCAGGTCCCGCGCGGCCGCGGTGGCGACGCGGCCGCAGTTGAAGTACGCCGCCAGCGTGGCCAGCAGCGGCCCCGCCCCACCACGGGCCCGGGCCAACGGCATCAGCAGCGTACGTACCAGGTCGGTGATGGCCGCCCTGTCCCGCAGCAGGACCTGATAGATGAGCAGGTCCCCGGCGTTCACCACCGGCTCCGGCAGGCCGAGCCGCTGGGCTACGTCGAAGGCGTCCGCTGCCTCGTCGTAGGAGTGCACCACGCCTCTCGGCCCCGGATAAGGGCGCCCGAAGGCGATCCGCCACGGTGACGGGCCGCCGGGGGCCGCATCGGGCTGAGCCCGGACGGCAGCCAGGGTGGGCTGACGGTCTGCCGGACCGCGTGGATTCTGATGGCTCAGCACCCGGGAAAGCGCACGAGACACCCGGCCTGCCTCGCCCCCGTCGACGGCGCCGACGATCACCACCAGCCGCCCGTGCCGGGTCACCACCAGCGATGGTGAGGGCGCGGCGGCATCGGCAACCGCGGCATCGATCTCCATACCCGCCGGGGTTGCCGCATCACCCGGCGCGGCAGGCCCGGCCAGCAGCACGTAATGCGGCCCGGCCAGGCGCAGGCCCAGCCGCTCGCCTCTGACCATCACGTCGCCGGCACTGCCCCGTCCCGAGAGCAGGTCGTCGAAGAACTCGCGGCGCTCGGCCTCGTCCCGGCGGGCCACCGACAGGTATGCCCGCTCGAAACCCTCCGCGGCCGCCGCGACCGCGTCATCGGCGGCCCGCAGCACGGCCAGTCCGGCGGCCCGCAGCACGACCGGCGAGTCACCGTCGCCGGGCAGTTCCCGCCACAGCCGCCAGGTCGCCGACAGGAACAGGTCGACCAGGCCACGCAGGGCGACGCCACTCTCCGCGGCCCGCTCCCCCGACCGGCCGTAGCCGGCCAGTTCCGCGGCGGTAAGGCGGCGCCCGCTGCCCGCGGCGTCGAGCACCGCGGGCAAGTAGTCACCGAGCAGCCCCGGCGGGACCCCGCCAGCCTCGCGGCTCGCCGCATGCGTGATCGCGAGCAGGTCAACGTGGCGGTCTGCACCTCGCACGGTCATGCCACCGGCACCTCCCGCCCGGGACTCGCCATCCAGGTCACCGTACCTTGCCGAGGACCGGCAAGGTAAGGGGCCCAATCTTAGCCTGTCCGTCACGAAGACTTGATGCCATCGGCAAGCAATAGTGAACATGCGCCTGGCAACGGCGGGCGGCATCCCGGTGGGAGACGCCACGAGCTTGACCCAAACGCAGGAGGTCCCCCACCGCCGCGCCCGCGCCGTACCGAACGCCGTCAGGGACGGGCAGTTTACCGGGGCACTGCTCATCGCAGGCGGCGTAGCCACGCCCGAGCTCGGGCACCGCAACGGTGCCTGGGCCGGGCCAACCGGGCTGGTAATGGCCAGTACATTCAGGGCGCGCCCCGGAGGGGTGCTGGCCATCGCCGCCCACAGCTGCGTGGCCGACGCGAGGTGAGGAGAAGCCGGGCCTCTCAGCTCGCGCCTGGCCGCGGGTAGCCATGGAATCTCTCCACGTTCCCGCCTGGGCCTGGGCGGTGACCATTGCGGCGGTAGGCGGTCTGATCGTCGCTGACCTTCTGGCGAGCTACCGCCGGACCCGCCCGGTCAGCATGGCCGAGGCCGCCTGGTGGTCGCTGGCCGCCATCGCCCTGGCGGTAGCCTTCGGCGCGCTGCTCGCGGTCACCTCCGGGGGCACCGCCTCCGGCCAGTTCTTCGCCGGCTGGCTGACTGAGTACAGCCTGTCGCTGGACAACCTGCTGGTCTTCATCATCCTGGTCGGCCGCTCCAAGGTGCCGCCAGAGCAGCAGAGCCGGGTGGTGCTGCTGGGCATTCTCCTCGCTCTGGTGTTCCGGGGCGTGGTCATCGCCGTGGGCGCGGCGGCACTGCAGAGGTTCGCGTGGGTGGAGTACCTGTTCGGCGCGTTCCTCGTTTACACCGCAGTCCAGGTGCTGGGGCAGCGCCGGCTCGGAGACGGCACCGGGGCGCTTTCGCCGTCGGGCCGCCCCCGGCCGGCCGGGCACCCAGCCCCGGCCGACCGCCCAGGACAGGCCGGCCCGGCGGATCGTGGGCAGCCGGCCGCGCTGCGGGGCAGCGGCGCGCGGCTGGCCGCAAGGCTGGGCCGCACCGGCCGCGTCACCCCCGTGGTCATGCTGATCATCGCGCTCGGGGTGACCGACGTCCTGTTCGCTTTCGATTCCATCCCGGCCATCTTCGGGCTGACCAGGGATCCTTTCCTGGTTTTCAGCGCGAACCTGTTCGCAGTGCTGGGCCTGCGGCACCTGTACTTCCTGGCCGGCGGCCTGCTCAACCGGCTGGTGTACCTGCCGGTGGGACTCGCCGTCGTGCTGACGTTCATCGGGCTCAAGCTCATCGCCGAGGCGCTGCGCGCGGACGGGGTGACCCGGCTCGGCCCCGTGCCGGTCCCTGCCGTCAGCGCATGGCTGTCACTGGTGATCATCATCTCGGTGCTGACGGTGACCGCCGTGGCCAGCGGCACCGCGACCTGGCGGCAAAGCAGGCAGCGCGATCGTGCGGATCAGGTGGCGGCGGGCCGCGACGGGCCTTGAGCGCCGCTTGCTCAGGCAGCCGCGATGGCGTCGCGAAGATAGGCCAGAACGTCCCCGGTGCCGACCTTGACCGTCTCGCCGGTGGCCCGTGTGGTGACCTCGACCACGCTCTCGGCCAGACCGCGCTTGCCGACGGTGACCCGGAACGGGATGCCGGTGATCTCCGCGTCCCGGAACTTCACCCCGGCCCGTTCGGCCCGGTCGTCGATGATGACCTCGATGCCAGCGGCGGTGAGCTGCTCGTACACCGACTCTCCCAACGTCGGCCGACTCGCGGTCTTCGGACTGGGCCACCACCACGTCGACGGTGAACGGGGCCACGGCGACGGGCCAGACGATGCCCCGCTCGTCGTTGTGGCACTCGACGACGGCGGCCATCGCCCGCTCCACCCCGATCCCGTAGCTGCCCATGATCGGGTGCACCCGCTCCCCCGAGGCATCCAGCACCGTCACGCCGAACGCCTTGGTGAACTTGTAGCCGAGCTTGAAGATGTGCCCGACCTCGAGGGCCGGTGAGCAGTTCCAGCGGCTCGCCGCAGTCGGGGCACGCTCGCCGGCGGTGACCTCGCGCAGGTCGGCCCAGGTGCCGACGGAGATGTCCCGGCCAGTGTCCACGCCGCGCAGGTGGACGTCGTCGGTGTTGGCCCCGGTCACCATGTCCCGGCGGCCACGCAGCGCCTCGTCCGCGATCACCGGGAGGGCGGTCACGGCCACCGCGCCGAGGCTGCCGGGCAGGGCGCCGAGCGCATCGGCGATCTCGTCCGGGCTGGGCGGGCCGCAGCTCTGCCGCGCCGGTGGCGTCCGTGAGCTTCTGCTCGTTGAGCGCGTGGTCGCCGCGCAGCAGCACCAGCGCCAGCTTGCCGTCCAGCAGGTAGACCAGGGTCTTGATCTGCCGGTCCGCCGGTGCGTCGTACCCGGTCGCCAGGTCCTCGATGGTGCGCACGCCAGGGGTGTCGAATCGCTCCGGAGCGGGCAGCCCCGGGCCGTCGGCCACCGGTACCAGGCGCGAGGTGGCCTTCTCCACGTTCGCCGCGTAGTTGCAGGCCGGGCAGTGCGCGACCAGGTCCTCACCGGCGTCCGACGGGCACATGAACTCGGTCGAGTCGCTGCCACCCATGGCGCCGCTCGAGGCCTCCACCGGGATCACCGGAATGCTGAGCCGGTCGAAGATCCGCAGATAGGCCGCCTTGTGGCGGTCGAACGAAGCGTCGAGCCCGGCCGGGTCGAGGTCGAAGGTGTAGGAGTCCTTCATGGTGAACTCGCGCACCCGCAGCAGGCCCGCCCGGGGCCGGGCCTCGTCGCGGAACTTGGTCTGGAACTGGTACCAGGCCTGCGGAAGCTGCTTGTGGGAGTTCAGTTCCTGGGCGAGGATCGCGAAGATCTCCTCGTGCGTCGCGGCCAGGACGTTCACCGCGCCCTTGTGGTCCACCAGCCGGAACATGACGTCGGCCCAGGTGTCCCAGCGGCCGCTGCGGCGCCAGATCTCCTCCGGGTGCATGGTGGGCAGCAGCAGTTCCTGGGCGCCGATCCGCGTTCATCTCCTGCCGGATGATCTCGATGACCTTGGCGCGCACGCGGACCCCGAGCGGCAGTAGCGAATAGTGGCCCGCGGACAGCTGCCGGATGTACCCCGCGCGGACCAGCAGCCGGTGGCTCGCCGCGTCGGCGTCCGCCGGGTCCTCCCGCAGGGTGGGGATGTGCATTTGTGACCAGCGCATGATGCGGGCTTCCTCGTCGTGGGTTCCTGGTGCCCCGCCCGCGCGTAACGGGGCGGGGCGAAAACCGAGCTTAGTGGCCGTGCGGCGTAGGCCTCGACCTGGTTGCCAGGTTCGAGCGGCGGCGCGCCCACCGGGCAGCAGGTCAGGCACTCGGGTTCGGTCACCGGATGGGCGGGGCTGGCGCGCAGCACGTCGTTGTCTATGGTCACCGCGGACAGAACGGCGCCGGCGACCAGCAGGCACGCGCAGATGACCATCGCGGCGCGGAACGCGGGATTCAGCAGCGCGGGCTCGCGGTACGCCTCGCCGGTCAGCCCCACGACCAGCGGGAGCCCGGCCACGGCCAGCAGCCCTGCGGCCCGGGCCACCGCGTTGTTGACGCCGCTGGCAGTCCCGGCGTGGCGCACGTCAGCGCTCGCCAGAACGGTGGCCGTCAGCGGGGCAACGGTCGCGGACAGCCCCAGGCCGAACAACACGACGGTGGGGAACACATCGGCCACGTAGGAAGCGTTCGGCCCAATTCTGGTCGCCAGGAGCAGGCCTGCAGCACACAGCAGACAGCCGCCGGTCATGAGCCAGCGCGGGCCGAGGCGCTGCGCCAGCGCGCCGGCCCGCGGCGACAGCACCAGCATCAGCAGGGTGAGCGGCAGCAGCGAGACACCCGCGGCCAGCGGTGAGTATCCGGACACCACCTGGAGCTGGAGCACGAGCAGGAAGAGGGTGCCGCCGAGCGCGCCATAGATCACGAACGTCACCACGTTGACGGCGGTGAACTGACGGGAGGCGAACACGTCCAGTGGCAGCATGGGCGGCACCTTGCTGCCGGGCCGGCCGCGGTGGCGTTCCAGAAGCACGAAACCGGCGCCAGCGAGGACCCCGGCGGCCCCGGCCAGCGCGGCGCGGGGCAGGCCATGGGCGGGCGCCTCGATGAGCGCGTCGGTGATCCCGGCGAGAGCGAGGGCGGCGAGCACGGCGCCGGCCACGTCGAACCGGCCGTGGCTGGTGGGGTCGCTGGTCTCCGGCACGTGACGCAGCGCGACGGCCATCACCGCGGCCGCGAGCGGCAGGTTGAGCAGGAAGATCCACCGCCAGCCGACCGAGCCGATGATCCAGCCGCCGAGGAACGGGCCGACCGCGCCGGCCACGCCGCCCAGGCCCGACCAGACGCCGATGGCCTTGGGCCGGTCGTCCGGCGCGAAGCTGGCCTGGATGATCGCCAGTGAGCCGGGGGTGAGCAGCGCGCCGCCGACACCTTGCAGGGCCCGGGCAGCGATGAGCACGCCGATGCTGGGGGCGAGGCCGCACAACGCGGAGGCGAGGGCGAACCAGGCCACGCCGGTCACGAAGACCCGGCGGCGGCCGAGCCGGTCGCCGAGTGCGCCGCCAAGAAGGATGAGCCCGGCCAGGGGAAGCGTGTACGCGGTAACCGTCCACTGCAGTCCGGCCAGCGACGTGTGCAGATCCCGGCCGATGGTCGGCAACGCCACGTTGACCACGGTGGCGTCCAGGAACGCCATGCTCGACCCGAGGACGGTCGCCGCGATCACCCAGCGCCCCTGCGTTCCACCCAGCCTGATGGCGCCAGGTGCCTGGGAGACCGCTGTCACTTTCTGATCATCTCACCGCGCGGCGGAGCATGCCCAGCCGTGGGCGCTGGCCCGCTGCCCGCCGTCGCTACTCCGCGATCCTTCGGCGCGGCTAACGCGGACCTTCCGGCGTGCCCACCGGCACGAGCTTGCCGCCCCGGTCTGGGGACGACCCTGGGCCGTAGGCGAAAACGATCCAGACCGGGCCACGGGCGAACGTCATCGGCTGGCCGGTGCCGGTCGTGAACGTGGTTCCGCCGTCGGGGCTCGGCCGGGACCAGTGCGCGCGGAAGGATTCGCCGTTGCGCAGCACCACGGCCGTGCCGGAGCCCACGGTCGTCGCGAAGGGCGGCTCCATCGGGCCCTGCTCGAGGAAGGGGGACAGGCCAACGACCACGCGCTGGATGACCACCGTCGGCGCGGACAGCGGCCGGGCTTGTTCTGTGGTGTAGGCGGGTGAGCCGTCCATCCATATTTGCCAGCGTCGCTGCCTCGCCGACCAGGTGAACCGGAACGACGCGGCCGGGTACGACACCGACGCCGACTTCTGGGGCTGCCCGCCCGGTGGCAGCGGGCCGAACTTGAACCCGATGTTGCGGGCCACGCTGGCATTCGGCGAGTGGCGGAGGAGCGTTGTGGTGCGGGCGTAGAGGTTGTACGGCTCGGGCCGGTCGAAGCTCCGGTAGAAGCCGCTGGTGATCCCGGCGTAGAGGTCGACGATCCGCGAGTGCTCCACCCGCGGCTGCAGGGCGGGCTGGGCCCCGGACCAGACGAACGCAGGGCGGCCGAACTGACGGAGCAGCTTGATGTCGTCCTGGCGGGCGCTGCGTACCGGGCCCACCACCCGTGGGTAGTGCGACGAGAAGATCGCCATAATGCGGCTCAGCCCGCCCTCGACCGGGATCACGTACACGATGTCGGCCTTGGACAGTCCGGTCGCGGGACGCTCCGGGAGCGTGTTCCCGATCTTTACGGCAAGCACGCGCTGCAGCGACTTCACCGGCTCCCCGGTAAACGGCGACAGCAGCGGCCCCTGGATCTGGTGATGGGTCGGCGTCGGCGCGGGCGTGGGGATCGGTGCCGGGACCGGCGCCGGGGCGGCCGTGCCGCGCGAGAAAAACAGGAAGCCCTCGACCACCAGGGCAGCGATGGCAGCGGCTCCCACGGCCGCGAAGCCCTTGGCCTGCCGGTCCCAGATCATGAGGCACACTCCCGCACCGGAACATTCCCAGCTCCGCCTTCATGATCGCGGACGATCCGGCCGCATATCGCGCTGAATCGCCTACGCGAGGGTCAAAATCAGGCTGGCCGAACGCGGGCCGAATGCCCCCTGGACGCGGGCTGGGCATCCCCTGGGTGCGGCCGGGAGTACCTCGGCGCCAAGCAGGCGCCAAGCAGGCGGCAAGTCGGCGGCAAGCCGCCGCCAAGCGCGAGATGGCACGGTTAGCCGGCGGCCACCTAACTCCGAGCGCTGTGGCAGCCATGCCTTTCGGGGCAGCGCCGGCCGCGAGACAGGACCAGACAGGACCCGAACTGAGTGGCCCGAACGGAGCGGCAGGTGTACCCGCCCGCCCGGCCGGGCCGGTGAGAAGGACCGAGCCTATGAAACGATCACACGGCAATGCCGGGACAAGCCAGCGGCGAACCCGGCAGGTACCGCGCCGTGCGCGCCGGCTGCTGCCAGCAACAGCCGTGGTCGCGGCGCTGGCACTGACCGCGGCCGGCTGCAGCAGCAGCAGCAGCAGTCCCTCGGGCACCGCGAACGGTGCGAAGGTCAAGGGCGGCACGGCTGTGTACGCGGAACCGCCGTCGACCGTGCCTAACTACATCTTCCCGTTCACCAGCAGCGCCTACATCAGCGTGATCAACGCCGGCTACTTCTCCAACCTGCTGTACCGGCCGCTGTACTGGTTCGGCAACAACGGCCAGCCGACGCTGAACACCAAGCTGAGCCTCGCCAACCCCCCATCATGGTCGGGGAACACCGCGACGGTCACGCTCAAGCACTACATGTGGTCCAACGGCACCCCGGTGACCACCGCGGACGTGATGCTCTGGGTCAACATGCTCAAGGCTGTCGGCGCCACCGACTGGGGGGCCTTCACCGGGTTCCCCGACGCGTTCGTGTCCAGCATCAAGGTGGTCAGCCCGACCGAGATCCAGTTCACGACGAACAAGACCTACTCGCACAACTGGTTCCTCTACAACGACCTGTCCCAGATCACCCCGATGCCGGCGGCCTGGGACAAGACCAGCTCAGGGCCCAGCAACTGCGCCGCCAATGTCAAGTCCTGTGGGGCGGTCTACAACTACCTCAACGCACAATCCAAGAATCTCCCCAGCTATGCGACCTCGCCGTTGTGGGGCATCGTCGACGGCCCGTGGAAGGTGTCGGCGTTCAACGCTGACGGTCACGTGACGTTCGTGCCGAACACCAAGTACTCCGGCCCGGTGAAGCCGACGCTGGCGAAGTTCGAGGAAGTGCCGTTCACCACCGACGCGGCCGAGTACAACGTGCTGCGGTCCTCGGCGGCCGGCGGCCAGAAGATCGACGTCGGCTACCTGCCCCAGCAGGACGCCCCGCCGAAGCCCGCGGGTGCCACCGTGGGCGCCAACCCGCTGGCCGGCTACACGCTGTCCCCGCAGCCGATCTGGGGCATCAACTACTTCGTGATGAACTTCCAGAGCACCACCGGCAACGGCCCGATCATCCAGCAGCTGTACTTCCGCCAGGCGCTGGCCTACCTGATGAACCAGGACGCCGTGCTCAAGGGCCCGCTCCGCGGGTACGGCACCCTGACCGTCGGCCCGGTGGGCGCCGTCCCGGTGACCAACTTCCTGTCGCCGCAGCTGAAGTCGGGTAACCCATGGCCGTACAACCCGGGTAAGGCGAAGAGCCTGCTGTCCAGCCACGGCTGGAAGATCACGCCGAACGGCGTCAGCACCTGCACGAACCCGAGCCTGTGTGGCAAGGGCGTCAAGTCGGGCCAGGGGCTGAGCTTCAACATGCCGTACGCCTCGGGCACCCAGTGGATCACCCAGGAGATGCAGCAGTTGCAGTCCAACGCCTCGCTGGCCGGGATCAAGATCAACCTGGAGCCCAAGCCGTTCAACCAGGTCACTGCCCTGGCTGCCGGTAACTGCGTGGTCGCGAAGATCCCGTGCAACTGGGACCTGGCCAACTGGGGCGGCGGCTGGTCGTTCGCGCCCGACTACTCGCCCACCGGCGAGACTCTGTTCCAGTGCGGCGCGATCGCCAACTCGGGCGGCTACTGCTCCCCGCAGAACGACGCGCTGATCAAGCAGACGCTGACCACTGACAATCCTCAGGCCATGTACAACTGGCAGAACTACCTGTCGGCCCAGCTGCCGATGATGTGGCAGCCGAACGCCGACTACCAGCTCACCGAGGTCGTCGACAACCTCAAGGGGGTGACCCCCCAGAGCCCCACCCTCAGTATCAACCCGGAGGCCTGGTACTTCGTCAAGTGAGCGATTTACCGCAACAGCGCTGCCGCCACCATCGCTGATCCGCTCGTGTGTCAGCGGCGGTGGTCGGCCCCGTGTGGTGGCGCCGGACGGGACCATGGCACGCTGAGATCGGGATGGCCGCCACCCGGGCGCACCCGCGCCCGGGTGGCGGCACGTGACTTTGGAGGCGCTATGGAGCCGATGCCGGAGGACTGGGACCGCGCCGTGGCGGTGGTCGCCCACCCCGACGACCTGGAGTACGGCGTTGCGGCCGCGATCGCCCGGTGGACCAGGCAGGGCCGCCATCTCTCCTACGTGCTCGCCACCGCCGGTGAGGCGGGCATCGAGGGCATGGCCCCCGATGTGGTCGGGCCGCTGCGGCAGGACGAGGAGCGGCGCAGCGCGGCCCTGGTCGGCGTCACCGACGTGGACTTCCTCGGCCATCGGGACGGCCTGGTGGAGTACGGCGTGCCGCTGCGCCGCGACATCGCCGCAGCGATCCGGCGGCACCGTCCCGACATCGTGCTCACCACGAGCTTCGACCTGACCTGGGGCGACGACGGCCCGGTCAACCACGCCGATCACCGGGCGGTCGGCCTCGCCACCCTGGACGCCTGCCGCGACGCGGCCAACTCATGGCTGTTCCCCGAGGCGGGCGCGGCGTGGAACGGCGTCAAGGCGATCTACGTGGCGGCCAGCGCGAACCCCACCCACTATGTGGACGTGACGGACACGATCGATGCGGGCGTGGCGTCGTTGCGCGAGCACAAGGCCTACCTCGACGGGCTCGGCCAGGATTTCGACCCGGACGAGTTCCTGCGCAACATGGCCGGCTTCATCGGCCTGGCCGCAGACGTCGATTACGCCGTGGGGCTGCACCGCTACCCGGTCTGAGGCGCGCCGGGCCCGGCGCCACCCGCTTAGGCGGCCGGCCAGGTGTGCGCGGGTTCGCCGGTCTGCATGAACTTGAGGTACCGCTGGGTCATCTCGAGCAGCGCGGTGTCCCGGTCGAGCCCGCTCCGCTCTTCCAGCGCGTGCACGGTGCCGGTTTGCCACGTTGCCCCGGTACGGCCGGTCAGGCAGCGCTGCTCGATCACCCCGAGCAATCGTTCCGCCGCCATGGTGTCGACGCCACGCAGGCACAGGCCGTCGTAGGCCAGCGGCAGCAGCCGGCGCAGGATCAGCTCGGCCGCGGGAACCTCACCCAGGCCGGGCCAGTACAGCCGTCCCTCGAGCCCGTGCCGGGACGCCTCCACCAGGTTGTCGCGGGCGGCGGCGAAGGACATCTGCGACCAGATCGGCCGTTCCGCCTCGGCGAGCATGTGCACCATGCCGTAGTAGAAGGCGGCGTTGGCGATGACGTCGGTGACGGTCGGCCCGGCGGGCAGCACCCGGTTTTCCACCCGCAGGTGGGGCTCACCGCCATCCACGGCGTAGACGGGCCGGTTCCACCGGTAGACGGTGCCGTTGTGCAGCGTCAGCTCGGCCAGCTCAGGGATGCCGCCGCCGTTGAGCTCGGCGACGGGGTCCTCGTCCTCGCACAGCGGCAGGAGCGCGGGGAAGTAACGAAGGTTCTCCTCGAACAGGTCGAACACCGAGGTGATCCACCGTTCCCCGAACCAGACCCTGGGACGTACCCCCTGCACCTCCAGCTCTTCCGGCCGGGTGTCGATGGCCTGCTCGAACAGCGGGATCCTGGTCTCCTGCCAGAGTTCCCTGCCGAACAGGTACGGCGAGTTCGCGGCGACCGCGACCTGTACCCCCGCCACGGCCTGTGCGGCGTTCCAGTAGCTGCCGAACATCTCGGGACTGACCTGCAGGTGACACTGGACGCTGGTGCAGGCGGCCTCGGGCATGATGCTGGCGACATGGGTCAGCAGCCGCTCGGGCCCCTCGATGAATATCTGCATCTCCTCGCCCCGGGCCGCACAGATCTGCTCGTTCAGCAGGCGGTACCTGGGGTTGGGCGACATCGCCTCCTCGGTGGCGTGATGCTCGCGCAAGCTGGGCAGGATGCCGATCATGGCCAGCCTGGCGCCCGACTCCCTGGCCCGCTGGTCGGCGTGGTTGTAGCTGCCCTCCATCAGCCGCTCCAGCGTGGCCAGCGCGTCCCCGGTCAGCGGCCGGGGTGGCAGGTTGACTTCGACGTTGAAGCGGCCTAGTTCGGGACTCCAGCCGGGGTCGCCGATCGCGGCGAGCACGTCGGCGTTGCGCATGAACGGGCTGCCGGCCTGGTCCACCAGGTTGAATTCGACCTCCAGCCCGACCTGTTCCGTGCCGTCGGTGAACCGTGACTCCTGCAGCATCCGGGCGAAGACATCGAGGCATCTGCGCACTTTTTCCCGGTAGCGACGCCTATCGGCATGACTGACCACGATCGCCGGAACGTCCCTGCCCATGCGGCCCCTCCATGTCCTGACCCTTGGGGGATGGCCTTCTCAACAGCCTGACATGCGGGTCTCGTCATGAATAGACAGCACATTCCTTGCATAACGGATAAACAACCCAACCCCGGGCATGCAACGAACTCATCTCCGCGCAGGTCAGGAGCCAGCTCCGTACGGCATGATGACCAGGTGGGAATCTCGGTAGACGAGCTTGTCAGCTACGTGGACCGCACCGTGGACCAGATGGCGGACATCGTCGGCGGCCTCGGCGACGACCTGGCCAACCGCCGGCCTGCCCTGCCCGGGGCGAACTCGCCATACGCGATCTTGCGGCACTGCCTCGGGGTGATGGAGTTCTGGGGCGGGCAGGTGGTAGCCGGACGGGCCGTTGAGCGGGACCGGGATGCGGAGTTCCGCGCCGCCGGTCCGGTCGCCGCCCTGATCGAGGCGGCGCAGCAGGCCAAGGAGACCTTTCGCATGGACGCGGCCGGGGCCGGCCCAGCGCCCCGCCCCGTGGCCCGCACCCGGGGATGAGCCCGGACGAACTGGAACTCCTCAGCCAGGGCAGCGCCCTGCTGCACGTGCTCGAGGAGGTCACCCAGCACCTCGGCCAGCTGGAACTGACCCGCGATGTCCTCCGGTCTGCGGCCAGCGCCGGGTCAGCAGGCTGAGGCCATTGGGGGGACCGCCTCTTCGATCAGCTCGGGCGAGGTGCCTATGTTCAGCCGGGCGAACCCGTGCCCGAACGCGCGGTACTAGGTGAGCGGGACTATGTCGGCGACGACGCAGGAGACGTTGTCGGGGCCGCCGGCCGCGTTGGCCGCCTCGATCAGCCGCTGGACCGCCTGGTCGGGGTCGCCGGAACCGCGCAGCGTGTCCTGGATGGCCTGCGTGGTGATCACCGTGCTCAGGCCGTCGGAGCAGAGCAGGTACCTGTCGCCGGCCAGCGCGTCGTGCAGCGAGGTGTCGGTCTGCACTCCGGCACTGCCGTCGATGGCCCGCAACAGTAGCGACCGCTGCGGATGGGAGCCCGCCTCTTCGGGGGTGATCTTGCCCTCGTCGATCAGCGACTGCACCACCGTGTGATCGTGGGTGATCTGGAACAGCTCACCGTTCCGCAGCAGGTAGGCCCGGCAGTCCCCGACGTGAACCAGGGCCAGCTGGGAGCCGGACAAGATCATCGCGGTCACCGTACTGCCTGTGGCGTGCTCATCCAAGGCCGCGCCGGCGATGCTCCCCACAGCCGTATTGGCCTGCTGCACGGCGTCCTCCAGCGCGTTGAGCAGGTCTCCCGCGGGGAGGGCGGCCTCCAGCGGCTTCAGCGCGTCGATCACGGCCGTGCTGGCCTCTTGCCCGCCGCTGCCCGTTCCGTCGGCCACCGCGAGCAGGCGCGTGCCCGCGTACGCCGCGTCCTGGTTGCTCTGCCGGACCAGGCCGATGTCTGATCGTGCCGCGTAGCGGATAGCGAGGGTTTCGTGTGGAGCTGGCATGACGGTCCTTCCCGACAGCGAGGCGATGAGGAAGGCGGCCAGGTCCCGCCGGCTGGCGGTGTCGGCTTCGACCTGCGACCAGTAGGCGGCGACCTCCTGCGCGGCCTGCGCGGGGGCAAGCTCGCAGACGACCTGGATCCGGGCCAGCGGCATGCCGAGCCGGCGGAGCCAGGCCACCAGCCGGGCCTGCTCCAGCTGGGCCGGGTCGTAGAACCGGTATCCCGATGCCGGGTCTACGAACGCGGGCCGGAGCAGGCCGAGCTCGTCATAGAGCCGCAGCGCCTTCGGCGACAGCCGGGCGGACCTGGCGAACGCCCCGATCGACAGCAGCCCCACGCCGGACCTCCTCACGCACCGGGCACCCTGCCCGGTGTACCCGATGCTGCGGCTTACCCCAAGGGCAGAGTCAAACGCATCCGTTTGTCGTGGCTGTCATTCCTGAAGGAGTGGGCCGGGGCTTAGCGGGTGGCGCCGGTGACCAGCCAGGCGGAGCCGCGGGCCCGCAGCGTCAGCGTGACGAACCTGGCTACCAGCCACACGCTGTACGCGAGCCAGAGCGCGACCAGGCCCCCGCCCAGGGCATGCACGCAGGCCGCAGCGATGATGAACACCACCAGCGTGGCGAGCCCGGCCAGGGCGAGATAGTCCTGGTCCCCGGCACCGATCAGCACTCCGTCGAGCACGAACACCACGCCGGCCACCGGCTGCTGCACGGCGACGATCAAAAGGACCGCGAGCAGGAGTTGCGCCACCGGGGGCGTTGCCGCGAAGACGCTGGGCAGAAACGGGCGTACCGCCAGCAGGAAGGCACCGAAGAAGATCCCGTAGATCGCGCCCCAGGCGATCATCCGCGCGGTCGCCGCCCGGGCGCCCGCTACGTCGCCGGCGCCCAGGTACTTACCGGTGATCGCCTGCCCGGCGATGGCGATCGCGTCCAGCGCCAGCGCCAGGAAGCCCCAGAGGCGGAAGGCGATTTGGTGTGCGGCGATCGCGTCGTCGCCCATCCGGGCCGCGAGCGCCGTGGTGAGCACGAGCACCGCCTGCAAGGCGAGCGTGCGCATCACCAGCGACGCGCCCGCGAACGCCGCGCTGCGCAGCCCGGGCCCGTCGGCCCGCAGCGCCACCCCGGCCCGCCGCGCCCCCCGCGCCACGACCGCCAGGTAGGTGAGCCCGGCCGCGTTCTGCACCAGGGCGGTCCCCCAGGCCGACCCGGCCAGGCCCCAGCCAAAGCCAAGGACAAAGATTGCATTCAGAACGATATTGACCGTGCTGGCGCAGACCGCGACGGCCAGTGGGGTCCGGGTGTCCTGGAGGCCGCGGAGCACCCCGGTACCGGCCATCACGGCGAGCATGGCGGGCGCCCCGAGCAGGCTGATCCGCAGGTAGGTGACTGCTCCGGCGGTGACCGCCGGGGAGGCGCCGAACGCCTGCACGATAGGGTGCGCGAGCGGCCACCCGGCGCCGAGCACGACCAGGCCGATCAGCGCGGCCAGCCACAGCCCGTCGATGCCCTGCCGGATGGCTGCCTGCCGGTTCCCGGCGCCCAGTTGCCGGGCGACCGCGGCGGTGGTCCCATAGGCCAGGAAGATCGAGATGTTGACCAGCGTGGTCAGCGCCTGGCTGGCCACGCCGAGGCTGCCTAGGGGGACGGTGCCGATCCGGCCAACGATGGCCGAGTCGCCGAGCAGGAACAGTGGCTCGGCGACCAGCGCGCCGAACGCGGGGATCGCCAGCCGCAGGATCTCCGCGTCGTGCGGGCCGGGGCGGACCAGCGCCCGGAGCCTGCGGCGGTAAGCCAGCGCGGGCGAGTCCATGGCCGGATCGTAATCGCGACTTATATGCATCTGCAATCTATTTGCAACTCTGGAACATCCCATCCTACCTGGGCACATATCTGCCCATCCGGGGCCGGGCGGGCGTCCAATGCAGTGCCCGGGATCTGGTCGGATGGAGGGATGCCCGTCACCACGCATCATGGCCGGTGGACCCTGGCCGACCGAATCGCCTCTGCCTGGCACTACCTGCCGGTCGAGGTGCCGCCGGGAGCGCATGCGCTCCGGGTGGAACTGGCCTATGGCGCTCCGGGCTGCGTTCTCGATCTCGGCTGCCTCGGCCCGGCGGGGTTCCGTGGCTGGTCCGGCGGCGCACGGCGGGAGTTCGTGATCACCCCGGCGGCCGCCACGCCGGGGTATCTGGCGGGCGAACTCGAGCCGGGCACCTGGCAGGTGATGATCGGCATCTACAAGCTTCCCGCCGACGGGGCCGAGTACCGGGTGACGGCCGAGGTGAGCAGCACCCCGGGACGGTTGTCACCGCCGGCGCCGCCGCCGGCGCCGCCCCCGCTGACCGGCGGGAACCGGCTACCGCGCCGGGCGCTGCCCGCGGCGCCGGGGCGCCGCTGGCTCGCCGGCGATCTGCACTCGCACACAGTGCACTCCGACGGCGGGCTGACCGTGCCCGGCCTGGCCCTGCTGGCGGCGAGCGCCGGGCTGGACTTCCTCGCGATCACCGATCACAACACGATCAGCCATCATCCCGAACTGCCCGGTGCCAGCGCCCGGTACGGGGTCACCCTGGTGCCCGGCCAGGAGGTCACCACCAGCGGCGGGCACGCCGGGGCGCTCGGCGACATCGGCTGGGTGGATTTCCGCGAGCCGGCCGATGCGTGGCTCGCGCACACCCAACGGCTCGGCGGCCTGCTCTCGGTCAACCACCCGATTGGCGGCGAGCTGAGCTGGACGCTGCCGATGACCGGCCGCCCCCCGCTGGCCGAGGTCTGGCACTGGAGCTGGCTGGACCTGCGCTGGACCACTCCGCTGGCCTGGTGGCTGGCCTGGGATCCGGGCGCGATCCCCGTGGGCGGCAGCGACTGGCACAGGCCCAGCGACATCGTGGCCCTGGGCACCCCCACCACCTGGGTCGAGTGCACCGCGGACGAACCGTCCGCGGTGCTCGACGGCCTGCGCGCCGGGCGGGTGGCCATCTCCGCCCGGCGGGATGGGCCGGTCCTGCTCAAGAGCGACGGCGAGCTGATCGCCATCGGGGCGGAAGGGATGACGCTGGCCGGGCCGGACGGCCCGCGGGCCCGGGTTACCGGGCCGCGCCAACCGTTCCCGGCCTTCCCCGGTCACCACCGGCTCCTCGACGACTCCGGCGCGACCCTGGCCCTCGTCGGCTGACTGTCCACGCTGACCACTGCAGTCATCCAGCCGTTGCGTCCTGGGCGCCCCTTGCCCGGGAAAGTGATCGTTGCCACATCCATGGGCATAGTCGCTGATCGTTGTCACATTGATCACGGACGCGGCGCGGTGGCGGGCCGCCGCTATCGCCGCTGCTTGCCACCTGGCTCCATAGCCAGCGCATCCCGGCCGCGCCCGGGTCGCCGGCCATCACTTGATCCGGAAGACCGGGTGGTCCGGGGCGATGGCCAGCAGCTTGTCGTCGGGCGAGTCAGGGCCGACACCCTGGAAGAACACGCCGACCTCGAACTTCCACTTCTTGAGGTAGGCCCGCAGCAGGCGCGGCCGGTCCTCGACCGGCACCTCGGTGGCGGTGAACTCCTCCACCCGCCGGCCGACCCGTAGCTCACCACCGCCGGACACCCGCATGTTGCGAACCCATTGCGTGTTACCACGGGGAGAAACCAGATACCGCTCACCCTCGAAGGTCAGCGGGTTCACCGGGGTGGTCCGCCACTCCCCCGACTTGCGGCCGCGCACGGCCAGTACCCGCGAGCCGTAGACGCTGATCCCCATCTTGGTCAGGCCCGCCACCGCGGAGTTGAAGACGCGGGTCGAGGGACCGGGCTGCTGGTAGTGCGGCTGGCTCTCGGCGTTCATGGTGACTCCTTGGTTAGAGAGCGACGCTCTTGACATAGAACAGTGTTCTCTATGGCGGCTCGATTGTCAAGAGCACTGCTCTCGTTTTGGATACCTGCTTCAACGATCCAGGATAACCGGGCCCCAGGGGTCGCTGGCCGCCGCTGGTCCCGCCCCCGTTTGTCGTGCTGGGTCTCCTCACGACATCCTTTTGTCGTCGTGGGTCCGTCCATGACGTTCCGCGCTCACGGAGGTTGCGAATGGGATCGACGCCGAGATGGGGAATCACGCTGCCGCTGCGCAGCATGGCAGTGGCAGACCAGCGCGATCTGGTAGCCGCCCTGCCCGGCCTCGGCTACACCGACGCCTGGTCGAGCGAGGTCAACGGCACGGACGCGTTCACCCCGCTGGCGGTAGCTGCCCAGTGGACCAGCGGCCTGCGGTTCGGCACGGCGATCGCGGGGATCTTCACCCGCGGGCCCGCCCTGCTCGCGATGGACGCGGCTACCTGCGCGAGCCTGGCGCCGGGGCGGTTCGTGCTGGGCATCGGGGTTTCCTCGCCGGTGATCGTCGAGGACTGGAACGGCCTCGAACTCGCCCGGCCCTACCAGCGGGCCCGGGACACGTTGCGGTTCCTGCGGGCCGCGCTGGCCGGGGAGAAGGTGACCGAGCAGTACGAGACGTTCTCGGTCTCCGGCTTCCGCCTCGATCCGCCCCCGGCGCAGCCGCCAGGGCTGGCGCTTGCCGCGCTGCGGCCCGGCATGGTTCGGCTCGCCGCCACGCACGCGGACGCGGCGATCACCAACTGGCTCTCCCCCGCTGATGTGCCGACGGTGCGCGCGGTGGCCGGGCCGGACTGCGAGCTGGTCGCCCGGTTGTTCGTCTGCCCGACCGCCGATGCCGGAACCGCCCGGGCCATCGGCCGCCGGCTGATCGCCGCCTACCTGACGGTGCCCGCCTACGCCGCCTTCCACGAGTGGCTGGGCCGGGGCGAGATCCTGCGGCCGATGCAGGAGGCGTGGGCCGCCGGGGACCGCAAGCGCGCACTCGAACTGGTTCCGGACAAGGTCGTGGACGAACTGGTGGTGCACGGGGATCCCGGCGCGTGCCGGGACCGGGTGGCCGAGTACCGGGCAAGCGGGCTGGACACGCCGGTCATCATGGTCGTCCCCGCTCCCGGGACGGACGAAGCCGAAGCGGTCCGTCAGCTAGCCCCGGCATAGCCCAGAATCCGTTCTCGCTGGGTTTGGTCCGGTCCCAGCCCGGATTATCCCCAGCACAACGCCGATCCAGCACGAGCGGCCGGGGCGGGATGTGATCGGCGGCCGGCGGGTCACCACGAGCCGGGCAGGCTCCCGCCGTACCAGGACTCGATGATCCGGTGGGCGATGGATACCGGGGGCGGCAGCAGCACCTCCCCGGTTCCGACCGCGGCCCGCAACTGCTGCCGGCTGAACCAACGGGCCTCGGCGATCTCCTCCCCGTCCACCCGGATCTCCTGCTTGCCGTGTGCCCGGGCCCGGAACCCGAGCATCAGGCTCTGCGGGAACGGCCACGGCTGGCTGCCGACGTAGCGGATATCGCTGACCGCCAGCCCGGTTTCCTCGCTGACCTCGCGGACGAGCGCCTGCTCCACCGACTCGCCCGGTTCCACGAACCCGGCCAGGATGGAGACCCGCCGCGGCGGCCAGCGCCGGTTGCGCGCCAGCAGGCAACGGTCATCGTCGTCGGTGACCAGCATGATCACTGCCGGGTCCACCCGGGGAAAGTGCTCGCTTCCGTCGGTAGGGCAACGCCGGGCATGGCCCGCGCTGACCGGTTCGGTGGGCGTGCCGTCCCGCGGGCAACGGGTATGCGTTGCGTGCCAGTTGGCCAGCGCGACCGCGTGGGTGAACAGCCCGACGTCGCGGTCGCCGAGCAGTGTCCCGGCCTCGCGCAGCCCGGCGGGCCGCACTCCTGGTGCGGGCGGCGCCTCGGGCGCGGAGCCGGGCACGGGGAGCGGGCCGGCCCCAAGGCCGCCTTTGGGACCGGCGACGGCGAAATAGGCGACACCCGCATCGTCCACGCCCAGCAGGAACCTGACCCCTTCGGGCGCCTGGCCCGGCGGCACGAAAACGAGTTCGGCCGCATCGCCACCGAACCGGACCAGCGCCTGGGCACCATCCAGGACCAGTACCCGGGTGCGCTCGTCCGCCCACGCGGCAGCGAGCCACTCGGTGTCGTCGCGCCTGGCGCTGGCCCGGTCGACGGTGCCGCGGGCAAGTGCCAGCCCAGTGAGTACCCCGTCAGCGTCCTCAGCGGCCAAGGCCCCGGTGACAGAGTCACCGGGGCCTTCTGGCCCCCGGAGGGTTCCGGGGGGACGCTCCCCCGGGCCAGCACCGCCCGGGTTCACCGCGTGCCCGCGCCGGGGCTGACCTCCGCCGTCAGGGCTAGTTCCTGCCACAGGTATGCCACCGCTTCCGCGCCCTTGAGCAGCATGCCCATCTCGACCTTCTCGTTGGGCGCGTGGATGCGGTCGGAGTTCAGGCCGGCCGCGATGAAAACCAGCGGGGCGGCCAGGATCTCGGCGAGATCGGCCTCCGGGCCGCTGCCTCCCTCCCTGGTGAACAGCGCTTCGGTGCCGAACGCGCGCTCGACCGCTCGCTTGCCCGCCTGGACCGCGGGCGAATCCATGGGTGCCGAGCACGGCCGCACACCGGGGCCGTCGGACGTGACGGCGGCTTCGATCCCGCGCGGCGTATGGGTGGCCACGTACTCCTGCAGCCCGGTCAGCACCTGCGCCGGATCCTGGTCGGCGACCAGGCGGAACGACACCCTGGCGTGAGCCTCACGCGGCACGATGGTCTTCGGCCCGGGACCGGTGTAGCCGCCCCACATGCCGTTGATCTCGGCCGTGGGCCTGGCCCAGATCCGTTCCAGGGTGGTGTACCCGGACTCGCCCGCGACGGCCTGGCTGTGCCCGGCGTCGGCAAGCCACACCTTCTCGTCGAACGGCAGCCGGGCGAACAGTTCGCGCTCCTTCGGCGTCAGGTTCACCACGGTGTCGTAGAACCCCGGCAGGGTGACCCGGCCGTCGTGGTCGTGCAGGCCCGCAAGCAGCTCGGCCATGGCGTGCAACGGGTTCGGCACGCCGCCGCCGAACGAGCCCGAGTGCAGGTCGGTATCGGGGCCCCGCAACGTGATCTCCGTGGTGGTCAGCCCGCGCATCCCGGTGCACAGGGACGGCACGTCAGCGGCCCACATGGTGGTATCGGATACAACGATCACGTCGCAGGCCAGCCGGTCGGCCCGGTCGGCCAGGAGCTGGGCGAAGTGCGGCGAGCCGGACTCTTCCTCCCCCTCGATCAGCAGCTTGATGGTGACCGGCGGCGCGCTCGCCCCGGAGGCCGCCAGGCAGGCACGCAGCCCGAGTGCGTGCAACAGCACCTGGCCTTTGTCGTCGGAGGCGCCGCGGCCCAGCAGCACGTCGCCAATCTGGGTCGCCTCGAATGGCGGGAAGTCCCACTCGCTCACCGGGTCGACGGGCTGAACGTCGTGATGCCCGTAGACGCACACGGTAGGCGCGGCGGGGTCCGCGGCCGGCCAGCGGGCGAAGACCGCTGGCAGCCCCGGCTCGTCCGCGGTCCCGGTCTCCCAGATCTCTACCTGCGGGAAGCCGGTCATGCGCAGGTGGGCGGCCAGCCAGTCCGCGGAGGCCCGCACGTCGCCACGGTGGCCGGGGTCCGCGGAGACCGACGGAATAGCCAGCCATTCCTTGAGATCGCCGAAGAATCCGGCCGCTTGCTCCTGTACGTAGTCACGGGCATCCATGACCGTGATCGCCTCCCACCCGATGTTGACCCCGTGCACTCTAGTCCCAGTGGGCACTGGGCACGCGCACGCCCGCCAACATCGCCCGGATACGGGTGGGTGGTCCCGACCCAGCCGGGTGGGGCCGGTGACCCAGCCAGGTGGAGCCGGTGACCCAGCCAGGTGGAGCCGGTGACTCAGTCGGGATCCGGGTCGCCGCCGGGGCCCAGGCCACCGGAGGCTGCCGTTTCGATGCCGGCCCAGATTTGCTTGACGGTGCCGACCGGCCGCCCGGATTCGGCCTCATCCGCCCGTCTGAGGTCGAGCCCCTCCTCCAGTGGCACTTCAACCGACTCGACCAGCGGCCCGGAGAATGTGGCCGAGGGGGGTGCATCGCGGGACTCCACCTTGCCATCCCGGACCAGGTCCGTGGGCTGGCCGTCGGAGAACCAGCGATCGGTATGGAGTCCGTACGGGTCCTGGTACCAGCCTTCCGCTCGCATGCCCCTAGGGTAAGCTGCGTTGCCACAGACGGGCAGCCCGGCCCGCTACGGGGCACAGAGGTAGTCCTGCGGGCTGGTAGCAGATCACTCCGGGGGATGACGACCTTCCCCGGCCCGAGGCAATAACGTCGGGAGCCATGACACCGACCCAGGCCCGGGTGCTGGAACGCACCGGCATCGCGCCCAGCGCTGGTGAGCTTGGCGCGGTCCACGATCCCGGCCACTCCCTCCGCCAGGGCCTGCAGCAGGTACCGGGCAGGGACCTCGCCGCCGTGACGCTCGCCGTGAT
Source organism: uncultured Actinomycetes bacterium (assembly GCA_963813395.1). GTDB lineage: Bacteria > Actinomycetota > Actinomycetes > Streptosporangiales > Streptosporangiaceae > DASXKD01. The sequence continues at coordinate 27,264 of CAWEYV010000001.1, forward strand.
CCGGCGGGAATGGGTGGCCACCCTGTTCGGCCTGTCCGCGATCTTTGCCGTCATCACGGCACTGGTCAGCGTCAACGCTCCAGAACGCCTGTGGGGCGAACTGGCCGCCGTCAGCTACACAGTATCCGCCGTGATCGCCGTGGCAGCCCGCCGCCGCGGCGCCACACTCGCCGCGCTGGTCAGCCTGGCCGGTGCCCTGCTCGCCCCGCTCGCCTGGATGGTTGCGACCGGGCTGGCGCAACCAGAGGTGCACGTCATCATCCGTTCTGCCCACATGCTCGTGCAGACGGGGACGCCCTATTCCAGCCCAGCCGTGCTCGCGGCCGCGCACAACTGGCTGGCCTACGACCCGTACCTGCCGGCGCTGATCGCCTTTGGAATGCCGCGTGCGCTGGCCGGGGGGCTCCTTTCCGATCCGCGAATCTGGTTCGGCATCGCGTTCGTGATCACGTTCGGGGCGGCGCTGCGGGTCGCGGGCGTACGGCGTGCCGCCTGGTGGACCCTGCTGGTCGCCGCGTCTCCGGTGGTCGCGCTGCCGCTCGCTGTCGGCGGGGACGACCTGCCCGTTCTGGGGCTGGTGTGCCTTGGCCTGGCGCTGGCGGGCCGGGCCGGGCCGGGCCAGTGGCGCTGGCCGGTGGCTGCCGGGCTGGCGCTCGGCCTGGCCGCGGCCATGAAGGCGACCGCCTGGCCGGCCCTGGCGGTGGCCCTGATCCCGCTCGTTCGCCACGGTGGCTGGCGTGCCGCCGGCGGCTTCATGATGGCAGTGGCTGGCCTGATCGTGGTCACCGACGGCCCGGTTGTGGCTGCGCACCCCGCAGCCACCGTGGCGAACACCATCCTGTACCCGCTCGGGCTGGCCAAGGTCGCCAGCCCGGCGGCGAGCCAGCTGCCAGGCCACCTGCTCGCGAGCATGGGGACCTGGGGGCATTGGACCGCCCTCGCGCTGATGGCGGTGGCGGGTATCGCGGTAACGGCATCGCTGATCATCCGGCCGCCCAAGGACGCCCAGGCCGCGGGCTGGCGGCTGGTCCTGGGGCTGACACTGCTGTTCGGGCTGGCGCCCGCCAGCCGGGTGGGTTACTTCGTGTACCCGGCGGGCCTGGCCGCCTGGCTGCTGCTGGTACGCCTGGCCAGGACCGGGCCGCCGGGAGATCGTGCCGGGCTACCGGGTGAGCGCTCAGTCGATCCAGTACCGGCGTTTGGGCGGGCCGGCGCCGGTATCCACGACTGACTCCAGTTCGCCGCCGCATGATTCGATGACGGTTCTCGACCCGACGTTGTCTTCGTCGCAGGTCACCAGCACCCGGTCGACTCCCTCGGCCCGCGCGATGATCAGGCTCTGCCGGAGGATCTCGGTCGCGTGGCCGCGCCGCCGGTGCTGCGGGAGCACGCCGTAGCCGATGTGGCCCCCCTCGCGGAGCAGGAAGTCGTTGAGCTCGAAGCGGATGGACGTCCGGCCGACGATCTGCCCGGCGACGTCGGCCACCAGGAACGTGCCCGGTACGAAACGCGGCGGCAAGTTACGCCCGTGCCGGTGATCCTCCAGCGCAGTGAGGTAGGTATCCCACGGCATCCCCGGCTGGTAGCCGATGCCGAATGTGAACCCGTCACCGGTCATCGCGGCGTGCCCGGCGGCGAAGGCTTCCTGGTCATCCTTGCGCAGCGGCCGCAGCCGGAGCGCCTGCACATCTGCTGCCACCGCGCCAGGCTAGCCATGCGTCCGCAGATTCTCACCCGGGTTCCCGTTGGTCTCTCCTCCGCATACCGCCAGCCGGTCCGGATATCGTGTCCTGACCAGCGGGCGTGGGCCCGGCTAGCTGCTGGCCTGCCCGCGCTGCCCTGCCGTCGGCCCAGCCCGCGCCATCAGGGAGGAACCCAATGCTTGTCGCATTCTCGGTCACCCCGCTGGGAGTTGGTGAGGGCGTCGCAGAGTACGTCGCGGACGCGGTGCGCGTTGTCCGCGAGAGCGGGCTGCCCAACCACACCGATGCCATGTTCACCACCGTCGAGGGCGACTGGGACGAGGTGATGACCGTGGTCAAGCAGGCGATCGACGCGGTCGCTGCGAAGGCACCGCGGGTCAGCGTGGTACTCAAGGCCGACATCCGCCCCGGCGTCACCGGCGCGCTCACCACGAAGATGGACAGCCTGGAACGCCACCTGGCCGGATAGGCGGTGGAAGGCCGCCGGCCGGACCGTCAGCTCGTCCGGGCGGCGGGGTCATCCCGCGGGCGGGACCCCCTCGACCAGCGCGGCCAGCCCGGCATCGTCGAGCAAGTCCGCGGGCCGCAGCGTCAGGTCGTGACGCACGTAGTAAAAACCGGCCCGGACCAGGTCGAGCGGCACCCGGGCCAGCCGCGCCCAGGCCACCCGGTAGGCCGCGAGCTGAACGGCGGCGGCGCTCAGGTCGGCCGGTGAGGCCGGCGGCTGGCCGGTCTTCCAGTCGATCACGTCGTAACCGCCGCCGTGCGGATCGGCGAACACCGCATCGATCCGCCCGCGGACGGTCCTGCCCCCGATGAGGGTCTCGAACGGCACTTCCACGTCAACCGGCCAGCGGTTCGCCCACTCCCCTTCCTCGAACCGCTCTCTGAGCAGAGCGAGGTCTGCCTCATCAGCGTCATCGGGCTGGTCATCGGCCGCCCCCAGCAGGTCCTCGGGGTCGATCAGCCGCTGCTGCCCGAACCGTTGCTCCAGCCACAGGTGGAACGCGGTCCCGCGCTGGGCCTGCGGTGCCGGCGGGCGGGGCATCGGCAGGCGGATCTGCTGGGCCAGCCTGGCCGGGTCAGCGGACATCGCCACGAGCGACGACACCGCCAGCCTGCCGGGCAGCCAGACTTCGGTCGCCGCGCCGCCGCGCCGCCGCGACAGTTCCGCGAGCAGCAGGTCGGTATCGCGAGCCCACGCGCGCGCCAGCACCCGGTCCGTCTCGCCCGGGCCGTCGTCACCGCCGGCTTGGTCACCCTGGTGCCCGCCGACGCCGTCCGCTGGCTCGGCGCTGATTTCGGCGGCTTCCAGGGCACGTTCGACCATAGCGGCGGCCTCGCGCACCGCCGCATGGCGCGGGCCTGCCTGATCCGCCGGCCACGACAGGGTCGCGGGCTCGGCCAGCGCCGGGTTCTGCGCATCCTCGTCGGGAGGCGGCGTCCAGTGCGCGATCGTCCCGGCGCCGTCTGCGCAGACGGCGCGCACCTCCTCCAGGAACACCGAAGGGCCGAGCGGGGACGCGGCATCACCCCACCAGTAGCCGCTGCAGGCAACCCAGAACGCGGCCCGGGTTACCGCCACGTACGCGAGCCGCCGCTCCTCGGCCAGCTCGCGAGCCGAGCAAGCGCGGGTGAATCCGGTCCGCGAGTTCTCCGTCAGGTCCGCCAGCACGGGCAGGTCTGCCGCGTCTCCGCGCAGGCTGAACGGAAGCAGCCGGGCATTCTCGGTCCACCGGGTGGTGACTCGGGGCTTGGCGGGAAACACCTGGGCCCGCACGCCAGCGGCCAGCCCCGGCACGATAACGGCGGTCCACTGCAGTCCCTTGGCCGCGTGCACGGTGGTGAGCGTGACCGCGTTCGCCCCGCTCGGCTGGCCGGACTCCAGGCCGAACTCCTCCGCTTCCGCCGCGGTGAGGTAGGCGAGGAACGCGCCGAGCGTGGGCTCCTCCTCGTCGTCGGCGAAGGCCGCCGCCGCGTCCGCGAACGCGTCAAGGTCGGCGCGGGCGGCGGTGGGGTCCCGCCATGGCTGGGCCGCCACCTCGATGTCCAGCCCGAGCACCCGCTCCACCTCACCCACCAGGTCGGGCAGGGCCCGCGCCACGTGCCCGCGCAAGACCCGCAGCTCGGCCGCGAGCGCGCTGAACCGCTGGTAGGCCTGCGCCGAATAGACGCCCGCGTCGCCGAGATCATCCAGCGCCTCTACCAGGCTGCCGGGATCCGCGGTCAAGTCGGTCACCGCCTGCGCCAAAGCATCCTCATGCCGAACGGCAGCGCCCCCCGCCCCTGCTACGCCAGCCGCTGCCGGTCCGGGGCTGGCCGGCTCATCCGGCGCGTACGAATCCCGGGTGCCACGCCGCTGCTGCGAATCCGCGGTCGGCGGCTGCTCGCGCGACTCGCGGGCAAGCGCCCGGGCGCGCCTGCCCAGGGCGACGAGATCCCGTGGCCCGATCCGCCAGCGTGGCCCGGTGAGCAACCGGGCCAGCGAGCCGGATGCGGTCGGGTCGTGGAGCACCCGCAGGGTGGCCACGATGTCGGCGACCTCGGGCACGGTGAGCAGCCCGCCGAGGCCGACGACTTCGACCGGGATACCCTTCGCCTCGATCGCCGTGCGCAACAGCGGGAACTGTGCCCGTTTCCGGCACAGCACCGCGATGTCGGACGGCTGGACCCGGAGCCCCGGTCGTTGCCCGGGCCAGGGCTTACCGTCGGGCGCGATGCCTGGCGGCGATCCCAGTACCTCCGCAACCTGGCCGGCCACCCAGCGGGCCTCGTCTGCGGCGGTTTCCAGGAGCGCGCACACCACCGCGCCGCGGCCGGCCCGCTCCGCCGGCGGGACCAGCCTGGGCACGTCCGGCGCCTGCTCCCGCAGGTCCTGCTGCAGCGCGGCCGCTACCTCGAGGACCCGCTCGGTGTTGCGGAAGCTGGTAGCCAGCATGGTGACCCTGGCCGGACGGGTACCCGCGGGAAACTCTTGGGAGAAGCGGGTGAGGTTGCCCGCGCTGGCCCCGCGCCAGCCGTAGATCGACTGGCACGGGTCGCCCACCGCGGTCACCGGATGGCCACCGCCGAACAGCGCCCGCAACAGGACCAGCTGGGCGTGGCTGGTGTCCTGGAACTCGTCCAGCAGTACCACCTGGTACCTGGCGCGCTCCATCGCGCCCACTTCGGGGTGCCTGGTTGCGATCCGCGCGGCCAGCGCCACCTGGTCGCCGTAGTCCATCACCTCACGCGCCGCTTTAGCCGCGACGTAGCCGGACACCATGGGCAGCAACTGCTCCCGGGTCCGCTGGCAGTCAAGGATCTTCCGGACCTGAGCGGGCATCCGGCCGGGCAGTGCCCGGCTTGCCGCCTCAAGCCAGTCACCGACCTGGTAGACGTTATCGGGGCCGCAGAGGTGCTCGGTGAGTTCGCCGGCCAGGTCGAGCACGGCCGCCGTGACCGACTGCGGGCCCCAGTGCACCGCGTCCATCGGCCCGGCATAGGCGGCGACCACCCGGGCCGCCGTCTGCCACGCGACCGCCGGGGTGATCAGGCGCACCGACGGCTCTAGCGCCTCCCGCAGCGCATGGTCCGCGACCAGCCGGGCGGCATAGGAGTGATAGGTGGAGACGACCGGCTCACCGTCCAGCAGGCTGCCTTCTCTCTCGCCCGGCTGGCCTGCGGCGGCTTGCCCACCCGGTACCGCACCGCCTGCTGCCGTACCCCCGGCTGCGCGGCCTTGTGCGCCACGACCGGCCGCCGTACCCGGCGCAGGGGGAGCCGCATGATCGGCGGCCGACGCGCTGCCCGCCACGCCGAGACCCGCTCGGCGCAGCCCGTCCAGCCTGGCCCGTACCCGCTGCCCGAGTTCGGCCGCTGCCTTGCGGGTGAAGGTCAGGCCGAGTACCCGCTCCGGCCTGACCATGCCGTTGGCCACCAGCCATACCAGGCGGGCGGCCATGGTCTCGCTCTTGCCGGACCCCGCGCCGGCGATGACCGACAGCGGCTCCATGGGCGCGCTGATCACCGCCGCCTGTTCGGCGGTGGGCTCGGGCAGGCCGAGCAGGCGCGCCAGGTGGGCCGGGCTGTACCTGATCCGGCCTGGCTCCTGCGGTTGCGCGGCAGCAGCCCCGGTCACCTGGTCCAGCGCGCTCACGGGGTCACCTGCCCGCCTTCGGCATGCACTGGGCAGCAGGACCTGACCGGGCAGGTACGGCAGCCAGGGTTCACCTTCGCCTGGAACAACGGCCCGGCCATGCCCGCGGCCACGGTTTCGACCAGCTCCCTGGCCCATTCGGGGTCCGGGTCATCGGGCAGTGCGCGCTGCGGCTGCACCCGGACACGGGCGGACAGGCTGGCGTTGCCCACCTGGACCAGTTCCGCGCCGCCCGGTTCGATCAGGCCGTACCGTTCGAACGCGCCGAGCAGCACCGCCAGCTGATACACGCCCAGCTGAGCGTGCCGGTCCAGGTCCGCGCTTGGCACCGGGGTCGACCCGGTCTTCAGGTCCACGACGACGGCCCGCCCTTGGGGGTCCTTCTCCAGCCGGTCCACCTGGCCCCTGATCTCGACCGCGCCTATCCGGGCGCGCAGCGGCTGCTCGACCGCGACCAGGTCCCGTGGGTTCTCTTTGTGCCAGGCGAGGAACTTGCTCACCATGACGCGGGCCCGCTCGCGTTCTTTCTCACTGAACCAGGGGCTGCCGAAGTCGAGGTGATGCCAGATGTCGTCGATGCGCTCGTCGATATGGAGACCGTCAGCCCCGGTGGCGGCGAGCACCGCCGCGGCGTGGATGAGAACGCCGAAGTGCCGGATCACGTCCGAAGAACCCGCGCCCGCGGCGGTTTCCAGCAGCCAGCGCAGCCCGCACCGGTGGAACGACTCCACCTGCGACGGCGACAGCCGGGCCAGCACGCCGTCCGCCGCGGCGGTCAGCGGTCCCGGGTCGGACAGCGTGGTGAGCAGGTACCAGTAGCGCGGGTGGGCACCTCGCACCCCGGCGGCCGCCAGCCGGGCCAGCTGGGCCGCGGCGGCCTCGCGCAGCGCGGGCGGGAGTGCCTGGTCGGCGGCTGCCCGGCGCAGGTCGGCGGTGAGCGCAGGCAGCGACAGCCAGCGCGGCGCGGCCCCGGCCACATCCTCGATCTCGACCTCGTCGCCGGCGAGTTCGGCCAGGAAACGCGACGGCCGTTCCTGGCCTTCGTCGTTGCCTGATGCGGTCACAACGAGAGTGCGGCGGGCCCGGGTAACCGCGACGTAGAACAGCCTGCGTTCCTCGTCGAGGAGCTTGGACGCAAGGGCAGCGACCGCGGCATCGGTGCCTGCCTCAGCCGCCTGGGCTCCCGTGGCGGCGTCCACCAGTTCGTCCATGCCGAGCAGGGACGAGCGCATCCGCAGATCCGGCCAGATGCCCTCCTGGACCCCGGCCACCACCACGACGTCCCACTCAAGACCCTTCGCCCGGTGCGCGGTCAGGATGCGGACCGCATCACCCTGCGGGGCCCGCTGCGCCAGGGTGTCGCCGGCGATCTCCTGGCCGGACATGCTGTCCAGGAAGAGCGAGGCTGCCCCCGGAGGCAGCTTCGCGGTGAACCGGGCCGCGGCGTCGAACAGCGCACAGACCGCGTCGAGATCCCGGTCAGCCGCGGCACCCGGGGCTCCGCCCGCGGCGCTCGCCGTCTGCCACACCTCGGCCAGGCCGCTGGCATCCCACACCGCCCACAGCACCTCATGCGCGTTGCCCTGCTCCGCCGTCTCGCGCACGAGCCTCAGCAGGCCGGCGACCCGGCGCGCGGAGTCGGCCGCGTGGCCGTGCAGCAACGTCAGCTCCCGGGGATCGGCCAGCACGGCGGCCAACGGCTGCTCCGGCGCGTCCTCGCCCGCGGCATGGGCCGCAGCGCGCAGGCTACGGCGTAGCCTGCGCAGGCCCAGGGCGTCGGTTCCGCCAAGCGGCCCAGCCAGCAGTTCCGTCGCCGCGTCCTCGTCCAAGGTGCCGGGGCGCAGCGCGCAGCGCAGCAGGAGGAGCAGCGGCCGGACCCCCGGTTCGGCTTCGAGCGGCAGCTCATCACCGGCGATGGCGACGGGCACCCCGGCGGCGGCCAGCGCCCGGCGCAACAGTGGTACCTGACGGATCACCGACCTGACCAGTACCGCCATGGATGACCAGGGCACGTGGTCGTGCAGGTGGGCGCGGCGGAGGGCATCGGCGACCATGGTGGCTTCCTGGCTGGCGCTGGACGCGATGGCGATGCGCAGCGTCCCCGGCGACACAGATGGCAGCGGCCGCAGGTCGCGATGACCGGCCGCCTGCCCCGAGGCAGCAGGTCCCACGGCCGAGCTGGGCGGCCCGGGGTCCGGCGCTGCCGGATCGGTGTCGTGGGCGGCAGGCCTCAGAACTGGGCCACCCGGCCCGGTGGCTAGGGCGCCCGGCGCGGCCGCCAGCACCGCCGGGAGCCTGGCCGCGACCCGGCGGGACGCCGCCAGCAGGGCCGGGCCGCTGCGCCGGCAGGTGCGCAGGGCGATGACCGGGGCGGGCCGTTCGTCAGGGGTGCGGAACCGGTCGGGAAACCGCATGATCGCGCTGACATCCGCGCCACGGAACGCGTAAATCGACTGGTCCGGGTCGCCGACCACGATCAGCTCCCGGCCGTCACCGGCCAGGGCGTGCAGCAACTCCTCCTGAGCCGGGTCGGTGTCCTGGTATTCGTCGACCAGGACCACGTCGTACGCCTTCCGCTCCCGCTCACGAACCGCCCCGCGGGACAGCAGCGACGCGGCGATCCTGATGATCTCCGCGTAGTCGTAGGAAGGAACCGGGGCCAGGTCGAACCGGGCCGCGTACCGTGCCAGGAAGCCACCGGAAGCTTCCCAGTCGTCCCGGCCCAGGCGCCGGCCCAGCCGGGCCAGCGCGGGCCCGTCCAGCCCGCGCTCGGCCGCGCGCAGAAGGAAGTCCCGCAGTTCCGCGGCGAAGCCACGGGTGGCCAGCGCGGGCCGCAACCGCACCGGCCAGCGGGTACCGCCATCCTCGGCCTCGCCACGCAGCAGGCGCCGTACCTCAAGCAACTGCTCCGGGCCGGACAGCAAGGTGGGCGGTTCATCGCCGGTCAGCGCGAACTCGCGGCGCACGAGCGCATACGCATAGCTGTGGAAGGTGAGGGCAAGGGGCTCGCGGGTGGTCCGGTGCAACCGCGCGGTGATCCGCTCCCTCAGCTCCTCGGCGGCCTTGCGGCTGAAGGTCAGCACAAGCATCCGCTCGGGGTCGACGCCGCGGCGGGTGATGCGGTCCACCACGGTTTCCACGATCGCCGTGGTCTTCCCGGTGCCGGGCCCGGCCAGGACCAGCAATGGCTGGCCCGCGTGGTCCACTACCGCCTGCTGCGCCCTGTCCAGCACCGGGGCCTCGTCCGGCGCGGCGGGCGGACGGACGAGGTGATAGGCCGGTAGTTGCCTGTTCATGTCGTACGGCATTCCAGCAGAAGCCTCTGACATTCCGCGCGGATTTGCAGCGTCCGGGCAACGATAACGGAGAGCGATGCCGCGGCCTGACAAATGCGAGGCGGGGAACCAGGCGCGCTGGCCCGGTGCCCCGCCTCTGACCGGATGCCTCGCTTGTCGAGAGGCCGCGATGTCGGCGAAGTACCCGGCGTCAGTGGAGACCGCGGAACAGCCGGGCTGCTACCGGACGGTCATGATGCGGAGGTAGTCGGTGCCGGTCTTCGAGCAGGCCCCGAAGGGGAATGGCACGATCCTCGACGCGGTCTGGCCGGGCGGGTACACCCGCAGGCCCGCGGCCGTGACCGGCTTGCACTGGGCCTTCGGGAAGATGCTGACCTGGGTGATGCCAACTATGGCCGTCGCAGTGGCGCCGTTGGCGAGGGTCACCAGGTGTGGCCTGAAGCTCTGATCGCGGAACGCCGCATTGCCTATTTGCGTGCCGGTCAGGCTGACCGCGGAGACACCGGGGTAGCCGAACAGCGTGCAGGAACTCCCGGACAGGTTGGTGAATTCCAGCTGGTAGTAGCTCGTGCCGGCCGCACCGTTGCCTTGCGTGTTCAGCCACACATCGAGCTCTGACGTCGGGCACGCTGGTGTGCCGGCGTGGGCAGCGCCCACTGGCGCACCGGGCGAGGCCAGCGCGGCGGCGGGAACGAGCGCCGCGGTGCAGGCGACCGCCCCGGCAGCGAGGATCCGCCAGCGAGCGTGCATGCGCAGTTTCATGGGTTTTCCTCCCTCTGCGGCGGCCCGCGGCCCCAGACGCAGGCACAGCACCAAAGCCCACGGTCACAACGGCATGCTGAAGTCCCCCGTAGACAGCGGCACCGCCTGGTCCGGACGTCCCCCGGATGCCCGGCGCCCCCGATTTTGTCGTTGTTCGTAATACGGAGTAAGAACCCCTGCGCTAGATACATGGCTTGCTCACCGGCGGCTGAGCGGAACCCCATCCGGTGAGCGCCGCCGCCGACACATATCCTCGTTTCCGCACGCCCGAATCGGACAATCCGGGCGCCAAACCGTGCGTTTCTGAGGATATGTCGTCTTGATCATGATCGTCGGCGTGCGCCGGGATGGCGGGATGGCGTGCGCCGGGATGGTGGGACGGCGTGCGCCGGGATGGTGGGACGGCGGGCGGGGAGCGGGACGGCGGGCGGGGAGCGGGATGGCGGGCGGGGAGCGGGGCGCCGGAGGCGGTGTTAGGGGTGGTCCGGCCAGCGGGCCTGGCGCATGTTCACGCCGGCTACGGCTCCATCGCGGGTGCGGCGCAACGGGGTTCCCTCTTCCAAGTAGTGGCCTAGCGCCTCACGCTCGTGGCCGGCCAGGAACGATCCGTCGGCATGGATCACCCGCCACCAGGCCACGCCGCCACCCCACTGCGACATGACCCGCCCTACCTGACGCGGGCCGCCCTCGCCCAGGTACTCGGCGATATCGCCGTAAGACATCACCCGGCCCGGCGGGATGCGCTCGGTGACCTCGAGCACCCGCTCGGCGTAGACCGGCGGGTGGGCGGTCACCACTGGCCCGGCGTGGGCCGGGTATCGCCGGAGAGCGGCGGCCCTTCCCCCGATCCCTCTGACGGTTCCGGGCCGGACGGCGGCCCATTGCCAGCGGGGGGCCGGGACGGCGGCCCATACCCCGACGGCGGCCCGTAACCAGCTGGCGGCCCGGACGGCGGACCGTAACCGGCCGGCGGACTGGACGGCGGACCGTAACCGGCCGGCGGACTGGACGGCGGACCGTAGCCGACCGGCGGACTGGACGGCGGACCGTAACCGGACGGCGGACCGTAACCGGCCGAGGGACCGGACGGCGGACCGTAGTTCGGCGGCGGGCCGTCAGCCGGCTGGTGGCTGGTATCCGGCTGGCGGGCCGTAACGCACCGGCGGGCCAGCGGCGGGCTGCGCGGGCATGGTTGCGTCCGCGGGCCCGCCACGGGTGACGATGAGCCAGAACGCCGACCCCGCCAGCAGCGCCAGGCACGCCAGCGCCAGCATGATGTCGACGATCAGCTGCCGGGTACCTCGTGGGGCCACCGGGACCGGCTGGATGGCAGACGGCCCGCCACCGAACCGGAACGCCGCGGCCGGCCCCTGACCGGTACCGGAATCGTGCATCAGCCGCGCCGCCATCTTCAGTGCGGCCACCGCGTTCACGGTGCCGTACCCGACTTCCTCGTCGTATCCGCCGTGCGGCCGGTGCCACGTGCTGGCCGTGATGGCCTGCACGACCAGGGCGGGCGGCAGCGCCGGATAGCGGGACTTGATCAGGGCGGCCACCCCGGCGGTCAGGGCACACGCCGGGCTCGTGCCGCTGACCAGCCAGTACTGCCCGTCCCTGCCCTGCGCGGGCACCTTTACCCCGGGGGCCGCCACCTGCACCGACAGGTTGTTGCTGGAGAAGTGCGCGGGCGCCCCGCTGCGGTCCACCGCGCCCACGCCGAGGACGCCGGGGTAGTCGGCCGGGAACGAATAGGGGGCGTTCCCGCCGTGCGAACTGCTCGCGCCGCCCGAGTTGCCGGAGGAGGCGACCACCACGATGCCTTTGCCGAGAGCGTTCTTGATGGCGACGCGGACCGGCAGGCTGGCGCCCTGGTAGCCCAGGGACATGCTGATCACCTGGACGTGGTTCTTCACCGCGTAACCGATGGCGCCGGCCAGCTCCTTCTGAACGTGCGTCTCTGATTCATGCTCGTAGCGCCGGTCTCCCGGGTCCCGCTGGTCGGTGACCGCGCGGATCGACAGGATGTGAGCCTGTGGCGCCACCCCGATGATCCCGCTCGAGCTGCCCGCCGGATGGCCGTGCCCGGCGATGAGGGAAGCCATCCAGGTCCCGTGCACCCCCCAGTGCGGGTTGGACGCGGGGGTGCTCACGCCGGTGAAATCGCGGCCGTTTGTCACCGACCCGGCCAGGTCGGAAACGTCTCCGTTCACGCCGCTGTCGATCACGGCGACAGTCACCCCGTGACCCATCGTCGTCTGCCACACGGTGGGCACGTCAATAGCGTTAAGCACCCAAAGCTCTTGCGCGCGGACGGCGTCGGCCTGCGCCACGCCAGCGGTACCGACCGCGACAGCAGGCGCTGCTATCAGCGCTGCCAGACAGGCCGGCCAGCAGCCGGCGCGGCCACCTCAGCATGCCGGGCTCCCTGGGCAGTGCGGCGCCGGCGGCGCGGTGCTGAGGGCCGCCGCTATCCGCTGGCCCGCTCCGGACGCCAGGCCGAGCAGTTCGTCCTCGGTGTAGGTGTCATGCCCGCGGGCGATCCATGGCCTGCCATCGGCGTAGCCGACCGTGGCCAGCACGAGGTAGGGGCCGGCGGTCCGATCCCACCACAGCTTCTGGCTCCGGTCGCCGAAGTGGGCGGTCGTGGTGCGGCGGAACGACACAGCCTTGATCCCCGATCGCGGATCGCCGCCGGTGCCCAAGGCCGCAGCCGATTCCCGTGCCGCCGACATCGCGGGCAGCACGGCGACGCCGACGGTCACCGCAAGGGTCTGAGTCGTATCTTCGTAGGTCGCCCTGAGCACTCCCAGGCAGCCGTGCTTGGCGAGCACCCCGGCGGCCGCTCGTTCCGCAGCGTCCCGGCAGTTGGCCTGCGGCGCGATGCCTACCCGCTGGGCGGTCAAGGACAGCGCATGCCCGCCGCCGAACGCCCGCGCGGGCAGCGAATACGCGATTGCTGACGGGAAGATCTGCCCGGCTGGCCACTCCCGCCAGCGCTTCCCGATCTCCCAGGACACGATCTGGTCGCGTTGCGCCGCGGTGAAGGTGCGCGGCACGAGCTGGATCACGACGCCGCTGACCGACAGGACCAGCCCGGCCGCCCCGGCGAACAGCCCGAGCAGGAGCAGCAGCCGCAGCCACCGCCTGCCGCCGGGCCCGCGACGAGGAGGCGGCCTGCGCCCGGTGGCCGGCGCCGGGCACCGGACGGTACGGAGGATTGACACTGGCCTGACCCGGCTCCCCCGAGCCGGGCATCTGCCATGGCGGGACCGCCCCATTTCCGCCCGGCTCAGGGCGGCCGTCGCCGAGCCCGTCCCGCATCGTCACACCGGAATCGTACGGCCTGTCCGGCTGGGCTGCCCGGCCGCCACTGCGGCCGGGCGCGCAGAGTCACTTTCCGCGGGCTTGCTGGTCAGCACCCGGCAGCGCTCGTCAGCCTCCGGCAGCGCGGCCAGTAATCCGGCTGCGCCGATCAGTACCCGGGCAGCGACGGATCCACCTGACTGATCCAGGCGAGCACTCCCCCGCCCACGTGCACCGCGTCGGAGAAGCCCGCGTTCTGCACCACGGCAAGGCATTCGGCTGAACGCATCCCGCTCTTGCAGTGCAGCACGATCCGCTTGTCCTGCGGCAGGCGTTCCAGCGCGGCGCCGGACAGGAACTCTCCCTTGGGGATCAGGGTCGCGCCGGGGATGGAGACGATCTCGTACTCGTTGGGCTCCCTCACGTCCACGAGGAAAATGTTGTCGCCGTCGTCCAGCATGGCCTTGAGTTCCCTGGCCGAGATCGTCGAGCCAGCCGCCGCCTGGGCGGCATCCTCGGAGACCACGCCGCAGAACTCTTCGTAGTCGATCAGTTCGGTGATCGTGGGGTTCTTACCGCAGACCGGGCACTCGGGGTCTTTCCTGACCTTGACCGAGCGGAACGACATTTCCAGGGCGTCGTAGACCATCAGCCGGCCGACCATGGGCTCGCCGATCCCGGTGATGACCTTGATCGCCTCATTGACCTGGATCGAGCCGATGGTGCCGCACAGCACGCCGAGCACCCCGCCCTCGGCGCAGGAGGGCACCATCCCTGGCGGCGGCGGCTCGGGGTACAGGCAGCGGTAGCACGGCCCATGCTCGGCCCAGAACACGCTTGCCTGACCGTCGAAGCGGTAGATCGAGCCCCATACGTAGGGCTTGCCGAGCAGCACGCAGGCATCGTTGACCAGGTAACGGGTGGCGAAGTTGTCGGTGCCGTCGACGATGAGATCGTAATCGGCAAAGATCTGCATCGCGTTGTCGGAGTCCAGCCGTTCCTCGTGCAGGATGACCTTGACCAGCGGGTTGATCTGGTTGATGGTCTCCTTCGCGGACACGGCCTTGGGCCTGCCGACGTCGGCCTGGCCGTGAATGATCTGGCGCTGCAGGTTCGACTCGTCCACCACGTCGAAATCGACGATGCCCAGCGTGCCGACACCCGCCGCGGCCAGGTACATCAGCGCCGGGGAACCGAGCCCGCCGGCGCCGACAACCAGGACCTTGGCGTTCTTGAGCCGCCGCTGACCGGTCTTGCCAACGTCCGGGATGATCAGGTGCCGGGAGTAACGCCGGACCTCGTCCACGCTCAGGTCGTCAGCTGGGGAAACGAGCGGAGGCAGCGACACGGTAATTCTCCTGGGTTGTGACGTGCGGGTTTGGTTGTCACCCGCTCAAGACTCAACCAGAGGTTCCCATGCGGCATTCCCCTGCCGTGACCGTCCGCACTGGGTTCACAACGATGCAGCAGAACGCAGCGTGCGGCCCCATCGGAAAGCGGCATCAATGCTGGTTGCGTGGTATCTCACCGGGTAGGGCGGGCGGCCGGCAAGCGTGCTGGCTGGCGAAAATGTCACCCCGGCCCGGTAGAACAAGGACCAGCGCAGCCGCCACGGTGGCGGAGGGGATCAGCAGGCCGCATTCGCACGCGCAATCTGATGCTGACAACGGGAGGTCCCATGCCCGAGCACCCCGTCATGCTTGGCGTCCTCAGGCCGCCTACGCCGAGGGCCGCGACACCAACCCGGGGGCACGAGCCCCCGGACCCCCACGACCCCGGCACCGGCCCGGCACAAAGCCCACCAGCCGAGCCAACAACCCACCACCCCGCCACGCCTGACGACCTCAGGCCGCCTACGCCGAAGGCCGCGACACCAACCCGGGGGCACGAGCCCCCGGACCCCCACGACCCCGGCACCGGCCCGGCACAAAGCCCACCAGCCGAGCCAACAACCCACCACCCCGCCATCCTTGGCGACCTCCGGCCGCCTGCTCCTGGGGAGCAGGGGTGCCCGAGCGGACCCGGCGGGCGCAGGCCATTGCCCGATCCCGTGGCGGTCCGGCTGTGCCGGATTCCCGATCCGGCCCCGCCCTACGACACCGAGGTTTCGCCCGGCACGCCGCTAAAGCTGCTGGCCAGCAGCGCACCCGCGAACCAGAGCGGCGCGGGCCGTCCCGCTGAGCCCCCGGTCCCGCCGCCGGGCACGTTCCCCGGCTGGCCGAGCCGGTTCGCCCAGGTGCTGGCGGAGACCCTGGCCGGCTCACGCCCGCCGGGCCAGATTGTGCCGTGGACCACCGAGATGGCCCGCCGGCACATCGAGCGCCTCGGCCCGCAGCTTGCGTCCGGGCAGCAGCCACGGGTGCGCCGGGTGGTCACCTACCATCCGACCTCGGACGTGATGGAGATGACCGTTGTGGTCGGGTTCGGGGTACGGGTCAGGGCGCTCGCCGTGCGCCTGGAGCGGACCGGCTCGCGCCCGCAAGCAGGCCCGCAGCGGCGGAACGGCGGCCGCCAGCCCGAGACGCCGCGCTGGCTGTGCACTGCCATCGAGGCCGCCTGAGCGGCCCTCCCCCAAGCGGCCGATCCCGATTAGCCTTCGGCGCGGTTGCGCGGGTCGCCGTGGCAGACCTTGTACTTCTTGCCCGAGCCGCAGGGGCAGGGGGCGTTGCGCCCGACCTTGGCGAACTTGTCGCTCCCGGCCGCCTCGGTTCGCCGCTCCACCTGGCCGCCCCCGTCCGCGCTTGGCGCGCTGTAGGAGAGCCGGCTGGGCTGCTGCGGGCGGCTGAGCCCCTTGGCAACCACCTGCGGTCCCGGTTCGGCGTCCCCCGCGGTAGGGCTGCCCGCCGTGCCGTTGGCAGCGCCGTCGGCGGGTGCGCCACGCGCCGGGCTTGGCTTGGCCGGGCCGCGGGCATGACGGCCTGTCGGCGGAGCCTGACCGCCGGTGGCTGGGGCTGCCGGGGCTGCCAGGGCTGCCGAGCCGTTGCCGTCGGCCTCTTCCATGATCGGGTTCTGCTGGACTTCGACCTGGAGGTTGAACAGGTTGCCGACCGACTCCTCCTTGATGCCCTCCATCATGCTGTTGAACAGGTCGTAACCCTCACGCTGGTACTCGATCAGCGGGTCGCGCTGGGCCATCGCCCGCAACCCGATGCCCTCCCGCAGGTAGTCCATCTCGTAGAGGTGCTCGCGCCACTTGCGGTCGAGCACCGACAGCACCACCCTGCGCTCCAGTTCCCGCATGACGTCGCCGGTGAGTTCCTCTTCGCGGCGGTCGTAGGCCACCTGGGCGTCGGCCCTGATGGTCTCGACAAGGAACTCGCGGGACAGGCCGGCCCGCTCGCCGCCGACCTCCTCCTCCACGTCGGCGACGGTCAGCGTGGGCTGGTAGAGCTGACCGAACGCGGTCCACAGCATGTCGAGGTCCCATTCCTCCGGGAAGCCCTCGCTGGTCGCGCCGCTGACGTAAGCCGTGACCACCTCGTCGATCATGTCGCGGATCTGCTCGTGCAGGTCGGCTCCCTCCAGCACCCTGCGCCGCTCCTCGTAGATGACCTTGCGCTGCCGGTTCAGCACGTCGTCGTACTTGAGCACGTCCTTGCGGATCTCAAAGTTCTGCTGCTCGACCTGCGTCTGCGCGGACCTGATCGAGCGGGACACCGCCTTGGACTCGATCGGCACCTCGGGGGGCGTCTTCAGCCACTCCATGAAGTGCGCGACCTTGTCGGAGTTGAACATCCGCATCAGGTCGTCTTCGAGGGACAGGTAGAACCGGGACTCGCCCGGGTCGCCCTGCCGCCCCGACCGGCCGCGCAACTGGTTGTCGATCCGGCGTGACTCGTGCCGTTCGGTACCGAGCACGTACAGGCCGCCGAGCCCCACGACTTCCTCGTGCTCCTCGGCGACCGCGCGCTTGGCCTTGTCGACCGCCTCGGGCCAGGCCTTCTCGTAGTCCTCCGGGGTCTCCACCGGGGACAGGCCACGCTGGTGCAGTTCCAGGTCGGCGATGAACTCGGGGTTCCCGCCGAGCATGATGTCGGTGCCACGGCCGGCCATGTTGGTCGCCACCGTGATCGCGCCCTTGCGCCCGGCCTGGGCCACGATCGCGGCCTCACGCTCGTGGTTCTTCGCGTTCAGCACCTCGTGCGGGACACCGCGGTGCTTGAGCAGCCGGGACAGGACTTCAGACTTCTCCACGCTGGTCGTGCCCACCAGCACCGGCTGGCCGTCGTTGTGACGCTCGGCCAGGTCGTCCACGACCGCTTCGAACTTGGCGGTCGCGGTCTGGTAGACGACGTCGGGCTGGTCGGCCCGGATCATCGGCTTGTTGGTGGGGATGGGAACCACGCCGAGCTTGTAGATCTGGGCGAACTCGTTCGCCTCGGTCTGCGCCGTCCCGGTCATGCCGGCGAGCTTGCCGTAAAGCCGGAAGTAGTTCTGCAGCGTGATCGTGGCCAGCGTCTGGTTCTCGTTCTGGATCGTCACGCCTTCTTTGGCCTCAATGGCCTGGTGCATGCCCTCGTTGTACCGGCGGCCGTGCAGGATCCGGCCGGTGAACTCGTCCACGATGAGGACCTCGCCGTTCATCACGACGTAGTCCTTGTCCCGCTTGTACAGTTCCTTGGCCTTGATCGCGTTGTTGAGGAAGCTGACCAGGGGGGTGTTGACCGAGTCGTAGAGGTTGTCGATGCCGAGCCAGTCCTCGACCTTCTCCACGCCGGATTCGAGCACGCCTACCGTGCGCTTCTTCTCGTCGACCTCGTAGTCGCCGCCGTCGTCTTCCTCCTCCGACTTGCGCAGCCGCGGGGCGATCTTGGCGAACTCGGTGTACCACCGAGCACTCTGCTCGGCCGGGCCGCTGATGATCAGCGGGGTCCGTGCCTCGTCGATGAGGATCGAGTCAACCTCGTCCACGATCGCGTAGACGTGGCCGCGCTGGACGCACTCCTCGAGCCCCCAGGCCATGTTGTCGCGGAGGTAGTCGAAGCCGAACTCATTGTTGGTGCCGTAGGTGATGTCCGCGGCGTACTGCTTGCGGCGCTCGTCGGGCGTCATCTGGGCGAGGATGACGCCGACATCGAGGCCGAGGAAGCGGTGAATCCGGCCCATCCACTCGGCGTCGCGCTTGGCCAGGTAGTCGTTGACCGTGACGACGTGCACGCCCTTGCGGGCCAGCGCGTTGAGATACGAGGGCAGCGTGGCGACCAGCGTCTTGCCTTCACCGGTGCGCATCTCGGCGATGTTCCCGCTGTGCAATGCGGCACCGCCCATGATCTGGACGTCGAAATGCCGCTGGCCGAGCGTCCGCTGGGCTGCCTCACGGACGGTGGCGAACGCCTCGGGCAGGAGCTCGTCGAGTGTTTCGCCGGCTTCCAGGCGCTCCCGGAACTGGTCCGTCATGGCGCGCAGCTCGGCGTCGCTGAGCGGAGCGAAGTCCTCTTCGATCGAGTTGACCTGATCGGCGATGCGCTTGAGCCTGCGCAGGGTCGCGCCCTCGCCCGCGCGCAGGACTCTGTCGATGATTACTGGCACTTCTCGTCGCGCTCCTCGCGGATGTTCTGGCGGTGAACGATCGCGGCCTGCCCGCCTTAGCCTGCCATCTTGACAACGGGAACCGGCCCGGCTTTGTGCCGGCCTGTTGTCCTTCAGTCATCGTAGGCGAGTCCGCTGGCGAAGCCGAGCCTTGACCGCAGACGCTCCCCATGTACCACCCTGAAGACGCCCCCCCGCGCCCCAGACCGGACGGCGGGAGGGCAGGTCACCCGCTGCCCGGCCGGGCCGCTCCTGGCCCAGGCCGCCGGGCCCTTGGGCCGGGGCCGGCGTGCACCACTAGGCTGGCACCGCCACAATAGGCTTAACGGACGCGGCGGCAGCACAGGCCGCAGACCGACGAACACGCGCACCCGAGGGGACGCGCACCCGAGAGGAGCAGCGGCATGGCGGACCAGCTGGGTTCGGGCGCCGTGGCTGGCGTTTCCACGGAAGGCAGCCAGCTCAGCCAGGCCAGCACCGAATGGACGCCACCCGAGCCGTTCCACGGCCGTCCGGTGTCCTGGGTGGCCGTCTCCATCATCATGGCGGCGTTCCTGATCGGCGGCCTCGCCTTGATTTTCGGCCCGACTTGGTGGCTGTTCTGGGCCTCGCTGGGACTGGCCGCGGTCGGCGGGCTGCTGGCACTGGCCACCCGCATCTTTGACGACTGGTACTAAACACCAGCACGCCGGACCAACCTCCGCGCCTCGCGGCCCCGCGCATTCCGCCGGTCCCGGGCCGGAATGTCGTAGAGGATCACTAAGCTCACGTGCTTGTGGCCACTCCCGCACCACCCATTCCCGAGTTGCTTCTGTCCCGGGACGATGCGCGGCGGATGACCCTGCGCGCCCAGGGCTTCCTGGGCAGCGAGGGGCGGCGCGGCGGGGTCCCAGGGATGCTGCGCCGGCTTGGCGCGGTTCAGCTGGACACGATCAGCGTGCTCGCCCGCTCGCACGAGCTGGTCGCCTACGCCCGGCTCGGCCCCATCCCGCGGGACCGCATCGAACGCGCCTACTGGCACCCACGCGCGCCGGTGGCGTTCGAATACTGGTCGCATGCAGCGTGCGTGCTGCCGATCGAGGAGTGGCCGTTCTACGCGTTCCGCCGCCGGGCCCTGCGCGCCCGCGGCAGGCGCTGGCACAGCGTCCACGAGCGGACCTGCGCCGAGGTGCTGGCGCGGCTGCGCGCTGAAGGCCCGCTGACCGCCACCCAGCTCGGCGGCGCCAAGGGCGGCGGGGAATGGTGGGACTGGTCCGAGACCAAGATCGCCGTGGAGTGGCTCCTCGACGTCGGCGAGGCCATCTGCGTGCGCAGAGACGGCTGGCGGCGGGTTTACGACCTCCCTGAGCGGGTCGTGCCCGGCGAGTTGCTCGACCGCGATCCGAGCAACGCGGAATGCCTGGCCCACCTGGCCGGGGTGGCCGCCCGTGCGCTCGGCGTGGCGGCCCGCGCCGACATCATCGACTATCACCGGCTGAACCATCTGAGCAGCACCGACGTCCGGCCCACCAAGCGGGTCGAGGAATCGGCGCTGGCGGCGGGGCTCACCCCGGTCGCGATCGACGGGGCGGGCGCGGCGCCCGTTCATGCCTGGGCCGACCCGGCCGCGCTGGCGCAGGCGGCGGCCGCCCGCGGCCGGCACCGGGTCACGCTGCTCTCGCCGTTCGACTCTCTGGTCTGGGACCGCAAGCGCACGCTCCGGATGTTCGGGTTCGAGCACTCCCTCGAGGCCTACGTGCCCAAGCCCAAACGGATACACGGGTACTTCTCGATGCCGCTCCTGGCCGGGGGCGAGGCTGGTGGGCCGGGCCGATCCGGTGCGCCGCGGGAAGACCCTCGTCGCGCGGCAGCTGTCGCTGGACACGCCCTCGGCCGCCGAGCCCATGGCCCGGGCGCTTCAGGAGGCCGCCGAGTGGGTCGGCTGCACCTCGGTCGCGGTGGAACAGGTTAGCCCGCCACACCTGGCCAGCCGCCTGCACGCCGCGCTGACGTGACGCCCTAGCCGAACTCGATGAGGTTCTCGCGGACCGCGATCATGACGGCTTCCATCCTGGAGTGGATCTGCAGCTTTTCCAGGATGTTCCGCACGTGGTTCTTCACGGTGTTCTCGGAGATGAACAGCTCCTTGGCGATGTCGCGGTTGTTCATGCCGCGCGCCACCAGCTTGAGCACCTCGATCTCCCGTTCGGTGAGCCGGGGTGCGGGCACCTGCTCGGCCCGCTCCGACTCCTCCCGCTTGGCCAGCGCCGCGAACTCGGTCAGCAGTTTGGCCGCCATCGACGGGTTGATCAGGGACTGCCCGCCGTGCACGGCGCGCACCACGTCCGCGACCTCGTCATACGGGATGTCCTTGAGCAGGTAACCGCTCGCCCCAGCCCTGATCGCCTCGAAGAGGTCCTCCTCTTCGTCGCTGATCGTCAGCATCACGATCTTCGTGCTGGGGGCGACCTCCTTCATGGCCCGGCAGGCCTCGATCCCGCTGCTTCTGGGCATCCGGATGTCCATGAGCACGACGTCGGGCAGCGCCTCACCGGCTTTTTCGACCGCCTCGGCCCCATCGCTTGCCTCGCCAACAAGGTCGATGTCGGCCTCTTCGGCCAGGACCATCTCCAGGCCACGGCGGAACAGCGCATGATCGTCGACGATCAGCACCCGGATGGGATCCGGCCCGCGCTGGGCATCTGCTGCCCCTGCGGTGGCTCCGGGATCTCCGGCCATCTCACGTCCTCCCTGACCTGCCCACTCCGCCCGCCGGTGGAATCAGCCACACCTGGGCCGCGCTTCGCTGCCCATGGTGTGGCGCGCTCATCGTATGGCCTGCCCGCGACATGTCGGGCCACGACCAGACGTCCCGCCACCGGGCGAAGACCGGCGGCGGCATACCCCGGGGTGCCGCTGTGATCGGGCTAGGTCGTGCCCCTGGTAGCCGCCCTATCCGTTCCGGCCTGCTCAACCAGGCGGATCAGCCCGTACTGGTAGCCGCGCCGCCGGTAAACCACGCTCGGCAGACCGCACTGCTCGTCCCGGAACAGGTAGAAGTCGTGCCCCACGAGTTCCATCTCCAGCAGCGCCTGGTCGACGCTGACCGGCCCGGCGGCGTGGAACTTCTCCCTGACCACGACCGGGCAGTCGCCCTCCATCTGGATGGGCACGACGCCCCCCGGTTCTGCCCCGTCCGTGGGCTGCTGGGGCTGCGCACCATCGGCGTACTCCGGCTCCTCGGCAACGTCCCGCTTCGCCGCTCGGCGGCGCCGCGGCTCGCTGCCGTTGCCCAGGGCCCCCGTCAGCGCACCCACCGTCCGCGCCGCGAGTCCCGGTCCACCCCGCGAGCCAGGCACCCGGCTCGCCTGCGGAGCGCCGTGCCGGGCTGCCTTACGCCGGTCGCCAGAACGCCGCAGCCGCTCCTCGAGTTTGGCAAGCGCCTTGTCGAGCGCGGCGTACTTGTCATCCGCCGCGGCCTCGGCGCGGATCGCTGGCCCCCGGGACCGGATGGTCAGCTCGACGCGTTCCCGCCGGTCCGCCTGGCGCGGATTGCGTTCCGCGGACACCTCCACATCTACTCTGATCGCCTTGTGGTCCAGCTTCGCGATCCTGCCTAGCTTGGCCGACGCGTAGTCACGGAATCGTTCCTGCACGTCGGTCCGCCGACCCTTGAAGATGATGTCCACGCCGGGAACCTCCTTCGGCCCGAGTAAGGTTCCGGCACCCGCCCGGCCGACCTGGTCTTCGTCCCCACATCCGCCTGCCGAGGGGTTCGCAGCCTGTCGCCACTACTGCCCTTCTCCCGGTCCCGGGGGATATCGGATCCCCCGGCGAGGCAGGCCTTACTTCTAAGCCGCACCGTGATCGGTCGACGACAAGTCGCCTTACGTGGGCCGTTTCGCCTGCGGCTGGCATCGGCTTGCCCGGACGGTCCACCCGCCAACAGCGGGTGACCCGGCCTGGCGCAACCACGGACCCGGGCGGGTGCCATATCAAGAAAGTACGCTGACCCGTGCCAGATGTCAGGACACGGGGGCCGGTTATCCCGGATATTCGGCGGCGTTACCTGCCGTGATAGCTGTCCACAACTCGCCAAGTCCCACCGATTTCTCCAGCTGGCCGCCCACGGTGAGGTACAGCGGGTTCTGCCGGCCGGCCGCGGCGATCGAGGTCACCAGCCCCCGCTGCGCCCAGTGCAGGGACGTAGCGCTGTCCCCGTTCACGGGCACCTCCCACAGCTGGGGCGCGGGGGCGCCCAGCCGGGCGGCAGCGACCAAATGGTCCTCGTCGAACCAGGTCAAGGCGGACACCGAGAACAGGCCTGGACCCAGCGGAACCAGGTGCGTGATCGACAAACCCGGACCATTGCGCACGATGTACCCGAGCTCCATATGCGCCGATTTCGTGCCCACGATCATGGCGACCCGTACCCCGTCTGGGGCGATGCGCAGGCCGGTCACGCGACCCAGACTTCTGGGCACGTCCACGTGGATTGGCTGGCCCCGGCCGCCGGGCGGCAGCACCCAAACTCCGGCCGAGCCGTGCATCTGGCCGACCACCCACAAGTTGCCGGCGCTGTCCCAGCTGAGGCTGCTGAAGTCAGAACCGATGAGGCGAGCGCGAAGCTCCCCGGCCGAAGACCGCGCACCTGACGGGGAGGCGGTCTCAAGGTCACCGACGTAGACGGTATTCGCCGGCCCGGCGATCCCGGCCAGATATTTCCGGTTCGGCGACACGGCAAGCTTGTGGAGCGCCAGCTGGCCGGAGCCAGCCTCGCCGGCTACCGGCTGGCCGCGTGCCGCCAGCGGCGTCAGCACCCGGACGCTGCCATTCCCACCGAGGTAGTAGACCGGCCCACTGCCGCCCGGGTGCGGGAAGTTCAACTTGGGGGTGGCGAGTGTCAGCACGGGGCCACCCTGGGGAGGCGACCACACTCTGCCGTTGACCTTCATCTTGACCGCCTCGAAGAGCGGCGAGCCGTATCCGGGGCTGGTCAATGTCGCGACAAGCTGCTTGGCCATGGGCAGATATGCGGCCTGGGCGGTACCCGCGGGCAGCCGGATGTTGACGATGGCCGTCTTGCCGGGGGCTTCCTGGACCGGGCCGAGCTTCGCTGCCGGCGGGAAGGCGGTCAACATCGCGTTCCGCAGGTCTCCGGGAGGACTGTGGAGCAGGTAGCCCACCAGGGTTTTCGCGACGTCGGCGTCGGCGGGGACGAATACCGGGCTGGGTACGAGACTGCCGTTCCGCACGGCGTAGTAGTAGAGGTCCCGCGCCGTGTACACCTGGTGGAAGAGGTTCTCGGTGAGCAACAGACCGGTGGTGGGCAGACGAGCGATCAGGGTCTGCCCGTTCACCGAGGTCATACTGAAGTCCCGCTGCGGCGTAGGCTGGTCGCCGGAGGCCACCGGCGTGTACTGCGCGCCCTTGAGCGTGGCCACTTCCTGGCCGGTGACCACCACGGTCGCTGCCCCAGGCTGGCTCAGCCGGCCTGACTGCGGGGAAACCCTGGGCGTCTGGGCGAAGATGGTCACCACTGAGCTTGGCCGCCACGAGTTGCGGGTGGCGCCTGGGAGCAGGTACTCCCTGGCCAGAGCAAAATTGTGGGCAGGTTTGGCGCTGGCCAGCAGGAAACCGTACACGACCGTTTCCGGGCCCCAGTCGGGTTGCGGGCCCCGGACGATCAGCCCGCAGCAGCCGTCGCTCCCTGCGCCGAAGGCTGGCCGCGGCGGGGCGGATTGCGGCGCGCCACTGGTCGGCAGGGCCGCGCAGCCGCCGGCCAGCAGCACGACGAGCGCCACCCCGGCAGCCAATGCCGCCACGCCCCCACCGCCCGAACGGGACGCCCTGGCGGGCCGCTGACATGTCAGCGGAACCCGTTCCGCGGGCGCAGGCGGCGATCCCCGGTCATTCATCAGCGCCGTCCCCCCGTACCCGCTCTCCGTCCGGCCCGGCCGGGTAGGCCACGACGTCCACGACGCCGACGATCTCATCGGCCGCGGCCACCTCGGCCTCGTCCGGGACAAGCGGCAACGGCGACCCTGCCAGCTGCCCGGCCGCCGTGCGCGGCAGGGTCAGCCGGAAGACCGAGCCTTGACCGAGCTCGCCCCAGGCTTGTAGCCACCCGCCGTGCAGCCGGGTATCCTCCAGGGCGATGGCCAGGCCGAGCCCGGTCCCGCCGGTAGTCCGGGCCCGCGCCGGGTCGGCACGCCAGAACCGGTCGAAGACAAACTGACTCTCGCCCGGGCGCATGCCGCAGCCGTGATCCCGGACGGCGACCGCCACGGCATCACGGTCCGCCGCGACCGTGACGACCACGTCCCGCCCCTCACCGTGCTCCACCGCGTTGTCGAGGAGGTTGCGCAGGACCCGCTCCACCCGCCGCCGATCCACCTCGGCGATGCACGGATTCGGCGGCAGCCGGAAGTCGATGTGCGTCCCCTTGCGCGCAGCCAGCTGCTCGGCGTCCGCCGCCGCCCGCAGGACGAGATCACACACATCCGCGGACTCGGCGTCCAGGGTGGCCACGTTCGCGTCGTGCCTGCTGATCTCCAGCAGGTCGGCGAGCAGCGCCTCGAACCGCTCCAGCTGGCCCTGCAGCAGTTCGGCGGACCGCTTGGCCTCGGGGCCCAGCTGTCCCTTGGACCCGAAGATCACATCCGCCGCGAGCGTGATGGTGGACAGCGGCGTGCGCAGCTCGTGGGACACGTCCGAGACGAACTGCCGCTGCACGTTGGACAGCTCCTCCAGCTCCCGCAGCTTGTCCTGCAGGCTGCCGGCCATCTCGTTGAACGAGTTGGCCAGCGCGGCGAGGTCGTCGGTGCCCCGGGCCGCCATCCGCTCGTCCAGGTTCCCGGCAGATACCCGGCTTGCCGCCTGCGCCGCCTGGCGAATGGGGACCACCACCCAGCGGGTCACCAGCGAGACGATCACCACCAGCAGCACCACAAGACCGGCACCAGCCAAGATCAGCGTGTTCTGCACGAGGTGCAGCGTCTGCATCTGTTCGGTGAGTGGGAACACGTAGTACAGCTGGTCGGTGCCGTTAAGCGGGCCCCCCACCGCGAGCGCAGGCCCGAGCGGGGTTCCGTCGGCGGCCACGAGCGTGGTCGGCTCCGTGAAGAGATTGGTCAGGCCTTTCCGCTGCTCAGTCGTCACGGCCTTCTGGAGCTGGGTGGGAATGTCCGGCGATACCTCGGGGTTGGCGAAGACTCCGCCGAGGGCTGACGACGTACCCCGCTGCAAGATCACGACGTCGTAGCGATTACCCGGCCCGCTGCCCGACTGCAGAGTATTGGCGAGTGAGGACAGCCCGGCCACAGTACTCCCGTTCGGCCCCTGCATGCTCTGCTCGTCCTGGGCGGCCGTCAGCCCGTTCGAGGTCTCGGTGAGGGCCGATGTTCGCTCACTGTTCAGCAACCCGGTGGCGATCTGCTGGATCAGGAAGATGCCGAGTATCGCCACCACCGCGACGGAGACCACCAGCGTGGTGCCGATGACGCGCAGTTGCAGCGACCGGTGCCAGCGGCGCGCCACCCAGCCAGCAACCGACATGACCCGTCCCCGGGCGGCTCGCAGCGGCCGCTGGAATGCTGGCGGAAGCCGGTGCGCGACGAACCTGGCAGAGCCCGCGCCCCCCTCGAACAGAGCGTGCAACGCGCCGAGCGGCCCGCTGGCTCGTCCGTTCAGCGCCTCGCGGGCCGGTTCAGCCCGCAGGCCGACGGAGTCAACGGCAGTCGCGCCCAGGGCGGCCGAACTCGGCGTCTCGCCTGGTGCTGACCCGTTGCCCGCTGCCCTCCTCATGGCACCTCTTCGCCAGACTCATCCCCGAGCCGGCGGTCACCGGTGACCGCCGGTACTCTCCTGCCAGCCTGGCCGCCGGTCAGGCCGGTCCCGCCTTGTAGCCCACGCCCCGCACGGTCACCACGATCTCCGGCCGCTCGGGGTCCTTCTCAATCTTGGCTCGAAGCCGCTGCACATGCACGTTGACCAGCCGGGTGTCCGCCGCGTGCCGGTAACCCCAGACCTGCTCGAGCAGGACCTCCCGGGTGAAGACCTGGCGCGGTTTCCTGGCCAGCGCCACCAGCAGGTCAAACTCGAGCGGGGTGAGGTTGATCGGCATCCCGTCCCGCTTCACCGAATGACCCGCCACATCAATGGTGACGTCCCCGATCTGGAGCACCTCCGGCACCGGATCCTCGGTCCGGCGCAACCGGGCGCGGACGCGGGCGATCAGTTCCTTCGACTTGAATGGCTTCACTATGTAGTCGTCCGCGCCGGACTCAAGCCCCAGCACGACATCGACGGTGTCGCTCTTAGCGGTCAGCATCACGATCGGGACGCCGGATTCGGTCCGGATCTGCCGGCACACATCGATACCGTCCACGCCTGGCAGCATCAGATCGAGCAGCACCAGGTCGGGGCGAGTTTCCCGGAATGCCTGTATGGCGTGATCACCATCAGCCACGAACGTCGGATCGAATCCTTCTCCCCGGAGCATGATGCCGATCATTTCGGAGAGGGCGGCGTCGTCGTCGACGACCAGCACACGTCCTTTCATGGACCTCATCGTTCCACGGAAACATCATTTCGGGCACCCTCTCCAGATTGAGGGGTGCCGCCCAGATCATGGAGCGTACCTGCATTGACGGGCTGGACAATCCCGCGCTCGGTTACCAGCGCGGTCACCAGTGTGGCGTCGGTGACGTCGAACGCGGGGTTGTAAGCGGTGCTCCCCGGCGGCGCGACCGCGTTTCCGGCGAAGGAGGTCACCTCCTCGCCGGGGCGGTGCTCGACCGCGATGGCCGCCCCGCCGGTGGCCGCGAAATCGATGCTGGACACCGGCGCGGCGACCACGAAGGGCAGGCCATGATGCCGGGCCAGCACGGCCAGGCCGTAGGTGCCGACCTTGTTGGCCACGCTGCCGTCCGCGGCGATCCGGTCCGCCCCGGTGATGACCATGTCCACCTCCCCCGCGGCCATCAGCGACGCAGCGGCCGAGTCGGGCAGCACGGTGTGCGGTATCCCGGCTTGTGCCGCCTCGTACGCCGTCAGCCTGGCCCCTTGCAGCAGCGGCCTGGTCTCGTCCACCCACAGCCGAACCAGCCGGCCGGACCGGTGCGCGGCCAGGATGATCGCGAAGGCCGTGCCCTCACCCGCCGACACCAGGGCACCGGTGTTGCAGTGGGTCAGGATCCGGGCGCCCTCGGGGAGCAAGGTCAGCCCGTGCCCGGCTATGGCCGCGCTTGCCGCGGCGTCCTGCTCCGCAATCGACTGGGCTTCGGCGAGTGCAGCCTGTGCCGCCAGCCGTTCTGCATCAAAGGAAGTTGCGGTGCGGTCGCGGGCGGCTTGCAGCGCTGCCTGGTGGGCCGCGAGCGCGCGCTTGGCCCCCCAGCTCAGGTTGACCGCCGTCGGGCGGGACCGGCTCAGCCGCTCGGCGGCCGCCACCACGTCGTCGCCCCGGTACGCGGCGAGCGCCACGCCAAACGCCCCGGCCAGGCCAAGCAGCGGTGCGCCGCGGACTATCAGCCTGCGGATCGCGTCATCCAGGGCCGGGATATCGCGGCAGGCTAGGTATGCCTCCTGCGCCGGCAACCTGGTCTGGTCCAGCAGCACGACCGCTGGCCCGTCCGGAGGGTCGAGCCAGCTCAGCGCGCGGGTGCTCACAGCCCGAGTCTGCGTCATGCCGGGCCTTCGGGTCGAGCCCGGGGCCACCTCCTGGGCCGGCGCTGGATAGGGCGCAATGGTTCACCGGGCCGTTTCATACGCTGGCCGCTTCATGCGAGTATGGGCGCCAACGAGACGGGGATGATCCGGCTTGGCACTCGCCTGGCCGGTAAGGAGAAACATGACAGACGACCCGTCCCCGGGCATGAATGGTCCTGGCGAGGCTGATAACGGAGCGGCCCAGCCACAGCCCTGGTTTCCGCCTTCTGGCGAGCCCGGCGGTTACCTCCCGCCGCCTCCTCCGCCATCGCCGGGCGCTGACCAGCCCGGCGGGCAGGGCCAGCCAGGCTGGTACGGCCAGCCCGGGGCGCAGGGGCAGCCCGGCTACCCACCGCCAGCCGGTTACCCGCCTTCGGGCGGCTACCCACCTCCAGGCGGCTATCCCCCGGCCGGGGGCTACCCACCGCCGGGTGGCTACGGCCAGCAGGGAGGTTATGGCCAGCCCCCGGGGTATGGCCCGCGCCCCTATGGCACGTGGCCGGGGCAGCCGCAGGCGCCCAAACCGGGCGTTATCCCGCTGCGGCCGCTGGGCGTCGGGGAGATCCTGGACGGAGCCTTTACCTCCATCAGGCGCAACCCGAAGGCCACGCTCGGCGTCGCCGCGGTGCTGCTGACGATCTCCGCAGTGATCACCACGGCGGTATCGCTGATCCTGGTCCATAACCTGGGCGCGGTGACGCTGCCCACGCCGGGACAGCACCTCACCAACGCCGAGGCCACCCGCCTGCTGAACCGCCTCCTGGAGGTCTTCGTCCCCGTCGCGATCCTCACCGCGGTGCTGGCGTTCATCGTGGACACGGTGCTTACCGGCCTGCTCACGGTCGTCATCGGGCGCAGCGTGCTCGGGCACAAGATCACCGCCGGAGAGGCGTGGCGAATAGCCCGGCCGCGGCTGCCGGCGCTGATCGGCGCCACGCTGCTGATCCCGCTCATCCTCCTCGGCATCTGGGTCGTCTACGTGCTGGTGCTGCTCATCCTCGCGGCGGCGGGCGCACCGGGCGGCCTGGTGGGCGGCATTGCGGTACTCGGCGCGATCGTCGCGCTGGTGCTGACGATCTGGTTGGCGATCATGTTCCGGATGGCGGGTCCCGTCGTGGTGCTCGAACGCGACGGGCCGGCCAGGGCCCTGGCCAGGTCATGGCGCCTGGTGCAGCGCAGCTTCTGGCGGGTGTTCGGGATCAGCCTGCTGGCCGGGCTGATCGTGCTGGTGACCGCCGGCGTACTGCAGATCCCGTTCACCCTGATCGCCGGGGCGGCCGGCGGCGGGAACTCGTTCCTGCCCGGCACCAACGGAAGCTTGCTTGGCGCGGTCATCATCGCCATCGGCGGCATTGTGTCCGGGGCAGTGGCGCGCCCGATCTCGGCCGGGGTGGCGGTCCTGCTCTACGTCGATCTGCGGATGCGCCGGGAGGGGCTCGACCTGGTCCTGCAAACGGCAGCGGCCAGCGGCGGCGCGCCGACGGGGGACGAGTTCGCCTCGCTGTGGCGGCCCGGCGGCCAGGCCGCGCCGATGGGCCAGGGCGCAGCGCCACCGGCGCCCCCTCCCCCGCCGGCGTGGTAATCCCCGCGACCTCGGCTCTGCGCTCCGGTCCGGCCGACGGTATCCCGCTGGTGGGCAGGCAGGCGGCGGGGCGGCTGGCCCGTACGGAACTGGCCAAGCCGGTCTACCATCCGCAGCCGTCCCTGACGCAGCGTGTTCTGCACGCGCTCGCGTCGGGCCTTGGCAGGCTGTTCCGCGCGGCCCAGGGGCTGCCCGGCGGATGGTGGGCTGTCGTCACGCTGGCCGCGGTTGCCGTCGTCGTGGCCTCGATCGTCCTGGCCCGGATCGGCCCGGTGGCCCGGGCGCAGCGCCGCGCGCGCCAGCTCATCGCGCCGGGCCGGGTGCTCACTGCCAGCGATCACCGCGGCGCGGCCGCGCGGCTGGCCGAGGCGGGCGATTACGCCGGGGCGATATGCGAGCGGGTGCGGGCCATCGCCGCGGAACTCGACGAGCGTGGTGTGCTCCGGCCGCTGACCGGGCGAACGGCGGACGAGTTCGCCGCCGAGGCCGGCCAGGCCCTGCCTCCCTACGCTGCCGACCTGCGCGGTGCCGCGATTCTGTTCGATGAGGTCCGCTACGGGCAGCGGCCCGGCAGCCGGCCCGGCTACGAACGGGTCACCGAGCTTGACACGCGGATCCGGGCCAGCGCCGGGCGGCGCGCCGTGGCGCCGGCCGGCGGCACGCTGCGATGACCACCGCAACCCGGCCCGCCGCCCTTGCCAGCACCCAGTCCGCCCCTGTCAGTCCCCGGCCCACCGCGCCAGGCCCGGGGGCGCGGGACACCTGGCGGCGGTGGCGTGGCCCCGCCGCCGTGGTGATCCTGATCCTCCTCGGCGGGCTGATCGTGGCCCTCCTGCAGGTGCGGCCGACGGTCACCGGCGTGCTCGACCCCAACGACACCGGACCAGCTGGTACGCACGCCCTGGTGGCGCTGCTGACCGGGCGAGGCCAGAGCGTGATCAGGGCGGGCACGGTCGCCACGGCCACCGCGCAAGCGGGCAGCGGGACGACGCTGGTCATCACCAGCCCGCACCGGCTCACCGGCGGCCAGCTTGCCGACCTGGCCCGCGTTCGCGCCGACCTGCTCATCGTGGCACCAGGCCGTGCCGCGCTCGCCGCCCTCGCCCCAGGGGTGACCGTGGCCGGGCCCGCGGCCGTGGCCAGCGTCCCCCCGCAGTGCGGCCTGCCCGCCGCCCGGCTGGCTGGCGCCGCGGACCTGGGCGGCCTGGCACTGCGCAGCACCGCGCCGGGGGCGTGGCGCTGCTATCCGGCCCACCGCGTGGCGGACAACGGCACCGCCCCCTCCGCCCTCCCCTCTTTGGTGCGTTACGCCACCGCCGGCCGGGTCATCACCGTCATGGGCTCTGGCTCCGGCTTGACCAACCAGTATCTGGGCAGCGGTGGCAACGCCGCGCTCGCCATGAACCTGCTCAGTACCTCCTCCCGCATCATCTGGCTCGTGCCAAGCCCGCCGGTTGCCGGGCCCGCCCACGGCAGGCGGTCGCTGAGCAGCCTGATCCCGGCACCCGTCTACGCCGTCGTGATCCAGCTCGGCATCGTCGTGGTGCTCACCGCGTTGTGGCGGATGCGCCGCCTCGGCCCGCTGATCCCCGAGCCGCTGCCAGCCGTGGTCCGCGCCTGCGAAACTGTGGAAGGCCACGGCAGGCTGTACCGGTCCCGGCGGGCGCGGGACCGCGCGGCTGCCGCCTTGCGCAGCGCGGCGCTGGGGCGGATCACCGCCCGGCTCGGGCTGCCGCAGGGGACGTCGCCGGAGGTTGCCTGCCAGGAGCTGGCCACCCGGACCGGGCGCGGCGCGGACGAGATCTGGGCAATCTTGTTCGGGCCGGTCCCGGGCGACGATGCGGCGCTGGTGCGGCTGGCGACCGACCTGGATGCTCTGGAGGGACAGGTGCTGACCCAGTGACAGCCGAACCCCCGGCCGGGGTTGACGGCCCGGCCTTCCCGGTGGGCTACCCGGAACCCGGAGCAAGCCCGGGCCCGTCCGGGACGGGCCCGGGAACGCCCAGCCCGGCTCCATCCGGGACCGGCCAGGGAACGCCCAGCCCAACCTCGTCCGGGGCGGGCGCGGACCCGCGCTCTGCCCTGGAGGCCGTGCGGATCGAGGTCGGCAAGGCCGTCGTCGGCCAGGACTCAGTGGTCACCGGCGTGGTGATCTGCTTGCTCTGCCGAGGTCACGCCCTGCTGGAAGGCGTCCCGGGGGTCGCGAAGACGCTGCTGGTCCGGTCCCTGGCCGGGGCGCTCTCCCTGCAAAACGCCCGGGTGCAGTTCACCGCCGACCTGATGCCGGGGGACCTGACCGGCTCGCTGATCTACGACGCGAAGACCACACTCTTCCAGTTCCGCGAGGGGCCGGTCTTCACCAACCTGCTGCTCGCCGACGAGATCAACAGGACGCCGCCGAAAACGCAGGCGGCCCTGCTCGAGGCGATGGAGGAACGCCAGGTCTCGGTGGAGGGTACCCCGCGCCCGCTGCCCGAGCCGTTCCTGGTCGCGGCCACCCAGAACCCCATCGAGTACGAAGGCACCTACCCGCTGCCCGAAGCGCAGCTCGACAGGTTCCTGGTCAAGCTGACCGTGGCGGTGCCCGGCCGGGAGGAGGAGATCGGCATCCTGGCCCGGCACGCGGCCGGGTTCGACCCCGGTGACCTCGCTGCGGCAGGCATCAGGCCGGTGGCTGGCGCCGCTGACCTCGCGGCCGCGCGTGCCGCGGTCGGCCGGGTCGCCGTGGCACCCGAGATCACCGGCTACATCGTGGACCTGTGCCGGGCCACTCGCCAGTCGCCGTCGCTGCGCCTGGGCGTGTCCCCCAGGGGCGCGACCGCCCTGCAGGCGACCAGCCGGGCCTGGGCCTGGCTGGCGGGCCGGGACTACGTGATTCCCGACGACGTCAAGGCGCTCGCCCGCCCGACGCTGCGGCATCGGGTGCAACTGCGGCCCGAGGCCGAACTGGAGGGCGCCACCGCCGACGGGGTGGTAGACGCCGTGCTCGCCTCCGTCCCCGTTCCCCGATGAGCCCAGAATGGTGCTGATTCGGCCGGCCGCCGCCCTCGCCTCAATCAGCAGCACCAGCCTTCCCGCCAGCCCATTTGGGAGCGCGCGATGGCGCTGACCGGGCGGGCCGCGCTTGCCGCCCTGGCTGGTGCCGCGCTGATCCTGGCGTTCCGGACTGCGGCGCTGATCATCGCCGTCAACGCGGTGCTCGTGGCGGCGATCGCGGCCGACGTGGCCCTGGCGGCTCCGGTCCGCGCGCTCCGGTTTGCCCGGTCGGGTGATGTCCGCTGCCTGCTGGGCGAGCGCGCATCGGTCGGCCTCGCGGTAACGAACCCGAGCCGGCGGACGCTGCGCGCCGTCATCAGGGACGCCTGGCAGCCGAGCGCCGGGGCGCTCCCCCCGCAGGCTCGCGTCCGGGTCGCGCCGGGCGGCCAGACGTGGCTCACCACGACGCTTGAGCCGGACCGGCGCGGGGACAAGGTGGCGGCGGCGGTTACGGTCCGCTCCATCGGGCCGCTCGGCCTCGCAGCCCGCCAGGGCAAGCACCCGGTGCCCTGGACGGTGCGGGTCCTGCCACCCTTCCGCAGCCGCAGGCACCTGCCGGAGAAGCTGTCGCGGCTGCGCCAGCTCGATGGCCAGCACCGCGCGCTGCTGCGCGGTCAGGGCAGCGAGTTCGATTCGCTTCGCGAGTATGTGATCGGCGACGACGTCCGGTCCATCGACTGGCGGGCCACCGCGCGGCGCGGCGACGTCATGGTCCGCACCTGGCGCCCGGAACGCGATCGCCAGATCCTGGTCATGCTCGACACCGGCCGGACGTCCGCCGGGCGGGTCGGCGGGGTTCCCCGCCTGGATGCGGCCATGGACGCCACCCTCCTGCTCACGGCTCTCGCCTCCCGGGCGGGCGACCGGGTGGACATGATCGCCTTCGACCGGCGGCTGCGGGCGAGGGTGGTGGGCGCGCCGCGGTCGGCCGTGCTTTCGGCGGTCGCCCAGGCGATGGCGGGCATCGAGCCCGAACTCGTGGAGACCGACGCGGCGGCGCTGAGCAGCGCCGCGCTCACCACGGCCCGGCACCGCTGCCTGATCGTCTTGCTCACCGACCTCAACCCGGCCGCGATCGAGGAGGGGCTGCTGCCGCGGATGCCGCTGCTCGCCGCCAGACACGAGGTCCTGGTCGCGGCGGTGGCGGATCCCGCGCTTACCGCGATGGCGTCACGCCGGGCCACGGCCGCCGACATCTACGACGCGGCAGCCGCCGAGCAGGCCCTGGCCGCCCGGCAGCGGGTCTCCTCCCTGCTCCAGCGACGCGGCGCGCACGTGGTCGACGCGCTCCCTGACCGGCTGCCCCCGGCCCTCGCCGACGCCTACCTGGCCCTCAAAGCCACCGGCCGCCTCTAACCCCTAAGCCCGGCCCCTCGCCACACCTGCATCCCCGGCCCCCTCGCCACTCCATACATCGTGATCATGGACTTGCTGTCGTCCCAGCAACAGCGATCCCATGATCACGGAGTGCCCGCGCCTGCCTGGAGCCTCCCTGTGCCCACTTTTCACGTTGGCGTGGCATTGCCGGCCCCGGTTTGTCCCGATATGCGGCCACCGTCACCGTGAAAAGAGGGCGAAGGGGGCGACGTGGACAGGAGGGACGGCCCGCAGGCTCAGCTGGCTTCCCGTATTCAGCCCACTACCGGTACTCAGCCCACTACCGGTACTCAGCCCACTACCGGTACTCAGCCGGTACCGGTACAGCTGGTACCGGTACTCAGCCGGCTGGGACCGGCTACCGGTACCACGTCGGGGGCCTCGGTCATGTCCGCCGTTAGCCCGGCCGCCATGGCGCGGCGGCCTGCACACGATCACGTAGCTGAGGAACGCGGCCTCAACGACCACCCCGATCAGGATCCGGGCCCAGGTGGGCAGCGGCGACGGGGTTACGAACGCCTCGATGACGCCGGAGATGAGCAGAACCACGATGAGCCCCAGCGCGATCGTGATCGATGCCCGCCCTTCCTCGGCCAGCGCCCGGCCTCGCGGGCGTGGTCCGGGGTCGATGACGGTCCAGCCCAGGCGCAGGCCCGTGGCCGCCGCCAGGAACACCGCCGTGAGCTCGAGCATCCCGTGCGGAAGGATGAGCGCGAAGAACAGAACGCCCCGTCCATGGGCGATCAGCAGCCCGCCCGAAACGCCCACGTTGGCCGCGTTCTGGAACAGCACCCACAGGGTGGGCAGCCCAAGCAGGATCCCGAAGATCAGCGACTCCGCCGCCACCCACACGTTGTGCGTCCACACCTCCGCGGCGAACGAGGAGGCCGCGTACTGCGAGTAGTACCCCTGGAACCGGTGGTTGACCAGGTTGGCCACCTGCCCGGGCGGCAGGATTGCCGTCTGCACCGTGGCGGACCTGGCGACCCACCAGCCGATGATGACGGCCAGGCCGAGCGAGCCCACCGCGGTACCCAGCCACCACCAGCGCGCGCGGTAGGCCATGGCCGGAAACGACACGAGGGCGAACCGGCCGACCACGCTCCATCCGGGGGCCGTCGCACCGGTTACCGCCGCCCGTGCCCGGGCGACACGGCCGGACAGCGCGGCTACCAGGATCGGATCATGCCCTGAGGACCGGACTGCGGACAGGTGGGTGGTGGTCTGCTGGTAGAGGGTGACCAGCTCGTCGATCTCCTCGCCGGACAGGTGCCGGCGCCGCTTGACCAGGTCATCGAGCCGCCGCCACTCGGCCTCGTGCGCGGCGGCATAAGCCGCGAGATCCACATCCACAGGCTAGAGGATGGTCGCTCTGTGCCCGGGCGTTAGCCTTTGGCAAAGGCATAAGCGACGCGTGGCCCGAGCATAGGGAAGCGGGGAAGCCGTGGCTGAGGTCGTCACCGGCGAGGCCGTCGTCCTTGAGGTGCCCTGCGCCCGGTTCCCCAGCCGCCTGCTCGCGCTGGTCATCGACATGGCCATCCAGGTCATCCTGATCATCATCCTGTTCCTGATCGTCGGCCTGGCCGCGCAGAACGGGCTGGACGCGGCCTCGGCGGGTGCGATCGGGCTCACCGTGCTGGTCATCGTGATCGTGGGCTACCCGGTGCTCTGGGAGACGCTGACCCGGGGCGCTTCGCCCGGCAAGTACGCACTGGGATTGCGTGTGGTCAGCGACGACGGGGGTCCCGAGCGGTTCCGTCAGGCCCTCGTCCGGGGGCTCGCCGCGGTCGTGGAGATCTGGCTCCTGCTCGGCTTTCCGGCGCTCATCTCGTCCTTGCTGTCGGACCGGGGCAAACGGCTCGGTGACCTGTTCGCCGGCACGTTCGTCATCCAGCAGCGGCTGCCCGCCAAGCAGAACGCCGCACCGCTGCCCGTGGTGCCCCCGGAGCTGGCGCTGTGGGGAGCGGGCCTGGAAATGTCCGGGCTGACCGAGCAGACCGCCGAGACCGCCCGGCGGTACCTGGCCCGCCTGCCGGAACTCACCCCGGCGGCGCAGGCCGAGCTTGGCCAGCGCATCGCCGGCGCGGTCAGCGCGCAGGTCAGCCCACCGCCGCCGCCGGGCACGCCGGTATGGGCGTATCTCAGCGCCGTCCTCGCCGAACGGCGCAACCGGGCGCATGCCCGGCTCGGCACCCCCCCCACGCAGATGACGGGTCGCGCACCGGGAGCCCAGCCAGCCGTCCCGGCTCCGGTGCCGCCGGTCCTCTCCGCTCCTCCACCGGCGGCGCAAGCCCCACCGGCGGCGCAAGCCCTACCGGCGGCGCCGGGTCCACCGAGCGGCCGGGCCGCATGGAGGCCCGCGTCCGGGGCAGCTAGAGAAGAGAAAGACCCGCCGGACCAGTCACCAGATCAGCAGCCGCACGCCAAAGGTACGGGCGGATTCGTTCCCCCGGCCTGACCCCAAGGCCGTGCCAAGGGCGCGGCGCCGAGGATGGTTATGAGTTCAGCACCACCGCCAAGTGCCGGTCCCGGGCCGCAGCCCGAGGGCCAGGTCAAGCGGCGGCGCCGCCCCCAGTGGGGCCGTGCCGTGCTGGTGGCGCTGGCCATCGCCGTACTCGTCACGGTGATCGTGGTGGACCGGCACACACTGGCCCAGTCGCTGTCGGCCATCGGCGGCCTGAACCTCCTCTGGTTCGCCGCCGCGATCGCGTGCGAGGGCGTCTCGCTGCTCGCCTTCGGGTTCAGCCGGCGGATGCTGCTGGAGGCCGACGGCCACCACGCGCGGATCGGCTCGGTGATGGCGATCACCTACGCCGGGAACGCGCTGTCGATGTCGATACCGTTCGCGGGCGCGCAGCTGGCGGCGGTCTTCTCCTACCGCCAATTCCGCCGGCGGGGCCTGGATCCGGCGCTGACGGGCTGGGCGCTGGGGGTTTCGGCGATTGCCTCATCCTCCGCTCTCGCGCTGGTCCTGGTCGTCGGCGCGTTCGCGGGCGGGGCACCGCTGGCGACCGCGATCGGCTTTCTTGCCGCCGCGGTGTTCGCCCTGCCCGCGATCACCGTGATCCTGGCCCTGCGCTACCCGAAGGCCAGAAGGGTCGCGAACCGCGTGCTGAGCTGGCTGGTCCAGCAGATACGGCGGGTATTTCGCAAGCCGGGGATCGACCCGGCAGCCCTGGACGAACTTCTGGAGCGACTCGGTACCATCCACCTCGGCTGGCCGCGTTATGCGGCGGTGTTCGGGCTGGCGGTCGCCAACTGGCTCTTCGACTGCGCGTGCTTGGCCTGTGCCATCAAGGCCGTCGGCCAGCCGGTGCCCTGGCACGGGCTGCTGCTCGCCTACGGCGCGGGCGCCGTCGCGGGCAGCACAGGCGTGACGCCGGGCGGGTTCCTGATCGTGGAGGCTGCGCTGACCGCGGCGCTGGCCGCGGCCGGGATGAACGCCGGCCCGGCGCTTGGTGCCGTGCTCGCCTACCGGCTGGTCAATTTCTGGATGATCCTGCTGGGCGGCGGCATCGTGCTGATCTTCCTGACCCGGAAGCGGGACAGCCAGATCCGCCCCTATCGACGGCCCGAAGAACAATCCAGCCCGAACGGGGAAACCGCACCCGACCGCGCCGCGCAGCCCACCGCCGACCACCCCGGCTGACCCAGCCCGCCTGGCCGCAAGCCGGCCCAGCCCTGCCGGCCATGCCAGGCGGTCCCGTGCCCACCCGGCCCATCAACAGGCGATCCCGTGCCACCCCGCCCATGAATGTGAGCTTCCTGCCCCTCTTGGGGCGTGGTTGTCACATTGACGCCCTAGCCGGGGCCGGCGGACCACGGAGCGGGCGGCCTGGGGTCAGGGGCTGGCACGCCAGGAGTTCAGGTACTCCCGCTGGGGTTCGGTCAGCGAATCGATCCGGGCCCCCGAGGACTCCAGGGTCAGCCGGGCGACCTCGGTGTCGATGGCCGGCGGCACACCGTGCACCCCGGCCGCCAGGGTCGCATGGTCGCTGGCCAGCCAGCGCAGCACGAGCGCCTGGCAGGCGAAGGAAACGTCCATGACCTGCGGCGGGTTCCCTTCCGCCGCGACCAGGTTGACCACGCGCCCCGCGGCGAGCAGTACCACCCGGCGCCCGTCCGGAAGGGTGTACTCGTCGGCGTGCGGGCGTACGCCGCGGGTCACCTTGACCGCCGCATCCGCCAGCGCGGCCACGTCGATCTCGGCGTCGAAGTGCCCGGCGTTGGCCAGGATCGCGCCGTCCCGCATCGCCGCCAGGTGCCCGGCGGCGACCACGTCCCGGGAGCCGGTGGCGGTGATGAACACCTCTCCCAGCGCCGCGGCCTCGCCCATCGGCAGCACCCGGTACCCGTGCAGCACCGCCTCCAGCGCCCGTACCGGATCCACCTCGGTGACGATGACCTGCGCACCGAGCCCCTGGGCGCGCTCGGCGATGCCCCGCCCGCACGGCCCGAACCCGGCCACTACCACCACCCGGCCGGCCAGCAGGACGTTGGTGGCACGCAGCAGACCGTCGAGCGCCGACTGTCCCGTGCCGCACGTGTTGTCGAACATGCGCTTGGTCGCGGTCGTGTCGGCCGCCACCATGGGGAACGCCAGCGCGCCCGCCGCCGCCATCCGGTGCAGCCGCAGCACTCCGGTAGCCGTGGACTCGCAGCCGCCGCTTACCTCCCCGACCAGTTCCGGGCGCGCGCCGCACAGCGTGTTGACCAGGTCCCCGCCATCGTCGATGACCAGGTCCGGGTGGGCGTCGAGGACCCGGTGGATGTGCTCACCGTAGGTGAGGTTATCCACGCCCGCCCGGGCGAACACCCTAGCCCCAGTGGCGGCCAGCGCGGCGGCGACGTCGTCCTGGGTGGACAGCGGGTTCGAGGCCGCGAGGAAGACCCGGGCCCCGCCCGCCCGCAGCGCACCGACCAGGCCCGCCGTCTCCGCCGTCACGTGCAGGCACGCGGCGACGGTCAGGCCGGTGAACGGCCGCTCGTCGGCGTACCGCTCGGTGATCAGGCGCAGCACGGGCATGCCGCGCCGGGCCCAGTCGATCCGGGCCCGCCCGGCCTCCGCCAAGCCCTCGTCGGCGATGTCGGAGGGCGGGCCCGGGTCGGTGCCAGTGGGCATCAATAGCGGTAGTGGTCGGGCTTGTACGGCCCTTCCACGGGCACGCCGAGGTAGCTGGCCTGCGTCTTGGTCAGTTCGGTGAGCCTGACCCCGAGGGCGTCCAGGTGCAGCCTGGCCACCTTCTCGTCCAGGTACTTGGGCAGGGTGTGCACGCCGACCGGGTATTCCTCCGTTCGCGTGAACAGCTCGACCTGGGCGATCACCTGGTTGGTAAAGGAGTTGGACATAACGAAGCTCGGGTGGCCGGTCGCGTTCCCCAGGTTGAGCAGGCGCCCCTCGGACAGCACGATCACGGCGTGCCCGTCCGGGAACCGCCACTCGTCGACCTGGGGCTTGATGTTGACCCGCTGGATGCCGGGCACCCGGGCCAGGCCGGCCATGTCGATCTCGTTGTCGAAATGCCCGATGTTGCCGACGATCGCCTGGTGCTTCATCCGGGTCATGTGCTCGGCCGTGATGACGTCCCGGTTGCCGGTCGCGGTGACGAAGATATCCGCGGTGGCCACCACGTCCTCGACCGTTGCGACCTGGTAGCCGTCCATCGCCGCCTGGAGCGCGTTGATCGGGTCGATCTCGGTGATGATCACCCGGGCGCGCTGGCCGCGCAGCGACTCCGCACAGCCCTTGCCCACGTCGCCGTAGCCGCAGAGGACCGCGACCTTGCCGCCGATCAGCACGTCGGTAGCCCGGTTGATGCCGTCGATGAGCGAGTGCCGGCACCCGTACTTGTTGTCGAACTTGGACTTGGTGACCGAGTCGTTGACGTTGATGGCCGGGAACAGCAGCAGGCCGTCCCGTTCCATGTCGTACAGCCGGTGCACGCCGGTGGTGGTCTCCTCGGTGACGCCGATGATGTCCGCGCCCATCCGGGTGAACCGCTCAGGGTCGGCCTCGAAGCTGGCCCGGAGCAGGTCCAGGATGACGGTGAGTTCCTCGGGGTCCTCGTCGGTGGCGACCGGCACCGCCCCGGCCTGCTCGTATCTGGCGCCCTGGTGTACAAGCAGCGTGGCGTCGCCGCCGTCGTCGAGGAGCATGTTCGGCCCGGGGCGGCCCGGCCAGGTGAGCGCCTGGTTCGTGCACCACCAGTACTCCGGCAGCGTCTCGCCCTTCCAGGCGAAGACCGGGATGCCGTTGGGGTCGTCGGGCGTCCCGTCAGGGCCGACCGCGACCGCCGCCGCCGCGTGATCCTGGGTCGAGAAGATGTTGCAGCTTGCCCACCGCACCTGTGCGCCGAGCGCGACCAGCGTCTCGATCAGCACGGCCGTCTGTATGGTCATGTGCAGCGAGCCGGTGATCCGCGCACTCCGCAGCGGCTGCGTCCGGGCGTACTCGGCACGCACCGCCATCAGGCCAGGCATCTCGTGCTCGGCGAGGGTGATCTCTTTGCGCCCAAACTCCGCCAGCGAGAGATCGGCGACCTTAAACGGAATCGGTTCCGCGGGCATGTCCGCTCCTGTCTGCAATGGTCTTCGTTTCGTGATCGACCGTAGGCCATGAACCGCCCGTGCCGCACGCTACGCGGGCAGTTCTTGACACGAAAATGTTAGATTTGGCTTCATGCGCATCACTGAGGCGGCTCAGCGGCTCGGTACGTCACCCCGGATGCTCCGGTACCGGGACATGCTCGGCCTGCTTCCGCCGGTCCGCGGGGCCACCCCAGCCACGGGCCGGGACCCGTCGGAGCTGCCCCGGGGCCACCGCCAGTTCGATGACGATGACCTGGCGGCGGTCGCGCACGCACTGCGGATCGAGCGTCGGTACGACGTCAGCCCGGCCTCCCTGGCGTTCGGTCTGCAAGTGCTGACGGAGCCGGGCGTCCGGGCGGAGGTCGCTGAGCTCGGCCGCCGCGTCGGGCGGATCGGGCCGCGGCCGGCGCAGGCGCTGGAGTTCGAAAAGGAACGGGCGCTGCGGCTGCTGCACATGCCGCCCGCCCGCGAACCAGGCGGCCGCGAGCCAGGTGGGCGCGAGCCAGGTGAGCGCGGGCCGGGCAGCCGCCCGGGCAGGTGACTCACCCGGGCGGCTGCCTGGCTTCCCATTCGGTGCGCAGGATCGCGTAGATCAGCTCGTCAGCCCATTCGCCCTTGAGAAACTCGCTCTGCACCAGGTGCGCCTCCCGGCGCATGCCGACCCGTTCCATGACCCGCGCCGACGCGACGTTGCGTGCGTCGCAGCGGGCCACGATGCGGTGCAGGTCCAGCCCTTCGAATCCGAGCCGCAGCAGCGCGGCCGCGGCCTCGGTGGCCAGGCCGCGGCCGTGGCAGGCGGGATGGAAGATGTAGCCGATCTCGCCGCGCTGGTGCTCCCTGCTGCGCCAGAACAGCGTGCAGTCGCCGACGAGTTCCCTGGTGTCGGCCAGGTCGGCAGCCAGGCACAGCCGCTGCCCGTCGGTGGTCAGCACCCGGGCAGAGATCTTCCCGATCAGCAGTGACCGGACCTGCGCCCGGCTGCGCGGCTCGTTCTCCAGGTACCGGGCGACTTCGGGCAGCCGGTGGAAGTCGTAGAGGGCATCCAGGTCAGCCGTGGAAAAGGGCCGCAGCAGCAGCCGTGGGGTGCGGATCGGGTACTTGGGATCGAACATGCCCCTCCCTTTGGCCGCGCGCCATCAGCCCGGCCGCGAGTGCCTGCGGCGGTGCCGGGCACCGTCAGCGCCGTGGCCGACGGCGGACCGCCCGTATCGCCGGGTCGGTCGTGTCCGCGCGTGCGGCGTAGTACAGGTCGGGCTCAAGATAGATCATGCGAGCGATCGGCACCGCGGCGCGAACCCGGCGTTCGGCGGCGTCGATCCCGGCGGCGACGGTTTCTGCCCGGTCACACGGGCGTACCGCTATCTTCGCCGCGACCAGCAGGCTTTCCGGGCCCATGTGCAGCGTCCGCAGGTGGATCACCCGCTCGACCTCGGCACCGTCCTCCAGCGCCGCCACGATCGCGCGTTCGACGTCGGCGCTGGCCGACTCGCCGATGAGCAGGCTCTTCATCTCGACGGCCAGGATGACCGCCACACAGCCCAGCAACGCGCCGATTGCGAGTGACCCCAGGCCGTCCCAGACCTCGTGGCCGGTGATCACCGTGAGGGCAACACCCACGGTCGCCAGGAACAGCCCGGCCAGCGCGGCCACGTCCTCCAGCAGGATGGCCGGCAGTTCCGGCGCCTTGGCGCGGCGGATGAAGGCCAGCCATCCGTGCCCGTCACGCTGCTCACTGGACTCCCGCACCGCCGTGCGCAGCGAGAAGCTCTCGAGCACCACGGCGATGCCCAGGACTACGAACGCGACGGCCGGATCCCGCACCGGCTCGGGGTGGGTGATCTTGTGGATGCCCTCGTAGATGGAGAACAGGGCACCCACGGTGAACAGCACGACCGCAACCACGAACGCGTAGAAGTACCGCTCTCGGCCATATCCGAACGGGTGCTGTTCGGTCCTCGCGCGGTTCGCCCGGTTCCGCCCCAGCAGGAGCAGTACCTGGTTCCCGCTGTCGGCGACCGAGTGTACGGACTCGGCCAGCATCGACGCCGAGCCGGTGATCGCGAACGCGATGAACTTCGTCGCCGCGATGCCCAGGTTGGCGGCGAGCGCCGCGAACACCGCCCGCAGCCCGGCGGGCTTCACGTCCGCCCCGTCCTCGTCCTCCGCCGCGCCCGGGTCCGCGTCCGCCCCGGCCATACCCTCCGCTGCGGCCGGCTTCGCGTCCGCCCCATCCACGACCTCCGCCGCGCCCAGGTCCGCGTCACTCCCGGCGGCAGCCGGTTCCGTCGCCGGCCCGGCCGGGTCGGGGGCCGGGCCAGCGGGGTGCTGACCTGAACTAGCTGGCCCAGCCATGGGCGATCACTCCTGTGCGATCCGGGCCTTCAGCTCCTGAATCGCCGCGATCGGCGCGGGGTCGATGCCGCCGGCGATCGCGAGGTAGACCGAAGCGTAGTCAATCAGGTGAACGAGGCTGGCGAGCCGTTCCAGCGGGAGGTCGCCCGCCGCGGTCAGCTCGCTCACCTCGATGCCGCGCTGGGCCGCTATCTTCGCCGACTCCTCCCGCCGCCGCGCGACCTGCGGGTGCTCGTGGGTGTCCCGGAGCAGGACCAGCCGCAACGGCACCGGCGGCACCGGCCCGCGATGGGCCAGGCCGTTGCTTGGCTCAGGTGTCAAGCCGCCGTCGTCCAGCCCGGGCACCAGGTCGTCCGGCCCGGGCATCAGGCCGGCATGCGGGCCGGGCACCATGCCACCCTCCGGCCCGGGCGCGGCACCGGCCTCCGGCTCCGGTGCGAACGGTCCGTCGAAGACGACCACCTGGTTGTGATTGGCCTCCGGCAGAACGCCCGGAATCGCGGCATACTTGCCGTTCTCGTACAACTGGTTCGCGAACCGGAAGGCCGCCACCCCGGCCAGTGGGGAGGTGCCCCAGATCATCGGCAATGTGCCGGACAGTTCCAGGGCGAGCCCCTTGGCCGGGTTGACGAACGCCTCGCTGTCGGGGCGGCACAGGTGGGCGACCCGCTCCAGTTCGGCGGCGGCCGCCTCGTACGCCTCCGCTGGCATCTCGAAGAGGCCGAGCCGGCTCGCGACCACAACGAGCGGCACAGACAGGCCCCACAGCATCGACCGCGGCATGCCGGCCGGCTTGACCGGGATG
The DNA here is from genome assembly GCA_963813395.1 of uncultured Actinomycetes bacterium. Taxonomy (GTDB): domain Bacteria; phylum Actinomycetota; class Actinomycetes; order Streptosporangiales; family Streptosporangiaceae; genus DASXKD01. Next base: position 71,422 of record CAWEYV010000001.1, read on the forward strand.
AAGGAGGCCCGGGCCTGCTCGGCGATGGCCGCGAGCGGGGAGTCCAGGCCGCCCACCCCGAGCAGGCGGCAGCCGCGGCGCACCGCCTCACCCGCCGCCGACAGCGTCTCCTCGGTGGCTCCCGAGCAGGACACGGCGATCACCAGGTCGGCGGCGCCCACCCAGCCGGGCAGCCGGTAGTCGTGCACGGTGGTCACCTGGACCGGGCAGCCGGGCCCGGCAACGGCGGCCAGCACCTCGCCCGCGATGCCGGATCCGCCCATGCCGGTGACCACGATCGCGCGCGGCCGGCCGGCGGCGATGAGCTCGCTGAGGTCGGCGTCGTGTGCCGCCCGGGCGCTCTCACGGGCCTGCGCCGCCGACGAGGCGACCTGCCGGAGCATGCCGGACGGATCGGCCGCCTCGAGCAGCGTGACGTTGTCGAGGCGCTCGTGGGCCGCCAGCGTCACTCCCCGGCCCCTTCCGGCTCAGCGGGGGCGGCGGCCCTGGGCTCGCCGGGGCGGCGTGCCTCGTCCACCAGCAGCACCGGGATGTCGTCGCGCACCGGGTACGCGAGCGCGCACTCGGCGTTCGTGCATACCAGTTCGCTGGCGGCGTCATCCTCCCGCAACGGGGCGTGGCACGCCGGGCAGGCCAGGATCTCGAGCAGCCAGTCGTCTATCTTCACAGTGTCTCCCGAGGATGTGTCTGGGACTCCCGCGGAGGTGCCTGGCAAGGACAGCCTGCCCACCGGACAGCCTCCCAACGAGGGTGCGTCACCCGCCGCGCACGATGTGCAGAACCTCGTCCCGCTTGGCGGCGAGCGTTGGCTCGTCGGCTGCCTCCACGTTGAGCCGAAGCAGCGGTTCGGTGTTTGACGGCCGGACGTTGAACCACCAGTCTTCGCCGGTCACCGTCAGCCCGTCCAGTTCGTCGGTGCTGATCCCAGGCCGGCCGGCGAAGGCCTGCCGGACCGCCTCGGTGGCGGCATTCTGGTCGGCGACCTCGCTGTTGATCTCACCCGACGCGAGGTAACGGCTGTAGCTGGCCAGTAGCTGCGACAGCGGGGCTTCCTGGCTGCCAAGCGCGGCGAGGACGTGCAGGGCGGCCAGCATGCCCGAGTCGGCGAACCAGAAGTCGCGGAAGTAGAAGTGCCCGGAGTGCTCGCCGCCGAACACCGCTCCGGACTCGGCCATCCGCGCCTTGATGAACGAATGCCCGACCCGGGTGCGCACCGGGCGGCCGCCGTGCTCGGTGACGAACTCCGGCACCGCCCGGGAGGTGATCAGGTTGTGGATGATCGCCGCCCCCGGTTCGCGGGCGAGTTCGCGCACCGCGATCAGGGCGGTCAGCACCGACGGGGAGACGACCTGGGCGCGCTCGTCCACCACGAAGCAGCGGTCGGCGTCACCGTCGAAGGCGAGACCCACGTCGGCGCCGTGCCGCAGCACGGCTTTCTGCAGGTCAGCGAGGTTCGCCGAGTCGATCGGGTTCGGCTCGTGGTTGGGGAACGAGCCGTCCAGCTCGAAGTAGAGCGGGATCAGCGTGATCGGCAGGCCCTTGAACACGTGCGGCACCGTATGGCCTGCCATGCCGTTGCCCGCGTCCACGGCGACCTTCAGTGGTCGGATGCTGGACAGGTCGACCAGGGTCTTCACGTAGTCGGCATAGCCCGGCAGCAGGTCCTGGCCGGTGACCGTCCCCTTGAGCGCCTGCGCCGGGGGCAGTCCCCGCTCGACCATGGCCTGCAGTTCGGCGAGCCCGGAGTCCGCCCCGATTGGCTTCGCGCCGCCGCGGCACAGCTTGATCCCGTTGTACTTGGACGGGTTGTGGCTTGCCGTGATCATCGCGCCGGGGAGATCGAGGCTGCCACTGGCGTAGTACAGCATGTCGGTGGAGCCAAGCCCGCCGGCGATCACGTCCGTGCCCTGGGCGCAGGCGCCGCGGGCGAACGCCTCCGCCAGCAGCGGCGACGACGTGCGCATATCGTGCATGATCGCGATTGACGGCGCCTGTGTCAGGCGGGCGAACGCACCGCCGATTCTTTCGGCGACGCCCTCGTCCAGCTCGTCGGGGACGATACCGCGAATGTCATAAGCCTTGAAGATCTTCGAGTACTCGGCCACCTCGGCCTTGCCTCCCGTATCAGCCCGAGGGCACGTAGGTCCGGTCGCACCGCGCGGGTGCCTCGCCTTGCACGAGACCCGAGCCTACCGGTATGACGGCCGCCCGCTGGGCCTTGTCGCCCGGGCAGCGAAACGGCGGACCTGCGCCACTGCGTGGGGCTCCAGGCTCGTGCCCCAGGGCTAACACCGCGGCCCACGGCGCCGTTGACCGAAGGCCAGCAAGCAGGATGAGCCGGCTCGGGCCGGCGTCAGGGCTCTTTCGGGGACGAACGCAGGACCCGCAGATGGCCCCGGCGGCCCACCTCGATCCCCTGCCCCACCGGCTCGGCCGGGGAGCCGGAAGGCGCGGCCTCCCGGACGGCGTTGGCCAGCGCCTCCAGGTCGTCGGCCTGCGCCGGCCCGGATTCTTCTGCCTGGACCGGCAGGCGGACGAAATCCCATCCGCGCGGCGCCGTGAGCCGCCCGGCGTGATCGGCGCACAAGTCGTAACAGTGCGGCTCCACGTAAGCGGCCAGCGGCCCGAGCACCGCGGTGGAGTCACGGTAGACATAGGTGAGCGTGTAGACCGCTGTTTGCCTGCATCCCGGCCGGGAACACCGACGCGACATCACCAGCCCGCCTCACTGAGCGACCCACGCCAGACCCATCTCGCTGGACGGACCGCGGGCACACTCACAAGGGCAGACCGTACCTATATGAGGCAGCCAAAGCCATCACCCCGGCGCCACGCCAAGATCGTGTCTTCTCACGTCCGCCGGCGCCCGGCAGCGGCCAGCTTTCGAAAGTGCTCTTGCACAATGATGCAGAACGGCTGACGGTACCACCCCGGTACGCTCTGAACTGTGCAGACTCCCGAGAGAAGACACCCGGACCGGGCCACTCGCATCAGAAGGCGGGACCGGCACGGGCGTGGCCTGCGCGGAGTGCTTGCCCCGGAGGATGTGCCGCTGCACCGGACCCGCGCGGAGCGCTTCGACGAACTCGTCCTCCAGGCCGTGGCCAGGCTCGAGCCCCAGTGGGAAGCGCATCTGGCCAGCGTCGAGTTCGCCGTTGAGGAGATCCCGCCCCCGGACGTGCCCCCGATGACCGGGCGGGGACCCGTGCCGCTGTCCCGGCTGGACCCAGGCTCGGCTCAGGCGCCGGGCCCGGAGCCAGGGTCGAGGGCATCCGCCGGGAGGTGCTCATCAAGCCGGACCCGGCGCAGACGCGCCCGGGGAGGCGGCTGCCGGGCAGGACCCGCCCCGCATCGTGGTGTACCGGCGGCCGCTGATAGCCCGGGCGGACGGCGAAGACGACCTGGGCGAGCTGGTTTTCGACGTGGTCGTTGAGGAGTTCGCCCGGTTGCTTGGCATCGAGCCCAGGGACGTCGACTCGGGGTACTCGGGCGGCGAGTGACACCAGGCGCATGCACCAGGCCCGGGCGCAGGGTTCCGGCGCCATCACATGAGTCGAGCCGCCGGCTGGTCCTGGGCCTTGGCCGTCCCCCGGCGTCCTTATGGGCTGATGAGCGCGTTCCGCACCGCGGGCAGCGGCACCAGTCGTGAGCGCGCTGGGCACGGGCAGGATCGACTGCAGCACGCCGCCCTTCCCGCTGCCGGTGATCACCCGGCCGGCGTACAGCGGCCCCGAGCCCGCCAGCGGGGTGACGATCATCGCGAAGGCAGTCCCCTTACGGGATCCCGGTGCCCGGCCAAGTTCTTCCACCACGCTGCGGTGGGCAGGGACCTGGAAGACCTTGCTCGTGGCCGCCTGGGCGCTGCTCCCCTCGGCGATCTGCGTCACCCGGGCCTGGACGGCGCGCCCGGGGGCGGACAGCACCAGCGCGGTCGCCAGCCCTCCCCCGGTCACGTTGTCGGCGACCACGCCCTGCTCCTGGATCACGCCTGCGCCCGCCGTGAAGGTGCCCGCTCCGCCAGGGACCAGCATGTGGCGGTGACCGGTTCGCTGGATGACACCTGGAGGGCGCCGGGGATCGCCGACAGCGACGGCAGCGACAGCTCGGCTACAGAGCCACCGGGGATGTCCAGGCTGCTGCCCCCGGTGGGCTGGTAGGAACCCTTGGTCGTGATGGCCTTCAGCGTGATGTGCGCGTCCTGGGTCCCTGGCACGGTCACGAAGAGCTGCCGGGTACCGGCCGTAGGCGGCATGCCAGGCACGAAGACCTGCTTGGCCGGCGGCGCCGACGCGGGCAGCCAGGCGCCGGTGCGGGCCGAGCCGGTGAACTGTTCCACCGCTGCGACGACCTGTCCCACGCTGGTGCGGACGTGCAGGGCCATGGCCCGCGCGCCGTGCAGCATCTTGCCGAGGGACTGGACGACCATGGCGTGCGGCGGGACCGAGATACCGGTGTCCGTGCTGCCCACCAGCGGGCCGGCGTCGGTGAAGGCCTGGACGCTCACGTCCGCGGATTCACTGCCGGGGTTCATCAGGTAGAGGTAGATCCGCGGGGCGGTGAAGACCCCAGGCCCGCTGAACCAGAAGTCGGTGCCCGGCCCATCGCAGCGGGAGGCTACCTTGCCGGTCCCGCCCGCGACCTGCTCGGCTTCCAGGCCTCGCGCCATCGAGCCGCTGGCCTGGATGACCACGCCGCCCTGCGCGGGCACGGTCGTCACCGGCTGGCTGGTGGGCGTGGGAGACGGGCTCGGTGTGCTGGCCGGGGACGGGCTTTTGCTGCTTGTGGCCTTTTTGTGCGCGGCCTTGGTGCGCGCGGGTGCTGGGACGCTGTGCACGCCGGTCAGCGACAGGACTCCGGGCTGGGTGAGGCTGAGCAACGCAGTGCTCCGGGTGGCGCCGGAGTAGGTCACCACGGCCCGGCCGGTCCCGGCGGACGTCGGCCCGGCAAAGAGCGCCAGATGAGCGGCTGGCGAGCCGGCCAGGCCGGGCGCCGGGCAGGCCCGCAGCACGGTGCTGGCTGGCACCGCACGCGCCTGTGGCACGGGCTGACCGGCCGCGACCGTCACGGTGTGGTTCCACACGGCAAGGCCGCCCGCTGCGGCGAGGGCCAGGACCACCCCGGCGCGCGGCAGCATCCGGCTTGCGCTCATGCCATTCACCAGTCCGGCTCGTCCCACTCTTCGCGGCGCGCGCGATCCCAGTCCGCACCGCTCCCGGTCCCGCTCCTCGCGGCGGTGCCGGTCCTACCCCTCGCGCGGTCCCTGCTCAGCTCCGGCGGGGCGCCGTCCGAATGCGGCGTCCCTCCTCCCACCGGTTCCGCCGGGGAGCACGGGGCGGCAGCGGGGGCAGTGGCGACAGCCCCGCATCGTCGGCCCGCGGCCGGCCGCGCGGCATGGGCCGCCGGGACGCCTCGCCTTCGGTGTCCGGGCCGCGGGAGTGGCCCAGGAACCGGCCCCGGTGCCCACCACCTTGGGGACGGCGGGCAGGGCAAAGTCGTTCTGGCCGCCGGGCGCGTCACCGCCGAACGCTACCTCCTGGTCGGCCCCGCCGCCGGACCCCGGCGCGGTTCCGGGTACTCAGCGGGCCGATCGGGCGCGCTGCCACCAGCACCCCGGACCGGGGCAGCACGCCGGCCAAGACCGCGCCGCGGCGCCGGGTAGTCATCCCCACCATCCGGCGGGCCGGGGGCAGCACGCCTGCCCTGGCCCGAGCGTGCGCCGGGGAGGTCACGCTGGCCGCCGGGCGGGCTGCCACCAGCACCCTGGACCGGGGCAGCCCGCCTGCCCAGACCGCGCCGCGGCGCCGGGTAGTCGTCCCGGGTCCTCCGGCCGGCCGCCGCCAAGCGCCGGCTGCTGGTCCGGTCGGGCCGCCAGAACCCCGCTCACCGGCGCCACGGCCACCGAGCGCCTCCTGCGGGCCGGTCGGCCACCAGTATCCCGGCCACCCGGTACGCGGCCGCTGAGCGCCTCCGGCCGGGCCGGTCCGGCCACTGGCACCAGAGCGGGCGTCGGGAGGATAGCCGCCCTGGCCACGGGCCGGGCCGTAGTCCGCTGGCCCGCCGACCGCGGCGGGATCGCGGTCCCGCGGGTCGCCTTCGGCCCACCGGCCTGGCGGCGCCGGGTCGCTGCCGGGACGCCTGCGGCGGCCCACGGGAAGGCTTGCGTCCTGGCCGCCGCTGGTCCGCCCGGGCGGCGTCACGCCCGGCGGGCTGGTCGCGCCTGGCCCGGTGCCCGTGCCTGCCGGTGGTGTCGCCGTTGCGACCGCCGAAGACGGCCGTCTGGGCCAGGTCTTCCGCGCCGGGCTGCCTGGGCACCAGGCCTTCCGGCCGTCCTGGCTCGCCGGCGTACTCAGGCTCGCCGCGTAGCCGGGCTCGTCGGCGTACCGGTTCGTCGGCGAACGGGGATTCCGGCTCGGCCTGCCCACCGCCCCGGCGTGGCCAGCCGGCCCGCACACCCGCGGGCACGGCGCTCCGCAGCCGCGACGGACCTGGGCCGGCGCGGCGGGGCCGGATATCTTCGGCGTCGGCGGCAACCTCCGGCAGACCGCCGCGACGCGCGGAACGGCGGCCCCGGGACCGGTCCCGCTTCCTGTCCCGGCCGCGGCCAGCCCGCCGGCCAGCCACGGCGAGTTCCTCTTGCTCCTCCTCGGCAGGCAGTTCGTCCACGTCGCGCGTGCGTCCGCCTCGGCCTCGCCGGCCACCCGGGCTCCGGGAAGCCCAAGGCCGATCACCACGAGCACGGCCAGGCCCTCCAGCGCGACCACCGCCAAGCGGCTGACGTTGCTGCGGCTCACCGACAGCGTGCCGCCGCCGGACGGCAGCCGGAATCCCTGCGCCCAGCCGTTCACGGGCGCCGCCAGCGGCGTCAGCGGATGGCCGTTCAAGGTCGCTGACCAGCCCCCGGCCGGTGCGGCGAGCATCAGCGTCCCGCCCGCGGCCGGGGCCTTCGCGCCAGCGACGCTCACCGGGCCCGACGGCACCGCGACGACCTTGCCGCCTGGCTCTACGACGGTGACCTGTGCGGTCGTGCCGGCGACGCGCCACAGGTCGAACGCCCCGGTGACGCTCACCGGGCGCAGCCCGGCCACCCCGTCGAGCAACTGGGCGAGGCGCCCGTTGATCGGGGCGGGCAGCAGCACGTACCCGATGCCGAAGCTGGCCAGCACGCGTGCCTGGTCCTGGGCGGCGCCGCCAGCGGGGGCGGTCAGGGTCGCCACGCCCAGGTTGAGCGCCCGCTGAGCCGCGGTGGGCAGCGCGATTTCCTGGGAGCCGATCAGCGGATCGGCGTCGCGGAGCACCATGTAGGTCACCCCGCCACCAGGGGCCGCCCGGAGCACCAGGGTGCGCAGCCGCAGGCCGGTATCCGAGGAGACGGCGACGAACTCGGGCAGCACGGGCCCGGCAACGGGCCGGACCGGGCCGGTCACCCCGGACGAGATCCAGTACACGGCCGCGAGCACCGGCGCGGAGCAGGCCACGGCGCCCAGGCCCAGCACCGCCAGCCCCGATACGCTCCGCCATCCGCCGCGCGCGCAGTCCACCGGGAATCCGGTCGCTGGCGGCCACCACCGCCAGCAGCAGGCCCGCACCCGCGACGGCGAGCGCCGGTCCCGGCCAGGCCTGGACCGCACCGGCCGATCCGGCGTGGGTGATGGTCAGGTGGCTCACCAAGGCCGCGATGATCAGCCCGGTCGCCGCCACGACCCAGCCGGCCAGCACCAGGGGCGCCCGGCGGCCGCTGGCCAGCGCCAGCGCGGCGGCTGCGGCGAGGACCACGCCCGCGGTCACCCAGTACGGCGGCAGTCCGGGCCCGCCGGGTGACAGCAGCAGCAGGGAGCGTGCGGCCAGGCCGGGGGTGGCCAGGCCAGGCTGGGCCACGCCCGCTTCGAGGAAGAGCCAGGCCGGGTGGGCGGCGAGATCGAGGCTCCAGGGCACCAGGAGCACCACCGGAACCACCGCCACGATCGCCGCGTTCAGCGCCCTGTCTGGGCGGCGGCGCCCGAGCGCGAGCACCCCGACGCCCATGGCCACGACGGTGATCAGCCAGAACAGCGGCACGAAGGCCGCCACGACGGCGACGAGGAGCGCCATCGCCCAGGCGGCCCGGCGCGCCCGCCGCCGGGGCCCGGAGAACACCCGGCCGGCCAGTACGCCGATCGGCGGCAGGAGGACGAGCAGGACGGCCGTGCCCAGGCGGCCCGCGGCGACCGCGCCGATGCCCACCGGCAGCAGCGCGTAGGCCAGGGCGCCCACGATCCGGGCTGGCACGAACCGGGTCACCTGCCGGGTGGCCAGGAAGGCCGAGACGCCCGCGAGCGGGATGCAGCCGAGCAGGATCAGGTCCACCGCCAGCCACGGCTTGCCCCCCAGCAGGGTCGCCAGGATCGCGATGACCGCCACGTAGGGAGGTGTGTTCGCGGCGGTCCCGATGCTCATCGGGTGGAACCCCTGCAGGTACTCCTGCCACAGGCCGGAGGCACCGCCCCAGGCGGGGACGAGCGCACCGCCACCCAGGGGCGTGCTGCCCAGCAGCGAGCGCTCCGCGACCAGGGCGACCACGGTGAGCGTCAGGAACAGCAGCACGCCGGGGTTGGTGAGCAGGCGCTGCACCAGGCCGGTGTCGACGAGCAGCGAGTCGTCGTCGGACGGGTCGTCGGTCGCGTGATGGCTGCCCACCGCCTCGGCGCGCTGCGACTTGGACAGGGTGTTGATCGCATACTCGGCGAGCATGCGAAACGACCGGCCGGGCGGGATGTCCTTGGCCAGGCGGCTGTAGGCGGCCTGGCGGCCCGCGGACCGGCGGCGGCGGACCCGCAGCAGCCGGAGCGGGTGCCCGGGCACCGAGGCGTACGCGGCGAGTTCGTCCAGGGCCGCGCTCGGGCGCTTGGCGAGCAGGAAGAAGATCGTGCGCAGGGTGGACAGCACCAGGTTGCCCGCCAGCGCGGAGAGCGTGGGCCCGGCCGGCAGGTTGCCCGCGAGGACCAGCAGCGCGTTGCGCCGGTCCTGGCGCCGGGGGTGCGGCGCCGCGGCGGCCTGGCGCCGGTTCCTCGCGGTGGCCTCGACGTGGTAGACGACGGCGCTGGTGATCACCCGCACCCGGAAACCGGCCGCCTGCACCCGCCAGCAGAAGTCGGTGTCCTCCCGGAACAGCCGCATACCCGGGTCGAAGCCGCCCACCTCGTCCCACACGTCGCGGCGGGCCAGCATCCCGGCGCTGCTCACGGCCAGCACGTCACGGTCGCCGTCGTGCTGGCCCTGATCGGCCTCGCGCGGTTCGATGCCGGTGACCCGGCGGCCGGCCCGGTCGATGGTGAGACCCGCTTCGAGCAGCACGTCCCGGTCGGACCAGTCGCGGACCTTCGGGCCGAGCACCGCGGCGGCGGGCGCCTCCCGCGCGCCGGCCAGCAGGCGCTCAAGCGCGTCCGGCGCTGGCTCGCAGTCGTCGTGGAGCAGCCACACCCACTCGGTCCGCTCGTCCCTGGACCCGCCCGCCGGCGGGATGTGGGTGTTCGCGGCCCGGTGGCGCAGCGCCTTGGCGACCGCGACGCCGTAACCGGTGGTGCGCTCCATGCCGAACACGGCCGGGCGGCCGAACGCCTGCGCGAGCATCGCGCCGCTGCGGTCCCTGCTGCCGGTGTCGACGGCGACCACCCGCTGTACCGGCCTGGTCTGGTTCGCTACCGCCTGCGCGACGCGCGGAAGCCACGCGGCACCGTCATGGGCGACGATCACCGCGGTAACAATGTCTTGGCTGTGCGTGCTGTCTGGTGACACGTATCCGCTTGCTGCTCGAATGGTCACCTGCGCAGGCTGCAGGCTTGGCCCCCTGGCGTCCCGGCGAGGCTGGGGCACGCGGTGAACAATACGCGAACCAGGGGTGGGCATTCAGGCAGACGCCGAAGAGACTCCGGCGCCCTCCCGGGCGCTCTGCCAGCGGTAACCGGCTAACTGGCTGGTCAACCGACCTTCACGCATAGCCGCGCTTGATGCGGCGGCGTTCTCGCTCGGATAGACCGCCCCAGATACCGAAGCGCTCATCGTGCTCTAGTGCGTACTCCAGGCATTCGGCCCGAACTTCGCAGGTCCGGCACACCTTCTTGGCCTCCCTGGTGGAGCCGCCTTTCTCAGGGAAGAAGGCCTCTGGATCCGTCTGCGCACACAGCGCACGGTCCTGCCAGGCCAGCTCTTCAGCGTCGTCCTCGCCGATAGCGAAGATGTCGAGCCCGAGCGGGACGACCTCAGTCACGGCGCACCTCACCTGCCTCCCGAAACCCCGTCTGTACGCGCGCCTCCCCCGCTGGACACGCGAACTACATAAGTGAAATTACACGCGCGTGTCTTGCGCCGCGTCAAGCGGGATCCGTGATATTGATGCGAGTTTCCGCAGGATGACGTGGTTAATCCGGAAGAGAATCCTGGGATCACAGGCTGGCTGACCGGCCTCGCCGCCGCTTCCCGGGGGGGTGCGCGGGCGGTGCCTGGCCCCGGTTGCCAGACTTGCCGCCATGCGCATCACCGTGCCCGCGGGTGGCGTTGGGGGTGCTCGCTTCCTGCGCGGGCTCATAGCCGAAGCTCCCGACGCCGAGATCACCGTCATCGGCAACACCGGCGACGACATCACCCTTTTCGGCCTGCACGTGTCCCCCGACCTCGACACCGTGATGTACACCCTCGGCGGTGGCATCAACGAGGAACAGGGCTGGGGCCGGGCCGGGGATTCCTATCGCGTTCTGGCCGAACTCGCCGCCTACGGCGCCGGGCCCGACTGGTTCAGCCTGGGCGACGCCGACATCGCGACGCACCTGCACCGGACCAGCATGCTGGCCGCCGGGCTGCCATTGTCCGCCGTCACCGCGGTGCTGTGCCAGCGGTGGCAGCCGGGGGTGACGCTGCTCCCGATGTCGGACGACCGGGTCGAGACCCACGTCGTGCTGGCCGGCGACGAGGCCGGGCGGACCGTGCACTTCCAGGAATGGTGGGTGCGGATGGGCGCGGGCGTGCCCGCGGCGGGCTTCGACTTCGCTGGCGCGGCGCAGGCCTCCCCCGCGCCTGGGGTGCTCGAAGCGCTGGCCGAGGCCGACGTCGTCGTGCTGCCCCCGTCCAACCCCGTGGTGAGCATCGGCACCATCCTGGCCGTGCCCGGGATCGCCGAGGCGATGCGCGCGAAGACCGTGGTGGGAGTGTCACCGATCATCGGCGGCGCGCCGGTGCGCGGCATGGCCGACAAGTGCCTGTCCGCCCTCGGGGTGGCAACCTCGGCGGTCGGCGTCGCGGCGCACTACGGGCCGGAACTGCTCGACGGCTGGCTGGTCGACGAGCAGGACAAGGCCGCGGCCGACGCGCCGGAACTGGCGGGCATCACCGTCCGCGCGATGCCGCTCTACATGAGCAGCCCCGCGGCAACCGCGGCCATCGCCCGCGCCGCCCTCGACCTGGCCCAGGACCTCCGCCGGTGAGGTGCCGGCGGCAACGGCAACCGCATTCTTTGGTGATCGTTGTGACAACGATCACCAAAGAAGATGATCGTCGTCACAACGATCACGAACGCGGGGTGCCGGGCAACGCGTGGGAGGCCATGAGAAACACGTGGGAGGCCATGAGAAACGCGTGGGAGGCGGTGAGATGAGCCTCACGGTCACCCCGGTCGAGGGCATTCCGGAGATCACTGCCGGGGCGGATCTGGCCGGGCTCATCGCGGGCGCGGCACCGGGCCTGGCCGACGGCGACATCGTGGTGATCACCTCCAAGATCGTCAGCAAGGCCGAAGGCCGGGTGAGCCAGGCCGACCGGGAGGACGCCATCGACGCGGAGACGGTCCGCGTGGTGGCCCGCCGCGGGGATACCCGCATCGTGGAGACCCGGCAGGGGCTTGTTCTCGCCGCCGCGGGCGTGGACGCCTCCAACACGCCGCCGGGCACGGTGGTGCTGCTCCCCGAGGACCCGGACGCTTCCGCGCGCCAGCTGCGCAAGGGACTTCGCGACCGGCTGGGGGTCACCGTCGGGGTGCTCATCACCGACACGCTGGGCCGCCCGTGGCGTACCGGGCAGACCGACGCGGCGATCGGCGCGGCGGGCGTGGCGCCGCTGCGCGACTACCGCGGCACGGCGGACACGTTCGGCACGCCGCTAGAGGTCACGGTCGCCGCGGTGGCCGATGAGATCGCGGCAGCGGCCGACCTGGTGAAGGGGAAGACAGCCGGGATTCCCGTGGCAACCGTGCGCGGCCTGGCGGGCCTGGTCACCGACTCCGACGGCCCGGGCGCCCGCGCGCTGGTCCGGGCTTCGGCGGAGGACATGTTCCGGTTCGGCTCGGCCGATGTGCTCAGCGCCCGCCGGACGGTGCGGGAGTTCACCAGCGAGCCGGTCGACGCCGGCGCGGTCCGCCGGGCCATCGCCGCGGCGATCACCGCCCCCGCGCCGCACCATTCCACGCCGTGGCGTTTTGTGGTGGTCCAGTCGCCGGAGGCCCAGACCGCGCTGCTCGATGACATGCTCGCCGCCTGGGTCGCCGACCTGCGCGGTGACGGGTTCACCGAGCAGCAGATCGCTCGCCGGGTGCGGCGCGGCGAGCCGCTGCGGCGGGCACCGCTGCTGATCGTGCCGTGCCTGGACGCCGAGGCCGCGCATCGCTACCCCGACGACCGGCGCAACGCCGCCGAGCGGGAGATGTTCGTGGTCGCCATGGGCGCGGCCGTGCAGAACCTGCTCGTCGCCCTGGCCGTCGAGGGGCTTGGCTCGTGCTGGGTGTCCAGCACGATGTTCTGCCGCCCGGTCGTGACGAAGGCGCTCGGCCTGCCCGAAGCCTGGGAGCCCATGGGCGCGGTAGGCGTCGGCCACGCGGCTGCCCCAGCCCCGGCCGGCCGCCCCGCACCCCGTCCGACTTCATGATCACCCGCTAGACCCACTCCGGGTGCCGGCGGGGAGTACTTCCTGGTCGAGGACTTCTCCTCGCGAACGCAGGATTTGGTGCTCGGATTGTCCAGCTGGGCGTGCGGAAGTGAGGATATGTGCGCGGCGGGCGGATCGCGACGGCGCCCGGATTGCCCGGTGGGGGTGCGAAGCCCACTTGTTGGTCACCGGGTTGTAGATCGCGCCCTCGTTCGTCCAGGCCGGCCTTTGCCACGAGGTATTCGCCGCCCTCGACGATCATGCGCCCGTCGGGCAGTATCGCCGACCCGAAGTACAGGGGCGCATACCCGTTGGGCATCGACGCGATCTTGCTCCACGTCCCGTCGACGTAGCTGCCCTTGGAATTCGGGGTGAGCTTGTACCACGCGGGTGTGGCGGCAAGCTTATTGCTGTCCGGCTCATCGTGAACGGAGCACCGTCCCGTTGCTCTCCAGCAGCATCGTGCCGGGCGTCGAGAACGGCGGCGGGTTCTTCAGCGGCGTCCAGGGTGACACCGTGCCGGGCGGGCCGTGATACGGCTTCAGCGGCGACGGCTTCGGGCGGCCCAGCGGCGGGTCAGCCCGCAGCCAGGTGCGCGTGGACGCTTTACCGGCCGGGCCCGTGCTGAGCGGGTGTGCGGATGCGGCCGGTGTGGTGGCAAGCACCAGTCCGGCTAGCGCCGGCACAAAGGCAGCCATACCTAGTACGGCAGATCGACGGCGTACTGTCACAAGACCCTCCCACTGGTTCGTTTCAGCGGCCGCACCAAGCCTGTTGCGTTGCCGCACCTGTGGCAACCCCGCATGAGAGCACAGATAGAGCACAGATGAGGTAACTCCGGAACCAGGCTGGCAGTACGGGACACAGTGGGGCGCAGGGCGGTCCCCCGGCTACACCGGGCCTGGGCAGCCCGGAGAGCGTCGTCAGGCGAGTTTGAGGACCGTCCGGCCCCGGACACTGGTGCACACGCCGTCGCTTCGAGCAGCTGCTGCGAGGCGTTCTGCAGAAGGCTTTTCATACAGGGTGGTGCGCTGGCGGAGCGGCCTGCCGAGGGGGCTGACCAGGGCGGCCATCTCGCTGATGGTCTTATACGAGCCGTGCTGCGATCCGGCCATCCGGCTGATCGTCTCCTCCATCAGGGTTCCGCCGATGTCGTTGACGCCTCCGGCAAGCATCTCCCGGCAGGCCTCGTCGCCGAGCTTGACCCAGGAGCACTGGATCGAGTCGATGGCACCGTGGAGCATCAGCCGGGACAGCGCGTGCACCGCCCGGTTCTCCCGCCGGGTAGGGCCGGGCCGGGCCAGGCCGGCCAGGTAGATCGGCGCGTTCGCGTGCACGAACGGGAGCAGCACGAACTCGGTGAAGCCCCCGGTGCGGTCCTGGATGCCCCGGATCACGCGCAGGTGCGCGACCCAGTGCGCCGGGGTGTCCACGTGCCCGTACATCATCGTCGCGCTCGTGCGGATGCCCAGTTCGTGCGCTGTGGTGATCACCTCGATCCAGGCCGCGGCGGGCAGCTTGCCCTTGGTGAGCACCCACCGGACGTCGTCGTCCAGGATCTCCGCCGCCGTCCCTGGCAGCGAGCCGACGCCGGCTTCGCGCGCTCGGGTCAGCCACTCCCGCACGCTCAGGCCAGTGCGGGCGGCTCCGTTGCTCACCTCCATCGGCGAGAACGCGTGCACGTGAATGTCCGGGCAGCGCCGCTTGACCTCGGCGGCCAGGTCGAAGTAGGCGGTTCCGGGCAGGTCGGGGTGGATGCCGCCCTGCATGCACACTTCGGTGGCACCGGCCGCCCAGGCTTCTTCGGCCCGGTCTGCCACCTGGGACAGTGAGAGCGTGTAGGCGTCGGCGTCGGTGCGCCGCTGGGCGAACGCGCAGAACCTGCAGCCGGCGTAGCAGACGTTCGTGAAGTTGATGTTGCGGGTGACCACGTAGGTGACGTCGTCGCCGGCCACGTCGCGGCGCAGGCCGTCGGCCAGCGCGGCGAGGGCGTCCAGTTCCGGCCCGTCGGCGTCGAGCAGGGCCAGCGCCTGCGGAGTCGGAGATCCCCGCTGGGTCGCGTTCTGCCGATCGGAGCGCCGCCGCGACCTCGGGACGCATTTTTTGTGCGGTACGGCCCGCGGCGGGCTGGCCTGGGCGCCGCGCCGTCCCGGGCTGGCCGTCACCGCGCCGGGCCGCGGGGTCGATCCGCGTCGCCACCTCGGCCCAGTCGCCGTAGACCTCGGCGAAGTCGTCGCGGCGGTCCGAGGTCCGCCCGGTGGTGTCGATCGTGACGTGCAGGTCGGTGCGGCCGGAGGACTCGCCCCAGCCGCCGTCCGGCTCCTGCCAGGGCAGGCCGCTGGGGATCGCGTCCGCGCGGGCGAGCCCGGTCGCCGGGTCCGCGAGCGCCGCCACGTGCGCCGCGAGCCTGGGGTCCAGCCAGGGCTCGCGCAGGTACCCGGGGTAGATCGTGAGCCGTTCGGCGAGGGTCATCCCCGCGGCCCCGGTGCGGCGGGCCAGCTCCTCGATCTGCGGCCACGGCCGCTCCGGGTTGACGTGGTCCGGGGTGAGCGGCGACACGCCGCCCCAGTCGTCGATCCCGGCCGCCAGGATCAGCCCGTACTGCTCGCCGATGAGGTTCGGCGGCGCCTGGATCCGCGCGGCCGGGCCGAGCACGAGCCGGGCCACCGCGATCGTCGCGGCCAGATCGGCCAGGTCCGCGTCGGGGACGCCGCGCATCTTGGTGTCGGGCTTGGCGCGGAAGTTCTGCACAATGACTTCCTGGATCCCGCCGTACTCCCGGGCGACCCTCCGGATGGCGAACAGCGACTCGGCGCGTTCCGCCCGGGTCTCGCCGATGCCGATGAGGATGCCGGTGGTGAACGGGACCGAGGAGCGGCCGGCGTCTTCGAGGACCCGCAGCCGCACCGCAGGATCCTTGTCGGGGCTGCCGTAGTGTGCCCCGCCCTTGTCGGTGAACAGCCGGGTGGCCGTGGTCTCCAGCATCATCCCCATGGACGGGGCGACCGGCTTGAGCCGCTGGAAGTCCCGCCAGGTCAGCACGCCGGGGTTGAGGTGCGAAGCAGACCGGTCTCCTCAAGTACCCGGATGGCCATGGCCCGGACGTAGGAGAGCGTGTCGTCGTAAC
>CAWEYV010000002.1:0-45100 GCA_963813395.1 uncultured Actinomycetes bacterium
CGTTGACCGCATAAGGTACGGTGCGTCTTCTTCGGTGGTTACCCGCTGCGCGGCTCGCAGGGAGCCCGCAGTCCGACTCGATGTTCGGCGGTGTTTCGTGGTTGCGGACCTGATCCGCGCGGTACTGGCGGCGGCAGCCGCGGCCGTACTGCCCGGGTACTTCTGGGCCGCCGTGCTCCGTCCCACCAGCGGGCTGGGTGAGCGGCTGGCCTACTCCACCGCGGTATCCATGGCGTCGGTGCCGGTCATCGCGGTGATTATCGCGCGGGCCGCCGGCGTCCGGCGTCACAGTCTGGATAGCGCTCGCGGCCGTGCTCATTGTGTTCGGCGCGGGCGCGCTCGCGTACCGGATCAAAGGCCCGGCGCCTGGGTCCGCGTCCTCGCTGCTGCCGCTGCCCGCCCCGGTCCGCGATCCCCGCGTCCTCGCGCTGGTCGGCGTCGCCCTCGCCCTGGCGCTGGTGATGATGGCGGACCGTCAGCCACCACTGGCAGTGCTGCTGGTCATCGCCGTCGCGCTGATCGCCGGTGGCGTGCTGATGGCCTGGCCGAAGCCCTCGCCCGAGCCTGGGCCGTCCCCGCGACCGGGCCCGGCTCCCCGGACCAGCCCGGGCCGGGCCCGCCCGGTACGGCCAGGCAGGCGACCACCCTGGCCGCCGCCTGCGCGTCCGGGCGGCGGAGGCGCCTCGCTCGCTGACGGCGGCCCCGGTTCACTCGGGCAACGGGCAGTCCTCGCCAGCGGCCGGCAGCAGGGCCGCGGCCGCCAGGGCCCGTACCGCGACCGCGCCCGCCTAGGCCAGCAGCCGCCCAGGCAGGGCAGGCCCAGCAGCGCACACCAATCGGCTGCTGACCAGGCAGCCGCCGTACCCGGGCCGAACCCGAACAGCCCGGGCCGACGACGGTGCAGCGGCCGTTCGGGCTGTCCCTGCCCCTGGTCCGGGACGGCGGGCTGGCGGTCGTGCTCGCGCTGACCGCGCTGCGCGCCTACTCCGGCGTGGTCCAGCACGACTGGCCCTACATCCGCGGCGGTGACGCGTTCTCGCACGCGGTCATGGCCGAGCAGATGCTCGCCCACGGCCAGTACAACAGCTACCTGATCTACCCGCCGGGCTTCTCCGCGCTGACCGCGGTCATCGCCCGGTTCGCCGCGCTGACGCCGCTGCAACTGTTTCCCGTGCTGGCTCCCATGCTCGTGGTGGTCACCGCGCTGGGCGCGTACGCGCTGGCCACCAGGCTCTGGGGATGGGAGTTCGGGCTCGGCGCGGCGGCGCTGTCCGGGCTTGTGCTCACCGGCGCGTACAACGGCTTCGCCGAAGGCCGCTACCCGGACCTGATCTCCGCCTACTTCCTGCTGACGATGACGGTCGCCGCGCTGGTCACGCTCTATGAGGCCCCGTCCTGGCGGTCGGGCGCGCTGGTGGCCGCGGTGGGCGCCACGCCGGTGCTGTACCACTCCGTGGCCACCTTGTACGCTGGTCGTGCTGCTGGCGGTGGTCGCGGTGACCTGCCTGCCGTATCTGCTGTACCTGCGCCGCGGCCGGGAGGCCCGCGCCCTGTTCCTGTCCCTGGCCGGGGTGGCGGTGCTGTCCGCCTGCTACGGCGCCTACACCTACATCGCCGTCCACCACGCCGCCACCTCGAGCGCGGTGTCGATCGTGCTCGGCAGCCAGTCCGCGCCAGCACCGGGGGCCGTGCTCAAGGAACTGGGACCCCCGATCGTGTGGTTCGGCCTGCTCGGCTTCGCCGCGCTCGCCGCCGGACTACGCCATCTCGCCCGGCCCGCGCAGGTCATGGCCGTGCTCACGGTCCTGGGGTGGTGCGTGATCATGTACCTGGGCAGCCGGACCTCGGTGGATGGCTTCCCGCAGCGCTTCGAGCGCGACCTCGGCGCGCCCCTGTCGGTCACCGCGGCGTTCGGCATCGGCCTGCTCGTCCGGTCGCTGACCGCCCGGCGGCTGAGTTCACAAAGCGTGCTGGCGATGGCCGCGGCGGCAACGGCCGTGGTGGCGGGCGTCATGCTGCTGTGGCAGACCGGGCACGCGGTGGCGGCCAGCGACCGGTCCGCCGGCCAGATCGTGACCCGCCCGGTCGCCGCCGCTGGTAAGTGGCTGGGCAGGCACAACACCGGCGGCAACATCATCTCGACGCCCAACATGAATCCGGGCGTCACCAACCGGGCGGTGCTGGCCTTCGGCGGCTACACCGGACTGCAGTCCTACCAGCCCTACCGGGTGCTGCATCCGCGTTCGCTGCCCACGGCAGGCAAGACCCCGCTGCTCGACTCGCAGGAGGTCCTCCGCGACCCGGGAAGCTGCCGGTCCGCGAACATCCTGGTCAATCAGGACGTCCGCTACGTGGTCCTGTACAAGTTCCACAGCGGCGCCAACCTCGCGGGTTTCGCCGCCGATCCGGGCCCACTACCAGCGTGCGTTCGAGAACGCCTCGGTGATCATCTACGCAACCCATCGCACCCCGTGCTCCTGACCAGGGACATCCAACGACCAAGGCATCGCGACGGAGCTGGGGGGCCTTGAGGTCATCGGGGGTTCCAGGGCCATCGGGGGCTCGGGGGTGTCCCCCGAAGGCGCTGTGCTCCCCCGGGCTAACGCGGCCTGCGGCCCAGCCAGCGGCCGCTGGGGCGGCGTGGCGTGTGCACACGTACCTGCCCGCCCACGCTGAACGTGCGGACCTCGATCAGCGGCGAGCCGGCCTGCCCGGCCGGAGCGGCCGGACCAGGCCGGGGACTCAGGTCCGGGCCCACCCGGCTCGAGTGCCGGGCGGCGGTCACGACCACATTGACCCCCTCCGGGACCAGCATGTGCAGCTGACCGCCGATCAGCGTGGCGTGGACGATCGTGCGCAGGCTTTGCAGCATCGCCTCGCGCAGGTCAAGGACCACCTGGCCGCCAACGGCGGTGACCGAGAGCCGGTCCGGCATGACCCAGCGCCCTTCCCGCCGTGCGGAGGAGAAGAACACGGACACCGTACGGGAGTCGTCCAGCTGCAGCGGCTGCTCTCCCGGCGGCACCAGGTCCCTGGTCAGCCCCGCAAGCTCACCGAGGGTGCGCGCCCGGTAAGCACGCTGAACGCGTTCTGAATGCTCATCAAGCGTGAGCCGACCGTCGCTCGCCGCTTCCGCGAGAACGGCGACGACGCGTTCCCGGTCAGCGTCGGAGGCGCGCAGGTCGCTGGGTTTGCGCGCCGGGGTCATCTGACGAAAATATCCGCCCCGGCCCGGTCACGCGACAGCGACTCCGGCCGACCGGGTCAACGGCCTGCCAGACTGTTTGGCGGAAAGGTTTCTGCCAGGTGAATAACAGGCGCGACGCGGATGAACTCATTCAGCAAGTGCGCTCAACAGGCCACGGCGCCGACCGATCCGGACGTGACCAGCCGCCCCACCGGGACGCGACCAGGCGCCGCGCGGGACGAGACCGGCGACCGCACCGGCTGACGCTCCGCGGTCGGCCCTGGCGGCTGGCGGCCGGCCAGGCGGCCCGCGGCCGGTTTCGTGCTGCTCCGGGCTCTGCGATACTCGGGCCATAGCGGCAGAGTTCGGCGCCCCGGCACCCGCTCTGACCTGGGTGGTCCGCGCGGTGGGCAGGCTTCGGTTTCGTCTGTTAGTTTGCTAATAGCAATTAACGAGCTTCGGCGAGGGAGATCACCGACAGGTGAGCGAGTCCGCGAACGGCCAAGGGAACGGATCGGGGCCTGGCCACCCAGCAGAGAACTCCGGTCGCCGCCCCGGCGGCATTCCGGCCGGCGGCACCCCCGGTGGCGTCCCGGCAGCCAGCCCTCAGGCGGGCGGCCCGAACGGCGGCACCCCCGGCTCGAATGGCGGCACGCCGGGCGGAGACGTGGCCGGCGCCACCCCGAACCTGACCGCGCCAGGCTCCACGGCGCCGGGTGGCAACGGGCACATTCGCGGCACCCACTACAAGTGGCTAGCGCTGTCCAACACCACGCTGGGCATGCTGGCGGCCACCGTCAACGCCTCCATCGTGATCATCTCGCTACCGGCGATCTTCCGTGGCATCAAGCTCAACCCGCTGACCCCCGGCAACGTCAGCTATCTGCTCTGGATGCTGATGGGCTACCTGGTCGTGTCGGCCGTTCTGGTGGTCACGCTGGGCCGCCTCGGCGACATCTACGGCCGGGTCAAGATGTACAACGCCGGGTTCGCGATCTTCGCTCTGGGTGCACTCTTCCTGCCGTTCGACCCGCTGACCGGGCCATCCGGTGCGCTCTGGCTGATCGGTTTCCGGGTGATCCAGGCCTTCGGCGGGGCGATGCTGATGGCCAACGCGCCGGCGATCCTGACCGACGCGTTCCCGTCCAACCAGCGCGGCACCGCGATGGGCATCAACCAGGTGGCCGGCATCTCCGGCATGTTCTTCGGCTTGATCCTGGGCGGCGTGCTGGCCGCGGTGGACTGGCGCCTGGTGTTCATCGTGTCGGTCCCGATCGGCATCATCGGCACCATCTGGTCGTACTTCAGCCTGCGCGAGATCGGGATCAGGACGCCCGCCAAGATCGACTGGCTGGGCAACATCACGTTCGCGATCGGCCTGATCGCGCTGCTCGTCGGCATCACCTACGGCCTGCTGCCCTACGGCGGGCACTCGATGGGCTGGACCAGCCCGTTCGTGCTGACCGCGATGTTCGGCGGCATCGCGATGCTGGTGGTGTTCTGCTTCATCGAGGCGCGGGTCACCTCGCCCATGTTCGACCTGCACCTGATGAAGATCCGGGCCTTCGCCGCCGGGATCAGCGCCACGCTGCTTGCCTCGATCGCCCGCGGCGGTCTGCAGTTCATGCTGATCATCTGGCTGCAGGGAATCTGGCTGCCGCTGCACGGCTACAACTTCGTCGACACCCCGCTGTGGGCCGGTATCTTCCTGCTCCCGCTGACCGGCGGGTTCGTCTTCTCCGGGCCGGTATCCGGCTGGCTGTCGGACAAGCACGGGGCCCGCTGGTTTGCCTCCGGCGGCCTGCTGGTCTCCGCGGCGGCGTTCGCCGGCCTGCTGTTCATCCCGACCGACTTCAGCTACGGCGCCTTCGCATTGCTCATCTTCATCGCGGGTGCGGGTATGGGCCTGTTCTCGGCACCGAACGCGGCCGGGATCATGAACAGCGTCCCGGCCAGGCAGCGCGGCGCCGCGTCCGGCATGCTCGCCACGTTCCAGAACTCCGGGTTCGTGCTCTCGATCGGCATCTTCTTCACGCTGATGATCGCCGGTCTGGCCGCCACGCTGCCCACAACGCTCACCCACGGGCTCGCCGCCCAGGGCGTGCCCCACGCCGTCGCCGTCAAGATCGGCTCGCTGCCCCCGGTCGGCAGCCTGTTCGCCGCGTTCCTCGGCTACAACCCGGTACACGAACTGCTCACTCCGACCGGCGTGCTGGCTCACCTGCCCGCAAGCAATGTCGCGGTGCTGACCGGCAAGCACTTCTTCCCGCAGCTGATCTCCGGGCCGTTCCACCATGGCCTGAACATCGTGTTCAGCATGGCCATCTTCCTGCTCATCATCGCCGCCGGGGTGTCGCTGCTACGCGGCGGCCGGTACGTGCACGAGGAAGACGCGGCGGCCGGGACCAGTGCCGGTCAGGCCGCGCTGGAGCGCAGCATGCGCCGCTGACCAGCCAGCCCGCTGGCGTCAAGCACGAGTCTTTGCGGGTATATAGTTAGCTCTGTGAAAGAGTTTTCGTCGGTACCAGCCACGGGCCGCCACGCCGACGTGGCAGCCGAGTTTCTGGCGGCGATGAGCGCGCTGCGCCGGACGGCTCGCCGGGCCACCCGCCATACCTGGTCGGCCGAGCCGCTCCCGGTGGCCCAGGGTGAGCTGCTCCGCCTCGTCGCCGGCCAGCCAGGGATCAGCGTGGCCGAGGCGGCCGCCGAGCTGCGGCTGGCGCCCAACACGGTGAGCACGCTGGTCGGCCGCCTGGTGGCGCAGGGCCTGCTGACCCGTCAGCGGGGCCTGTCCGACGGGCGCTCGGTGTTTCTCACCGCCACGGACACGGCGCACAAACGGGTTGCCGACTACCGGGACCTGCGCGCAGAACTCACCCAGGCCGCGATGGCGCAGCTGCCCCCCGCGGACGTGGACGCCCTGGCCAGCGCCGTACCCGCGATGTTGCGCCTGGCCGAGCGGCTGGCGGTCTCGTGACGGCGCAGCCGGCGGCCCCGTCCCGCCCGCTCGGCGGGCCGAACGCCGCTGCCGTGCTCTGCTCCGGCCTTGTCTACCGCTTCGGGCAGCATGTCGCGGTCGACCGGGTGAGCCTGCAGATCTCCGCGGGCGAGACGTTCGGGCTCCTCGGGCCGAACGGCGCGGGCAAGACCACCACGATCCGCATGCTGACCACGTTGCTCAAACCGGCCGGGGGCATGGCAATGGTGTTCGGCGTCAGCACCTCCGTCAAGCCCATGCGGGTGCGGCGGATGATCGGCTACGTGCCGCAGCTCCTGTCGGCCGACGCCATGCTCACCGGGCAGGAGAACGTGGAGTTGTTCGCCCGGCTGTTCGACGTGCCCCGCCGAGAGCGCCGCCAGCGGGTCACCGAGGCCCTGGCGGCCATGGGCCTGACCGACGCGGCCGGGCGCCTGGTGAAGACCTACTCGGGCGGCATGGTCCGCCGGCTCGAACTGGCCCAGGCCCTGGTCAACGCGCCCCGGCTGCTGGTGCTTGACGAGCCCACGGTGGGCCTGGACCCGCTGGCCCGGGCCGACGTGTGGGAGTTCATCAGCTCGCTCCGCGAGGCCACCGACATGACCGTCCTCATGACCACCCACTACATGGACGAAGCCGATCTGTACTGCGACCGCCTTGCGCTCATGCACCGCGGCACGATCCGGGCCACGGGAACCCCGGAGGAGCTCAAGGCCACGCTGGGCGAGGACGCAACGCTGGACGACGTGTTCCGCCACTACACCGGCGACACCCTCGACGACAACGACACCGGAGGCATCCGTGACGTCCGCCGCGCCAGGCGCACTGCCCGCCGTCTCGGCTGAACCCACCCTGCCCGCGGACACACCGCTGTCGGTGGTCCGCCAGCTGCTCAGCCGGATGGTCACGTTGTGCTGGGTGGAGCTGCGCAAGATCCGGCACGACCGGACCGAGATGTACACGCGCGCCATCCAGCCCGCGCTGTGGCTGCTGATCTTCGGCGAGACGTTCACCCGCATCCACGCCATAGCAGCCCCGGGCGGGCTCCCCTACCTGGACTACCTCGCGCCAGGCATCCTCGCCCAGTCCACCTTGTTCATCGCCATCTTCTACGGCATTCAGATCATCTGGGAGCGGGACGCCGGCGTGCTCACCAAGCTCATGGTCACCCCGACGCCCCGGGCCGCGCTCATCACCGGCAAGGCCTTCGCCGCCGGTGTCCGCTCGATCGTCCAGGCCGTGGTCATCGTGGTGCTCTCCGCCCTGCTCGGCGTGGCGCTCACCACCGACCCGCTCAACTACCTCGGCGTCGCCGTGTTCGTGGTGCTCGGGTCGGCGTTCTTCGCCTGCCTGTCGATGAGCATCGCGGGCCTCGCCCTGTCCCGTGACCGGCTCATGGGCATCGGGCAGGCCATCACGATGCCGTTGTTCTTCAGCTCGAACGCGCTCTACCCGGAACACCTCATGCCCGGCTGGCTCCAGGCGATCAGCAAGGTGAACCCGCTATCCTACGAGGTCAGCGCGCTCCGCGCGCTGCTCATCGGCCTGCCCACCAACCTCCCGCTGGACTTCGCCGTGCTCGCGGGCGCCACGGTGGCCGGCATCACGGTGTCCTCCCTCCTGCTCCCCCGCCTGGCGAAGTAACGCCGGGGGATCGGGCCGGTCCACGCCGGGCCGATCCCCAGCGCAGCCGATGGCGGCGCCGGTTCAGGACAGGTAACGCTCGCGGGCGGCGTTGCCGACCGGGCAGCCGCCTTCGGCGCCCCGGCAGACCCCGATGTCGCACAGCCGGCACATCCAGCGCACCGCCCCCGGTTCCCGCATCAGGCCGACCAGGATCTTGCCCATGATCGTGCGCAACACGGCCCGCTCCTCGGCCGACAGCCCGGCCAGTGCCCCATCCAGCACCTGCGTCCGCGCCGCGCCAACCCGTTCCGCCGCCGCGCGGCCCGCGCCGGTGAGCGCCACCGACGTGGACCGGCGGTCGGCCCCGGGACCGCGCTCGACGTGACCCGACTCCACCATCTTGTCGACCAAGCGCACCGTGCCCGACGAAGTCAGCCCGAGCACCTGGCGCAGCAGGTCGATGCCGGGCCGGTCCAGGAAGTGCAGCAGCGCGGACAGGGCCACGGCGGCCGACTCCGGCCGCCCGCCCGCCTCGCCCATGGCATCGGCCATCCGGTCGGCGATCATCAGCGACAGCGCGCCGAGCAGGTTCGCCGCCTGGTCGAGGGCAACGGGGCCGCCCTGGTCAGCCAAGCTCGTAGTCCAGCGTGAACGTCCCGGGCGGCTCGCTGGTCGCCACGCTGGTACCCGAACCACGCAGCCCGGCCAGCGCCCCGGTGCCCGAGCCGGGAATCACCCGCCAGGTGCCGCGCGCCGCGCCGTCGGCGAAGCCGCCATCGGCCACCATCACGCACGTGCCCGCCCGGCCCCCGATCTGGCCGGTCAACTGCTGCAGGCCGGTGTACTCGGCGGTTCCGTCATCGCGGTAGTACATAACCGCGGCCCACGTAGCGTCCCCCTCGATGTCGCCACTGAGCCGGTAGGTGACGTTGGCCTTGGTGAGCTTGGCCTTGCCGTCGAGTTCCTGGTAAGTGTCCTCCTCCCAGGACGTGACGGTGAACGTGCCCTCCGCGCGTGCTGTCATCCTGGTCCTCCTCCCGGCCTCCGCGGGTCCCCGCCTCTCGCCGGCGACTCGCACTGAAGCCAGCTGATGTGTGAGTCACACACTAGTGTGCCGCTAACCGCCCGCCAAGGGGATGCCCGATCATGACGAGGGTGCCCGATTTCGTGATCCGTTCGGATTTTCGACCCGATGACGTCGAAAATCCGAACGGATCATGGGTTGCGGCAGGCCGAGATGCCCGGCGAGGCAGGGGCGGGCCAGCCACGCCGACGGTCCAGCGAGCCCGGTAGTGGGAAACCCCGGGCGACTGTCAGAGTTCGTCCCGCGCGCTCCGGCCCTCGCCGAGCGCGGTCCGCAGGATGTTCTCGGCGGCGTCGGCGGCCGCGCGCGCGGTGATCGCGTGGGTGTGAGCGCGGTCCAGCTCATCGAGGTTGATGCAGTCGAAGGCAACCCGGGCGTCGTGGCTCGCGAGTTCCAGTTGCCTGGCGGCCTCGCCGATGTCTACCTGACTGGTGCCTGCCTCGGGGATGCTCATTGACGGTCGCCATCCTCACCTGGTTCCACTGAGCCGCATGGTGCCCATGTGCCATCCAGCTTCCCCCCGTGGCCACGGCCATGCATGGCCGCCAACCTTATCGCCGATCGCGGCAGTGCGGCTGTCCGCGTAGCGGTGTGGCCATGATCATCGCGGGTGCCCTGGCTCCGGTGCGGCCGATTTCATGATCCGGTAGATTTTTCGCCCCCCCGGGGGAGGAAATCCTTCCGGATCATGAACGGGCGGGTCAGCTGCCGGCGACGCCGGCGGACAGCGACACGGGCAGGAGCAGCGGACGGCCGTTCCCGCCCCAGAGAACCCTGGCGCTGATGGCATGCCGTGGCACGCTGATGTTTTGCGGCTGGCCTATGTCGGCGAAGGTCACCATCACGCTCGTGGACCCGGCCACGGTCAGTGGCGTGGGCGCCTCCCCCACCAGCGGCGCCTTGCCGGGTAGCCGCTTCCCGGGGCCCGCCGCCGCGGTTAGCGTCGGCCCGCGCAGGCTGATGTCTACCTGGTGCACCACGCCGCGGCCATCTACCAGGACAGCCAGGGCGGTCGTGTACTCGCTCGCCGCCGTACTCGTCAGCGGGCCGAGGTCCGGCACCCTGGCCGGGGCGCTCGCCTGCAGCCGCTCCAGCGTTACTCCCCCGACCACCACGCGCCCGGCGAACCGGAACCGTTCGCTTGGCGCCAGCACACCGAGCATCGTCCGCGGGTCGAGAATGTGCGCAGCTTGACTGCCGGGGCTGGCATAGCGGAACCAGTGCCACCCTTTGCTGTCGAGTTCGTGGTCATAGGCCTGGCCGTTGATGAGCCGCTCCGCGAACCAGGCGACCTGCCCAGGCCTGCCGCTGGCCGCCGGGTTGATGGCGCTGCCCGCGAAGCTGTAATTCGCCCCGGAGAAAATGATGTTCTCGGACTGAAACGCATGGTAGGGGCCCGGGCCCAGATAGGTGACGTAGGCGCGCGCCGAGTGTGCCAGCGCCGACCGCGACGCCTCGGTGACCTGGCGCACCTGGGCAGTGGTCAGCAGCGTGCCGGTCTGCCCGGCCGGACGTACCACCGGCGGGCTGGCGGGGCGCCCGGCCGCCATGAACTGGACGGCACTGATCGCGCCCGCGCTGCCAACGGCGACGACGGCCGCCGCGACCGCCGCGGCCCAGCCGAAGCGCACCGTGGGCCGGGTGAGTCCCGGCCGCGCGAGGCTAGGACGCGCTAGCCCCGGCCGGCCCACCCCCGGCCGGTTCCCCGCTTGCGCCGGCGCGCACGACGGGGCGATCACCGCCCGGGCGGTGATCTCGCTGAGCGTGATGGGCTGGGCGCCGGTATCGATCAGCTCACGAATCTGCGGGGCCAGGTCAGCCGTCATCCTCGACTCCCAACTTGACCCGCAGGCGGGCAAGGCCTCGCTCGACGTGGGTCTGCACAGTCGTCTTCCTGACCCCCGTCAGTTCGGAAACCTCGCGCAGCGTGTAGCCGTAGCCGTAGACCAGGACGACGGCCACCCGCTGGCTGTGGGACAAGGTGGCGAGCGCGCCGGGCAGGCCGGGCTCAAACAGGTGCTCGGCCCAGCCTGATGAGTCGAACAGCACCGGCGGCCGTTTCCGCCTGCGGCTGCTCTGGGCCACCCGGAACAGGTAGCCGGACAAGTTGCCGACGCCCTGCAGCCGCGGCCAGTGCTCCCAGGCGTAGGCCAGCGCCTCCGCCGCCGCGTCCCTGCCCTCCTCGAAGCCGTAGGCCGCTACGAGGGCATGGCGAAGCCTGGGTTCGGCGTCAGTGACGAACGCCTCGAACGAGCGTTCGTCCCTGGACGCCGAAACCACATCGTGGCCTGCGTCGCTGACTGCCCGGGTGATCAGCTACTCCAGGGCTCGTTTGTCACGGCTCCCACCTACTTAGACCCCTGCGAGCCGGCTTCGTACTACAGCCCAGCGCAGGAATCCGCACCGGGCAAGAGAATTACGATGAAGGCATCCGGTTCCCCCTCCACAAAGACACCCGCGAGGATGTGCCCCGATGCCCGAGTTCAGCTACACCGACCTGCTCCCGCTTGGCGCGGATACCACGGAATACCGCCAGCTGACCGGGGACGGGGTTAGTGTGCGCCAGGCGTTCGGCAGAAAATTTCTCGAGGTGGACCCCGGCGTGCTCACCCTTGTCGCGCGCGAGGGCATGCGGGACATCGCCCACTTGCTGCGGCCGGGGCACCTGCGCCAGCTACGGGCCATCCTTGCCGACCCGCAGGCCTCCCCCAACGACCGGTACGTCGCGCGTGACCTGCTGCAGAACGCGTGCATCGCGGCTGGCGGGATCCTCCCGATGTGCCAGGACACGGGGACCGCGATCATCATGGGCAAGCGCGGCGGGGGTGTGCTCACCGACGGGCGGGATGAGGAGCACCTGGCCCGCGGCGTGTACGACGCCTACACCCAGCTGAACCTGCGGTACTCCCAGCTCGCGCCGCTGACCATGTGGGAGGAGCGGAACACCGGCAGCAACCTGCCCGCCCAGATCGAGCTGTACGCGGCCCCGGGCGAGGAGTACAAGTTCCTGCTGATGGCCAAGGGCGGCGGGTCAGCCAACAAGTCGTTCCTGTACCAGCAGACGAAGGCGGTGCTGAACGAGGCCAGCATGCTCACGTTCCTGGAGGAGAAGATCACCTCGCTCGGCACCGCGGCCTGCCCGCCGTATCACCTGGCGATCGTGGTCGGCGGGACCAGCGCCGAGTACGCGCTCAAGACGGCCAAATACGCGTCGGCCCGGTACCTGGACACGCTCCCGGCGCAGGGATCGGCGGCCGGGCACGGGTTCCGCGACCAGGCGCTGGAACAGCAGGTGCTCGAGATCACCAGGAGGATCGGCATCGGGGCGCAGTTCGGCGGCAAGTACTTCTGCCATGACGTGCGGGTGATCCGGCTGCCCCGGCACGGCGCCTCCTGCCCGGTCGCGATCGCGGTGTCCTGCTCCGCCGACCGGCAGGCGCTCGCCAAGATCACCGCCGACGGCGTGTTCCTCGAGCGGCTGGAAGCCGACCCGGCGCAGTACCTGCCCGAGCCGTCCCGCGAGGACCTCACCACAGACGTGGTGCGGATCGACCTGACCCGCCCGATGAGCGAAATCAGGGCCGAACTGACCAAGCATCCGGTCGCGACCAGGCTGGCCTTGACTGGCCCGCTTGTGGTGGCACGCGACATCGCCCATGCCAAGATTGCAGAACGGCTGGCGGCGGGTGACTCAATGCCCGGTTACCTGATGGATCACCCGGTGTACTACGCGGGGCCGGCCAAGACCCCCGATGGTTATGCGTCAGGGTCGTTCGGGCCGACCACCGCTGGGCGGATGGATTCTTACGTGGACCAATTCCAGGCGGCCGGCGGATCGCTGGTCATGCTCGCCAAAGGCAACCGGTCACCCGCGGTGACCAAGGCCTGCCAGGAGCACGGCGGGTTCTACCTCGGCTCGATCGGCGGCGCAGCAGCGAAACTCGCGCAGGACTGCATCACCAAGGTTGAGGTGCTCGAGTACCCCGAACTGGGCATGGAAGCGGTCTGGCAGATCGAGGTGCGGGACTTCCCCGCGTTCATCATCGTCGACGACAAGGGGAATGATTTCTTCGCCGGGCCAGCCGGGGGCCGGGCGCAAGGCCCGCTGCTTACCATCGGCCGCCGGTGAGTACGGCCGCACGGCCCGAGCGCGCATATCCCGTCCTGGAATTCGCGAATCGCATGGATTAGCACGTGCAGCTGCACCGTGCAGAACGGCCGGGCCGGGCTGAACGAACAGTTAACGGCGACACTCGGTGAATTCTTATCTCTCTCCCAGGAAAAAGGCATACGGGTCGGTGTAACCTCCCGCCTATGCAGCCCGTCACCGGACCAGGACACGTCATTGCCGGACGGTATGAGCTGCTCGAAGTGATCGGGCACGGCGCCATGGGAACGGTGTGGCGGGCCCGGGACCTGCTACTCGCCCGCGAGGTCGCGGTCAAGGAAGTACACCACCCTGGGCTGTGGTCGGCGCAGGACCGGGCCGTCGCGCGCGAGCGCTCGCTGCGGGAAGCCAGGGTGGCGGCCAGGCTGACCCATCCCGGCGTGGTCACCGTCCACGATGTGATCGAGGCCGAGGGCAGCCCGTGGATCGTCATGGAACTTGTCCGGGCCAGGTCGCTAGCGCGCGTGCTTGCCGAGGACGGGCCGATGTCACCGGCCCGGGCGGCCGAGATGGGCAGGGTGCTGCTCGAAGCGCTGGGCAGCGCGCACGCGGCGGGGATCGTCCACCGGGACGTCAAGCCGGGGAACGTGCTCATGACGGCCGAGGGCCAGACGGTGCTGACCGACTTCGGGATCGCGACGGTGGCCGGGGATCCGGGGCTGACCCAGGCGGGCATGGTCATGGGGACACCCGGGTTCTGCGCGCCGGAACGGATCCGTGGTGCTCCGGCCAGCCCGGCCTCCGATCTATGGTCACTCGGCGCGACGCTGTACGCGGCGGTCGAGGGCCACGGCCCGTTCGACGGCCAGGGCAGCGCGATGGCCGTGCTGGCCAACATCGTGCACGGCGACCCGCCCCCCGCAGCCTCGGCCGGCCCGCTGAGCACTGTGATCACCGCGCTGATGAACCGGGACCCGGCCGCCAGGCCGGACGCCGCCGGCGCACGGCGGCTGCTGTCGGCGGCGTGCGGCGGCGGCCAAACCACAGCGGGCCAGGAGGAAACGCCTGCCAAGGGCGCCGTACAGATTTCCCCGGCAACCGGTTCGCCGAGCACGAAGGCATCCGCGCGACCGCCGGGCGGGGCACAATCTGTCGCCGGGCAGCCCGCTGCGGAGCAGCCCGTTGCGGGACCGCCACCCTGGATGCGGCCGGGAACCCCGGCGGCCACGCCGGCCGGGGGGCCGCGGCGGCCGGGACGGCACCGGCGCGGACTGCTGCTCGGCGGCGGCGGCGCGGCGGCGGGGTAACCGGCTACGTACCTTCCTGGTGAGCCCCATGCCGCCCGGCGGCTTGCTCGGCTCTACACTGCGACGGCTTATCGGAGCTCAGGACTTAGTAATATCCGTCGGCTTCCTCGTGCGCCCACGCACCACACGGAGTTGCGTAGATGGACTGTATGTAGCCAAGTCCCCACTTGATCTGCGTCGCGGGATTGGTCTGCCAGTCCGGGCCCGCGCTGGCCATTTTCGAGCCGGGCAGCGCCTGCGGAATCCCGTACGCGCCGCTGGCGTTCTCGGCCTGGTAGTTCCAGCCGCTCTCCTGCTGCCACAGGTCGTCCAGGCAGGTCCACTGGGTCTTGGGGCTGAACCCGAACGACGACATCATGTTGTACGCGATGGACTGGGCCGTGCCCGGGTTCGGCGGCGGGCCGGACACGATGCCGCCACCGCCTCCCCCGCCGCCGGCAGTGGTGGTGGTGCCGCTACCGGTGGACCCGGCGGTAGCACTCGCCCGCGATGCCAGTTTCGGCGCGCCCACCACGTGCATGGTGTGGGTCGCGGCGGCCATGACGATCATCTGCTCGCGCTGTTGCTTAAGCACGGCCATGGCGCGGCTTCCGGGCAGCGCCGCGGCGGCGAAAGCCGCCCCGGCGACCTGCCCTTTGTCGGCTCGGACCATCAGATAGCCAGCGACGGTGACCCCCATGATCAGGGCGACAGCCGTCGCCGTCACAGGCATCAGGAAGCCGGACCGGCGCGCGGCACGTCTCCTCCCGGGACTCCGCCTCCGGTGCTGTGACAAGGCAGTCCTTTCGTCGGCCAACACGACTCGAGCGGGGCGCCCGGTGTGCGGGACCGCTGCGGGACAGAGCAGCGTGTCGCGTGACGCGCGATGGCCCGTCCGGTTCGGCCAGCGGCCGGGCATAGCCCGGCCCGCGGACCGATTGGCCCGGCGCCATCGGCGATACCTTGCCAGAAGGACAGGTGGGATTCCTGAGAATCCGCGGAAAAAGCTGTGTCGCGTCGCCCCGGTCGCCCAAGGCGCCGATCATCGAACGACAATCCGTATCGACTCAGCTACCAATAGTTATATCCCGGTCACTTGTGATCCCAGCTAGCCCGGCGTGACTACCACGCCGGGCGCGGCGATCGTCGAGGCGGCCGTCTCACCGGCACCACCGGCACCCTCACTGTGGTCAGAGTCACAACCAGCCCGAAAAGGCCCGTTATCACTGCCACAACCAGCACAGACGAGTCTCCTGTCCCCAGCCGTTACCGCTGAGCCCGGCTACACAGGGGCGATCCAGGTTTTGTTCAGCAATCGCCCAGCGGGCAGTCAGTTTCGCCGGGTGTCATTCGTGGTGGCTCCTCCCAGTGCCGGAGCCCCGGGCCGGCTGGGAGGAGCCTCCGATTCCCGCCCCGCGGCCACGCCGACACACTGCGCGGCGGGGCGGGTCCCATGCGAACGAGGCCCCAGAGCCCACTCGCCACCGACCGTGCCTCGCGGCCCGCCATGCAGGGTCCATCCAGATTATGGTCAGCAATCGTCCAGCGGGCAGTCAGTTTCGTCGGGTGTCATTCACGGTGGCTCCTCCCAAGCCGGAGCCCGGCCGGCCGGGAGGAGCCTCCGATCCCCGCCCCGCCGGCCAGAAGACACGCTGCGCCCGGCGGGGCGGGCCCAGCGGCCTCCGCCGTCCCTGACCTCACCCGAACAGCAGCCAGGATGGTGACCGTGCTACCGGCCCTGCATGACGACGTGATTGTCCTGACCGGATACACCTGCCAGGACATGCCGGCCCACCTCGCCGGCACGAACGGGCAGACAGCCCGCCGCCTCGGCTGGTGGCCGAAGATCGCGGCGCCGGACACCATCCGGGACCCCTTTGCCCGGTGGGCCAGCGAGTGGGAAACCGGCGGCTCCGCCCGGGCGTTCGCCGCCCATGAGCAGGACACCGGGCGGCTTCTGGGTGGCTGTGAACTGCGCATCCAGCCCCGCGGATCGGCCCACGTCTGCTACTGGATATCCCCGGCCGAACGGGGATACGGCTACGCCACCAGGAGCCTTGTCCTGCTCCTGCGCTATGCGCGCGCCATCGGGATCCGGCAGGCCAAAGCGCACATCGCCGCGGACAATCACGCATCACGGCGGGTGGCGGAAAAGGCCGGCCTGCTTTCCGTCACAGCGTTCACCGCAGAAGACGGCACCGGCATGGTCCAGTACCTGATCAACCTGACAAATTCCAGCTATTAGTCCGAGGCGCGCGTGCCGCTCGGCGTGACCCTCACGAATGATCTCCGGGCGATTCCCGCCGCTGCGCGTTCACGGGGGACCCGGTGACCCGGCTGCCGCTCCGGTCAGGTTGAGCAGCTCATGGAGTACGTCCGAGGCGATGTCGGAAAGGGACCGCGTTTCGTCTTCGCGGATCCACTGTGCGAACGCGATTCCAAACACGGTAGCGCCGGACTCCGCCGCGAGGGTGGCCGCCGGCTCGCCGATTCCCCGCGCGCGCAGGGCCCCGGCGACCGCCACGGCGAGACCTGCGAGTTTGTGCAGTTCGCGTTCCCGGAGCGCGGGGTTCTGGTCGATCACGGACTGCCGCATACGGGAATATGGGCGGCGCTCATCGGGGAAGAACGATGCCGCCGAGTGCAGCGCGGAGGCGATGACCTCGAGCGGGGACGCGTCCGGCGGTGCGGCGTCCACCCCGTCGATGAACGCCTGGAGGAACTGCTGCTGCCCGTAGAACAGCACCTCGCGCTTGTCGCTGAAGTGCCGGAAGAAGGTGCGCTCGGTCAACCCGACCGATTGTGCGATCTCCGCGGCGGTCGTCTGCTCAAACCCGCGGGTGGCGAACAGCTCCAGTGCCGCGGCCTGCAGGCGCTCTCTCGCACCCGGCTCCCAGCGCACCATGATGCACAGTCTAGTGATGACAGTGACTGTCGTACAGGTGTATGGTGACGTCTGTGGCTGACATCAGTCACTGACATCAGCATATCGGCCGCTCCGCCCGTCACGGAGCCGAAGGGAGACAGTGTCATGCGCGTTTTCGTCACCGGGGCCTCTGGATGGATCGGCTCCGCCACCGTCGATGAACTTCTCGCCGCCGGACATGAGGTCACCGGGCTGGCCAGGTCCGACGCTTCCGCCGCTGCCCTGCAGGCAAAGGGGGTTCACGTCCGCCGCGGCGACCTCGACGATCTCGCGAGCATCCGGGCTGGCGCTGAGGCCGCCGAAGCGGTCATCCATCTCGCGAACAAGCACGACTGGTCCAACCCGGCCGCCTCCGCCGCGGCCGAGCGAGCCGCGGTCCAGACCATAGGCGATGCACTCGTTGGTACCAACCGGCCCTTCCTGCTCGCCTCGGGCGTCGCCGGCCTCACCCAGGGCAGGCCTGCGAGGGAGGACGACCCGTCCCCGTTCCATGGCCCGGAGTCGCCGCGTGGCGGCAGCGAGAATCTCGCACTCGAGTTCGTCGAGCGCGGTGTGCACACTGTGAGCCTGCGCTTTGCGCCGACCGTGCACGGGACCGGCGACCACGGGTTCATCGCGATAATCGCCGCGGTGGCCCGCGAAAAGGGCGTCTCCGGTTACCCGGGAGACGGGACCAACCGGTGGGCCGCTGTGCACCGGTCCGATGCCGCGCGCCTCGTCGCTCGTGGACTCGCGAAGGCTCCGGCCGGCGCCCGCCTGCACGCCGTCGCGGAAGCGGGCATACCCACCCGCGACATCGCGGAGGCCATCGGCCGCGCCTTCGGCCTCCCCGTCGCGTCGATCGCCCCCGATGACGTCCAAGGTCATTTCGGGTGGATCGGCACCTTCTTCAGCATGGATCTCGTGGCGACCAGCGCCATGACACGGGAGCTTCTCGGCTGGGCACCCACAGGCCCGACTCTCATCGAGGACCTCGACGCGGGTGCGTACTCGGCGCGCACGGCGGTGTCCGGGTAGACGCCTCGAGCGGTCAACGTGGCCGGCCCGTTCACGGGCCGGCCACGATCAAGACCGCCGGCCAGTATCACCGCGCCTTCATGGCCAGCCCGCCCAGCAACCCCAGCCTGCCCGCTAACACCAGGGAAACCATTTGTGCCAAATGAGGTAGACCGGGGCTTGTGATCGTTCGGTGATTGGTGGGGGATTTATACGGGTTGAAGAAACTATGGTGTGGGCATTACCTAACCAGCTTTCGCGGCGATCGGGCAAAGGAGCAGCGGTGGCTGGAGTGTCTCGGGGCAGGACCAGCAACCATGGAGCGGCTGGACGGGCAAACGACGAAAAAGGTGACACGGGCCGGGTGCCGGTCATATCGGCACCGGCGTTCGCGGGGCGGCAGCGGGAGCTGGCTGCCCTCGGCCGGGTGCTGGCGGGGCCGCCCGCGCTGGTGCTGGTCGAAGGCGAGGCAGGGATCGGCAAGAGCAGGCTGGTACGGGAGTTTCTGGCCCGGGCCAACGGCCGGCACCGCAGCATGGTGGCGGCATGCCCGCCGTTTCGGCGGCCGTGCACGCTGAGCCCAATGGTCGATGCCATCCGGCAGGCGGCGGGCAGCCCGCGCGAGCTCGGGCTGAGCGGCCTGGCGGGAGCGTTGCGGCCATTGTTTCCGGAATGGTCGGCCGATCTGCCGCCCGCCCCGGAGCCTGCCGAGGATGCGACCGCAGCTCGCCACCGGCTGTTCCGGGCGCTGGACGAACTGCTCGGCTGCCTCGGCGTGACCGTGCTCGTTGTGGAGGACGTGCACTGGGCCGACGAGGCGACACTGGAGTTCCTGCTGTTCCTCAGCGCGCAGCAGCCACCCAGGCTGAGCCTGGTGCTGACCTACCGGCCCGAGGACGTGCCGGGCGATTCCCTGCTGCTGCGGCTGTCGTCCCGGATGCCCGGTGGTGCTGGCGGGCTGCGGCTCGCCATGCAGCCATTAATCGTCGCGGAGACGGTGCAGCTGGTTTCCTCGATGCTCGACGGTGAGCGGGTCTCGGCGGCGTTCGCCGAGTTCCTGCATCAGCGCACCGACGGCGTTCCGCTGGCCGTGGAGGAGACGGTCCTGCTCATGCACGACCGGGCCGACCTGGCGCGCCGCAACGGAACCTGGGTGCGCCGGAGCCTGGGCGGCATCATGGTCCCGGCAACCATCCGGGACGGGGTGCTGGAGCGCAGCCGGCGCCTCGGCGCGGATGCCCGGACCGTTCTCGCCGCGGCGGCGGTGCTGGCCGGCCCCGCTGACGAAGCGACGCTGCGCGCGGTCGCCGGGCTGACGGCCGGCGAGCTCGGCCCGGCCCTGGGTGAGGTGCTGCGCTGCGGGCTGCTGGCCGAGGACGGCCGGGGCATGGTGTCGTTCCGGCACCTGCTGGCTGCCCAGGCGGTGTACGAGGCGATCGCCGTGCCGGAGCGCCGGGTGCTGCACCGCAGGGCCGGCCACGCATTGGAGCGCCGTTCCCCGCAGCCGATCGAGCAACTGGCCCGGCACTACCGGGAGGCCGGCCAGCCCGGCACATGGTGCCGTTACGCCGAACAGACCGCCGACCTGGCCTTGGCCGCAGGCGACCAGGCCACCGCGAGTACGCTCCTTCTTGACCTGCTGACCAGCGCAGACCTGTCAGCCGACGCCGTTGTCCGGCTGGTGAAGAAGATCCCGTTCGCGTTCACCGGCCAGTCCAGGTTCCGGGATTTGGTCAGCGCGCTCCGGTCCGTCGTCGCTGGGCAGGCGCTGGACCAGCCCGCCGAAGCGGAGGCCCGGGTGCTGCTCGGCCGGGTGCTGCTGCTGATGGACGAACGCGAGGCCGGCCGGGCCGAGGTTGAGCGGGCGATTCCGCACTTGGCCAGCGACCCCATCGAGGCGGCCAGGGCGATGATCCTGCTCGGCTGGCCAGCGGGGACCACCTGGCCGGCCGCCCGGCACCGGCAGTGGCTGGAGCGGGCGGTGGAGATAACGGCGTCGCTGCCGCCGGAAGACCGGCTGAACCTGACCGTGGGGCGGGCCAGCGCCCTGCTCATGCTCGGCGACCCGGCCGGGCTGGCCGGCGGCCATGCAGATCCCCGACGACCCGCTCTGCCCCCGGGAACGGCAGCATGTGGTCAAGGCCCATCTGAACATCGCCAGCATGGCCACGATGTGGGGGCGTTACGACGAGGCGCGACGGCGGCTGGCCAAGGGCCTTGAGCTCGCCGAAGCCCACGAGTACTGGCGGTTCCGCGACCTTATCCTGGTGAACCAGGTACACCTGGACTGGCTGGCCGGCGCGTGGGACGGGCTTGCCGAGCGGGCCAGTGCCCTGGCCGACGACTCCGACATCCTGCCGCTGGCCAGGATGGAGGCCGTCTTGGTGCGGGGGCTGATGCACGCCGCGGCCGGGGAGCGCGCCCAGGCCGAGCGGGCTCTGGACCTGGTGCTCACCGAGGTACGCCAGCGCGGCGCCGTTGAATCATGCATGGAGCCCGCCGCAGCGCTGGCCCGGCTGCGGCTTGCCGACGGGCGGGCGGAGGACGCACTGCGGATCACCGACGAGCCGATCGGCATCCTGGACGCCAAGGGGACCTGGGTGTGGGCGGCGGACATCGCCCCGGTCCGGATCGAGGCGCTGGTGACGGCCGGGCGGGCCGACGAGGCTGCCGAGCTGATCTGGGTCTTCGCCGAGGAGGACCGCGACCGGGATGCCCCTGCAACGACGGCGGCGCTGGTCACGTGCCGGGCCATCCTGGCCGAGGGCCAGGGCAGGTGGGTCAAGGCGGCGACCTTGTTCGCCCGCGCCGCGGCGGCCTGGCACGTGCTTCCGCGGCCCCATGCGGAACTGCTGGCCAGGGAGCGGCAGGCTCGGTGCCTGCTGGCTTCCGGGGAGCGGCGGGAAGCGCTCCCGATCCTGGCCGAGGTGCTGGAGAGCCTGTCGGGCCTGGGTGCCCGCGGGGACGCGATGCGGGTCATCCGCACCCTCAACGAGCACGGGGTGCAGGCCAGGCGGCCCTGGTGGGGCGGCCGGCGCGGCTACGGCGATCAGCTGTCACCACGCGAACTGGACGTTGTCCGCCTGCTCATCGACGGCCGGACCAACCGGCAGGTGGCCGAGGAACTCGTCCTCTCCCCGAAGACCGTCGCCAACCACGTCGACTCGCTCATGCGCAAGCTCGGCGTGTCATCCCGGACCGCCCTGGCGGTGCGGGCCGTCGAAGCTGGCATCGTCTCCGGGACCGGCGTGCCAAGTCCAAATTAGGTACTCCGGATCCCAAATTAGGTTTCCTGCCGGATAGTCACCCGGCGCCCCTCCAGCGAGGCTCGCAGGCACGGGCCAGCCCCGGATCTCCGGGAAACCGTTCCCCGGGCCAGCGGCCGTGGCCACGCGGCGGTCGCACGCGCCTCCGGGCCGGTACAGAGAGGACGCGGCACGGCAGTGACCAGCCATGATCGTCGCCCGCCCGGGATAAGGCGCACCGGGGGGGACCAGCAGGTCAAGCCGGAGATCCCGGCTGACCAGGGCACCGTCCGTGACCCCGGCGCCGCGCCGGGCGAGGCGGACGGCGCAGGAGGTGCCCGCAGCGAGGGCGATCAAGGCGAGTGGGGGAGGCCGGGCCAGCTGGACCAGGCCGGCCACGGCGCGCAGCGCGACGACTACGACGAGTACGAACCCCTCTAACCACACCAAGAGGCCGCTCCCATCCACCCGATGTTGTACGGAGGTTCAGGAATGAGGCGAAAGCTCCGAAGCTGGCGCGCCTGCGCCGCGATCGTGACGGGCATGGTGACGCTGGCCGGAACGGCTGTGCTCGCCACGGCGCCCGCCCAGGCGAGCGCCGCTGGGCACACCGGCACATCCAGTTCGCTGGTCAGGAACGCAGCGGCCCACCCGAGACCGAAGGCGGGGAACACCACTCTGAAGTCGGCGCAGGCGCACTACACGGACGCAGGGTGTAACGCCGCCAGCCTGAAGCAGAACTATGCCCGCTGCTTCGCGATGGTGTACACGGCCATCAAGAACAAGATCGCGGCCACCCCGGACCAGCCGCCGGCCGGGGCGCTGGGCCCGCCGGACATCCAGAGCGCCTACAAGCTGCCAGCCACCGGCCAGGGCCAGACCGTGGGGATCGTGGATGCCTACGGCGACTCCACCGCCGAGTCTGACCTGGCGACGTTCCGCTCGTTCTACGGGCTGACCCCGTGCACCACCGCCAATGGCTGTTTCCAGAAGGTCGACCAGAACGGCGGCACGAACTACCCGCCGGACAACAACTCCCCGAACGGCGGGTGGGACCTGGAGACCTCACTCGATCTGGACGCCGTCTCCTCGGCCTGTCCCAACTGCCACATCCTGCTGGTGGAGGGCAACGACAACAGCATCCAGAACCTCGGCATCGCCGAGGACACCGCGGTGTCGCTCGGCGCGAAGTTCGTGTCCAACTCCTACGGCATCCTCGGTGAGGACCCCTCCGAGACCGGCTTCGACCAGTACTACAACCACGCTGGTGTCGCGGTCGTCGCCTCCACCGGCGACCTCGGCAACGTGACCAACTGGCCGGCCACCAGCCCGTACGTGACGGGCGCCGGCGGCACGACGCTGACCAAGGACACCTCGGTGCCGCGCGGCTGGGACGAGACCGCGTGGGACAGCGGCGGCTCGGGCTGCTCCGCCTTCGAGCCGCAGCCCAGCTACCAGACCAACATCAACACCGACTGCCCGGACAACAAGGCGATCGCCGACCTGTCGGCGGACGCCGACCCGAACAGCGGGCTGGCCGTCTACGACACCAACGGCGAGGGCGGCTGGCTGCAGGTCGGCGGGACCAGCCTGTCCTCCCCGCTGATCACGGCGATGTACGCGCTGGCCGGCACCCCGGTGGCGAACACGTATCCGGTCAGCTACGCCTACTCGGACCCGAACCAGTCCAGCGACATCTTCGACATCACTCAGGGCAGCAACGGAGGCTGCGGCAACGTGCTGTGCAACGCCGGCCCCGGATGGGACGGCCCGACCGGGCTCGGCACCCCCGACGGAGTCGCCGCGCTGTCCGGCGGGCCGGCAGGCACCCTTGCCGGGGAGGTGACCAGCAAGTCCACCGGCGCGCCGCTGGCCGGGGCGAGCGTCTCGGCAACCGGCGGCTATTCGGCCACTACGAACTCCGCCGGTGACTACACCTTGACGGTGCCGGTGGGGAGCTACAGCCTGACCGCGCAGGCGTTCGGGTACAAGTCGGTGACGCAGTCCGGCGTCGCGGTGACCCAGGGGCAGACCACGACCACGAACTTCGCCCTGCACACCGTGGCCAGCCACAACCTGTCCGGCACGATCACCGACGGATCCGGTCACGCCTGGGCGCTCTACGCCAAGATCACCGTCGCCGGTGATCCTAACGGCGCCTTCTACACCAACCCGTACACCGGCCACTACAGCGTCAACCTGCCGCAGCAGAACAGCTACAAGCTGGACATCGAGCCGGTGTACCCGGGCTACACCACCAAGAGCCTGTCGGTGCACATCGGCACCGCGGACAAGGTGGTCAACGCCAAGGTCGCCGTGGACTCGTCAACCTGCACGGCGCCGGGCTACGCGTACAAGTACAAGGGCTCCAGCGAAGGGTTCACCGGGTGGACAGGCACCACGCCACAGGACGGCTGGACCAACGTGGACAACGAGGGCAACGGCCAGATCTGGCAGTTCGGCAGCGACCCGACCGGTGAGGGCACGCCGCCGGGCACCGACGGCCAATTCGCCATCGCCGACTCCAACGCGTACGGCCCCGGCAACAGCCAGGACACCTCGCTGGTGTCCCCGCTGATCAACCTGTCCGGCCAGAAGTCGCCCGAGATCGGCTTCGACACCTACTACAACGAGTTCCCAGGGCAGACCGCCGACGTGGACCTCAGCCTCGACGGCGGGCAAACCTGGAGCAACGTGTGGGAGCAGACCGACACCTCGGTTCAGGGCCATGTGGACATCCCGATCCCGCAGGCGGCGGGCCAGTCGGACGTGCAGGTGCGCTTCCACTTCATCAGTAGCTTTGGCTGGTGGTGGTCGCTGGACAACGTGTTCATCGGCACCCGCACCTGCGCCCCCAGCCCGGGCGGCATCGTGGCCGGAGTCGTTACCGACAACAACACCGGTGCCCCGGTGAACGGCGCCAAGGTTGCCAGCAACGCCAACGCGGGCCAGTTCGGGATCTCGACCGCGAACCCGGGCGACCCGAACTTCGCCAACGGGTTCTACTGGCTGTTCGCCTCCCCCGCGGGCAGCACCCAGTTCACCGCCAGCGACGGGAACTACGCCCCGGGCACGGCAGCGGTGAACGTGGCCAGCAACTTCGTCACCCAGCAGAACTGGGTGTTGCAGGCAGGCCACCTCACGATCGTGCCGGGGAGCGTCTCGGCCACGACGACGCTGGGCGGAGTCAAGACCAAGAGCGTCAAGTTCACTGACGACGGCACGGAGCCGGTGCAGGTCAAGCTCGCCGAGCAGAGCGGCGGGTTCACCCCGATGACCGGGCAGGCGAGCGCGAAGGGTGCTCCGCTGGAGCGGATCAAGGGCAAGTTCACGCCGGACGCCGCGGTGCTGAGCGCTCATGCCGCGGCCAAGGCCGGCCACCGGCTCCAACTGCTCCGGCCCACCCCGGCAGATGCGCCGTGGGCTGCCATCGCCAACTTCCCAACACCGATCATGGACAACGCCGTCGCCTACGACGGCAGCAGCGGCAAGGTCTACTCCGTCGCCGGGTTCAACGGATCAGCGAACGTGGCCAACGGTTACGTCTACGACCCGTCGTCCCAGGCATGGAGCCCGATAGCCGACGCACCCCAGGCGCTGGAGGCGCCGTTCGGCGGCTTCGCCAACGGCAGCATGTACCTCGCTGGCGGCTGGGACAACAGCGGCAACGCCTCCACCGCGGTGTACGCCTACGATCCGTCCGCCAATAGCTGGTCCCAGGCCGCGAGCCTGCCCACGGCGCTGAGCGCCAGCGCAACCGCGGTCCTGGACGGGCAGCTGTACGTGGTCGGCGGCTGCACCACCGGCAACTGCGCCCCGACGTCGAACGCCGTGTACCGCTACGACCCGGGCAGCAACTCCTGGACCCAGCTCGCCAGCTACCCGATCGCGGTCGCCTTCGCGGCCTGCGCCGGCATCGCCGGCGAGGTCGTCTGCGCAGGCGGCACGGACGCCGACACCGGCGCCACGTTCACATCCACCTACATCTACGACCCGGGCACGGACACCTGGTCGCAGGGCGCCAACATGCCCTACGACGACTGGGCGATGGCCTACAGCGGGTCGAACGACCAGCTCCAGATCGCTGGCGGGGTCACCGCCAACAGCGCAACGGTCACCAACCAGGCCGCGCAGTACGACCCCTCCAGCAACACTTGGACGGCCCTGCCCAACGCCAACAACGCCGAGTACCGCGGTGGCGGCAGCTGCGGCCTTTACAAGATCGGCGGGTCGACCGGCGGCTTCTCGCCGCAGTCGTTCGCCGAAGTGCTGCCCGGGTTCAGCCAGTGCGGCACGGAGAACGTGCCGTGGCTCTCGGAGAGCACCGACGCGTTCACCCTTCAGCCGGGCCAGTCGGCCACCGTCACGGTCACGATGGACTCCTCCACCGTCGCCCAGCCCGGTGGCTACGCGGCCAAGCTGGCGGTCGGCACCAACACGCCGTATCAGGTCCAGCCGGTTGGCGTCAGCATGCAGGTCAACCCGCCGTCGACGTGGAGCAAGATCGCGGGCACGGTGACCGACGCAAGCAGCGGCAACCCGATCGCCGGGGCCACGGTCCAGATCTGCACGATGTACAACACGCAGACCGGAACGTGCGGCCCGGTGACC
This sequence comes from uncultured Actinomycetes bacterium, assembly GCA_963813395.1. Taxonomy (GTDB): domain Bacteria; phylum Actinomycetota; class Actinomycetes; order Streptosporangiales; family Streptosporangiaceae; genus DASXKD01. The sequence goes on from CAWEYV010000002.1 coordinate 26,047, forward strand.
TACACCCTGAAGACCGACAGCTCCGGGAACTTCCAGCTGTGGCTCAACCGGGGCTACAACCCGCTCCAGTTGATCGCGGCCAGAGACGGGTACCAGCCCGTGTCGAAGGTGGCCCGGCTCGTCAAGGGGTCGACAACGACCGTGACCTTCGCCCTTAACAAGTCCTAGAAAGGAGTCTGCGGGAGCGGGTCAGTCGCCAGGGCTGGCCCGCTCCCGCAATGCTTCGCCCTTGGCCAGCGCCTGGCGCCGCAGTTCCTCCTGGAACTCGGTCATCCGGGCACGCAGCGCGCCGTCGCTGGCGGCGAGGATCCGGACCGCGAGCAGCCCGGCGTTGCGCGCCCCGCCGACCGCCACGGTGGCGACCGGGACCCCGGCGGGCATCGACACGATGGACAGCAGCGAGTCGAGCCCGTCCAGGTGCTTGAGCGGAACCGGAACCCCGATCACCGGCAGCGGGGTGACCGAGGCGAGCATGCCGGGCAGATGCGCGGCGCCGCCCGCGCCGGCGATGATCACCCGCAGGCCGCGGCCCGCGGCGCCGGAGCCGTAGCGGATCATCTCGTGCGGCATCCGGTGGGCCGACACCACATCGGCCTCATAGCCCACGCCGAACTCGGCCAGCGCCGCGGCCGCATCCTGCATCACCGGCCAGTCCGAGTCGCTGCCCATGACCACCCCGACGAGCGCGTTCATGCCATCATTCCTTCCCCGTGGCCAGGTACGCCGCCGCACGGACCGCACGCTCGCGGACCCCGGGCATGTCGTCGCCCAGCGCGGTGACATGCCCGATCTTGCGGCCGGGCCGCACGGACTTGCCGTAAAGATGCAGCTTTACGGCAGGGTCCGCGGCCATCACGTGCGTGTACCGCGCGTAGACGCCGGGGTCGGTGCCGCCGAACACGTTGGCCATCGCCACGCACGGCGTGACCGCGCCCGGGTCCCCCAGCGGCAGGTCGAGCACGGCCCGCAGGTGCTGCTCGAACTGGGATGTCCTGGCCCCCTCGATGGTCCAGTGGCCGCTGTTGTGCGGCCGCATCGCCAGCTCGTTGACAAGCAGGCCGCCCGGGACAGCAAAGAACTCCACGGCGAGCAGCCCGGTGACGCCAAGCTCGGCGGCGAGTTCCAGCGCGATCCGCTGCGCCTGCACCGCCCGGCCGGCCGCCAGCCCCGGCGCGGGCGCCAGCACCTCGTGACAGACGCCGCCGCGCTGGACGGTCTGCACCACCGGGTACGCGGCGGCCTGGCCATGCGGCGACCTGGCCACGAGCGCGGCCAGCTCGGCATCGAAGCCGACGTGCTCTTCGGCGAAAACCCGGACCGGGTGAGCCAGCACCGCGGCGGCCTCGGCAGGCGTCTGGCAGACCCACACTCCCCGCCCGTCGTACCCGCCGCTGACCGCCTTGAGCACGATGGGCCAGCCCCAGTCGGCCGCCGCCTTGGCCACCTCGGCCTGGTCCGCGACCGGCGCGTACCGGGGGCAGGGCACGCCGAGGCCGCTCAGCCGGTCCCGCATGGCGAGCTTGTCCTGGGTGTACCGGAGCGCGGCGGCGCCGGGCCGGACCTGCCGCCCGGCCTGTTCCAGCGCGGCCAGGTGCGGGCCGGGAACGTGCTCGTGATCGAAGGTCACCACGTTGCAGCCGGCGGCGAAGGCGCGCAGGTCGCTGAGGGAGGTGTAATCCCCGGTCACGGTGCCCGCGCAGACCTGCGCGGCGCTGTCGGTAACGGAGGCCGCCAGCACGCGGAACCCGATCCCCAGGCCGGTCGCGGCCTGGCTGGTCATCCGCGCGAGCTGCCCCGCGCCCACCATGCCCACAACCGGGGCTGGCGGCTGGACTGCCGGCTCATCGGTCACCCGCGTAGCCTACGAGGCCCGCTCCCCGCCCGCGCCGGCGCACCAGCACAAAGGGGCCCTTGCGCGGGCGTGACACCGCGTTGAACACTCAGATAACTGGCCAGGCCCTTTAAGGAGCACAGCCGATGGCAGCATCCGACCGGGACACATCCACGCTTCCCACCCCCGACGCCCCCGCCGGCGTCCTGGTACGCGAGGGCGACTACGGCGAACGGGTCATGACGGTCGAGCCCGGCGGCGCCGAGTTCATCCCGTTGCACGAGCGGCACGGGCGGCCGTTGCAGCTCTTCTGGACCTGGACATCCCCGAACCTCGAGTTCGCCACGGTCTTCGTCGGCGTCCTCGGCGTCGCCTTGTTCGGCCTGAGCTTCTGGCAGACCGTGCTGGCCATCCTGGTCGGCACGGCCGGCGGCGCGCTCGCCCAGGGCGTGCTGTCGGCGCGCGGCCCCTCCCACGGCGTGCCGCAGATGGTGCTGTCCCGGCTCGGCTTCGGGTACTGGGGCAATGTCCTGCCCGCCGGGCTGAACTCCATCACGGCAGGCATCGGCTGGTTCGCGGTGAACAGCGTCAGCGGGACGTTCGCGCTGAACACGCTGCTGGGCTGGCCCAAGATCCTCTGCCTGATCATCATCGTCGCGCTCCAGATCGCTATCGCCTACTTCGGCTACAACCTGGTGCACGCGTTCGAGCGGTACGCCTTCCCCGTGCTCGCGGTGATCTTCGTGATCGCGACCGTCTGGATCCTGACCAAGTCCCACCCGGGCGCTGCCCATCACGCCCTCCCGGGCGCGTTCCTGCTCACCACGGGGGCGGTATTCGGCTACGCCGCCGGGTGGAACCCCTACGCGGCCGACTACAGCCGCTACTTCCCGCCCAACACGAGCAAGGCGGCAGTCGGCTGGTGGTCGGCGGCCGGGCTGTTCATATCCTGCGTGGTGCTGGAGATCGCGGGCGCCGCGTCGGCCACCGCCGCCAGCGCCGGCGCCTCGCTTGGCGACCCCACCGGCACGTTCACCGGCCATCTGCCCACCGCGATGGCCGACCTGACCCTGCTGGCGATCGCGCTCGGCGCGATCTGCGCGAACGTGCTCAACATCTACTCGGGCTCGATGTCCTTCGTCGCCACAGGTATCAAGCTGCCACTGGCGCTGCGCCGGGCCATCGTCGCCTTCGTGTTCGGCCTGATCGGGTTCGTTGTGGCCATCTTCGGCCTGCACGACGCGGGCGCCAGGTACACGAACTTCCTGCTGATCATCGCCTACTGGATCGCCCCCTGGCTGGCCGTGGTGTTCTGCGACCAGTTCCTGCGGCGCCGCGAGGACCTGCTGCAGACCGAGAAACTGCTGTTCAACCAGAAGTACACCAACTGGGCCGGGCCGGTCGCCATGATCATCGGGGTGGCCGTGTCGGTGTCGCTGTTCTCCAACCAGAGCGAGTACCTCGCCGTCGTCCCCCGCCACTTCCCATCGGTGGGTGACATCACCTTCGAGGTCGGCTTCGTGCTGACCGCGATCGTGTACCTGACCTGGCACGCGATCGCGGGGACCTACCGCCGCACCGCACCGGAACTGGTATAGGGCACCGGAGTCAGGTGGGACCGCTGACCACCGGCGGGTCGTCTTCGCCGGCCAGCAGTTCCCGCGGCAGGAACACCGCGAACACGGCGGGGCGGGGGCGGACCAGCACCACCTGGCCGCCCTCCACCTCGGCGATGCTGCGGGCCAGGGCCAGGCCAAGGCCGGTCCCGCCGGGCCTGCTGCTCACGGTGCGCTCGAAGATACGGGGTGCGAGTTCCTGCGGCACGCCCTTGCCCTCGTCCCGCACCTCGATCACCACGGACTTGGGGGTGAGGGAGGTGCGGATCACCACGCTGCCTGCTCCGTGAACGAGCGCGTTGTCGAGCAGCGTGGCGATGACCTGGGACAGCATTCCGGCGGTCACGTGCGCGGTGAGGTTCTTCTCCCCCACCACCTCCAGCTTGCGGTTCTTGCGCCGGAACGCCGGGTCCCACTCCACGACCTGCTGGGCCACAACGTCATCGACACTGACCAGTTCCGGGGTGCTCGCGGCAGACCGGTAGGTACGCCCGAGCAGCTGGCTGACCACGTCGGCGAGCCGCTCGGTTTGCAGCAGCGCCGCCGCGCCCTCCTCGTGGACCACCTCGGGCTGATCGGCGGCCGCGATCATCTCTTCCAGCCGCATGGACAAGGCGGTCAGCGGGGTGCGGAGCTGATGGGAGGCGTCCGCGGCGAACTCGCGCTCGGCCGCGAGCAGTTCGCTGATCCGCTGCGCCGACCCGTCGAGGCCCTCCGCCACCCGGTCGAGTTCCGGTACACCGTATCTTCGCCCGAGCGGGCTGGCATCGCCTGAGCCGAGCCGGTCGGCCGCACCGGCGAGTTCCTGGAGCGGGCGGGTCAGCCGTTTGGCCTGAACCATGGCGAGCGCGACGGCGACCGCCACCGCCAGGGCCGCGAGCGAGATGATCAGGGCGAATTTTTCTGACACGCCCGCGGTTTCCACCGACTTGTCGGCTTCCACGGTGACCCGGAAGTTGTTGGTCACCGCGTGCGCGACGATCGCTGACCCGTGCGGCAGCTGACTACCGAAATGGGTATAGCTGCCGCCGACCTGGTAGATGCGGACATAGCGGTCCGGCAGCGACCGCGCCGCGTCGGCCGCGTCGGCGATGTCGATGTTGTTGACCGGCAGGCCCGAGGCCAGCCGGTTCTGCAGGCTCCGCGCGACGGTGGTTGCGTCCCGCTGCACCAGATCCTGGGCGTACGCGACCTGGAGTTGCTTCAGGACGAAGGCCAGCGGCAGCCCAAACAGCACGACCGCGGTGACCGCCACGGCCAGTGTCGAGAACAGCAGCCGCCGCCGCATCTCAGCCTGCCCGGCTCAAGCCGGGCATCAGTCACCCCGTTCGAAGCGGAATCCCACCCCGCGCACCGTGGTGATATAGCGAGGGTTCTGGGCGTCGTCGCCCAGCTTGCGGCGGAGCCAGGAGATGTGCATGTCGAGGGTCTTGGTGGATCCCCACCACTTGCTGTCCCACACCTCGCGCATGATCTGCTCCCGGGTCACCACCTTTCCTGCCTCGTTCACCAGCACGGACAGCAGGTCGAACTCCTTGGTGGTGAGGTCGAGCTCGGTCTCGCCGATCCAGGCCCGGCGGGCTTCGGCGTCAACCCGGACCCCCTGGGCCACGCTGGTCTCCGTGCTGCCGCGGCGCAGCAGGGCACGGACGCGGGCCAGGAACTCGGCCAGCCGGAACGGCTTGGTCACGTAGTCGTCGGCGCCGGCATCCAGGCCGATCACCGTGTCTACCTCATCGGCACGTGCGGTGAGGATCAGGACCGGGACCGACTGCCCTTCCGAGCGGAGGCGGCGGCAGACCTCGAGCCCGTCAAGGCGGGGCAGGCCGAGATCCAGCACGACGAGGTCGACCCCGCCGGCCAGGGCGGCGTCCAGTGTGCTGGGCCCGTCAGCTGAGACGTTGACTTCATAGCCCTCACGCCGGAGCGCCCGTGCGAGGGGATCGGAGATGGAGACATCATCCTCGGCAAGCAAGACGCTGGTCATGCACAGATGTTATGCGCCGGCGCAACAATTCCACCCCACCACGGGCCGTAATGTCGCCGCGGGTCCCGGCCGGGCAGCTCACACGGGCGTGACGGGATGGCGGCGCCGGGAGAATGAACGATCCTTTCCGGCTGCGGCGGCGAACCGCCTGACCAGCTCACCGCGCAGGCCTTCCGGCTCGACCACGTCGTCGACGACGAGCTCGCTGGCCAGCCGCAGCACGTCGATATCCTGGTCGTATTCCTCGCGCAGCCTGCGGGTCTCTTCCTCCTGGGCGGCCGGGTCGGTGATGCTGGCCAGCTTGTTGAAGTACACCGCGTTGATCGCCGCGTCGGCCCCCATCACCGCGATCTTCGCGGTGGGCAGCGCGATCGTGGCGTCCGGCTCGAACCCGGGCCCGGCCATCGCGTACAGCCCGGCCCCGTAGGCCTTGCGGACCACGACACAGATCTTCGGCACGGTCGCCTCGGACACCGCGCTGATCATCTTGGCGCCATGGCGGATGATGCCTTGCTTCTCCACGGCCGTGCCGACCATGAACCCGGGCACGTCGGCGAGGAACAGCAACGGCACATTGAACGCGTCGCACAGCTGGATGAACCGGGTGCCCTTGTCGGCGCTGTCCACGAACAGCACGCCGCCCTTGAACATGGGGTTGTTCGCGACGACCCCGATGACCTGACCGGCCAGCCGGGCGAACCCGATCGTGAGTTCCTTGGCCCACAGCTCGTGGATCTCGAAGAACGACCCGGAGTCCACCAGCCCGCGCAGGTAACGCCGCATGTCGAAGGCCTGCCGCTCGCTGTCGGGGACCATCGCTGCCAGGTCGATGTCCTCCGGCTCGGTCTCCGCGTGGGCCACGGGCCGCTGCTGCCAGTTGGACGGCAGGTAGGACAGGTAGCGGCGGACGGCGGCGAGCGCATCCTGCTCGGTCGGCGCCAGGTGGTGGCCGCACCCCGACACGGTGCAGTGCATCCGGGCGCCGCCCATCTCCTCCAGCGTGGTCTTTTCCTTGACCACCATTTCCACCATGCGCGGGCTGCCCAGGTACATGGAGGCGTTGCCGTCCACCATGGCCACGTAGTCGCAGAACGCGGGGATGTAGGCCCCGCCCGCCGCCGAGGGCCCGAACAGCGCGCACACCTGCGGAATCGAGCCGGACGCGCGAACCTGGGTGTGGAAGATCTTCCCGGCGCCGCGGCGGCCGGGGAACATGTCCACCTGGTCGGTGATCCGCGCGCCGGCCGAGTCGACCAGGTAGATCATGGGGACACCGGTCTGGTAAGCCTTCTCGATGATCCGGATGATCTTCTCCACGGTGCGCGCTCCCCAGGAGCCCGCCTTGACCGTGGAATCGTTGGCCATCAGCGCCACGGTCCGGCCGTCGATGGTCGCGGTCCCGGTGATCACGCCGTCGGCAGGCAGCCCGTCGGCCAGGACGTTGGCGTACCGCCCGTCCTCGGTGAAGCTGCCCGGGTCGGTGAGCAGCGCGATCCGCTCCCGGGCGAACAGCTTGCCCGCCTTCGCGGCGGACTCGTGGTACTTGGGCGCGCCGCCGCGTTCAATGCCGGCGCGCACCGCCGCCAGATCAGAGTGCTCAGCCACGATGGGACTTTACCTCTGGCCCGCGCCTGATCCGGTCGCGCACCAGTTCGAGCCAGCCGGCCCCGGAGCGGGGGCTCTCGATGAACCAGGTGGCCCCCGCATCACGGTAGGCCGGCAGCGCGGCGGCTACCTGGCCATCTGAGTCGAGTTCGCCCCAGACGGCGATGTCGAAGTTCGCGGTGGTCCCGCGCAGCGTCTCGATCTTGTCCCGCACGGCCGCGATGTCCGCGGGAGTGGCCTGGCCGTCCGGCCGCTCGCGGTGGATCGGGACGAAACCGTCCCAGCGGGCGGCCCTGGCGACTGGCCCGGCCGCCGGAAGTTCCCCGCCCACCCAGACGCGCATCCGCCGCGGATGCTGTACCGGGACGGGCGCGAAGGCCACCGGCCCGACGGTGTAGTGCTTGCCCCGGTAGGAGAAGGGCTCGCCGGACCACAGCCCGGCCAGGACGTCCAGGCCCTCGTCCAGGAGTTCCGCCCGGTGACGGGCATCGGCGGACTCACCGAACAGGCTGAACTCACCTGGCGGGGCGCCGAGGCCCACTCCGAGGATGACCCGCCCGTTGCTGAGCAGGTCCAGCGTGGTGGTTTCCTTCGCCAGCTTCCAGGGCCGCCGCCGGGCGACTGGGGTGATCATCGTGCCCAGCGCGATGCGTGAGGTGCCAGCCGCTACCAGGGCCAGGACCTGCCAAGGGTCCACGATGGGCGGCCCCGCCCCGCTGCCGGAGTGGACCAGATGGTCCCACAGGAAGAACCCGCTGAAACCGGCCCGTTCGGCATCGGTCCCCAGCCGGACCAGATCGGCCGGATCGTCGGCGAAACACGGCACCGCCAGCGCACGGGGCATGGGATCGCGGACCACGCGCATGCGTTACGCCGTGATGGTCCGGGTCCGGGGCCGGCCCGCAGCACCTGGGAGGGCAGTTCCCGGCCGACGATGCGCTCCGCCTCGGCCGCCGCGTCGATCATCGCGTCCAGGTCGACCCCGGTCGCCACACCCATGTCCTCGACCATATGCACGAGTTCCTCGGTGGCGATGTTGCCCGTGGCCCCGGGCGCGTACGGGCAGCCACCGAGCCCGCCCACCGAGGCGTCGAAGTCGTCCACCCCCAGTTCCAGGGCCGCGAGCACGTTGGCCAGGCCGGTACCGCGGGTGTTGTGGAAGTGCAGGTTCAGCGGCGTATCGGGGAACCGCGAGCGGAAACCGCCCACCAGGTCCCGCACCCGGCGGGGGGTCGCCATGCCTGTGGTGTCGCCGAACGAGACCGAGTCGGCCCCGTCGGCGACCGCCCGGCCCGCGGCCCACAGCACCCGCTCCACCGGCACGTCCCCCTCGTACGGGCAGCCCCACGCGGTGGACACGATCACCTGGCAGGTGGCCCCCCGCTGGTGCGCCTCGTCGATGACCACCGCGATCTCGTCCAGGGACTGCTCGGTGCTCCGGTTCACGTTCTTGCGGTTGTGCGTGTCCGAGGCGGACACCACGACCTCGACCTCGGTGAACCCGGCGTCCAGCGCCCGCCGGGCCCCGCGCAGATTCGGCGCCAGCGCCGAGTACCGCACCGAGGGCACCCGCGCCACCCCCGCCCACACCGCGTCGGCGTCGGCCATCTGCGGGATCGCCTCGGCGCGCACGAACGAGACCGCTTCGATCCTGCTCACCCCGGTCTGCCCCAGCCGGTCGATCAGCGCGATCTTCGCCGACGTCGGCACCGGGTCCTCGTTCTGCAGCCCGTCCCGCGGCCCCACCTCCCGCAGCGAGATCCGCTCAGGTACGTCGCTCATGTGCTCACTCCCCCGGCCACTTCGGCTCCCGCTTTTGCACGAACGCCGCGATCCCCTCGCGGCGGTCCGCGGATACCGCGGCCGTGCGCCAGGCCGCGTCCTCCACGTCAAGCGCCGCTGGCAGGCCGATGTCCCGGCCCTGCCGCATGGCCCTTTTTGCGGCTCGGACGGCAATCGGTGAGTTGCCCGCCATCAGGGCCGCTAGCTCGATCGCGGCGTGGCTGGCCGTGCCGGCCGGCACGATCCGGTCGGCGAGCCCGATCCGCTCCGCTTCGCTGGCATCCACCCGCCGGCCAGTGAAGACCAGGTCGGCGGCCTTGCCCGGCCCCAGCCGGCGGGATGCGAGCTGGGTGCCGCCGCCGCCGGGCACCAGCCCCACCGTGGTTTCCGGCAGGCCGAACACGGCGGTCTCGTCGGCCACGATTACGTCACAGGAGAGGGCCAGCTCGCAGCCACCGCCGAGGGCGAAGCCGTGCACGGCGGCGACCACCGGCTGCGGGAGGCCCAGCAGCCCGCCGAACGCGGCCCGGAACACCGGGCGCTGCCCCAGCAGCTCGGCGTCGGACATCTGGTTGCGTTCCTTCAGATCGGCGCCGACGCAGAACGCGCGCTCGCCGGCCGCGCACAGCACGATCGCGTGCACCTGCCGGTCGGCAGCCAGTTCGGCGCACGCCTGCGCCAGCCGGTGCGCCATCGCTGTGTCGATCGCGTTCAGGGCTTCGGCGCGGTCGAGCATGATCTGCGCCACGCCGGGGTGCCCGGCCAGCCGCTCGTGTACCGTCACGCCATCCATACCCGGAGGTTAACCCGTCCGGGTGGGAGGGCTGTCCAGGGCAGGGCGCATCCGCGAGCTGGCGGGTTCCGGAGCTAGCCGGATTCGTGGTCCTCCCTCGCCAGCCTCGTGTGCTCGTCCTCCACCAGCTGGAACAGGGTGGCCTGCACCTTCCTGACGCTGGGGATCTCATTCAGCACCAGCTGGCCGTGCTCGCCGGCCGACTCGATGATGAGCCGCCCGGTACCGAGCAGCCGGTCGATCGGCCCGGAGGAGAAGGAGATATCGCTGATCCTGACCAGGGGAAAGTCGCGGCCGGTCCGGGACAGGATGCCGCGGCGCAGCCGGAACCGGCGCGTGGTGAGCTCGTAGGTCGTGGTCCGCCAGCGCAGGACCGGTACCCCGGTCCAGATCACGGCCACCACCAGGGCTATGACACCCACCGCGATCCGCTCGCCGGATTGCATCTGGTTGTGCGGGATCACCGCGACCAGCACCGCTGCCGCGACAACGACAACCACCAGGAGCAGGAACGGCAGCAGCACGGTCTTCCAGTGCGGGTGCAGGATCAGCACGCTGTGTTCGCCCTCGGACAGATCGCCATCGCCGGCCATGTGTCACATGGTGACACGGAATGTGGCAACCACCCCGGTGCAGCGGTTCAGCGGAGGTGGACCACGTCGCCGGCGCTCACCGGGACGGCTCCCTGGGCGGTGCTCACCTCCAGCCGGCCTGCCCAGTCGATCCCCTCTGCCGTGCCGGAGATGGCCTTGCCGCCGGGCAGCGTCACCGTTACCTCCCGCCCGATCGTGGCGCACAGGGCCAGGTACCCCTGCCGCAGCCCGCTGGCTTCGGCGTCGCCGGGACTGAACTGATCCCGCCAGGCCAGATACCGCTGGGACAGCGCGGTGAGCACCGCCACGAGTACCCGCGTGCGCAGGCCGGGAGCAATGTCCCCGTCCTGTCCCGGAGGCGCGGCCGGCGGAGTTCTTTCCTTCGCCACGGCGGCTTCGAGCCGCAATGACGTGGCGCCCTCGGGCAGTTCGGCCAGGTGCTGGGTCACGTTGAGCCCGATGCCGACCACGACCGCGCTGCCGGAGCGCTCGGCGAGGATGCCGCCCAGCTTCGCGCTGCCGGCCAGGACGTCGTTGGGCCACTTCAGGCGTGGCTGGACGGCCGTCACGGCCGGCAGCGCGGCCGCGGCCGCGGTCCCGGTCAGCAGCGGCACCCAGCCAAGCAGGGCGGCGGGGACGCCGTAGGGCCGCAGCAGCACCGAGAACGTCAGCCCGGCCCGCGGCGGGCTGGTCCACCGCCGGCCCATCCGGCCCCGGCCCGCGGTCTGCGCTTCGGCCACCAGGACCACGCCTTCGCGGGCACCCTCCCGGGCGACCGCAAGCAGGTCAGCATTGGTGGATCCGGTCTCGGTGGCAACGCGGACCTCACGCCACAAGCTCCCGGAACGGACAACGGCGTGCGTGATTTCTGTCACGTCAAGTGGCGGGGAAGCACCGTTATCATCACGCATTGTTTCCATCATTTCACGCAGAGTGCGCTCCCTTCGGTGCTGTTCGCCCCATAGATCCGTGACGCGTGATCCCGAGTGCCGTCCCATCCGCACGCCAGCAGCCGCGCCCCCTTGTGCGCGGGCCTCGGCGCGCCGCGGGTCAAGCACCGGGAAGGTTGGGTGACTGGCCTCCAGCGTAACGGCAGGGACCGGGCAGGTTCCCCGCCGCGCGGGTCAGCCAGGATCCGTTCTCCTTCCTGGCGAAAGGAGTTCACCGAGGCTTGTCGTAACGGCACCCGGCCGGCTACCCACCGCCGACTTCGGGCGCTACCAGGCGGGCAGCCGGTGGAGCGCCTCGCCACGGGCGAACAGGCGCTGGGTGGCCGGGGGCAGCGGGGTGAACGTGGCCGGGGTCTGGACGCCGAATACCGGTCCCCGGACGGCGATCATCGCGGTGCCGTGGGTGTTCACCCAATACACGGCCGTGGAGGCTACCTCGGTGCCGGTCCGCCGCTGGTACAGGACCCGGATCGGCTTTCCGGTGTGCACCGAGAACTCGGTGATCGTGAAACCAAACACTTTGGGCGGCGCAGCCAGGTGGAAGAACGGGGCGACGAGCTTGGTGCCGTCGCCGGTGATGAGCGGCATCCCGATGATGCGGTGCTTGGCATTGGTGTGTTGCCAGCCGAGGTCGGCGCTCGGGACGGGGATCCGGGTGCTGGATGCCAGCAGGCTGCCACCGGGGGCGGCGGTGTCCAGCAGGTACAGCTGGGCCGGCCACCCGGTTCTGGTGCGGGTAGTCACCTCGAACATCAGCGTCCGGTTGTCCGCCTCCCACTGCAGTCCGCCGCTGGCCACCAGCATGGCGATCTGGCCGAGTGTGCCTGGGCCAGGCCACACCCATTCACGCCGGGCCCCGGTCGCGAGCGAGAAAACCTGGATCTTGGCCCCGGTGTGCCCGTGGGCGGCAAGGAATGACACGGCGAGCCTGCTGCCGTCGGGGGACACCGCCAGGCCCGTGATGCCCGTTTCCGGGGGTATCGGCAGGGGTACCAGGCGGCCCGGGTGGCCCGAGCGGCCCAGGACCAGCCGGTAGAGCTGGACCGGCCTCGGCTTATCTATCGCATCCCCCCGGTGCAGCCTGGGTGAGGCGCCGAGAACGAACGTCCGGCCGTCACCGGCGGCTGCCACCCACGAGAACACCGCATACGGCTTGGGCGGTGCGACGGTTCCCAGCACGGCTCCGGTGGCGGTCGCGCCGATCACGGCGCGGCCTGACACCTCGGGAATGGCGGCGAAGTACCGGGGGACCTTGGCAAACACACCGGAGTTCGCCGGGCCGGTCCCGGCAGGGTGGTGCAGAATCACCCCGGAGATGGCCAGCGACGCGATGATCACGCCAGCCACGGCTGCCGCGGCGGCCACCGGGGCCAGCCACCCCGGCCAGCGGCGCGGCACGGGACCACGGCGAACCAGACCAGGCGCACGCCAGCCCCGTCCGGCGGCGCGGGTGCGCAGGGGCGTGCGCCCCCGGGCGGCACGCTCGAGCCTCAGCCGCGCGGCCTCGACCACATCTGGCCCGGGCGGCGGCTCCGCCAGCAGCCGCTGGACCGCGCCTAGCTCATCCATTGGGTTGCTCCTTCGCGCCGCCGGCCGGTCTCATGACGTCCACCGGGCCGTAGCTGCCTGCCGGGTTGGTGCCGCCGAGCGACTCCCGCAGCCGCGTGCGCGCCCGGTTCAACCGTGAGCCGACGGTGCCGTACGGAATGCCAAGCGCCAGGGCGACCTCCTGGTTGTCGAGGCCAGCCACCGCCACAAGCAGCAGCACATCGCGGTCGCCGCTGCCGAGCCCGGCCAGCGCGGCCGCCAGGGCCGGCCCGGCAGCCGCAGCACTGACCCGCTCAGCGACCAAATCCTCATCGCTGGGTGCCACCCGCTGGGCGCCTGCCCGCGCCAGCGCGCGGTAGTGGCGCTGCTCCCGGCGCCGGTACGTGCCGACCACGTTGGTGGCGATCCCGTACAGCCACGGCCGGGCGTGGTCGCGGGTCAGGTCATAGCGATGGCGCTGCGCAAACGCGATCGTGAACACCTCCGCCGCCAGATCGTCGGCGATCCTCCCCCCAACCCGCGCCGCCAGATACTGGTGAATCCGGCCGAAGTAGCGCCTGAAGATCGCCTCGAACCGTTCCGGCTCGGCCCACGACTGCTCGATCACCGCGGCATCGGTCGCGGGTGGGCCGGGGGGTTCACCGGGCACAATCACCACTCCTTCGTGGGGCGGCTCCCTCACCCTGTTGTTAGCCCGAATCCCCTTTCGTGTTCGCGGCGGCGCTGTCCGGGCCCCGCTGGCAGGCCGCCAGCAAGGGGATGGCGGCGATCTTCTCCTCGGTCAGCTCGGGCCAGCGGATGCCGGCCTGCGGCCGGGGGCCGCGGCGGTCCCGGCAGTCGATGACCCGGTCTGGCGTGATCACCAGGTCAACCGGGACGTCATGCGCGGTCAGCGGGATGGTCCCGGCGGGCGCAGCTGAAGCTCGTGCACGGTGGTGGCGGTCACGGTGCCCGGGCCGATCAGGCCCGCCGCGCTGGCGAGCGCGAACTCCAGGTCCGCGAAGCCGCCGCCCTTGCCAAGGCGGGACCCGTCCTCGCCCACCGCGACGCTGCCCATCACCACAAGGTCAACGGGAGCCAGGCCGTCCAGCGACACCCGGCGGGCGGACCGGGCGGCGCCGCTGATGGAGGCGGCCTTACGCGGCGGTTCGCTCAGGTGGTCGGGGTCAAGCGCGAAGAACGGCTCGGCCACGGCCAGCCGGGGCACCGCCATGTACACGGTCTTGCCGTCCTCCAGGGCACGCTGGCGTACCGGCAGCTGGGGCAGGTCGGGGTTGACCTTCAGCGTGCGGGCCGCCCGCCACTCGGGCAGCTCCCGCAGCCGCTGCGCCGCGGCTTCCGCGCCGGTGAAGTTGGGGATCCGGCCCGCCGCGCCGGGGAACCGGGCCACCCGGGCCGCGCTCATCGCGGCCCACACCTCATCCCGGAGGGCGGCCTTGGCGGCCAGCACATCCGCCGGGCCGCCGGCATCGCGGTCGTGGCGCGGCACATGACGGGGCACGCACCCATCCTGCCCGACCGCCACAGCGGGCACGGGTTCTGGCGGCGGCTTGGGTACCCGGGAAGGTCAGCCAGCCATCCGGACGGTCAGCTTGCCACCCACTCGATCGCCTCGTCGCGCTGGGCAAGCGGGAAGGTCTTGACCTCGCCGGGCGTCATCCAGCCGAACAGCGAGGTCATGTGCTTCATCCAGTCGATGTCGGTCACCAGCGCGATGCGCTTCCACGCCCGGAAGTGCTCGACGCCCACCTTGAGGTCCTGCCACAGAGCACCGCCCGACATCCCGTCGAAGTCATGGATGACGATCACGAACCGGACCTCGCCGGCCGCCGCGGCATGTTCCAGCGCCGGCAGCACGACGTCGCGGTAGTCCTCGGCGCGCATCTTGCCGCTGGCCTCGAACCCGATGACGCCCACGGGCATGCCGCTCAGTTCCCTGATCATGAAGATCTCCTGCGCTCGTCTTGCACTGCCTGGCAATAGGACGCTGGATCGGCCAGCAGTTCCGTTGCCGGGTGCTCTTAGCCTCTCGATCGACGCTAACGCTCAGCCAGGATGCGAGGATCACCCGGCAGGGGTATCCAACAGTGCGAGGCGGCGGTGGGCGGAGCAGCAGACCAGACGGAGCCGGGCGGGCAGCAGGGCTGGACGCCGGAGATCGAGGAGATCCGCAGGCGCCAGGAGGCGGCACAGGCCATGGGCGGCCCGGACAAGGTGGCACGGCAGCGGGCCTCGGGCCGGCTCACCGTCCGAGAGCGCATCGACCGCCTCGCCGACCCGGGTACCTTCGCCGAGATCGGCGCGCTGACCGGGTTCGGCGACTACGACGCCGAGGGCCGCCTCGTCTCGGTGCGGCCGGCCAACTTCGTGGCGGGTACGGCGCGTATCGGCGAGCGCCCGGTGATGATCGGCGCCGACGACTTCACCGTGCGGGGTGGCTCCGGCGACGCGGCGATCCACGCCAAGCAGGTGTTCTCCGAGCAGTACGCGAACCAGATGCGGCTGCCGGTGTTGCGCCTGCTGGACGGCGCCAGCGGCGGCGGCAGCGTCAAGATGGCGCACGAGGCCGGCGTACACGTATGTGCCGGTCAATCCCGGCTGGGATGTCGTGGTCGACAACCTCTCGCTCGTTCCCGTGGTGGCCCTGTGCCTCGGTCCCACGGTGGGGCTCGGCGCTGGGCGACTGGTCATGTCCCATCTGGCCGTTATGGTGCGTGGGCTTGGCCAGCTGTTCACCGCGGGGCCACCGGTGGTGCGCGGCGGCACCGGTGAAGACCTCAGCAAAGAGGAGCTGGGCGGTGCCGACGTGCACCGGCGCAACGGCACGATCGAGCGGTTCACCGACTCCGAGGACGCGGCGTTCGGGGTGGCCCGCCGGTTCCTGTCCTACCTGCCGGGCAGCGTCCATGCGCTGCCGCCGGTGCTGGCGTGCGACGACCCGGCGGACCGCCGGGAGGAAGCGCTGGTCACGGCGATCCCGCGCAGCCCGCGCACGCCCTACCTGCTGGGGCCGATCCTGGACGCGGTCTTCGATCGCGGCTCGGTGTTCCGCTACGCCGAGTACGGCGGGGCGACCGTCACCGCGCTGGCCCGGCTGGACGGCCACCCGGTCGGAGTCATCGCCACCGACCCGTTCAAGGGCACGACGGTGTCGGTCGAGGGGGCGATGGCGATCACCCGGCTGGTCGACCTGTGCGAGACGTTCCACCTGCCGGTGGTCAGCCTCACCGACCAGGGCGGGCTGTCCATCGGCCGGGTGGCTGAGGAACGGGGCACGATCCGGCACGGCGCCCGGGCCATCGCCGCCGTGTACCAGGCCAGGGTCCCGCAGGCCGAGCTGATCGTGCGCCGGGTGTACGGGGTGGGCGGGGCAGGCATTGTCAACCGGCACCGGGCCGGCCGCAGCTGGGCCTGGCCGTCTGGGGACTGGGGCTCACTGCCGGTGCAGGGCGGGGTCGAGGCGGCGTTCCGCGCGGAACTGGAGCGGGCCGCCGACCCGGCGGCCGAGATCGAGCGGATCCGGCGGACCCTGGCCGGGGTCAGCTCGCCGTTCCGGACGGCCGAGCGTTTTGGGGTCCAGGACCTGATCGACCCCAGGACAGCCGGCCGCTGCTGTGCGCCTGGGTGCGGGACGCCTACCGGGTCCTCCCCGAGCTGACCGGCCGCCCCCGCTTCGGCACCCGCCCCTGACCCATCTGCATGATCGCGTGAGTCTGCTCATACGACGGGCAGGCTCACACGATCATGGAAGAGCCGCGTCAGCGGGACACCAGGGCACCCCGGACGGTGGCCAGGATGCCGCCGGCCATCGCCCCGGCGGCGAGCACGACGAGGGTGACCGTCTCGGCATGGGCCGACAGCAGCCGGAAGCTGCCCGGTACCAGGTGCGGCGGCAGATGACCGGCCAGGTTCAGGTAGAGCGTGCCGAATGTAGCGACGCCGATCACGAGCGCGAGCTGGTTGACCGTGACGATCACGCCGGTCGCGTCGGCCGCGTCGGTCACCGGCACCCGCATCACCACGCCGGTCATCAGCGGGCCGAACGCCGCCGCCATCCCGGCACCGGCCAGCGCCACCGCGACCAGCAGCAGCCAGCCACCGGAGTCGCCACCCCGGAACACCTCAGCCAGCAGCAGCAGACCGGCCGCGTTGGCGGCGAACCCGCTGATGATCAGCGCCAGGTGCCACCGGGCCGGCACACGCTGCCAGTTGAGGCTGACGAAGGCGAAGGCCAGCCCGGCCGGGGCGAAGGTGAGACCGGCCCGGAGCGCCGAGTCGCCCAGGCCGCCCTGCAGGTGCAGGGCCAGGGCGAAGAAGAACCCGCCGAACACCGCCATCACGAAGAACAGCGCGACGACGCCGGTCGCCAGACCCGGCAGCCGCAGCAGCCGCCCGGGAATCAGCGGTGACCCACCGCGCGCGCCAACCCGGCGCTCCACCAGGGCAAAGACCGCGAACAACACGACGCTTCCGGCAAGACAGGCCCAGCCCCACAGTGGCCAGTGCTCGGACTGGCCGAGCACGAGCGGCAGCACCAGGGCGAGCACCGCCGGGGTCAGGATCGCCACCCCGGCCAGGTCCAGGCCCCGGCCCGGCTCGCCCAGGCCGTTGGGCAGGGACCGCAGGCCGGCCAGGAAAAGGATCACCCCGATCGGGACGTTCAGCAGGAAGACCGGGCGCCAGGTGCTGCCGAACAGGTTCGCGCTGACCAGCACGCCGCCGACGACCTGCCCGGCTACCGCGCCACCGGCCAGGACCGCCGCGTACAGCCGCATGGGCCGCGCCCGCGCCGTGCCGGTGTAGGACCGCTGGATGAGGCTGAGGACCTGGGGGATCATGGCCGCGGCACCCGCCCCCTGGATGAACCGCAACGCGATCAGCATCCCGGACGAGACCGCGAGCCCGCAGCCGAGCGAGGCAAGCGTGAACAGCGCCAGACCGGACAGGAACATCCGCCGGTGCCCGATGATGTCGCCGAGCCGGGCGCCGGTGACCAGCAGCACGGCGTAGGTGATCACGTACCCGGCGATGATCAGTTGCAGGCCAGCGCCGGAGGTGTGCAGCTCGGCATGAATCGAGGGGGCCGCGACGTTAACCACGGAGGCGTCAAGGACGGCCATGAACTGCCCGGCCAGGACCACCGCGAGGGTTGCCCACGGGGCAGGCACGAACCGTTCGGCCCGGCGGGGGACTGGCCGACGACGAGAGTGTCTGTCATGTCATCCAGCCTGCCGGGTGGCGGATGCCAGTACCAAGAGCCTGTTTATCCTGGTATCAGCACTACCTGGCAACCACCCGCCGGGCCCGGCAAGATGGAGGCATGAGCACCGTGACCACCGCGAACGGGCATGACCGCCGCGCCGAACTTGCCGCATTCCTGCGCACCCGCCGCGAGCGGATCACCCCGGAGCAGGCGGGCCTGCCACCAGGCTCCCGCCGCCGCACGCCGGGCCTGCGGCGGGAAGAGATCGCGCAGCTGTCCGGGGTCGGGGTGACCTGGTACACCTGGCTGGAGCAGGGCCGCCCGATCAACGCGAGCCCGCAGGTGCTCGGCGCGGTTGCCCGCACCCTCCTGCTCGACCAGGCCGAGCGGGAACACCTGTTCCAGCTGGCTGACCTGCCCGACGCGGCGGGCACCGGGCCGGGCTTGACCCCGTGCGAGCAGGTGCTGCCCGAGGTGCAGGAGATACTCGACACGCTGGCCCCCATGCCCGCCTGCGTGCTCAACGAGCGTTTCGACCTGCTGGCCTGGAACGCCGCCTATGCGGCGCTGTGGCCGGGTATGGCCGGCGGCGCCCCCGGCGAGCGGAACGTCCTCTGGCAGGTCTTCACCCACGCGGACTGCTGTCACCCGTATGTGAACCGCGCGGAACAGGTGGCCAGGCTCGTCGCCCAGTTGCGCGGGGCGTACGGCCGCCACGTCGGCGAGCCCGCCTGGACCGGGTTCGTGCGCAGGCTGGCGGCCGTCAGCCCCGAGTTCGCCCAGCTGTGGGACGAGCACGACGTGGCCAGCCAGACCTCGTACCTCAAGATCTTCCGCCATCCCGCATACTCGCAGCTGGGCCTGACCACGACCAGCCTTGCCGTGCAGGCGGTGCCCGGCACCCGGATGGTCGTGTACCGGCCCGCCGATGAGATCACCAGGACAGCCATCAGCGAGCTGCTGGCCGGCCGCGGCGCCGACGAGCACTTCCCGTGCTGGGAAACCCACCGCCAGCGCGCCGCCGAGCTAGCGGTCTCCTGACCCAAACCTTGATCCTGAAGCCTTGTCCTGGATTGTGCAGTACGGGGCTTCAGGACCATGAACCAAGGCCGGGAGGGGGAGGCAGGACGGCGGATCAGCCGGTGT
>CAWEYV010000003.1:0-63406 GCA_963813395.1 uncultured Actinomycetes bacterium
ATTCAGGCAGACGCCGAAGACGGCCCGCCGCCACACCAGTCACACAGCCTGCACCAACCACCTTGATTGGCTGGTCAGACAGTCTGCCCCGGCGTAATCATGGGACCCTGCCGTTTCGTCGGCAGTACTTCCATGATCAACCGCGACATATCCTCAGAAACGCACGGTTCGACGCCCGGATTGTCCCGGTTCGGGCGTGCGGAAGATCCTGGTGGTTAATTGTGGATCATGCGGCGAGGTGGAGTTCGAGGCGTGCCAGGTGGCTGGTTCGCTGTCGGTCTAATGCGGTGCCGGTCCAGTAGGCGTGGAGCCGCAGGAGGTTGAGGGCGCAGGCCATGTAGGTGTGGTCGAGGCGGGTTTTGGGCAGGCCGCGGTAGCGGGCGCGGCGGGCGCCGTGGCTGGTGGCCTGGTGGATGGTGCCTTCGATGCCGGCGCGGCGGGTGTAGTCGGCGTGGAAGGAGGTGCCGGCTTCGGCGGCGCGGGCGGCGGCGGTGGCCTGGTGGATCTCGCGGGGGCGCACGAGCAGCTGCCGCCCGGTGCGGGTGGCGGTGGTGCACAGGTGGCGGGCGGGGCAGTGGCGGCAGGTCGCGGTGGCGAAGGCGACGTTGATGGCGTGTTTGCCGTCGCGGGTGCGCATGGGTTTCCATTTGCTGCTGACCGCGCCTTGGGGGCAGGTGGCTTGCTGGCGGTCGAAGTCGATGGTGAAGGCCTGCTGGGTGTAGCCGCCGGTGCGGGCCTGGGCGGATCTGTCGGCCAGCAGCGGGCCGGTCAGCGCGATGCCGTGTGCGCTGAGCGCGGAGACCACCAGTTCGGCGCTGAGGTAGCCCGAATCGGCGTAGTGCCGGCCGGGGGCCAGGTTCTGTTCCGCCAGGCCGTCGTGGATGACGCCGGTCATCTGGTTGTCGGTCACGGTGGCGTCGGTGGTGGCCACGTGGGTGATCAGGTTCGGGAACACCAGGGTCGCGCAGCCCTGAGCGTGCCCGCCGCCCGCCGCGGCGGGCTCAGCGGCGGCGGGGCGGCAGGTGCACGGCGGAGGATCGTCGCAGGTCTCGGTCAGGTGCAGCTTGTAGCCCAGCCAGAAAGTGCCGCGCTTGGCCCCCCACCGGGCGTCGGTGTCATACGGGGAGGCGATCCGGGCATGACCGGGCGGGAGACCATCGCCCTCAGGTTCTTTCTCCCGCCGCCTGATCACCTCCCGCCCGTCGCCGGTGATGGTGCGGGTGTAGTTCTGCAGCAGCACCACCCGCAGCGTCTGGACCGCGGGCAGCTCGCGCAGCCACCACGGCGCGTACGGTGGTAGACCGCCTCCACCAGCGCGTACCCGTCGCGGGCGTAGGCGATGGCCAGCTGGTCTTGCTTCGCCTGCGACGCCGGGGGCCGCCAGGAGGTCACCGGGGCGCCGTAGCGGCGGGCGAAATCGCTCACGCAGACACGCTGGGCCACCCAGTCCGGGTGCGCGGCGGTCAGCGCCTCCAGCGCGGCCCGCACGGCCTCCCCGGCCAGCTCCAGCCGGTTCAGCGCCGCCACCGCCGCGACCACGCGGGTGGAGTCGGTGCGCTGCCTGCCACCCGCCTTCACCAGGCCCTCCGCCGCCAGCCGCGCCAGCAGCGCATCCAGCACCACCCGCTCCAGGCCACCCGCGGCGACCTTGCCCCGGAACTCACTCAGCACCGAGTGATCAAACCCAGGGTCGGCCAGATCCAGGCCCAGGGCGTACTTCCAGTCGATCCGGGTGCGGACCGCCTCGGCGGCCTGCCGGTCGGCCAGATCCTCCACCTCCTGGAAGATCGTGACCAGAGCCAGCCGAGACGGCGGCCACCCCGGCCTGCCCCGCCTGCCATACGCACCCGCGAACTGCTCATCAGCCAGCCACGCACCCAGCTTGTCCCGCACCAGCACCGGCAGCGGACGCTCCCGCCTGCCCCGGTACATCACCGCGACAGCCGCCGCCACCTGCCGATCTGGCTCCGGCCACGCCACAGGCTGCACACACATCACATACCCGCTTCCACGGCCGGGACGAAGGGGACACAACGACCGCAGCCCAGATCATGACCCACACCACAGCCCCCAACCCAGCACCCCCGCCGGCACCGCGCGAATTAACCACCAGGATCGCGGAAGTGAGGATATGTCGGCGGGTGGCCGGTGACGCGGCGAGCGCTACCACCCACCTCAGCCGGGCCCGTGGGGGCCCGGGCGTCGGGCCCCCGGGCTAGCACTCGTAGCCGGCCCACGGCGAAGCTGGCCAACGGCCAGCGAGCAGGGTGGACCCCAACTCCGCCGGCTACGCGAAGCCCCTCTTGATCCGGCGGCGTTCTCGCTCCGATAGCCCGCCCCAGATTCCGAAGCGCTCATCGTGCTCAAGCGCGTATTCCAGGCACTCGGCCCGAACTTCGCAGGACCGGCACACCTTCTTGGCCTCCCTCGTGGAGCCGCCTTTTTCAGGGAAGAAGGCCTCTGGATCCGTCTGCGCACACAGCGCACGGTCCTGCCAGGCCAGCCCTTCAGCGTCGTCCACGCCGATAGCGAAGATGTCGATCCCGAGCGGGACGACCTCAGTCATGGCGCACCTCACCTGCCTCCCGAACCCCGTCTGTGCTCGCGCCTCCCCCTTTGGGCACGCGAACTACATTAGTGAAATTACACGCGCGTGTCTTGCCGTCCGTCAAGCGGGATCCGTGATATTGATGCGAGTTTCCGCAGGATGACGTCGTCAATCCGGGACAGAATCCTGGGATCACAGGCTGGGTAAACCGGCCACGCCGCCACTTTCCGGGGGGGTGCCCGGCCGGCGCCCGGCCCCGGTTGCCAGACTTGCCGCCATGCACATCACCGTGCCCGCTGGTGGCGTCGGGGGGGCCCGCTTCCTGCGCGGGCTCATAGCCGAAGCTCCCGATGCCAAGATCACTGTCATCGGCAACACCGGCGACGACATCACCCTGTTCGGCCTGCACGTGTCCCCCGACCTCGACACAGTGATGTACACCCTCGGTGGCGGCATCAACGAGGAACAGGGCTGGGGGCGGGCCGGGGACTCCTACCACGTCCTGGCCGAACTCGCCGCCTACGGCGCCGGGCCCGACTGGTTCAGCCTGGGCGACGCCGACCTCGCGACGCACCTGCACCGGACCAGCATGCTGGCCGCCGGGCTGCCGCTGTCCGCCGTCACCGCGGTGCTGTGCCAGCGGTGGCAGCCGGGCGTGACGCTGCTTCCGATGTCCGATGACCGGGTCGAGACCCACGTCGTGCTGGCCGGCGACGAGGCCGGGCGGACCGTGCACTTCCAGGAATGGTGGGTGCGAATGGGTGCGGGCGTGCCAGCCGCGGGCTTCGAGTTCGCTGGCGCGGCGCAGGCCTCCCCCGCACCGGGGGTGCTCGAGGCGCTGGCCGAGGCCGACGTCGTCGTGCTGCCCCCGTCCAATCCCGTGGTGAGCATCGGCACGATCCTGGCCGTGCCGGGGATCGCCGATGCGATGCGGGCGAAGACCGTGGTGGGGGTGTCACCGATCATCGGCGGCGCACCGGTGCGCGGCATGGCCGACAAGTGCCTCGCCGCCCTGGGTGTGGAGGCCTCCGCGGCCGGCGTCGCGGCGCACTACGGAGCGGAACTGCTCGACGGCTGGCTGGTCGATGAGCAGGACAAGGCCGCGGCCGACGCGCCGGAACTGGCCGGCATCGCCGTCCGGGCGGTCCCGCTCTACATGAGCAGCCCCGCGGCAACAGCGGCCATCGCCCGCGCCGCCCTCGACCTGGCCCAGGACCTGAAGAAGTGAACCTCACGGTCACCCCCGTCGAGGGCATTCCGGAGATCACCGCCGGAACGGATCTGGCCGGGCTCATCGCGGGCGCCGCACCGGGCCTGACCGACGGCGACATCGTGGTCATCACCTCTAAGATCGTCAGCAAGGCCGAGGGCCGGGTGGTCCAGGCCGACCGGGAAGACGCCATCGACGCGGAGACGGTCCGCCTGGTCGCCCGCCGGGGAGAGACCCGCATCGTGGAGACCCGGCAGGGGCTCGTTCTTGCCGCGGCGGGCGTGGACGCTTCCAACACGCCACCGGGCACGGTGGTGCTGCTGCCCGAGGATCCCGACGCTTCCGCGCGCCAGCTGCGCAAGGGGCTGCGCGACCGGCTGGGGGTCACCGTCGGGGTCCTCATCACCGACACGCTGGGCCGCCCCTGGCGCACCGGGCAGACCGACGCGGCGATCGGCGCGGCGGGCGTGGCGCCGCTGCGCGACTACCGCGGCACGGCGGACACGTTCGGCGTGCCGCTCGAGGTCACGGTCGCCGCGGTGGCCGACGAGCTCGCGGCAGCGGCCGACCTGGTGAAGGGGAAGACGGCCGGGATTCCCGTGGCGACCGTGCGGGGCCTGGCGGACCTGGTCACCGACTCCGACGGCCCCGGCGCCCGCGCGCTGGTCCGGGCTCCGGCCGAAGACATGTTCCGGTTCGGCTCAGCCGATGTGCTCAGCGCCCGCCGGACGGTGCGGGAGTTCACCGATGCGCCGGTCGACACAGGCGCGGTCAGCCGGGCCGTCGCCGCGGCGATCACCGCCCCGGCACCGCACCACTCGACGCCGTGGCGTTTCGTGGTGGTCGAGTCGCCGGAGGCCCGGACCACGCTGCTCGACGACATGCTCGCCGCCTGGATCGCCGACCTGAGCGGCGATGGGTTCACCGAGCACCAGATCGCTCGCCGGGTGCGGCGCGGCGAGCCGCTGCGGCGGGCGCCACTGCTGATCGTGCCGTGCCTGGACGCCGCGGCCGCGCATCGCTACCCCGACGACCGCCGCAACGCCGCCGAGCGGGAGATGTTCGTGGTCGCCATGGGCGCGGCCGTGCAGAACCTGCTCGTCGCCCTGGCCGTCGAGGGCCTCGGCTCGTGCTGGGTGTCCAGCACGATGTTCTGCCGCCCGGTCGTGACGAGGGCGCTAGCCCTGCCCGCAACCTGGGAGCCGATGGGCGCGATAGGCGTCGGCCACCCGGCGGCGCCAGCCCCCAGCCGCCCGCCCCGCGACCCGGCCGACTTCATGATCACCCGCTGACCCGCGGTGCAGCAATCTCCGGCACCGCACGTCAGCACCCTTCGACCATGATCGTTGTGACGTCGATCACGCTCTATCGTGATCGTTGCCGCAACGATCACGAATAAGGCCGGAAGACTACACCGGCCCCGACCAGGCCGGAAGGCTACACCGGCCCTGGGAGGGCCGCAGAGCCCCGTCAGGCGAGTTTGAGGACGGTCCGGCCACGGACGGAGGTGCACACCCCGTCGCTCAGCGCTGCTGCCGCCAGGCGTTCTGCAGAAGGAGTTTCATAGAGGGTGGTGCGCTGGCGGAGGGGCCTGCCGAGGGGGCCGACCAGGGCGGCCATCTGGCTGATGGTCATGTACGAGCCGTGCTGTGATCCGGCCATCCGGCTGATGGTCTCTTCCATCAGGGTTCCGCCGATGTCGTTGACGCCTCCGGCAAGCATTTCCCGGCAGGCTTCGTCGCCGAGCTTGACCCAGGAGCACTGGATCGAGTCGATGGCGCCGTGCAGCATGAGCCGGGACAGCGCGTGCACCGCGCGGTTCTCCCGCCTGGTTGGCCCGGGCCGGGCCAGGCCGGCCAGGTAGATCGGCGCGTTCGTGTGCACGAACGGGAGCAGCACGAACTCGGTGAAGCCGCCGGTGCGCTCCTGGATGCCCCGGATCACCCGCAGGTGGGCGACCCAGTGTGCCGGGGTGTCCACGTGCCCGTACATCATCGTCGCGCTCGTCCGGATGCCCAGTTCGTGCGCGGTGGTAATCACCTCGATCCAGGCCGAGGCGGGCAGCTTGCCCTTGGTGAGCACCCACCGGACGTCGTCGTCCAGGATCTCCGCCGCCGTCCCTGGCAGCGACCCGACGCCGGCCTCGCGCGCTTGAATCAGCCATTCGCGCACGCTCAGGCCGGTGCGGGCGGCTCCGTTGCTGACCTCCATCGGCGAGAACGCGTGCACATGGATGTCCGGGCAGCGCCGTTTGACCTCGGTGGCCAGGTCGAAATAGGCGGTTCCCGGCAGGTCGGGGTGAATGCCGCCCTGCATGCACACCTCGGTGGCACCGGCCGCCCAGGCCTCTTCGGCCCGGTCCGCCACCTGGGACAGCGAGAGCGTGTAGGCGTCGGCGTCGGTGCGCCGCTGGGCGAACGCGCAGAACCGGCACCCGGCGTAACACACGTTCGTGAAGTTGATGTTGCGGGTGACCACGTAGGTGACGTCGTCGCCGGCCACGTCGCGGCGCAGGCCGTCGGCCAGCGCGGCGACGGCGTCCAGCTCGGGGCCGTCGGCGTCGAGAAGGGCCAGCGCCTGCGCGTCGGTGAGCCCGGCCGGGTCGCGTTCTGCCGATCGCAGCGCCGCCGCGACCTCGGGACGCATTTTTTCGGCGGAACGCCTTGCAGCAGGCGGGTCTGGGCGCCGCGCCGTCTCGGGCTGGCCGTCACCGCGCCGGGCCGCGGGGTCGATCCGCGTCGCGACCTCGGCCCAGTCGCCGTAGACCTCGGCGAAGTCGTCGCGGCGGTCCGAGGTCCGCCCGGTGATGTCGATCGTGACGTGCAGGTCGGTGCGGCCGGAGGACTCACCCCAGCCGCCGTCCGGCTCCTGCCAGGGCAGGCCGCTGGGGATCGTGTCCGCACGGGCCAGCCCGGTCGCCGGGTCCGCGAGCGCCGCCACGTGCGCGCCGAGCCGCGGGTCCAGCCAGGGCTCACGCAGGTACCCGGGGTAGATCGTGAGCCGTTCGGCGAGGACCATCCCGGCGGCCTCGGTGCGGTGCGCCAGCTCCTCGATCTGCGGCCACGGCCGCTCCGGGTTGACGTGATCCGGGGTCAGCGGCGACACGCCGCCCCAGTCGTCGATCCCGGCCGCCAGGATCAGCCCGTACTGCTCGCCGATGAGGTTCGGCGGCGCCTGGATCCGCGCGGCCGGGCCGAGCACGAGCCGGGCCACCGCAATCGTCGCGGCCAGGTCGGCCAGTTCCGCGTCGGGAACGCCACGCATCTTGGTGTCGGGCTTGGCGCGGAAGTTCTGCACGATGACTTCCTGGATCCCGCCGTACTCCCGGGCAACCTTCCGGATAGCGAACAGCGACTCGGCGCGTTCCGCCAGGGTCTCGCCGATGCCGATGAGGATGCCGGTGGTGAACGGGACCGAGGAGCGGCCGGCGTCTTCGAGGACCCGCAGCCGCACCGCGGGATCCTTGTCGGGGCTGCCGTAGTGTGCCCCGCCCTTGTCGGTGAACAGCCGGGTGGCCGTGGTCTCCAGCATCATGCCCATGGATGGGGCGACCGGCTTGAGCCGCTGGAAGTCCCGCCAGGTCAACACGCCGGGATTGAGGTGCGGAAGCAGGCCGGTCTCCTCGAGCACCCGGATGGCCATGGCGCGGACGTAGGAGAGCGTGTCGTCGTAGCCGCCACGGTCGAGCCAGTCGCGTGCCGCTCTCCACCTGTCCTCCGGGCGGTCGCCGAGGGTGAATAGGGCTTCCTTGCAGCCGAGGGCCGCACCCTGGCGGGCAATGGCGAGCACCTCGTCCGGTGACAGGTAGGGGCTGTCCAGCCGGCCCGGCACCGTGGCGAACGTGCAGTACCCGCAGCGGTCCCGGCACAGCCGGGTGAGCGGGATGAACACCTTGCGCGAGTAGGTGATGACGCCGGGGCGCCCGGCGGCGGTGAGCCCGGCGTCCCGGGTGCGGCTGGCGTAGGACAGCAGCCGGTCCAGGTCGTCCCCGCGCGCGTGCAGCAGCGTGGCTGCCTCGCCTTGATCGAGCGGCTTGCCGTCTCTGGCCCGGGCCAGGGCGCGCCGCAGCGCGGCCTCCGACGGTGTGAACTCAGGGACTTCCGAGGGCCGCGCGCCGGGGCCGCGCGCATCAGGGCTCATCCCGTCACCCTACGTCGGGCCCACCGAGCGGGCCGCAAGCCGCCCTCATCATCGCGCCGTAGACCCGCCCCGGGCTGGGTTGAGTGAATAACTCAGCCGGGCCGGCGCTGGCCGGCCCGCACAGGCCGCCGCCTCCGCACCTGTGCGGAGGCGGCAGGGCACCGCGCTGCGAACCGCTGCGGCCGCATCAGCCGCTCTCATCCTCGGGGTGGACCGAGCCGAACGTTAGCGGCCCGGCGACGTCGTAGGCGTGCATGGCTATGCCGCGGCCGGTGGTCCTGGTGTCGGTCAGGCGCATCCCGGACGGCGGGGTGCCGTCGGCGAACAGGCGCGTGCCACGGCCCAGCACCACGGGGAAGATCACCAGCCGGTAGCCGTCGACCAGGCCCTGGCCCGCGAGGAAGTGCGCCAGCGCGGCGCTGCCGTGGACCTGCAGTTCCCGGCCAGGCTCTTCCTTGAGCTTGGTAACCTGCGCCGCGATGTCACCGGTCAGCGGCACCGCCCCGGCCCAGGCCAGGTTCGTCAGGGTGGCGGTGACGACGTGCTTGGGCAGGGCGTTCAGCTGGGCGCCGACCCGGTTGGCCGGGTCGTCGACCGAGGGCCAGAAGCCGGCCATGGCCTCGTAGGTCCGCCGCCCCAGCAGGAACGCGTCCGCCTGGTCGAACACCTCGTTCATGTACTGGCCGGTTTCCTCGTCAAAGAACGGGGGCAGCCAGCCGCCCAGGTCGAAACCATCCCTGGGGTCTTCCTCGGGCGCGCCAGGGCTCTGCATGACGCCGTCGATGGTCATGAAGGTGGTCACGGTCAGTCGCATGGTTCCTCCTCGTCCAGGCCGGCTCCTGGCTGGCTGAGCCGGCTCTCATCCCGGTTACGAACGGACCCCCGGGGAATCGACAGGGCCCATCAGCGAAATCCCTTGGCGCCGGCCCGCAGGCTGGTGCGATATTAATACGATGTCGTATAATCCGATATCGTGATACATGAGAGCGGCTCGATGGACGTGATCCTTGCCCTGCACCGGGCGACTCACGCCACCCTGCATGCGCTCGGCGCCCGGCTGGCCGGCCTTGACCTGGCGCCACCGGACATCAACCTGCTCGCCAACCTCGCCGACGGCGAGCGGCGGACCGTGGGCGCGCTGGCGACCGCCACCGCGACCAAACCGACGACGCTGACCAGCGCGCTCGACCGGCTGGCCCGGCGCGGCTACCTGCTGCGTGAAGTGGATCCGGCCGACCGGCGCTCGTTCCTCATCTCGCTGACCCCAAGCGGCGAGGCAGCCGCGCAGACGGTTGCCGCCGCGGTACGTGACCTCGAACGGCAGGCGCTCGCCGCCGTGACCGAGGCGGACCTGGCCGGATTCCATGCCCTGGCCAACGCCCTGATGGAGGTGTCCCGATGACCCGCGACCACCCGCACGGCCAGCCCGGCCACGCCGCGGCGCTGCCCGCGGAACTCACCGCGATCCTGGCGGAGATCGTCTCCCCGGGCGGCGCGTTCCGCCACCGCGAGCACGTTCACCTGGCCTACATCGCGGTGCAGCGGTACGGGCCCGCCGGGGCTGCCGACGCGGTGGCCGGCTGGATTCCGGCATCTCGCGGCGTACCGGCGCGCTCCGCAGAAGTTCCACGTCACGGTCACCCGGGCCTGGGTCGAGATCGTCGCGCATCACATGGCCGCCGGCCCGGCTGCACCAGACTTCCCCACGTTCGCGGACAGGCATCCCCCCCTGCTCGACAAGCGGCTGCTGACCAAGCACTACTCATCGCGCGCCCTGGCCTCGCCGGCGGCCAGGACCGGCTGGCTGGAACCCGACCTGGCGCCCTTCCCGTGGCATGCCCGGTGCGTCATACCGGGACCGAGCCAGACCGGCTCCAAGAAGCGCTGAACCAGGTAGATGACGTCGTGAGCAAAAGCCCCGCCCTCGGGAAGGCGTCGATCCAGGCCCGGGCCGCGGCGGTCACGTCGACGACATCCAGATCCGCGTCCAGAGCCGGACCGGCACTGGCGAGAACCTCCAGATCGGTGATCGCTTCGCGCTGAGCCGACTCGCCATCCAGTGTCGAGGCGGCAAGCCGCTCGAGCCGTTCCCGGCACCGCCTCCGCTGCTGCCCCCGGTCCCCAAACGACAAAAGTTACGCCGCCCGTGACCGAACCCCAATTAGTTGGGATTGCCCGCTCAGCTGGCTCGCGTTCGAATTCGTCGCAGTGGCGGAACCGGAAGGAGTCCCCTCGATGACATCTGTGCCCGCCGCCCGGCGGGCCAGCACTTCACCATACGGAGGTAACCATGAAATTCCGCGCAACCATCGCAGCCATCGGCACCGCCGCCGCCCTCGGCGTGAGCGGGACCATCCTGCTGCCGGCGGCCGCCGGCGCTGGCGCCGTGACGCACACCCTGACGTTTACCTCCGTGCAGAAGGCGCAGGCGAAGTTCTCCGCCACCTCCAACGGCAGCGCAGGCCTGGACGTCAACAAGGCGGGCAAGGTCATCGGCTTCGATGTGCTCAACTTCACCTTCAACCCGGCGACCGGCAAGGTCGCGGCCGGCGTCACCTTCGACACCGCTGGCGGCTTCCTCTACGCCGTGTTGCACGTGTCCAAGGGCCCGGTCACCCACGGTACGGTGACCGGCGGAACCGGCACCTTCGCCGGGGCCACTGGGACCATCACCGCCACGAACAAGACAGCCACCAAGACCGCTGTCACCATCACCTATCGCACCTAACCGAAAGCACCAGAAGAAACCGGCAGGTACATGCCCAGCCCGCCGCGGGCTCCCGTGCCGCAGAGGGCGGGAGCCCGCTGGCACGGCCTAGATGTGCCGGTAGTCGCGGGGGGCGTTGCGCGGGCCGCGCCGCGGTGGGCCCATCCCGCTGAGCACCAGCAGGCGGGCGGCGCGGTGCCGGTGCCCGGCGTAGGGGGCAAGGAGTTCGAGCATGCCCGCGTCATCCACCTTCTGCCTGATCAGCGCCCAGCCGACGATCGAGGGCAGGTGGTAGTCGCCGACGGACACGGCGTCCGGGTCACCGCAGGCGCGCTGGCGGATCTCGGCCGAGGTCCAGGGCCCGATCCCGGACAGGGCCTGCAACCGGCGGTCCGCCTCTGCCGGGGGCATCGCGGTGATCTCCTCCACGCGGTGCACGACGCGGGCCGCGCCGATGATCGTCCGGGCCCGCACCAGTTCCACGCCGGCCCGGTGCCACTCCCAGGAGGGGATGCGCGCCCAGGTGCGCGGCGGCGGGCACACCCGCATCCCGCGCGGGGCGGGCCCAGGCGGCGGGTCGCCGAACCGCAGCAGGAGCAGCCGCCAGGCGCGAGTTGCCTCGGCGCCCACGACCTTCTGTTCGAGCACTGCGGGCACGAGCGCCTCGAATACCCGGCCCGACCGGCCGATGCGCAACCCAGGGTGCTGCCGGAACATCTCACCGACCAGCGGATGCGCGGGCTCGAACCCGGCCGGGTCGTCCTCGGCGCCGAGCAGCGCCGGGAGGCTGGCGAGCAGCCACCCGGCACCCGGCCCCCACGCCATCGCGTGGACCACGGGGCGGCTGCCCGCCAGGTCATCCGCCCCGGTCACATCGACAGCGCCAGGCGGGCCGGTAGCGCCGGGGGCGCCGGGCGTGATGTACACCCGCAGCGTGCCCGGGCCGTCCGGGGTCAGCGACGTACGCCAGGCGGCCCCCGCGGCGTCGGTCTGGTACGCGGGATCGCCCCGGCCGCGCCGGTGTACGCCCAGCGTGCGAGCCAGGTCGAGGGGAAATGGCGGCTGCCAGCACCGGGTGAGCGCACCGGCGGGAGACGACGGCACCGGCGGCGCCCACGCCCCGGCCGGCCGGCGGCGCTGGACGGCCGGACCGCGCCGTGCCGACAGCGAGCCGGACCGCAGCCCCAGCCCCGGCTCCCACACGGTGGGCTCCCGCACGGTGGTTAGACGTCCGTGGAGAAACGCACCGAGGTCGGGCCAAGTTCGACGCCCGGCCACACCCGGGCACCGGCCCGCAACTCGTTCCCCTCGGCCACGTACGCGCCGTCACCGAGCACGGCCCGCTCCAGCACGGCACCGGGGCCGACCCGTGCGTCCCGGCCCAGCACGCTGTCGCGGACCACCGCCCCCCGGCCGATCCGCGCACCGTCGAACAGCACGCTCCCGCTCACCTGCGCTCCTGTCTCGATCACCGAGGCCGCGCCCGCCACGGTACCGCCGGCCACCGACGCTCCCGGGTCGACCACGGCCCCGGCGAGCAGCAGCCGCTCCCCCGGCAGGCCGGCCGCAAAGCGGAGCGCCGGCGACGTCATCCGGCCCAGGACAAGATCACAAGATCCCTGAACGAAGGCCTCGGGGGTCCCTACGTCCAGCCAGTACGCGGTGTCCACGTGGCCCATGACAACCGCGCCCGCCTTGATCAGCGCCGGGAAGGTCTCGCGTTCCACCGAGGTCACCACGCCCGGGGGAATGACGTCGATGACGTTGCGCCGGAATACGTAGCATCCGGCGTTGATCCGGTTGCTGACCGGATTCGGGGTCTTTTCCAGGAAGGCGGTGACCCGCCCGTCGGCATCGGTGGGCACGCAGCCGAACCGGGACGGGTCCTCGACCTCGACCAAGTGCAGGGTGACCGCTGCCGCGGCCTCGGTGTGGGCCTTCACCTGCGCGGTGAGATCGTGGCCGGACAGGATGTCCCCGTTCAGCACGATTACCGAGCTGTCCGCGTCGCCGCGCAGGGCGGCCGCCGCGTTGCGGATCGCGCCGCCGGTGCCCAGCGGCGTGTCTTCCTGGACATAACAGATTTTCAGGCCGAACGACGAACCGTCGCCGAAGCTGTCGGCGAACATGTCGGCCCGGTAGGCGGTGGCGAGAACAACGCGGCCGACTCCGGCGTCGGCCACCCTGCTGAGCTGATGGGCAAGAAAAGGAACGCCCGCCGTCGGCAGCAGCGGCTTCGGCGTGCCGATAGTCAGCGGGCGCAACCTGGTCCCCTGTCCCCCGACGAGCAGAATCGCCTCGAGGAGTCGGGGACCGGATGTGTCTGTTGGCATAAAGACGGAGGCTACTCCGCCCGTTGGGCGGCTGCACGCTGGTAGGACGCCATGTGCGCCTCCGCCGACGCCGCCCAGGAGAACTCCTGTGCGCGGGCTTCTTCCAAGGTGCCAAGGGCTTCGCGCCGGGCCGGGTCATCGAGCAGCGCCCGCAGCGCGGTTTTGATGCTGTCCTCGTCCGGCTCGGTGTAGGCGACCGCGTCCCCGCCCACCTCGGGCAGGGAGGCGCGGTGCGTGGTGAGCACCGGGGCGCCGCACGCCATCGCCTCGAGCACCGGCAGCCCGAATCCCTCACCGCGGCTTGGGAACGCGACCACCAGCGCCCCGCCCAGGTAGCCGGGCAGGTCGCGGAACCGGAGGTAGCCGGGACGGACCAGGCGCAGCCGGGCCGGGACCCCGGCGATCACCTCGTCGACTTCCTCGCTCCACCCGCTGCCGCCGGCGAGCACCAGCGCGGGCGGGTCTTCCATGTCGGCGACCGCGCCGACCCAGCTGTTGATCAGGGCCGGGACGTTCTTGCGCGGCTCCAGCGTGCCCAGGTAGGCGATATACGGCTTGCCGTGCAGGCCGAGCCGGTCGGAGACCTGCTGCACCTCGCTGGGTTCCGGCCGGTGAAACAGGGCGTGGTCCACGCCGTGATAGGCGACGTCGATCCGGGTCGGGTCGGCACCGAGCACCCGGACGAGTTCGTCACGGGTGGCCTTGGACGGGACGAGCAGCCGGGTGGCCCGGCGGGCGGCAGTGCGGATGGCGGACTTGTAGAAGGTGGCACTGACCGGGCTGTGCGCGTCCGGTTCGGTGAAGAACGTCAGGTCGTGGACGGTCACCACGACAGGCACGCCGGGCCGCAGCGGCATCGTGGACTGCGGAACATGCAAAACGTCCGCACCGGTCTGCTGGGCGACGAGCGGAAGGCCGGTTTGCTCCCACGCCAGCCGCGCTGTCCGGTGAGCGATCGCGGTCGGTCCGGCCACGATCCGCGCACTTTGCAGCAACCGGCCATACCGCTCCTCATCGGCGCGCTGGCATGCGACGACCAGGTCTGCCCCGGCCACCTCCAGCGCGGTGATGAGACCATCCACGTATCGTCCCAGCGCCCCGCGATCCGCCGGCACCGCGGTCGCGTCAACTAGCACCCGAGGCGCCACGACCAGTCTCGCTCCTTCCCCTCCGCAACCCTGACCAGAGGCACAGATGACCGCACCGAGTCAGTCTTCGCCTGGATCTCCCGCCACCACCGAGCGTACGCCCTCCACGGGGCTGCCAGTGAGCATGCCGGCCGCTACCGGGAGGGCGATGGGCTCGGACTTGGCCCCGGGTTAGCGGACTTCGACGGCGCGGTGCTCGCGTTCGCGGCTTGCTGCGCGCTCGTGATCTCCTGCTCCATCTTGTTGATGAATTTTGCGTAATCGGCGAGGTTGCCCGCCTTCAGCGCGGCCTGAGCCTGCGTGTAGTACTGCTGCGCCAGTTTGAGGTCGGCGCGTACCCGCCCGCCGACCGCGCCGCCGCCGGTCGTGCCCGGGCTCGTCACACCCGGATTTTGCGAGCCGGTGAACACCTGCGCGAGCGCGCCGGACAGAGTGGGCTGGAACCCCACCGGGTTCGGCCGTCCCCCGTAGTAGACGAACACCCGTTGCATCGAGGGGTAGGAGCCGGTGGCACCGGCGGCGGCGGCGGTCACGTACACGGGCTCGATATAAAGCAGGCCGCCGCCCACCGGGATCGTGATCATGTTGCCGAGGGTGACGATGGAGCCGCCCCGGCGCAGCAGAGTTAGCTCGGCGGACGCGGGCGCGTAACTTTCAAAGCTGCCCTGCACCTGCGACGGCCCCTCGGTGACCGCTGCCTGCGGCAACTGGAGGATCCGGATCGTGCCGTACCCGCGCTGGGTCGGGTTGCTGTCCACCGTCATTACCGCGGCGAGGTTGGCCCGGTTTCGTGGGACGAACGTCGTGGTCAGCGAGAACTCAGGCTGCGCGTATCCGGGGATCTTCTCGGTCAGGTAGTACGGCGGCTGGCTCAGCTTGTTCGCGACTACCCCGGTGGGATCGTTCGGCACGGTCCAGAAGTTCTGGCCGCCGTAGAAGGGCTGCGCGGTGACGACGTGGTACTGCGCGAGGATCTGCCGCTGGACCTCGAACAGGTCCGGCGGGTAGCGCAGGTGGGGACGCAGGTACCCAGGAATGTCTTTTTCAGGCTTGATGATGCCGGGGAACGCGTTCCGCCACGCTTGCAGCAACGGGTCCTGGGGACCCCACTGATACAGGGTGACCGCCCCGGTGTAGGCGTTAACCACCGCCTTCACCGAGTTGCGGATGTAGTTGACGGACCCGGCCGCCTGGCCGGCCACGTTCCCGCCTGGTGTCTGGCTGGTGGTCGTGGCCGAGGGCATGTTGACGCGCTGGGAGTACGGGTACAGGTCGGTGGTGGTGTAGCCATCCACCACCCACAGAATGCTGCCGGCCTGCTTGCCGTGGGGGTGCACCACCACCGGGTAGGGGCTGCCGTCCAGGGTGAGGAACGGCGCGACCTTGGCTACCCGCTGCAGCGGCTGGCGGTCGTAGAGGACCTTTGAGTCCCCGTTGATCGCGCCCGACAGCAAGATGTTGAGCTCGCGGAACTTGACCGCGTAGAGCAGGCGGTTGAGCGGGGAGCCGATGGGGACGCCGCCGCCGTTGACGTAGGTGTAGTTCTTCTGCCCGGTGGAGTTCGTGGACGGGTAGTCGAGCTCGATTCCGGGCCGGCCCGCCGGGCCGCCGACGATCACGTAGTTGTTCTCCGCCGGGCCGAAGTAGACCCGTGGCTGGAAGTTGCCGAGTTCGCCGTGCGGCGGGATGTCGCTCTCGACGAACGCCGGGGTGCCGTCGGCCGATATCGCGTTCTCCTTGGCGGCCACGATCCCGAAGCCGTGCGTGTACACCAGGTGGGTGTTGATCCAGTTGCCCTGGCCGGCGGGCGGCCCGGATAGCCCGCGGACCGCCAGGGCCAGGTCCTGCGGCACCTTACCGCCACCGGGCAGCAGGTAGCGGTCCACCGAAAGCACGCTGGGGAACTGATAGAAGCCCTTCACCTGCTGAAGTTGCTGGAACGTCCGCGACACCACGCTCGGGTCCATCAGCCGCACACCGGGCAGCGCCGCGGTCTGCGCGGCCAGTGCGGCCGACGATGCGGTGGAGACGCCGCTGTAGGACCTCACCTTCGCGCCACTGACCGCGTAGGCCAGCCGGGTGCCGTGGATCTCCCGGGCTATGTACTTGGACTCCTTGGCCAGTTCGTTCGGCTTCACCACGAACTGCTGGATGATCGCCGGGTAGAGCCCGCCGATGAGGATCGCGGAGAGCACGAGCAGACCGAACCCGACCGCGGGCAGCAGGCCGTTGCGCCGGATGGCGCCGGCGAAGAACAGCAATGCGCACAGGACCGCGATGACGGCGAGCACCGTCTTGGCCGGCAGGACGGCGTTGACGTCGGTGTAGGACGCACCGGTGGTCACCGCGCCCCGCTGCGAGAAGTCGATGCCCCACCGATCGACCCAGTACGCCGCACCCTTCAGCAGGACGAACACGCCCACCAGGATGAACAGGTGGACCTGTGCGCCGACCGTGGCCCTGGGGCGCCTGGCCTGCCAGCCCAGCCCGCCGTACAGCACATGCACGACGACTGCGGCCAGCAGCGACAGCAGGACGGCCCAGAACAGGTAGCTCAGCACCAGGCGCAGGAACGGGTAGGTGAACACGAAGAACGAGATGTCGAGGTGGAACTGCGGGTCCGTCTGGTGGAACGGGACCTGGTTGATGAACAGCAGCCAGGTGCGCCATGCGCCCGCCCCGGTGATCCCGGCGATCAATCCGACCAGGCCGAGCGCGATCCCGAGCAGGAGCCGCCGGTGGGGGTCGACGGCGGCCCGGTAGACCTCGACGCCGGGCCGCTCCGGCGATGACCGGGCCGACCGGGCGGGGGGCCGCAGCCGGTAGGCGAGGACGGCGTTGAACCCGGTCACGGCCGCCATGAGGATCCCGGCCACGAAGAAGAGCGTCCACCTGGTGCCGTAGACCGTGGCGAAGACCGAGCCGTAGCCCACGGAGTGGTACCAGAGGAAATCGGTCCACACCCCGGCGATGATCGTGACCAGTATCCCGAGGCCGATCACGCCGGCCACGATCGGCACCAGGTAGCGGGGCCAGCGGGGCAACCGGAGCGGGGCGCGGCCCGTTGGCGGCGGGCGGTCAGCCGGAGATGGCCGGAAGCTCAACCGCTCCCCCTTACATCACCGCGCACGCGGCGCGGTAGCGCGTCCATGAGCCGCAAATCTACCGCGACCCTCAGGGCCCAGCGCCGCGACTGGACCAGACGGGGTGCTGTGTTAGCACGACGGGACACTGCCGCCTGCCGAGAACACCTTGAGGTCATGCATCGCACCGGCCAGCGTGCTGACCTTGATGAGGCGCAGTCCTGGCGGGACCGCACCAGCCGCATCCGAACAGTTGGCCGCCGGAGTAAGGAAGACCGTCGCGCCGGCGGCGCGGGCGCCCTGCATCTTCTGCTGGATCCCGCCAATAGGGCTGACCATTCCGTCCGCCGAAATCTCTCCGGTGCCCGCGATAAACCTGCCGTCGGTCAGGTTGCCCGGGGTGAGCTTGTCGATCATGGCGAGCGCGAACATCAGGCCTGCGCTCGGGCCGCCGATGTCCCCGACATTGATCTTGACCTGGAATGGGAACCGGTAGCTCTCCACGACGTTGACGCCCACCACCGGGCTGCCGGCCGCGTTGGCCGTCTTGAGGCCGAAGGTCTTGGTGTCCCCGCCGCGGGAGACGGTCAGCCGCACCGGGGCACCTGGCCGGCGGGCGCGGATCAGGTCGCCAGCGTCGGCCCGGCAGGTGACCGGCTTGCCATCCACTGCGGTGATGATGTCACCAGCCCGGAGCACTCCCGTCGCTGGCATCCCCGGCTCGACCGCCACGATCCGGTCCACGGTGGTGAACTTGATCCCCAGCTGGCACAGCGCCGCGGCCTGGGCCGTCTCCTGTGAGCTGACCATCTGTTCGGTGTCTTGGCGCGTCACCTGCTGCTGTGTCTGGCCACTGGGGAAAAGTTCCTGCTCGGGCACCACCGCCTCGTGCGGGGACAGCCACGCCTGCAAGGCGGTGAAGATGTTGAACGAGTCCTGCGGGCCGCCCTGGTAGGACACCGTGACGAGGTTCAGGTGGCCCTGGGTGGGATAGGTATGGCGGCCGGAGATCTCTATCAGCGGCTTCGCACTCGACCGGGTGCCCAGTGTGCCAAGTGTGTTGAGCGTCGGGCCCGGGCTCAGGATGACGTAGGGGACGGACAGGAAAGACGCGGCCACCAGGGCGGCCGCGACTCCCACCGCGGCAAGCATGAGGGTGAGCTGGCGGCGGCCAGCGGCCGTCTGGCCAAGCTGCCCGATGGAGCCTGGCCTCTTGCGGCCAAGACGCCATCCGCGCCCCCGGGGGTTCCTTGGCCGTGGGGTCTGGGGGCTTGCCCCCGGAGAGCTGGAGTGCTCCCCCGGGCTAGCCACTGCCCACCCACTCGCTGGATCCATCACCGAACGACTGGTGTTTCCAGATGGGCACCTCGCGCTTCAGCGTGTCGATGAGCATGCGGCAGGCCTCGAACGCCTCGCCACGGTGTGGGCAGGACACCGCCACCACCACGGCGAGATCGCCAACGGCCAGGTCCCCGACGCGGTGCACCGCGGCCAGCGCGAGCACGCCGAACTCGGCCGCTACCTTCTCGGCCACCCGGCGAAGTTCCGCCTCGGCAGAGGGGTGCGCGCTGTACGAGAGGCGAACCACGCCGTGCCCGCCGTCCTGGTCGCGAACCGTCCCAGCGAACAAGGCGATCGCGCCCGCGCCAGGGTCGCTGACCGCCGCCCGCACCTCATCCACGGACAGCGGTTCCTCGCGCATCTCGGCGAGCCTGATCACGTTCACGCCAGCCACCGTACCCGGCTCACCTGAAAGTGGGCTCAGGTACTTCGCTTGCGGCGGCGCGCGGCGCGCACGATCGCCGCGGTACCG
Organism: uncultured Actinomycetes bacterium; assembly: GCA_963813395.1. Classification (GTDB taxonomy): domain Bacteria; phylum Actinomycetota; class Actinomycetes; order Streptosporangiales; family Streptosporangiaceae; genus DASXKD01. The sequence goes on from CAWEYV010000003.1 coordinate 18,983, forward strand.
ATCACGGCCACGGTGGCGCTGGCGGCGGTGATGGTGGCTTCCTTCCTGGGCAGACGGCGGCCTGCCGCGCGATGGCTGGCCCTGGCCTCCATCAGTGCCTGGAGCACCGTGGCGTTGTCGTACGCGGGGCGCCAGCCCGCCTCGCGCAGCGTCTGGCAGTCGACCACCCACGGATAGACCAGGTACTGCAGGTCGTTGACCGGGGCGGGGGTGATGCCCACCCGGTGCAGCCGCTGCGCGGTGCCGAACGTCAGCCCCGCGGGCAGTTCGATCCGGCGCAGCCCGCTGATCCGCTCCACCTCTTCCTGCTCCAGCCACCCGTCACACCCCACGGCGAAGGAGCCGGACACGTCGCCGACCACGGCCAGTTCCAGGGCCGAGACCAGATCGTCGCCATGGCAGAACTGCCAGCGGGGCGAGGAGCCCTTCACGGTGAGCAGGCGGGCGGAATCGAAATGCCTGGCCGCCAGCGTGTCCATGGACGCGCAGACCAGCGCGGCCGGGCGGACCACGGTGACCGACATCCCCGGGTGAACCCGCGGCGCGCGCCGGGCCAGATGCTCGATCTCCAGCAGGTCACCGGCCACGCTGCCGTCCGGGTCCGCGCGCAGTGGCGCGGACTCCTCGAGCGGTACCGGGTTGTCCGGCCTGGCGCCGTAGACCATCGCGCTGGTGACCAGGACCACCCGGCCCACCCGGCCCGCCGCCGCCGCGGTGAGGACGGTCTGCGCCCCCCGTACGTTGAAGGCGCGCCGGGCGCGGTGGTCGGAGTCAGCTGAGGTGTCGACGTCGGTGTGCACCAGGACGTCCACCCCGGCCAGCCTGCTGGCCAGCGCCGGGTCGCGGACGTCGGCAAGGCGCCAGCTCACCCCGGTCACGTCGCCACGGTGATCGTCGATTGCGATCACCTTGCTCACCAAACCCGAGCCGGCCAGGCGGGCGGTGAGAGCGTGCCCAAGACCGTGCGCGGCCCCGGTGACGGCCACGACCTGGCGCGTCCGCCGCTGGCGAACCTGGGCCTGCGCAGTGCTCAAGTGTGCCGCTCCCGGGATACCGTGGCTGGTGTGACCCTTCCATCCTGCCTGAGAGGCCAGTGCAATGGCTGATCCTCCCTTCGGCTTTGGCCCGCCGGGTGGCGCGGGGCGCGGTTCTGGTTCCTCCTCCGGCTCCGGGTCTTCCGGCTCTGGTGCTTCCGGCGGCGGCAACCCGGGCCCGCTCGGCCCGCTCGGTGACCCGCAGCAGTTCGCTGATGCGCTGCGTCAGTTCGCCGACCTGATGTCCTGGCAAGGCGGCCCGGTGAACTGGGATCTTGCCAAGAACGTGGCCCGGCACGCCGTGGCCGCCGAAGGCGACCCCAGCGTTCTCGACGTAGACCGGCAAAAGATCATCGACGCACTCCGGCTCGCTGATCTGTGGCTGGATGAGGTGACCGGCTTTCCCACCGGCGTGCGCCAGGCGCAGGCCTGGAGCAGGTCGGAATGGGTGGAAGCCACCCTTCCCGTCTGGTCGCAGTTGTGTGACCCGATCGCCGACAAGGCCGTGGACGCGATGGGCGGGATCCTCGCCGAGGATCCCACGGAACTCGGCTCCGGGCTGCCGGAAGAGGTCGGCCAGGCACTCCAGGCGATCGGCGGCGGTCTCGGCGGCCTTGGCGGGATGATGCGCCGGATCGGCGGGATGATGGTCGGCAGCCAGACCGGCGCCGCCATAGGCGCGCTGGCCCAGGAGGTGATCAGCTCGACCGACGTTGGGCTCCCGCTCGGGCCCGAAGGAACCGCAGCGCTGCTACCGGCCGGAGTGGCCGCCTTCGGTGCGGGCCTGTCGGTGGACGCGGATCAGGTCCGGCTCTTCCTCGCCCTGCGGGAGGCGGCACATCACCGGCTGTTCGCCCACGTGCCGTGGCTGCGAGCCCACCTGTTGCGCGCCGTGGAGGACTACGCCAGGGGAATCACGGTCGACACGTCCTCGCTGCGCGAGGCCATGCCGCAAATCGACCCGGCCAATCCGGAAGCGATGCGCGACGCACTGGCTGGCGCGGCGCTGTTCCAGCCCGAGGACACACCTCAGCAAAAGGCCGCGCTCACCCGCCTGGAGACCGCCCTCGCGCTGGTCGAAGGGTGGGTGGACAGCGTGGTGGACGCCGCGGCGCACGACAAGCTGCCGCAGATCGGCGGGCTCGCCGAGGCGGTCCGCCGCCGTCGCGCCACCGGTGGCCCCGCCGAGCACACCTTCGCCACCCTGGTCGGCCTCGAACTGCGGCCGCGCAGGTCGAGGGAGGCCGCCGCCATTTGGCGCAGCCTGACCGAGGCGCGGGGATACGAGGCGCGGGATGCGCTCTGGGCCCATCCCGATCTGCTGCCGACCGAAGAGGACTTCGACGACCCCGAGGGTTTCGTCCACGGCAAGAAGGAACTGGACATGTCCGCCTTCGAAGAGGCGGCTGGCGACACCGGCCAGCAACCGGAAAGCCCGCGCGCTGAGGGGGAAGACGCCGGGGATACCGAAGACGGAACCGGATAACGCCACACCGCTGAGTCGCAGTCCGGATCCGGGCCGCCGCAGCATCTCCGGCAACAGGAACCACCCGCGCCACAGGCACGGCGGCGGGATCCCAGACAAGACTTTGTCCACAGGCGGTGGGTAAAGACGGGGCTGCCCGGAGGGCCCTTGCGGCGGCGAAAACTTCGGAATTCACAAGTGTTTCCCCCGGGTGTCCACAGCAATGCCCGGCGCGCTCCCCACGTTGTCCACAAGGCCATCCACCGGCCGCCTTGACCATGCCCGGCCGCCTGCCTAATCTCAGCCGAGATGGGTCCCCGGGTCGCGGGCCATAGTTACTACCGGGGAAGGGGGACTATCGCCCAGCGGGGAACCGCCGGCGCGGCAACGGCCGTTCCCACCCGGGGACCTTTGGACCGTGGCGGATAACCATGCCTATTGACCTTCAGTCCATTGCGCCGTGGCCCGCGGTCCCTGCCCGGGGGCCGAGCCCCCCGGAACCCCCACAACCTCCGGCCACCGTCGCGCAGCCAGGTTCCCGCTCTGCGCCACAACCCCGATTGCAACTCCCCCGGCGCACTGTCAGCCCGGAATTGTCGGACGGCTGAGTCACCATTTGCCTCATGAGACCTGCGCTGAAACCGGGGCTGCTGCCCGTGTGGCGTAACCGCGACACGATCCAGATCGGGGTCGATCCGCGCCGGGCCATCGCCTTGACCGGCATGCGCAGGGCGGCCGGACTGCTGCGCCTGCTCGACGGCAGCCGCGACCGGGTGCAGGTTCTTGGCGCGGCCCGCGAACTTGGCCTGGACCCGGACATGGCGGACCGCGTGCTGGGCCTGCTGGCCGCGGGCGGAGCGCTCGACGACATTCCGGCGAGCACCTACGACGCCCTCCCGGCCGCTCGGCGCGCGAGGCTGGCGCCCGAACTCGCCACCGCCTCTCTGGCACACGGCGACGCCGACGGCGGGGCCAGGACGCTCGCCCGGCGCCAGGCAGCCTGCGTCCGCGTGCACGGAGCGAGCCGGGCTGGCTTATGGATCGCGGCCTTGCTCACCTCGGCGGGCATCGGCTTGGTGATCTCCGCGGGCCCGGCCGGGGCGCAGCCGGGCCAGAACAACCGGCAGGCCCCGCCCGAGCCGCCGCCCGCGCCTGAACCACCGGCCGGGATGCCCATGGGGGCACCGAACCCTTCGCCGCTACCCAAGCCCGGTGCGGGGCGATCCGCCCGCGGCGCCGATGGCTCTCGCACCCGGCCCCGGCGGCCCAGCCTGGTCATCCTTGCCGACAGCCACGGCCGTGACCTACCGGCCGCCCTCGCCAGAGACCAGGTACCCCACCTGGCCGCCTCCGCGAGCGAAGCCATCGGGGTGGTTGGCCCGCTCGTGCTCCCCGGGCGCTCGGCCTGCCTGCGCTGCCTGGACCTGACCCGCGCCGAACGCGACCCTGCCTGGCCGCTCATCCTCGCCCAGCTAGCCGGAAACGCCGGCACAGACCCCGGCGCGTGCGATGGCGTGCTCGCCGCCATGGTCGCCGCGCAGGCGACAGCACAGGCGCTCACGTTCATCGACCGGGGCCCGGGCGCGGTCGCTGCGATCAGCGGCACCCTCGAACTCGTCCTTCCCGACTGGCAGTGGCGCCGCCGGACCTGGCAGCCCCACCCCCGGTGCGGGTGCCGGTCGTCACTCCCGCATCACTAGGCCCGTTGTCTGTTCTCTTGCTCGCGTGTCAATCACGCTCGGCGAATGTCCAGCTTTCCTCCAGTAACTCTCCAGCGAGCAGTCAGGTTCATTGGTGATATTTGCATGGCTCCTCCCGGTGCCGGATCACCCAGCCGCGCCGGGTCGTGCCCACAGAGCGCGCCCCGCCGGCCAGAGTCGGCCTCGCTGCGTCGGCGGGGCGCCCACCAAGCACGGCCTACCGGCCGGGCAAAGGGGGATTCCGGTGAGGGTAGTAGTGACCCGTATTGAGCAGGACGGCACCGTGTGGCGGCGGATGGTCGACACCGCCGAGCGCGGCGACGGCGACCAGTGGGAGGCCACCATCGCGCGTGCCCTGGCCACCGAGCCGCCGCCCTACCGCCCGGTGGCGGGAAGCCCCGTGTGCCACCTTCGCCTGAACGATCGCGTGGTCATGATCGCCGAGCCCGATCTCGCTGGGCCGCTGCGGGACCTGGTAACAGCCGTGCTGGCGGTCGGCGATCTGGTATAGCCGACACGGCAACCCTTCGCGAACGTAGTGTGGCCTCGGTCTGCACCGTGACCCACAATGGACGTTGTGAACGATCTTCCGCGCCGCGCGATTACCCGCACCGCAAAACTGGCCACGCTGCCCGTTGGGCTCGCTGGCCGGACCGCGCTGGGATTTGGCAAGCGCATCGGGGGCCGGCCGCTGAGCTGGTGGCGCACGAGATTCAGCAGCGTACAGCGGAGCAGATCTTCCGCGTGCTCGGTGAGCTCAAGGGCGGGGCCATGAAGCTCGGCCAGGCCTTGTCCATCTTCGAGGCGGCCCTGCCTCCCGAACTCGCCGGGCCCTACCGGGCCACCCTGACCAGGCTCCAGGAGTCTGCGCCGCCGCTGCCGTCGAGCACGGTATACCGGGTGCTGGCCGAGGATCTCGGGCCGCACTGGCGGGACCGGTTCGAGGAGTTCGAAGACAAGCCCGCAGCCGCCGCGTCGATCGGCCAGGTCCACAAGGCGCGCTGGGAAGACGGGCGCACGGTGGCCGTCAAGATCCAGTACCCGGGCGCCGGGCGAGCGCTGCTCAACGACTTCACGCAGCTCAGCCGGGTGGCCCGGCTGTTCGCCGTACTCATGCCGGGACTTGAGGTGAAGCCACTGCTCGACGAGCTACGGGCCCGGATCGCCGAGGAACTCGACTACAAGCTCGAGGCGGTGGCCCAGCAGGCGTTCGCCGACGCGTACGCGGGCGACCCCGACATCTATGTGCCGAACGTGGTGGAGGTCACCGACCACGTCCTGATCACCGAGTGGATGGACGGGACCCCGCTGTCGAAGATCATCAGCGATGGCTCGCAGGAAGAACGGGACCGGGCCGGTCTCCTCCTCGCCAGGTTCCTGTTCTCCGGTCCAGCCCGGGCCGGGCTACTCCACGCCGACCCCCACCCGGGTAACTTCCGCCTGCTTGCCGACGGCCGCCTGGGCGTGCTGGACTTCGGCGCAGTGGACCGGCTGCCGGGCGGGATGCCCCCGTTCATAGGACGGCTACTGCGCCTGGTCCACGAAGGAACCGACCTCAAGCCGGTCGAGCAGGAACTGCGCGAGCAGGGGTTCCTCCGGCCCGGCGTCAGCGTGGACATGGAGGCGCTGCGCGCCTTCCTGGCCCCCATGGCGGAGCCATCCCGGGGCGAACGGTTCAAGTTCAGCCGCGACTGGCTCAGGGGCGAGGCAACCCGGATGAGCGACCCACGGTCAGCCAACCTGGGCCGGCGGCTCAACCTGCCACCGTCGTACCTGCTCATCCACCGGGTCACCACCGCCGGGACCGGCGTGCTCTGCCAGCTTGAGGCCGAGGGGCCGTTCCGTGCCGAGGTACTCAGGTGGATGCCGGGCTATCTGGACAGCGGCGACTCGGGCAGCGAGGCAGACCCAACCGGCCCCGGACCCGATGACCTGCTCCCCGACGCCCTTACCCCCGGCCGCTAAGACGCGTCCGTAACGCGGACTGTCCTGGTCAGGTGCGCGTGATCGGCGAAGCCGAGGTCGCAGGCGAGCGTGGCAAGGTCGGGCTCGCCCTGAGCCAAGCGGTCAAGCGCCAGGCTGACCCGCGGCCGGTTCCGGTACTGGCTCACGGTCACCCCAGTGAGCTGGGCACGTTTGCCTCCATTACGGGCCATGGCCGACGGTCCGTAAAATCGCGTACGGATCTTCAAGCGCCTGCGGCCGGGAGCGGGCACGATCGCTTCGGAAGCTGGTCCAGGGCCGCCCAGCGGCTAGTCTGTCTGCCCGAACCGCAACCCAGGGAGCACCGTTGACCGAGGTCGTCTTGTTCCATCATGCCCAGGGCCTCACCGCCGGGGTCCGCCAGTTCGCGGACCGCCTCCGCATGGCAGGCCACCGGGTGACCGTGCCCGACCTCTACGACGGCAAGATGTTCGCCACCCTCGAGGACGGCATCGCCTATGCCCAGGAGGTCGGCTTCGACACCATCATCGAGCGCGGCAGGCTCGCCGCGGCCAGCCTGCCGTACGAGATCGTCTACGCCGGGTTCTCGCTCGGTGTGCTGCCCGCGCAGATGCTCGCCCAGACGCGGCTTGGCGCCAAGGGGGCGCTGCTGTTCCACTCGTGCGTTCCGACCGCTGAGTTCGGCGGGCCGTGGCCGCAGGGAGTGCCGGTCCAGATCCACGCGATGGATGCCGACCCGCTCTTCGTCCAGGAGGGCGACCTCGACGCCGCCCGTGATCTGGTCAAGGAGGCCGATGAGGCGGAACTGTTCCTGTATCCGGGCGACCGGCACCTGTTCGCGGACAGCAGCCTGCCCGGCTACGACGAGGCCGCCGCGACGCTGCTCACCCAGCGGGTGCTCAGCTTCCTGGGCAGCGTGGCGAGAATCCCGCCCGATCCTGGTGGCGACGAGCGTGACCTGATCGGCCAGTACCTCGACTTCCAGCGCGAGACGGTGCTGGCCAAGACCGAGGGGCTGACCCGGGAGCAGATGGCCCGGCGGTACAAGCCGTCCGCGCTCACGCTCGGCGGCCTGCTCTACCACCTCGCGCTGGTCGAGGAGACCTGGCTGGAGGTGCGCTTCCTGGGCCTGCCGGTACGTGAACCCTGGACCCGAGTCGACTTCGACGCCGATCCTGAGTGGGAATTCCGGACCAGCGCTGAGCTGGAGCCGGAGCAGCTTCGGCAGCGGTACCGGGACGCCTGCGAGCGGAGCCGCCAGGCCGCGGCCAAGGCCGCCGGGCTCGACCAGTTGTCGGTCCAGCCGCTCGGCGACGGCCGGCACTTCACGCTGGGCTGGGTCCTGCTGCACCTGCTGGAGGAGACGGCCCGGCACGCCGGGCACGCTGACCTGATCCGCGAGGCCATTGACGACACCGTCGGCGAGTAGCCTCCACCGCCCGCACGGTGGCTTCTGGCGCCGTCCCACCGAGGCCGCTTCCATGATCAACGGGACATATCCTCAGAAACGCACGGTTTGGTGCCCGGATTGCCCTAGTTCGGGCGTGCGGAAGTGAGGATATGTCGCGGGGGCGGGGGGACCCGGCCGGGGCCGGGAGATCGGGCCCGGCAGGGGAACAGGCCGGCCATGAGGAATCCATGGCGGGTTAGCGGGCAGCGGGTGGGCGGGCCGGGCCCGGGTGGGCCCGGCGATCCGCTCACCACGGCAGCCTGGGGGCTCGGCGGAGGGCCAGCCGGGGAACATCGTCCCCGGTCACGGCCCGCCGTCGAGGTCCCCGCGTACCTTCAAAACATTGGACTGGGCATCGACCAGGCGCCGCTCCGCGCGCGCCACCCGGCGTGACGCCTTCCGCAGGGCCAGGACGTGCGACGCTTGGCGCTGCACACGTGCCCGGGCCATGAGATCACGGTGGCGGTCCTTCGCCTGCCGGGTTTGGGCGTACATGGTTAACCTCCCTTCGTGGTATTGCTGGCGGCTGGCCGGGCCTGCGAATTCAGGCCGCGACTTCGGTCTTGCGCGGGCGTCCCCGGGGGCGCTTGCGCGGCACAACCTCGCCGCGCAGGAACAGTTCTCCGCCCCACACTCCCCACGGCTCACGGCGCTCTAGAGCGCCTGACAAACAGGCGAGCCGGATAGCGCACCCACGGCACATGGCCTTGGCCGACTCGACATCCGCGGGAAGTTCAGCGAAGAACAGGTCAGGGTCATCCATGCACGGCGTGGAGGAAGCGCTGTACGCTCCTGGCTCCCCTGCCCCGTTCTGGCCGCTCCCGGCCGGATAGGGAGCCGATGCCGGTGACTCGACCGGTCCTGATCTCGGTACCCGCAACGCGAGTTCTGCCTCGAACCCCGCCGCGCCCAGTTCTGCGGCGGTGGTGCCGGGCCAATACATGTCCGTCCCCTCTCGTCCTCGTCGTCTCTGCTCGTCGTGTGTTCCACTCGGCTGATACGGCGGCCCGGGCATAACTAAGGCCGCGGACCCGGTTTCGGGTCCGCGGCCTAGGGGGATCGAGGCCGGTCTTTCTAGACCGGATCCCAAGCCCTATGCGGACCCGAAGAGGCGCCGCTGATAACGGCACCGCGGGTCATGAACGGGTTCTGCTGGAGCGTCGTCTGCGGCAGCGCAGCGATGATCTTGGTGCAGACCTTCGGCCGCGCGGGCACAAAGATGCCCCTGTCCTGGACGAGCTGGGCTGTGCCGGCACAGCGCAGATAGGCGCCTGCGGAACCGGCCAGAACCCGGCCTGACGTAAACGTCAGGACATGGCCGTCATCGATGAGGTTTGTCATCTCCGTGGGCACCCCCTTCCGCGCAGCGACATGGGCCCACTCATTGGACATGAGAGCAGCCTAAGGAGAGCGCCGCTAACAGAGCAACTGATTTTCCGCCACGTTTTTGTCACGCGCGCGGATGGCCAGCCTGCCGCGGACGGGGGGCTGAGCAGCGATGCGTCACACGGGGGTGGTGGACGGGACCTGGGTGCGGATCAGGCCTTCCTGCATCACCGACACCACCAGCGTCCCGTCCTGGGTGAACACCTCTCCCCTGGCGAGCCCCCGGGCGCCCCCGGTGGCCGGCGACTCCTGGGCGTACAGCAGCCACCGGTCGGCCCGGAACGGGCGGTGGAACCACATCGCGTGATCGAGGCTGGCCCCGGTGGTGTGCCCGTCCGCCCAGGACAGCCCGTGCCGCAGCAGGACCGAATCCAGTAGCGTCATGTCCGAGGCGTAGGTCATCAGGCAGACGTGCAGCAACGGGTCGTCCGGCAGGTCACCGTCGGCACGCAGCCAGACCAGGTGGCGGTCGGTACGCAACGAAGGGTCGAGGTACGCCTCGTGCGAGAGCGGCCCGACGAAGCGCAACTCGATCGGGGTGTTGCGGAAGGACTCGTGCGCGCGGACGCCGAACAGGTTCTCCAGCCGCTCGCCGGTAGGGGCGACCGACTCCGGTGGCGGCGCCTCGGGCATGGCGGCACCGTGCTCCGGGCCCGGCTCGCCACGGTGAAACGACGCGGACAAGGTGAAGATGATCTTGCCATGCTGGATCGCGGAGACCCGCCGGGTGGTGAAGGATCGCCCGTCCCGTACCCGGTCCACGATGTAGACGATCGGCACCGCCGGATCGCCGGGCCGGATGAAGTACGCGTGCAGCGAATGCACCGGCCGGTCGGCGGGCACCGTCCGGCCCGCCGCGACGAGCGCCTGCCCCGCCACCTGCCCGCCGAAGACCCGCTGGCGGTGGTCGTTCGGGCTGCGGCCACGAAAGATATCCAGCTCGATCTGCTCCAGGTCGAGCAGGGCGAGCAGCTTGTCCAGGGTCTCGCTCACGGGCCGCTCCCGGGGTCGGTGCCGCAGTCCGGCGACGCTGGCAGGCCCGCCCGGTTCCACCGCGGCCTGGCCAGGCGCCGCCCAGGCCGCAGGCTATCGAGGAACCGGGACGGCTTGCGATTCGGGCGCCATCCGGGAGCGCGGGCCAGCGGCCAGGACAGCAACACCTGCTGCCGGGCCCTGGTCACCCCGACATAGAGCAGCCGCCGCTCCTCGGCCACGGCGTCATCGGATTCCGCGTGGATGATCGGCAGGTTCCCCTCGGTGAGGCCGGGCAGGAAGACGACGTCCCACTCCAGCCCCTTCGCCGCGTGCAGCGAGGCGACCGTCACGCCTTCCACCTGTGGCGCATGCTCGATGGCAGCCCGGCGGGCCAGTTCGGCGACCACATCGGCGAGCGCCGCCCTGGGGGTGGCCGCACAGAAGTCTTCGGCCAGCTGGGCCAGCGCGGCGAGTGACTCCCATCGGTCCCGGGCCGCGCCCCGCCCGGCCGGCGGTTCCCTGGTGAGCCCGAGCCCCGACAGCACGTGCCGGACCTCGGCGACCGCGCCCGGAGCCATGACGTCTGCCCCGTCAGCCCCAGCCCCAGCCCCGGTGCCGGAAGCCGCCGCCGGCGCGCTTCTCGCAGCGACCCGCAGCAGCCCGGTCGCCTGGCGCACCTCGGCCCGGTCGAAGAACCGTTCGGCGCCGCGCACCTGGCACGGCACCCCCGCCTCCGCCAGTGCCCGCTCGAACCGTTCGGTCTGGGCGTTGACGCGGACCAGCACAGCCATCTGGCGCGGCGGCGTCCCCACCGCGGTGAGCGCCTGGGCCCGGGCGGCCACCGCCGCGGCCTCCGCGATCTCGTCGTCGTGCTCGGTGAACTCCACCGAAGGCCCGCTGCGCTGCTGCGCCACCAGGGCATCCCCGGCAGCCGCCCCGGTCATCCGGTTCGCGCACGCGATCACCTCGGGGGTCGAACGGTAGTTGCGGACCAACCGCACCACGGTCGCGTGCGGGTACTCAGCGGCAAAACCAGTCAGGTACGCGGACGTGGCGCCGGTAAACGAATAGATCGTCTGCCGGGGGTCCCCGACCACACACACGTCGTCCCGGTCGCCGGCCCAGACGTCGAGCAGGAGCTTCTGCAGCGGGTTCACGTCCTGGTACTCATCCACGACGAAGTAGCGGTACCGGTCCCGTACCTGGGCACCGGCGGGCCGGTGCTCGGCCAGTATGGCGGCCGTCAGCTCCAGGACCGACTCGAAATCGACCAGGTGCCGGTCGCGCCGCAACTGCTCATACGTGGCGAACAAGCGACCGGTCAGCTCGGGCTGCAGCGACGGCGTCCGGCCGTGCTTGGCGGCCGCCTCGGCGTACTCATCCGGCCGGACGCCGGTGACCTTGGACCATTCGATCTCGGTCGCCAGGTCCCGCAGTTCCGGCCCGTCCACGCGCACCCGCATTCCCCGGGCCGCCTCCGCCAGCAGGCCCGTCTTCGAATCGAGGACGGTAGGTGGCCGGCCGCCCACCGTGCCCGGCCAGAAATGGACGAGCTGGCGCAGCGCCGCGGCGTGGAAGGTACGGGCCACGACCCGGTCCAGTCCCCCACCGCTGGCCCCGCCTAGCCGGCGCAGCCGTCCGCGCAACTCACCGGCGGCGCGGGTGGTGAAGGTGACCGCGAGCACGTGGCCGGGGTTGACCACGCCCGTCTGGACGCCATACGCGATCCGGTGCGCGATCGCGCGGGTCTTTCCCGTGCCCGCACCCGCCACCACGCAGACCGGCCCCCGGGTGGCCAGCGCCACCTCGCGTTGCTCGGGATCCAGCGCCGCAAGCACCGCATCGGGCCCGTCTGGCACCACACGCCTCCTCCGCCACAGCACCAGGTCTTCTTCATCCTCGCGCATCGGTGTGACATGGCGCGGGAAGCGGAGAGAGCCGCGCGGTGTTGCATCAGCGGAACTACTGTGGGATGAACAAGGAGACGCGAGTGTCACAGCGGGTAACGATGTACTGCACGCCGTGGTGTGGCTTTTGCCGGAGGCTCAAGAGCCAGCTCGCGAGGGAGGGAATCGAGGTCGTCGAGGTCGACATCGAGCAGGACCCCGATGCGGCCGACTATGTGATGTCGGTGAACGGGGGCATGCAGATGGTTCCGACTGTCTTGTTCGCTGACGGGACGGCGCTGACGAATCCGTCGGCTGCCCAGGTCCGGGAGCGGCTGACGGCCCTCGCAATAGGAACATGACAAGCAAACACAGCAGAACGACCGAAACGGGGGGTACCCACCGCCGCTCGCGCAAGGGGGCAGCGGAGGACTCGGCCGCCCGGCCGGGCGGCGGCGAGGCTGCCGGGCCGGCACCGTCCCGCTGGCCCGACACCAACGCGGGCAGGCACGCGGCGGCGGGCCCGTACACGGACCCGGGCGCTCGTGCGGACCAGGGCGGGCCGGGGGATGCGGACGGGGCCACCGGGCCTGCCGAGGGGCTCCCTGGCTGGCCGCCTGGGGCGGAGCCGGTTGCCCGCCGTACCGCCACCGGCTGGAAGGTGGGTGACGAGGAGGTCTCCGACCTCACCAGCGCCATGGTCCTCGCAGACCTGCTGGTCGCGGACCTGCCTACCCAAGCGATGCCGATCGTGGGCCCGGCCGCGCCCGGTGCCGCCGCGGCCCAGAACGCGGCGGGCCAGAACGCGGCGGCCCAGGGCGGGGCGCAGGCCCGGGGCGGGCGCCCGGCTCACGGCGACGAGCAGCCCGACCCGAAGCGGCTCAGGGAGACGGTGGCCCAGCTGGAGCACGCGCTGACCGCCCGGGTGCGGGTCGAGCAGGCCATCGGCGTCCTTGCCGAACGCCACCGGCTCCGGCCCCGGCAGGCCTTCGAGCTGCTCAGGTCGGTGGCCAGGGCCCGGGGCAAGCGGGTCCTGGAGATCGCGACCGAGGTCGTGGAGAGCGCGACGAACCCACTGCTGCGCATCCCCGAGGAACTCGCCAAGCCGCCGGTCGCCCGGCGCCGGGGCAGGGTTCCCCGGCACACCCTCGAGAACGGCTGAGGCATCAGCGGTTAGATCCCGAAATGCTGGACGGAGACGGCCACGTCGTTCGCGGTCGCGGACAGCGAGGCGGCGCCGAAGTCGACGGCGACGGGCCGGCGGGCCGGGGTCGTCTGCCCGTCACCCACCTGCCCAGCCTTGCTGGCGCCCCAGGCGTAGACCACCCCGTTGGTCGACAGCGCGTAGGAGGTTTGGCCACCGGTCGCCAGCGCCGCGTAGGTCACACCTGGCGGAGCGGAGAACGGCACCGGCGACGCGAACACCCCCTTGTGGCCGTTGCCGAGCTGGAAGTCCTGGCCATCACCCCACGCCTCAAGGGAGCCATCCGACAGCATCACGAGCGTCTGCCCGTTGCTGAACACCGAACCTCCCTCGGCCACCTGGATCACCTGACCGGGTAGCGAGACCGGGACCGGCCGGTCCGATGACCGGTTGACGGTCCCATCGCCCAGCTGCCCCTTGCTGTCCAGGCCCCAGTCGACGTACTGGCCGTTGCCCAGCAAGGCACCCTCGTTGGCGAACGCGGCCACCAGGCCGGTGACGAACTGGCCGTTCAGCCCCCGTATCCGGGCCGGGGTGGTGCTGTTCCGCATGTTGCCGTCACCCAGCTCGCCGTAGCGGCCGCTGCCGCACGAGTAGAGCGTGCCGCCAGCGTCGTAGGTCGCGTGAGCGCCGGCTCCGGCCACGGCGCTCACGTTGGCGAACGGAAGCTCGACCGGCGTGGTGTGGGAATTGGTGGTCCCCAGGCAGAGTTCGCCGTCCCTGTTGTAGCCCCAGCCCCAGACGTGCCCGTGGGTGTCCACGGCCAGGCCCGTGTCGAAGGGCATGACATCGGCCGGCACCGACGCGATCCGCACTCCGGCCGGGAACTGTACCCGGACGGGCACCGAGTTTGAACTGCGCCGCCTGCCGTTGCCGAGCTGCCCGTGGGTTCCCCCGCCCCAGGCGTAGAGGGTCCCGTTGGTCAGCAGCGCGTACTCGGTCGAGTTGGACGTGCCGACCTCGGCGACCTGGCCAGGCAGGGAGATGGACGCGGGCACCAGGTGGATGTCCCGGCTGGGGGTCCCGATATAGCCGCCCCAGTGATCGACCGTGCCCTGCCCGGGCTGAGCCGGACCGTGTCCCGACTGGGCCGATGCGGGCGCCAGCGTGAAGCCGAGAGCCAGAGCAGCCGCGCCCAGGGCAACCCTGGCAAGCGATTTCGTGACAATCATGGTCAACCACCCGTTCGCATGATTAGGTCACTGGCAGTCACAAGACTGTCTCGATTTTCGCCTGGTTCAGTGGCAAACACTCAAAATTCATTGTGGTTTGGCCGTATTCATTGTGGTTTGGCCGTCGGTCCGGCCAGCGGCCGGAGCGGTCAGCCGAGGGCGGCGAGGACCTGCCGGGCCATGGACTTCTCGCCAAGGGCATTCGGGTGGAACGGCGCCGCGGGCGAGGTGGGGATGAGTCCTTCCACCCACTTGACCCCGGTGCCCTTGCAGACGTCATGCCCAATGCTGGCGGTGTAGGTGTCCACGAACGTCGCGTTGTTCGCGGCGGCCACGGTGGCGAGCATCGCGTTCAGGGCCTGCTCCACCCCGCGCAGGTAGGGCACGTCGCCGAACGCGATCGGCACCTCGGGCCAGCAGCCGTTGCCGCTGTTGGGCAGGATGACGGGGTACCCGACCAGGAGCACCCGGGCATTCGGCGCGTCGGAGTGGATCCCCCGCAGGTCCGCGGCCACCTTCGGCGCGGTCGCGTTGATGGCGGACCGGAGCCGGTCGGTCCCGCCCGAGGTGTAGTGCTTCTTGCACGGCGCACCGAACGGGTCGGTAATGCTCAGCGCGGTGCAGTTGATGATGATGTTGATGAAGTTGATGTCGTTGCCGCCGATCTGCAGCGTCACCAGCGTGGTGCTGGGCGACAGCTTGTTGTCCTGCGGCGGGTTGGTGCCGAGCGGTACGGACTCCGAGTGGGTCATGCTGGTGGTGTCCGCGCCCTGGCAGCTGACGTCGGTGAAGGACGCGGCACTGTCCGCGGCCGCCACCAGCGACGGGTAGTTGTGGGTCGACCGGGCGCACCCGGCCGGTGATCCGGTGAGGTCAGGGATGAGCGGCCCAGCGGTGTAGGAGTCACCGAGCGACACGTAGTTGAGCGCGCTGCTTGCCCGCAGCGTGCCGCTGCGGATCGCCGCGCTCGCGGCCCCCGGGACCACCGTGACCAGTAGCGAACCAGCGGCCAGGGTGATGGCCAGGCGGGAAGCGGCACGCCGGCGGCGAACGGGACGGGCGGCGGTGTCGTGCGATGCCCCTGGACGGATCACGGGCAGCTCCCCTCAGCCGGTTACCCACAGGTAATCCGATGATGACCGTGCCGTTATGGGCGCGTCAACGGAAACGGCGCAGCTCGTAGACCACGCTGGTGGGCCGCTTGACGTATGTTATACGTATACGTATGGTAGAGGCATCCGAGTTGGAGGCGCGGTGCCGAACAAGACGATCTATGTATCCGACGACGATGCGCCGCTCTACCGGCGGGCCCAGGAACTGGCCGGAGGCAATCTGTCGGCGGCGATCTCGGCGGCGCTGCGGCGGTACGTCGAGATGGAGGAAGGCCGTCAGGAGGGTTATGAGGAGATCATCGTGACGGCCGGTACCGGTGCCGGCCGGAAGGTCCGGTTCTCCGGCATGCTGCTCGGCGAGTGGCAGCGCACCACCGGCAGCCGGACCGAATCGATCCGGGTGTACCGCAGCCGCACCGGAAAGTTCGTGGTGCACACCGAGCGCTCACCCGAGTGGACAACGCCGGACGGCGACAAGTGGACCACCGGCTGGCGGGGCTGGATCGGCAACTGGAGCCCGAACCAGACCCACACCTACATCTCGGGCGAGGCCACCCTCAAGGTCGCCGACACCGTCGAGGCGCTGCGCGAGCTTGTCCCGTCCGAGCTGTACGACGTGGTCGCCGCCGTCGCCGCGCAGCCACCCGTCGAGGACCTCGACATCTGACCCCATAACGCACCGGCGCCGGTGCTCTCAAATGCAGCCGGCCTGCACTATTGGTGCTGCCTAAGCCGTCCCGGCGCCCTAGCTGATCACGGCTCCGCGCCGGCCCGGCCGCGAGCCGGCGTACCAACACGCCCATCTGCGACGAAATGAGCGACCCATGACTGCTTCCGCACGCCCGTCCGCGATCGCGGTGACCGGACTGCGCAAAGCGTTCGGCGACCACGTCGTGCTCGACGGCATCGACCTGACCGTGGCCGAAGGCACTATCTTCGCGCTGCTCGGCCCCAACGGGGCCGGCAAGACCACCACGGTCCAGATCCTGTCCACCATCATCAGCGCGGACGCCGGCCAGATCCGCGTGGCCGGCCATGACCTGGCCGCCGATCCCGGCGCGATCCGCGCTGCGATCGGCGTGACCGGCCAGTTCTCCGCCGTTGACGGCCTGCTCACCGGCGAAGAGAACCTGATCCTGATGGCGGACCTGCACCACCTCGGCAAGCGCGAGGGCAGGCGCCGCGCCGCGGCTCTGCTCGACCGGTTCGAGCTGGCCGATGCCGCCAGCAAGACCGTCGCGACCTATTCGGGCGGCATGCGACGGCGGCTGGACCTGGCCATGACCCTCGTCGGCGACCCGCGGATCATCTTCCTCGACGAGCCCACGACCGGTCTGGACCCGCGCAGCCGCCGCACCATGTGGCAGATCATCCGCGAGCTGGCCGCCAGCGGCATCACGATCTTGCTCACTACCCAGTACCTGGACGAAGCCGACCAGCTCGCCGACCGCATCGCCCTGCTCGACCACGGCCACCTGGTCGCCGAGGGCACCCCGGAAGAGCTCAAGCGCCGGATCCCCGGCGGGCATGTCCAGCTGCACTTCCACGATCTGGCCGGGCTGGAGGGCGCGGCCACGATCCTCGGCGGCGCATCCGGGGGCGCGGTGTTCCGCGACGATGACGCGCTCGTCCTGCGCGTTCCGGCCGACGGGACCCCGCAGTCGGTCAAGGCCGTGCTCGACAGGCTCGGCCGGCAAACCCTGGACGCCGACAGCATCACGGTGCATACCCCCGATCTCGACGACGTCTTCTTCGCCCTTACCGGCAGTTCCCGCCACGAACAGGAGATCCCGGCATGAGCACGCTCAGCTACGCCGTGCGCGACTCGGCCACGATGTTGCGCCGCGACTTCCGGCACTCACTGCGCTATCCGATGATGACCATCACCAGCGTGGCGCTGCCCCTCTTCTATCTGCTGCTGTTCGTGGGCGTGTTCGGCAACACCCTGCGGGCCGGCCTGGGCACCGCCACCCCCGCCGGCGGTCACTACATCGACTACCTCGCGCCCGCCATCATCGTGCTGACCGGCTGCGCCAGCGCCGAGATGACGGCGGTGAGCGTGTCCACCGACATGACCGAAGGCATCATCGCCCGGTTCCGGACCATGGCCATCGCCCGCACCTCGGTCCTGACCGGCCCGGTCCTCGGCGGCCTCATCCGCACGCTGATCAGCGGCGTGCTGGTCGTCGCGGGGGCGTTCGCGCTCGGCTTCCGCCCTACCGCGAACGGCGCCGGATGGATCGCCGCGGCCGGCGTGTTCGCCCTGATCACCCTGGCCCTCACCTGGCTGACCGTCGCCTTCGGGCTGCTGGCCAAGACCCCGGCGGGCGCCAACAGCCTGTCACTCATCGTGGTGATACTGCCGTTCGTCAGCAGCGCCTTCGTGCCGACCGCCTCCATGCCGGCCGGAGTGCGCTGGTTCGCCGAGTACCAGCCGTTCACACCCGTTATCCAGACTCTGCGGGGCCTGCTGCTCGGTTCCCCGATCGGAAGTAACGCCGTCATCGCCGTTGCCTGGTGCACCGGCATCGCGCTGGGCGGGTTCCTCTGGGCCAGGGCCTTGTTCAACCGCGCCCCCGCCCGCTAGGCCCGAGTTGCTGTAGCTCTCCGTAAACGTTGCTGTCTTGAGGTGCTGAAAGCCGTCGGCTGCAACTATCTGATGTAGCCACGAAATTTGCGTGTTGATCCCACGCTTCCGGCAGCCTGCTGACTATTATCCTGGTTATGGCGGCACGTGGCGGTGCGATGCATGTAGCCCGGAACCAGCGGACGTATGTGGCGAAGTCCGGTGAGCAGCGCGTATATGAGTCGGTGCTGGTGCGCCGCACCTACCGGGACGGCGGCAGGGTCCGGCACGAGACGCTGGCGAACCTGTCGGCGCTGCCGGCCGAGGCGGTATCCGCGATTGAGGCGACCTTGAAGGGGGAGCGGCTGGTGCCGGCCGGGCAGGCGGTGACGATCACCACCTCGGTGCCGCACGGGCACGTCGCCGCGGTGCACGCGGCCGCGGTGAAGCTGGGCCTGCCCGCCCTGCTGGGCCCCGCCTGCGCGGAGCGGGACCTGGCGCTGGCGCTGGTCATCTCCCGGGTGGTGGCCCCGGCCTCCAAGCTGTCCACCCTCACCTGGTGGGCCGACACCACCCTCGGCGCCGACCTGGGCGTCGCGGGGACGTCCACCGACGGCATCTACGCGGCGATGGACTGGCTGGCAGGCCGGCAGGACCAGGTCGAGGCGAAACTGGCCGCCCGGCACCTGGGGCCGGAGCCAAACCCGGCGCGGATGGCGCTGTTCGACCTGTCCAGCTCATGGGTGGAAGGCACGCGCTGCCCGCTGGCCGCCCGGGGCTACTCCCGCGACGGCAAGAAAGGCAAGCTGCAGATCGAGTACGGGCTGCTCACCGACCCTGCGGGCCGCCCCGTGGCGGTCCGGGTGCTGCCCGGCAACACCGGCGACCCGGCCGCGTTCACCCAGATCGTCGAGGTGGTGCGGGAGAAGTTCGGCCTGGAGCAGATGATCATGGTCGGCGACCGGGGCATGATCACCAGCGCCCGGATCCAGGCCCTCAACCAGCTCGAGGACGGGACGCCGCGGCAAGACGCCTACGGGTGGATCACCGCGCTGCGCGCCCCCGCCATCAAAAAGCTCATGGCCAGCGACGGTCCCCTGCAGATGTCCCTGTTCGACCAGCAGAACCTGGCCGAGATCACCAGCCCGGACTATCCCGGCGAGCGGCTGATCGCCTGCCACAATCCCGTCCTGGCCGCCGACCGCGCCCGCACCCGCGAAGAGCTCCTGGCCGCCACCGAGAAACTGCTGGCCCCCATCATCACCCGCATCCAGGCAGGACGGCTGACCGGCGCCGGGGCCATCGGCGTCGAGGCCGGCAAAGTGATCAGCAAGTACAAGACCGGCAAGCACTTCGACATCGCCATCACCGACACCAGCCTCATCGTCACCCGCCGCCAGGCCCAGATCGACGAGGAAGCCACCCTGGACGGCTTCTACGTGCTGCGCACCCCCGTCCCAGCCAGCCAGCTCGACGCGCCCGGAGTGGTCACCGCCTACAAGAACCTCAAATACGTCGAACGCGACTTCCGCCACCTCAAGGCCGACGACCTGGACCTGCGGCCCGTCTACCACCACCTCGAAGAACGCGTCAAAGCCCACGTGCTCATCTGCATGCTCGCCTGCTACCTGGTCTGGCACCTGCGCCGCGCCTGGGCACCGCTGACCTTCACCGACGAAGACCCGCCTACACCCAGCGACCCCGTCGCCGCCGCCCAGCGCTCACCCCACGCCCAAGCCAAAGCCTCCCGCCAGCACGACGAAACCGGCCGCCCCTACCACAGCTTCCGCGGCCTGCTCGGCCACCTGGCCACCCTGACCCGCAACCAAGTCCGCTTCGCCGGCGCAACCGCCACCGTGCCCATGCTCACCGAACCCACCAGCACCCAGCGCGAAGCCTTCCACCTCATCGGCACACCCATCCCACTCACCTTGAAGTAGCCAGAACAACCAGCCGTCCAATCAGAAAAACGCAGGCCAAGACCAGAACCGCCTACCCAGTTAGCCGTAACTTCGGGCTAGGCCATGCCCGGTCAGCGGTACCAGTAGATAAACGGGGGCGGCTTTCCGGCGAGGGATGGCTCGCCGGGCAGGAACAGGACGACCTCGAGCCCGGCGCGGACCTGGCCGCCGGCACCGACATCGTCAGGCCGTTCAACCCGATGACCAATGTGTGGGGCATGGTCACCCGGGTGCCAAGTCCGCCGGCATCCAGGGCCCTGAGCACGCGATCAGCGTGGGTACCGCGCTGGAGCTCTACACCTTGGGCACCGCCGCCCTCGACCACGAACAGGACCGGCTGGGCAGCGTCACCCCAGGCAAGCTCGCCGACCTGGCCGCCTACCCGCTCGACCCGCTGGCCGCCGACCCTGACGACCTGGCCGAACTGACCCCCGCGTTCACCGTCGTGGGCGGCCGGGCCACCCACGATCCCGGTAAGCGGCTGGTCCGGTGACTCATAGCATGGACTTATGCCGTGGCGATGTTGAGCAGCCGCCTGGCCAAGGGTGGCAGCGGACGGTCCGTAGGCCAGACCGCCCGCAGCGACCTGGTCAGGCTGACCCCCTCGGTGGGCACGGCGACGAGGCGGCCGGCGTCGACGTCGTCGGCGACGGCCAGGGCGCTGAGCACGGCAGGTCCTTCGCCGCGGCGGGCAGCGGCCAGTATCGCCGCGGTGGATCCCAGTTCCAGGCGTGACCGCAGCCCGCCGAAGGCGGCCAGGGTGTCTTCCAGGACCTCCCGGGTGCCCGAGCCTCGCTCGCGGACGACAAGCTCGGCCCCGGCCAGCTCGGTCACGGTAACCGCAGCGTGCGCGTGCGCCCACGGGTGGTCCGGATCCACCACCACGACGAGGCGATCGGTGCGCACCGCCGCCGCCGACATCCCCGTCTCCGGAGCATGGTGGCCCTCCACGAAGCCCACATCGGCGTGATGCTCAGCCACCCGGGCCGCGACGTGCGCGGAGTTGGTCACCTCCACGGCCAGGATCACGTCAGGGGATTCGCGGTGCAGGGCCGCCAGCCAGCCCGGCAGCAGGTATTCGGCCACCGTCAGCGAGGCCGCGACCCGCAGCCGCGAACCCCGCTCGGCGACCAGGGCCTCCACCCCCGCCATCAGCTCCCTCGTCTCGTTGAGCACCCGCCGGCTCAGCGCCACAACCCGCTCACCGGCCGGCGTCAGCCGCGCGCCCGCCGGGCCGCGTTGCAGCAAGGTGAGGCCGAGCCTGCGCTCCAGCTGGCTCATCCGCATGCTCACCGCGGGCTGCGACATGCGATGACGGCTGGCTGCCCGGCCCAGGCTGCCCAGTTCCGCAACGGAATCGAGCAGATCCAGCGCGATCAGGTCAGGCGTGGATGGCGGCAGCATCACCCCAGGCTAACCCGGCTGGCGGCGGGCGGCCGTAGGCCATCCAGCCGGAACCGGGCCGCTACGGCCATAAGCGCGGCTTAGGGGCGCATCAGTGATTGAGGGCTACCGTAGCGCGGCGGCGCGGCACAACCTGGAACCAGGAGCAGCGCCCCGCGGCCGCCGAAGGCGGCAGGCGCACCCGAAGGAGATGATTGTCATGACCGGATCGAACCTGGCAGCCATCGTCATCCCGATCGTCGTAATGTCCGGCCTCGCCGTGTGGATAGCGATGGTCTTCTATGCCGACAGCCACCCCCTCTGGCACAGCCGCACCTCGGCCGTCCCGGACAAGGCGCCGGCCCGTCACGGCCGGAAGGTTCTCGCCCGTCCCGCGCACCGGCCCGGCTTCATCCATGCCAGGACCTTTCCCGCCCGCTAGCGCGTTAGCCGCCTACCTGGCTGGTCAGCTTGACGCCCGAATGGGCCCAGGGGCGGGTGAAGCCGACGGGGTTCGTGTCGCCGGGGGCACCGCCCGGGCCGTAGGGTGCGATCCGGATCGGGAAGCCGGTCGCGTACGCCTCGATCATCTGGCCATGCCCGATCACCAGCCCGACGTGGCCCGGCGAGGTGGTAGTGCCGTCGGAACCGGCGAAGAACACTAGGTCGCCCGGTTGTTCATGACCGGGCGGCACCCTCGGCCCCCAGACCCACTGTTCCTCGGAGGTGCGCGGGATGTCGATGGCGGCCGCCCGGTAGGCCATCATCATCAGTCCCGAGCAGTCGAACGCGTCCGGCCCGGTGCCACCCCACAAATACGGCTTGCCGATCTGCTGGCGCGCGTAGGCGATCACGGTGGCGACTGTCTGGTTGGCCACTTGGTCGCTCGCCGGGCCCGAGTTGTTGCACTGCTGCGGCGCGGGCGTGGCCACGGCGACGGTGAACGCACCGCCAGCGTAGACGCCCGCCCAGTGCAGCACCGCCTGGACGTACGAGGCGAGGTGGTTGTAGTCGAAGATGGCGCCGCTCGGATTGGTCAGCACCCCGTGCTGCAACAGGTACTTCGCGGCCCCGGCGACGGCGTCGGCCGGCTCGTAGACGCTGGCGAGCCCGTCGTGGTTGAAGTCCGTAGCCACACCGCTGACCGGCTCGGTGGCCGGATGGACCGGCGCGCCGCCCCAGGTGTTGCCCGCAGCGCCGCCGATGCCGATCTGCATCGGGCCTGCCGCACCGAACGCGTTGGCCCCGCTGTGTACCCCGGGCAGCGTGGACCGGCCATGGTCGGATTCCACCTCGCCGATGCCGGCCAGCAGCGTCCAGGAAACCCCGAAGGCGTGCCCCGCCTGCTGATAGAGCTGGAGGTAGTCAGCGGGGATGGAGGCGCGCCCCTGCTGGCTCGGCACCGGCTGCAGCGCCGTGGTGACCGCGCTGGTGGTGCTGGTGCACCCCTGGCCGGCCGCGAACAACATGCTGCCGCCGGTTATCCCCGCTCCGGCCAGGGCCAGGCCCAGTATGAGCAGGCCCGCGCAGCCAATGGCCCCGGCCACCGCGGTACGCCCCGCTCCTGGCCCGCCTGACTGCCACCTCACGTGTTCCCCGCGTTGGCGAATTCCACGTCATTGACCTGCCAGTGGGTATCCGCCCCGGTGACCGTCACCGCGTAGTTGATGGTGTTCCGGCTCGTGCCCTGGGTACCGGTGATCTTCTGCGCAACCGCTACCAGGAAGGTCATGCTTCCGGAGCCGAACCCGCGCAGCGAGGTGATCTGCCCGGTCCCGCTGTAGACCTGTTTCTGCTGGGTCCGCACCTGGGATACCCCGGGAGTGGCATACGCCCTGGCCAGCGTGACCGCGAGTTGCGGGGTGATGAGGCTGCGCATCCGCCGCACGTAGCTGGCCGCGCTCTCGGTGTAGCTGTAGGTGGAGTAGTCCGCGGCGAACTGCTCCACGACGCCCACCGCCGCGGCGAGCCCGGCCTGGGAGAACGGGAGCCACTTGTAGATGTCCACGCCGGTCCCGGCGGCGGGCGGCGGTGTGGCGGCCCCAAGCCCGCCTGGTGTGGCGGGCGGGGGCGCGGGCGTGGCACTGTGCAGCGGCTGCGAGGCGGCGGCAGGCCTGCCCCGATCCCCGCCCTTGGACCTCAGCGCGGGGACGAGCAGGAAGGCTCCCAGCGCGGCAAGGGCGAGGACTACCCCGGCGAAGACGGCCTTCCGCTGCCCTGGTGTCAGATCCATCGCCGGGGCCCGCTACTTCCGGCGCCGGATCGGGCGCAGCCAGAACGGGCCACGGGCGGCCGGCTCCTGCGGCTGGTTCCCGTTGCTCCCGGCCAGCGGGGTGGGCGCCGGCCGCGGCGGGGATGCGGTCTGGCTGCCCGGAGCCGCCGCCCGGGGCGGCGAAGCCGCCGGGTGCCGTTGCGCGGTGTGCCGCGGCTGCCGGGACGCAGGTGCCGGTGGCGGCGAGTTCCGCCGGGCCGGCGGTGCTCCCCTCGGGGCGGGCGGCGCCGGCCGGGGTGCGGCGGGCGGCTGCCTTGGCACCGGCTGCGGTGGGATGGGCCGCCCGTTCCCGCTGTGGCCGCCCAGTAGGCCCGGCCCGCTGGGCCGGGGTGCCGGGCCCGGCGCCCCACTGCCCGGGCCGGGCCCGGACGGGGTTCCTGACCAGCTGGACCCCGGCTGGGCCGGGGTGGTGAGCGAACCGTTCGTGCCGCTGCGCGCCCAGCCGGACGGCGGACGCTGTGCGCCGTTCCCGGACCGGGACGGGAGGTCGAGCGGCGGCGCGGTGCGGCCCGCGTTCGCTCCGGTTCCGGTCCGCGACCGGCCACGTTCCGCGACGCTTGCCCCGGTCCCTCCCGCGCCAGCAGCCGATGGCGAGCCGTCCGGGCTGGTATCGGCGGTGCCGGGCTCAGCGGAGGTACCGTCCCCGTTCGCCCCGGCACCCGCTGCCGCGCCCGCCGCGCCCACCGCGCCGGCTGCCGCCCCTGCGGTCGCGACCTGAGCGGTGAGGCTGGCCGCCTGGGCCGGGTTACGCCGTGCCCAGCGGGCCACCCGGTAGGCGGCGAACCCGGGCACAGCCACGGTGGCCGCGTCGACGGTGTTGCGGGTCGCGCTGCTGCTGGCCCGGGCAAGGTGGGTCTCTGCCACCTCGCGCGAGCCGATCACTCCGTAGCCGACCGCGGAGAACAGATGGGTGAACGGCTTGCGGTAGATGAACACCGCGACGGTAACCAGGGAGATCATGAGGATCTTCAGCGCCCAGGGCAGCACGGTGTCGCTGGTGCCCATGATCAGCGAGTAGGCGTACAGCAGCACCGACAGCACTATGGCGATGGCCGCCATTTTGAGCAGGACCCCGACCAGCAACTCACCCCAGCGCAGCGCGATGACCCGCCCGAAGCCCGGATGGGTGCCGATGATGAGGAAGAACGGCCCGGCCACGAGCAACAGCAAAAAGCCCAGCTTCAGCAAGATGAGTGTGATCGCGATGAGCAGCACCAGGACGCCGGCCAGCAGGGCGGCGAACAGTGCCGCGAAGCCGATTTCCAGCCGGGTTGTCCACTGTCTGCCGGTGAACAGCGGGTATACCCCGGGATCCTTCTGTTTCAGCGAGGCGGCCAGGCCCGCGTAGGCGTCCTGCTTGGCCTGGATGACGCTCGTCGTGGGTTTCTCGTTGGCCGCGATCGCCTGTGACCACAGCAGCTGCCGCCCGTAGGTGTTGACGACGGTCGGCTTGGCCGTGCCGGTGGTGTAGGTCGTGGTACCGAACTCGCCATCCAGCCAGGGCTTGCAGACCAGGACCGTCCACAGCTCGTTGGCGTTGGTGTCGACGATGTTGTTGCCCGAGGTGTAGCTGTAGTTGGCCACCGCCGGCGACTGCGGGTCGGTCTTGTGCAGCGGGACGCAGTTGGCCGAGTGCGGGGCGGGCAGCTTGGCGAAGGCGACGTTGAGCGCCTGGGTGATGCCGTCGGACACGGCCTTGCCTGCCCCGGTGAAGTCCGCGGGCCGGCCGATGAGCCAGATGGCCGCCGCGCAGGCCACCACCATCCAGATGGTTCCCTCGATCGTGCGGCTCGCCCGCTTGCGGATCAGCCCCTGCCAGGCCAGCCAGATCGCGCCCAGGATGACCACGGGCGCCAGGTAGGGGAAATAGACGGCGTTGCCGAGGCTGGTGATCAGCCGGTCCACCGCGCCGGTCAGCCAGGACAGGATGCCGTTGCCGGCCGCGGACTGGTACACGGTGATGGTCACCCGGTCCATGGCCTT
Source organism: uncultured Actinomycetes bacterium (assembly GCA_963813395.1). Lineage (GTDB taxonomy): Bacteria > Actinomycetota > Actinomycetes > Streptosporangiales > Streptosporangiaceae > DASXKD01. The sequence goes on from CAWEYV010000003.1 coordinate 44,476, forward strand.
GGCCGCGTCGAAGACCACCCCGGCGATGTTGTTCCCCACGAGCGAGGCCATATCGGAGCACTGCAGGTCGTAGGCGGCCCAGGACTGCCCGGCCATGCCGTAGCTGTCGTACAAGGTGCCGGGTGGCTTGGTGCTGGTGCTGTTGGGAGGGGGGCTGATCAGCGCGTCGATCCCGCCGGTGGCGGGCTCGGGCGTCGGCACCGACGGCTGGCAGATGTTGTTGAGGTCCCCGATGATCCCGCTGGACCCAGCCGTGCAGAAGCCAAGCAGGCCACCGATGTCACCGATCCCCGGTACCGAGCAGATCCCGCCCGAGGGGGACTGCGGCTGCGCAGCCACCTGCACCGTGCCCGGGCCGAACACAGCGGCGGCGTGGGCCGGGGCCACCCCGGCGGCGGCGCGAGCCTGGACCGATCCCATGCCGGGGAACGTGGCGGCCTGGGCCGCCGCGGGAAGGCCAACGAACGCCCCTATCGCCCCGATGACCAGCAAGGCCCGGTAGATGGGCCGGATCCGGCGGCTGGACTGGGCCCGGCGGGCGGGCCGGGCAGGGCGAGGGGACTGGGCCGGGCCGGGTGGCGCAACCCGGCGACCTGACGGGGACGACAACGGGGACCGCGTGGGCATATCCGGATCTCCGGATCTGATGAGGGTTGACGGGGGCAACGAAGCTGGGCGAGACCATCCGGCGCTACGGCGTCAGCCCGCGGGCGACTGGGTTCCCGGTACCTCACCCCCCGCCGGCTGCGTGCTCCGCGCCTCGCCCCCGGGCGCGAGGACCCCCGGTACGGTACCCCGTACGTCTGCTGTCTCCAGGCCCGCCCGGGCGGTGCCTGCCGCCTCGGGGGCCTCGTGGTCCGGTACCGCATCCTTGACCGGCGGGCTGTCAGCGGGCCTGCGGGTCGGGTTGGTGTCCAGCCAGGCCCGCATCTCGTCGGTGATCAAGTCGATGCCGATCCGGCCGATCCGGCCCTCCAGGTCGCGGAAGATGCACTCGCCGTTCCCCAGGCCGCGCAGCACGGCCAGGTGCTCGGCCGAGGCTTCGGCGCCAAGCAGCGCCATGACGTTGCCCACCTCGACCCGCTCGGAGGAGCGGAACGCGAACACCGACGAAATGCAGTTGGTCACCTGCTCGGTCAGCAAGTCACCCGCGTTCTGGGATACCAGGATCAGCGCGGTGTTGCGGGAGCGGCCCATCCGGGACACCTCGGGAACCAGCTTGGCCCCCTCCGGGGTTGAGGTGATCGCCCACGCCTCATCGAGGAAGATCGCCTTGGGGAGCCGGCGTTCCATCCCGTTCAGCAACCGCCTGGCGAACTGGGAGACCAGGTACAGCAGGGCGACCGACAGGCGCTGCTCATAGGAGAAGTCGTCCCGGCGCACGCTGGCGTCCGGCAGCGTCAGCCCGGCAAGGGTGAACACCGTGGTCCAGCCCACCGCGTCGATGCGCTGCCCGCCGGCCGGGGCGAAACACAGCCGGGCCAGCCGCATCTCCGACATCGACCGCAGCACCGCGCCGAGGTTCTTCGACGCCGGGTCGGCGGACTGCTCCAGATGCCGGACGACCTTGCCCAGGCTGGGCTTGTCCCGGTCGGCGACCGCGGCCACCGCCTGGATCATCGCGGACTCGCGTTCCTCGCTCATCCGTGGCAGCAGCAGCCGCAGCGTCTCGGTCGCCCTGGTCCGCTTCTCCGCCAGGTCATCGCCGAACGAGAACGGATCCAGCAGCCCCGGCGCGGCGGAGCCCAGGGGCAGCACGCGGGCCTTGCGGCCACGCGCCTGCAAGACGCCCACCAGCGACTCGGCGTCCCCCTTGGGGTCGATCACCGCGATCGTCACCCCGCGCAGCGCCAGCTGCATGATCAGCAGCAATGCCAGGGTGGTCTTGCCGCCGCCGGGCTCACCCGTGATCGCCACCGCCGTGGGCCGGTTGCGGACCGCGGCCAGCAGCGGGTCGAAATGAACGATGGACCTGGCCCGGCCCAGCGCCTCACCGATGTAGGGGCCGATCCACCCCATGTCGTCGTCCGGCCGCTCACCCGGGTCGCCGTGGTCGTCCCGCATCCCGCCAGAGGGCTGGTCACCGAGCTGCACCGTGGCGGTCGGCACCCCGCCGGCGATCGTATACAGCGGCTGGCGCTGCACGTACGACGACAGGTGCACCCCCTCCCCGGGCAAGGTCTCCCGCAGCAGCGCGAACTGGTCGCCGGTGGAGTTCACCACGTCGACCCCGATGTCGCGGTAGTGCTCGATCAGGGCTTCCACCCGGCGCTGGCACAGTTCCCTGGTCGGCGCGGCCACCCCGAGCCGGTGCCAGCCGTAGACAAACGGCAGCCGCTCCTTGGTGATGCCGTGCTCAAGCAGCCGGGCCGCCTCGATCTGCTCGGCCAGCGCCAGCGGCAAATCGACCCCGGCCTCGCGGATGTGCGCGTCCATGTCCCTGGCATGCGCCAGCCGGCGGCCCACGTCCTTGCTGGCCTTGGCCGGAGAGATCAGCTTCATCCGGGAGGAGATCTCCACCGGGAACGGCAGCGAGTCGGCGAAGTGCAGCCACGGCTCCCCATCGGGAAACGACATGACGTCCGGGAACCGGGAGAACGACAAGAACGCCGCGAACGCCTCACCGCCCGGATGCTCCAGGTGCAGCATCGTCCGGCCGTTGTGCACCTGCCCTTCCAGGAGGCCCTCGATCTCGCCCGCCCCCCACTTGCGGCGCCGCACCGCCGAGGCCGGCCCCTCACCGTTCGTCCCGGCCAGCGCATGCCGGAACAGCCACGCGATCTCGGTGCTGGCGGCGTGCCGCGCGGCCAGCGTACTGCCGGCCAGCGTGCGGCCCAGCCGTTCGGCCTGGTCGGTCCACCGGTTGATCTCGGCCGCCGGCACCGCCTCATCGTTGAGCCCCAGTGCCTGCTCACTGGCCCGGTAGGCGTTGATGAACTGAGCGAACACCCCGCCTGACAGCTGCGCCCGCATCCCCCGCTGGCCCAGCCGCACGCCCAGGTACACCTCCTTGCACCAGAAGTCCTTCGCCCACACATGCCGGTACATCTCATCGAGGTAATCCCGCCACCCCGGCCCGCCGTCGGAGGTGGCGTCAAGGCGCGCCGCCCACTCCGCCGCCGGATACGGCCGGTGCGCCACCCGCAGGTGCACCTCGGTGTCGGGCAGCCGGATCGCCGACAGCGCGACCGTGATGTTGATCGCCAGCCCCTCGCGCTCGGCCGGGGTGAGGAACTCGTACGCATGTATGGGCAGCCGGTAGTAGGCCCAAGCGTGGGTCTCGGTCAGCAGGATCCGGTCATCGAAGTACCGCACGCTCATCCGGCTGCGCCGCCGGGTCCGCGCGCTCAACGCGCCGCCCTGTGCTGCGCCGGGTCGCCCGTCAGCGCACTGACCAGCACTCCGGCCAGCGCGGTATAGGCAGCCAGCACCGCCTGGTGCAGCCGGTCCAGCCGGGACGGCGTACCGGATGCTTCAAGACTGGCCCGGATGCCGCGTTCGGCCTCCGGCTCGGCCAGGTGGTCATCCCAGGGAACCCGGACGATGGCCCGGCACCGTCCGCGCAGCACCAGCTCAGCTTGCTCGGCGTGCCGCACACTGCGCCGGCTGACTCCGTTGATCATGGCGATGGAATGCGACGCCAGCGTGCTGTGCCCGTGCGCCCCCAGCCACTCACACGTCATCGAGACCGCCTGCGCGGCATCACCGCTGGCCGGGGCCACCAGCACCAGCTGGTCCGCGGCAGCCAGGACCTTGGCCACCGCCGACGCGCCTGGATCGGCGAGCGTCAGCAGGTAACGGCTTGCCAGCAGATCCAGCAGCCTGCTGTGCTGCAAGCTGGCCGATGCTCCCGTCCCGTCCGCCTGCTCGTCCGGTGTGGCGTCCTGGCAGATCACATCCAGCCGGCCCCGCCCGCGGGAACCACCACGGTGCATTACGGAGGCTGCCTGGCCCGCGTGACCTGCGCCAGCCGCATGGGCTGCGTGGGCACCCGGCGGCCGGGCCAGCAGCGCGCTCACCGTAGTGGCCGGGATCCGGGCCAGTTCGGTGAGCGAGGCCGGTCCCGGGTTGAGGTCGAGCGCCGCGACCGGCTCATCGCGCAGCCTGGCCAGCAAATCGGCGAGCATCAGCGTGGTCACTGTTTGGCCGGCCCCGACCGTGCAGCCCAGCACCACCACCAGGCGCGGGCGGTTGAGCGGCAGCACCGCTCGCGCCTTCGCCTCCTTCTCGTGATCGGGCCGACCCGGGCCGCGGCCGCCCGGAACGACCGTGACGTGGTTGCGCCAGCTCACTGAGCGCTGCTCACCCGGGCCGCTCAGCACCCGCTCCACTGCGGGAGCCGAGCGCTGCGGGGCGGGGGATGCCGGGGCCGGCCCGGCCACCGACCGCCGGGCGGGGACGAGCCGGACGGGGGCCGGGGGACGCGGCGCCGCAGTGGGCCGCGCCGGCGCGCTGGGAGATGGGGAACCTGAGGCCCCGCCAGGCCGCGCTGGCGCGCCCGGGACTGCGGAACCGGGGGCGGCGCCAGGCCGAGCTGGCGCGCCCGGGACTGCGGAACCTGGAGCCGCGGCAGGCCGAGCTGGAGCGCTGGGAGCTGGGGAACCCGGAGCCGCGGCAGGCCGCGCTGGAGCGCTGGGAGCTGGGGAACCCGGGGTCACGGCGGGCCGCGCTGGAGCGCTGGGGCCTGCGGAGGCTGAGGCTGAGGCTGAGGCGGGCCGCGCTGGCACGCCCGGGACTGCGGAACCTGGGGTCATGGTGGGCCGTGCTGGCGCGCCGGGGGCTGCGGAGGCTGGGGCCCGGGCGGGCGTGGCCGGGGAGCGCGTCGCTGGCGCCGTGGAACCCGCGGCGGAGTCCGCGGTGCCCCGAACCCGGGACTGCCCGGCCGGGCCCGGGTCACTGGCGGCGGCTGACTGCCCAGTTGCGGTCGCGCGGTGCCGGGCCGGCCTATCGTCGTGGGCGATCTCTGGCGGCCCGGCCGGCGCGGGATCACGGGCAGCTTCGGGGTGGCTGGCTGGTGCTGCGGCGCCGCCGGCCTGCGCGTGCCGGGCTGGTTCCGGCGACCGGGCTGCCGGGTATCCGGTCGGCACCGCGTCCCGGCCGGCCGTCGGGTACCCGACCGGCCCGGTGCCCTTGGCCGCCGGGTATCCAATAGCCGACGGGTATCCGGTCGGCCTGGCGGTATCTCCCGCCTGTGGGTATGCGGTATCTCCCGCCTGTGGGTATCCGGTCCGCCCAGGCTCCCGGGCCGCTTCCGTACGCCCGGGCACGCCACTCGGCTGCGAACGCCCGGCCGGACTGGCAGCACCCATGGACGGCTCGTTCCGGGCTGGCGCCGGCTCCCGGGCAGTCTCCGGGTACCCCACCGCGGCCTCCGGGTACCCCACCGGCGTCACGCCGCGGGCGGGCGTCGGCCGCGCCTGCCCCGGATCCTGGACGGCTTCCGGGTACCCCGCCGGGGCTGCGCCGCGCGCGTGCTTGCGCTCGGCCTGCCGTGGTTCCCAGACGGCCTCGGGGTATCCCACCGGCACCGCCGGGTCCCGCGCGGGCACGCGCGGAGCCCGCCCCGGGTCCCTGACAACCTGTGGGTACCCGGTCGGCACCGCACCCTGCGCGGTCGCTGAGTACCCGACCGCCGGCTCCGCGGCCCGCGCGGTAGCCCGCATTCGTGCGGCTCCCGGGCGCGCCTGGCCCGGTGACCTGCCGCGCCCGCCTGCCCGCGGGCAGTTCCGCCGGCTTCTCCCCCCGCTGAGCCGAGGGAGCGGCAACGGGCCGCCGTGTCTGACCGGCCACCACCGGCGCGATCGCCAGCTGTTCGGCCGCGGGTTCCAGAATCTCGCTGCCGGTCCCAGCGCGCCGCCATACCCGGCCGAAAACCAGGATTTCGTCGTTCTCGGCCAGCGGCTTCATCCGGCACCAGGTCCGCGGTTCACCCAGGTAGCGGGCCTGCGAGTGGATCAGTTCCGGCAGGCGTTTGCTTTCGAGTACCGGCCGGGTTGCCAGCCAGGTAAGCAGCCCGGGGGGGAGCACATACAGCCAGAACAGGTTGTGGTTGAACGGCAGCCCGAAAATCGTCAGCAGGACGATGTAGGGAACCGTGATAGCGGCGAAGATCGCAATCTGGCCCACTGGCACGGGCATCGGCAGCCGGAAGTCGTAAAGCTTGTACAGCCGCTTCTCGATCCGCCAGATGCTCGTATAGGTGGGCAGTTCCACCGGTCGCTCTCCTTTGCCGGGGGCAGATCAGTGGACGCCGAGGGCTTTCGCGATCCCCTGAGCGAGGGTCTGCACGATGCTCGGGGTGTAGAAGATCACAGCGATCGCTACGGCGAGCACGACAAACTGGACGAACCGGATGATCTCGCGCGTGAACAGGAAGAAGAGCGCCACGATTCCTACTATCCCCAGGAAAAGCGGGCCGAAGAGACCTTGCAGGTACGACACCAGGCCGTTCGTGTTGAGCGCTAGGGGAGCCGCGATCAGTGAATGGAACATCGGCCTACTCCGAACTGATGGGGATTGCTTGGCCGCGGACGTGGCCAATCGCCGGGGCGCGGGGTCATGGCTGGCCCCCGGCCTGGACAGACGGGGCGATGCTGCGGACGTACCAGGTCCCGTGCTGCCGCACAATGGTCAGCGCATACGTCATCTCGAGCCCGGCCGCCGGCGGCTTGCCCGCCCCGGCCGGCTGCCCGGGGATATGCCAGACGACCGTCGCAACAACATGGCGGACGGATCCGCCCGGTGGCACCGTGACCGAGGGCAGCGAGCTGTACTTCACCGCGCCGCCCAGGCCGGTCATCGAAGTGCCCGGTTCGAGGAACCGGCCGAGCGTGACCTGGTTGCCGTCCGCGTAGGCGGCGAAAAACGCTGGTAGCTGGCTGGTCAGCGTCGCTTGCGTGGCCGTGTCGGTATTGGCCTGCGGCGGCGACGGTGGCGCAGCGGGCTTCGGTGCGGGCAGCCAGGCGGGCTCAGCCGAGATCGCTACTCCACCGGCCGACACGTAGACCGGCACGCCGAGTTCCATCAGCCCGCCGTTCACCCGCGCCAGCAATGTCACCACCGCATGATGCGCGTCGTGCACGGCCACGCCGGCGACCTGCTCCGACTGAAGGGTCAGCGACCCGGACCCGTCCCAGCCCAGCTGCGAGCTGGACCCGGGTGGCAGAAACTGCGCCAGCTGACTGGCCCGCTGGGCGGCCGTGGCCGGGCTGGCATTCAGGTACACCTGCCCGAACTGCATCGCGTACGCGCTCGCTAGCCCGGCTGGAAACGCGGGTGCCGAGGCCGAACTAGCGGCCTGAGGGTGGCTCGGCGGAGTCTCGTTGAGCACGATCGCCATCACGCCGCGGTAGCCAATGATCAGCAAGACCACCCACACGACGATCCGGAACGTCCAAACCAGCCAGCGCCCCCCCGCGCCACGCCAGCCCGGGGCCCCGTAACGTCGCGACGCCCCGCCACCTTGGGCCAGGTCCCCGGTCTCCGCATCACTGCCCGCACTGTATACAGTCGGTTGCGGACTGCGATCAACGGTTGACCTACGAACCATCCGCACCTCCGCCCTAGTCCGGCCCCGGCCCCGGTTCCCTGCGCACGGACAGCAACGACTTCCGGTGCTCTCCGTGTCTGTCCGCACCATTCTGCGTCAAAACGCGCTGCCCGGGGAGCCCTTTGAGCACCTCAGAGGCGTGCCGTCCAGTCGCAGGACCGACGCAGCCACCCCAACCTAGTACGAACGCTCTTCGGACACTACCGCTGACCAGGACAGATATTGGAAGAATCCGGATCCATACGCCTCCGCTCCTGGTCACACCACGGCAGAGGCTGATCACTCTTCGTAGATACCCATCTACCTCCTCCGCAGAACCACCGCGGCCGCGGGAGCCCCAGCCAGCCTTAGACCGCCCTCTTGCCGCTACACGTTGAAGCGGAACTCGACCACGTCGCCGTCCTGCATGACGTAGTCCTTGCCCTCGATGCGGGCCTTGCCAGCGGCGCGCGCCGCTGCCAGCGACCCGGCCGCGACCAGGTCGTCGTAGGAGACGATCTCGGCCTTGATGAACCCGCGCTGGAAGTCGCTGTGGATCACACCGGCCGCTTCGGGGGCGGTCGCCCCGATCGGGATCTCCCACGCCCGCGTTTCCTTGGGCCCGGCGGTCAGGAACGTAGTCAGCCCGAGCGCGCGAAAGCCGGCCTGGGCCAGCCGCGCCAGGCCGGGCTCGCCCATGCCCAGCTCCGCGGCCAGCTCGGCCGCATCCTCTTCGGGCAGTTCCGCAAGCTCCGCCTCGGTCTTCACGTCGAGGAAGATCGGCACGGCGGGCACCACCAGCGCGGTGAGCGCCTCCCGCTGCGCCGCGTCCTCCAGGGTCTCGGCGTCGCTGTTGAACACGTATAGGAACGGCTTGGCCGTGAGCAGGTGCAGATCGCGCAGGTCAGCCAAGTCAATGCCGGCTTCTGCCGCGCCCGCGAACAACGTCGTCCCATCGTCGAGCAACCGCTGCGCGGTTGCGGCGGCATCAGCCGCGCGGGAGCGTTCTGCGCTCTTGGCGCTTCGTGCTTCTTTGGCGAGCCTGGGGACGGCCCGTTCCAGCGTTTGCAGGTCGGCCAGGATCAGCTCGATGGAGATCGTCTCGATATCGCGCTGCGGTGCCACGTCGCCGTCCACGTGGCTCACGTCCGGGTCGGTGAACACCCGCACGACCTGGCAGATCGCGTCGGTCTCCCGGATCGCCGCGAGGAACTGATTGCCCAGGCCCTGGCCCTCGGAGGCGCCCCGGACCAGGCCGGCGATGTCGGTGAACCTGACGGTCGCGGGGATGATCTTGGCGCTGTCGCACATCTGCGCGAGCACGGCAAGGCGGGAGTCGGGGATGTCCACGACGCCCACGTTGGGCTTGACGGTCGCGAAGGCGTAGGTCGACGCCAGCGCGCCGCCCCGGGTCAGGGCGTTGAACAAAGTGGTCTTGCCGACGTTGGGCAGGCCGACGATACCGATGGACAAGCTCACCCCGGCAGTGTAGGGCGCGCCGCGGGCGGTCTGTGGCCACCCGTGCCACCCCGCTGAGCCGCCATCGCCGCCCCCGCGTGGCGAATGGGAACTGTCGGTCCGCGCTGTCAGTATTCAGATATGACCGTGATCGCCCTACTCACACTGGTCATAGGCCTGCTGCTGGGCGGGGTCATCGGCTTCCTGGCTGCCAGGAGCCGCGAAGCGGGCGCGCGAACAGACCTGGCCGCGCGGGCCAGCGCGGCTGACGAGCGCGCTCGCGCTGCCGAGCAGCGGACCGCGCTGGTGGACGGGCAGCTGGCCGAACGGTTCCAGGCGCTGTCGGCGCAGGCACTCGATGCGAGCACCCGGCGCTTCCTCGAGATGGCGGAGGGGCGGCTCGGCGCGGCGAACGCCAAGGCCACCGGCGAACTCGAGGCCCGCCGGGCTGCCGTGGAAGGATTGGTCGAACCGCTGAAACAGACGCTGACCCGGGTGGAAGCCCAGCTACGCGACTCGGACGCGGCCCGCGAGCGATCCCACGCCGCCCTCGCCGAGCAGGTGACGATTGCCCGGCGGAGTTCGGATGAACTCAAGATCCAGACGCAGGCCTTGGTCACGGCGCTGCGGCGGCCGGAAGCACGCGGCCGCTGGGGGGAGATGCAGCTGCGCCGGGTGGTCGAGCTCGCCGGAATGAGCGCCCGCTGCGACTTCGACGAGCAGGTAAGCCTGACCACCAGCGACGGGGCGCAGCGCCCCGACATGGTGATTCACCTCGCTGGCGGCAAGCACATCGTGGTGGACTCCAAGGTATCGCTCGCCGCCTACCTGGAGGCCGCTGAGGCAGCCGACGACGTCGTGCGCGACGCACGCCTCGGCGCGCACGCCCGTCATCTGCGCGACCACGTGGACCGGCTGGCCGCCAAGGCGTACTGGGCCGCGCTCAGCCCGGCACCCGAGTTCGTGGTGCTGTTCATCCCGGGTGAGGCGTTCCTCGCCCCGGCGCTGGAACGCGATCCCGGCCTGCTTGAGTACGCGGTGGCCCGCCGCGTGCACATCGCCACTCCCACGACGCTGGTGTCACTGCTGCGTACCGCGCAGTACGCCTGGCAGCAGGCGGCGCTGTCGGACAACGCGCGGGCCGTGTTCGACGTCGGGCGGGAACTGTATGAGCGCATCTCCGGCCTCGGCGACCGGGTAGACCAGCTGGGCAAGGCGCTGACCAGCGCGGTGACGGCCTACAACAAGACGGTGGGCTCACTGGAGGCCCGGGTGCTTGTGAGCGCCCGGCGGCTCCATGACCTGGGCATCGTTGATACCGATCAGCAGGCGCCGCGGCTGGTAGAGGAAACCGCCCGGGCCCTGTCCGCCCCCGAACTCACCGCCATGGCCGCACCCGGGCAGCCGGTGGCCGCAGCATCCGGGCAGGCCAAGCCCGAACTGACCGCGGCTGCACCCGAGCACACCGCGACCGCGGCCGCGTTCACCGGGGAACCCGGCGATCCGGCCGATTCACTAACCGAACGCTCTCACGGGGCCACTGCGGACCGCGGGAGCTCACCCACCGAGTTGGTCATGACACACATCAATGGCGCTGCCCAGTAACGGGCCAGCCGAGCAACCGGCCGCCCGGCCAGCAAGGCTGACCGGGCGCGGCGCTGTGCTCGGTATGGCAGTGGTGTTTACCGTGGGGCTGCTGATGGCCTCATGGCTAGGCGTGACCATGCTGGCTGGGGTCTTTTTCGTGCTTGGCTGCGGCCTCGCCGCCTGGTACACCACACCCGCTGACCTGTTGCTCGTGGTGCTCGCCCCGCCGCTGTTGTTCTCCGGCGCGCTGATCGTCGTGGAGGCGCTGACCGCGTCGGGGAGCCTGCTCTTGTCGGTTACCGCAGGCAGCGTCGTCGTGCTCGCCAGCGTCGCCCCGTGGCTGGCTGCGGGCTTGGTCGTGACCATGGCCATTGCCTGGCCCCGCGGCCTGCTTCAGTGCATCAAGGACCTTCGCCGGGACCTGCGTGCCGACCGTGCCCAGGCCGGGCCGCCCCAGCGGACCAGTCCACGCGCGCCGAACGGCCCGCCGCGTAACCCACCGCGGCGGCCGGACCGGCCTGCCGGGCCGGCGAGGCCTCCTGGGTCAGCTACCGCCGCTCGGACCGCTCCCGCCGCAACTCGTGCGGCAACGCGAACTGCATCCGCTCCGGAACCGCCTCAACGTCCTCAACCTCGGTGAATCCGCTCTCGGCAAGGCGGGCAAGCACGCCGTCGACCAGATCCTCGGGAACCGATGCCCCGCTGGTCAGCCCGACCGTGCTCGCGTCGGCAAGCCACTCGGGCTGGACGGCCCCCGCGTCCTCCACCAGGTAGGAGGCGCCAGCGCCGGCGTCCCGGGCCACCTCGACCAGGCGCACCGAGTTGGACGAGTTCCGCGACCCGACGACCAGGACCACATCCGACTCGCTGGCGATCTGCTTGACCGCGGCCTGCCGGTTCTGCGTGGCATAGCAGATGTCGTCGCTGGGCGGGTCCACCAGGAGCGGGAACCTCTTCCGGAGCGCGGCGACCGTCTCCAGGGTCTCGTCCACCGACAGCGTCGTCTGGGACAGCCAGGCGACCCTGGCCGGGTCCCGGACCTCGGTCTTGGCGCTCTCCCCCGGGCTGTCCACCAGGCGGATATGGGTGGGCGCCTCCCCCGTCGTGCCGACCACTTCCTCGTGTCCCTCGTGCCCGATGAGCAAGATGTCGTAGCCCTGGGCCGCGAACCGGCGCGCTTCGTTGTGCACCTTGGTGACCAGCGGGCACGTCGCGTCGATCGTGCGCAGGTTGCGCTCCTCCGCCTCCGCGCGCACCTGCGGCGCGACACCGTGTGCGGAGAACACGACCACCGCGCCCTCGGGAACCTCGTCGGTCTCTTCGACAAAGACGGCACCGCGCTTCTCCAGCCCGGCGACGACATGCGTGTTGTGGACGATCTGCTTGCGCACGTAGACCGGCGCTCCATAGAGCTCAAGCGCCACCTCAACGGCCTGGACCGCCCGGTCAACCCCGGCGCAATAGCCCCTGGGCTTGGCAAGCAGGACACGTCGGGCGGGCTGCCTCGACGCAGCCCCTGCCGGTGTGTTTGCGCTGATCACTCCTCCACCGTACCAAGCATGAAAACCAGCTGACCGGATGCGGCAAGTGCGGTCAGCGGATGCGGGCGGCCAGCGGGCCGTTGCTCAGCGGCCGGCCAGAGATTGGGTCTTGACAAGAGCGGTTCTCGTGGTAGGAGAGAGTCGTTATCCAGAAACTGGAGATCGCCGTTCTTGCAGCGAGTTTGCGCTAACGGCCAGCCCCCGCTGAGGTGAACGGGGCAGGAAGGGAGAATGAACTTAGGCGCGTGGCATCGGCCGCCCCGGCGGGTCCCGACCAGGACGGCAGCGGCCCAGGCAACCCCAGGGAGAGATAACCATGCCCATCCCGCAGGTCAATGACCGTATTAAAGAGGCCCCCGCGGTGATGCTCCGAGCCGTTTTCGCTGGTGTCGGCCAGCTATTGCTGGCGGCCGACAAGGTAAGGACCCGGGCCGCGGGAACGAGCTGGCCAGCCGACCGCACCGCCCCGAAAGGCCCGGCCCGGGCACAATCTCGCTGGCACACGCTCGATGACACCCGCAGCGGGACCGTCCCCCTCGCCCACGAGCGCGCCCATTCGCACAACCATTCAGCGCCGCGCCCTTCGGCATCGGCCACGACCAGCCCCGCTCCCACACCCACCACGGCGGCCCCGCCGCTGCCCGGCTACGACGACCTGTCCGTCCCTTCGCTGCGTGCCAGGATGCGCGTCCTCGACGCGGCGACGCTCCGGGCTCTGCTGGCCTATGAGAAAGCTCACGCCCACCGGGACGACGTGATCACCATGTTCGAGCGGCGCCTGGCAAAGATCACCGCTGCTTAGCGTGCCGCGAATGGCACCCTTGTTGCCATGCCTCTGCAGACCACTCCGGAGTCACCCGTGCCCGTTCGCACGGTGCTGCGCCTGGTCGGTGACTGGGTTGGCCGGCTGGGGCGGGTCTGGGTCGAGGGCCAGATCGCCGAGCTGACCAAACGCGGCAGCACCGCCTTCCTCACCCTCCGGGATCCAGTCGCCGCCGTATCGGTCCGGGTGATCTGCGCCCGTACCGTGCTCGAGGCGGCCGATCCGCCGCCCGGCGAGGGCGCCCGGGTCGTGGTGTGGGCCAAGCCCGAGTTCAACGTCGCCCGCGGCTCGTTCTCCCTGGCCGCCACCGAGATCCGGGCCGTGGGCATCGGTGAGCTGCTGGCCCGGCTTGAACGGCTGCGCCGCTCGCTTGGGGCCGAGGGCCTGTTCGCGGCCGAACGCAAACGCCCGCTACCGTTCCTGCCCGGATGCATCGGCCTGATCTGCGGGCGCGACTCCGCGGCCCAGCGGGACGTCCAGCGCAATGCGGCACGGCGCTGGCCAGCGGTGCGGTTCCGGGTCGAGCAGGTGGCCGTGCAGGGCTCCTTCGCGGTCGAGGAGATCGTCGACGCGCTGCACCGCCTGGACGCCGACCCCGCCGTGGATGTCATCATCATCGCCAGAGGTGGCGGGTCGATCGAGGACCTGCTGCCGTTCTCCGATGAGACCCTGGTCCGCGCCGTGGCCGCCTGCCGGACCCCGGTCGTGAGCGCGATCGGTCACGAGCAGGACACTCCGCTGCTCGACCTGGTCGCCGACGTCCGGGCCTCCACCCCCACCGACGCCGCCCGGCGGGTGGTGCCCGACGTAGCGGAGCAGCTCGCGCTCATCGCCCAGCTGCGATCCCGGGCCCGCCGGATCGTCGAAGGGAGGCTGGACCGCGAGCGCGCCTGGCTCGACGGCATGCGGTCCCGGCCGGCGCTCGCAAACCCGCTGCGGGAGATCGACCGGCGGCAGGAGCAGGTGACCGCGCTGGCCGAGCGCGCCCGCCGGTGCCTGGCCGCCAGCCTGTCCCGGGCCGACGACGACATCGGTCACCTCAAGGCCCGGCTTCTTGCCCTGGCCCCGTCCGCCACCCTGCAGCGGGGTTACGCGATCGTCCAGCGGCTCGACGGCGGCGTCGTCCGGCAGGCCGTGGACGTCGCGCCCGGAGAGCGGCTCACCCTGAGGTTCGCCGACGATCAGCTCGCGGTGCGAGCGGAGAAAGAGCCAGGCGGGGCTGACCGGCCCTGACCGGGCGTGGCCGGCTAGGTTGGCACGGTGACTGAGCCTGCGTCCCCGGTCCCTTACGAGAAGGCCCGCGATCAGCTGGCCGACGTGGTCAGGCGGCTGGAGAGCGGGGGGCTCACGCTGGAGGAGTCGCTGGAACTTTGGGAACAGGGCGAGCGGCTGGCCGCCGTCTGCTCGGACTGGCTCGAAGGCGCCCGGGCGAGGCTCACCGCAGCCACGCCCGATCCGGCGGAATCGGGCACGGGAGGGCCGGGCGAGCCCAGCGCGCCGTTCTAGACGTTGTCAGCTCTCGACGGAAGGGCGCCCGCCATGACCGATGACTACACAGCTGCCCTGCCTGGTGACCCTGGCTCCCTAGTGATTGAGGCTCCCGAGCCGGAGCGGCAGGCTCCGGACCGCAACCTGGCCCTGGAACTGGTCCGGGTGACCGAGGCCGGCGCGATGGCGGCCGCCAGGTGGGTCGGCCGGGGGGACAAGAACGGGGCCGACGGGGCCGCGGTGCACGCGATGCGGCTGCTCATCAACACGGTCTCGATGAACGGCGTCGTGGTGATCGGCGAAGGTGAGAAAGACCAGGCGCCGATGCTTTACAACGGCGAGGAGGTAGGCGACGGCAGCGGCCCGGCCTGTGACGTCGCCGTGGACCCGATTGACGGCACGCGCCTGACCGCCAACGGGATGCCTAACGCGATCTCCGTGCTGGCCGTCAGCGCCCGCGGCTCGATGTATGACCCCTCCGCGGTCTTCTACATGTCCAAGCTGGTCACCGGCCCTGCCGCGGCCAACGTGGTGGACATCGAGGCGCCGGTGGCGGACAACATCGTCAAGGTCGGCCGGGCCAAGAGCTGCTCGCCGCAGGATGTAACCGTCGTCATCCTGGACCGGCCGCGGCACGCCGAGCTCATCTCCGAGGTCCGGGCCGCGGGCGCCCGGATCCAGCTGATCACCGACGGCGACGTGGCCGGTGCCATTATGGCCGCGCGCGACGGCACCGGGGTTGACCTGCTGCTGGGCATCGGCGGTACCCCGGAGGGGATCATCGCCGCGTGTGCGATCAAGTGCCTGGGCGGGACGATTCAGGGCCGCCTCGCCCCGCGCGACGACGCCGAACGGCAGCGGGCCATCGACGCCGGCCACGATCTCAAGCAGGTGCTCACCACCGACGACCTGGTGGCCTCCGAGGACGCGTTCTTCGCCGCCACCGGCATCACCGACGGGGAGTTGCTGGCCGGCGTGCGGTACCGGGCCGGCGGCGCCACGTCTCACTCGCTGGTGATGCGGGCCCGCTCGGGCACCATCCGGACCATCACAAGCGAGCACCAGCTCTGGAAGCTGCGCGCCTACAGTTCGGTGAACTTCGACTCAGCCAGCTGACGGCCCTTACGCCGGCCGCCGGCGGCGATGATCCCGGCTAGCTGGCACGTTGTGCTGCAAACCGCTGCCCGTTAAGCGTTGACCGCATAAGGTACGGTGCGTCTTCTTCGGTGGTTACCCGCTGCGCGGCTCGCAGGGAGCCCGCAGTCCGACTCGATGTTCGGCGGTGTTTCGTGGTTGCGGACCTGATCCGCGCGGTACTGGCGGCGGCAGCCGCGGCCGTACTGCCCGGGTACTTCTGGGCCGCCGTGCTCCGTCCCACCAGCGGGCTGGGTGAGCGGCTGGCCTACTCCACCGCGGTATCCATGGCGTCGGTGCCGGTCATCGCGGTGATTATCGCGCGGGCCGCCGGCTCCGGCGTCACAGTCTGGATAGCGCTCGCGGCCGTGCTCATTGTGTTCGGCGCGGGCGCGCTCGCGTACCGGATCAAAGGCCCGGCGCCTGGGTCCGCGTCCTCGCTGCTGCCGCTGCCCGCCCCGGTCCGCGATCCCCGCGTCCTCGCGCTGGTCGGCGTCGCTCTCGCCCTGGCACTGGTGATGATGGCGGACCGTCAGCCACCACTGGCAGTGCTGCTGGTCATCGCCGTCGCGCTGATCGCCGGTGGCGTGCTGATGGCCTGGCCGAAGCCCTCGCCCGAGCCTGGGCCGTCCCCCGCGACCGGGCCCGGCTCCCCGGACAGCCCGGCCGGGCCCCCCGGACGGCCAGGCAGCCACCCTGGGCCGCCGGCAGGCGCGCCGGGCGGCGGAGGCGCCTCGCTCGATGGCGGCCGCCCCGGTTCACCGGGCAACGGCCAGTCCCCGCCAGCGGACGGCCGGGCCGCGGCCGCCATGGCCCGCACCGCAACCGCGCCGGCCCAGGCCGCAGCCGCCCACGACGCTGCTGACCAGGCCGCCGCCGTACCCGGCGCCAAGCCCGAACAGCCCGGGCCGACGGCGGAGCAACGGCCGTTCGGCCTGTCCCTGCCCCTGGTCCGGGACGGCGGGCTGGCGGTCGTGCTCGCGCTGACGGCGCTCCGCGCTTACTCCGGTGTGGCCCAGCACGACTGGCCCTACATCCGGGGCGGTGACGCGTTCTCGCACGCGGTCATGGCCGAGCAGATGCTCGCTCACGGCCAGTACAACAGCTACCTGATCTACCCGCCGGGCTTCTCCGCGCTGACCGCGGTCATCGCCCGCTTCGCGGCGCTGACGCCGCTGCAACTGTTTCCCGTGCTGGCTCCCATGCTCGTGGTGGTCACCGCGCTGGGCGCGTACGCGCTGGCCACCCGGCTGTGGGGATGGGAGTTCGGGCTCGGCGCGGCGGCGCTGTCCGGGCTCGTACTCACCGGCGCGTACAACGGCTTCGCCGAGGGCCGCTACCCGGATCTGATCTCCGCCTACTTCCTGCTGACCATGACGGTCGCCGCACTGGTCACTCTCTACGAGGCCCCGTCCTGGCGGTCGGGCGTGCTGGTGACCGCGGTGGGCGCCACACCGGTGCTGTATCACTCGGTGGCCACCTTGTACCTGGTCGTCCTGCTGGCGGTGGTCGCGGTCACCTGCCTGCCGTACCTGCTGTACCTGCGCCGCGGCCGGGAGGCCCGGGCCCTGTTCCTGTCCCTGGCCGGGGTGGCGGTGCTGTCCGCCTGCTACGGCGCCTACACCTACATCGCCGTCCACCACGCCGCCACCTCGAGCGCGGTGTCGATCGTGCTGGGCAGCCAGTCCGCCCCCGGGCCGGGGGCCGTGCTGAAGGAACTGGGGCCACCGATCGTGTGGTTCGGCCTGTTCGGCTTCGCCGCGCTCGCCGCGGGACTGCGCCATCTGGCCCGGCCCGCGCAGGTCATGGCCGTGCTTACGGTCCTGGGGTGGTGCGTGATCATGTACCTGGGCAGCCGGACCGCGGTGGATGGCTTCCCGCAGCGCTTCGAGCGCGACCTCGGCGCGCCGCTGTCGGTCACCGCGGCATTCGGCATCGGCCTGCTCGTTCGTTCGGTTACCGCCCGGCGGCTGAGTTCCCTGAGCGGGGGCGGGCGCGAAGCGCGGGGGCGGGAAAGGGACAGCGTGCTGGCGATTGCCGCGGCGGCAACGGCCGTGGTGGCCGGCGTCCTGCTGTTGTGGCAGACGGGGCACGCGGTGGCGGCCAGCGACCGGTCCGCCGGCCAGATCGTGACCCGCCCGGTCGCTGCCGCTGGTAAGTGGCTTGGCAGACACAACACCGGGGGCAACATCATCTCGACGCCCAACATGAATCCCGGCGTCACCAACCGGGCCGTGCTGGCGTTCGGAGGCTACACCGGCCTGCAGTCCTACCAGCCCTACCGGGTCCTGCATCCGCGCTCACTGCCCACGGCAGGCAAGACCCCACTGCTCGACTCGCAGGAGGTCCTCGCGGACCCGCAGAGCTGCCGGTCCGCGAACATCCTGGTCAACCAGGACGTCCGCTACGTGGTCCTGTACAAGTTCCATGGCGGAGCCAACCTCGCGGGTTTCGCCGCCGACCCGGGCCACTACCAGCGTGTGTTCGACAACGCCTCGGTGATCATCTACGCAACCCACCGCACCCCGTGCCCCTGACCAGGGACGTCTGCAGGCCTAGCGCGGCCGGCGGCCCAGCCAGCGGCCACTGGGCAGGCGTGGCGTGTGCACGCGCACCTGCCCGCCCACACTGAACGTGCGGACCTCGATCAGCGGCGAGCCAGCCGGCCCGGCCGGAGCGGGCTGGCCAGGCCGGGGGCTCAGGTCCGGGCCCACCCGGCTCGAGTGCCGGGCGGCGGTCACGACCACGTTGACCCCCTCCGGGACGAGCATGTGCAGCTGACCGCCGATCAGGGTGGCGTGGACGATCGTGCGCAGGCTCTGCAGCAGCGCCTCTCGCAGGTCAAGGACCACCTGGCCGCCCACAGCGGTGACCGAGAGCCGGTCCGGCATGACCCAGCGCCCTTCCCGCCGGGCCGAGGAGAAGAACACGGACACCGTACGGGAGTCGTCCAGCTGCAGCGGCTGTTCTCCCGGCGGCACCAAGTCCCTGGTCAGCCCCGCGAGCTCACCGAGGGTACGAGCCCGGTAAGCACGCTGAACGCGTTCTGAATGCTCATCAAGCGTCAGCCGGCCGTCGCTTGCCGCTTCCGCGAGAACGGCGACCACCCGTTCCCGGTCCACGTCGGAGGCGCGCAGGTCGCTGGGTTTGCGCGCCGGGGTCATCTGACGAAAATATCTGGCCTGGCCCGGTTCGGCGACAGCGCCCCGGCTGGCCCGGCGGGCCGAGTCCCTGCCTTGGCACGCGCAGCGGCCGTCACTCCGCGCCAGCCAGGCGGTCTGTGGCCGGTTTCGCGCTGCTCCAGCCTCTGCGATACTCGGGCCATACCGGCAAGTCCGTCGCCCTGGCACCCGCACTGACCTGGGCGGTCCG
>CAWEYV010000004.1:0-40290 GCA_963813395.1 uncultured Actinomycetes bacterium
GCAGCAGCAGGAACAGGCCTTCGGTGGCGGCGAGCGTGGTGTGGCGCTCCACCGTCATCTCCTGCGCCTCGAACGCCAGCCTGGACAGCTCGCGGCTGACGGCGAGCTCGGCAAGGCCCGTCTCGACGGGGCGCGTGACGAGCAATGGGACGCCGGGGCAGTCGCGCTCCACGGCGAGGGCGTACCGGGAGTCGGTGGCGAGCACCGCCTGGTCCATCGACGGGCAGCAGCAACGCCGCGTTGGAGCTGGCCAGGCCGGTGAGGTACCGGACGTTGACCAGGGTGGTGATGAGCGCGGCATCCACGCCGGCGGCGGCCACGCCCGCCGCAGGCGCTCCCGGCGCAGGGCATGAGACTCAGGCATTCCCCGACTCTACGACGGCTTCCGGGAATCGAAACGAATACTTGCGGCCGGATAGCCGTGGCCGTATACTCGTGACCGGATATTCGACAACGAACCCGAACGAGGACCCGCATCAGGAGGTCCTGCCATGGTCCCGGCGAGAGGAACACGCGATGCCAGGAGGGCGGGCAACATCGAACCCGCTGGCGCTTGCCGGTGCTGGCCTGCCTCCACGAACGGCCGATGCATCCCTACGAGATGGCCGGGACCATGCGCGAGCGTGGCAAGGAGCAAAAGCATCAAGCTGAACTACGGCTCGCTGTACACGGTCGTGGACAACCTCGCCAAGCACGGGCTCATCGAGGCAGTGGAGGCGCGCCGCGAGGGCAGACGCCCTGAGCGCACCGTGTACCGGCTGACCGACACCGGGCGCGTGTCAAGCTGAACGTGCCCGGACCGTCGGAGCTGCTGTCCACGCCGGTCAAGGAGTACCCGCAGTTCGAAGCGGCGCTGTCGCTGATGCCGGCGCTCCACCCCGACCACGTCCTCGACCTGCTCCGGGTGCGGGTCCGCTCACTGGAGAAACAGATAGGCGAGGACGAGGTCATGCTCGACGCCGCGCGCAAGGCGGGCCTGCCCAGGCTGCTGCTCATCGAGGCCGAGTACCACCTGGCACTGCGGGAGACCGAGCTGGCCTGGGTGCGCAACCTGGCCGACGACATCGAGGCGGGGACGCTGGAGGGCCTAACGGATGGCGGCAGGTCTACGAGACCGGCCAGCCACCCGACTGGGCGATAGACACCTCCGTCCTGGACGCGCTCAAGGAGCGAATGGAGGGAGGCGGCAAGCCGGGCTGATCACGACGCAAACGGCCCCCGGCGCGGTGCGGTAACACCTGGGCCGAGGGCCGATACCCCCGAACCGGTCCCGCAGGAGCGAGACCAGATCGAGTGAGCACTTGCAAGAGTACTTGGCTGCTCCCTCACGGACCGGTGCACACAGCCAACCACCAGGGAGAAAGCCATCATGACCATGGACACCGCCATGTCGGTGCCCGGCCACACGGCCGCGGTGACGGCACCAGCGATCGAGGCACACGACCTCGTCAAGACCTACCCCAAGGGCGTACGCGCCCTCGACGGGCTCAGCTTCGCGGTCCCCACCGGGACGATCTTCGGCCTGCTCGGCCCGAACGGAGCCGGCAAGTCCACCACCGTCAAGATCCTCACCACCTTGGCGCAGGCCGACTCGGGCCGCGCCGTGGTGGCCGGCCTGAACGTTCGCACCCAGGCCAGCCAGGTACGCCACAAGATCGGAGTGGTCGGCCAGCGCAGCGGCGCGGACCCGGTGGCCACCGGCCGGGAGAACGTCCTGCTGTCCGGCAGGATCCAGGGCCTGCGCAGACGGGAACTCACCCGCCGGGCCGATGAGCTGCTCGGCCGGTTCGGGCTCGCCGACGCGGCCGGCCGCAAGGTGCGCACCTACTCCGGCGGCATGCAGCGCCGCCTTGACGTGGTGATGGGCCTGGTCCACCGGCCGACTGTGCTGTTCCTCGACGAACCCACCGCCGGCCTGGACCCGGAGTCGCGGTCGGCCATGTGGGAGGAGATAGGCCGGCTCTCCGCGGCCGAGGGCCTCACCATCCTGCTGACCACCCACTACCTGGAAGAGGCGGACCGGCTGGCCAGTCAGCTGGCCATCGTCGACCGGGGCCGCGTCGTTGCCGCAGGCACGCCCGACGACCTCAAGGGCGAACTGCACGGGGACGCCGTACACCTCGAACTGGCCGACCACACGGCACCAGACAACGTGCTGGCCGCCCTTGCCCCGCTGACCGTCATCCGCGAGATCCGGGTGGAGGGGAACAGCCTGAGCGCGCGTGCCGACGAGGGCGCGACCGCCATTCCCGGCGTGCTGGCCGCGCTGGAGACGGCCGGTGTCCCGGTACGGGCCGCCACGGTCGCCCGCCCCTCACTCGACGACGTGTACCTGCGCTACGCGGGCCGCAGGTTCGCCGAAGCCGACCAGTCCCCGGCCACACCAGCACTCTCGGGAGGATCACGATGACCTCGCTAGCGGCACACACCACCTGGATGACCGGACGGCAGCTCAGGGCGATTGCCCGGCAGCCCGCCTACGTGGTCATCATGCTGATCCAGCCGGTGATCTGGCTGTTCCTGTTCGGCTCCCTGTTCCACAAGGTGGTCGACCTGCCCGGTTTCGGGGCGCCGTCCTACCTGGACTACCTGGTGCCGGGCGTAGTGATCATGAGCGCGCTGTCGGCGAGCATGTGGAGCGGCATGACGGTGCTCGAGGAGATCGACCGGGGCATCATGGACCGGTTCCTCGTGCTGCCGTTGCACCGCTCGGCCATCATCAACGCCTCGGCCGCACTGCAGTCCCTGGTCATCGCGGTCCAGTCGGTCATCATCGTGCTGCTCGGCTGGGCGGGTGGCGCGCACTACGCCGGTGGCGTCCCGGGCCTGATCGTCCTGATCGCCGCCGCCGTCCTGGTCGCGATCCTGTTCAGCGCCTTCTCGAACACCGTTGGCATGCTGGCCAGGCAGCGGGAGACAATCATCGGGATCAACACGTTCCTGCTGCTCCCGCTGACGTTCCTGTCCACCGCGTTCATGGCCGAGGCGCTGATGCCGCACTGGATGCGGATCGTGGCGAACTGCAATCCGGTCAACTGGGCGCTGGAGGCGGGCCGTTCGGCGATGAGCGCGAACCCCGACTGGGCCCGGGTCGGCATCCAGGGTGGCGGCCTGGCCCTTCTCGCCATCGCGGCCACGGCCCTGTCGGTGCTGATGTTCCGCGCCTACCAGAAGTCGGTGTGACAAAAGTGGCTGCCGGGCCGCCTGTGGTGGCCCGGCAGCCCATCCCGCCCGCAGCCCATCCCGCCCGCAGCCCATCCCGCCCGCAGCCCATCCCGCCCGCAGCCCATCCCGCCCGCAGCCCATCCCGCCCGCAGCCCATCCCGCCCGCGGCCACTCCGCCACGCCCCACTCTTCACGCTGACGGTGACTGTGCCGGGCGATTTGCCCCGATATGTGGCCACCGTCGCCGTGAAAAGAGCGGCCATCCCGGGGAAAGGTCGCCGACAGCCCCGGGGAAAGGTCGCCCGCGTCCCGGGGGAAGGTCGCCGGCGGCCCGCCCCCGCCACGCCACTTGGTGATCATGGGAATGAGCTGGGCGGCCGCGCGGCAGCGCGGGCCCAGAACCCCGATGAATGTGAATCTGCTGCCCCTCTAGGGGCGTGGCTGTCACATTCACGCCCTTGGCCGGGGCAGCGCTGGGGCGGCCGTGCGGCGGTCAGGCGGCCAGGTCGCGGACGCGCTCGATGAGGCGGACCCGGTCGGCGTGCGTCTCGGCGAGGGGCGTCACGTTCAGCGTGGTGACACCCGACCCCTTCAGCGCGGCCAGCCGCTCGGCAACCTGCCCCTCCGGGCCGATGAGCGAGATCCCGGCCAGCAGCTCGGCCGGGACCAGTGCCGCCGCCTCGTCCTTCCGGCCGCCGGTGTAGGCGTCCTGGATCCGCTGCGCCTGTTCCTCGAAGCCGTACCGCACCGCGAGCTCGTAGTAGAAGTTGCTCCCCTTGTCCCGGTGCGGGCCCATGCCGCCGATGTACAGCGCAAGCATCGGCCGGATCAGCTCCAGGTACCCGGTCACGTCCTCGCCGATCGCCAGCCCAGCCTGGGCGACCACATCGAGCGGCGGCAGCGTGGGATCCCGGCGAGCCCGCCCGGCGGCCAGCGGCGCGTCCCACACCGAAGCCGCCCGCTCGGGGAAGTAGAAGATCGGTTCCCAGCCCTCGGCCAGCTCGGCGATCATTTCCACGTTCTTCGGGCCCATCCCGGCCACGACGATCGGGATACGCTCCCGTACCGGGTGGTTGATCAGCTTCAGCGGCTTGCCGAGCCCGGTCCCCTGCCCGGCGGGCAGCGGCAGCGTGTAATACCGGCCGTCATAGACCAGCCGCTCGCGGCGCCACACCATCCGGCAGATCTCGATGATCTCCCTGGTACGGCCGACCGGCGCGTCGTAGGGCACCCCGTGCCACCCCTCGATCACCTGCGGCCCGGACGCCCCGATGCCGAGCGTGAACCTGCCCCCGGACACGTAGTCGAGCCCGGCCGCGGTCATCGCGGTGAGCGCGGGCGTGCGCGAGTACAGCTGGAAGATCCCCGACGCGATCTGCAGCCGCTGGGTCTTGGCCGCGATGAAGCCAAGCTGGCTGACCGCGTCGTAGCTGTACGCCTCGGGCACGAACACGATCTCCAGGCCCGCCTTCTCGTAGTCGGCGAGTTCCTCCACCGTCTCCGCGAAACCCCCCGCGTAGTTCAGCGACATCCCAATGCGCATGGTGACCGGCCTTTCACGGTGACAGCTCGCCGCCTCCTGGCGTACTGCATGCAAGTCGTCCGTCGAGGGTAACCGCCGCCCCGGCCGGCGTCAGCAACGGGCCTACTTCGAAGTAACAAGCTCGGCGATCGCCCGCAGCGCGAGCTGGTACGACATGAGCCCGAACCCGGCGATGGTGCCGTCCGCCACCCCGGCCACCACGGACGTGTGCCGGAACGACTCCCGCGCCGCGGGGTTGCTGATGTGCACCTCGATCAGCGGCGCCGTCCGCATCGCGAGCGCGTCGCGTAGCGCGTAGGAGTAGTGGGTGAACGCGGCCGGGTTGAGCACCACCGGCAGCGCCTGATCGGCCGCCTCGTGCACCCAGCCGACCAGTTCGGCCTCGTCGTCGGTCTGCCGGACGTCCACCTCGAGACCGAGATCCCGGCCGGTACTGCGGCAGGTCTCCGCGAGGTGCCCGAAGTCCGCGCTGCCGTACACGTCCGGCTCGCGGGAACCGAGCCGGCCAAGGTTCGGGCCGTTGAGCACGAGCACCCGCCTCATCGCGACGTCACCTCCGCGTACGCCTGCGCCAGCATCTCCTCGCCGGGATTGGCCAGGATGGCTGGCTGCGCGGGGCCGTCGAGCACGACGAACCGCAGTGCCGCGCCGCGCGCCTTCTTGTCCACGGCCATCGACTCCCGCAGCGCGGGCCAGGCGCCAGGCAGGTAGCTGGTGGGCAGCCCCACGCCGCTGAGCACCCGGCGATGCCGGTGCAGGGTGACGGTGTCCAGCCGGCCTACCAGAACGGCCAGTTCCGCGGCGAACACCATGCCGATCGAGACCGCCTCGCCGTGCCGGATCCGGTACCCCTCCACCCGCTCGATGGCGTGCCCGAGCGTGTGGCCGTAATTCAGGATCTCCCGCCGCCCGGCCTCCCGCATGTCCTTGGTGACCACCTCCGCCTTCATCCGGACCGCCCGCTCCACGAGCTCCCTGGCGTGCGCGCCGTGCGGGACGACGGCGCCGTCCGGGTCGTCCTCGATCAGGTCCAGGATGGCGGGATCGGCGATGAAACCGGCCTTGATCACCTCGGCCAGGCCGCTGACATACTCCGCCGTGGGCAGCGATTCGAGCACGGCCAGGTCGGCGAGGACCCCGGCAGGCTGGTGAAACGCGCCCACCAGGTTCTTGCCGTCGGACGTGTTGACCGCCGTCTTGCCACCGATGGCCGCGTCGGTGATCGCCAGCAGGGTCGTGGGCACGAGGACCACACGGACACCGCGCAGCCAGGTGGCGGCCACGAAGCCGGCCAGGTCCGTGGTGGCCCCGCCGCCAACCCCCACGATCGCGTCGCTGCGGGTGACGCCGTGCGCGGCCAGCCGCGACCAGAGCCGTGTGGCCACCGTGATCTCCTTGGCGGCCTCCCCCGACGGGACCGGTTCGGAGTGCACGAGGTAGCCGGCGGCGGTGAGGGCGCTGCAGACCGGCCGGGCGATCGCCTCCAGGCCCTCGGGATGGATGACGACGACCGTACGCACGGCGCCGACCAGCATCGACAGCTCACCAAGCACCCCGGTGCCGATGACGACCGGGTAGGGGTACTTCCCGCCGACCACGATCCTGGTCGCGCTCACCGGTCAGGCACCCTCGCCCTCGTTGTCCCAGCCGGCATACTCGGCGTCGTCTTCGGCACCGGTTCCCGCACCCTCACCCGCGGCCGCGGCGATCCGTGCGGTCACCGTGGCCGCGATCTCATCGGCGATCTCCTGCGGGTCGCGGTCGTCGGTGTTCACCGTGATCCGCGCCAGCGCCTCGTAGACCGGAAGCCGCTCCTCCAGCAGTTCTCTCAGCCGCGCCCGGGGATTGCGCAAGAGCAGCGGGCGCGGGGTGTCCAAGCCGACCCGCTGCACCGCCGCGGTGAACCCGGTCCGCAGGTACACCACGGGCTGCCCGGCCAGCAACTGCTGGGTACCCGGGTCCATCACCGCCCCGCCGCCGAGCGCGACCACCCCGGGCTGGGTGGCCAGCGCCTGGGCCACCGCGTTGCGTTCCAGCTCGCGGAAGACGGGTTCCCCGTCCGAGATGAAGATGTCGCTGACCGGCTTGCCCGCCGCGTCCTCGACGAGGGCGTCGGTCTCGGCGAACTGCGCCCCGAGCAGGGCGGCGAGCAGCGGCCCGACCGTGGACTTGCCCGCTCCGGGCGGGCCGATGAGCACGGCCACTGGACTGCTCATGCGATCACCAGCGTGTCGAGGTAACCGCGCAGGTTGCGCTGCGCCTCGGCGACCGAGTCCCCACCGAACTTCTGGCTGGCCACATCCGCGAGCACAAGCGCTACCATCGCCTCGGCGACCACCCCCGCGGCGGGTACCGCGGTGACGTCGCTGCGCTGGTTGATGGCCTTAGCCGGCTCGCCCGTGCGCACGTCCACGGTGTCCAGCGCCCTGGGCACCGTCGAGATCGGCTTCATGGCCGCCCGCAGCCGCAGCGCCTCTCCCGTGGTCATTCCGCCCTCGATTCCGCCCGCCCGGTTGGTCCGCCGCCGCACCCCGTCGCCGGATCCCTCGATCTCGTCATGCGCGGCCGAGCCCCGGCGGCGCGCGGTCGTGAACCCGTCCCCCACCTCGACGCCCTTGATCGCGTGGATGCTCATCAGCCCTGCGGCGAGGCGGCCGTCGAGCCGCCGGTCCCAGTGCACGTGGCTGCCGAGTCCCGGCGGCAGCCCGTAGCCCACCACCTCGATCACCCCGCCGAGGGTGTCGCCATCCTTGCGCGCGGCGTCGATCTCCGCCTGCATCAGCGCGCTCGCGGCCGGGTCCAGGCAGCGCACGGGATCCGCATCCACCCGCTCGCCATCGTCGGGACCAGGCAGGACACCTTCTGGTGCGGACACCGGGCCGATCGCCACGACATGGCTCAGGATTTTGATGCCAAACGACTGGCACAGGTACCGTCGTGCCACTTCGCCAAGCGCGACCCGGGCGGCTGTCTCCCGGGCGCTCGCCCGCTCCAGCACGGGCCGGGCGTCGTCGTGACCGTACTTCTGCATCCCGGCAAGATCGGCATGCCCGGGGCGTGGCCGGGTCAGCGGCGTGGCCCGGGCGAGGTCGTCGAGGGCGCCCGCGGGCACCGGGTCGGGCGACATCACGGTTTCCCACTTGGGCCACTCGGTGTTGCCGATGCGGATCGCGACGGGCCCGCCGAGCGTCCGGCCGTGCCGCACCCCGCCGGTGATCTCGGCCTCGTCCTGCTCGAACTTCATCCTTGCGCCCCGGCCGTAGCCGGCTCTGCGCCGGGCCAGCGCCGCGGCCACGTCGGCGGTGCTGACCTCAACCCCGGCGGGCAGTCCCTCGCAGATCGCGACGAGCGCGCGCCCGTGCGATTCTCCGGCGGTCAGCCAGCGCAGCATGATGCCGATCCTCCCACGGCCGGCCGGATGGTGATCAAATCGCGCCGTCCCTGCCCTTTCCGGGCGTACCTGCCTCGCGGAGGGCGGCCTCGGTGAGCGCGACCTCGATGCCGCGCCGCACCCGGCCCTCGGCACCTGCCATGACGCCCGCGCTCACCCGCTCGATCGCGTCGCGCACTTGAACCTGCGTCGCTGTGGGCCCCGGAGCCAGGCAGAGCGTCAGGTCGGTGCCGTGCCGTCCGGGCTCGAGGCCGAATCCGGCGAGTGCGGGCTCGGCCGTCACCATCCCGTGTACCAGGGCCACCACGTCCGGGTCTTCGTGTGGCATCGGGGCGGGCCTGCCCTCCGCGAGCGCGGCCAGCCGGGCACCGTCCACGGCGAACGGCACCGGCCCGGCGACGTCGATGACGACCGCGCTGGCCTCCTGGGTACCGGTCTGCCAGACCTGGGCGGCGGATACCGGCACCGGGCGGGCGTCGGGCCGCCAGCGGGTCAGCGTGCCCAGGCAGGTGAACGCAGGCAGCGCCGCCCTGCCGTCGGCCCCGATCAAGGTGGGGAGCGCCATCTCGCTGGATTTATCCCTGCGCAGCCCGCGCTGTCCGGCTTGCTCCGCCTCGGTCAGCAGCGCCACCACCGGGACCAGAAGGCGGCACCCGGCCAGTGCCGCCAGCGCGGCGTGTTCGCTCCCCCGGCCCGCCGCGTAGGCGTCCAGCGCGGCACTCACCCGGGGATCGGGTGAGCCGTCATCACCGGGATATGCCGCCCCCGCAAGAGTCCTCCCTGCCACGGCTTCACCCTAATCGCCGCACCGCCCTCTCCCGCGGCGCCTCCCGCCGCACCGGCTCCCGCCCCATCGGTGCTACTGGGACGGCACCTACGTCATGATCATGACCGCTCGGGCGCGGGAACTGGCGGCGGGAACGCGGTGATCATGGCACTTTAGAGGTTCAGCCACCGTTAAACCATGATCGTGGATGAGCTTGGCCGGCTCCGGCCAAGCAGGTTGAGGCGAATATCCCGGTATGAGAGTCTTTTGGAACTGCATCGCAGGTCAATCCGTCACCCAGGGGAGTCTGTGATCCCGGCTGAGCTGCCGACGAGAACCCTCGAACCCGGCACCCCGATCGTCAAGGTGATTCCGCCACGCCTTGTCGAGCCCTACCTGGCCGGGCAGAGGTCGGTGATCGCGGGGTACGTGTACCGGGCTCAGGACTGCTCGTGCCGGACACCCGCCGACTACTACCAGACGCTTGCCCTGGGTTACGAAGGTTCGGAGTTCGCCGCCGACATGCCCGAACTGTTCGTCATGCGCTGGATCGCGCTGGAGATGTCGGCCTCCTTGGTCGCGATACCGCCTAGCAGTTCCCGCGGGCCGGTCAGCAGCATCCCGGAATTTTTCACGCTGCCCGTACCCGTTCCGGTGGGGGCCGAGATGGGCCGGGTTACCTTCGGTCCCGAGGAGTTCATCGCCCGCTACGACGGGCAAGCGTGGCTTCGTCCGCTGAGGGAGGCCTGAATCATGAGATACCGGCTGATGGCGACCTACCGGGGCGTGCCCTATGAAGCCGGGGTAGGGCCCTACGGTTCGGACGTGGTCCTGTTCGCCGCCTGCCCGCCGCCCGAGGAACTCGGCTTCGAGCCGGCCACCGGTCACTGGCGGAAGCGGGTGATCCGTGCGGAGGTCGACGCGCTGTGGGAGTCCCGGCCCGTCGGCATCTTCCGGGACGAGCCCTGCATCGTCCTGGACGACCTCGGCGACCGGCTGCACATCGCCTACCTCGGCGCGGACGCCGCCCGGGCCAAGGCCCTGGGCTACTGGCAGGTCGACCGCGGCGTCTTCGAGCTGCTCACGCCGCGGGAGGAAGTCACCGGGCTCACCGAGGAGCGCGTGGACAAGCCGCTCCTGTCGACCCAGCCTCCTACCGCGGGCGGACCGGAATCGACCTATCCGTACCACCCGTCCCCGGTGCCGACGGCCTCGCTTGCTCCCCCGCTCCCGCCTGCTCGGCCGTCGTCGGCACCCCCGGCTGCGGCGCCGCCCCGGGTTGCGCCGCAGCCAAGGGCTGCGCGATCGCCCCGTACCCCGTCGGCGCTGGAGGACCCCCTGACGGACGCCAGCTTCACGGACGGCGACAGCTTCACGGACGGCGACAGCTTCACGGACGGCGGCAGCTTCACGGACGGCGGCAGCTTCACGGACAGCGGCAGCTTCACGGACAGCGGCAGCTTCACGGACGGCGGCAGCTTCACGGACAGCGGCAGCTTCACGGACAGCGGTGGCCGGGCCGCCCGCCGGCAGCGGGTGTCCACCAAGGACATTTTCAGCGAGCTTGCGGACCTGGCCGCTATCCCACGCACCGCGTACGCGCTGGAAACCGAGGCTGACGGCGCCCTGTGCCTGGTGCCGGCCCTCGACGGGTTCGAGGTTTTCGTGTCGATGGACGGGGCGCGGCACGA
This sequence comes from uncultured Actinomycetes bacterium, assembly GCA_963813395.1. Classification (GTDB taxonomy): domain Bacteria; phylum Actinomycetota; class Actinomycetes; order Streptosporangiales; family Streptosporangiaceae; genus DASXKD01. The sequence continues at coordinate 10,557 of CAWEYV010000004.1, forward strand.
GGCCCGCTCGTTCTCCGACGAGGAAGCCGCCTACTTCTACATGTTCGGCGTGCTCGCGGCCGAAGCGGTCCGCAATGGGACGCTGGCGCCGTCGGTGGCACCCGCTGGCACCCGGCACGACCTCAGCTAGCCGCGGAAGCGACCACCCGGCACACCGCCGCGGCCGGAGCCTGGGGCTTCGTCACACGCCCCGGCCTGGCCAGCTGGCGGAAGCGGCCGCGAGGCGCCTTGGACAGCGCCAGCCCATCCGAGCAAACCCCTCCAAACACCCCAAGATGGCAGCTACCATCCGGAATCCCCCGATCGCCTGGGTGGCGCTAGCCGCGGCGTCCGCCCGAGTGATGCCGTTGACCAGCATCGTTGAAGAACATTGCCCGCGCCCCTCACTGGGGCGGTTAGGGTGCAATTGCCGGCGGGGCTGACGGTCCCCCCGCTCCCCAAGCAGCCCCGCCGGCACTTTCTCCCCCGCCGCTTGCCGGCAGTATGCATTCCAATGGGATTCAATGACGCCAGCCGTTCACCCGTCCGCCACGGTCCCGCTGACCGGTGCTCAGTACGAGATCGCTGCAGGCGGCTACCAGGCCGTTGCCACCGAGCTTGGTGCGGGACTGCGCGAACTGCGCTATCGCGGCCGTCCAGTGATCGCCGGGTACCAGCCCGATGAGCTACCCCCGGGAGCGGCCGGCCAGCTCCTCGTGCCCTGGCCGAACCGGATCGACGGTGGCCGGTACACCGTCGCGGGCACCGAGTACCAGCTGGACCTGAGTGAGCCCACGGCCGGGAACGCGATTCACGGCCTGGGACGGTGGGCTCCGTGGCCGGCCGTCCGGCATGAGCACCACGCGGTCACGCTGCGCCAGGGGCTGCTGGGGCGGACGGGATACCCGTTCTGCCTGGACATAGAGGTGGAGTACCTCGTCAGCGAGACCGGCCTGCGGGTGAGCGTGACCGCGAAAAATGTGGGCGCTCACGCGGCCCCCTACGGGACCGGGTCGCATCCCTACCTGACCGCGGGCGCACCGGCGGTGGACGAGTGCGAGCTCACGCTGCCCGTGGCGCGCTGGCTGCCTGCTGACGAGCGCGGCATCCCGGCCGGGCCGGCGCAGGATGTGGCGGGAAGCGCGCTCGACTTCCGGGCGGCCCGCCCTATCGGGTCAGCCCAGCTCGACCACGCGTTCACCGGGCTTGACCGCGACGAGCAAGGGCGGGCCTGGGCGCGGCTGGCCAGCGGCGGAACCGAGGTCGCACTCTGGGCGGGGCCGGATTACCGCTGGCTGCAGGTCTTCACCGGGGACACGCTGGATGCCGCGCACCGTCGGCGTGCCGTCGCCATCGAACCCATGACCTGCCCGCCGAACGCCTTTGCCACCCGCACCGACCTCATCATGCTGGCCCCCGGCGACCGCGTGACCCGCACCTGGGGCATCCAGGTCACCGAGCAGGCGGGCTAACCGCCCGGGCCGGCCAGCGGCCCCCGGGTAGCCTCCCCAGGCCAGGACCGGCTGAGCCGGGCCAGGTCATCGGGGGTATCCACGTCGTCGGGCCGGCCGGTGTCCGCGCATTCCACCTCGGTGACCAGGTCCGGGTGAGCCCGCAGGTAGGGCCGTGCGCCAGCGTCACCGACCGCCGCTTCGAGCACCCCGGCCCAGTGGCGGCGGGCCAGCAGCACCGGATTGCGGGGCTTGCCGTGATAGGTGGCGACCACTATCTCGGCCCCGGCCCGGTAGGCCGCGATCACGCGCCGGACCGCATCCACCCCGATCAGCGGCTGATCCACCAGGGCGATCACTGCGGCGGCACAGTCCCGGGGAAGGGCCCGGAGCCCGGCCGCCAGCGAGGAGCCCATCCCGGTGGGCCAGCCCGGGTTGTGCACCGAGAGCACGCCGGGCACGCTGAAGCGCACCGCCCCCATCACCACGAGCACCGGCGCGGCGCCGCCGTCGCGCAGCAGGTCAACGCCGCGGTCGACGAGCCGCCTGCCGCCCAGCTCGACGAGGGCCTTAGGGGTGCCAAGGCGCTTCCCCTCGCCCGCGGCGAGCAGCACGCCGGCCACCTGGTTGCTCACGACAGTGCAATGCTAGCGGGGGTGGATGCGGCCCGCGGTGTCGGTGAGCGGGCGGCCGGAACCGCCCCAGCGAAGCTGGATGAGCTCGGCGGCGACCGACACAGCGGTCTCCTCCGGGGTTCGTGCGCCCAGGTCGAGACCGATGGGTGACCTGAGCCGGGCGAGTTCATCCTCGGCCAGCCCGGCCTCCCGGAGCCGGGCGAGCCGGTCCTCGTGGGTCCGCCTGCTGCCCATGGCCCCGATGTAGCCAGCCGGGGTGCGCAGCGCGACCTCAAGCACCGGGACGTCGAACTTGGGATCATGGGTGAGGACGCAGATCACCGTCCGCTCGTCCACCGGTGTCCTGGCCAGGTACCGGTGCGGCCAGTCCACGACAACCTCGTCGGCGTCGGGGAAGCGGGCCCGGGTCGCGAACACCGGCCGGGCGTCGCAGACGATGACGTGATACCCGAGGAACTTTCCGGCCCGCGCGACGGCCGCCGCGAAGTCAATCGCCCCGAAGACCAGCATCTGCGGCGGCGGCGCGAAGGAGTGGACGAACACCGACAGATCATCGCCGCGCCGCTCGCCGTGCTCGCCGTAGTGGCGCACGGCGGTCAGCCCCTGGGCGAGCATCCCGCGGGCATCGTCGTCAACCGCCTGGTCGAGCCGCTCCCCCGCGCCAAGCGTGCCCCACGTGGCGGGTACCTGGCCGCTCCCCCCGGCTCCTTCGCCGTTGAAGCTGCCCACACCGTTCCCCCCGCCCGCGCCAGCCTCGAGGTCGGTCCGGCCCAGGATGACCCGCCGGGCCCCGGTCTCCCCGGGACCCGCGATCACGGTGGCCACCGCGACCGGCTGGCCGGCCTTGATCGCGGCCGCCACGTCACCGAGTTCCGGAAAGCGTTCTTTGTTCACCGGCTCGACGAAGATCTCGATAATGCCGCCGCAGGTGAGACCCACGGACAGCGCGGTGTCGTCGCTGATCCCATAGGTCTGCAGCACCGGCTGCCCGGTCCGGCACACCTGCTGCGCCAGCTCGTACACCGCGCCTTCGACGCACCCGCCGGACACGCTGCCGATGACTTCCCCGCCCGCGGAGACCGCCAGGGCCGCGCCGGGCTCCCTGGGCGCGCTGTGGAACGTTCGCACGACCGTAGCCAGGCCGAACGTCTCCCCGGCGTCCCACCACTTCTCGATCTGCGCCAGGATGTCGCGCACGGGCATCCCCTTACGAAACTCTGCGTGCCAGTCACTCACGGCCCCGGCCTGGCCGGTCGCCGGAAGGTCCCGGCATCCCACTACAGTACGTCGCGGGACGATCAGAACACAGGCCTCACCGGCCCGGCCAGCCGGCCACGCTGCCGCGGCGGCTACTCGACGATCTTGGAGATGGGGATCTCGAGTATGTCCCTGGCCCCGGCCGATTTCAGCGCCGGGATCAGTGTGTTGACGCTGCGTTTGGGCACCACGGTCTCCACCGCGTTCATGTCGCCACGGGCCAGCGCGGTGATGGTCGGTGATGACAGCGCGGGCAGCATGTCCGTGACGGCGGTGAGCTGGGCGGCGGGGACGTTGAGCTTGAGCAGCACGTTGCGGCGGGCCTCGATGGCACCGCGCAGCAGCAGCGCGATGTCCTCCATGGCGGCGCGCTTGTCCGCATCCGCGTACGCATCGGCGTTGGCGACAAGCTCGGTGTAGCTCGTCAGCACCGTGTCCAGGACGCGCAGCCCGTTGCGCCGCAGCGACGACCCGGTCTCGGTGAGGTCCACGATCGCGTCAACGATGTCGGGGACCTTCGCCTCGGTCGCGCCGTAGGACGGAACCACCATCGCCTTGACCCCGTGTGCATCTAGGTACTTGCTGGTCAGCGCCGGCAGCTCGGTCGAGATCCGGACTCCTTCGGGCAGATCGGAGACCGAACGCCACGGCGCGGACTCGGGCACGGCGAGCACCACCCGCACCGGGTCGGCGGTGGCCTTGGAGTACTTCAGCTCGCCCAGCGAGACCACCTCGGCACCGGTCTCGGCGATCCAGTCCCGGCCGGTGATGCCCAGGTCGAACAGCCCGCGCTCGATGTAGGACGGGATCTCCTGCGGCCGCAGGAACCGCACCCGGTCGACCCTCGGGTCTTCGACGGACGCGTGGTAATCCCGGTCGGAGGAGCGGCGGACGGTCAGGTCTGCCGCGTCGAAAAGATCAAGGGTGGCCCGCTCCAGCGAGCCCTTGGGCAGGACCAGGGAAAGCAACAAACCAGCCTTTCATGCATAACGCACAACCGGGGTACCCGCACCGAGTCCTGGGTCAATGTCGTGGCCCGTCCAGGCGCGCGATCCCCATCCGCGCCGGCCGGGCCGAGCCCGGGGCCGAGCCCGGGGTGGTCCGGCGCAGCGAGCGCAGCACCAGCGCGGTGTCGAGTGCCGCCACGACTGCCTCCCAGCCCTTGTCTTCACGGCTGCCGTCGAGCCCGCAGCGGTCACGGGCCTGCTCCAGGGTGTCACAGGTCAGCACGCCGTTACCGACCGGGGTTCCGGCGTCGAGCGCGACCCGGGTCAGCCCGGCGGTGACCGCGTCGCACACGTACTCGAAGTGCGGGGTCCCGCCGCGGATCACCGCCCCGAGGCAGACGACGGCGTCATGGGTGGCCGCGAGTTCGGCCGCCACCACGGGCAGCTCCACCGCTCCGGGCACCCTGACAACCAGCGGCTCGCTGATCCCGCAGACGGCCGCCGCGGCCACGGCGCGGCGGACCAGGCTGTCGGTGATCTCCGCGTGCCAGCGGGTCGCCGCGATGGCGAGGCTGAGCCCGGCCGCGTCGACGCTTGGGCCCCTGGGGCGCCCCTCCCCGCTCATCGCGCCCCCGCGTGGCTGGTGTGGCTTTCCCCGTTTGAGGCCGGCAGGCCGTCGATCTGGTGGCCGAAGCGGTCCCGCTTGGCGATGAGATAGCGGAGGTTCTCCGGGGTGGGCACCGCCGGGAGCCGGACCATGCCGGTCACCTCGATCCCCCAGGCGGCAAGCCCGGCCACCTTTGCCGGGTTGTTGGTCAGCAGCCGTACCGAACGCACTCCGAGGTCGGCGAGCATCTGCGCGCCGATGGAGTAGTCGCGGGCATCGGCGGGCAGGCCGAGTTCCAGGTTGGCGTCAACCGTGTCCGCCCCGCCGTCCTGCAACTGGTAGGCGCGCAGCTTGCCGAGCAGGCCGATCCCCCGGCCTTCGTGACCGCGCAGATAGCAGATGACACCGCGTCCCTCAGCGGCGACCGTCGCCATCGCGGCGTCGAGTTGCGTGCCGCAATCGCAGCGCCGGGAGCCGAGCACGTCGCCGGTCAGGCACTCCGAGTGCACCCGGGCCAGGATGCCCGTCCCATCGCCGAGGTCCCCCAGTACCAGCGCGACGTGCTCGGTACCGGTGACCGAGTCCTGGTAGCCCAGTGCCCGCCACACGCCGTGCGCGTTGGGCAACTGGGTCTCCACGACCCGGCGGACCATCTGCTCGGAGTGCCGCCGGAACTCGATGAGCTGGGCAATGGTGATCAGAGCCAGGCCATGCTCGTCCGCGAACGCCCGCAACTCGGGCAGCCGGGCCATCGTGCCATCGTCGTTGAAGATCTCGGCCACCACACCGGCCGGGGCAAGGCCGGCCAGCCTGGCCAGGTCCACCGCGGCCTCGGTGTGCCCGGCGCGGCGGAGCACCCCGCCGTCGGCGTAACGCAGCGGGAAGATATGCCCGGGCCGGACGATCTCGTAGGGCTCGGTCGCCGAGTCGACCAGAACGCGGACGGTCCTCGCCCGGTCCGCCGCCGAGATGCCGGTCGTGATGCCGTCGCGGGCGTCCACGCTGATCGTGAACGCGGTGCCCATGTGTTCCTGGTTGTCGCTGGTCATCGGCGGCAGCTGGAGCCGGTCCAGATCCTCGCCCAGCATGGGCACGCAGATCAGGCCGCGGGCGTACTTGATCGTGAAGGCCATCAGCTGCGTGGTGGCCTTGCTGGCCGCGAAGACGATGTCGCCCTCGTTCTCGCGGTTCGCGTCGTCCACCACGACGACCGGGCGCCCGGCAGCGATGTCGGCGACGGCGCGCTCGACGCTGTCCAGTGGCACCGGGCCCGGTGCGGCTGCGCCGGTCATGACTGGGCCAGTTCCGGCTCGGCGCGGAGCATCCGCTCCACGTACTTCCCGATCATGTCAACCTCGAGGTTGACCTTGCCCCCGGGCGGGACCTGCCCGAGCGTGGTCGCCGCCAGCGTGGTGGGGATCAGGCTCACCTCGAACCAGGGCTGCTCACCGGGGCCGCCGCCCAGGGCCGAAACGGTCAGGCTGACGCCGTCCACCGCTACCGAGCCCTTCTCCACCAGGTAGCGGCCGAGGCCGGGCGGATGGGCGATCCGGACCACGTCCCAGTGCGCGCCGGCGACCCGGGACAGGACCGCGCCGACGCAGTCCACGTGCCCCTGCACCATGTGACCGCCGAGGCGGTCGCCGACCCGCAGCGAGCGCTCCAGGTTGACCGGTGATCCGGGTTCCAGCGCACCGAGCGCGGAACGGTTCAGGGTTTCCGCCATGACGTCCGCGGTGAAGGCGGACTCCGTCGCGGCCGTGACGGTGAGGCACACCCCGTTGACCGCGATCGAGTCGCCGTGGGCAACGTCGGCGGTAACCCGGGGGCCTCGCACGGTGAGCCTGGCCGCCCCCGCGAGATGCTCGACGCTGACTACCTCGCCGAGCTCTTCCACGATTCCGGTGAACATCCGCGGCTTCGCCTCCTCCGGGCCGAACTCTCTCCGGCTCCGGGGCGCACGCGAAGACGCGACCGCGATATGCGCGCTGGCCTGCACCGCGCATGCCACGAGCGTGCGCCTCCCATCCGGGCTTTCACCGTCGGTCCCGGGATTCCACCGGGTCAGCCGGCCTGGCGCCTAGGCGCTTCGGCCGGGTCGCGGACTATCACCGCCGGCTGGAGTTTCACCGACCCCGGAGCACGCTTAGCTGTCGTAACCAGTGTGCCATGACCGATATTCCGCCCAGACCGGCCCCTGTGTGCGGGCGGCCGGTAGGAGTGGCGTTGACAGGGCGGCCAGCTAAATGGTCCAATACACAGACCATTAGGCCATAGGCCGCCCCGCCAGTGCCGCCGCCAGTGCTCGGGGAGGGACATGCGCGATCCGCTTGACCCACCGGCGCTGCGCAAGCTCGACGCGGCGATCGATGACCTTGCGGCCGAGGCGTTCAGGTTCCTCGAGCGGCTCGTGGAGCTGCCGAGCACGGTCGGCCAGGAGGGCGCGGCCCAGCGGGCGGTAGCGGCCGAACTGGACCGGCTCGGCTTCGAGACCGCCGTGCTGCCGGTGCCCGGGGACATAGGGGACGATCCGGCGGCCGGCGTGCCCCAGGCCTCGTACGCCGGGCGCGGCAACGTGGCCGGCCACCTGGTCCACGGGGACGGCCCGTCGCTGCTCCTCAACGGCCACATCGACGTGGTGCCAGCGGAGGCGGCCCTGTGGTCCACGCCGCCGTTCACCGCCCGCCGCGTGGAGGGGGAAGGGGAGGTGGGTGGGTGGCTGGTGGGCCGCGGCGCGGGCGACATGAAGGGCGGGTTCGCCCTGGGCACGCTCGCGGTGGCCGCGCTGCAGGCCGCGGTCCCCGGCTGGCTGCGCGGGCGGCTGAGCTTCGTCTCGGTGATCGAGGAGGAGTGCACCGGGAACGGCACCCTGGCCGCGGCGCGCGACGGCCTGCTGGCGGATGCGGTCGTGGCGCTCGAGCCAACCGGCCTAGGGCTTCTGCTCGGCGGCGTGGGCATCCTCTGGGTGGAGGTGATGGTCCCCGGGCTGCCCGCGCACGCGGAGTCCGCGCACCGGGCGGTCAACCCGGCCGAAGCCGCCATGCGCCTCATCTCCCCGCTCAAGGAACTGGAAGCGGAGATGGCGGCCGCGCTCACCGGGCCGTTCGCCGGTCTTGACCACGCCTGCAACGTCAACGTCGGCGTGATCACGGCGGGCGACTGGCCCTCCAGCGTGCCCGGCCAGGCAACGCTGGGCGTCCGGGTCGGCTTCCCGCCATCGTGGACCCCCGGCCAGGCGCTGGACCGGGTCCGGCAGGCGGTGCACGGTGCCGTGCTCGCCGATCCGTGGCTGCGCCAGCATCCGCCGCGGGTCCGCCCGCATGGGTTCCGCGCCGAGGGTTACCTCATCGACCCGGCACATCCGCTCGTCGCCGCGCTGGCCGCCGCCCACGCCGGCGTGCACGGGACGGAGCCAGCCCGGTTCCTGCTGGGCAGCACCACGGATGCGCGGATCTACCTCAACCAGTTCGGCGTTCCAGCGGTGGCGTACGGGCCGGTGGCCCGCAACATCCACGCCGTGGACGAGGCCGTGGAACTGGCCAGCATCGTGGCTGGCGCGCGCACCCTGGCGCGGTTCCTGGCCAGCTACTACGCGGCCGGCGGCCTGCCTGCCGGAGCGCGACCATGACCGCCCCGGCGCCGGGACGGCCGGAGCCGGGGCGGGCCGGACCGGCCGCCCGGCCTCCCGCCGCGCCGCAGGCCCGGGGATGGCTCGCCCCCGTCACCATCCGCACCACGGGGGAGGTGATCGCCGAACGCTTCGTGACCGCGATCGCCCTCGGCCAGTTCGTGCCCGGGCAGCGGCTGCCCGCCGAGCGGGAGCTGGCCGGGATGCTGAACGTCAGCCGGGCCACCGTCCGGGAGGCCATCGCAAGGCTGGCGGAGTCCGGCTACGTCACGGTCCGCCGTGGCCGCGCCGGCGGCACCTTCGTGGCGGCGGGCTGGGGGTCCGATGCGGAGGAGATGATCCGCCGCACGCTGAACCCGGAATGGCAGGAGCTGGAGCTGCTGCTCGACTTCCGCCAGCTGGTCGAGCAGCAGATCGCGCGGACCGCCGCCATCCGCCGCGAGGACTCCGACATCGCGGCGATCCGCCGCGCGCTCAGCGATTACGAGCACGCGGGCGACGACCGGGACTCCTCCCACCTGGCCGACCTCGCGCTGCACCGCGCGATCGCCGCGGCCACCCAGAATCCGCACCTGCGTGAGTTGTCCCTGAGCATCAGGCACGACATCAGCTTCGGTTTCGAGGCCGAGCCGTACAGCCCCGACGTGCGCAGGCGGGCGCTGCACCAGCACCCGGCGCTGGCGCAGGCGGTCATCGACGGCGACCCGGAACGGGCCGCCGCGCTGGCCGCCGGACATTTCTCGCTCACCGAGTCCATGCTGCGCGAACTTCATGCCCGCGTGATCCTCCGCTCGCGCGGGTCCGGCAGCGCACCACCCGGCTAGGCCACGCATCGCGCCGGCCAGCGCGCATCACCCCAGGAGCAGCCCATGCCATTCGCCACCGTCAACGACATCGACATCCACTACCGGCTGGCCGGCCAGGGCGAGCAGACCATCGTCTGCATCAACGGCCTCGCCGACGACCTGGAGACATGGGCGTTCCAGGAGGAGGCCCTCACCGCGGCCGGGTACCGGCTGCTGCTGTTCGACAACCGCGGCGTCGGCAAGACCAGCAAGCCGGCCGGCCCTACTCCAGCCAGATGATGGCCGAAGACGCCAAAGGCCTGGTCGACCGCCTCGGCATCACCGGCTTCCACCTGCTCGGCGTCTCCATGGGCGGGATGATCGCCCAGGAGTACGCGCTGGCCTACCCCGGCGACCTGCGATCGGTCACACTGGGCTGCACCTACGCCGCACCCGGGCCGTTCTGCTCCCGGATGTTCGCCATGTGGGCGGACATGGCGCCGGTCCTCGGCATCCCGTTCGTGATGCGCGACGTCACGCTGTGGGCGTTCACCGTCGGCTTCTTCAGCAGCCGGCCCGGGGAACTGGCCGAGTTCGAGACCGGGATGCGGTACCTGGACCAGCCGGTCCCCGCCTACCTCGCCCAGATGGCCGTCATCCAGCACCACGACACCACGGGCCGGCTGGCGCAGCTCACCACGCCCACCCTGGTCCTGGCCGGTGAGCAGGACATCCTCATCCCGGTCTCGCTGTCCCGCCAGCTGCACCAGGCCATTCCCGGCGCGGAGTGGCAGACGGTCCCGGGTGGCCACGCCTGCCTCTGGGAGCACCCAGAGCCGTTCAACAACGCCGTCATCGACTTCGTCCGCCGCCATGGAAAGGGTGACTGATGTCCACGAACACCACGGGCACGCCCGAATCCACCGCGGGCCGCGACGCCACGACGCTCAAGCGTGGCGAGATCGGCCTGGCCGGCGTCATGATGCCGGGCCTTGCGCAGGTCGCCCCGGCCTTCAACCTGTTCTTCACCGCGGGCGTGATGGCGGGGCTGGCCGGCCCCTCCGTCCCGCTCATCTTCCTGATCAGCCTCGTCGGGCTGGTTGCCACCGCGGCGAGCCTCGCCCTGTTCTCCGGCGTGTACCCGAGCGCCGGCTCGTTCCTCACCTACATCGCCAAGGCCATCGGCCCGCGCACGTCCGTGGTGGTCGGGGTGATTACCCTGCTCGGCTACATCATCGCGTTCGGCGGGATCTACATCTTCGTCGGCCAGTACATCGTGGCCAACGTCCTGGGCAGCCCGCATATCTGGGGCATCACCCAGATCGTCACGATTGTCTACGGCGTCCTGGTGGTGCTGCCGGTGATCCTCGGCCTGAAGTTCGGGGTTCGCACGACTGTCGTACTGTACGCATTCGAGGTAGTGCTCCTCCTCGTTCTCGCGATCGCGATCCTGGCCAAGGGCGGCGTGTCGGGCCTGTCGCTCACGCCGTTCCGGTGGCCGTCGGGCTCGGGTGCCAAGGACGTTTTCGTGGCGTTCTCCCTGGCGGTCCTGGCATTCGGCGGGTTCGAGGCCGCGGCGCCGCTGGCCGAGGAAACCCGCAATCCGCGGCGCAACGTGCCGATAGCCGTCATCGGCGCGGTCGTGGTCAGCGGTTTCCTGTACGTGTTCTGCTCCTACGCCCTGATCGAGGCGTTCGGCAGCAGTCACACCGCGGCCCTGGCCGCGGATCCCAACCCGTTCCACACGGCCGCGCACGCGTTCATCCCGGCCCTGGCCCCGCTCATCACCTGGATCTTCCTGACCAGCGTGACCAGTTCGTACGTGGCCGCCAACACGCAGACGTCCCGGGTGCTGTTCGCGGGCGCGCGCGGCGGGCTGTGGTCCCGTACCCTGGCCGCGGTCAGCCCGCGCTTCCGCACGCCGGCGGTGGCCGCGGTCGCGTTCGTCGCGCCCAGTATCGCGATCGGGGTGATCTCGACGGCGGTCACCGACCCCGGCACCGCCGCCGGGTTCCTGGGCACCTACGGCATCCTCGGGCTCGTCCTGATGTACCTGATGGCCAACGTGGCGCTCGTCGCCCAGTGGTTGCGGTTCCGCCGCGCCGGGGTGCGCAAGAACGTCTGGGCCTGGGTGGTCACCCCGGTCATCGGGATCTGCGTGCTCGCCATCCCGGTCTGGGGCGACCTGCGGCCCGGCCAGGCCGCGCCGTACAGCTACCTGCCCTGGCTCACCGTGGCGCTGATCGCGGTCGGCTTCGTCTACATGCTCGCGCTCCAGGCCACCCGGCCCCGGGTGATGCAGAACGCGGCGGCGCTGCTCGAAGGGGACGAGAGCGCCACCGGCAGCGGCTGACCGGCGTATCCGGACCCACACCGCCGCGGCGTCAGCCGCTCCCTGGTCCCGTGGCGGGCCCGGTCACCTCGGTGAGGCGGCGGGCCAGGAACTCCCGTTCTGCATCGTTGTCAGTGAGGGCCAGGGCGTCACGGTAGGCCTGCGCCGCTTCGGCCTGGTTGCCCAGGCGCCGCAGCAGGTCCGCCTTGGCCGCGGGCAGGTACCGGTAGCCGGCCAGCCGGCCATCGGCCTCCAGCGCCCCGATCTGCGCCAGGCCCGCCGCCGGGCCGCGGGCCATCGCCACCGCGACGGCGCGGTTGAGCGCCACCACGGGCGAACTCCAGACCCGCAGCAGCACGTCGTAGAGGCCGACGATCTGCAGCCAGTCGGTCTCGGCGTAGCTGGGCGCCTCGGCGTGCAGGGCGGCGATCGCGGCCTGCACGGCGAAGCGGCCTGGGCTGGCGCCGCGCAGCGCTTCCCGGACCAGCGCGGCACCTTCGCCGATGACCTCCCGGTCCCAGCGGGATCTGTCCTGCTCTTCGAGCAGCAGCAGGCGGCCGCCGGCGTCGGCCCGGGTGGCCCGGCGGGCGTCGGTCAGCAGGATGAGCGCGAGGAGCCCGCTGACCTCCCGCTCGTCGGGCATGAGCGCGTGCAGCATGCGCGCGAGCCCGATCGCTCGCTCGACCAGGTCCGCCCGGACCAGGTCAGGGCCGCCCGGGGCGGTGTGCCCGGTGGTGTACAGCAGGTGGACGACCGTGAGCACGGCGTCGAGGCGGTCCGGCAGTTCGGCCTCTCCGGGCACCCGGTAGGGGATCCGTGCGGCGGAGATCTTCTTCTTCGCCCGGGTGACCCGCGCCGCCATGGTCGGCTCGGAGACCAGGAAAGCCTGCGCGATCTCCACCGTTGTCAGGCCGCACACAAGCCGCAGCGTCAAGGCCACCTGCGCCTCCCTGGCCAGCGCGGGATGACAGCAGGTGAAGATCAGCCTGAGCCGGTCGTCGGGGATCGGCCCGTCCTCCTCCCTGGCCCCCGCCGCGGGGGGCGTGGACGCGGCGACCGGCGGGTCCGGCTCGATGAGCAGCGGCAGCTTCGCACGCAGCACCCGGTCGCGGCGCAGCGCGTCGATCGCCCGGCGGCGCGCCGCGGTGGTAAGCCAGGCAGCGGGATTGCGCGGCACGCCCTGCCTGGTCCACGCGGCGAGCGCGGCGGCATAGGCGTCCTGCACGCATTCCTCGGCCAGATCGAGGTCGCCGGCGACGCGCGCTGTGGCGGCGAGCACGAAGGCCCACTCGCGGCGGTGCGCGTCGGCGATGGCGTCCGGCACCGCCCCGGGCCCGGCGGCGGCGCCGTCACCGGTGCCGCCCGCAGGCTCGCCGCCATCGGGCGGGACGGAGCTCACGTCAGCTGAACACCCTGATCGGCCGCACCTCCACGCAGCCGAACCGTGCTGGGCACAGCTTGCCGATCTCCAGCGCGTGGTCCAGGTCGCGCGCCTCGATCAGGTAGTAGCCACCAATGGCCTCCTTGGTCTCGACGAACGGGCCGTCGGTGACCACGTCGCCGCGAATCGTGGTGGCCGTGCTGGTCGGCTGCAGCGCCCGGCCCTCGACGATCTTCCCGCCCTTGTCCGGGACCTGCTCGGCGAAGCGCATGTGCGCCTCCATCACCTGCTGGAACACGTCGGGCGTGGCAGCGGCGTAAGCGTTCTCGTCCTCGGCGATGAGGATCAGGTATTCGGCCATGCTGATCATCCTTCCGGTGCTTGATCCCGTGCCTGGTGTGGCTTCTCACCTATCCCGACGATTGGCCCGCCCCGGAATCGACAGCCGGATCAGCCGTACCAGGCGGACCGCGCGGTGGCCCGCTCGGCCTGCGCCCGCAGCGCCTGCACGGCCGCCGCCTGGTCGTTGGCACCGTAGACGGCCGAGCCGGCCACGAACACGTCGGCCCCCGCCTCGGCACACCGCTCGATCGTTTCCTCACTCACCCCGCCGTCGACCTGAAGCCACACCGACGCGCCATGGCGCTGGACCAGCGCCCGTGCGCGCTGCAGCTTCGGCAGCACCAGGTCGAGGAAGTGCTGGCCGCCGAAGCCCGGCTCGACCGTCATCAGCAGCAGCATGTCGAACTCGGCCAGCAGGTCCTCGTAGGGCTCAACGGGCGTCGCGGGGTTGACCGCGAGCCCGGCCCGGGCACCCGCCGCGCGGATCACCCGCAGCGTGCGGACCGGGGACTGGAGCGCCTCGGCGTGCACGGTGACGTTGCGGGCGCCCGCTTCGGCATACAGGGGGCCCCACCGGTCCGGCTCCGAGATCATCAGATGGCAGTCGAGGGGCAGCCCGGTGTGCTTGAGCAGCGCCTCGACCACGGGCAGGCCGATGGTGAGGTTCGGCACGAAGTGGTAGTCCATGACGTCGACGTGCAGCCAGTCGGCTACCCCGGCCACCGCCGCGGCCTCGTCGGCGAGCCGGGCGAAGTCGGCGGAAAGGATGCTGGGCGCCATCTGGACGGCCATGGACCGAGTCTAATTGCCGTCGTCTTCCCCGCGTGGGTGACGCCGGCGGTGGACCGCGCCTCACCCGTTGTCTCTTGGCACCACTAGTGTGCGCTCTGGACGGAGAACAGGAGGAACGCCGGTGACCACCGACGCGCCAGACGCTTTGCTCGCCCGGGTCCGCAAGCTGCTGGTCAAGGCGGAGGCGGCGGGTGTGACACCGGCGGAGGCCCAGGCGCTGACCGCCAAGGCGGCCGAGCTGATGGCGAAGTACGGCATCGACCGGGCCCTGCTCGCGGCGGAGCGGCCGGAGACCGACCGCCCGGCCGACCGGGTCATCCACATCGAGAACCCGTGGGCCCGGGTACAGGCCCATCTCCTGTGCGGGCTGGCCGCCGCCCTGCGCTGCCAGTGCGTCATCCTCCCCCACACCGGACCGGGGACCAGGATCCACATGTTCGGGTACACCTCCGACATCGAGCGGACCGACGTCCTGTACACCTCGCTGCTGATCCAGATGTGGCAGGGCCTGGCGGGCACGCCCCTCCCGGGCCGGGTGCAGAGCGCCCGCGCGTGGCGGCGCAGCTGGCTGCTGGGTTTCGCGACCGCGGTGGTGGCCAGGGTCCGCGCCGCCGAAGAGGGCGCCGCCCGCCAGGCGGCGGACCCGGCCACCGGTTCCGGGTCACGGGCGGTGCTGGTGCTCGCGGACCGGACCGAGGTCATCGGCCGCACGCTGCGGCACGCGTACCCGCGGATCCGCACCTCGCGGGTGAGCTACACCGGGAACGGCTACGGGACGGGGTACTCGCAGGGGCAGCGGGCCGACATCGGCGCGTCCCGGCTGCGGACCGGGTCCGGCCGGGCCCTGACCGGCGGGCCTGTGGGCACTGACCGGCGGGCCCTGACCGGGCCGGGATCAGAGCCTGCGCTGCAGCAGGGCGAGGAAGATGGCGTCGGTTTCGTGCCGGTGCGGCCAGAACTGCGCGTAGGACCCGTCCGGGGCCGGGCAAGCCAGGCCGGGCACCTCGCTGAGCAGCGCGGGCGCGTCAAGCACGGTGACGTCATCGCGGGCGGCGGTGACGTCGCCGACGACCTCGCGAGTCTCGGCGAGGTGGGGCGAACAGGTCACGTACGCGATCACTCCGCCCGGCCGGGCGGCGTCGATCGCGCTGCGCAGCAGGGAACGCTGGAGCGGGCCGAGCGCCGCCACGTCCGCCGGGGACTTGCGCCAGCGTGCGTCCGGGCGGCGGCGCAGCGCCCCCAGGCCGGAGCAGGGAACGTCGGCGATGACCCGGTCGAACGTGCCGGGCCGCCAGGCGGGCGCGGTGCCGTCGGCCACGATCACCGCGCTGGTGCCGGCGGCCGCCGTCGCGGCCCGGGTCAGCCGGGCCCGGTGTTCCCTGACGTCGGCGGCGAGCAGGCGGGCGCCGCTGCCCGCGGCCAGCCCGGCGAGCAGCCGCGCCTTCCCCCCGGGCCCGGCGCACAGGTCGAGCCACCGGCTGCCGGGCGCGGTTGCACCAGCCCGGGTCAGCGCCAGCGTGGCGAGCTGGCTCGCCTCGTCCTGTACAGCCGCGCGGCCCTGCTGGACCTCGGGGATGTCGCCTGGGTTCCCGCCGTCAAGATAGACGCCGAACGGCGACCAGCGGGCCGCCTCGCCTCCCCGGGCAACCAGATCCGCGGGGCCGGCCAGACCGGGCGTAGCGCACAGGGTGACGCGGGGGCGCGTTCCGTTAGCGGCGAGCGCGGTCTCGGTCAGTGGCAGCCCGGTGGCCGGGTCCTCACCAAGCGCGTCGCTGAACGCAGCGACGATCCAGGCGGGGTGGCTGGTCTTGACCGCGAGGTAGCCGGCCGGGTCGGCCGCCCGGTCGGGCGCTACGGCGGCGATCCAGGATTCCAGGTCGCGGGTTGCCACCCGGCGGAGCACGGCGTTGGCGAAGCCCGCGGCTCCGGCCCCGGCCGCGGTTCTGGCCAGGGACACCGACGTGGCTACCGCCGCGTGCGGGCCGATCCTGGTCGACAGCAACTGGTGGGCACCGAGCCGGAGCACGTCGAGCAGCGGCGGATCAATGTCGGCGAGCGCACGGGTGCTGCACGCGGCGAGCACGGCGTCGTAGGTGCCGCGGCCGCGGAGCGTGCCGTAAGCCAGTTCTGTGGCGAGCGCCGCGTCGCGGCCGCCCAGTCCCCGCTCGGCCAGCAGGGCGGGCAGCAGCAGGTTCGCGTAGGCGTCCCGGTCGGTGGTCGCCCGCAGCACGGCCAGCGCCACCTCGCGGGCCGGGGTCGCAGCGATGCGGCGGGCCGGCTTACGGGCCGGTGCGGCGGTGCGGCGGGCGGCCATGTCAGCGCAGTACCAGGCTCGCGGCGCCGGGCTCCCCCGGGCCGGCCCGCAGGCCCCGTGCCCATTCGGCCGCGGGCATTCGCCGCTTGCCACCTTGCTGGACATCGCCGAGCTGCACCGGGTGGGTGGTGGTGCCCACCAGCACGCCGGACTTGCTGGCCCGCAGTTCCCCGGGACGCAGCGGCTCTGCGGGGCGCGGCGGCTCCCCGTCCGGTACTGTGGCGCAGCCCCGTACGGGCCATAGTTTCAGCCTGGCGTCCCCCAGCATGGTCCAGGCACCGGGCGCTGGGGTGCAGGCCCGGATCTGCCGGCCGACGGCCAGCGCGGGGGCCGCCCAGCGCACCCGGGCGTCGTCGGTGGTCAGCTTCGGCGCGTAGCTCACGCCGTTGGCGGGCTGCGGGACGGCGCGCAGGCTGCCCGACTCGATGCCGTCCAGGGTCTCGACCAGCAGTGCCGCGCCGGAGGCGGCGAGCTTGGCCAGCAGGTCGCCCGCGGTGTCCTCGGGGCCGATGGGCTGTGTCATCACCCCGTACACCGGCCCGGCGTCCAGCTCGGCCACCAGCTGGAACGTGGTGGCCCCGGTGATGTCGTCGCCATGCAGGATGGCATGCGGAACGGGAGCGGCGCCGCGCCACGCGGGCAGCAGCGAGAAGTGCAGGTTCACCCACCCGTGCCCGGGGATCTCCAGTGCCGCACGCGGGATCAGCGCGCCATATGCGGTAACCGGGCAGCAGTCCGGTGCGATCGCCCGCAGCCGGTCAAGGAAGGCCGGGTCGCGAGGTTTATCCGGCTTCAGCACCTCGATGCCCGCGCTCGCGGCGCATTGTGCGACGGGGCTCGGCCCGATCTGCCGCCCGCGTCCGGCGGGGGCGTCGGGCCGGGTGAGTACCGCCGCGACCTCGTGCCTGGATCGCAACAGTTCTTCGAGGGAGGGCACCGCCGTCTGCGGGGTGCCCGCGAAGACCAAGCGCATTGGTTAGCAGGCCTCCGGGGGCAGAATCAGAGGGCTTTGCCCCAGGTCGGGTGCGGCGAGACCTTGACCTGTGGCACGGCCTCACCCCACCACTCGGCCTCGCGGATCTCCTTCATCGCCAGTTTGCGCTGCGCCTTGTCGAGCCGGTCGATGAACAGCACCCCGTCCAGGTGGTCGGTCTCATGCTGAACGCAGCGGGCCAGCTGGCCCGTCCCCTCCAGCGTGACCGGCTCCCCGTACATGTTGAAGCCCTTGGCCACGACGCCGTACGCGCGGGTGGCCGGGTAGGCCAGCCCGGGGAAGGACAGGCAGCCCTCGTCGCCGGTCTCCGTCTCCTCCGACAGGTCCAGCGACGGGTTGATCAGGTGACCGAGCACATCGTCCACGTGGTAGGTAAACACCCGCAAGCTCACCCCGATCTGGGGTGCGGCCAGACCCACACCGGGTGCGTCCTGCATGGTGTCGGTCAGGTCCTTGACGAGCCGGCGCAGTTCCGCGTCGAAGTCCTTGACCGGGTCAGCGGGGGTACGCAGCACCGGATCGCCGAACAGCCGGATCGGCATGATGCTGATGGTGCACCGTCCCTTCGGGCGGGAGTGTCACTGCGCGCCAGCAGGCGGGACTAGCGGGTGGTCACCTGTGCTGGCTCGGTCAAGTCTAGGACGTCAGAAACGTTTCCCGGGCACGCCCGGAGACGGTGAGCGTGCCTTGAACGCGGCCTTGCGCGCGGCCCGGGCCACTGCCGGGTCGGGGTGGTGGTCGCTGAGCGCGGTCAGCAGATCCGTCACCGCCGGATGGTCCACCGCCCACAGCCCGGCCACCATGTCGGCTTGTGCCGTCGGCGGCAGGTCGGGCAGAAGCTCGACGACCACGTCCCTGGGGTCGGCCTCTTCCAGCAATCCTGCCCCCAGGTCCACCAGGAGCCAGGCCCGTTCGCTGGGCCCGAGCTCGGCCTCCTCGCCGTGCTCGTGCAGCCATACCGCGGCGTGCGCCCGCAGCACCGGATCCTCCAGCGCGGCCCGCACGGCCGGCACGGCCTGGTCGCCGACCCGGTCGAGCACCGCGAACCCGGCACCGCGCAGCCCAGGCGTGCCCCGCCGGGCCGCATTGATCAGCTCGCGGGCGGCCTGGCTGGGAGTCCGCGCTGCCAGCCAGGCGGCTATCTCCGCCTCCCCGTCTTCGGCGTCGCTGCTGGCCAGGGTGACCAGCAGCGCGGCGGCACCGCCCCGGGCGCCGCTGCCGAGCACCGGCACGTGCCAGCCCTGTGCCCGCAGGTGCCGGTGCATACCCCAGATGCCCAGGCGGGAGAGTGTGACGGTCAGCCCGCCCGCGGCCTCTTCGGTGCCGAGTTCCACCACGCCGAGATCGGCGAGTGCCTCGAGCGCGGAGGACAATCCCGCCGCCAGGTCCGCGCCGAGCGCCCGGCCATCGCGTTCCCGGCTGCCCGCCGCAGCCATGTAGGCCTCGAACAGGGCGTCCATCTTCACCGGCCCGCCGACCGTGTACAGCGCGGTCGCCATCCCATCGAGGTCTTCCGCGCTCAGCATCACCGTCAGGGCGTCGTTCCAGACCGCGAGCACCTCGTCGGCGGTGCCGTTGGCCAGCACGTCGACCCGCTTGCCCGGGGCCGCCCGCCGCCCGGAGACCGTGAGCATGCCGGTCCCGGCGGCCACCCGCCAGGCCACGTTGAGTTCCCCGGGGGTGAGTTCCAGTTCGGCCATGGCGGCAGTCACTGCGTCGGATCGCAGCCCTTCGTCGGTTCCGGCCCGCTGGCCCCCCGCCGCCCAGCAGGCGACCAGCCGGGCGGCCCGCAGCAGCGGGGCTACCCGGGCCGAGGCGGCCAGTTCCTCCCGGGGCGCCAGCCTGACCGGGGGCAGCCGTGGCGGCCTGCTGTTCTTGGTGCTGCCGGCATCGCCGTCGCGGGCACGTGACCTGGTGCCCACTGTCCCCGGCGCAGGGGGTTGTTCCTCGCCGGTGGCGGTGGGCGGCGCCGGATCGCCGCTCCCCCGCTGGGCGTCCCGCCGTGAGGTGGCCACCCCAGCACCCTACGACGTCTGGCGGCTAGCGTGTTGCCTCCACCCCGGGCGTGCCGCCGCACGATAGCCCGTTACAACGCCCTGGTGGGCCGCTGGCAGCCCCGTTACCTGCTACTCCAGGTTCAGATCAGGTCGGCGGGGTCGAGCTGGATCCGGATTTGGCCGGTTTCCTTGCGCGCGGTGCGCGCCGCCATGGCGGCCCGCAGCGCCGCCGCCAGGGCCAGCCCCCCGGACCTGGGGATCCTGATCAGGCTCTGGACCTTGTCCTGGTCACCCCGGCCCAGCGCCACCGGGCCGATCACCTCCGCCTCGGCGGGCAGGGCCACGTCCGCCAGGAACGCCGCTACCGTCTCGGCTGGCCCGGTAACGGCTGCCATCCGCACGCTGGGCGGGAACCGGAGGGCTTCTCGTTCGGCGAGTTCCCGCTCGGCATGGGTGACCGGATCCCAGCGGATCAGTGCCTGCGCCGTCGGTAGGGCGGCGTCAGCGACCAGGATGACCGTTCCGCCGGACTGCCCCGGCGCGACGAGGGCGGCGGCGTTCAGCCACCGGCGCAGGGCCTCCTGCGCCGCGGCGAGGCTCGGACGGCTGAGCAGCACCCAGCCGTCCAGCAGCACCGCGGCCGCATACCCTCCTTCGGCCAGTGGCTCGGCTCCGGGCGTGGCCACCACGAGCGCGGGCGCGGCCGGAACCGAGGTGACCGTGGCCGCGCCGCCGGAAACGACCACCCGCGTGCCGGGGAAGGCTCGCTGCAGTTCCTCGGCGGTGCGGCTCGCTCCCGCCACCACTACGCGAACCCGGCCATGTCCGCAGGCCGGGCAGCGCCATTCGGTGTCGTGACGGCCGCACCAGCGGCATCGGGCCGGGGCACCGCTGGATTCCACGGCAAGCGGCCCGCCGCACGCTGCGCACCGGGCCGGCGCACGGCACCCATCGCAGGCCAGCCCGGTGAGGTAACCGCGCCGGGGCACCTGTACCAGCACTGGTCCCCTGGCGAGCGCGTCTCTGGCGGTGCGCAGCGCGAGACTCGGGATCCGTGCAGACCTGGCCGCCTCGTCCCGCGCCAGTTCGGCGTCGTCGCCAGCGGCCCGGACGTGCGGGGCGAACCGGCGCACCGCCGGCCGGTCCGCGGCCAGGGCGGCGGCCCAGCCGACCGCGATCAGGCTGGTCGCTTCGGCGGTGCGGGCGAAACCGCCGATGAGGGCCGCGGCCTTGGTGCGGTGTGCCCGAAGCGCCAGCACCTCCCGCGCGTGCGGGTACGGTGCACGCGGCTCGTCATGCAGGTCATCACCATCGTCCCAGAGCACGACCAGGCCGAGATCATGGACCGGAGCGAACATCGCTCCCCTGGTCCCGGCCGCGACGCGCACCACGCCACGGGATACCGCCAGCCACCGCCGGTAACGTTCGGCCGGTCCAAGGTCTGCCGAGAGGCAGGCATGCTGGCCGGGGCCAAGCACCTGGGCCAGCGCCCGGTCGACCAGGCTCAGGTCACGTGTGTCGGGAACCACGATCAGCGCGCCCCGGCCCGCGGCGGCCGCGGTGCCTGCCGCGCGCGCTATCTCCTCGGGCCAGTCCTGGCCGGGCAATGCCGTCCAGACCGCGCGTGGTGCGCGGCCATCGGCGAGGGCGGCCAGAAACGCGGCACCAGCCGGATAGCGGGCCCAGGGTCCCGGGGCTGGGCGCACCGGAGCCGGGCGCACCGGCTGTCCAGGGCCGTCCGGCCGCCGCGGCCCGGCCTCCGCTTCCACCCTCGCGTGCCGCGGCGGGATAGCCAGCCTGAGCACATCGGCGAGGGTGCCCGCGTACCGGTCGGCGACCTCGCGGGCGAGCGCCGCGATGTCGGGGGTGAGTACGGGCTCCGGCGAGACGACCCGCTCGAGGGCGGCCAGCCGGCCAGGGTGATCGCTGGCGGTCACCCGGTCCAGCAGGTAGCCACCGGTTAGCTGGCCCGCGAACCGGACCCGGACCCGGCAGCCGGGAACCGCCGCCTCCGCCAGCCGTTCCGGCACGAGGTAGTCGAACGGCCGGTCCAGATGGGCGAGCGGCACATCGACGGTAACCCGCGCGACCGGCAGCAGGGCCGCCACCGGCGCACCGGAAGACGCACGGCGCCCACTGGCACGGCCGTTGCGGGCCGGCCCGGACCGAGCTGAGGCAGGACGGGCCGGCTCAGCGCGAGCGGATACCGGGCGCACGGGCGCATCCTGCCCCGGCGCCGCCCCGTCACGTTGCCCAGCCACGCTCCTGTCCTACCAGACCCGCCGGCCCCGCCACGCCCGGCGTTTCTGAGGAGAGTCGCTTGCCCGCCTGCTAGGTGGCACGTGGTCCGGCGGACAGGAGGGCGGCGAGGATTTCGGGCCAGTGCTTCGGGACGATCAGGTGGCCCTCACCCGGGTAGATCGTCAGGCTGCTGCCGGGGATCACCTCGGCGAGGTACCGTGCCATCGCCACCGGCACGTTGGTGTCCTGGTCACCGTGCCAGATGCGCACCGGGGGCTTGATCGTGACCGGGTCGAATCCCCACGGCTGCGCGCAGATGTGGGCCTCGTGGACGGTGCCCCGCACACCCTGGCGGAAGGCCTCGAAAGCCGCTCCCATCATCCGCTCGCGCAAGGCCGGGCCGGTCATGGCCTGCCGGTCAGCCTCCGGCAGGCTCCTGTCGCGGGTGGTGCTGTCAATGACCTTCCCCGGGTGGCGCCGCGCGGCGTGGGCATGCTGGGCGATCAGCGGCCACAACAGCCCGGGTGCGGTCCGGGCGAGCGCGAAGATCAGCCGGTTGGTGGGGCTGGCCCGCTTGAGGGCCTTGCGGGTATCGCGGGTGCCGGCCGGCCCGGCACCGGCGATGCTGCCCACCGCGATCACCCGGCCGGGCAGGCCATGGGCCACTGCCAGGGCGTGCGGGCCGCCGCCGGAGAACCCGGCGACGTGGAAGCGCCGGATCCCCAGTGAGTCGGCGAGCTGGCGGACATCGTCCGCCCAGTCGGTCAGGCGCCGGCCCGGCTGGAAGGTCGACGTCCCCATTCCCGGCCGGTCGGGCGCGATGACCCGGACCGTGCCGGGTTCCCCCGGCCACATCTCCGGGGCGGCGAGCCGCGAGCCCGGCAAGCCGTGGAACAAGAACAGCGGCGACCCCTCGGGGGGGCCGTATTCTGCGTAGCCAAGGACCCTTCCATCAGCCAGATGGACGGACTGATCGAGGCGGGTGACCTGTGTCAGCACGTGCGCCAGCACCCCTTCGTAATTTGATTATTACAATAATTAGATTACGGTAACGTCGGCGCGGTGGTGCGGTCAACAGAGGGAGGAGACCGTGAGACGGGCCGAGTCGAAGGCGGCCAACCGCCGCGCGCTGCTCGACGCGGCAACCGCGCTGATCGCACGCGACGGTGCCGGGGTCCGGCTTGAGGCCATCGCCGATGCGGCGGGCCTGACCACCGGCGCTATCTACTCCATCTTCGGCAGCAAGAGCGACCTGCTGGTTGCCGTCCTCGCCGACGAGATCTCCCGGGTGGATCTCGCGGCCGACGGGTATGACCCGGCCCTGTCCCTGGCCGCGGTCATCGACCGGTATGTGCAGACCTGGATCGCCACCTACAGCGGCTACTCGAAAACGCAGGCCGCCTTCGAGCTGCACCTGCTGCTGTCCGCCGTGGAAAGCGAGGACCTGCGGCTCCGGCTGACCGAGATGCTCGATGCCGAGCTCGGCCAGCTGGCGCGGCTGTTCGAGAACCGGATCATCGATGCGGCGCAGCCGTCGGTCCGCACCAGTCCCGCGGAGGGAATGGCGATCGCGAAGGCGATCAAGGCGGTCCTCACCGGGTTCGGTCTTCGCGAGCCGTTCATGGCGGATGTTTCCGGCCTCGCCGATCTCGCCAGGCAGTCCTGCCTGGCACTGACCGCGCTGGCCAGGAGACCGGGCGCAGCCGGCTGACCGGCCAGCTGGCCGGGCGGCGCCATCAGCAAGCCGGGCGGCGCGGTCAGACGTGGAGGGTGCCGCAGGCGGCGTCGGTGCGCGCGGCGTCGCGGTTCAGCGCCTGCATCGCGGTTCCCGGCACCACGGTGCCGGTGCGGAGCTCACCGAGCACCGTGCGCAGGTCCCGGGTGAGCACGGACAGGGCCCGTGCCGTGGCCGGGGCCTGGCTCCGGTGTTCCGGGTGTGCCTCGTCAATGGCGGGCCGGCTCTCCGTCTGCTCAGTCGATGACATGCCTCACCGGCTCAGAGCCGAATTCCGCCACAGCTACGCCAAGGCCAAACATGCTGTTCAGCACTGTCCAGGCAAGCAGAACGGGCTCCCGCAACCGGTGCGGCCCGGTAAGACCGGCACAAGCTGGTCGGGGGAATACCGCGTATTCCGGGCTGTCAGGACCCTGCCACGGCCCGGAGCGCGTCCACCCGGTCGGTCCGCTCCCAGGAAAAATCGGGTTCCTCCCGGCCGAAGTGGCCGAAAGCGGCGGTCTGCGAGTAGATCGGCCGGAGCAGTTCCAGATCCTTGACGATCGCGGCCGGGCGCAGGTCGAATACCTCGAACACGGCGTCCTGGATCTGCGCGACCGGGATTTGTTCGGTGCCGAAGCACTCCACGAACAACCCGACTGGCTTGGCCTTACCGATCGCGTAGGCCACCTGTGCCTCACAACGGTCAGCCAGCCCTGCGGCAACGACGTTCTTGGCGACCCAGCGCACCGCGTACGCCGCGCTGCGGTCCACCTTGGAGGGATCCTTCCCGGAGAACGCCCCGCCGCCGTGCCGGGCCATCCCGCCGTAGCTGTCGATGATGATCTTGCGCCCGGTCAGGCCGGCGTCGCCCATGGGGCCGCCGATCTCGAACCGTCCGGTGGGGTTGACCAGCAGCCGGTAGCTGGACGTGTCCAGGTCAAGGGCCGCGAGCACCGGGTCGACCACGTGGTCGCGGATATCAGGCGACAGCAGTTCGTTGAGATCAATGTCGGGCGCGTGCTGCGCGGAGACCACCACGGTGTCGAGCCGGACCGGCTGGTCCCCCGCGTACTCGATGGTCACCTGCGTCTTGCCGTCCGGGCGCAGATATGGCACGTCGCCGTTGCGGCGCACCTGCGACAGCCGCCGGGCGAGCCGGTGTGCCAGCATGATCGGCAGCGGCATGAGTTCCGGGGTTTCCCGGCATGCGTACCCGAACATCAGGCCCTGGTCCCCCGCGCCCTGGCGGTCGAGATCGGACGAGCCCTCACCCTCCCGGTACTCGAAGGCATCGGTGACGCCCCGGGCGATGTCGGGAGATTGTGCGCCGATGGAGACCGAAACTCCGCAGGAGCGCCCGTCGTATCCCTTGGCTGAGGAGTCGTAGCCGATTTCCAGGATCTTCTCGCGGATGATGCTGGGGATATCGACGTATGTGTCCGTGGTCACCTCACCGGCGACATGTACCTGGCCGGTGGTGATCAAAGTTTCAACCGCGACGCGGCTGCTCGGGTCGTCCTTGAGCATCGCGTCAAGAATGGCATCACTTATCTGGTCTGCCATCTTGTCCGGATGGCCCTCCGTGACCGACTCGGAGGTAAAGAGGCGACGTGCCACCTGACATCCTTACTGTGATGCGGGGAAGTGTGGTGCGGGGACCTGTTAGCGGAGGCTTCGCCGAATTGTACCGGCGAACTCGGGCGGCCGGCCTCGGACCTGGGCTACGCGGCGGGCAGCCGGGCCAGCACCATGTCCCACACCACGTCGGCCAGGACCTCCTTGGGACCGCGGGGCACCTCGGTGACCGCCCCGTCGGCGCCGAGGATGATGGCCGCGTTGTCGCTGGTGCCGAACGCGAGCCCGGACCCGACCTGGTTGACGACAAGCAGGTCGCATCCCTTGGCGGCGAGCTTCGCCCGGCCGTTCTCGGCCACGTTGCCGGTTTCGGCGGCGAAGCCCGTGATGACCTGCCCAGGCACCCGCGTGGCGGTGAGTTCCCGGAGGATGTCGGGGTTCTCCACCAGGGGCAGCGGGGCGGGCGCCGTCCCCGCCTTCTTGATCTTCTCCTCGCTTCTGGCCGCCGGCCGGTAATCGGCCACCGCGGCGGCCATCACCACGGCATCGGCGCCAGCGGCGGCGGCCAGCACCGCTGACCGCATCTCACAAGCTGAGGTGACCCGGATCACGGTGACCCCGGCCGGGTCGGCCGCCTCGACGTTCGCCGCGACCAGCGTCACCTCGGCTCCCCTGGCGACCGCGGCGCGGGCCAGCGCATAGCCCTGCTTCCCGGACGACCAGTTGCCGATGAACCGCACCGGGTCGATCTCCTCCCTGGTCCCGCCCGCGCTCACCACCACCCGGCGCCCCGCGAGGTCCTGTGTCAGGCCGGCCGGTCCCCGGGCGAGCACCCGGACCGCCACCTGCCAGAGCTCGTCCGGCTCCGGGAGCCGCCCCGGACCGGTGTCGGGCCCGGTCAGCCTGCCCGAGGCAGGGTCGAGGACCAGGCAGCCGCGGCTCCGGAGGGTGGCGACGTTGGCCCTCGTGGCGGGGTGCTCCCACATCTCGGTGTGCATCGCCGGGGCGAAGACCACGGGGCAGCGCGCGGTCAGCAGGACCGACGTGAGCAGGTCATCCGCCCGCCCGGTGGCCGCGCGGGCGAGCAGGTCAGCCGTGGCGGGGGCGACGAAGACCAGGTCGGCGGTCTGCCCAAGCCGGACGTGCGGCACCTCGTGCACGTCGTCCCAGGGGCTCGTGGTGACCGGCTCGCCAGACAGGGCCGCCCAGCTAGCGGCGCCGACGAAACGCAATGAATCCGCGGTTGGCACGACCCGCACCTGGTGCCCGGACTCGGTCAGCCGACGGAGCAGCTCACAGGCCTTGTAGGCGGCGATCCCGGCACCAACGCCGAGGATGACGCGGGCCGACACGTACTAAGGCACCGTCCCTGTCAGGGCTCTGCCGTCTCCACGGCGGACAGCAGACCCTCGCGGATCTCCCGCAGCGCAATCGACAGCGGCTTCTCCTGAACCCGGGTCTCGACCAGCGGGCCCACGTATTCGAGCAAGCCCTCACCCAGCTGGGCGTAGTAGGCGTTGATCTGCCGTGCCCGCTTGGCCGCCATGATCACCAGACGGTACTTGCTGTCCACCACATCGAGCAGGTCGTCGATGGGCGGGTTGATAATACCGTCCGCAGTGGTAATCCCTGCCACAGTGTGCCTTCCGTACTAGGGCATGCTTAACCGCGCAATGGCCATCAGGCCGTCATCAAGACTACCAGCTGCCTGCGCACGTCTTCGACGGATGTGCTCACCAGCGTGATATCGAACTCACGGCCGGCTTCGATCTCCTGCCTCGCCACGTCCAGCCGGCGCGCGATGACCGCGGGAGGCTCGGTGCCCCGGCCGGTGAGCCGGCGCGCCAGTTCCTCGCGCGACGGTGGCGCCAGGAAGACCAGGAGCGCGCCAGGAACCTCCCGGCGCACCTGCCGCGCACCTTCGATGTCGATCTCCAGCAGCGTCGGCGTCCCGGCCGCCAGCCGCTCTTCCACGGGCGCCCGCGGGGTGCCATACATCTTGCCCGCGAACCTTGCCCACTCGAGCAACTCGCCCCGGGCAACCATCGCCGCGAAGGCCTCCTCGCTCACAAAATGATATTCACGGCCATTCACCTCGCCGGGCCGCGGTGCGCGCGTGGTCGCGGAAACCGAGAGCCAGATCTCCGGACGTTCTGCGCGCAACCCAGCTACCACCGTGCTCTTGCCCACGCCGGAAGGGCCGGAAAGGACTGTCAGCCGGGCCTGCCTGGCGCCACCGGGGGCAAGCGCGCCACCGCACACGCGATGGACGGGCGAATCGGCCGTGGAACCGAGTTCCCCGCGCTCGTCCCCGGGGTCACCCTGCTGGGTCAGATATCACCGCCGAACTCGTTCTCCAGTGCGGTGCGCTGATTGGCACCCAGCCCGCGGACTCGCCGCGATTCCGCGATGCCAAGCCGCTCCATGATCTGGCGTGCCCGCACCTTGCCAACTCCTGGCATGGCCTCAAGGAGCGCCGAGACCTTCATCTTGCCCACCGTGTCGTCGGTCTGGCCCTGCTTCAGTACGGACGGCAGGGTGATAGCGCCACGCTTCAGGTTGTTCTTGACCTCCGCACGATCCTTGCGTGCCTTCGCCGCCTTCTCCAGGGCCGCTGCACGCTGATCGGGAGTGAGGGGAGGAAGAGCCACTCCGGGTCACCTCGGGTTTCTAATAGAAAACATTGGTTCGGAAGGGGAAAGTAGCGAGTCCGGCTCTCCAAAGCAACGCGAATGCCCGTTTAACACGCTATAAATTGAGTGATACTACTCTCCGAAAGTGAAATATCACTCAGCGTAGCCATATCGGCGCCTACCCGGTCATCAAGGTCACCGCCGGGCCCGGAGCCGAACCTCGGCACACAGGGCGACGGACCTGGTCGGGGGCCCCTTCACGGCCAGTCGTCTCTTCGATACTACCGGCCTCAAGAGCGGGTTCTGCGCCCCGGCCCGCCGGGCGGGCGGAAGGCACCGCGACCGCTCGGGTGACCGGCTCCCAGCAACCGTAAGAGGGCGCCAAAAAAGGATCGCGGCGCCCAATGCAAGCCCCGGCGGTCAGCCCTGGGCCGGGGTAAGGCGGCGCAACGGGGCCGCGATCGCCGCCGCCGCCGCGCCCGGGTCCGGCGCACTGGTGATGGGCCGCCCGATCACCAGCAGGTTCGCCCCGGCCCGCAGTGCCTCCTCGGGGGTGGCCGTCCGCGCCTGGTCGTGGGCGTCGGTACCGGCCGGGCGTACCCCGGGCGTGATCAGCGTGACGTCCGGGCCCACCTCGGCCCGGACGACGGCGACCTCCCGCGGTGAGCAGACCAGGCCGCGCGCCCCGGCGCCGACCGCGAGCACGGCCAGCCGGCGCACCGCATCGCTGAGCGGGCCGCCCACGCCGATCCGCTCCAGGTCCGCCTCGCCCAGCGAGGTGAGCACGGTGACCGCGGCAATCATGGTGTCCGGAGCCGCCCCCACTGCCGCACGGATCACGTCAGGCCCGCCGGCCGCGTGCACCGTCAGCACATCGGGATGCAGCCGGGCCACCGCGCGTGCGGCACCGGCCACCGTTGCCGGGATGTCGTGCAGCTTCAGGTCCAGGAAGATCTTGACCCCGCTCGCCCCGCGGATCGACGCCACGATCCCCGGCCCGTACCGCAGGTACAGCTCCAGTCCGACCTTGACGGTGCTGACGTGGGGGGTGACCAGGCCGGCCCAGCGAGCGGCGGTC
Source organism: uncultured Actinomycetes bacterium (assembly GCA_963813395.1). Classification (GTDB taxonomy): domain Bacteria; phylum Actinomycetota; class Actinomycetes; order Streptosporangiales; family Streptosporangiaceae; genus DASXKD01. The sequence goes on from CAWEYV010000004.1 coordinate 39,242, forward strand.
TCCAAGTTTGGCGCGTCGAGTGCGACGGCGATCGGCGCAGGCTGGGTCAAGGCTCCTCCTCCGGCCCGGTAACAACACGTTACAAGACGTTCCCTGACAGTTTCCGGCCCGTTCGCTGGGGCGACTCCTGGGCCAGGCCGATCACGTCGGCGAGGCGGTCCACTCCGCGGCTGGCCAGTTCCTCGTCCAGCTCGCGGACGATGCGCAGGCACGCCGACGGGTCATGGAAGATCGCCGTGCCGACGCTGACCATCGCCGCGCCGGCCAGGATCAGCTCCAGGGCATCCCAGCCGGACCGTACCCCACCCATCCCGATGATCGGGATGTCGGGGAAGGCCTCGTGGACCTGCCAGACGCAGCGGACCGCAACGGGGCGGATGGCCGGGCCGGACAGCCCGCCGGTGGTGCCGGCCAGGACCGGGCGAAGGGTCTTCGGGTCGATCGTCATGCCGAGCAGAGTGTTGATCATCGAAAGGCCGTCGGCACCCGCGGTCACGCAGGCCCGCGCGATCGCGACGATGTCGGTAACGTCCGGGGACAGCTTCGCGAAGACCGGGATGTCATAGCGGAGCCTGCCCCGCACCGCCTCGATCACCGCGGCGGCGGCGCCGGGATCACAGGCGAAGACCTGGCCCCGGTCCTCCACGTTCGGGCAGGAGATGTTCACCTCGACCGCGGTCACCCCGGACGCATCGGACAGCGCCGGCCAGTTCGGCGTACTCGTCCACGGTGCCGCCCGCGATGGATACCACGGCGCGCGCGCCCCGCGACAGCAGCCAGGGCAGGTCGCGCTGCAGGAACGCATCGATTCCCGGGCCCTGCAGCCCGATCGAGTTGAGCATGCCGCTCGGGGTCTCGGCCATCCGGGGGGTGGGGCGGCCCGCGCGCGGCGCCAGCATGACCGACTTGGTGACGACGGCACCGATCTTGGCGACGTCGAAGAACTGGGCCAGCTCGCGGCCCGAGCCAGCACAACCCGACGCGGTGAGAATGGGGTTCGGCAGCTCCACGTGAGCCAGCCGGGTCCGCAGGTCAACGGCCATTGCTTT
>CAWEYV010000005.1:0-122910 GCA_963813395.1 uncultured Actinomycetes bacterium
TCGTGGTGGTCGACCAGTTCGAGGAGCTGTTCACCGCATGCGGCGACGAGGGCGAGCGGGCGGGCTTTGTCGCCGAGCTTCTCGGCCTCCTCGAGCCGGGTTCTGCACCTGCGCGGGTGATCCTGGCGGTCCGCGCGGACTTCCTGGGATCGTGCGCCCAGTACCAGGAGCTGGCATCCCGCGTCGCGGACGGCGCGGTCCTGGTCGGGCCGATGAGCGACGACGAGGTGCGGCGGGCGGTCGAGGGGCCGGCGAGGTATGCGGGACTGGAGGTCGAGCCTGATCTCCTCGATGCGGTCGTCGGGGATGTGCGTGGCCGCCCGGGTGGCTTGCCGCTGCTGTCCACGGCGCTGCTGGACACCTGGGAGCGCCGCCGCGGCCGCGCCCTCACCCACGCTGGCTACCTGGCGGCGGGCGGGGTTTCCGGCGCGCTGGCCCGGCTCGCCGATTCTGCGTACGCCCGGCTGGCACCGGCCGAGCAGGAGGCGGCGCGGCGCATCCTGGTCCGGCTCGCCGACACCGGCGAGGCGGGGCGGCCGGTGCGCCGCCGGGTGCCGCTGGCGGAGGTGGCCGCGCCCGGCGATAAGGCGGCACGGCGCGCCCTTGATGTTCTTGTCGGCCGCCGGCTGCTGACGGCGGGGGACGACACGGTGGAGGTGGCGCACGAGGCGCTGCTGTCGCACTGGCCCCGGCTGGCCCGCTGGCTGGAGGAGGACGAGCAGGGCCGAGCCCTTCGCCGGCACCTCGCGCCCGCCGCCCGGGAGTGGGCCCAGTCCGGCCGGCCTGACGCGGAGCTCTATCGCGGGGCCCGGCTGGCCAGCGCCCTGGATTGGGCGGGCGGGCACGCCGGCGACCTCAACGCCATCGAAGAGGAGTTCCTTGCGGCGAGCCGCGGGGCGGCCGATCGCGAGCTGCGGGAGCAGCGCGAGCGCGCCGACCGGGAGGCACGAGCGCGTGCCCAAGAGGCCCAGGCGCGCGCCCGGGAGGCCCGGGCGGGCCGCCGGCTGCGCGTGGTCCTCGCCGGCGTCATGGCGCTGCTGCTTTTCTCCGCCGTGGCCGGCGCCCTCGCCGTGCAGCAGCGCGGTCAGGCCCGCGCGGCGCAACGCAGCGCTGAGGCGGCGCAACGCAGCGCTGAGGCGCGGCGGCTGGGTGCCCGGGCGCTCATCGAGCCGGATCTGGACCGCTCGCTGCTGCTGGCGGCTGCCGCCGTGCGCACCGACCCATTGCTGGAGACCGAGGGCGACCTTTTCACCGCGCTGCAACGCAGCCCGCACGCCCTCCGCCAGGTCCGCACCGGCGGCGACGGGCTGCTAGGTGTCGCCGTAAGCCCCGATGGCCACACCCTTGCCACGAGCGACGAGAACGGCACGCTGATGTTCTGGGACACGCGGACGATGCGCCGGATCGGTAATCCCGTGCAGATCGGCGGCAGGAGCGGGGGGATCGCCTTCTCGCCAGACGGCCGGCGAGTCGCCGTTTTGACGGTCAACACAAGTACGAGTGACTTCGGTCTCGAGGTTGTGGTCTGGGACCTCGCCCGCCGGAGTCTGTGGCGCCATCTGCCCCTGCCCGGGAACAGCGATGCCTCGGGAGCGTCTCTGACCTGGACACGCGACGGCCGCGCGGTGGCGGTCGAGTCCGGCATCGGGCCGGTCCTCTTCTACGACGTGGCCACCGTGACCCAGACACGCAGCGTCGGTGTCCCCGGGGCCGGGTCCGGGGGACCCGTCGACGTCTACGCGGCCGGTGACGACATCCTCGCCATCGCCGAGTCCACGCGGCACGCGATCCTGGTCGACCCGAAAACGGCCCACATCGTCCGCCGGATCACCCTGCCCGTCGCGGCTGACTCCCGCGTGGCCGTCAGCCGCGACGGCCACACGCTCGCCGTCAGCGGCAACAACGGAGCGGTGTTTTTCGAGGACCTGCGCACCGGGCAGGTCCGGAACGGCACAGGCGAGCATGCCGGCGGAGCCGCCAACATGGTCTTGTCCCCCAACGGCCAGACGGCCGCCTCGCTCCACCCAGGCGGAGCCGTCACGATATGGGACGTCAGAACCGGCCAGCCCCGGCTCACCCTCGCGGGGCACAGCGGCCCAGTCACCGATGGGGCCTTCACACCCGATGGGCGGACCCTGTACACCGCGAGCCTGGACACCTCGGTCATCGCCTGGGACATCACGGGTAGCCGGTCCTTCGGGGTCACCCGGCCCAGCACCGCGCAAGGCCCCTTCAGCACCGGCAATCTGGGCACGCCCTATGCAGGGTGGTCAGCCGACCGCCGCCGGGCTGTGATCGGCTTCCAGACAGGTCTGATCGCGACCATCGATACGGCGACGGGCACGCGGACCACACGGGACAGGCCGGTGAAAGGCCTTGAGGATCTGGCGCTGTCACCCGATGGCCACTACGCCTACCTCTCCTCGGCCGGCCCGCTGATACGGCGATGGAACGCCACAACGGGGCAGGTGGACAAGACGTCCACGCTGGGCGACCACTCCCCCAAAGCCGTACTCGGCGTGTCGCCCGACGGCCGGCGGCTTGTGGCATGCGACTCCCCTTCCGGGATAAGGGCCGCTTGCTACTTCGCCGACGCCGGCACACTGGAGCGCGTCGGCCACGACATCAACCTGGGCTTCGGCCCCGGCACGGCCGCATTCAGCCCGGACGGCAGGCTTGTCGCACTCGGCAACCCCATCGACCAGGGGTTCAGCGTCCTAACGGTCCCCAATGGCAGGGTCACCTGGGCGAAGAGTTGGCTGGCCGGGGTTCGGGTCATCGGGTTCTCACCGGATGGGCACCGCCTGGTCGTGGCGTCAGCTCATGGGCAGATGGCCACCTTCGACGTGGCATCGGGCCGGCTGCTCGCCGGTCCCGTCGTCGCCCAATCGGGCCCTGTCCTCACCGCATCGTTTGCCCCGGACGGCCGGACGATCCTGACATCCGGCACCGACGGCATAATCCGGCTGTGGGAGGCGGCCCATTTGCGCCCCGTGGCCGAGCCCCTGCACCTGCTTCCCGACGAGGGGGTGTTCGCGGCCTACACCCCCGATGGCAAGGAAGTTCTCGGCCTGGACTCCACGGGCCGCGTCACGGTCTGGCCCGCCACCGTGGCGGCCTGGCTGGGCCGCGCCTGCTCCATCGCCCGCCGGGATTTCACCCCCCAAGAACGCACCCTGTACTCGATCGCACCAGCAAGCGCCAAGCCCTGCGCCTGACCCGCGCCGGGGGACCCGCCCTTCGACGGGTCCCCCACCGCCCGTGCCGCGACCGGCACCGCGCGGGCGCTCACCCACCCCGGGCTTCCCCCCGGCCTTCCGCACGGTCTCGCGCTTTGACCTGAGCGAGTTGTTTCATATCGCGAACTTATTGCCGGCCGGCCCGTGCTGTGCGCAGGCAGCCGCTAGCCGCTCGATGAACCAAACGGTCTCGCCGCCGTAGGCGTGCGTAGCGCGCAGCCTGGTGGCGATCTCGACGTAGGCCAGACCGCTGATGCGCAGGTCCGCCCATCGCGAGCCGGCGAACTGGGCAGCGATCGCCGGGTAGTCCCTGGCGGCAACCCGGTGCGCGCCCAACACTGATGAGCAGCCCGCTAGGCCACTGTCCGGCGACGGGGCCGACCGGGTGCCGCCAAGCACACCGCGCAGGCCGGTGCGCGCTCGGGCGTCCCCCACGGCCCTCAGCTGGAGATCCCGCTTCACCGCAGCAAGGTCCTTGACCTCAGCACTTCCCGAGCTGCCCCACTGCGCCTTCTGGCTGTTATGGCCCCTCTCGTGGGCCCGCTTCAGGCCGACCAGATCGGTCACTTCACCGACGCTTGATCCGCCGCGCAGCACCTGGTGCTGCGCGGTCGGCTTCCCATGGTTTCCCTGGCCGGACGTCCCGGCGACGGAGCCGCAGGCGGCGAGCGCCAGGCCCGCGGCGAGCGTCCCGATCACCAGCTTGGTTCGCGTGATCATGGCTATGGTCCTTTTGCTTCCGGCGGCCGCCGGTCGGCCGCGCAGAACCAGCAGAACCCGTCACGGTTGCGGTCCGGCTGCCATCTGGCTGCGGCCGTGCGCAACCCAGCGTCACGGCGCGCATGTGGTGCGGAAAGGCCCAGCTCTCGATCCGGCCCGGCAAGTCAGCCCGACTCACCCCGGCGTGTCCGGTCGTCGGCAAGTCCCCGCAGTAGGGTTGCGCTGAGCCCGGGGATCCGCCCTACGCTGCTGTGTTGTCATGCCATGAGCGGCAGGGCGAGACTAGAGCGCAACTTGAGGAGCCTGCGTGTCGAATATGGACCGAATGCTGGCCGCGATCGGTGGCCAGCGCTACGGGCCGCGGTCATGACCAGCGCGGGCGCGCGGCCGGCCGTGACGGGGTCGCTGCGGAGGATGCTGGTGCCGCTGGCCCTGGCGCAGTTCATCTGCAGCTTCGCGGGCTCGAACATGAACGTCATGATCAATGACATCAAAACCGACCTGCACACCACCGTTCAGGGCGTGCAGGTGTGCATCACCTTGTTCCTGCTGGTGATGGCCGCGCTGATGATTCCGTGCGGCAAGCTGACCGACCGCTGGGGCCGCAAGCGGTGTTTCACGATCGGGCTGGTGGTCTATGGGATCGGCGCCGTGCTCAGCGCCCTCTCGCCCGGGCTCGGCGTGCTGATTTTGGGCAACTCGATCTTCGAGGGAGTCGGCACCGCGCTGCTGATCCCGCCGGTCTACATCCTCACTACCATTTTGTTCCACGACATGAAGTCCCGGGCGTGGGCGTTCGGGGTGATCAGCGGCATGGGCGGAATCGGCGCCGCCGCCGGGCCCTTGATCGGGGGCGCGATCACCACCGCGATCACCTGGCGGGCCGCGTTCATCTTCCAAGCCCTCATTATCGTGATCATCCTGCTGCTCGCCCGCGGCATCACCGATCCATTGCCTGCCGATCCCACCCGCCCCTTCGACACCGTTGGGGCGGTCCTGTCCGCCGTGGGCCTGGTCGTCCTGGTGGGGGGGATCATGGCCGCCGACAGCAATCTTGCGCTGATGGCGGTGCTAGTCGTCGTGGGAGCGCTCATCCTGGCCGGGTTCTTCGCCTGGATCCGCAGCCGGGAGCATGCCGGGAAGGAAGCCCTGCTGTCGACCAGCCTGTTCCGCAACCGCACCTCGAACCTGGCCCTGGTTACTCAGAACGTGCAATGGGCGGTTCTCCTGGGCACGTCGTTTGTCGTGTCCGCCTACCTCCAGGTGGTGCGGCACTACGACGCCGTCCAGACCGGCGTGATCTTCACCGCCGCCACCGTGGGCATCTTGCTGTCCTCGCTGGCCGCTGGCCGCCTGGTCAAATACTTCCAGCAGCGGACGCTCATCCTGGCCGGTTTCGTGACCACCATCGCCGGGATCATCGTGCTGCTGGCCTTGGTGAGGGGCCACCCCGGCGCCTGGTACTTCGCCCCCGGGCTGTTCCTCATCGGCACAGGCGTCGGCATCATGCTCACCCCCTCGGTCAATATCGTGCAATCCGCCTTCCCCGAGAACCTCCAAGGAGAAATCTCCGGGCTGTCGCGCAGCGTCTCCAACCTCGGGTCCTCGTTCGGCACCGCGATCGCGGGCACCATCTTGGTCGCCGGTCTCGCCGACCCCAAACGCTCCTACGGGATCGCCATGATCGTCCTGGCGTTGATCGGCCTGATCGGCCTCGGCGCAACCATCTTGCTCCCAGCCGCCGAACCCTCACCAAAAACAGGTACCCCGAGTTCGCAGCCCGAGATCGTTTAGCCCGGCTGAGCCCACATCCGTACAGCACACAATAAGCACGAATAAGAAAACCGAGGGCAACAGGGCGGCCTGTGCAGGCATGAGGGAGCGAGGGGCAGGGCCGTGATCGTGGCCGTGGTGTTCGCGCTGGCCGCCGCGTTCTGCAGCGCGGTCAACCTGATGACCCAGCATGCGGCGAGCATCAGCGCCCCGAAGCAGGAGAAGGGCTGGCGGCTGGCGCTCTACCTGGTCCGCCAGCCGCTGTGGCTGCTTGGGTGGGCCGCCGCCGGGGGCATATTCGCCTTCCAGGCCCTGGCCCTGCACAACGGCCCGATGTCGGTGGTCCAGCCGGTTCTGGTCACCGAGCTGGTATTCGTGCTGGTGCTGCGCCGGGTGTGGATCCACCAGGATGTAGCCGCTGCCGCCTGGGCCTCGGTCCTCGTCGTCTGCGTTGCCCTTACGGTGTTCCTGATCGCGGCCGAGCCCTCTGGCGGCCACCCCGTCCCGGAGACCAAGGAGTGGCTGTCCGCCGGGCTGGTGTTCGGCGCAGCCATCGCGGTGCTGACGGTGCTGGGCCGGGCAGGCCCACCGATGCGCCGGGCCGCAGTCCTTGCCGCCGCCGCCGCGCTTACCTGGGCGTGGGAGGCGGTGTTTCTCAAGGCGGCGACCGACACGCTGACCGCGTTCGGCATCGTCGGCATGCTCACCCGCTGGCCGGTGTACGCACTGATCGGTGCGGGGATAGCTGGCACGCTGCTGGAACAGGCGGCTTTGCACGTCGGGCCGCTCAGCGTGTCCCAGCCGATCCTGGTCATCGTCAACCCCTTTGCCAGCATCATCGTGAGCGTCTGGCTGTTCGATGAACGCTTCACCAACAGCCCCGCCAAGATCACCGTCGCCGTGGTGTCCTTCGCGATAATGGCCGCCGGGGTCACCATGCTCACCCGGACAGCGCCACAGGATCTCACCCCGTCGCAACCAGCCCAATCATGACGAAGAACGCACGGCGGTGACCCGGGGAACGGCCACGATGGTGGAACTACGAAGGAACCGGTGCATCACCAGGCCGCAGCACCGACGAGCCGAGCCAGCGGCTTGCCTGTAGTGCCAGCTCCACGTTGTGGCGGTTGTCGCCCACTGGCCGGCCGAGACTCTCCTCCGCCTTGCGGATCCGGTACTGGACCGTGTTCTTGTGCAGCATCAATTGTTCGGCAGTCGCCTTGTAGCTGCCCCCGGTCTGCAGGAAGACCAGCAGGGTCTCGCGCAGGCGCGCGTGGTGCTCGTCGTCGGTAGCCAGGCCTGCCAGGGTGTTGACTACCCAGGCTGGCAGCAGGCCGGAAGCGCCGAGCATCATCGCTACGGGCGCGACCTCGCTGAACGCCACTGCCCGCGGCACGGGAGATCCTTTCGCGAGCGCGACCCCCTGCGCGGCAACGGCCTCCTGGTGGGTGAGGCAAAACCCCGCCGTGCCCCTCGCCACGTCGCCGAAGGCGAAATGGATGTCGCCGTCGAGGTCCGCCGTGACGTCCGCCGCGCAAACGAACGTGTCCCGGATCCCCAGCGGCAGCCATCCCCATGCGCTCGATTCGTCGTAGGGCAGGAAGAAAGGATCGCCCGCACAGGCCGTCTGCACTGCGACGTGGCCGACCGCACGCTCCAGCCGGGTGATCTGGTCAGCGGTGACCGCGCCGTCGCCCGCCCAGCACACCAGGCCTACGTGGTACTGGCGCAGGCGGTAGCCGAGGATGGCCTCCACGGCGGCCACATCGACCCGCTCACCCGACAAGAGGTGGCGGACCCGGGCGGTCCGCGCGGCGTTCCGGTTCCGCAGCCAGCTCTCCCTTTCGCCGGTGTAGGCGACCACCATTTCTTCGGATGTCTGGTCGATGTAAGCAGCGACTATTTTGGACATTTCCAGCGTGGTGGCGCTTATCATCTCGGCGTCACTGGATTGCTGAGCCAGCTGGGTGAGCAGCCACTCGGCGAAGCATGCGTGCCCGACCCGGTAGGCGCGCAGCAGCGCGGTCAGCGGCACATCGTGCTGAGCCAGCCGGCGTGCGTATTCCACCGCCGCAGCCGGAGCTTGCACGGCAGCCAGATCGATCCGGTGCTGCATTATCTGCAGGCACGTGTTGACGTTGCTGTCGACGCTCGAGGCAAGCAGGGCGAGCAGCGGCTTGTCGTCGCGTAGCTGCGGGATCTCGTGGAGTATCACGCCGTAGACGTCCTTGGACACCGCAGTGACGCGGCGGCTCACCGCCGCCGCGACGTCAGCCATCAGCTCGGCGACCACGGGACCACTTGCTTTCACCTGCAGATCCTTACCCATTCCGGCGAGTGTGTCGACAGATAGCTGGCAGCTCGTGTCTGCCGTGCGATAGCCAGCCAGCCCCTGGTCACCTGTGGTAAGCGCGATGGCGGAACTCGCCAGTAAGCGATGGATGGGACGGCTGCCAGCCGGGCCGCCGCGAACGGTCAGACGCTGTGCCCGCAGGACTATGCGCCGGCCCGGGTTCGTGACTGGCGACCAATGGAAGAAGGCGCCCCACGGCTTACGCTCGGCTGGTAATGAGCGCCGACACAGATACGAACAGGTCAGCCGCTGCGGATGACGCCGCGGCACCACTGGATCTGCTGCTTACCGATGCGGCGGTTGGCATGCTGCGCCGGGTGAACCTGGGTGGCCCTGGCCTGCGCCTGGCCGCGGGGCTGGCCAGCAGGCCCCGGCTGGTCGCCGGGCGCGGGCGGCGGCTGGCCGGCGAACTGGCCCGTATCGCTGTGGGCACTTCGCAGGTACAGCCGTCCCGGCGGGACCGCCGGTTCGCCGACCCCGGGTGGTCGGGCAATCCGCTGCTGCGCCGCGCGATGCAGGCATACCTGACCACGGCGGAGACCGCCGAAGGCGTGGTAGGCGAGGCCGGCCTGGACTGGGCGGACTCCGAACGCGTCGGCTTCGTTCTGACCAACCTGATCGACGCGCTGGCCCCGACCAATAACCCGCTGCTGAACCCGGCGGCGGTCAAGGCCGCCCTCGACACCGGCGGCGGCAGCATTCTGGCGGGGCTGCGGCATTTCCTCGCCGACATGGCGGTCCCTCCACGGGTGCCGTCGATGGTCGAGCCGGGCGCGTTCGAGGTGGGGGTGGACCTTGCCGTCACGCCGGGGTCGGTGGTCCTGCGGACCCCGCTATTCGAGCTGATCCAGTACCACCCGGCCACGGCAGCGGTCCGGCAGGTTCCGCTGGTGATCGTGCCACCGACGATCAACAAGTTCTACGTGATGGACCTGGCGCCCGGCCGGAGCCTGGTGGAGTACCTGGTCGGCAGCGGCCTGCAGGTGTTCATGATCTCCTGGCGTAACCCGGATGCCCGGTACGCACAGTGGGACTTCAACACCTACGGGCAGGCCGTACTGGACGCCATGGACGCGGCAGGGCGGATCACCGGGAGCGAGCAGGCTGCGCTGGCGGGGGCCTGCTCCGGCGGCATCATCTCGGCCATGCTGGCCGCCCACCTGGCGCATACCGGCCAGCAGGACCGGCTCGCCGCGTTCACTCTCCTGGTGACCGTGCTGGACGAGGCGCAAGCGGGCCTGGCCAGTGCCGTCGTCGACGAGCGGACCGTACGGCTGGCCGCGGCCGCGTCCAAAGCACGCGGCTATCTAGACGGCCGATCGCTGGCCGAGGTATTCGCCTGGCTGCGGCCGAACGATCTGATCTGGAACTACTGGGTCAACAACTACCTGCTTGGACGGGAGCCGCCGCCGTTCGACATCCTGTTCTGGAACGCGGACACCACCCGGATGACCGCAGGCCTGCACCGCGACTTCCTCCAGATGGGCGTCACGAACGCGCTGGTACGGCCCGGCGGGGTGACCATGCTCGGCTCACCGGTGGACCTGGCGCTGATCGACCGTGACAGCTACCTGGTCGCCGGGATCACCGATCACATCTGCCCCTGGCAGAGCTGCTACCGGTCTACCCAGCTGCTCACCGGCCACAACCGGTTCGTGCTGTCGACCAGCGGGCACATCGCCGCGATGGTCAATCCACCCGGAAACGACAAGGCGAGATACCAGGTGGCCGGGGAATGCCCGGAGGATCCGCAGCAGTGGCTCCGGCGTGCAGAGTCCTGTCATGGCTCCTGGTGGCCGGACTACGCGGGCTGGCTGGCCAAGCGCTGCGGTGCGGAGAAGGCGGCCCCGGACCAGCCCGGCGGTGGCGGGCTGGCGCCGATCTGCGAGGCGCCCGGAACGTACGTCTATGACCATTGACGGAGGGGAGCCGGCAATGACGCAGGTGACGAACGCGCATCTCGGGGAATCCCTCGGGACGGACTTCTTCTCCGTCCGCGAGCAGTTCACCGACGAGCAATGGTCACACTTCATCACCGTCCGGCGATTCGTCGACGAGGAGGTCGTGCCGGTCATCGGCTCGTACTGGGAACGGGCCGAGATCCCCTGGCCACTGGTAAGGCGGCTGCCCGGGCTGGGCATCGTCGGCGAGGACATCCGGGGATACGGGTGCGCCGGTATGAGCCCGATGGCGTGCGGGCTGGTCACCATGGAACTGCACCGCGGCGACGGCAGTCTCGGCGTGTTCCTCGGCGTGCATGCGGGCCTGGCCATGATGTCGATCGCGATGTGCGGCTCGGCGGAGCAGAAGGCTCGCTGGCTGCCTGACATGGCCCGGATGGACAAGCTCGGGGCCTTCGCGCTGACCGAGCCGGAGCATGGCTCGGACTCGGTCGCCCTGGAAACCTCGGCCCGCCCAGTGACGGGCGGTGGGGAGGCGGGTGCGGGCTGGGTCCTGAACGGCCGCAAGCGGTGGATCGGCTTGGGCACCCTCGCCGACCTCGTCGTGGTCTGGGCCCGTGATACCGATGACGGCCAGGTCAACGCCTTCGTCGTGGAGAAGGGATCGCCGGGCTACCAGGCGCGGGTCATCGAGGGGAAGGTGTCGCTGCGCTCGGTGTGGCAGGCCGACATCACGCTGGAGGACGTCTGGGTGCCGGCCGGGAACCGGCTGCCTGGGGCGCGCTCGTTCAAGGACACCACCCGGGTCCTGGCCACCACCCGCAGCACCTGTGCCTGGGCGGCCCTGGGCCACGCCACCGCCGCCTACGACACCGCGTTGCGGTACGCGCTGCAGCGGCGCCAGTTCGGCGAGCCGCTGGCCAGCTTCCAGATCATCCAGCAGCGGCTGGCCTCGATGCTGGCGGACCTGACCGCGATGCAGCTGTACTGCCTGCAGATCGGCCGTCTGGCGGAGGCCGGCCTGACCCCTACCGTGGCCGGGCTGGCGAAGATGCACAACACCCGCAAGGCCCGGGCGATAGCCGCCGACGCCCGCGACATGCTCGGCGGCAACGGCATCCTGCTCGACTACCAAGTCATGCGGCACATGGTGGACCTGGAAGCGATCCATACCTTCGAGGGCACCGAGACCATGCAGACGCTCATCGTCGGCCGCGAAATCACCGGCATCGGAGCTTTCACGTAGGGGGAACAACGTGACCAACCTGGCAAAGAACCTGACGGACACGACCCGGGCTCACGCCGGACGAGTGGCCGTGCGTGTGGACAACGCGGCGATGACGTACCGGGCACTGGACGAGGCGAGCGCCCGGGTCGCCGCGCTGCTGCACGAGCGCGGTCTCCGGCCCGGCGACCGGGTCGGGGTCATGATGCCCAACGTTGCCGAGGTCCCCGTCGTGTACTACGGCGTGCTCCGCGCCGGCGGCGTCGTCGTCCCGATGAACCCGCTGCTCAAGGTCCGGGAGGTCGCCTATTACCTCGGCGACTCGGGGGCCGGGCTGATTTTCGCCTGGCATGGGTTCGCGGACCAGGCCCGCGGCGGCGCCGAGCAGGCCGGGGCGGAACTCATCGTCGTGGACCCGGTCGGCTTCCCCGGCCTGCTGGCCACCGTCGATCCCGATGACGAGGTCGCAGACGCCGCCGACGAGGACACCGCAGTGATCCTCTACACCTCCGGTACGACCGGCCACCCCAAGGGTGCGGAGCTCACCCACGGCAACCTCATCAGTAACACCGAAGTGGCGCGCACCGACATCGTTCGCGCGCGCCCCGACGACGTCATATTCGGCGGGCTTCCGCTGTTCCATGTGTTCGGGCAGACCGTTGCGCTCAACGTCGCGGTGGCCTCGGGGGCGTGCCTGACCCTGCTGCCGCGGTTCGATGCCGAGCACGCCCTGCGGATTGTCGCTGGCCACCGGGTCACCGTCTTCGAAGGCGTGCCGACCATGTACGTAGCGCTGCTGCACCAGCCTGACCGCGCGGACTACGACACCTCCGTGCTGCGGATGTGCATCTCAGGCGGAGCGGCCCTGCCGGTGGAGGTACTGCGCGGGTTCGAGGAGGCGTTCGGCGTCGCGGTGCTGGAGGGATACGGGCTGTCCGAAACCTCGCCGATCGCCTCGTTCAACCACCCCGACCGCGAGCGCAAGCCCGGCTCGATCGGCACACCCATCCGGGGCGTGCGGATGCGCGTCGTGGACAAGGAAGACCTCGATGTCCCGCTGGGGGAGGTGGGCGAGATCGTCATCCGCGGGCCGAACGTGATGAAGGGCTACTGGCATCGCCCCGAGGCCACCGCGGAGGCAATCCGCGACGGCTGGTTCCACAGCGGCGACCTGGCCCGCGTCGACGAGGACGGCTACTTCTACATAGTGGACCGGAAGAAGGACCTGATCATCCGCGGCGGCTACAACGTCTACCCTCGCGAGATCGAGGAGGTGCTCTACGAGCATCCCGCGGTCGCGGAGGCCGCCGTGATAGGCCTGCCGCACCCGGCCCTGGGCGAGGAGGTAGGCGCCGCAGTGGCTCTCAAGCCGGGTACCGTCATCACCGCCGAAGAGCTGCGAGACTACGTCAAGGGCCAGGTCGCGGCCTACAAGTACCCGCGCCACGTCTGGATCGTCGATGCGCTGCCCAAAGGCCCGACTGGCAAGATCCAGAAGCGGGACATCGTCATCCCGGCGGACCTGGCTGCCCAGTGAGGCTGCTGCCGGCCCCGCAGCGGCCAGCTCGCGGCATCGCGCGGAAGCTCGTGCCGGCGCTCACCACCAATGTCATCAGCCTGCTCAAAGTGCGTGGCGGGTAACAGCCTCAGGGGGGCGATCCCTGGCGCGGGTTTGGCGGGTGTTAGACAGAAGACGTCACGAACGTGGAGACGCACGCAACGGCGGCCAGCCACCGAGGCCCCGGTTGCCACTATCCATGGAGGACGCCGTGAACGCATCCGCCGCCGATGGCAGCGGCCAGATCGTGGTCGCCGGCACTGGCTACGCCGGGCTGCACGCCGCCCTGCGCCTGACGGCCAAGCTGCGCAACCACCCCCAGGTGGGGCTAACCCTGGTCGACCGGCACGACTACCACCAGGTACTCACCGAACTGCCCCGGGTTGCCGGTGGCACTCGCGCCGCCGCCGCGGTACGCATCCCAATCCAGGATGTGCTGGCCACGCGGGCCCGGTTCGTCCAGACCGAGATCGATGGGTTCGACCTGGCTGGCCGGCGGCTGCTCACCGGGGCTGGGCCGATCGGCTGGGGGCGGCTGGTACTGGCGCTCGGCAGCCGGCCCAACGACTTCGCCATCCCCGGCCTGGCCCAGCGCACGCTGTCGATGTACTCGGCCAGCGACGCCGAGCGAGTGTGGGCGGCGGTCAGCAAGGCGCTCGATGACGCCGCGGCCGCCACCGACCCCAAGCAGCAGCGCCGCCTGGCAACCGTGGTGATCGGCGGCGGCGGCGCCACCGGCGTCGAATTGGCCGGCGAACTGGCCGAGGTGCTGCCCAAGGTGGCAAGCGGCCACGGCCTGGCGCCCGGCCGGCCCGCCGTGCAGCTTGTCGAGGCGGGCCCCACCATCCTGGCCGGCTCCTCACCGCAGCTGATCGACAAGGCCACCAAAATCCTTTCCGACCTTGGGGTCCAGGTCCGCACCAACGCAGCGATCGCCGCCGCGACCGATGAGGGCTTCAAGCTCACCGACGGCCAGCTGGTGGAGGGCGGCGTGTTCGTCTGGGCGGGCGGGGTGAAAGCACCCGAGCTTGTCGCCGATTCAGGGTTGCCGACCGGCCACAACGGCCGGGTCAAGGCCGACCAGTACCTGCGCGTCCTGGACCACCCGGAGATCTACGTCGCCGGCGACCTCGCCTCGGTGACCGATCCACGCACCGGGCACGTGCTGCCCGCGCTGGCGCAGGTGGCGCTGGAGGAGGGCGAGACGGTGGCCCGCAACCTGGACGCGGAGCTGAAAGGCCGGCCGCTGGAGGCGTTCACCTTCCACAACAAGGGGTTCGTCGTCTCGGTCGGGACCCGTCGCGGGGTCGCCGACGTCGCCGGCATTACCAGCGGCGGACAGCTGGCCCACCTGCTCAAAGACGCCATCGAGTGGGAATACCGCCAGTCCGTCAAGCACCTGCGCGGCTGGGACCCGGTACCCGGCTGACCGCTGCGCATCCTCCCGCGAGCGGCCAAGGAGCAGATACCGCAGGCTGACACCTGGCCAAGGCTGGCTCGGGCGGCTCAGCGTCCCTGTGGACGGAAGTGGGCGAGGATCCTCTGCGCGTAATACGTTTCCCACGGCTCGCCCGCCTGCCCGGCGGTGTATTCCTTGCCGAGGCTGACGAGCAGATAGGTCAGCTCGCTGCGGACCGGCTTGATGCCAAGCAGCGTGGGCAGCTCAGACAGGTTGGCCAGCCAGTCCGCATACCAGCTGGCCCAGTCGTCGTCGGCGCCGTCCACAATCCGGAAGACACGATGGTGGGTCTCGCTTGCCTCATGCAGCAGGCCGCTGATCTGCTCCAGGGGTGCTGCCACCTGATCTGCCATAACCAACAAGTTTAGGGATCGTCCGGCCGGCGCCGCGAGGCAGTAGGGCATCGGTCAGCCCGGGCCCCTCTGGACCGCCCACTGCCGGGATGCGCTCCTGAGGGCAACATTGGTTCTTGACAAAACCCGTATCACTCGCACTGCGGCCCTTTAACCAGACCGCATTACCGGCGACTGTCTGTTTAATCCAGCTTCATCCTCTTCTTACCCTTTACTCTCAGTAACACCTATTGACGGCCAATTACCACGTCGTTATCGTGCGCGCAGGTACCGCTACGGAGCGATACCTCTCCCATGCGCGCCTACCAGGCTGCGCTGCCCTCTTGTCAGTGTGAGGAGCAGGATGAGACTCCGAACCGTCCACCGATGGGCCGCCCGCGGCGGCGCTGCCGCGTTCACAGCGGTGGCGCTCGTGACCGGGATGCAGGCCGCCGCCACCGGAGCCCAAGCCGCCGTACACCAGACCACGGCAGGCCACCAGCACGTGACCGGGCATCTGTACCCGGTTCCCGGGCACCACGACTACGCCGCGGCCTGTGCGCGCCCCAAGCCAGGCCACATGTCCTGCCTGGCGCTGGTCCGCACCAACGTGAAACCGCACGCGCCGTCCGGGGTCCATGTCAACGCCATCCCCGCCGGCGTCGGCTATGGCCCGTCCCAGTTGCAGAGCGCGTACCTGCTGCCATCGTCTAGTGCAGGCAGTGGGCAAACGGTCGCGATCATTGACGCCTACAACGACCCGAACGCGGCCTCCGACCTGGCCACCTACCGGTCGTCGGCGGGGCTGCCCGCTTGTGGCACCGGCTGCTTCTCGGTGGTGAACCAGAATGGGGCGGCCAGCCCGCTGCCGCAAAACGCGGGCACCACCGGATGGGACGTCGAGGAGTCGCTGGACATCGACATGGTGTCTGCCATCTGCCCGCTGTGTCACATCATCCTGGTCGAGGCGAACAGCCCGACGACGCAGAACCTGGGTACCGCGGTCAACAGCGCGGTGAGCCTGGGCGCCAAGTTCGTGTCCAATAGCTACGGCGGCTCGGAATCATCCTCCGACCCGACCTTTGACTCCGAGTTCTACAACCACTCCGGCGTGGCGGTGACCGCCTCGGCCGGTGACAGTGGCTTCGGCGTGGAGTACCCGGCCGCCTCGCGGTTCGTCACCGCGGTCGGCGGCACCTCGCTGAACACCGCGTCCAACTCGCGCGGCTGGAGTGAGACGGTCTGGAACGGCACGGGTTCCGGCTGCTCGGCCGATGATGCCAAGCCCACCTGGCAGACCGACACCGGCTGCGCCCGGCGCACCAACAATGACGTGTCCGCGGTCGCCGACCCCAACACCGGCGTCGCGGTCTACGACACCTTCAGCCAGGGCGGCTGGCTCGAGGTCGGCGGGACCAGCGCGTCCTCCCCGATCATCGCCTCGGTGTTCGCCCTGGCCGGCACGCCGGCGGCGGGTACCTACCCCTCGTCGTATCCCTACAGCCACACCGCGAACCTGTTCGACGTCACCTCCGGGTCCAACGGCTCCTGCTCCCCGGCGTACCTGTGCACCGGCGAGGTGGGCTACGACGGTCCCACCGGCCTGGGTACCCCCGACGGCACGGTCGCGTTCACCAGCGGTGGCGGTAGTGGCGGTAACACCGTGACGGTGACCAACCCCGGCAACCAGACCGGCACCGTGGGTACCGCGGTCAGCCTGCAGATCCAGGCCAGCGACTCGGCATCCGGCCAGACCCTCACCTACAGCGCCACCGGGCTGCCGACCGGTCTGTCCATCAGCTCCTCAACCGGCCTGATCTCCGGCACGCCGAGCGCGGCCGGCACCTTCAATGTCACGGTGACCGCGAAGGACACCACCAACGCCTCGGGGTCGGCCAGCTTCACCTGGACGATCAGCTCGGGTGGTGGCGGTGGCTGCACCGCCTCGCAGTTGCTCGGCAACCCAGGCTTCGAGTCCGGCAACACCATATGGAGTGCCACTCCCGCGGTGATCGGCCAGAACGGGCCGGCCGAGCCCGCGCACACCGGCACGTGGGACGCCTGGCTCGACGGCTACGGCACCACCCACACCGACACGCTGTCGCAGACCGTGACGATCCCGGCAGCCTGCACGAACACCACGTTCAGCTTCTGGCTGCACATCGACACCGCCGAACGGACCACCACCACGGCCTTCGACAAGCTGACCATCACCGCGAACGGCACCACGATCGCAACGTTTTCCAACCTCAACCACGCCACCGGCTACCAGCAGCACAGCTACTCGCTGGGCAGCTTCGCCGGCCAGACCGTGACCCTCAAGTTCACCGGCACCGAGGACTCGTCCTTGCAGACCTCGTTCGTCGTTGACGACACGGCGGTCAACACCGGCTGATCCCGGCCACCGCCCCGTCCTCCGGGCCCGAGTGACCCCGGGTGGCACAGCTGCGGCTGCGCCCCCGGGGTCCGCTCGCTTCCCCGGTACCCATCAGGAACGAACGAACAGCCCGGCCGCCTGATATAACCACCGATGTGCCTGCTACCTCTGCCGCGGCTGGCCGCCTGCGCCCGCGCCGCTCCTGCCTCGCGGTCCCGGGCAGCAGCCCGCGCTTCCTGGAGAAGGCTCAGAGCCTGCCAGCGGACCAGGTATTCCTGGACCTCGAGGATGCCTGTGCGCCGCTGGTGAAGGAAAGCGCCCGGCACGCCATAGTCGACGCGCTCAACAATGGCGACTGGGGCGGCAAGACCCGCGTTGTCCGGGTCAACGACTGGACCACGCACTGGACTTACCGGGACGTGATCACGGTGGTCGAGGGCGCAGGCCCGAACCTGGACTGCGTCATGTTGCCAAAGGTGCGGGACGCCGGTCACGTAGTGGCGCTGGACCTGCTGATGACGCAGATCGAGAAGACCATGGGCTTTGAGGTCGGCCGGATCGGCATCGAAGCCCAGATCGAGAACGCCACGGGCCTGGTGAACGTCGACGAGATCGCCGCGTCATCGCCGCGGCTCGAGACCCTCATCTTCGGCCCCGCGGACTTCATGGCCTCCATCAACATGAGGACGCTCGTGGTCGGCGAACAGCCTCCGGGCTATACCGCTGATGCCTATCACTACATCCTCATGCGCATCCTGATAGCCGCTCGCGCTCATGATCTGCAGGCGATCGATGGTCCCTACCTGCAGATACGCAACGCCGAGGGTTTTCGGGCGGCCGCGCGACGGGCCGCGGCACTGGGCTTCGACGGCAAGTGGGTGCTGCATCCGGACCAGATCGCTGCGGCCAACGAGATCTTCTCGCCGTCGCAGGAGGATTATGACCATGCGGAGCTGATCCTGGACGCTTACGAGTGGTGGCTCTCCGAAGCCGGCGGCGCCCGCGGGTCGGTCATGCTCGGCGACGAGATGATCGACGAGGCCTCGCGGAAGATGGCCCTCGTGATCGCGGGCAAGGGCCGGGCGGCAGGCATGCAGCGCACCTCGACGTTCCAGCCACCCGGATAGTCACAGGCCCGTACACGGCGCCGGTGACGGCACCGCTCAGCGCCGGTGGCAGCCCTGGGCTGGATCATCTGCGGTTCCCAGGGCTGCCACCCGCTCCGCTTAGTGGAACAGCGGGCTGAGGTTACCTACCTGGACGGTGTCGCCAGCGTTGCCCAGGAGCGGCAGGCGGAAATTCTGCTCGATGGTCTGCAGCAGGGAATAGTGCCCGGCGAACGCGGAGTCGACGCGATGCCCGACGCCCCTGGCTACCACGATCATCGGGACGTGGCCGCCGCCATAGACGGTGCCGCCAGCCAGGTCACCGCCGCCGCCGGTGGTGGGGTCGGCGGGCGTCGCGGGCAGGATGGGCGAGTCCGGCCCGGGCGAAATGTCGGTGGGCCCGAACGGGGACTCGTCTTCGAAACCGCCTTCGTCCCAGGTGATGAAGATGGCTGAATGTCCGGTCCACGCCTTGCTGTGGGTGATGGCCCCCACCCAGGTGCGCAGGAAGTTGTCGCCATCCTGATACAGCGCGGCCTGCAGGGGGTCGGTCGGTGAGCTGGGGAACGGGCAGGTTGGTGCCCCGCCATGCATGTCGTTGCAGATGTTCGGGGTGATCCAGACGAACTGCGGCACATTGCCGGTCGACAGGTCGGTGCTGAGCTGCGTCAGCGGGACGACGCTGTCGGCCCGGGCCGGGTTGTTGTAGACGTCCGGGTACATCAGGAACGGGTTGTGCTTGCGCACGTACAGCCCGTCCGGGGTCTGATCTACCAGGTCACCGGGGAAGGGCAGATCTTCCATATACGCCTTCCAGCTCACGCGCGCGGCCTCAAGCTGGTCGACCAGGTTCTGGTGGTTGAACAGCGGCGCCTGGGCGGTGTCGTCGCTGTTGGAATTCCAGGTCTGCCCGCTGGTGGTGGCGATGTAGTTGGGCAGGCTCACGTGGGTGACGCCGAAGTAGTTGGTCGCCAGCCCATTGTTCGCAGCGAGCTGCTGAATGAAGGTCGTGTTCGGGTTGCTGGGCGACAGGAGGTCGTCATAGGACGTGTTCTCCATCATGATCACGAACACGTGTTTCAACGGGGGCGCCCCCGGCGGGGGGCCACCCCGGCCGGAGTTGTTCGCCAGGCCAGCGTTGGCCGTCATCGGCCCGACGACCGCGCCGAGCAGGAATGCCACCGCCACAACTGCTGCCCAGCCAGGCAACCGAATCGCTCGCCGAACCGCGGACCCTACCTGTCGCGTCATCGCGCACCTCCTGCGTTGCCGTGTGGAGGCTGCGGAACCCGCCGTCAGTCAGCGTTGATCTCATGTCCGGCAGACGCTGACGCGTTAGACCACCGGGCGCTCTGCCGGTAGGGGCACCGTCTCCGGCGACCCGCCCGGGCACCGTGCAGAAGCGGTTGCCGGAACAGCCGGGGGCCGCTCGCTTGCGCGTGGCGGAAAGCCCTCCCCACCCTGTGGCGTGACCGGTGCCGCACCCCCCTTCTTCTGGCGTCAGTCTGGACCTCACAAAACCGTCAGGTCAACGCCAAAGCGACGCCAGAATTACAGAAAGATGAATGAAAGCTGACTCAACGGCGAATCCACGGAGGATTCTCCGGGTTCGACACCGCCGACGACGTCTCTCCATTCAGCTCTGACCTCCAGGTAGCGCCGCGATGCTGAGGCGGTCCGGGATATCCACACCACCGCACCCGTGTCATGTTGCCGGCGCGTACAGTCCTGCTGACGGAGTTCCCCGACCCGCATCGAGGCGTTTATGACTCTGACCCGGCAAGTGCTGGCGCCACTGCGTCCCGCCGCCCGCGTCCTCACCGGATCCACCTACGTGCTGCTCGGCTTCGACGCCCTGCGGGCGCCCGGTGCGCGCGTTGACCAGGCAGCCGACGTGCTGGCCGCAATACGCGCGTATGTGCCCCTGCCGGAGGAGGACGAGCTGGTGGTGCGGGGGAACGCCGCCGTGCAGGTACTCGCCGGCGGCCTGCTGGCGCTGGGTATCGCCCCGCGCCTGTCCGCGCTGGCCCTGGCCGGATCGCTGGTTCCCACCACCCTGGCCGGGCACTCGTACTGGAAGATTGAGGACCCGGACGTCCGCAAGGTGCAGCGGATCCAGTTCCACAAGAACATGGCCATGATCGGCGGGCTGCTGTTCGCGGCGCTCGACGAGCCACCGCGCCGCCCTAAACCGCAGAGCCCCCCCAAGCCGTAGAGCCACCCGAAGCGCGCCGCATCACGGGGGCCCGCGAGAACAGCGAAAGGGGCCGCCGCGCGCGCCAGCCCCCTCGGCTGGCGCGCGCGGCTGGCCGGTCGGAATCCTCAGCCGGGGCCGAGGCGGTAGGCAGCACAAGCACTCCTGGTGACTGAGGTCAGGTCCAGCTGGCCGGTGAAGGATGGGCGTGGGCCGCGGGGCCGTCGTAACCGTCGGCCTGGGTAGCTTCGTCGGCCACCCGGACCCCGTACCGGTAGGCGAGCTTGCCGCCCAGGAACCCGGAGACGGCGAGCACGGCGAGGCTCGCCACGGACAGGGCGATCTGCCCCACCGGGACCGGCGCGGGATGGCCCGCCTTGTACCGCCAGGCGAATCCGGCCGCGTAGGCGGCCGTCACCAGCAGGTTCAGGCACGCATGGAGCACCGCGATGCGCCGCGCCCTGGTGTGCTCGGGGATGGCGAACAGGTCCAGCGCCCCGGCACCGGCGGCCAGGACCGCGCCGATCGTCCCAACCGCGATCAGCCACAGCGATCCCTGGGCGAGGAAAGCGGAGGGATGCACGGCGTGGGACGCGATGTCGAAGACAAGGCTGGTGACCCAGGCACCGATCGGCACCGTCACCAGGATCGGGTGCAGTGGGTGCCCATAGCTCCCCGCGAGCACGGTCACCGGGCGCTTGGCCTGATACTGCTGGGGGAGCATGTCCTGACCTCCTATTTAGCTAAAGAGTTTTAGCCAAACTCTGGATAGGTGTCAACAACCTTGCGGATTCCGGCGGGCAGGTAGTTTGTGACCCTGATCATGGCCGTTACAGTGGAGCCGTGAGCCTGGATGCCGACCTGGCGGCGGCCGCCGTACTGGCCGATGACCTGCGGCGGCAGATGTACGCCTTCATCCGGCGCGCGGACGGGCCGGTCACCCGCGACGAGGTGGCCGCCGAGCTCGGGATTTCCCGCAAGCTGGCCGCGTTCCACCTGGACAAGCTGGCCGCGGCGGGGCTGCTGCGAACCAGCTTCGCCCGGCCGGGCGGGCTGCGGCGGGCCGGCCGGACACCCAAGCGCTACGAGCCTGCCGAGGTGGACCTGCAGGTAAGCATCCCGGCACGCGAGCACACGCTGCTCGCAGACATCCTCCTGGCCGCCGTGCTCACCGCGCCGGACGACAGCGCCGCGCAGGCAGCGTTGCGGGTGGCCGGGGAGCGCGGCCGGGAACTCGGCGTGGCCGAGCGCGCCGCTACCCGGCCGGGGCGGCTTGGCGCCGAGCGCGCGCTCACGCTCGCCAGCGGCTTTCTGGACCGCTCCGGATTCGAGCCGGTACGCGTCACGCCCACCTTGCTGCGGCTGCGCAACTGCCCCTTCCACCCACTCACCGACCAGGCCCGTGAGCTGGTCTGCGGCATCAATCAGGCCTTCCTCGCCGGTTTCCTGGACGGCCTCGGCGCGGTGTCGGCCACCGCGGTGCTCGACCCCCGCCCCGGGCACTGCTGCGTGGAACTGCGCGCCGCCAGCGCGGCCCGGTAAGGCCCGCCGCCATACTGGCTCTGGGGGAGAAGCATGCGCGTGGCCGTTCGTGCCGCGATCTTCGTGGCAGCAGTGGCAGGTGCCGCCGTCGAGGTGTGGGCCATCCGGGCCGGCTGGTCCTGGGTTGCCGCGGCACTTGACCTGCTGGCGGGCTGGTCTCTGCTGGCCGCCGCCGGATGGGCGGCGTATCTGACCGGCGGCTGCCGGGTGCTGTTCGGGTTGTCCGGGATGTTCTGGTTCCTGGCGACGCCCCAGGTCGTCGGCGGGACGGTAGGACATGCCGCGTCCCTGCTGGGCGGCCTGTGGCTGGCGCCGCTGGCCACGGCGTTGCTTGGCGCGCCGCAAGCGGCGCCCGCGGGCCGGTTCCAGCGTGTCGTTGCGGCCGTCTGCTGGGTGCGCGCGATCCCGGCACTGGCCGGCCTTGGCTGGCTGACGGCGGCGGCGGGCTGGGGCCTGGCCGGGGCTGCGCTCGCCGATTCCCCTCGTTATCCCGGTGCGATACGGCACTGGGCGGCTGCTGTGGTCGGTGTGCTGCTTGGTGTTTCCGGTCTCCTGGAGGCCGTGGCCGGCCGGGGCACGGCACTCGAGCCGCTGCTCGCCATCGCCGTGGCGGGGTGCGGAGTTGCCGTTCTCGCGGCCCGCCCGGCCCAGGCCGCAACGGACAGCGGCCTCGCCGGGCTCGTGGTCGAGCTGGGCCGGACGACCGACGCGCGCTCGCTGGAACGGCGGCTGGCCCGCGCGGTCGGTGATCCCGGGCTTCGCCTGCTGTACCAGCTGGCGCCAGGCCTGCCCTACGTGGGCGCGTCCGGCGTGGCCGCGCCGCGCCCGGCGGCCGGCCGGGTCGTGACCGTGATGGGCCAGTCGGGTCCGGTCGTCGCGGCTCTCGAGCACGACGCGGAAGCCCTTCAGGATCCCCGGCTGCGCCAGGCTGTGCTGGCGGTGGGCAGGCTGGCGGTACGCCGGCTGATGCGCGCGGCCGAGGCGGCACAGCAGGCCGTCGAGCTCGCCGAATCCCGCCGGCGGCTCGTTGAGGCCGAGGACGCGGCGCGCGATCAGTTCGCGCGGGACGTGGCCGATGGCCCGGACCGCGCTCTGGGCGAATGCCTTGCCGCACTGAGCGAACTGCTGCCGACCGCGCCGGACGGTTTGCGCGGGGACGTCGCCGAGGCGCTGGCTGCTGGGCAGGCGGCACGCGACGAGCTAGCCAGGACCGCGTCCGGCGACGTCGGGTGGATGCTGGCCCGGCGGGGGCTTGCGGCGGCGCTGCTCGATCTCGCCGCCGCGGCCGGCGCCGAGGCCGACGTGCGTATCGACCGCGAGGTCGGCGCTAGCGCCGCCGCCGTGGCCTGGTTCGCGGCCTCCGAGACGCTCACGAACGCGCTCAAGCACGCGGGGCCGGCCCGGATCTGGCTCACCGCGGTGACCGGGCCTGCCGTGCTGCGGGTGGAGGTGGCCGACGACGGCGTCGGCGGCGCCGACGGCGGCGGTCACGGGCTGGCCGGCCTGCGCGAGCGCCTGGCCGGGCACGGTGGCGACCTGCGCGTGCTCGCCGAGGTTGCGGGTGGTACCCGTGTCGTCGCGGAGATACCGCTAACTGGCGGCGGCGCAGACGACGGTGTCTCGCCAGGGTGACGGTGCGGGTTAGCCGGATCGGCGATGCGGGGGGTCCGAAGGCCGCCCCGCATCGTTCATCCGTGGCGTGATCAGTGCTGGCCGGTGAAAACGGTGATGGCACCGGTCTGGTAGGTGTTGGTGACGTAGACGGTGTTGCTGTGCTGGTCGACGGCGATGGCGTTGGGGCTGGAGCTGACGGGCAGCCGGCGGCCGGGCACCGTGCAGCCGGTGGTGTCGGTGGCGTTGCAGTGCGCGGTGCGCAACGCGGTCACCTCGGCGCTGGTGCCGTCGGTGACGTAGAGAATTCCGGTGCTGGTGTCGAGCGCCGTGAGGATGGGCGTGGCGCCCGTCGGCATGTGCGGGAACGGCCCGTGACAGCCGGCGGTGTGGGCGCCGTTACACGTGGCGGTGTTGATGACGGCGACGGAGCCCGGGGAGTGGCCGCTGGTGTTGATGGCCGCGTACACGGTGTGGGTGTGGTCGTCCACCAACAGGCCGAACGGTGCGCGCCCGGCCCTGATCGTGGCGGCGGGATGCCCGCACCCGGAGTGGTCGGTGCCGTTGCACTTGGCGCCGTTGATCACCGCGATCGTCTTACCGCTGAAGGTAATCCCCGGTTTGGGCAGCCCGGTGGCGGACGCGTAGACGGTGTTGGCGGCCGGGCTGACGGCCAGGACGAAGGTGCCCTTCGCGACGCTGACCTGCGCCGGTGTCTGGCCGCAGCCAGCGGTGTCGGTGGCGTTGCAGGTCGCGGCGTTGATCACGGCGACCTGGTTGAGCGACGGGCCGTCCGGCACGTACAGGGTCTTGGTTGCCGGGTTCAGCCCGGGCGGCCCCGGGTTCGGGCCGACGGCGATGAGTGGCGGGGCCGCGGAGCAGCCGCCGGTGTGGCCGGCGTTGCATGCGGCCGTGTCGATGACCGCGACCTTGTCGCTGAACGGGTCGGCGGCGTACAGCGTGTGCGTCGCCTGATCGATGCCGCCCACGTTGGCCTGCGGGTCGGGCATCGGGATGGTCGCGACCGGGGCACACCCGGACAGGTGCCCGGGGCGGCAGGCCGCGGCGCTGATCACGTCGATCCGCGGCTGACCCTGGTTGCCCGCGTAGATGGTGCGGGTCGCGGGATCCTCCGTCAGGAACGCATCGTGCTCCGGCACGGTGGGTGGCTCGTGGCGGCAGCCGGATGTGGTGATCGCGTTGCACCGGCCGATGCTCACCGCGACCATCCGGCCCACTCCGCCGGTGTCCATGACGTAGGCCGTGCTGGCCTTGGGAAGGAGCGTGAACGCGGTCGGGAACTGTACGTATCCCGGGCCGCGATCGGGCTCGGCCTGCTCGTTCGGCGGCCGGATCGCGCAGCCGGACATCACCTTTCCGCCGCAGGTCCTGGTGTCGATCGCGGACAGCGTGTCGTCGAACTCGTTGACGGCGAACACGGTGTGCACCCCGTCGTCCGCGGCGACGGCACCGGTGTTGGCGCCGGCCGGGACCTCGGCCGGAGCCTGGTGGCAGCCGGAGGTGACCTGCGCGTTGCACCGGGCGCCGTTGATCACCGACACAGAGCCGTGGGCGCCGAACGCCGCCGCCTGGCCGCCGATGACGCCGTCGTGGTTCGCGGTGTAGACGGTGTTGGTGGCCTGGTCAACCGCCACCCAGAAGGGGTTCGCGCCCACCGTGACGGTTGCCAGGACCCGGCAGCCACGTCCGTTGTGCCCGTTGCAGGCCCGCCCGTTGATCACCGACACCGTGTCGCCCGGGCTTGAGGTTCCGCCGTCGGCCACATACACCGTGCCCGTTGCCCGGTCGATGTCGATCCAGGCCGGGCCGCGCTTGTCCGGTATCGACCTGGCCGGGTGGCCGCAGCCGCTGGTTGTCGTGGCGTTGCAGGTAGCGGCGTTGATGACCGAGATGCTCCCGGTCAGGTTCGCGACGTAGACCGTCCGGGTGGCCGGGTTGAACGCATCCGCGACCGGGAAGGTGCCCACCTTGATCGTGGCGACGACCGCCGTGGCGCAGCCGCTGAGATCTTCCGCGTTGCACCGGGCGCCGTTGATGACCGAGACCGTGTTGTCGTTGCCGTTGGTCACGTAAATGGTGTCCGTCCGCGGATCCACGGCCACGCCGAGCGGGCCGGTGCCGACGCGGATCGTGCCGGTGACCCGGCAACCGGAATGATCCTTCCCGTTGCACTTCGCGGTGTTGACGATGTCGACGACGTGCTCCGGCGGTCCCGGTAGGCAGTCGGTGTGCACGCACTGGATGGCGATGTAGACGGTGTCCGTTTTCGGGTTCACCGCGCTGAATCCCGGGCTGCCGCTGAGCACAACCGTTCCGGCCGTCCCTGCTCCGCCGCTGGACGCCCGGCCGCCCGTCCCGGCAAAGGTGGACACGCCAGGACCGGCATGGCCGACCCGGGAGGCGGAGGTCAGGTAGCGGAGCGCGCCGTATCTGGCCGCCAGGACCGGCCGCGGTGCCGGATGCCCAGCGGCCGCCGCCGGGACGGCGGTGGCCGCGGTGGCGGCAGGGGCGGTGGTTCCTGCCAGCAGGAGCCCTACGGCCAGGCAACCCTGCGTGGCCAGAGCTATCAGTGCCCGGCGCCTGGACCGTTGCCTGTTAATCAAGGATGGACATTTCATTTCCTTCTCCCTCCGATGGGTCTTTGCGCCTAAGAGCGCACGCGGAACAGCACGAAATAGGCATGGCGATGACAATCAATGACGGGGTTTTGCGAGGGTGGTGGTGAGTCTTAGGCGCGAGGATGGCGCGCTAGCGGGTGCTCAGCTCAGCTGTCTCCAGGGGCGCTGCGAATCCCAGCCCGAGCCCGACACCACGTGCCAGGTGAGCAGGCCGCGGAACAACTCGAAGGTGTAAGCCGCTGGCGCCGACCCGTTCTGCTGGTTGACCTCGGGCACCAGCGTGACCCGGTTGCCCTTGATGAAGACGGCGCCCACTTCAACGGGATCGCTGGGGCGCCAGCCCCGGAAGAATTCCACGGCCTGCTCGCTGGGGTTGCTGTGGAGTTGCACCGGGTGGAAGAGCGCGTACCGTCCGTTGTGGATCGTCAGCGTGTACGTGCCGGCATTGCCGCAATCCGCGCAGTCGCCGGACGCGACGACCTCGGCCTGGGTAAACGTGGTGCCGTACCTGCCGTCCAGGGCCTTGGTAGGCGAGGCGCTGACGCCCACACCGTGACAGGTGGCCCAGGTGTCCATCCGGGGCTCGGCGGTGGCCAGCCCCCCGATCCGGTCGATGGCCAGGCTGGTCGCCGGGTCACCGGCCACGTCCGCATAGGTGGAGGCTTCGGCGGCGTGCAGGGCCTGGAACTGACCCGGCTTTGCCGCGAGAGGCTTCAGGCCCTGCCCGCATAGCGACGCCCAGTCCACCCGGTCCGTAGTGTCGTTGGCCTGACCGGCCGCGGCCTGCATGGCGGCCTCCCGCAGCCAGCCGGCGTCGGCGGCGGGCAGCCTGGCCAGGACGGCGGAGGAGACCGCGAGCGTCGTGGTCTTGGCGAACAGCGGCGCGTTGACCAGCACGTAGGGCGCGACCTGCAGGTAACCGTTCATCATCGCGTTGACCGGATCGGCCTCGATCGCGGTCAGGCTGCCGTCACGCAGCGCCTGCACCGCAGCAGGTCCGCCAGCGATGCTGGTTACCGGCGTGGCGCCCAGCGCGGAGATCACCTCGCTGCTGGTCGCCGAGTCGTTGATCCGGATCTTCGCGCCGTAGAACTGCGCCGGGTCGGTCAGCGGGCGGGTCGACAGCAGGTACCTGATGCCGGTCGGCACGATGGCCAGCCCGGTCACCTTCGCGGGCTTGAGCGCGGCGAGCAGCCCGGCGGCCACCGGCCCGGTGACGGCCCGGTCCAGCAGGGCGCGGCTGGTCACCAGGAACGGGACCTGGTAGGCGCGGAACGCCTCCACCCCCTGGCTCTCCCAGGCCCGGGAGGCGACGTCGCCGACATCCAGCTTCCCCGTCGCCAGGGCGGCGGCGATCGTCGGGTCGACACTGGTGGAGCGCGCGTTGTAGTAGATGGTGTGCAGCTTGAGGTGCCCGCCTGAGTCCTTGGCGACCAGCCTCGCGAACGTGCTATCGACGGGCAGCGGGTCGCCGCTGGCAAAGGTCAGGGTGGTGGTTCCGGCCGGCGCCTGCTCCGGCGCGCCGCCAGCCTTGCTCGCCCCCTGCCCGGTGCAGCCAGCCACCGCCAGCGCCCCGGCGACCGCCAGCGCGAGCCCCGGCCACGCCGCACGGCCCCGGCGGCTTAGTCTCCGCACGTTGCCCATGGGCCAGATCCCCCTGCTCCAATGATGAACCCTCACTGCGACTTTGAACCAGGCCAGCGGGCTGTTCTAGCGGGCTAGCACTCTTCCCGGCCCGCGATATCCCTGCGATCGTGATTCCGTGACGCGCCTGTTGCCGTGGGCTGTCGTCGCGGCGGTGCTCTCCGGCGTGACTGTCAACGTGCTGCGCCTGCGCGGTGAGGTATCCCTGGCGGGCCCGTCGGTGGCCGCGCAGGTACTCGACATCGCGGCCGGTGCCGCGCTCATCATGGCCGGAGCCGCCCACGGCCGCAACGGGGGACGATGGCTCCTGCCCGCGGCGGGTGCGGCCTGGCTTGCCGCCGAGTGGGCGAACCCGGCCGCTCCGGGCGCGGTCCCCTTTACCGTGGGGCTCGTCGCCTTCCTGGCACCGCTTCCGCTCGTGCTGGCCAGCCGCTGGCAACGGCCGCTCAGGGAGGGGAGCCCCGCCCCGGCGCCCAGCCGCTGGCGGCAGCCGCTCATGGGCGCGGGCCCGGCAGTGCCGCTCGCCGCGGCGGTGCTGCTTGGCGTGGTGGCGGCGATACTGACCGGTCCCCTTGCGGCAGCCGCGGCCAGCCCGCGTGACGCTGGCTGCACCGACTGCCCGCGCGACCTGATCGCCGCAGCTCACAACGTCGCGCTCAGCGCCCGGGTCACCCGGCTCGGCGGCCTGTTCGCCATCGGCGCCGCGCTGGCCGCGGCCGGCTGGCTCGCCGTCACGCTGGCCCGCACCCGCGGGCACCCGCGCAGGTGGCTGCCGTCCCCCGAGGGCGCGGCCGGGGCCACGGCGACCGCGTTCGCCGCCGCCGTCGCCGCCGGGGAAGGGGTAATGCTGCTCAGCGGGCCCGCCAGCGCACCGGCCACTGGCTGGCACGCGGCGGCCGCCGCCACGCTTCTCGTGCTCTCAGCGGCCGTGGCCGTGCCAGCGCTACGTGCGGCCCACGCGCGGCGGGTGGTCGCCCGGATGGCAGTGGATGTCGCGGATGATCCTCGGCGCAGCGCCGCCGACGCACTGCGGGCAGCGCTCCACGACGCCGCCCTGGGCGTTGCCTACCCGGTGCCGGACGGGACCTGGCGGGACCGGCACGGCCACGTGGTCGTTCTGCCAGACCGCGAGGTGACCCTGGTCACGGACTCGGGTGAGAAGGTGGCCGCGTTCATCCACGACAACTCGGCGCGGATCGACCGGGTCTCGGTCACCGAGGCGGCCTCGGCGGCCCGGCTGCTTCTCGATACAGAACGCCTCGAGGCGGGCGCGCTGGCCCGGGTCAACGACCTGAACGCCGCGCGGCGGCTCGCCGTCGAAGCGGCCGATACGGCCCGGGCCGGCCTGGAACGCGACCTGCACGACGGCGCACAGCAGCGTCTGGTAGGCCTGCGTTACGCGCTCGGCCTCGCGGCCGCGCATGCGGAACGGCTACCGGAACGCGACCATGCCGCCAGGCTGGCCGACGCCGACCGGGCCGCCGAACTGGCGCTCACCAGGCTGCGCGACCTGGCGAACGGAATCAGCCCCGGCACCATGACCGCCGGTGGGCTTGCCGGGGCGGTGCGCACGATGGTGGAGAACGCACGCCGCCCGGTCACGATCCGTGAGCTGCCCGCCGAGCGCTTGCCAAAGCATGTCGAGCAGACCGTGTACCGGTTTATCGCGGACTTCCTGACCGGCGCGGGCCGGACGCCGCCCCCGGGTGCATCCATCGCCGTGCGGCGACGTGGCCCGGAGGTCGTCGTCGAGGTTGAGTACGGCCGCGCGGGCGCCGCCGGGGTCCCGGCGCCGGCGCACCCCGCCACGGACCCGGTGTCAGCGCACCTGGCCGACCGGGTGGCCGCCGTCGGCGGCCACCTTCGCCACGACGACCTGGGCGACCGCCAGCGATTGATCGCGAGCCTGCCGTGCGGGTAGCGATCGCGGACGATCACGTGCTGCTGCGCGAGGGCCTGGCCCGGTTGCTCGCCGAAGCCGGCCTGCAGGTCGTGGCGTCAGCAGGTGATATCGACAGCTTCCTGCCCGCGGTGGGCGCATCCCGCCCCGATGTCGCGATCATCGATATCCGCCTTCCGCCGACCTTCACCGACGAAGGGCTGCGCGGCGCCGACCTGGTGCGTGAGCGCCACCCCGGCACGGCGGTCCTGGTCCTGTCGCAGTATCTCGATCCCGGGTACGCGTTCCGGTTGCTCCAGTCCTTCCCGAGCGGAGTCGGCTACCTGCTCAAGGACCGGGTCTCCAAGGTCGCGGTGCTCGTCGACGCGGTGGAGCGAGTCGTCGCGGGCGAATGCGTCGTGGACCCGAGCATCGTGACCCGCCTGGTCAACCGCACCGGGCTCACCGAGCCGCTTAGCGTGCTCACCCCGCGCGAGCGCGAGGTCCTCGGCCTGATGGCGGAGGGGCGCACGAACACGGCCATCGGCGAGCGGCTCTTCCTGAGCGAGCGAACGGTCGAGGGCAACGTCCGGCGCATCTTCGACAAGCTCGGGCTGGCCGACACACCGCAGGACAACCGGCGCGTGCTTGCGGTGCTGGCGTTCCTGCGTGCGTAGGTCCGCCAGCACCGCGTGACACGACCGGCAGCGGCTAGGCGTCTCCGCGCCGCATCCGCCGGGGCGGCGAGCCCGAGCACGACCACCGCCGGGTCCTCGCCGTGCTCAAGTACCTCGGCACGTGAACCATCCGGCCTGCCGCGGCGCGCACCAGGAGACGATCACGGCACCGGCCGTGCCCTGCGCATCAGCTCGCTGAGCAGTGGGCGCAGCGCGGCCGGGACCTGCGCTTCGAGCACGTCCACCACCTGCTCGCCCGAGGCGCGGTGGATGGTCAGGTGGTATCGGGGCTGACTGGCGGCGACGTTGGATGACGGCGCGGGCGCCGAGGCCAGCGCGTCGAGCGCCTGGAGCGCCTCGGTTCCCTGTTCGGCGCCCAGTTCGTCGGTGTCCACGGAGGAAGTGACGCGCCGGCCGGTGAACCCGCCGCTGCGCTCAAGCGAGACCAGCATCCTCGTGTCCCTCCCGTTCGCTCACCAGGCCACCGCAACGCCCCTCATCAGGGCCTTTTATTAGGGCCATCCTTAACGCTCCCACCGCGGCGCTGCAACGGCGAAACATGCGGTCCCGCCGGATGGGAGGACGGCGGGACCGCATGCAGCCTGCGGCGTAGTGCTACCAGAAGCCCTGCTTACGAGCCATCGCCCGGACGATCTGCGCGGACTCGGGCGGTACCTGCTTGTCCTCGGACAGGATGCGGGCCTGGGCGGCGGCCACTGCCGCCGCGTCGCTGAACACCGCGGTGGGCCAGAGATTCTGAAGAGCCTGGTACATGATGAGCGTGCCGGCGTCCATCCCGATTTCCATGCAGATGAGATAGAACCAGCGGTTGGTGATCCCGGACATGATGTGCGGGTCGGCAGGCTCGTGGTAGCCGGACATATCCCGTGGCTGCGGGTCGCGGCCCAGCGTGGGATTGTCGTAGGCGGTGCCCGGCTCCGCCATGTTGCGCAGCGCCTCGCCGGACAGATCATCGGCCATGATGTCTTCGCCGATGAGCCAATTGTGGCTGTCGGCGTCACGGTGGTTGGCCCAGGCATCGATCGCTGAGCCCATCATATCGCTGAACGATTCGTTGAGCGCGCCGCTCTGGTCCGCGGTGTAATTCAGCCCGGCGGTGTACTGGGTGACGCCGTGGGTCAGCTCGTGACCGGGCACGTCGAGGTCGCCGGTCAAATCCTTGAAGATGACATTGTCACCGTTACCGAAAACCATCCGGCTGCCGTCCCAGAAAGCGTTGTCGAAGCCGGTCCCGAAGTTGACATTGGCGACGATGTTGAGGCCGGCGTTGTCGATGGAGTTCCGGCCCAGCTTCTCTTTGTAGAACTGCCGGACCAGGCCCAGGCAGTCGTAGGCGTGGTTGGCGTTCTCCCCGGGGACAGCGGGGTCGCCCTCACCGCGGATGAACCGCACGTCGAAGCTGAACTGGTTCAGGTCGTCATAGACCAGCCTGCCGCCTGAGCCGGGCGCCGGGACATGCAGCCCTTCGGGCGCGGACTCGGGCCCGGCCAGGGCCGCGGTGAGGACCGTCCCGTCCGGCGCGAAGTTGCGGCGCGCCCGCCGGAACTGATCCGACATGGTCGCCGACCGCTGTGCGGATGTGGGCTCCAAGCTCTCGCGAGCGTGCGCCCGTGCGATGTTGGCCAGTACGTGCGGCGGCACGAACAAGCAACGGTGTGGCATTGCGGACCCCCTGTTGGGTTGTACGGAAACCGGGCTTGCCTGCATATCAAAGCTGAGGAATTCGATAGGCCCGTTAAAAAAGTGACCGGACGGGCACCGGATCATGGCGCTCTCGAGCGGGCCGTCTGTCGAATTCACGATAAACCGGTACCTGATTTCGGCGGCAAGGCCGCAGCGCGCGCCCGTGTTTTTATCCAGATACGCGGGACAATCGAGAAACATCATCCGGCTGCTCATTCAGCTTCGCCCTTCCCCCGTTGGTTCCTGACCGGCCGGAATAAACTCGCTTCCCCGCTGGAACAAGCTTGCTTCCCTGCTCGGCCGGGAATGAGGTTGCTTTTCCGCCGTGGCCCCAGGACAGCCGATCGCCCCTTTAGCCCCGTGGCGTACGGCCCGGTCCTCAGCGCACCACGCGGCGCTGCAGGCGGTCTGCAGGCCAGGTGGAGACGGCGCGGAGGGGCCTGGGCGAGACCGGCGGGCAGGTCATGATCAGGCGCTGGCGTAACCTGGCCCCGGACGCTGGTAACAGCACGGTGACAGGACCTGTCACGGCGCTGTTACCGGCCATGCGCTACAACCAGAAGACATGCACGTCCCTCTCGCGCTGCGGGCAACTCCGGGGTCCCGCCGGCCGCAGGTGCCGGCGGTGCCCTGGGCACGCGTGCGCGGGGGCATCTCGCCGCGGGCGCTATGGGTGGTATGGCTCGTGTCGCGGACGGCCCTTTACCTCATTGCCATCGCCCCGCGCATGGGCGGCGACGTCGGTATTTACCAGCACTGGTACGCATGCTGCCTGTCCCACGGCACCTTCCCGGTCAGCGACCCGATGTGGCAGTACCCACCCGGGGCGGCCCTGGCCTTCTGGCTGCCCGGCCACCTGCCCGGCGGCTACCTGGCTGGCTTCGTGTTCCTGGCCATCGGCTGCGACCTGGCCGTCACCGTCATGCTGTATACCCGGGCCCGGCGCGGCGGGTCCTGGGCCGGAGCCTGGTACTGGGTGTGCGGCGTGCCGTTGCTGGGCGCGATCACCGTCACCAGGTTCGATGTGGTCCCCGTCGCGCTGGCGGTCGCCGCCCTGTGCCTGGCTAGGCAGGGGGACATCCGGGGCGTCCTGATCGGCGCGGGCGCGGCGGTCAAGGTATGGCCGCTCATGCTGCTGGCCGGGACGGGCCCCGGCCAGTGGCGCCGCACCCTCACCGCGACGGCTCTGGTGCTCGACGTGGTCTGTGGCATCTTCGCCCCCGCCACGATGAGCTTCCTCGCCCACCAGGCCGCCCGCGGTGTGGAGGTCGAATCGGTCGCCGCGACGCCGCTCATGATCTGGCGGCTGGCCGGCTGGCCCGGCACGGTGCAGTACCGCTTCGGCGCCATGCAATTCAGCGGCTGGCCTGCCGCGCTCGTCCAGGACGCATCCCGGCTGGGTCTGGTCCTGGCGGTAGCGGCCGTGCTCGGCTGGCGGCTGTTCATCGCCGCCGGCCGCGCCAGGTGGCGGCCGGAGTTCGCGACGGACGTACCACTGGCCGCGACGTTGCTGTTCCTGGTCGCCAGCCCCGTGCTCAGCCCGCAATACCTGCTCTGGGTCATCGGGCTGGCCGCGGTGTGCCTGGCCACCGGCCGCACGACGCAGCGCCCGGTCGCGCTGGCTGTGCTGGCCGCCGCCGCGCTCACCCAGGTGATCTTTCCGAGCGGGTGGCCCAGCCTGATCTCCGGATCCGCTGCGATCACCGGCGTCCTGGTAGCACGCAACGCGCTGTTGGTAGTTGCCGCCATCCTGTCCTGCCAGCGGATACTTAGCGCTGCCTCGCTCACCAAGGAGGACTGAATCATCGCGAAGCACCTGGGCATTCTCGCGCACAGCACTGAGGGGGCCGCCCTGTGTTTCCTGGCCTTCTGCCAGGAAGGAGCCCGGGTGCTCGGCTCCCACGTGTACCCCGATGTCTCCTTGGATTACATCGCCTTCGGGCACAGCATGCCCGCCT
Source organism: uncultured Actinomycetes bacterium (assembly GCA_963813395.1). Classification (GTDB taxonomy): domain Bacteria; phylum Actinomycetota; class Actinomycetes; order Streptosporangiales; family Streptosporangiaceae; genus DASXKD01. Next base: position 33,892 of record CAWEYV010000005.1, read on the forward strand.
GGGACGCGAGGGACCATGACTCGATCCGGGCCACGCTGTCGGTGAGCGTGGACCGGCTGGCCCGCGCGGACGCCGACTTCTTCGTCTGCCCCGACAACACCGCGCACATGGCGCTGGAACGGCCCGGGCCGGACCTGGCTTTGCCCGGCCTGCACATCGCCGAGGTCGTCGCCGGCCAGGCCGCCCGCGACGGGCGGACCAGGGTGGGGGTTCTCGGCACCAGGTACACCATGGACGGCTCGCTCTACCCGCGGGCGCTGGCCGCTCGGGGGATCGCCGCGGAGGTCCCCGGCGAGGATGATTGCCTGCTGATCAACAAGATCATTTTCGACGAGCTGGTGGACGGCGTGTTCACCGAACAATCGCGCCAGCAGTATGTCCGCGTCATCGAGGGCCTCGCGGAGCGGGGGTGTGACGCGGTCGCCCTGGTCTGTACCGAGATCCCGCTGCTGGTAACTCCCGGCACCTCGCCGCTGCCCACGCTGGACTCGACCCGCCTGCTTGCCCACGCGGCCCTCGCCGTCGCCCTTGGTGACCGGCCGGTCCCGACGTGGCGCGGCGGCCCGGCCGGGGATTGACCCAGGCTCAGCTCCGGCGGGCTACCCCACCGGGCAGGCGGGCGATCCTCGCGGTCGCGGGGAAGCCGTGGGTCGGGACTGCGCCGCCTCCTCCGTCCGCGTCGCTGCCGGCTTGGTAGCGGCGAGTTCCGTCGCGGCGAGCGACCCGAGCAGCGCCAGCGCCCCGGCGCTGTCCGAGCCAGGTTCGGCGTGATAGATCACCAGGAGCTGGCCGCCCGAGCCGCCGATGGCGAGCTTCTCGCGGCGCAGCTCAAGCATGCCGACCTGCGGGTGACGCATCCGCGTCGGCGCGCCCGCGAGCGGCTTGACGTCGTGCCGCGCCCAGAGCTGACGGAACCGCTCGCTCGCGAGGGAGAGCTCGCCGACGAGCTGCGCGATCCGCGGGTCATCGGTGTCGGTGCCGAGCGAGGCGCGGAACGACGCGACAATGCTGCCGGTCGCCTGCTCCCAGTCGGGGACCAGGTCCCGCTCGGCGGGGTCAAGGAACACCGACCGCAGGCGGTTCTCCCCCGGCCGGATGCTGGGCGACAGGGCGGTGGCGAGCCGGTTCGCGGCGAGCACGTCGAACATCCGGCTCTCCACGAACGCCGGCAGGCCGACCGCGTCGAGCAACTGCCGGATGCCGGCCGGCACGACCTCGCGGGGCGGCCGCTTCCGCGCGGTGGGCCGGGCGGCGGACAGGCTCAGCAGGTACTGCGTCGCGGTCGCATCGAGCCCGAACACGCGGGCCAGCGCCGCTCGGGGCAAGCGCCCGCGGGCGGAAAGGAAACCATGCCATCCCCCGACCTTCCCGGCGGCAGCTACCGCGTCGCCGATCTCGAACTGACCCGCGTGGGCTACGGCGCCATGCAGCTCGCCGGCCCGGGCGTCTTCGGCCCGCCGAAGGACCGCGACGCCGCGATCGCCGTGTTGCGCGCGGCCGTCGACCTCGGCATCGGGCACATCGACACCGCGGACTTCTACGGTCCGTACGTCACCAACGAGCTCATCCGGGATGCGCTCGCGCCGTACCCGGACGACCTGCACATCGTCACGAAGGTCGGCGCCCGCCGCGACGAGCAAGGCGGCTGGCCGCACGCCCGTACGCCTGCGGAGCTGCGCGAACAGGTCCACGACAACCTGCGGCACCTCAAGCTCGACGTGCTGGACGTCGTGAACCTGCGCGTCGGCGGGATCGAGGCACCCGAGCCGGGCTCGATCGCGGCGCAGTTCGAGACGCTCGCCGGGCTGCGGCAGCAGGGGCTGATCCGGCACCTGGGCCTCAGTACGGTCACCGCGGGCCAGTTGGCCGAGGCGCGGTCGATCGCCCCGGTCGTCTGCGTTCAGAACCTCTATAACATCGCCCGCCGCAACGACGATGCACTTGTGGACCTCACCGCGCGGCAAGGCATCGCGTTCGTGCCGTACTTCCCCCTCGGCGGCTTCACACCGCTGCAGTCCGGCGCCCTGCGGGCGGTGGCCGGCAGGCTCGGCGCGACTCCGATGGCCGTCGCGCTCGCCTGGCTGCTGCAGCGGTCACTGAACATCCTGCTGATCCCCGGCACGTCCTCGGTGGCACACCTGCGCGAGAACGTGGCCGCGGCCGCGCTCGAAGTGCCGCCCGGCGCGGCCGCAGAACTCGACTCGATCGGCCGCTGAGGCCGCGGGTTAGGTGGGGTCGTTTTCCAGCTCGGGGGTCACGTGGATGTGTTTTGCCGATGCTGGCAGCGGCCGCTGCACCAGGCGCACCGGCTTCAGCGGGGTTTGGCTGAAGTTGAAGGCATCGCTGAACGGATACGCCGACGCGTCATTGGATCCCAGCGGGGACAGCTCGAAGTTGTGCTCGGTGAAGGCGAGGATCCCGGCGAACGTGGTGGCGGTGGTGTCGGTGAAACCGGGCCTGGCGAACGGGCTGGCGATGATCACCGGCACCCGCGGTCCCTGGGCGGTGCCGTCCGGGTTGGTCCCCGGCGACACCTGGTCGTAGAAGCACCCACAGTCATCCCAGGTGATGAACACCGCGGTCGAGGACCAGTCCGGGCCGCGCTCGACCGCACCGACCAGCTGCCCGACCCAGTTATCGCAGGCGGTGATGCTGACCGAGTTATGACAGCTGCTGGTGAAAAACTTGCCACCGGGCGTCACCACGGAGAAGGCAGGCAGCGTGCCGGCCGCGGCAGCGGCCAGGAATTGCTGGTCGGGGACCAGGTTGGCGTCCTGGCTGGTGTCGAGGCATTCAGCGAACGTGGGGCAGATCGACCAGATGTAGCCGTTCTGGTTCCGGCTCGCCCCGTACAGCTTCCAGCTCAGGCCCGCCTGATCGAGGCGGTCCATGATCGTGGGAATGGTTTTCACCGGCGTGTGCTCGAACGCCCCGCCGAACGGCAGGCCAGGCAGGTGAGCGGGCACGCAACTGGGCACCTGCTCGGCAGGCCGTTCGGCGCGGTCCACGGGGTCACCCTGTTGCTGTCACAGCCCCAGCCCGGTCCTTGCTGCACGCCCTTGGCCGGGACCGGGTTATCGCCGCGGAAGCTGTCCTGCGACGCCGCGACCATGGCCATGTGCCCGGCCCAGGAGGCGGAGTCGCCGAGGGAGAAGGTGTGGTCGCTGATGGCGAAGTGCTGCGCCAGGGCGGTGATGTTGGGGATCTGCCGGGGCTGGTATCCGCTGATGCACCGGTAGCCGGTGGCGGCGGCGCAGGTGCCACCAGGGATGTTCTGCCAGCCGTCCATCTTCCCGCCGTCGATCGCGGCCACCTGGGAGGCGACGTTGTGGTTCACGTTCGGCACCGTGTCCGGGTCGGTGTGCGGCGTGACCTGCGCGCCGTTCGAGAGCGTCACCGAGGATGGCATCCCGCCGTCCGGGCAGCGGCCGGGGTTGTCGTCGCACCAGAAGCCGAGCAGGTTGTCGAACGAGTGGTTCTCCAGGTAGATCACCACAACGTGCCGGATGGGGGTCGGTTGCGCCTGCGTGGCACCAGGCGCAAGGAGCCCGCCAACGCATGCCAGAGCGCCAAATGCCGTCCCCGCGGCGAGCTTCCACCGGCCGGGACCACGGAACAGGCTCATCGTGATAACTCCTCCCTCGTGACTGCTGGCAGCAGTGGGCACGCCACGCGCTGGTGGCGGCGTCATCAGATCCCCACGCGCCCGCCGCCCTCCCTGCGACGCCCGATCCGGCTAGTCATGACCGGCCCAAGAAAGCGTCGACGGCCGGTATTCGAACCGCTGGCGGCGGCCACCCCGTTACATCAGCAGGTCCGGGCCGGGCTGGACCTCAGGCCCGACTTCGCTGAGCGATGAACCAGGTACAGGTTCCTGCCGTGGAAAGGGAATCAGTCGCCGCTCACCGCAGCCGGCCGGGCGGCGACGCCGGGCAGGGGGGCCAGCCGTGCGGGCCCTGTTCAGAGATGAGGGACAACCGTGGGCTTCGCCGCCTTAATCACCTGGTTCGCCGCCGTGCTGGCCGGGCTGTACATGTTCACCGTGTGGCTGATCGAAAACGACGTGACCGCCCGGAACACCGCGCCCAGCCAGCTGCCGGTGCCGGTCATCTTCGCCCATCTGGTGCTGGCCGTGGCCGGGCTGGGAGTGTGGGTGGCGTACCTGGTCCTGGACCGCGAGACGCTGGCCTGGGCGGCGTTCGGCGTGCTGTGCCTTATCGGGCTGCTCGGCGTGACGATGTTCGCCCGGTGGATTCCGGTGTACCGGGATCCGGCCCCGGCAGCCGGCGGGGACCAGGTCGCGGTGTACCGGGACGCCGCCCGGGTGGGCCGCCCCGGCCAGTACCCGGTATTCGGGGATACCGCCACGGCGGGGCGCCCGGGCCAGATCCCGGTGGAGGTGAACCCGGTCCAGGCGGTCCCGGCGGAAGGGAACTTTCCTGTTGCGGTGGTCGCGGTCCACGGGCTGCTCGCCGGCTCCACGCTGGTCCTGGTTTTTCTCACCGCCCTCGGCGTTGGCGGCAGCTAAGACGGCCACCCGCGGCTGGCCAGCTGCGCGAGCTGTGGACCGAAGCCGCTTAGGAATTGGCCGGGCCGGGCGCGGCTTTCCTGCCGGGGCGGCGGCGGCGCTTATCCCGGGCGTAGATGATCTCTTGCTTGCCGTCACCGGAGCTGCGGCGCTCCAGCTCGAACAGCGTGGCCGCGGCCATCAGGTCGCTGAGCTTGGCGTAGCCGTAGTTACGGGAGTCGAAGTCGGGCTGCTGCTTGGTGATGATCTGCCCAACCGAAGCCAGCGGGGCCCAGCCGTCGTCGTCGGAGGCCGCTTCCACGGCGTTCCGCAACTGGCTCACCAGAGCGGCATCCCCCTTGAGCTGCGCGGCGGTGGCACGCGGCGCCGGCTTGGGTACCGCGTCCGTGGACGTGCCAGCGCTCTCGGTATAGCTGAGGTTCTCGATGTAGATGAACTTGTCGCACGCCGCGACGAAGGGCTTGGGCGTCTTGCGTTCACCAAACCCGTACACGGTCAGGCCCGACTCACGGATCCGCGCGGCCAGGCGGGTGAAGTCGCTGTCGCTGGACACGATGCAAAATCCGTCGAGGCGATCCGAGTACAGCAGGTCCATCGCGTCGATGACCATCGCCGCGTCGGTGGCGTTCTTGCCGCTGGTATAGGCGAATTGCTGGATCGGCTGGATCGACTGGGCGAGCAACTGGTCTTTCCAGCCCTTCAGGCTCGTGCCGGTCCAGTCACCGTAGGCGCGTTTGACGTGCGCGGTACCGTACTTGGCTACCTCGGCCAGCAGGCCCTCAGCGATCGCGGGCTGCGCGTTGTCCGCATCGATGAGCACCGCAAGCCTGTCGGCGTTCTCGCTGACCATGTTGTCCCTCCTCACCCGGATGCTACTGGGCGAGCGGGCGAGCCCGTGGGCGAGGCACGGAAGGTCCGGCGGTACGCGGCCGGGCTGGTGTCCAGGGCCTGCTGGAACTGCGACCGCATTGCGGCGGGCGTGCCGAATCCGGCGCTGGCGGCTACCTGATCGATGGGCCGGTCGGTGGTCTCGAGCAGCCGCTGGGCCAGGGCCAGCCGCTGGGTGATCAGCCACTGGTGCGGCGTTGTGCCGGTGGCCTGCTGGAACTGACGGGTGAAGTGGCGAGGGCTGAGCGCGCAGCGGGCCGCGAGCACCTTGACCGGCAGCGGCTGGCCGAGCCGCTGCATTGCCCAGTCCAGGGTGGCAGCGATCCGGTCGCCGGTACCGGTACGCGCGCTCAGCGGCGATTCCACGTACTGGGCCTGGCCACCGCGCCGGTGCGGCGGCGCGACCATGATCCGGGCGACGGTGTTGGCGATCTCCGCACCGTAGTCGCTGCGCAGGATGTGCAGGGCGAGGTCAGCGGCCGCCGAGTTTCCCGCGGAGGTCAGCACCTGGCCGTCGTCGACATAGAGGACCGCGGGATTGAGCCGGACCGCGGGGAAGCGGGCCCGGAACCGGTCGGCGTGCGTCCACAGCGTGGTGGCCGGCCGCCCGTCGAGCAGGCCGGCCTCGGCCAGGATGTAGGCACCGGTGCAGAACGACACCATTCGCGCGCCGCGCCGGTAGGCGCGGGCAAGGGCAGCCAGCAGTTCGGCGGTGGGCGGGCGCAGCCCACGCCCGGGGATTATCACCGTGTCCGCCCTGGACAGCGCGCTGACACCGTGTTCCACATCGACCCGCAGTGCGCCCACCCGGATGGGCGTGGGGTCGGCGGTGCAGACCCGGTAGCTGTACCAGGGCACGCCCGGATCCCAAGGGGCACCGAACAGGTCGTTGGCGATGGCTACGCCGATCGAGGTCATCCCGTCGGCGAGCACGCAGACCACGCGATGGCGCCGGGCTGTCATGACTCTATTCTGCCCCCCGTACCGTTTCCGGACAATGTCTGTTTTCTTGCGAACAAGGTCATTCCAGCCGATGGCCATGGAGCGCCGCACCTGGGCACGCTCGTATCGCCACACAGGCACGCCCGGGCCGTTGCCCGGGCTGACCCGCGCCTGCCGCCAGGTCCAGGGAGCATGACGATGACCATCCAGAAGACGAACACGCATCCGGTTCGCGCCAGGAACCGGGCCGTGCTGCGCCCCGCCGCGCTCGCGGGCATCGGCTATACCGTGGTATGGATCGTCAGCCTGCTGGCCGGTGCCCCAAACCCCAGCGTGGCCGCATCGGGAAGCCAGGTCATAGCCTCGTTCACCGGGCACGCCGGCGCGGCGATGACCATGTTCGTGCTCGCCGAGGGGGTGGCCGCCATCGCCCTGGCGGTCGTGGTGATCCTGGTGGCCCGGGCGGTACGCCAGTCCGGAGCGCGGCTGGCTGGGCTGCTGGGCGCCGGGTTCGGGATCGCGGCGGCGGTGCTCTCCTGGATTGAGCTAGCCCTGGGCGCGTGGCTGGTGTACAGCCTTGTCCCCAGCGGGCGGACCACCACGGCGGGCACCGCCTACCACGCACTCATGCGGCTCGACGGAGTGAAGATGTTCCTGCTGGCCGCCATGGCCGTAGCCATCTCGGCCGTGGCCCTGACCTCGCCCGCGCTGCCGCGCTGGGTGGCGCTGCCCGGTTTCCTGCTGGCCGCGTCTTTGGCGGTATCCGGCCTTGCCTACGTGCTGCTTGCCCCGGGCCTTGCCGGCGCGGTGTACCTGTCAGGGATCCTGCTGCTGGCATTCGTCACCAGCGTAGGCATCACCCTGCGTACTCCCGGGTAGCCCGGCTCCGGAACTACCCGCGTGGCTTCCGGTCGCCGCCGGAGGCCGGTTCGGGCGCGGGCAGGATGACGTTGTAGACCATGCGGCGCCGCCGCTCCTTGCCCGGGGCGTTGGCGAGCCGGGGCTGGAAGACGGCGACGAGATCCCGGGCGAACTCGGCGAACTCCGCGTCGGTGAGCCACATGGCGGCCATCCGGTAGCTGGCGCCGTCCCTGACCGGATCGGCCGGGCCGCTGGCCAGGTAGCGGTCGGCGTCGGCGAGCATCCCTGCGACGTAGGCCATGAAGGCCTGCATGTGTTCTTCGGCGGTCATGGCCGCGGCCTCGCCCGGCTGGATCTGCGCGGCGAACAGCCGCAGCGTGTAGGTGCGCTCGACCGCGCCGCGGACGCGGCGCTCGGCCACCACCTGGAGCACCCCGGCCTTGGTGAGCAGCGCGACGTGGCGGTACAGGCTGCCGGCCGGAACGTCGTCGAGTTCGGCGGCGAGCTGGCTCGTGGTGAGCGCCCGGTCACCCAGGAACGCCTTGATGATGCGAAGCCGCACCGGGTGCAGCAGCAGGTCCGCGCTTGCCATGACAAAAGACTAGCCACCACTCACAAATCTGCTATCGTTCTCAAATATGAGAGTAATGGCGGCCCGCGGGTCCGGCCCGGGCAGCGCGGGCGTGATCGAGGTGGACCGGCTGGTCAAGCACTTCGGGCCGGTCACCGCGGTGGACGGCCTGAGCTTCGCGGTGCGTCCCGGGCACGTGACCGGGTTTCTCGGGCCGAACGGCGCAGGCAAAACCACCACGATGCGGGTCATCCTGGGTCTGGACGTCCCTACCGCGGGCGCGGCGCTCGTCGGGGGCCGCCGTTACTCCGGAATCATCCGCCCGTTGCACGAGGTGGGCTCGCTGCTGGACGCCGGTGCCCTGCACGGCGCGCGCACCGCCTGGTCCCACCTGCTGTCGATCGCGCGAAGCAACGGGATCGGGCGCCGCCGGGTCACCCAGGTGCTGCAGCTGACTGGACTGGACGCGGTGGCGGGCAGGCGCACCCGTGGCTTCTCGCTGGGGATGAAGCAGCGGCTCGGCATCGCCGTGGCGCTGCTGGGCGATCCTCCGGTGCTGATGTTCGACGAGCCGGTCAATGGCCTGGATCCGGAGGGCGTCCACTGGATCCGCGAGCTGTTCAAGGCGCTGGCCGCCGAGGGCCGTACCGTCTTCGTGTCCAGCCACCTGATGAGCGAGATGGCGCTGACCGCCGGCCACCTGATCATCATCGGCCGCGGCCGGCTGCTCGCCGATACCTCCACCACCCAGTTCGTCGAGTCCAGCGTGCGCACTGATGTGCTGGTGCGCTCTCCGCGAGCCAGCGACCTGGCCGAGTTGCTGACCGCCCACGGCGCCACCGTCGAGGTGCAGGACGACGGCGGGCTCGCGGTGACCGGAATGGGCGCGCCCGCCATCGCGGACCTGGCCGCCGGCCGCGTGATCGCGGTCCATGAGCTCACCCCGCGGCATCCCTCGCTCGAGCAGGCTTACCTGGATCTCACCGCCGGCAGTACCGACTACCGGGCCAGCCGCCGGCCGGAGACGGGACACGACGCCGATGACCGCCCCGCAGCTCCACAACGCCCGCGAGACCCGGGTCGGCAGGCCCGGCCGTGCCCGCACTGGCCGCCCGCGCCTGGGACGCCCTGGGCTTCGAGTGGATCAAGCTCCGCTCGGTCCGCTCGAACGGCTGGACCGTGCTCGTCGCTGCCCTGGTGACCATCGGCCTTACGGCCATCATCGCGCACAGCTTCGCGGCCGCGCCGGGCCCGCCGCCGGGCGGGCCGATGACCCCGCTCACCGAGAGCTTCCTCGGCTACGCCGAGTACACGGTGATCCCGGTCAGCGTCCTGGGCGTGCTGGTATTTACCTCCGAGTACAGCACCGGCCTTATCCGCACGACGGTCACCGCGGTGCCGCGGCGCTGGGCGGTGCTCGCCGCCAAGGCGGCCGTCACCGGGACGGCCGCCCTCGCCATCGGCGAGGTGCTCGCCTTCGCGTTGTTCTTCCTCACCCAGGCGATCCTGTCCGGCGGCCACCGCGGCATTTCCCTGTCCAGCCCCGGGACACCCGCGGCCGTGCTGGCCGCGGGCTTCGTCCTGTGCGCCTGCGTCCTGGTGGGCCTCGGGCTTGGCGCGATCATCCGGCGCACGGCGGGCGCGATAGCGGCCACCATCGGGGTGATCTACCTGGTGGCGGTGCTGTGCCTGGTCCTGCCGCCCCCGTGGAACGTCCGGATCGGCAGGTTCACGCTGCCGTTCGCCGCCTATCAGGTCGTGGCCCGGCACTCCCAGCCAGGCCTGTTCTCCCCCGGAGTGTCCCTGCTGGTCCTCATCGCCTGGCCCGCCGTCATCCTGGTTACCGCAGGTGTCCTGCTCGCCCGCCGTGACCTGTAAGAGCCCATCATGCATAACGGCAATCCCGGCACACCGGCCAACGTTGCGCGCACCGATACCGGGGTGATGACGCCGGTCTTGCCTCTTTTCACAGCCAGCTAATCTGGCACCACCAGAGTTCGGCGCGAGCGGACAGATGTGCATCGCGCACATTGAATGTTTGAACCATGTGCATGAACGGCGTCGTGCGAATTGTTTAATGACTTTTAGAATGTCGACCACGAGGGGCCAGCACGGAAGATCCCGCCGTGCTGAAAACGGGGTTCTGTGCACGAGGGGGTGAAATCACCATTCAATGAGAACGGGCAGGTCATTAGCGTGTGAGCTGTTGATATGCCGATGTGGACGATATCTGTGCAGCGATCCTGGACGGAGGGGGGCCAAGATCGCGCGCCGAACCGCTCAGCCCCGGGCTGACCTGCCCAGACGGCCTTACCGCATGGTGCGGCCGTACTTCCACCGTGCCGGTCAGCCGCAGGAGCCATGGATGGCGACGGCGTAGCGCGGGTCAGCCCACTGCCAGCTTGGAGAGCAGTTCGTCGAGCCGGTCACCGGAGTCGCGGGTGCCTCGTTCCATGTCGGATGCGACCATTGCGTCACGGTCCTCGACCGATTGGAAGGACACAACGGTGCGCATCATCGTGGCGTCACCGTGCTCGGCGAATGTCGCGGTCTGCAGGCAGACGTGGCCAGGTGCGCCTTCGAATTCGAAGGTCTGCACGATGGCATCCGGCGAAGGGTCGCCGTGGAACACACCGTGGAAGCCGTACTGGTTGCCCTCGGCGTCTTTGTGGCTATAGCGCCAGATGCCGCCGTTGCGGGCGTCGTAGTGATCGATGGTCATGGTCAGGTCACGTGGGCCCAGCCACTGCACCAGCAATTCCGGGTCGACGTGGGCCCGGTACACCAGGTCGCGCGGAGCACCGAATTCGCGGGCGATGATGATCTGCGGGATGCCCGCCTCGGCGATGATCTGTGTCTTGCTCATGTGTCGTTACCTTTCTGTGTGGCTGCCTGACCGGAGCCGGGGCCGTCGTCCGGGCCGGCTTGCAGCGCCGCGAGCAGATCGTCGAGCCGCTCGTGGCTTTCGTCCCAGAACCGCTGATAACGAGCCAGCCACGCGGTCACCTCGCGCAGTGGCTCGGCCTCCAGATGGCTGAGCCGTGCCGTCGCCCGCCGGCTGCGGGAGATGAGGCCCGCGTGTTCCAGCACCTTCAGATGCCGGGAGATCGCCGGCTGGGACATGCTGAACGGAGCGGCGAGTTCGGCGACGGTCGCCTCGCCCTCGGCCAGCCGGGTCAGGATCGCCCGCCGGGTCGGATCGGCAAGCGCCCCGAACACGAGGCTGAGCCGGTCATCAACCATTCATAACCATCCAGTTCTAGAATGAGTTAGTTACATAGTGCCGCGCCCGCCGCTCCCTGTCAAACCCGCGCGGAGCAGAGCGCCCACGGCGACGGTGAGACGGATCGACCAGGTCATTGCCCAGACACTGAGGTGATCTCAGCCTGCCTGGTTGCCGATCGGCTAGCCCGGCACCCGGGTTTCCGGGGCGAACACCCCGAGAAGCGCGGCCAGGCCGAGCACGACGGCAGCCAGTCCGAAGGCCGCGGCGTAGGAGAACGTGTCGACGAGGAGGCCGGCCGCCACCGGCCCGGTGACCGTGCCCGCATCGCCGGCCATTTGATAGGACGCGACCAGGCTGCCCCCCCGCCTGGGCATGATGTCGCCGATCATCGCCGACGGCGCCACGTCGAGCAGTCCCGAGCCAAGGCCGGCCACGGCCAGCGCGGCCAGGTATCCCCCGAGGCTGGGCAGCAGCGCGAGCATCACCATGCCGCCGGCGGACACCGCGCAGCCAGCGACGATGACGGGGCGCCGGCCAACGGCATCGGCCACCCACCCGCCGGGCAGCAGCATCGCCGCATTGAGCGCGGCGAACATCAGGAACCCGATGCCGGTCCACACCGGGGACCGGTGCAGGACGTCCCGGACGAACAGCGGCACGATGGCGGCACGCACTCCCACGGCGGCGAAGCCGTCCGCCAGGTTGGCCGACGCCGCGGCCCGGAACGCGCCGTTGCGCAGCGCACTGGCGATCGCGGCGAACGGCCGGGCGGGCAACTGATCCGCGGCCCCCCGCTCCGGCGCGTCCCTGAACCCGAATGCCGCGATGGCGGTGGGGATTATCAGCAGCCCGCCATAGATGAGGAACGGTGCCCGCAGCGACCACTCCGCGACCAGCCCGCCCACCGCCGGGCCGCTGATCCCGCCCACCAGGAACCCGCCGCTGAACAGGCCGCTGGCCCGGCCGCGCTGCCCACTGGGCACGCTGACCAGCAGCAGGGTCTGGGCGCCGACGCTGTACATCGCCGAACCCAGGCCGCCCACCCCGCGCAACACGAGCAACTGGGCGAACGACTGGGAAAACCCGGCCAGCACGCTGCTGACCGCGACCACCGCGATGCCGGCCGCCATCACCGAATGCTCGCCGAACCGGTCCACCAGCCGACCTGCGGGCAGCGCCCCCAGCACCCGCATCAGCGCGAACGCGCTGATCACGCTGGCCGCGGCCGCCGTACTGACGCCGAACTGCCGGGCGAACGCCGGAATGGCCGGCGCGACGATCCCGTACCCGAGCGCGACGGTGAACGTGATCGCGGTCAGCACCGCCACCTCCCGCGGCAGCCCACGGAACGGGCTACGCAGCAGGCCGGGCACAAGTCGCATTGTCAGGCGAACCAGCGCGCTGGCGCACCCTTTTTCCTGGCTGCCAGGATGAACGGATGCTGTTCGATGACGGCCAGATCAGCGCCAGGCTCACCCCGCAGGCCGCGGTGGCCGCCATGCGCCAGGCGATCACCGACGCGGAGCGGGGCGTGCTTGCCGCGCCCGCCCGGATCGCCAGTGACCTGGGCCAGGGGAGGCTGATCTTCACGACCGGCGCGCGGGCGGGCGAGTGGTTCGGCTACCGGTCCTATGACACCTTCGGCGCTGATCCGGGCGCGCAGGTGGTGGTCGTTCACGACTGGCACACCGGGCTTGCCCGCGCCATCGCCGTGGGCCATGAGCTGGGCCGCCGCCGTACCGGGGCCATTGGCGGTGTTGCCGTTGACGTGCTAGCCCGGCCGGATGCGGCTGAGCTTGCCCTGATCGGCACCGGCAGCCAGGCCTGGGCGCAGCTGTGGGCGGTCAGCAGTGTGCGGGCGCTGGCCGGCGTGCGGGTGTGGAGCCGGGACGCCGGGCGCCGGGAGAGCTTCGCCCGCCGGGGCCGAAGCGGAGCTCGGGATGCGGGCCAGCCCGGCGCGCAGCGCCCAGAACGCCCTCCACGCTGCCGACATCGTGATCCTCGCCACCAGCAGCCCGGTTCCGGTGCTCGATCCCTCGTGGCTCGCGGACGGGTGTCACGTGACCAGCCTCGGACCCAAACAGCGGGGCCGGGCCGAATTCGGCCCGGCGCTGGCCGGCCGGGCCGCCGTGCTGGTGACCGACTCCGTGGCCCAGGCACATGCCTACCGGCCGCCGTTCGTGCTCGACGGCACGCCGCACATGGGCCGGCTGATCAGCCTCGGCTCGGTGATCGCAGGGGCCGCACCAGGCAGAACAGATCCCGGGCAGGTCACGCTCTTTTGCTCGGTCGGCCTGGCCGGCACAGAAGTCCACCTCCTGGCCGAACTGGCCGGCCAGGAGGTGGACTGACCGGGTGAGCCGTTCAGTGAGCGGCGTCGGCTAGTTCGAGCAGCGCGTGCAGGTCCCTGGCGGCCTGCAGCGCGGACACGCCGGCAACGAGGAGAACCAGCACGGCCACGGCAAGCAGCAGTATTCGCGTGCGCGGCGGCGGCGCGAGCAAGGCGGCGACCCGGCGGGGCACGGGCCCGGCCCAGGCCACCGAGATCCGGCGGGAGCGCGCGGCGACGATGCCGAGGGTGGCCGCCGCCGGGCGCACGGGGGTGGCCAGCATGGCCACCTGGCCGATGGTGGCGGCCACCAGGCGGCGGTTGCCGGTGACGCGGGCGGCGTGCTCGTCGGCCCAGCGTTCCACGGTGTAGTCCACGGCGCGAGCCAGGGGAAGCAGCACCGGGTTGGCCGCCGACGCCAGGTACGCGACCGTGGTGAATAGGTGGTGCCGGCGCAGCCAGGTGGGCACGCTCGTGCGCAAGCAGTGCCGTGCGGCCGGCCTTGTCCAGCGACTGGAACAGGCGCCCGGAGACCACGATCCGGCCAGGAGAGCCAGGCAGTGCGTACGCTTCGATCGCGGGGCCGGGAACCAGGACGACGGCGCCGTCGTCGTGCAGGCGCGCGGCGCGGCGGTAGGACTCGGCCAGGGCGCGGGCCCGGCACCGGAACATGATCGCCACGGCCAGCGCCGCCCCGGTCAGCACAAAGGCGGCAACCGCACCGGTTACGGCGGGCGTCGGGTCGCCGCGGCGCAGCACCGGCTGCGAGTAGTGTCCCAGCGCGGCCAGCACCGGCACCTGGGCGGCCGCCGAGGCGACCAGCAAGGCCAGCGCGGCGGTACTGCATCCGGCCAGCACCACCGTGGCGGCGGTGAGCAGCCAGGTGGCCTCGCGGGGTTCCAGGCGGGCGGCGAGCGGGCGGGCGGCGACCGCCGCCAAGGCGGGGATCAGCAACGGCAGGTAGACCAGCAGTTGCACCCGCTACCCCCCGTCTTGTTCCTGGCCATCGTCGGCCAGCATCCGGCGCAGCAGCCGTGCGTCCCGGCCGGACAGGCCGGACACGAACCTGCTCAGCACGGCCCGATGGTCAGCGCCAGCGTCCAGGGCGCGGCTCATCTGGCCGGCGGCCAGACTGGCCGCGTCCAGCGGGATGTAGACGAACCCGCGCCCGGCCCGCTCCCGGGCCAGCAGCCCCTTGGCGTGCAGCCGGGACACGATGGTCACCACCGTGCTGTAGGACAGCTCCCCCTGCCCCCGGCCGGCGAGGCGCTCCCTGACCTGGCCGGGGCTCAGCGGCATCCCTGCCGCCCGCAGCACGGCCAGCACCTCGGCTTCCAGTGCCCCGGCCGGACGCCGGGATGCTGCCAGGGACTCCCCGAGCGCGGGCTGGGGGCCGTCGTCGTCCACGCGCTCCGCCTCTCGCCCAACGGTGTCTACATGTTCTGTAAATGTTTTACAGCCTCTGTAGAACAGCAACGGGTCCGAGTATGCCACGTGACCCCGCCGAGCACACATCCGTTACCCGCGACGGCTCACCTAAGAGGAGCCCCGGCCTCTGGGGGAAAGACCGGGGCTCACATCGTGACAGTTAACCTGTCTGGCTGCGAAACGTTCGCAGCCGCGCTGGCGTTACGCTCCACCGCGGACCGGCCCGGCGCGGCGGCTGGTACGAACCGGGGTACCGGTACCCACCGGCCAGAGGAGCCCGCGGCTTACCAGTACTGGGTGGTGGCGCCGGAGCTGCGGCGCACAGTGCCGGTCGGCTCGGGACGCTCGAAGACCGACTGGACGGCTACCCGGCCTGGCCCCTCCAGCACCAGCCACGTCGTCTTGGCCTGCCATCTCGACGAGGTGTACCAGTAGTTGCCGTGTGGGTACTCGAAGTGCAGGAACATCCGGACCGACTGGTCCTTCCAGATCAGCCCGGTCGGCTGGACCAGGATCCGCTGACCGGGCTGCAGGTCGCGGATGAACGTGTTGCCCGGGGCGTGCAGCAGGAGCAGCCCGTTGCTGCCCTGGGCCGCGAACTCGTCGATCGTCCGGCCCAGCGGGTAGTGCCACTCCTCGCTGTTGTTGTCGCCCGGCGTGGTGAACCACACGTTGGAGTTCTGCCAGTCGTAGGCGACGTTCCCGGTCGCGACCAGGAAGCGGTGCTCGGCAACGTCGATCACCCGGCCGGGGGCCAGCGGTACGGCCAGCGTCTCGCCAGGATGATCGGCGCTGAACGCGATGTGCCCGGGGCCCTGCGCCCGCATCATGACCAGCGGCATCCCGGCCCGCATCCGCGTCCAGGCACCCTTCATGGGCATGTTGTCGAACCGGACCCTGGGGTCGGAGTGCAGCAGCACATCGTGGGAGAAGTACACCCAGTCGTCATCGTGCAGGCCCATCTCCGCGACGGGCACGTACGCGCCGCTGATCTGGCAGGTGGACCGGCTGAACCGGATGCGGGCCATGTCGCGGATCGGCGGCTGTTCGATCCAGCCGGAGTCGGAGACCTTGAGCCGGACGTCGACCGGCGCGCCGCAGTGCGGGCAAGTCCGGTCCGCGCCGCCGCTCGCCATCCGGCAGTACGGGCAGGTATAGGCGCCTTGAGCAGGTGGCATCGACATGTCGGGCCCCTACTCGCTGCCGTGGTGGACGTACATGGACTGGATGCCGACCCGCCCGGGGCCGGTCATCTCGGCCAGGTACATGCTGTGGCCGCCCACGAGCCCGGTCTTGACGTTCTGCTTGACCGCGTTCATGGTCACCGACGAGTCCTTGTACAGGAACCCGCCCGGCTCGACCATGATCTTCTCGCCGGGCTGCAGCGTCTTCTGGAACACGTTGCCGTAGCCGTGCAGGAGCAGCAGCCCAGGCTCGGAGTGGGTGACGAAGCGGTCCATGTACATGCCCCCACCGCCGTGCAGCACGTTGGCCAGGCCCTTGATCCGTACAAAGGAATAAGTAAGCGAGTGTGTCCCGGCCAGGAAGGCATGCTCGCGGACGTCAAGTTCCATCGAAGGGTGCAGCGGCAGCACCACGACCTCGCCGGCGTGGTCGCGGGAAAAGGCTACGCGGCCCGGGCCGTGGGCCACGCTCAGGATGTGCGGCATGCCACCGAGCATGCGCTTCATGCCGCCGCCGGTGTTGAGCGCCGACATCGGAACCTGGGGCTCCTTCCAGAGCATCACGTGGTGCTCGAAGAACACCGAGTCCCCCTGTGCCAGCGCCAGCTCAGCCACCGGGACGATCTCGCCCTCGATCTGGCAGGTGGAGCTGGAGAAGCGGAACTCCGTCATGTCCCGCAGCCGGGGCGCCTCCGCCCAGCCCGAGTCGGTGACGAGATCCTTGGTGTCGAGCGGCGCGCCGCAGGTAGTACAGTTCGTGCGGCCCGTCTGGTTCTGGGCCTTGCACCACTGGCATTCGATCCGGTCCATCGAGGACAGCCCTTCGTTAGGTGGAAACCCCGTGCGCCGCCACCGAGGTGGCGGTGAGAATGCTGGCAGGCCGGAATGCAGGCCGGTCGCGCCGCTACGAGGATGGCAGGCGGACCGGGGCTTGCGCCCCTGTTATGCCGAAGGCGGGCTGACGGGCGTCCCGCACTCGGCGCAGAACTTCGCGGTAGCGCTCAGATCGGCATTGCAGTTGGTGCAGTGCTTCTGCATCGGCGTGCCGCAGGAGTCGCAGAACTTCGCCCCCGCACGGACCTGGTTGTGGCACGCGGCGCACTCCACCGTCGCGGCGGGAGCGGGCGCGGCGGCCGGAACCGGGTCGGCCGGCGGCGGCTGCTGCTGCGGTGGCGCGTACTCCTGAGCCGGGGGTTGCTGTGGTGGCTGGACGAAGCCGGGGCCGCCACCTGCGAAGCCAGGACCGGGCGGCGCAGCGGGCGGGGCCTGCGCCGGCTGCTGCATCATCTGGCCTGCCATGCCCATGCCCGCACCCAGGAACAAGGGGGTCACCGCGGCACCACCCTGGGCCATTCCCTCGCCCGCGCCTTGCAGGGCTTCGGCCTGCGCCGCCTGGAGGAAGCCGCCGGCCAGCCGGCTGTACGCGGTGTCGCCGGCCAGCTTCTTCAGCCGGGCGTTGTCATCGTCATCGAGGTTGACGTCGAGGTTCCCGAACCGGGCGATAGCGAGCCCGTAGTCGGCCAGCTCCTCGTTGGCGGCCGGCATGGTGGCCCGCTCAATGTCGGGGCTGTGTACGGACAAGCCAAGGATAGGCCAGGCGCCGGACATGAGCTGGGTGGTCACCGCGGTGCGGGTGACCTTCAGCAGCTGCTGCGCGACCCAGCCCGTGATCGCCTCGTTGTTCGTCACATCAACGGTGCCGACCAGGTTCAGGATCAGCTTGGTGGGATCGACCACGCGCAGGGCGTACTCACCGAAGGCCCGGAGGGTAACGATCAGGCCGGTCTGCGGGTCCTGGACCTCATCCAGCCGGCCGCCGAAGCGGCAGTGCGGGTACTCCCGGGCGCCGACGAAGTAGATCTCGGCCTTGAAGGCGTTGGAGTTGGTCGCCCAGTCGACGATCCCGCCGAGGAACGGGATTTCGGAGGCGTCCAGGGTATGCTGCCCCGGGCCGAGAACGCCGTTGACCTGTCCCTGGTTCATGAACACGGCAACCGCGTCGGGCTCGATGATGGCGCGCGAGTACTTCCGGATGTTGTGGTCGGGCCACTTGTAGACGATCTGGCCCTTCGCGCTGTCGGGTGCTGCGATGAACTCGCGGCGGGCCTCGTTGAGAATGCCCATCGGACCGCTCCCTCGTCAATAATTGCGACCCTCGCCCAGGCCCCGGCCGCGTCCCCCGGATCATACTTCGGCGGGCCGTTTTTCGCGCTCTCTGGGCCCGGTCTGTTTCGTAGCGTTATGTACGGAGCGCAGCGACTCAGGGACCACCCGTCATACGGTCTGGGCCCTGGTTTCGCGCCGCCGCCGTTACGGTGTCAGCCCATAAGGTGGGGCCATGGAGATGCGTGTCCTTGGTACCACCGGCGTACGGGTCAGCCCGCTCTGTCTAGGCGCGATGATGTTCGGGTCCTGGGGAAACCCGGACCAGCAGGAGTCCGCCCGGATCATAGACCGGGCGCTCGACGCCGGGATCAACTTCATCGACACCGCGGACGTGTACTCGGGCGGCGAGTCGGAGGAGATCGTCGGCAAGGCCCTGGCTGGCGGCCGGCGAGACCGTGTGGTGCTGGCGACCAAAGTCCACGGCCCAATGGGCGAGGACGTGAACGAACGGGGAAATTCTCGGCGCTGGATCATTCGCGAGTGCGAGAACAGCCTGCGCCGTCTGGGAACGGACTACATCGACCTTTATCAGATTCACCGGCCCGACCCGGCGACCGGCATCGATGAGACCCTGGGCGCGCTCACCGACCTGATCACGGCCGGCAAGATCTGCTACGCGGGCAGCTCGACCTTCCCGGCAGCGCAGATCGTCGAGGCCCAGTGGACCGCGCAGCGCCGCGGCCGGGAGCGGTTCGTGTGCGAGCAGCCGCCGTACTCGATCCTGGTGCGCGGCGTCGAGGCCGAGGTGCTGCCGGCCTGCCAGCACTACGGCATGGGCGTCATCCCGTGGAGCCCGCTGGCCGGCGGCTGGCTGTCCGGGCGCTACCGCACGAACGCGCAGCTTCCCGCGACCAGGCGGGCCGAGCGGATCCCGCAGCGGTTCGACATGGGCCTGCCCGGCAACCAGGCGAAGCTGGAAGCGGCCGAGAAGCTGGCCGGGCTGGCCGAGGAGGCCGGCCTGTCCCTGATCCATCTGGCGCTGGCGTTCGTGATCAGCCACCCGGCCGTCACCTCGGCGATCATCGGGCCGCGGACCATGGAGCACCTGGAGAGCCAGCTCGGCGCCGCCGACGTCGTGCTGCCGGCCGACGTCCTCGACAAGATCGATGAGATCGTCCCGCCAGGCACCACGCTCAACCCGCCCGATCGCGGCTACGAGCCACCCGCCCTCACCGACCCCGCCCTCCGCCGCCGTCACTGAGCACGATGACCGGGCCGGACCGTGGCGCCGCGAACGCCAACAGCCATACCGCCGCGCCGGCGCCGGGGCCAGTGAGTGGGGCGAAAGTGGCGATCCGGTTCGCCGTCCGAGGGCTGAGGCGGCCGGGGGCGGTCACCGCAGGTCCCGGAAGAAGGCGCGGATGTCATCGGCCAACAGGTCAGGGACCTCCATGGCGGGGAAATGGCCGCCCCGGTCGTACTCGGACCAGTGGCCGATCCGGCCGGCCGGGTCCATCAGGCTCCGGATGGCGGTGTCGGCGGCGAACACCGCCACGCCTGTGGGCGGGCCTGCTCGGTGGCGAAGGCACCCGACTCGCTGGTCTGCTCCCGGGCCATCATCTCCCGCCAGGCCCGCATGCCCTCGTAGGTGCCGTTCGCGGAGGAGGCCCCGGCCTTGGTGAACCAGAAGATGCTCACGTTGGTGAGCAACTGGTCGCGGTCCACGGCATCCTCGGGCAGATCCGCCGCGGGGTCGGTCCATTCCCGGAACTTCTCCACGATCCAGGCGAGCTGCCCGGCAGGCGAGTCGGTCAGCGCGTAGCTGAGCGTTGCCGGGCGGGTGGCCTGCATATGCAGGTAGCCGAAGCCGTCGGACTGGGCGGCGTTGAACCGCTCGGCCCGCGCCCGGTCGGCGGCGGACAGGCCGTCCAGGGGTACCGGCGGCCCGAACGGCATCCCCGCTCCGGTTCCGGTCAGGTGCACCCCAGCCACATGGCCGGCGTCGATCATGGCCAGGATGCCGGACACGCCGGAGCCGACGTCGGTGCCCTGCACTGCGTAGCGCTGATAACCCAGGCAGGCCATGAGCCGGGCCCAGGCTTGGGCGATGCGGAACAGGTTGCCCCACCCGGGCTGGCGCACGGGGGTCGAGAACCCGTACCCGGGCAACGAGGGGATCACCACGTGGAAGGCGTCGGCTGGGTCGCCGCCATAGGCGCGGGGGTCGATGAGCGGGCCGATCACTCGCAGGAACTCGACCGGTGAGCTTGGCCAGCCGTGGGTCAGCAACAGCGGGAGCGCGCCGGGCTCCGCCGACCGGACATGCAGGAAATGGATCGGCTGACCATCGATCGTGGTGATGAACTGCGGGATCTCGTTGAGCGCCGCCTCGGCGGCCCGCCAGTCATAGCCGGTCCGCCAGTACTCGGCGAGGTCGTGCAGGTAGCCGCCGGGCACGCCGCGCTCCCAGCCTGTCCCGGGAATGCTGTCCGGCCAGCGGGTGCGGGTGAGCCGGTCGTGCAGATCGTCGACGTCGGCCTGCGGGATCTCGACGCGGAAGGGACGGATGTCGCTGCTCGTATTCTCCATGCCGCCAGCATCACAGCCATCTAGGAACGATTCGTTCCGCGATTACCGGGAAACTTGACTCCATGCTGGATACCTCGGCCCGGCTGCTGCGCCTGCTGTCGATCATGCAAAGCCGGCGCGACTGGAGCGGCCCGGAACTGGCGGCCCGCCTCCAGGTCACCACCCGCACCATCCGCAACGACGTCGAGCGGCTGCGCCGGCTCGGGTACCCGGTCGACGCGACGCCAGGTGCGGGCGGCGGGTACCGGCTCGGCACTGGAGCGGTCGTCCCGCCGCTGCTCCTCGACGACGAGGAGGCCGTCGCGGTGGCGGTCGGGCTGCGCACTGCGGCGAACGGGTCGGTCGCCGGAATCGAGGAAGCGTCCGTCCGCGCGCTGGCCAAGCTGCACCAGCTTCTCCCGTCAGCGCTGCGCCGCCGCCTGCGCGCCCTCGAAGCATTCGCCGTGCCGGTGCCCGGGACCGGGCCGGTCGTCGACGCCGCCACGCTGACCACGCTTGCCGCGGCATGCCGGGATGCCGAACGGGTCCGGTTCGACTACCGGCGCCATGACGGGAGCCACAGCCGCCGCGACGTCGAGCCCCATCGCCTGGTGAGCGCCGGGCGCCGCTGGTACCTGGTCGCCTGGGATACCGGCCAGCGGGCGTGGCGCACCTTCCGGGTCGACCGGATGGGTCTGTCCCCGCACCCCCCGGGCCCGCGCTTCCCGCCACGGCAGCTTCCGGACGGCGACGCGGCACTGCACGTGCTGAAGGGCACCGGCGCGGCCATGTGGAACTACCGCGCCGACGTGATCGCGCACGCCCCGGCCAGTACTGTGATCCCGCGCCTCCCACCGGCGGTCGCCGTCGACCCGATCGATGAACACACCTGCCGGGTCCATGTCGGTTCGGACACGCCGGAGATGCTCGCGCTGTATCTCGGCATGCTCGGCGCCGATTTCGAGATAGCGGACCCAGGAGCGCATCCGGAACTACTGCAGCACCTCCGGGAGCTGGCGGACCGGTACCGCCGGGCGGCTAGCTGACCAGGCGGCCCGGGGCCCGTGCGGTAACCGGCTGACCGTGCCGCCACATGACGGCGCCGTTCACCAGCACCAGGTCCACGCCGGTGGCCAGTTCCCGCGGCGCGCCGTATGTCGCGTGGGCGGTCAGCCCGCCGGGGCCGATCACGCAGATGTCGGCCGCCATGCCCGGGCCCAGCCGGCCCCGGTCGCGCAGGCCGTAGACGTCGGCGGCATTCGTGGCCAGGTGCCGGGCCAGGCGCTGGTATCCGGTCTCGGGCCCGTCGGCGAGGTAGTACCCGGCCAGCCGCGCGAACGCCGAGTATCCCCGCGGGTGGGGATGCTGGCCCCGGTAGATGCCGTCCGAACCGGCGCAGTGCCGGTCGTTGACCGAAAGCCAGGCCAGGTCATCATCGGCGAGGGTGGGCCGGTCCAGGTGACCGCCCACGCCCAGGCCGGCCTCGGCCAGCAGGTCGAGCACCCACTCGCCGGCCGGCCGGGCGCTTCGTGCCGCCGCCTCGGCAACCGACAGCCCGGCGACGTGGGCGGCGGCGGGCGGCAGGCAGCCCAAATAGACGTTGCGCAGGTAGCCCTCGGTGAGCTTGGCACCAGATAGCAGCTCGGCCCGCCGCGCGGGATCGGTGAGCGCGGCGAGAGTACCGTCCGGGCCGCTGGCCTGGATCTCGGGCGGAAGCAGCAGCATGGCCAGGATCGTGCTGCTACGGCGGTCGGAGTACATGTCGAAGGTGACGGCGGCGCCGGCCGCCTCGGCCAGCCCGAACGCGGCCTCGATGTCGGCCGGCTTTCCCCACAGGTGGCTGGCGTGCACCCGGACTCCGGCGCCGCGCCCGACCTCGGCCAGCTCGGCCAGCCCGGCCCGCACCTTCGGCCCGTAGCCGCGCAGGTGCGAGACGTACGGGCGGTCCGCGGCGGCCAGCGGCCGGGCGATGTCGGCGACCTCGTCCGCGCTGCCGAGCCTACTGGGCAGGTAGTCGAGCCCGCTGGACAGGCCCACCGCACCGTCCGCGAGCGCGGTCTCCAGTTCCCGCCGGGCGGCGGCGCGCTCGGCGGGCCCGAGCGGCCCGGGGGCCATGCCAGCGATGTTGTGCCGGATCGTGCCCTGCGAAGCGAGGACGGCGACGTTCTGTGCCAGCCTGCCCGCCACGGCATCGGCGAACGCGGCCACGCCGAAGTCGCGGGCCGGTTCCAGCGCCCCGTTGACCGGCCCGAAATACCGGTTCAGGTACCGCGCGGTCGCGGCGGTCGCGCCGATCCACGACTGGCCGTCCTGCCCCACGATCAGCGTCGTCACTCCCTGGGCGAGCGCGCCGTCGACCCGTCCCCGCTCAAGCAGCGGTCCCTCGGCGTGGGCGTGGGCGTCGATGAAGCCCGGGCAGACCACGCTTTCCGGGGGGAGTTCGATCACCTCGCACTCACCTGGCCGCACCTCGACGGTCCCGACCGAAGCGATCGTCTCCCCCTCGATCAGCACGTTCGCGGGCGCTGCCGTGTCACCGATGCCGTCGGCAACCAGGCCGCCACGGAGCAGGATCGGTGAGTTCACCGGAAGACCCTCCATCCGGCGCTGAGGGGTGGGCGGGTAGTTGCGTAACGCACGAATCTACTCAGGGGCGCGTGGGGCCGGCGGTTAGCTTTGCTGGCCACCCGCTGGGACGGTCACGGCCGCCCCGGCCGGCGGGGCGTCCAGGCCGCAGCTCAGCGGGTGCGGGCCGGCTCGGCCCCGGCCGGGGCCTTGCGCGGGTTGCGGATGAAGGCGGCGGCCACGGCGCCGCCGGCCACGCACAGCCCGGCAGAGATGAGCGACGCGGTGTGGAAGCCGGCCGAGAACTTCACCGGGTGGAGGTAGGAGGCTCCGGTCAGGCCGGCCGCCGCGGGGAGCACGGCCACCGCGATGAGGCTGGCGGCGCGGGCGACGTCGTTGTTGACCGCCGATGCCATCCCGGCGTGCTCGGCGGGGACGGCGGCGAGGACTGTGGAGGTGAGCGGCGCCACGTTGATGGCCAGGCCCAGGCCAAACACCAGCATGGCGGGCAGCACCTCGGTGAGATAGTTCCCGGAGTGGCCGATCCGGACGAACAGGGCAAGGCCAGCGGCGATGACGAGCGGCCCGACGGTCATCTGCAACCGCGGCCCGATCCGCGCGGCCAGCGCCCCGGACCGGGCGGACAGCGCCAGCATGATCACGGTGATCGGCAGCAGCGAGATGCCCGCTTGCAGGGGGGTGTACCCGGATACCTGGATGAGCTGGATCGGCAGCAGGAACAGCGCCCCGCCAAGCGCGCCGTACACCGCGAAGGTCACCACGTTGGCGGCGCTGAACTGGGCCGAGGCGAACAGGCTCAGCGGCATCATCGGCTCGGCGGCGCGGTGTTCCCACCACACGAACGCGGCCAGCAGGACGCAGCCGCCGATCAGCGCGACGAGCGGGGACGGCTTCGTCCAGCCGACGGTCGGCCCTTCGATCAGCCCATAGGTGAGCCCGATCAGGCCGGCCGTGACCAGCGCCCCGCCGACGATGTCAACCGGCCCGGTCGCCGCCGGATCCCTGGACTCGGGCACGTGCCGCAGCGACACAGCGATGACCAGAACGGCGAGGGGCAGGTTGATGAAAAATATCAGCCGCCAGGAAACCGCCTGGATCAGCCAGCCGCCGAGGAAGGGCCCGATCGCGCTGCCGACGCCGGACAGGCCGGACCAGGCGCCGATCGCCTTGCCGCGGTCGTCGGGACGGAACGACGCCTCGATGATCGCCAGGCTCCCCGGGGTGAGCAGCGCCGCCCCGACGCCCTGCACCGCCCTGGCCGCGATCAGGAACGGCGCGTCCGGGGCGATACCGCACAGGGCGGAGGCGACGGCGAACCACGCCACGCCGAAGACGAAGATCCGCTTGCGCCCGTACTTGTCCCCGAGGGCCCCGGCGAACAGCAGCAGGCCGGCCAGCGTGAGCGTATAGGCCGTGACCACCCATTGCAGCGTGGCCAGGCTGGCGTGGAAGTCATGGCCGATGGCCGGCAGCGCGATGCCCACGACCGTGGCGTCGATCGAGGCCATTGCCGACCCGAGCACGGTGGCCAGCAGCACCCATCGCCCGCGGGCGCTCGAGTAACTCAGACCGGCCGGCTGGCTGGCAGCCACCTGTGCTTCGCCCATCGCGTTCCCCTCCTTCCACTTCCCATGCTGGCAGCCCGGGCGGCGCAGCGCTTCAGTCAACCCGCTCTCAGCCGAGCTGAGCAACGGTTTCGGTGGTCAGCCCGGTGAGGCTGGGGAGCACCAGCGCGGCAAGGCGGAGCGCATCCGCGCCGGGCGGGTATCTCGGGTGCGGGACCGCGATCACCCGCAACCCCGCGGCCGCCGCGGACCTGAGCCCGTTCGCCGAGTCCTCGACGGCGGCGCACTGCTGCGGCCGGTGGCCCAGCCGCCCGGTCACGGCAAGGTAGATGTCCGGGGCCGGCTTACCGTGTGCCACCTCTTCGGTGGACATCGTGACCGCGAAGCATTCCCGCAGGCCCGCGCCGTCCAGGACGGCGCCGATCAGCACCGGCGGCGACGAACTGGCCAATCCAAGCGGCCACCGTGCGGCCAGCCGCCGCACCGCGTCAACCGCTCCCGGCATGAACGGCACGCGCTCGGCATAACGGGCCTTCATCTGGTCGATGACCAGATCCGCGATCGTTTCCGGCGGCAGGCCGACGCCGAGGTCCCGGCCAAGATACCCGGCCCACTCCCCGGTGCTCATGCCCATCAGCCGCTGCTGCGCGTCAGGGGCCCAGTGGCCACCATGCTCGGCCACAACCTGGCGCCGGACCTTTTCCCAGACCGGCTCGGAGTCGACCAGCACGCCGTCCAGGTCGAACACCACCGCTTCGATCATGCTCTCACCCCCAGGGACTAGGCCCGTGGCCTGAGGCCAGAACCCCGCCGATGACATATCGTGGGCACATGGGGAAAATCATCCTGTTCCTGCTGGCGGCGCTCGTACTGTTCATGATCGTCTCAGCGGTCATCTCCGCGCTGCACTTCCTGTTCTGGGTCGCCGTGGTAGCGGTACTCATCCTCGGGGCGCTCCGGCTCAGCAGCAGCATGCGGCGGCGGGAACGCCGGTAACGGTTGCAACGCCGGCAACGGTTGCACTGGAAGTAGTTTCACCGCCTCTATAGGCGCGGCACGACCTCTCATCGGCATTCCTTGTGGCGGAATGTTCGCCGCCCCCCCGGCGTTGGCGGAGCGTGGGCTGATGCGGGCACGATGGGAGGATCATGACGCTCATCGACGAGTTGCCCGCGGATTCTGGGCCCGACGCCGTTTTCGACGCGTTCGCCAGCTGGGCAAAGCAACAGGGTCTCGCCTTGTACCCGCATCAGGAAGAGGCGCTGATCGAGGTCGTATCCGGCGCCAACGTGATCGTGAGCACCCCGACCGGGTCCGGCAAGAGCCTGATCGCCGCGGGCGCGCATTTCGCGGCGATGGCGGAGGGGATCCGCAGCTTCTACACCGCACCGATCAAGGCGCTGGTGTCGGAGAAGTTCTTCGCCCTGTGTGAGCTGTTCGGCCCGGCCAGCGTCGGCATGATGACCGGTGATGCCAGCGTCAACGCCGGGGCCCCCATCATCTGCTGCACCGCCGAGATCCTGGCCAACATCGCGCTGCGGGACGGGGAGACAGGCCGACGTCGGCCAGGTGGTGATGGACGAGTTCCACTTCTACGCCGACCCCGCCCGGGGCTGGGCGTGGCAGGTGCCGCTGATCGAACTGCCGCGGGCCCAGTTCGTGGTGATGTCGGCCACGCTGGGCGACGTCAGCCGGTTCGAGGAGGACCTGACCAGCCGCACCGGGCGGCCGACCGCCGTGGTCCACTCGGCGGAGCGCCCGGTGCCGCTGGTCTTCTCCTACGTGCTGACGCCGTTGCACGAGACCCTCGCCGAACTGCTGGCCACCCAGCAGGCCCCGGTCTACGTTGTGCACTTCACCCGCGCCGCCGCGGTCGAGCAGGCCCAGGCGCTGATGAGCATCAACGTCTGTACCCGGGCGGAAAAAGATGCGATCGCCGAAATGATCGGCAACTTCAGGTTCACCGCCGGCTTCGGCAAGACCCTGTCCCGGCTGGTCCGGCACGGTATCGGCGTCCACCACGCCGGGATGCTGCCCAGGTACCGGCGGCTGGTGGAGACGCTGACCCAGGCCGGCCTGCTGAAGGTCATCTGCGGCACGGACACGCTCGGCGTCGGCATCAACGTCCCGATCCGCACGGTGCTGTTCACCGCGCTGTCCAAGTACGACGGCACCAAGGCCCGGCACCTGCAGGCCCGCGAGTTTCACCAGATCGCGGGGCGGGCGGGCCGGGCCGGCTACGACACGGTCGGCAACGTGGTCGTGCAGGCTCCCGAGCACGTCGTGGAGAACGAACGGGCGCTGGCCAAGGCCGGCGACGATCCGAAGAAGCGGCGGAAGGTGGTGCGCAAGAAGCCGCCGGAGCGCTTCGTCTCCTGGGGTAAGCCCACGTTCGAGCGGCTGGTGGCCGCGGACCCCGAGCCGCTGCAGTCCAGCTTTGTGGTCAGCCACGCGATGCTGCTCGGTGTGATCAGCCGGCCTGGCGACGCGTTCGCTGGCATGCGCCACTTGCTGACCGACAACCATGAGGATCCGGCGGCGCAGCGCCGCCACATCCGGCGGGCCTTCGCCATCTATCGCGCCCTGCTGGCCGGCGGCGTGGTGGAGCGGCTCGCCGAGCCCGACGAGCAGGGCCGCCGCTGGCGCCTGACCGTGGACCTGCAGGAAGACTTCGCCCTCAACCAGCCGTTGTCGCCGCTGGCGCTGGCCGCCATCGAACTGCTTGACCGGGAGTCCCCCGGCTACCCGCTCGATGTGCTGTCGGTCATCGAAGCCACCCTGGACGATCCGCGGGAGGTACTGGCGGCGCAGCTGTTCAAGGCGCGCGGTGAGGCCGTGGCACAGATGAAGGCCGACGGCATCGAGTACGAGGAGCGGATGGAACTCCTCGACGGGGTTACCTATCCCAGGCCCCTCGCCGACCTGCTCGAGGCCGCGTACGACATCTACCGGCGGGGCCACCCCTGGGTCGCGGACCACGAGGTGGCACCCAAGTCGGTGGCGCGGGACATGTACGAGCGGGCAATGACCTTCGCGGAGTACGTCAGCTTCTACGGGTTGTCCCGGTCCGAGGGGCTGGTGCTCCGCTACCTGACCGACGCGTACAAGGCACTGCGGCAGACCGTCCCGGAGGAGGCCAGGACCGAGGAACTCACCGATCTCATCGAGTGGCTCGGTGAGCTGGTCCGCCAGGTCGACTCGAGCCTGATTGACGAATGGGAGCGGCTGCGCGATCCGGCCGACGAGGCGCCCGCCCGGCTCGATGAGGGGCCGCCGCCGGTGACCCGGAACGTGCGGGCGTTCCGGGTGCTGGTACGCAACGCGCTGTTCCGCCGGGTCGAGCTTGCTGCCCTGCAGCGTTACGACGAGCTTGGCGAGCTGGATGCGGAAGCAGGCTGGGATGCCGACGCCTGGGCCGATGCGATCGAGCCATATTTCGACGAGCATGACGAGATTGGCACGGGCCCCGGCGCGCGCGGTCCCGGGCTGCTGATCATCGATGAGCATGCGGACCACTGGGCGGTGCGCCAGATCTTCGACGATCCGGCCGGGGACCACGACTGGGGCATCGGCGCCGTGGTCGACCTCGCGGCCTCGGATGAGGCAGGCGCGGCCGTCTTGCGGGTCACCGCGGCCGGCCAGCTGTAAGCCGCGCTGTCCTGCCGCCTGGCTAGGCTGGTTTCCATGGACTGGAAGATCGAGCTCGTGGCCATCCCGGTGACCGACGTGGACCGCGCCAAGGCCTTCTACGTGGACCAGGTCGGCTTCAACGCCGACCACGACTACCAGGTCAGCGAGACGTTGCGGTTCGTGCAGCTCACCCCGCCCGGGTCGGCATGTTCGGTGGTGATGGGCACCGGCATCACCGAAATGGCGCCGGGCTCGCAGAAGGGCGTCCAGATGGTCGTCGCGGACGTCGCGGCGGCCCGCAAGCAGCTGATCGACAACGGCGTGCAGGCCAGCGACGTCGACGTGCAGCCGTGGGGCTCGTTCGTCACCTTCAGCGACCCGGACGGCAACACCTGGGCATTGCAGCAGCTGCCTGCCTGGGGATAGGCATCGGCCTCCGGCCGTACAGTAGGGCATGACGGGCGAGGTGTCCCCGCGCGGGCGGGATGATGAGGCAGCGACACCCGATCAGAGCCGTCCGTCATCGCCCGATCGGCTCCCTGCCCAGGACCAGCTCCGCGCGTCACACGAGGACCGGGACCGGGTCGTTGAGCTGCTGCGAGTGGCCGCGGGTGACGGCCGGCTGACCGCCGAGGAACTCGACGAGCGGCTGGAGGTAGCGCTGACCGCCCGCACCTACGGCGAGCTCACCGCGCTGGTCAAAGACCTGCCGATGCAGGGGCCAGGCCGTGGGCGCACCGCCACCGGAGCCGAAGGAGCTTGTCCGCATCGAGTGCCGCAGCAGCGTCACCAACCGGGACGGCCCCTGGGTCGTGCCGCAGCGGATGGAGGTCGAGGTCACCAGCGGCAGCGTGACCCTGGACTTCACCGAGGCGGTGATCACGCAGCCGACGCTGCAGATCGACGCCGAGGTACGCAGCGGATCGCTGACCCTGATAACAAAGCCGGGCGT
The DNA here is from genome assembly GCA_963813395.1 of uncultured Actinomycetes bacterium. GTDB lineage: Bacteria > Actinomycetota > Actinomycetes > Streptosporangiales > Streptosporangiaceae > DASXKD01. The sequence continues at coordinate 63,256 of CAWEYV010000005.1, forward strand.
CGTGGTCGACACCGATGACGTGTCGGTCCACAGCGGCGTTACCAAGGTCTCGGGCACCCCAGCCTCCGGTGTGCCGGTCATCCTGCGGGTTCAGGTGTCCGGCACGGTCTGGAGCGGCGCCATCAACGCGCGGCCACCACGGGGACCTAAGGCACCGCGGCGCACCTTCTGGCAGTGGCTGCTCCGCCGCCCCAAGCCCCGCGCCCTCCCCGCACCCTGATACCTCCATGAAGCCCTGTCCTGCACTGTGCAGTACAGGGCTTCATGATCATGGAACCAGCGGGCTGGTTAAGCGGAAGTCGCGGCTGCGGGCGGCGGCCACCACGGGGATCCGGCGCAGCCGGATGGCGAGCAGGCTGATCGCGCCGTCCGCGCTTTCCACCCGGCCGTGCACGATGAGCGCGGCAGCGTCCATCGCGAGCCGGCGGTGACGCTCCCACACCTGCGGCGGGCAGATCACGTTCGCCATCCCGGTCTCGTCCTCCAGGCTCAGGAACACCACCCCGCGCGCCGTTCCCGGCTGCTGCCGGTGCGTGACCAGCCCGGCCACGCGGACGGTGGCGCCCGGCCGCGCCGTTTTCAGCGCGGCCGCCTCGATCACGCCCTGCTCGGCCAGCGGCTGCCTGATGTGCGCGATCGGGTGGGTGCGGTAGGTTCCGGTGGCCCACAGGTCGGCGAAGGTTTCCTCGGTCGCCGTCATGGCCGGCAGCGGCGGCGCGGCCAGCCCCGGGGTGGTGCCGGGCAGCTGGCCGGGCCGGATGGTGGCGGCTGCCCCGGCCGCCCACAGCGCCGCGCGCCTACTCATCCCGAAGCAGCCGAACGCCCCCGCCGTGGCCAGCGTCTCGATCGACCGCGCCGGCAGCCGGGTACGCCGGGCGAAGTCGGCCAGGTCCGTGTACGGCCGGCCGGCCGCGATGGCTTCGGCGGCCTCGGTACCCAGGTTCCTGACGCTGGCCAGGCCGAGCCGGATCGCCGGCTGGCCCGGCACCGGCCTGCCCCCGGAGGGGGCTGGGCCACCACCCGCCAGGTCAGCGTCGCGAACGGAGGGGGGGGGACGGAGCGTACTGCATGTTGAGGGGGTTCCGGGCCATCGGGGGTTCGGGGCCCGGGTCCGGGGGTAGCTGTCCCCGGAGTCGCTCCAGGGACGCACGGGCGGCGCTGGCGTTGATGTCGACGCCACGCACCTCGACACCGTGTCTGCGCACGTCGCCGATCAGGCTGGCCGGCGAGTAGAAGCCCATCGGCTGGGCACGCAGCAGCGCGGCGGTGAACGCGGCCGGGTAGTAACACTTCAGCCACGCGCTGGCGTAGACCAGGTAGGCGAAGCTGATCGCGTGCGACTCGGGGAAACCGTAGTTGGAAAAGGCCAGGACCTTGGCGTAGATGTCCTCGGCGAGGTCCCCGGTGATCCCCTTGTCCGCCATCCCGGCCAGCATCCGGCCGCGCAGTTCCTCGATCCGCTCGGGGCCGCGCTTGGAGCTCATCGCCTGGCGCAGCCGGTCCGCCTCGGCCGGGCTGAACCCGGCGCAGTCGATCGCGAGCTGCATCATCTGCTCCTGGAACAGCGGAACCCCGAGGGTCTTGCCCAGGGCGGCGCGCATGGACTCGTGCGGCATGTCCGGCGGCTCGTCGCCGTGGCGGCGGCGCATGTAGGGATGCACCGAACCGCCCTGGATCGGGCCCGGCCTGATCAGCGCGACCTCGACCACCAGGTCGTAGAACTTCCGCGGCCGCAGCCGGGGCAGGGTGGCCATCTGGGCCCTGGACTCGACCTGGAACACCCCGACCGTGTCCGCCTCGCACAGCATGTCGTAGACGCCGGGGTCCTCCTGCGGGATCGTGTGCAGGCTCCAGCGCACGCCGTGATGCGCCGCGACCAGCTCGAAACAGTCCCGCAGCGCGGTCAGCATGCCGAGACCCAGCAGGTCGAACTTGACCAGGCCCGCGTAGGCGCAGTCGTCCTTGTCCCACTGCAGCACCGACCGGCCCGGCATCCGCGCCCACTCCACCGGGCATACCTCCCCGACCGGCCGGTCGCAGATCACCATCCCGCCGGAGTGGATGCCGAGGTGCCGGGGCAGCCGCTGCATCCGCGCGGCAAGCTGCATGACCGGCTCGGGTACCCCGGCGTCCGGCGGCACCGGCTGGCCTGCTCCGTATTGCCTGGGCCCCACCTGTTTCGCCCACACGTCCTGCTGCTGCGGGGTGTGGCCAAGCGCCCGGCCCGCGTCGCGCAGCGCCATCCGCGGCCGGTAGGAGATCACGTTGGCTACCTGAGCCGCCCGGTCCCTGCCGTACTTGTTGTAGACGTACTGGATCACCTCCTCGCGGCGGCGATGCTCGATGTCCAGGTCGATGTCCGGCGGCCCGTCCCGGCCCGCCGACAGGAACCGTTCGAAAAGCAGTTCATGCCGAACGGAATCGACGCTGGTAATCCCCAGTGCGAAACAGACGGCCGAGTTCGCGGCGGAACCACGGCCCTGGCACAGGATGCCCGCTTCCTCACAGAACCTGACGATGTCGTGGACGATCAGGAAGTACCCGGCGAATCCCAGGTTCTCGATTACCTTGAGCTCGCTGGCGATCTGGGCGTAAGCGCCGGGGACGCGCTCGGCGTGCCGCGGGCCGTAACGCAGCGGTGCCTTCTGGCTGACCAGCGCGCGCAGCCAGGTTGCCTCGGTGTGGCGGTACGGGACGGGGAAGGGGGGCAGCTTGGGCGCGATCACGTGGAAGCCGAACGCGCAGTCCCTGGCCAGCCGCACGGTGCGGTCGAAGACGCCGGGGTACCGGCGCAGCCGGTGCGCCATCTCCGCGCCCGACCTGATGTAGGCGGCGGCGGAAGCGGCCAGCCAGCCGTCCATCTCATCGAGGCTGCGCCGGGCCCGGACCGCGGCGAGCGCCTGGGCCAGGCGCGCATCCCCCGGAGCGGCGTAGTGCACGTTGCCGGTGGCGACCACCTCGGTGCCGGTGGCCTCGGCGAGCTGGTACAGGATGTCGTTGTGCTCGTCATCGTCCGGCAGGTCGTGGCTGGCCAGCTCGATCATGACGTTGTCGCGGCCGAACGCCTCGCGTAGCTGCCGGAGTTCCCGGCGGGCCGCGTCCGGGCCTGCCGCAGCGAGCGCGGCGCGGACGGCTCCCTTGCGGCAGCCGGTGAGGATCACCCAGTGCCCGTCGTGCGCCCGGGCGAGTTCGCCCAAGTCGTAGACGGGCCGGCCCTTCTCGCCCCCGGCGAGCTGCGCGGCGCTGATCGCCCGGCACAGCCGCCGGTACCCGGCCGGGTCCCTGGCCAGTACCAGCAGGTGCCTGCCGACCGGGTCGGGGATGCCGCCCTGGCCGGTGGGCAGGCCGAGACTGAGTTCGGCGCCGAAGACCGTGCCGAGCTTGATGCCGGTCTGTTCGGTCAGCTTGGCGGCCGCCTGGGCGAACTGGGGCACCCCGTACATGCCGTCGTGGTCGGTGATAGCCAGCGCTTCGAGGCCGCGCCGGGCCGCCTCGGCAACCAGTTCGGCGGGGCTGGAGGCGCCGTCGAGGAAGCTGTACGACGAGTGACAGTGCAGCTCCGCCCAGGCCGGCCGCCGCCGGGGTCGCGGCCGTGAGGGCTGCCGCCACCGGGGTCGCTGGGGCCGGGGCCGGTCCTGGCGGGGACGGGCAGACGGGTCACCGGGCGGGGCCGGTCCGGTTCGCTGTCCTCGGACGGCGGCCGGCCAGCCGTTCTCCAGGACAGGCGGCGCGCGAGTTCCCGCCACGGAACCGGCGGGTTGTCCCACCCCATGACCTGCCGTCCTCCTGTCGCTCGCGTTACTCAGCCGACCGGGGCTTGGGGAAGGAGGCTTGGGAAAGGGCAGGACTTCAGTCGTACTTGGCTTCGATCAGCCAGCGGCCGTCCTGCACGACCGCCAGCCAGGCGGTCCCGTCGCCGGTGACCAGCTGGAACCTGGCCCGCCTGCGGGCGAGCCTGGGCCGCCACCAGCGTTCGGCAACGGGCCAAGGCCCGGCCCAGGCGGTGACCTCGAGCCACGGCCCGCCGCCGACGGACACCCGGGCGGGGGGCGCGGAGACCTGGGCGCGCCCGGTGACGGTCACCGGGACCCCGGAGCCGTCGGTGATCTGCGCGGGCAGCGGGTCCTGGCAGACCGTGGCCGGTCCCGGCGCGGGAATCCGCCCTGGCCAGGGCCGGTCCGGGGGGAGCGCGGGATCCTGGGCGTCGCCGAACGGCACCAGCGTTACCTGCTCGGCCGGGCTCCGCCCGCCGGCCAGCACCGGGCGGGTCACCGCGCCGTGGCCGAGCATGGCCTGCACCCGGAGGGCGGCCCGGGCGACCCGGTCGCTGACGACTGGGTCGCCCCACAGGCCAAGCTGACGCCCCCCGTCCCGCACCAGCTGATCGGGAATCAGCCGCAACTCGATGATCCCGCCGGCCTGGATCCCGTCCTGATACTCGTCTCGGCCCGGCGGCCCCTCGCCCCATCCCGGCTGCCCTTCGCCCCGGTCCGCCTGGCTCGCATCCCGGCCCGTTCGGCTCTCGTCCTGGCCCGCCTGGCGGGCCTGCCAGCCGGCCAGCTGCCAGCGGACCCGCTCGGCCACGGCCAGCGCCGACAACAGCCCGTCGTGCCGCCACCATCTGGTGATCTCGCGTCCGTCCTCGCAGGCCAGGAGCACCTGCACCCGCACGCAGGCCAAACTCTTGGCCGCGAGGCCTGCGTGCATCCGCTCGGCGAGCGCCTTGGCAGCGAATACCACCGGCTCGGCCAGCTCCGCGGGTGGATCGAATTCGATGCGGACGGACAGGTCGGCCGGCACCGGGCGGGCCACGAGCGGCCGGGGATCCAGGCCACGGGCCATCCGGTGCGCGAGCGCGCCCGGCGTTCCGAACCGGTTCAGCGCTTCGCTGGCCGGCAGCGCCGCGAACTCCCCCAGCGTCCTGATGCCCAGCCGGGGCAGCAGGTCCGCCAGCTCCTCGCTGCCCAGCACGCCGACCGGGTGCGCGGCGAGAAACTCCCGCGTCCGGCCCGGGTCGACCACGATGGCCGCGCCCGGCGCACCCGCCCGGGCGGCCAGTTGCGCGGCGAACAGCCCCTCGGCGAGACCGGCCTGGCAGGCGATACCGCGCCCGGTCACGGTCCCGACGATCTTCCGGGCGAGGGCCACTTCCCCGCCGAAGTACCGGGCCGCGCCGCGGACCTCGATCGCGCAGGCACCGGGACGCAGTACCTCCACCCGGGGACAGAACTCCTCCACCACGGCGACCACCTGCTCGAACGCCCGCGCATCCGCGTCCTGGCCGATCTCGGGCCAGCCCGGGCACCACAGCACCAGGACCCGGCCGGGCCCCGTCTCCGTCACCCGGTCTCCTGCATGTCCGCGGCAGCGATCTGATCCGCCAGGCCCACCGAGCCATCCGGGCCGGGCAGCCACAGCCACCGGGTCCGCGTCCGCGACGCCGCACCCCGGCCGTCCGCCACGACCTGGACCCGCCGGGCCCGCAGCCGCCCGTGGCCGGTCCCGATCCCCGCCCATTCCTGGCGGGCCACGATCAACCTGGCCTGCGCGCCGTCCCAGTCCCCCGCCACCACCAGCACCCCGCCGCAGCGGCGCAGGCTGGCCTCGAGCCTCCGGCGCACCCCGGCGGACGGCCGGTCCGGCGGGCGCAGGAGCACCAGCTCGCAGCCGTCGAGCAGGGAGATGACCACCTGCGGCCAGCCCGCGCCCAGATCGGGGACCAGCAGCATCCGGCCTGGATCCAGGCCCACCCCGGCCGCCGCCGCCACCCCGAGCTGTGGCACGCCGGCCACGGCGCACCAGGCTCCGGCCGCGGACGCACCGGCGGCCAGCGCCAGGCAGAGCAGACCCCAGCCGCCGGCCGCCGCCACCGTCCCGCGGGGCAGCCCGCCGGGCAGCAGCTCGCCCAGGGCGGGCAGTACCGGAAGCGCCCCGCGGCTGGATGGCGAGCCATCGCCAGGTGACGCTCCGTAGCCACCTACCCGAGCCGCCAGCGTCTTGACCTGCGAAGTCGCCGTTCCCATCCTAACAATATCGAATACAGATTCGATAAATGTCAAGGTCACGGCGCTATCGGCAACCCCTAACTCAGCGTGACAACGGGCAGGCCGGGGGCCGGTCAGCTCACCGCGGTCACGATGAACGCGAGGATTTCCGCTTCGTAGCGCAACCGGTCGTACCGTCCCGCCGGGCCCACGTGCGCACCGGCACCGAGTTCGGGGCGGAACAGCAGCCGGCTGCCGGCGGTGTCGGTGGCCCGGAGCTTGGCGACCCACTTGGCCGGCTCGTGGATCAGCACCCTCGGGTCATGCAGGCTCCCGGTGACCAGCAGATCCGGCCGCCGTCCGGCGGGGACGTTGTCGTAGGGGCTGTAGGACGCCAGGTAGGCGCGTGCAGCGGGCTCCCGCGGGTCGCCCCACTCGCCCCACTCGTTGATGGTGAGCGGGATGCCCGGGTCCAGCATGGTGGTCACACAGTCCACGAACGGGACCTCGGCCACCACCGCCCGCCAGCGCCGCGGCGCCATCGAGAACGCCGCGCCCTGCAGCAGGCCGCCCGCTGACAGCCCGCGCGAGACGATCCGGCCGCCGTCGGCCCAGCCTTGATCCGCAAGCAGGCCGGCCGCGGCGATGAAGTCGGTGAAGGTGTTGCGCTTGCGGTCAAGGTGCCCGTCCAGCCACCAGCGCCGCCCACCCTCGCCGCCGCCCCGCACGTGGGCCACCGCGTACACGAACCCCCGGTCCAGCAGGCTCGCGGTCGCCACGCTGAACTCCGGCCATTCGCACGACTCGTACGCGCCGTAGCCGTACAGCAGGCACGGCGCGGGCCGGCGCAGGTCCTTGCGGTAGGCGATCGTCACCGGGACCAGCGTGCCGTCCGCCGCGGGGGCGGTGATCCGTTCGGTGACGTACCGCGCGGGGTCGTAACCCGGCACCTCCTGCCGCTTGCGCAGCTGCCAGCGCCCGCTGGCCAGATCCACGTCATGCCAGGCCGGCGGGTCGATGAGGGACTGTGTGCGCACGGTCACCGCCGCGGCGCCGTAGTCCTCGTTCACCGCCAGGGCGAGCGAAACGTGCGGTCCGCCGGCCTCGATGAGTCGCTGCGCGCCGGTCTGGCGGTCCACGATGCGCAGCTGGGTCGCGGCGCCGCGCCGCTGCTCCACCACCAAGTGCCGGCCGAACACCTCGCACGACACCAGCCGGGTGTCCGGCGACCCGGCGATGACCTCGGTCCATTCTTCCCGGCCGGGCCGGCGCTGGGGCGCGCACCAGCCGGAACTCCGTCGCTCCGTCGTTGGTGACCAGGTAAAACTCTCCGCCGCCCGGTCCGTCCGCGTGATCGGCGCGGTATTCGACACCCGCCCTTCTTTGCTGCATAACGGCTGGCGGTGCCTGGTCGTCGTCCGCCGGGATGACGAGCGTCTCGGTACTGTCCAGCGAAGCGGATTCGATCAGCACGTACTTCCCGCTGCGGGTCGCCCGCACGGTGAGCTCGAAGCGCTCGTCGTCCTCACGGAAGACCAGGACATCGTGTTCCGGGCCGGTGCCCAGCCGGTGCCGCCACACCTCGTGCGGGCGGTATACGGCGTCGGTGACGGTGTAGTAAATCGACCGCGAGCCGGCCGACCAGGCCAGCTCGTAGTAGGTCCCGTCGATGCGTTCCGCCAGGTCGGCGCCGCTAGCCAGGTCGCGCACGCGAAGCTGGTAGACCTCGTCGCCGTCGAAATCGACCGAGTACGCGAGCAGCCGCCCGTCCGGGCTGACCTCGCGGACTCCCAGAGCGACGTACCCGGCGGTGCAGGCCGGGTCGTCCAGCAGGAGGTTCTCGTCGAGGAGGACCTCGGCGGGGCCCCCGGGGACGGCCCGGCAGAACTGTTCGTACTCGTGGCCGGGAACGGTCCTGGTGAAGTAGGACTGCCCGCCCCGGCGCCAGCTGACCGACTCCTCCGCCGCGGGCACCCGCCCAATCAGCTCGGCGGCCAGTTCTTCCCGCAGCCCCCGGGCGGGTTCGGTCTGCTGGTCGTAGTACCCGCGCTCGGCCGCGAGGTAGTCCCGCATGGCGGGCAGGTCGCGGTCACGCATCCACGCGTACGGGTCCGCTGCCGGGCCGGCGGCGATCCCCCGGGCACGAACCGGGGTGCCACCGGCGGCCGGGGCCCGGCCGGCTCGCCCATCATCGGTCTTCCCGGCCGGGTGGAGCCTCGCCGGCGTACCGGGCAAGCAACCGGCGCAGCGGTTCGGCGGGCAGGCGGTGGGAGGTGTCTCCGTCCCGGCCGGTTACCGTCACCGCTTGCAGCATGCTGTTCAAAACTGCCTCCTCGGTTGCCTCGGTCACGGCGGCGAAGTAGTCGTCGAGCGCGTAGCCCGGCAGCGGGGACCGGGGCGGTGCCTGGCCGCGCGGCGCGCGCAGCCCGGTGGCCAGGGCCAGGAAGATCTCGCCGCTGCCGTGCCGGGCGGTGCTGCCGGTTCTGGCCAGGCCAAGCCCGGCCCGGCGGGCCAGCCGGGTGCAGGCGGCCGCGTCCAGCGGCCCGTCGGTGATCACGACGACGATGCACGAGCCAGCGGAGCGCGTGAGCGGCCCGGCGGGGTGGTCCGGATCGGGTAGTAGCCGGCCGGCGGGCAGGCCCGCCACGGTGAGCCGGTCCCGGTCACCGAAGTTCGTCAAGGTGAGCACCCCGACGGTGTGCCCGCCGGGCACGATCCGCGACGCGGTGCCGATGCCGCCCTTGTAGCCGAGGCAGCTCATCCCCGTGCCGGCCCCGACCGCGCCCTCCTGGGCGGGTGCCCTGCCCACGGATGCCCGGGCGGCCTGCAACGCGGCCCGCACGTCCGACGGCCCCACCTGCATGCGGCGGGTGTCGTTCAGAAAACTGTCGTCGCACTCCGCGACCAGCGGAATGATCACGTCGTCGATGCCGATCGCCGGCTGCTCCGCCATGAGCAGCTCACACGCCGCGTCGTACACCCGCCCCACCTGCATGGTCGAGGTGAGGAACACCGGGGTCTCGGCCAGCCCCCACTCTCGGACGGCGACCAGCCCGGTGCACTCTCCCGCCCCGTTGAGTACGGCGGCGCCCGCCGGGACTGGCGAGCTGAACAGGTCACCGCCGGGGTCCAGCACGGTGACCCCGGTTCGGGCGATCCCGCGCCCGGCCGGCGGTGGCGGCTCGTCCCGCCAGACCGTGGCGTGACCGAGCCCGGTGCCGGGGACATCGAGGACCGAGCCGGTGGGGCCGGGTGGCAGCAGGCCGATGGTGATGCCAAGATCGGTGACGCGCGGCATCCCGCGATGGTAACTGTTCCCGGGGGTGGTCAGTGAGCCTGCCGGTACCGGTGGTCTGGAGCGAGGACTGCCTGCGTCATGAGCCGGGCGGCGAGGTCTGGCTGGGCGTGCGGGACCAGGGCACCGAGGTGCCCGCCCGGGCGCTGGTGCTGCGCGGCGCCCTGGCCGCCGCTGGCGCCCCCGTGGTGCCGGCGAGGCCGCACGGCGAACAGATCCTGCGCGCCGTCCACGACCCGGATCTGGTGGATCACCTGGCCGGGGTCTGGGACGACTGGGTGGCGGCCGGGTTCCCGGCTCAGTACGGCCGCGACCGGGTAGTCCCTTACGTTTTCCCCACCGCTGGCCTGCTGGCTGGCCTGCCGCTGCGCTCGCCTCCCGCGGTGCACGGGCGGGCCGGGCGGTTCTGTTACGACACGATGACGCTGGTCGGCCCGGGTAGCTGGGCCGCCATCAGGGGCGCGGTCGATGCCGCGCTGACCGCTGCCGGCCTGATCGGCTCCGGCGAGCGCGTGGCGTACGCGCTGTGCCGGCCGCCGGGCCACCACGTGACCCGCAGCGCCTACGGGGGCTCCTGTTACCTCAACAACGCCGCGGTCGCCGCGCAGGCGCTGCGGACCGCCGGGGCGCGGCGGGTAGCGGTCATCGACATCGACGCCCATCACGGAAACGGCACCCAGATGATCTTCTACGACCGGCCCGACGTCTGGTACGGCTCGCTGCACGTGGATCCGGGCGCGGGCTGGTTCCCGCACTACGCCGGTTATGCCGCCGAACGCGGCCGCGGCGCGGGCGACGGCTTCAACCGCAACCTGCCGCTGCCGCCGGGGACCGGCGACGATGACTGGCTCGCCGCCCTGGATGCCCTGTGCGCCGAGGCGCGCGTGCTCGGCCCGGATGCGGTGGTGGTGTCGCTCGGCCTGGACGCCGCGGCCACCGACCCGGAGAGCCCGCTGCAGGTCACCGAGGCCGGCGACCGGGCCGCCGGCCGCATGGTCGCGTCCCTCGGCCCCACGGTGCTGATCCAGGAAGGCGGCTACGACCTTCACTCCCTCGGCGGCTTGGCCGTGGCGGCGCTGGAGGGCGCAGCGGCGGGCGCACACGGGTAACGCACGCGAGCCGCCACCCAGACCGCCCCGTCATCCGCGGGGCGCGCCGGGGGTGACCAGGCCGGTCTCGTAAGCGATGACCACAAGCTGGGTGCGGTCGCGAGCCTGCAGCTTCATCAGCACCCTGCCGACGTGGGTTTTCGCGGTGGCCGCGGACAGGTAGAGCCGTTCGGCGATCTCAGCGTTGGACCAGCCGCGGGCGACCAGGGTCAGCACCTCCCGCTCCCGGTCGGTGAGCACGTCGAGCGCGGTCGGCGGCGGGCGGTCGCTCTCCGGCCGCCGGGCGAACTCGCCGATGAGCTGCCGGGTGACGCTCGGCGCGAGCAGTGCGTCCCCCGCCGCCACGATCCTGATGCCGGCCAGCAGGTCGGTGGGCGGGGTGTCCTTCAGCAAGAACCCGCTAGCGCCGGCGCGCAGCGCCGCGTAGACGTACTCGTCGAGGTCGAACGTGGTGAGGATAAGCACCCGCACGGCCTCGGTCTCGGCGGAACCGCAGATGAGGCGCGTCGCCTCGAGCCCGTCCATGCGCGGCATCCGGATGTCCATGAGCATCACATCGGGCCGCTGCGCCCCGGCCAGTTCGACCGCCTCCGCGCCGTCGCTCGCCTCGCCGACGACCTCGAGGTCCGGCGCGGAGTCGATGAGCACCCGGAAGCCGCCGCGTACCAGCGCCTGATCGTCGGCCACGACTACCCTGATCAACCGGTCACCTCCGGTATCGGGAGACGGGCGAACACCCGGAAACCGCCGTCGGCACGGGGCCCGGCGGCGAACTCCCCGCCGAACACCACGACGCGCTCACGCATGCCAATGATCCCGTGCCCGGTGCTGAGCGTGGCGGGTTGCGTGCCAGCCCGTGGCGTATCCGGCCCGTCGTCGGTGATCTCCAAGGCCACCGAACCTTTCTCATAGCTGACCTTGACGCATGCGGTGGCCGCCGGCGCGTGCTTGATCACGTTGGTCAGCGCCTCCTGGACGATCCGGTAGGCGGACAGGTCCACCCCGGGCGGCACCGGCCCGCGCTCCCCGTCCACCTGGATCCACACCCGCACCCCGGCCTCCCCGACCTGCGCCACCAGCGGCGCCAGGTCGGCCAGCCCCGGCGCCGGGACCAGGCTGCCGGCTGGCTCACCGTCCTGGCGCAGGACGCCCAGCAGGCGGCGCATCTCGGTCAGCGCGGACCGGCTGGTCGCCTCGATCGCCGCCAGCGCGTGCCTGGCCTCCTCCGGCTGGGTGTCCATCACGTGGCCGCCGACCGCCGACTGCACCGCGATCACGCTCATCGAGTGCGCGACCACGTCGTGCAGTTCCCTGGCGATGCGCAGCCGCTCCTCGGTCACCGCCCGGCGGGCTTGCTCCTCGCGTTCGCGTTCCAGCCGCTCGGCCCTGGCGTTGAGTTCCGCCCAGCGCGCCCGGCGGTTACGCAGGCTCTCCGCCACGATCCACGCCACCGCGATGCCGAGTTCGCTCTCCACCCAGGTGGTGTAGGAACCCACCGCCCCCGGCTGCAAGCCGATCGCCACGGCCATTGCCGCGGCGCAGGAGATCAGCGCGACCAGCGCCTGCCGCCTGGTGCCGTGCAGCGTGATGCCGAAGACCATGGCGAACAGGGCAAGCCCCGGGTAGGCGGCGTACCGTCCTGGGGCGTAAAGCAGCAGCGCAGCAAGGCATACCGCGAGCGAGGGGAGCGGCCACTTCCGGTGCGTGACGTACGGCGCGGCGATGAGCACCACAAGGAGGTAGGCCACCGGCGTGGCCGGGTGCTGCCCGGGCTGCAGCTTATGCCGCTGGACGAGTCCGTCCACCATGAAAGCCAGGAGCGCGGCGGCGACCACGCCATCGATCACCCATGGGCCGGGATGGCGCAGTCGCTGACTGACTGAGCGCAGCACGAGATCACCGTAGCTGGCCGCTGTTCCGGCGGCGTCAGCCTGCAGGGCGACCCGCCGGGCTACCCCTCCAGGCGTAACCCTCTAGGCGCACGCCGCGCGGCCATCCCCGGGGCGCAGCCACCCCGCCCGGTGCACGCCGCGGGTGAGCGCGGAATGCAGCCTGTGGGCCGGCGACGCGGGGGGTGCGGCCCAGCGACAGTTGGGACGTGACTAACCGAGAGCTCGCCGGCTCACCACTAGCGGAGGTTCCGCCCATGTCCGTCATCAGCGTCAGCCATCTGACCAAACGCTATGGCCAGGTCCTCGCGGTAGACGATCTATCGTTCGACGTCCACCCAGGCAAGGTCACCGGCTTCCTCGGCCCGAACGGGGCCGGGAAGACCACCACGCTGCGAATCCTGCTCGGCCTGGCCGACCCGACGGCCGGCTCGGCCACGATCGGCGGGGTCGAATACCGCCGGCTGCCCGACCCGCTGCGCCAGGTCGGCGCCGCGCTGGACAGTGACACCTTCCACCCCGGCCGCAGCGCCACCCAGCACCTCAAGGTCATCGCCACGGCGGCCGGCATACCGCACCGCCGGGTCGGCGAGGTACTGGACCAAGTTGGGCTCGCCAACGCTGCGGGCCGCCTGGTCGGCGGTTACTCGCTGGGCATGCGCCAGCGGCTCAGCCTGGCCGGCGCCCTGCTCGGCGACCCCGGCGTGCTGATCCTGGACGAGCCGCTGAACGGGCTCGACCCGGAAGGAATCCGCTGGATGCGCGGCCTGCTGCGGTCGCTCGCGGCCGAAGGCAGGACCGTGCTGGTCTCCAGCCATCTGCTGACCGAGGTAGCCCAGACCGTGGACGAGGTCGTCGTCCTCGCCAAGGGCCGCCTCATCGCCGAGACCACGCTGGCCGAACTGGCCGGGCACAGCTCGGTGACCCGGGCCCGGACCACCGACGCGACCAGGCTCGCCGACGTGCTGCTGGCCGCCGGAATCAAGGTGCGCCTGGTGGACGGCACCACCGTGGAGGCCCGCGGCACCGATGCGGACGCGGTCGGCCTCGCCGCCGCCGGAGCGGGCCTGCCCATCCTCGAACTGTCCCGGCACGACGAGGACCTCGAGACCCTCTTCTTCGATCTGGTTAACGACAAGCAGGAGGTGGCGGCATGAGCACCGCGACGCTTCTCCGATCTGGTCAATCAAAGGCAGGAGGTTACGCCATGAACGCCACCGTACGGCTCGCCCGAGCCGAGTTCAGGAAGCTCCTCACCACCCGCGCAGTCCCGCTCAGCACCGCCATCGCGGCCGTGGTCACCGTCGCCAGCGTGCTCATCGACGCGGCGGTCGCGGGCAAGCCCGGTCAGCATGCCCTGGGCAGCACCTTGGAGACCTATGCGATGCTCAAGATCGGCGTGGTGGCCGTGGTAGTCATGCTGATTCTCGGCATCCTCGCCGCGGGCGGCGAGTTCCGGCACCGGACCATCGTGCCGACCCTTCTCGCCACGCCGCAGCGGGCCCGGGTGTTCGCGGTCAAGGTGGCCGTCATCGCCCTGTTCGGCGCGGTGTTCGGTGCGGTGATCTTCGGCCTGGGCCTCGGCACCGTCACCGGGGTGCTGGCGGCACACGGAATCCATTACCTCCCCGCAGAGGTCGGCCGGATGTATATCGGCACGGTTATCGCCTCCGCCTGCTTCGGGATGATCGGCGTGGCCCTCGGCGCGCTCACCCGCAACACCGTCGGCGCGATCGTCGCGGCGATCGCCTGGGCGCTGTTCGTCGAGGAGATCACCCTGAACACGGTGGCGCCCAGCCTGGAGAAGTGGCTTCCGGTTGGTGCGTCCACCGGCCTCACCAACCCGCCCGGGCCTGGTGTCCTGGCGCCGGTGACCGCAGGTGCGATACTCGCCGGCTACGCGGTGGTCATGCTCGTGGCGGCCAGCCGCACCACGATCCGGCGTGACGTTGGCTGACGTCACCGCCTCGAACGGGAGGCGCACAACAGGAAACGGGGTGGCAGCCGGACCGGCTGCCACCCCGTTTCCGTGCGCCCGCACCTCAACGGTGAGCTGGCTCTACTCCTGGCTCTGCAGGGCGAAATGGCAGGCGGCGACGTGGCCGGGGCCGAACGAGCGCAGCTCTGGTTCCTCCTCGGCGCACAGATCCTGCGCGAACGGGCACCGGGTCCGGAACCGGCAGCCCGACGGCGGGTTGACCGGGCTGGGCAGTTCGCCCTTGATCCCCGCGTCTTTCCGCGCCCGCGCCTCGGCCGGGTCCGGAATAGGGATGGCCGCGGTGAGCCCGGCCGTGTAGGGGTGCGCCGCGCGCTGGTAGATGTCCTCCGCCGAGCCCATCTCGACCAGCTTGCCCAGGTACATGACGCCGATCCGGTCGGCCATGTACTTGACCACGGCGAGGTCGTGGGAGATCACGATGTAGGTGAGGCTGTGGTCGGCCTGCAGCCGCTTCATGAGGTTAAGCACCTGCGCCCTGATGGAGACGTCGAGGGCGCTGACCGGTTCGTCCGCGACGATGACCTTCGGGCTCAGGGTGAGCGCCCGGGCCAGCCCGATGCGCTGGCGCTGCCCGCCGGAGAACTCGTGCGGATAGCGCTCAACGGCACTGCGCGGCAGCCCGACCTCGTCGAGCAGTTCAAAAACGCGCTGTTGCTGCTGCTGGCGGCTGCCGACGCGCTGGATGCTGAGCGGCTCGCGGATGATCGAGCCGACCCGCATCCTCGGGTCGAGCGAGGAGTACGGATCCTGGAACATCAGCTGCAGGTCACGTCGCTGCCGGCGCAGTTCACCGCTGCCGAGGGCGAAGACGCTCTGCCCGCCCAGCAGCACGGTGCCCGAGTTGGGCCGCTCCAGCGCCACCACGACCCGCCCGATGGTGGTCTTGCCGCAGCCCGACTCGCCCACCAGGCCGAACGTTTCGCCCTTGGTCACGGTGAACGACACGTTGGACACCGCGTGCACGGCCGCGACCTTGCGTTGCAAGATCGCGCCGGCCGTGACCGGGAACTCCTTGACCAGGTCGCGGACCTCGAGCAGGGGGGCTTCGGACTGTACCGCCGGGGTTTCGCCGTCCGGCCCGGCTGGGCGGCCGGCGACCGCGAGCCCGCTGGCGGCCGTGCCGTTCCCCGCTCCGGCTGGCCCGTCGACCGGATGCCAGCACGAGAACAGATGCTCCCCGGTTTCCCCGGTCAGCGGCGGCTCGTCGGTGCGGCACTTGTCGGTGGCCCGGCTACACCTCGGCGCGAACCGGCAGCCGGCTGGCGGCTGGGACAGATCCGGCGGCAGGCCGCCGATCGTGAGCAGCCGCCGCGTGTTGTCCTGGCTCAGCCGCGGGATGGAGGCCAGCAGGGCGCGGGTGTAGGGGTGACGCATGTGCGCGAACAGGTTCGGTGTCCTCGTCACCTCCACCATCCGGCCCGCGTACATCACCTGCACCCGGTCCGCGTGCCCGGCGATCACCCCCATGTCGTGCGTGATCAGCAGCATCGCCATGCCGAGGCGGTCCTTGAGGTCATGCAGCAGGGCGAGGATCTGCGCCTGGATCGTGACATCCAAAGCGGTCGTCGGCTCGTCGGCGATCAGCAGCTTGGGCTCGCAGGTCAGCGCCATCGCGATCATCACGCGCTGGCGCAGCCCGCCGGAAAGCTGATGCGGGTAGTCGCCCAGCCGCTCGGTCGGCCGCGGCAGGCCGACCATGCCGAGCACCTCGACCGCCCGGGCCCTGGCCGCCGCCTTCCTCGCGCCCTTGTGCAGCCGGACCGGCTCGGCCACCTGGTAGCCGATCGTCTTCGTGGGATCCAGCGAGGTGAGCGGGTCCTGGAAGATCATGGCGATCTCGTTGCCGCGGATCTTGCGCATTTCAGCGTCACCCAGGCCGGCCAGTTCCCTGCCGTCCAGCTTGATCGAGCCGCTGATGATCGCCCCGCCGGGTGGCAGCAGCCCCATGATGGACAGGCCCGTCATCGACTTCCCGCACCCAGACTCGCCCACCAGCCCGAGGGTTTCGCCGGGCTCGATGGTCAGATCGACGTTGCCGACGGCCTGGACGACCGACTTGGTCAGCTGAATATGCGTCGACAAGTCGCTGATCTGCAGCACAGGGGGCATCCGGGCTACTCCTGGGTCGGCGGCTGGTAACGGGCTGGCCGTGGCGGGAACGCGATCACCGGCGGCGCAGCCTGACGTCCAGCGCGTCCCGCAGCGCGTCGCCGAGCAGGTTGCAGGCCATCACGACCACGATGATGCAGATTCCGACCGGGTAGACCTGCCACCAGTAACCGTCCTGCAGGTAGGTGATCCCGTTGTTGAGCATGTCGCCCCAGTCGAAGTTGGGGTACTGCAGGCCGAATCCGAGGAAGCCGAGGGTGGCGACGGCCAGGATCGCGTCCGCCACGGCGAACGTGGCGGTGACGATGATCACCCCGAGCGAGTTGGGCAGCAGGTGCCGGTTGATGAGCCGGATCCGCCCGGATCCCGCCGCACGGGCCGCGGCGACGAAGTCCCGTACCCGCAGCGTGAGCACCTCGCCCCGGACCAGCCGGGCCGGGACCTGCCAGGTGAAGATCCCGATGATCACGCTGAGCCCGAGAATCGTCGCGCCGTAGCGGACCGCGACGATCAGCACGACGAACAGGAACGGGATCGAGAGCAGGACGTCCACGATCCGCATCAGGAACCCGTCGAGCAGCCCTCCGGCCAGGCCGGAGATCGCGCCCCAGATCGCGCCCCAGACCATCCCGATGACCGCAGAGAGAAAGCCGATCTCCAGCGCGGCCCTGCCGCCGATCATCAGTTCCTCGAGCACGTCGAAGCCCTGGTTGTCGGTGCCCAGCGGATGCCCGATGGTGGGCGGCACGTTGGTGGCGACGAGGTTGGAGGTCAGCGCACCGTGGTAGACCAGCGGCCCGAGGTAGCAGAAGATCACGAAGAAGATCAGCGCGCCGAGCCCGAGGACAGCCAGCCTGTTCTGGGCGAACTCGCGCGCCGCTAGCCGCCAGCCGCTCTGGACCGGGCCGACCGCGCCGCCCTCGGGTACATGCTCCAGGCCAGGCGGCGGAAGTTCTGGGGCGATGTTGGTCACGGGATCATCTCCTGGGAAACGCGGCTCATCAGACCAGCCGGATCCGGGGGTCGGCGACCGTCAGGGCGATATCGGCGATGAAGTTCCCCGCGACGACGAGGACGGCGCCCACCAGCGTGTAGGCGAGCAGGATCGGGTAGTCGGCGGTGCCCAGCGCGTCGTAGAACAGCAGCCCGAGACCGGGGAAGTTGAAGACCGCCTCACAGATCAGGTTGCCGGCCAGCAACGCCGGGATCGACAGGCCGATCAAGGTGATCATCGGCAGGAAGGCGTTGCGGATCAGGTGCCGCCACAGGACCAGCCGCTCGGGCAGTCCTTTGGCCCGCGCCGCCTTGATGTAGTCCTGGGCCAGCGTGTCGATCGCGGACGACCGCATGTACCGCGAGTATCCGGCCAGCTCCAGCAGGGTCAGGCAGACGATCGGCAGCGTCATGGCGCGCCAGTCGGTGATGATCGAGATCATCGAGGTGGTCTGCGGGCCCTCGTAGCTGAATATCGGGAAGGTGATCGCGAACAGCTGGATCGCGATCAGGTAGAGGAAGAAGTCCGGCATCGCGTAGGTCACGAACGCTCCGGTCGTGACCACGGCATCGCCGACCGTGTTCCGCCGGATCGCCTGGTAGATGCCGAGCGGGATGGCGATCAGCACCGACAGGAGCAGCGTGACGCCGGACAGGTAGGCGCTGCGCATCCAGCGCTCCTGGAACAGCGCGGCCACGCTCTGGTTCAGCTTGTAGGAGTACCCAAGGTTCCCGTGCAGCAACTGGTTGAGGTAGCGCAGGTACTGCTCGATCCACGGCTCGTCGAAACCGTGCTGCTTGTTCCACTGGGCGATGGAGAGCTTGTTCGCGTGCGGCCCGAGGACGTCGATGGCCGGCGTGGGGTAGATCACGTGCAGCATGAAGAAGATGAAGATCGAGACGCCGAAAAGCACCACGATCGCGGTCGCCGTGCGGCGGATCAGGTAAGCCGTCACACCTCATGCCTCTGCTTAGGTGACACACCGTGCGTCACACGCTTGGCCAGAAGCCCCCGCCCCCCACGGTGCCATCGGGGAGACGGGGGCGTCCAGACTCACATCCCTGCCGGGATGCCGCCCCGGCCACGGTCCGGCTATTTCGTCAGGTACATCAGCTCCGGGTTGAGGAAGTACTGGGTTGTCGCCTCGATCGCGGCCGGCTGGCCGGAGACGTTGTTCTTCCACACGGTGATGAAGTCGTAGTTGGGCTGGAACAAGCTGGGCTGCTCCTGGGTGAGGTAGGACGCCTCGGTCTTGACGGCGTCGGAGTTGTTGCTGGTGACCGACGCGTGGATCAGCTTGTCCGCCTGAGGGTTGCTGTAGAAACCGCCGTTGAGGGACCCTCCGCTACTGAAGATGCCCAGGGTCGTCGGGTAGTAGGGGTCGGTGAAGCCGCCGTACACCGCCACCGCCCAGTCATTGAGGGTCTTCGGCGAGCCTGGGTCGTCGGCGACGGTGATGACGTGGTTGAACGTGCCGCTTTGCAGCGTGATGTTGATGCCGACCTTCTTCGCGTCCGACGCCCAGGCGGTCACCTGTTCGCCGAAGATGACCGGGTCGCTGGCGTAGAGCACGTTGAACGTGATCTTGGTCCCGGCCGGGATCCCGGCCCCGCACTCACCTGGGGCGGTGCCCGGCTTCGCGCAGGTGCTGGCGCCGCCGGGCACCACGGTCCAGCCGTGCGACTTCAGCAGGCTGGCCGCCGTGCTGACGCTGTAGGGGTACGGGTTCTTCAGCGCGTTCGCCGGGGTGTAGGGCGAGGAGGGCACCGAGGGAATCGGCCCGTACGCGAGGCCGCCAGCGCCGTGGAAGAAGGCCTTGATGTAGCCCTCCTGGTTCTCCAGGTGCGCCAGGGCCTGCCGGATGTAGAGCTGGTTGATGATGTTGTTGAAGTCGCCGGTCTTGTCGGCGAAGTTGTAGTTCGCGTAGGCGAATCCCCAGCCGGGGTAGCCGAAGACGTGGTACCCGGCCGCCTTGACCGCGCCCATCTGCGGCACGTCGTTCAGCGGCATGTACCCGAGGTCGATGCTGTGCGACAGCACCGCGTTGAACTCGGCGGTGTCGGAGGTGTACGGGACCGCCTGCAAGGTTGGCACAACCTTGGACTTCGGGCCGCCGTACTTCGGGTTCGGCGCCAAGGTGTACCCGCCGGTGGTGTTGTTGAACTGCGTCAGCCGGTACGGGCCGTCCACGACCTGCCACAGCGGGTTGGTGGCGTAGGTGCCGGTGGAGCCGGACTGCTTGGCCAGGAAGTCGTAGATCTTCTTCGCGTTCGCCGGGTTGGTGAAGTCCAGGACCGGGCCGTTCGCCGAGGCCTTGGCCCAGGCGTGCGCCGGCATCGGCTGGACGTCGTACAGCGCGTTGGCGGTGAACCAGGCCGGGTTGACCGCCTTGTTCAGGTGGATGACCAGCGTCGTGGCGTTCGGCGCGCTGGCGCTGACCACCTGGTCCGGTATGCCGACGTGCGGGGTGTACGACCCCCAGTTCGCTCCGCTCTCCTGCACGGCGGCGCGCACCATATCGAGGGAGAACAGGACGTCCTTGGCGGTTACGGGCTGGCCGTCCGACCACCGGTAGTCCGTCTTCATGTGGACCGTCACGGTCGTGTCGCCGTTGGAGTACACCGGCGGGTCGGCCAGGCTCATGGACGGCACCGCGACCGGGCGGACCCCGTCGCCGTACCAGTACAGCGGCCGCCACATCAGGTACTGGAAGGTGTTGAGCGTGCCGGTAGAGAAGTTCGCACCGGGCGTCACCGGGAAGATCCAGGTCGGCGCGGTGCCGGGCGCCTCCGCCCAGGTGAGCGTGCCGGCGTGCGGGGTGCCGCTGGCCGCCGGCACCGTGCCGAACGCACCAGTCGTGCCAGACACTGATCCAGAGGAGCTGGCCTTGCTGCATGCCGCAAGGCCCATGGCACCGACGACGGCACACACCATCAGCGCGGTCGCCCGGCGCGGGATGCGTACCGGCTTCCCCCGCGATCGTGTTCCTCCCCGGCTGGCCCGGGAAGCGGGCGCCAGTTTCTGCGTCTGGGTAGTGTGCGGTCGTGTCATCGCGGCCGCCTCCCCTCCTGAACAAATGTCGTCCGATGCCCCGCAGCGTGGCGTCAACCCTGGCTGTCGGGCTGGCGTGAGCCTATTGAACAGCCGTATAAAAGTCTGACCGAGAATTATCACAAGTTGTTATCAATGTGCGCGAAACAGGAGGATCTGCCGCGTTGAGCAGCGACGACGTAACGACCGGCGGGCGTCCCGCCCGGGCTCCAGCCAGCGTGCACACGATCGAGCACGCCTGGATACCGATGCCGGACGGGACCAGGCTGGCCGCCCGGATCTGGCTGCCGGAGGACGCCGGGGCGGCACCGGTCCCGGCCATCCTGGACTTCCTGCCCTACCGGCAAGGCGACCTGATGGCGGCCAGGGACGCGGCCATCTATCCCTACCTCGCCGCCCGCGGCTACGCCTGCGCCAGGGTGGATCTTCGCGGCACCGGCAACTCCGAGGGCATCATTCTCGATGAGTACACCCAGCAGGAACTGCAAGACGGTTGCGACGTGATCGCGTGGCTGGCCGCTCAGCCATGGTGTGACGGGAACGTCGGCATGACCGGCATCTCCTGGGGCGGCTTCAACAGCCTGCAGGTCGCGGCCCTGCGCCCGCCAGCGCTCCGGGCGGTTCTGACGCTCTGCGCGAGCGACGACCGCTACGCCGACGACGTCCACTACCGCGGCGGCTGCGTCTTTGCCGTGGACATGCTTCAGTGGGCGGTCTCGATGCTCACCTGGAACGCGCTGCCGCCCGACCCGGCGGTCGCGGGCGCTGCCTGGCGCGAGCAGTGGCTCGGACGCCTGACACGGACGCCGGCGTTCATCGAGCCGTGGATGTCGCACCAGCTGCGGGACGCGTACTGGCGCCATGGGTCGGTATGCGAGGACTACGCCGCCATCGAGGTGCCGGTCTACGCGGTCGGCGGATGGTCCGACGGCTACACCGATGCCATCCCGCGCCTGCTGGCTGGCCTTGCGGGGCCGCGCAAGGGCTTGATCGGGCCGTGGTCGCATGCGTACCCGAACGATTCGGTACCCGGCCCTGAGATCGGGTTTCTCACCGAGTCGCTCCGGTGGTGGGACCACTGGCTCAAGGGCACCGACACCGGGATCATGGACGAGCCGATGCTCCGGGTCTGGATGCAGGAGTACACCCCGCCCGCGCCGTACCACAAGGACTGGCCCGGCCGCTGGGTGGCCGAGCCGTGCTGGCCACCGGCCGAAGGGGGCTCCGGCCTGGCGCGTCGTTTCTACCTCGTGGCCAGCGGGACCGGCGAGCTGTCGGACCGGCCCGGCGATGGGGAAATACGCAGCCACCGGGCGGAGCAGACCGCCGGGCTGGACGCCGGGGCGCTCATAGCCGACGGGGGCTTCGGCGACTGGCCGGGGGATCAGCGGGCGGAGGACGGGCGCTCGCTCAGCTTCACCTCCCCGCCGCTGGATGAGGCCGTCGAGATCCTCGGCAACCCACGCGTGCGCCTGCTGGTCACCAGCGACCAGCCCGGGGCGAGCGTGGTGGCCCGGCTGTGCGACGTCGCGCCAACCGGGGAGTCGCTGCTGGTCACGCGCGGCCTGCTCAACCTCACCCACCGGGATGGCCACGATCGCGTCGCGCCGCTCGTACCAGGCCAGGCCGCCGCCGTTGAGCTGCCGTTGAAGGTCATCGCGCACCGTTTCGACGCCGGTCACCGGATCCGTGTGTCCGTCTCGACCACGTACTGGCCCTGGATATGGCCGCATCCGGAGCCGGTGACGCTGGGCCTGAACTGCGGCGGGGGCAGCTTTGCCGAGCTTCCGGTGCGAAGCCCCCGGGCGGAGGACGAGGCACCAGTGCCCTTTGCGCCACCGGAACGGCCAGCGGGCATCGAAACCGAGGTGCTTGCCCGGCGGCCCACCCAGCGGGTCATCCGGCACAACCTCTCCGATGGGTCCGCCGAGGTGCTCTTCGACTGGGACGTCGGCGGGAACTTCCGCCTTGTCGACGCAGGGATCGAGGCCGACGGGTCCAACGTGACCACGTACCGGATCGTGGCTGGCCAGCCGCTGTCGGCGGAAGTCCACACCGAGCAGTCCGCGTCGCTCAGTTCCGAACACTTCAACGTGGCTGTGGCGGCAACCGGGCGCATGTCGGCGGATCCCGCGACGTTCCTGGTGACGCTCGACCTTGACGCTCGCGAGAACGGTCACCGGGTGCACTCTCGCCAGTGGCACCTCGAGTTCCCGCGGAACGGTACCTGACCTGAGACCCGGCCGCACCCGAAGGAGGCGCATGGACATCGAGACGATGGCGAACGAGGCAGCCGCCACGCCGGACGCGATGCCGGTCATCTCCTGGGACTGGTACCGCGACCCGCGAGTCCTTGAGGTTGAAGAACGGCGGCTTTTCCGGTCGAGCTGGCAGTACGCCGGGCCGCTGGAGCGGCTGTCCCGGCCGGGTGATCATGTCGTCGGCCGGGTGTCCCGGGTTCCCGTGGTGGTGGTGCGGGACGCCGATGGCGAGTTGCGTGGCTTCCTCAATGTCTGCCGTCACCGGGGCAGCCTGGTCGCCTCGGCCGACGGGAACTCGCCCCGGCTGCGGTGCCCCTACCACGCCTGGACCTACAACCTCGACGGGACCCTGCGCTCGGCGCCGCAGTGTGGCCCGCGGATCGAGGCCGAGTTTCCGGCGCTCGGCTTGGTGCCGGTCCGGGTCGCGACGTTCGGGCCGTTCGTGTTCATCAACCTGTCCGCGGACGGCCCGCCGCTGGAGACGGCCCTCGGCGATCTGGCCGAGGTCATCGGCGGAGTCGGCATCGACCTCGGCGGGCTGCAGCTGCGGCAGCGGTTCGCCTACGAACTGGCGGCCAACTGGAAGATTCACCTGGAGAACTACCTGGAGTGCTACCACTGCCCAGTCGCGCACCCGGGTTTCTCGTCGGTCATGGACGTGTCCCCGGGCCGCTACGAGCTGACCGCGACCGGGTACCGGCTGAGTCACCGGGCGCCGGTGCGCCGGTCACCGACCTCGCACACCTATTCGGCGGCAGGGAGCGTCACTGCGGGCAGCTATCACCTTCTGCTGCCCAACGTGAAGATCAACATCAATCCCGGCCGGCAGAACCTGTCCATCGGGCCGGTCTATCCCGATGGGGTGGCCAAGACCGCCGGGTTCCTCGACTACTACTTCGGCGCGGACGCCGACGATGCCTGGATCGAGCAGATGATGGCCTTCGATACCGACGTGGGTAACGAGGACGCGGCCCTGGTGGCTGCCGCCCAGCTTGGCGTGGCCGGGAGCTGGATCGACCGGGGACGGATCCTACCCTCCGAGCGGCTGCTGGCCGACTTCCAGCACTACGTGCACGCGGCCTGCGCCGGCGAGCTGTAGTACTGGCCCGGGGAAGCACTCCACCTTCCCGGGGGCAAGCCCCCGGACCCCATGGCCCTGGAACCCCCGGGGCCCCACCCGCGTCCCCTTCCCCCTTCACTGCGCCTGAGCGGCAAGCCGCCAGGCCCCATCGCGCGATTCAGCTAGCGATCTTGTGGGCGCCCGGGCCCGGCAGTGGCGTAACGTCGCGGGCCGATTCGAGCTGGTGCCCCTCCGCGCAGGTGAGCTGAAGCCGGACGGGCGCGCCGCAGTCGCGATGGGTGAGCTGCACCTGGGGACCCTCAGTGCCGGTCTCGTACCGGTCGCCCCACCCCATCAGCGCGACAAGCACCGGGTACAGGTCCAAGCCCTTCTCGGTCAGCCGGTACTCGTGCCGGCTGCGCTGCCCGCGCTCCTGGTAGGGCACCCGGCGCAGCATGCCCTCCGCGACCAGCCGCGATAGCCGGTCGCTGAGAACCTGCCTGGGCGCCGCGGTGCGGCGCTGCATGTCGTCGAACCGGCGGACCCCGTTGAACGCCTCACGCAGCACCAGAAAGGTCCACTTGTCGCCGATGGCAGCCACGGCCGCGCCGATCGCGCAGTTGGCCGTGTCATAGTCCAGCATCCAGGCTGTGCCCATAGCTCCCATGCTAAATCTATTTGACAGACTCAGCAATCGTAGCGGATGCTGGGTCCGTGGACCGAACCCAGGTGGACGCCTGCCAGCGGGGACCCGAGATACGGCAGGCGTGCTACGCAGATCACCCGGCGATCCGGGACTTTCTCGGTGGCCTGTCGCTGCGGGCGCGCTACCTGCGGTTCTTCACCGGCGCGCTGTCGGCGAGCCCGGCCATGCTGCGGATCCTGGCGGGCGGGGGCGATCACATCGACGTCGTCGTGGCGGTCGAGGGCGGCGTCATCATCGGCCACGCCATGGCCAGCGACGCGGCGGGCCCGGGCGGCCTGCCGGTGACCGAGATAGGCGTGGTGGTGACCGATGCCCGGCAGGGCCAGGGCGTCGGCTCCGCACTGCTCCGCACGCTGGCCGCCAGGGCGCAGGCCCGCGGCATCACCACCGTCACCATGGAGGTGCTGGCCGAGAACCGGCAGGTGCTCGCCATGATCACGCACTACTGGCCAGCCGCCCGGCAAGAGCTGTCCGGCGCATACGTCACGGTCCACGCCCACCTGCCGCAGCCCGAGCGGCAGGTGTCCCCACCCGGAGAGGAACGGCACGGTGAACGACTCGCCTTCGCGCGCTGAGGCCAGCTACGCCATCGCCCCGCCAGCGGCCGGAAACGGGCAGGCGGACGGACGGCGGCGAACCCACGAGTGGGAGGATCCCGCGGTTTCCGCGGCCGCCGCCCGGGAACTCGACGGCATCACGTTCCTCCGGGAAATGATGGCGGGCCGGTTCCCGCCGCCGCCCATCGCCGCGACGCTTGGTTTCGGGCTGGTATCGGTGGAACCGGGAAGGGCGGTCTTCGACATCACGCCCGCCGAGCATCACTACAACCCCATCGGGTCCGTGCACGGCGGCGTCTACGCAACGATGTGCGACTCCGCGTGCGGCTGCGCGGTGCACAGCATGCTGCCCGCCGGCGCCTACTACACGTCGCTGGACCTGACGGTCAAGTTCATCCGGCCGGCCACGACCGGTACCGGGCGGCTGGTATGCGAGGGAACGGTGGATCACCTCGGCTCCCGCACCGCCCTGGCCACCGCGCGCCTCACCGATTCAGGAGGCAAGCTGTACGCGCAGGCGACGAGCAGCTGCCTGATCTTCCGGCCCGGCCGGCAGAGCGCCTAGCGGCTCCGCCGCCGGATGCTCATGCGGCCCGGGAGCGATCCCCCGCGGGATTCCGGGGCCACCGGGCCCGCGGCTGGCCCTGCCGTTGAGCAAGATCGGCACGACCTGGCGACCGTATAGTGTCGCCATGCCTGCTGGTTCGCCGTTGCTGTCCGGCCCGGTTACCTCGGTAGCCGAGGCGATCGCCCGGATGGAGGCGATCGATGCCGCCACGCCCGCGAGCGATGGCCTGGCCTGCTTCAACCGCATGTACCTCGCGGTGACCAAGGCGGTGGGCGCGGAACTGGGCCAGGGATTCTACGCCGATCCGGATTTCATGACCGCGCTCGATGTGACGTTCGCCAACCTGTACTTCGCCGCGGCCGACGCGGCGAGCGAGCCCGCGACGGTGCCGCCGGCCTGGCGCCCGCTGATGGAACGCCGGGATGCGCCGGGGATCGAGCCCATCCAGTTCGCCCTGGCCGGGATGAACGCTCACATCAATCACGACCTGCCCCTGGCCGTGACCACGACCTGCGCAGGTCTCGGAGCCGCACCGGATGCCGGCGCGCACTTCGCCGACTTCCAGAAGGTGGACCAGTTGCTGGACGCGGCCGAGCAGTCCATCCGGCAGTCGTTCGAGACCAGTCCCGAACTCGCCGTGGACCGCCACCTGCAGGCCGTCGGCAACCTCGTCGCGTGCTGGACGATCAACTCCGCCAGGGATCTCGCCTGGCAGAACGCCAGCGTCCTGTGGACGCTGCGGCCGGATCCGGCGGCCAGCGGATTGTTCCTCGACGGCCTGGCTGCCACCACCGCACTGGCAAGCCGCCTGCTCCTGACCGCCGTATGACGGCGTCCAGGGGCGCGGGTAGCCCTCCCCCGGATCCGGGTGCTCGTGCGGGAGGTGGGCGGGATGGATGAACTGCGCTATGACCTGGAACGGGATGCGGTACGCGTGGTGCTCGCTGACGCCGGCGGGCGGATCCTGCTGTTCCACGTCCTCACCCCCGAGGAGACGCCGGACGGCTGGTGGGAACTGCCTGGCGGCGGGATCGACCCGGGCGAGTCCTATCTGGACGCGGCGATCAGGGAGATCCGCGAGGAGACCGGCCTGATTCTCGACCCCGCCCAGGTGGGCCCGCCCCGGTGGCGGCGCGACAGCACCTGGCGCTCCCGCGGCATGCGGCGGCTCCAGCATGAGGTCGTGGTGCTCGCCCGGGTGCCAGCGGACCGGCCGGCGATCGTCGACGGCGGCCGGACCCAGGAAGAGGTAGAGGATTACGTCACGGCCCGATGGTGGCGCGTGGCGGAGATCGAGACGAGCCAGGAACGCTTCTACCCGGGCCGGCTGCCCGAGTTGCTGCGGGCGTTCCTGGCCGGGGAAACAATCGACGAGCCGTTCGAGCGGTGGAGCTAGCCTGTCCGGGCCAGGCCCGCGGGCCGGACGGTGTGGCCAGCTGGGGGGCGGCCGGGGAGAAACTCCGTCGCCGTCGCGGTGAATCCTGGCCATCATGGATGTCGTGGCTGACCTGCGTATTGCTCATACCGCCGGCCTGGACTCCGTGACCGTCAAGGCGGCGCGGGCCCTGCTTGACGACGTCTTCGCCGGGGAAGTGACCGATGACGACTGGGAGCATGCCCTCGGCGGAATGCACGCCCTGGTCTGGGAGGGGCCCGCGCTGATCGGGCACGCGTCGCTGATCCAGCGGCGGCTGCTACACCACGGGCGGGCGCTTCGCGCGGGCTACGTGGAGGCCGTCGCGGTGCGCGCGGACCGCCAGCGGCACGGGCACGGCGGGGTCATGATGGCGGCGCTGGAACGGCTGCTGCGCGGCGCATACGACCTCGGCGCACTCGGGGCGACCGACGAAGGAGCGCGGTTCTACCAGGCGCGTGGCTGGCAGCTGTGGCGTGGGCCGACGTCCGCGCTGACCCCGGACGGTATCCGGCCAACCCCGGACGACGACGGCGCTATCCACGTGTTCGAGCTGGCGGTGCCGCTGGACCTCGACGGCGAGCTCACCTGCGACTGGCGCGACAGCGACGTCTGGTAGCAGGGCGAAGCCGGGCAGGGATGCGACGGTCTCTGGCCGGCGGAGCGGCGGCGCCGCGGAGGTCAGCCGAGCCGGTCGCGGTCCGGCGCCTCATCCCAGTCGCCGAGGCGGGGCTCGACCTGGATCCGCCACGGGGCCTCGGTGACAAACGTTGGCTTCGGCCCGCGGGCCAGGCCGCCGAACGCCGCGAAATCGGTGGTGTCGTGGAACGCGGGTAGCCGGTAGAGGTCGCGGGCGTACCCCCACAGCTGCGGGAATTCGGTCAGGTGCCGCTCGGTCACGCCCGCGAGCGGGTTGTACCCGGTGTCGAAGCGGGCCAGGGTGGGCCACAGCCGCACGTCCGCCTCGGTGATCTCGCCGCCGAACAGGAACCTGCGGCCGGCCAGCCGCCCGTCGAGTTCCTCCAGCATCGCGATCATCGCCTGCCGGAGGGTTTCGTAGTCGCCGGCGGCCGTGGCCCCGGCGACCCGGTAGGGGCCGTTGTTGACGTTGGTGTAGACGCGCTCGTTCAGCGCGTCGATCTCCTCCCGGAGCGGCTGCGGGTAGAGGTCCGGTGCGGGCCGCGCCCAGGCGCCGAACTGGGTGCCGAGGTCGATGGTGATGCCGGGGAAGTTATTGCTGACGATCTTGCCGGTCTCCCGGTCCCAGAGCACGGGAACGGAGACGTGGCCGTCGTAGCCGGGTTCGGTCGCCTCGTACGCCTGGGCCAGGAATTCAAAGCCGTTGACCGGGTCGGCGCCGCGCCGCTCCCGGAACGCCCAGCCGCGGCCGTCGCGCTCGTCGTCCACGTAGGACAGCGAGACCACGTCCTCGAGCCCTTTGAGCTTGCGCACGATCGCGGTCCGCTGCGCCCACGGACAGCCCCAGGAGATGTACAGGTGGTACCGGCCGGGAACGGCCGGGTACCCGCTGGAGCCGTCGGCGCTGATCCGGTCCTGGAACCGGTAGACCGGCCGCTGGAAGGACTTCCCCTTGTCGAACCCGCGGCCCGGCCCGTACAGGCCGTAGGTACCGTAGTCGACCGGGCTCGCATGGGGCGGGGTGGTGGGGTCAGAGCTAGCTGAGCGCGGGGCGGTGGGGTCAGAGCTAGCTGAGCGCGGGGCGGTGGGGTCAGAACTAGCTGAGGGCGGGCGGTGGGGTCAGAACTAGCAGAGCGCGGCGCCGCACCGGTGCTGGTCGCTGGGTCGCTCACGTCTGGCCTCCCGGGGTTTTACCCGTCTGCGCCGCCGAGGGTGGCGGGCGCGCCGTAGCGGCGGAGAACCTCGGGCACGCTGACCCTGCCGCCCTCGTCCTGGAAGTTCTCCATGATCGCAAGGAGTGCCCTGGCCGTGGCTCCGGTGCCGTTCAGCGTGTGCACGAACTCCAGGTTGCCGTCGCGGCGGAACCGGATGTTCAGCCGTCGCGCCTGGTAGTCAGTGGTATTGGAGCAGGAGGTGAGCTCGCGGTAGCGCTGCTGCGCGGGGAACCAGCCTTCGATGTCGTACTTCTTGGCTGCCGGTGCGCCGAGGTCGCCGACCGAGATGTTCATCACCCGGTAGGGCAGGCCGAGAGCCTGGATGATCTCCTCCTCGTAGCCGAGCAGCCGCTCGTGGAACTCGGCGGACTGCTCGGGCAGGCAGTAGACGTACATCTCCACCTTGTCGAACTGGTGCACGCGGAACATACCCCTGGTGTCCTTGCCTGCCGCGCCGGCTTCCCGGCGGAAGTTCGTGGTGTACCCCGCGTAGAGCGCCGGCAGGTCGCTTTCCTCCAGGCGCTCATCCATGTGGATGCCGGCTAGCGCGACCTCGGACGTACCGGTCAGGTACAGGTTGTCCTTTTCCAGGTGGTAGAGGTTGGACTCCTCGGTCGGCAGGAAGCCGGTGCCGTACATGGCCTGCTCCCCCACGAGGATCGGCGGGAGCACCGGCAGGAAGCCATGGCTGGCCACCTTGTCGAGCGCGAACCGGTACAGGGCAAGCTCGGTCTGGGCGACGTCGCCGATCCGGTAGGCGAACCGGGAGCCGGACAGCCGGGCGCCGCGCTTCATGTCGATCCAGCCCCGCCTGGAGCCCAGGTCAGTGGCGTCCTTGGGCTCGAACGCGAACGTGGGCGGCTCTCCGTACACCCGTACGACCTCGGCGTCCTCCTCGGCCATTCCGTCCGCGGCGGTGGGGTCGGGCAGGTTGGGGATGCGGTCGAGCAGTTCCTGCCGCTCGCGTTCGGCATGCGCCTGCTTGGCCTGGGCACTGACCAGCTCATCGGCGAGCCGCCGCAACTCGGCGCGCTGTTCGTCGCTTGGGGGGCCTGCCCTGGACGCCTTCTTCTGTTCCGCTCGCAGGGCCTCCGCCCGCTCGGTCAGCTCCCGCCAGGTGGCGTCGGCGGCCAGCAACGCGTCGAAGTCGGCCGCGGCTCCACGGCGGGCCAAAGCGGTGCGATAGCGGCCCGGATCCTGGCGGGCAGCCTTGAGATCAATCACTCCGGTGAGTCTAGCCGCGCGCGTCGCGTGGCCAGCGGCCTTCTGCCAGCAGGTGAGACCGGTTCTTCCGGTGGGGACGGGGTATCCGGCGCGGGCTGCGGTCTGGGCTGGCCGGACCTGGTGGCCAGCACGGAGCCGGCCAGGATCAGCACGAACGCGGCGGCGATCTCGGGGGTGAACGGCTCGCCGAGCACCGCCACCCCCAGCGCGACCGCGACCGCCGGGTTCACATAGGTGATCACCGTGGCCCTGGCCGGCCCGACTTCGGCAATGAGCTGGAAGAACACCACGAATGCGATGGCCGTGCAGAGGACGCCGAGCGCGGCGAGCGAGCCGAGCACGGCGGGTGACGGCGTCGTGGCCGGCCAGGTCAGCGCCGCCGCCGGGGCGTAGACGACCGCCGCGGCGGCCAGGCACACGGCCGTCATGCCGAGGCCGGGCAGGCCGTCCAGCTTCCGGTTGGCGATCAGCGGCCCCGTGGCGTAACAGAGCGCGGTCAGGATCACCTCGGCGATGGGCCAGGCGCCGCCGCTGAGCACGCGCGGGCCGGCCAGCAGCGCCACCCCGGCCAGGCCGGCCAGCAAGCCTGCCCAGCGGGCGACCGTGAGGCGCTCCGCGCCGCCGGTCACCCGGGCCAGCACCAGGCCGATGATCGGGACCGACGCGATGAGCAGGCCACTCATGGAACTGGACAGATGGCGCTCCGCGTCGGACAGCAGCGCCCACGGCACCATGATCTCCACGACGGCGAACGCCGCCAGCCAGCGCCAGTGGCTGGCCAGCACCCGGATCTGGCCGCGCCGGATCGCGATGGGCAACAGAACGGCCGCGCCGACCGCCACCCTGGCGAACACCAGAACAGGAACGGCGACACCGCCGTCCGCCACTTTGATGAGCAGATAGGGCACGCCCCAGATGACGCTCATCGTGATGAACAGCACCCAGCCCCGGCGGCTCACCGCGAAACCCCTCTCGACGGGTGCATGATTTCCTCCTCGGTGGCGGGCCTCCTCCGGTACCTGCCACCACTGAGGTTCGCCGTAAGGCACCTCTCAGCGCATGGGCCGAAGGCCTTATCCGCGGGCCGGCATGAGCCCTAGGCCCATTCCGCTACCGGGGCAACGCTCGCGGGGCGCGCCGGCATTTCCGCCCCGGGCTACGCTCAAAGGTGCGGCACACGCTGGGATGGCCCGTGCGGGAGGGGTGGTTGCGCTTGACCGGCAGAGACGGCGAGCCAGGGGGCGCGCCCGCGGCTGCCGCGGTCTCCAGCCCAGGCACCCAGGACCGGCCGCCTGCCACAGCGGCAGGGCCGCCCGCCACCGCAGGACTCGCTGGCACGGCCCCGGAGCCCGCGGCTGCATCAATGTCCAGCCGAACCGGTCTCCGCCTGGCGCTGCCCTGGGCGCTGCTCATCGGCCTGGCTGGCGGGCTGGTGCTCACCGCCGCCTTCCCTCCGCTGGGCCTGTGGCCGCTCGCCCCGCTGGGCCCCGCGTTGCTGGTGGTAGCGCTCTGGCGGCGGAGCTTGCGGGCCAGTTTCGTGATCGGCCTGGTATTCGGGCTCGCCCTGTTCGTGCCGCTGCTGTCCTGGCTGATCAACCTCGCCTGGTACGCCTGGGCGGCGCTGGCCGTGGCGGAAGCGGTGATCTTCGCGCTGCTCACCATGGGCCAGCAGATGCTGCTGCGGCTGCGGGCCTGGCCGGTGGCCGTGGCGGGCTGGTGGGTCGCGGCCGAGGCGCTGCGCGACCGGTGGCCGTACGCGTTCCCGTGGGGCAGGCTGGCCATGAGCCAGGCGGGCGCGCCGACCGCCCGATGGACCGCCATCGGCGGGGCGCCCCTGCTGAGCTTCCTGCTAGCGCTCGTCGGCAGCACCCTGGCCTGGTTCCTGCTCGTACGCTCTGCTAGCCCTGACCCCGCCGCCCCGCACTCCGCTAGCCCTGACCCCGCCGCCCCGCCCCATGGTTCGGCTCGCCGCCGCGCGGTGGCCGCGCTCGCGTTCGCCGGGGCAGCGGGACTGGCCCTGGCCGGCGGGCTTCTCCCGGTCGACCGGGTGCCAGCGGGGACGCCGACGGCCACGGTCGCCGCCATCCAGGGCAACGTGCCGCACGCGCGGAACGTGCCGGACCTGCTGCGGTCCACCACGGTGACCGCGAACCACGCGGCGGCCACCGAGCGGCTGGCCGCCGCGGTCCGCGCGGGCACCCGGCCCGCCCCTGACCTGGTTATCTGGCCAGAGAACTCGGCCGACCTGGACCCCAGGTTCTACCCGCCGGAGTACGCGACGATCCGGTCGGCGGTTCAGGCGATCCACCGGCCCGTGCTCGTGGGGGAGGTACTGCAGAACCCACAGCGCAACGCCGGGCAGCTGTGGACCCCGGGCCACGGCCCAGGGCCGCTCTACGTCAAGCGGCAGCTGGTGCCGTTCGGTGAGTACATCCCCTTCCGCGGCCTGCTGTCGCACATCACCTCGCTGGTGGCCCTCCAGCCGCGCAACTTCGTCGCGGGCGACCGGGCCGTGGTTTTCCACGTGGGCAAGATCAGGCTCGGCGATGTCATCTGCTACGAGGTCGGCTTCGACCCGCTGGTCTCCTCGGAGGTCAACGCCGGCGCGAACCTGCTGGCCGTGCAGACCAACGACGCGACCTTCGAGGTGGACGGGCAGCGCGGCGAGAGCCTGCAGCAACTGGCGATGGCGCGGATCCGGGCGGTCGAGTCCGACCGGGCCGTGATCGTGGCCTCCACGACCGGCGTCAGCGCGGTCATCGCCCCCGACGGCACCATGCTGGCCCACACCAGCACCTGGCGGCAGGCGATCCTGGACGAAAAGGTGCCGCTGGTGAGCAGCAGGACCCTGGCCGACCGGATCGGCCAATGGCCGGAATATCTCATCACCGCGCTAACCATCGCCGCGTTCGGCTGGGTTCTTCTGGCAGCGTGGCGCCGCCGTGATCGCACGCCTGCCGACTCGTAACCCGCGACTGGCCTACGCCGCCGTCCGGGCGCGCAGAATGGAGGCATGGCGTTGTGGCGGCGGCTGAGGGCTGCCCTGGGTAAACCGGCCCGCTGGGGTGCCCTGGCGTCCGGGGCGCTGCTGGTTCTGGCGTTCCCCGCCCCGAACCTCGAGTTCCTGGCGTGGTTCGGGCTGGTGCCGGGGCTGCTGCTCATGCGCGCCGCGCCGTCCGCCCGGGAAGCGGCGGTCCGGTCCTGGTGGTTCGGTGCCGGGTTCATCATGGCCGCGCACTACTGGCTCACCCCCAACATCGGTCCCGCGCTGCTGCTGGTCGCCATCGTTCTCGGCGCGTGCTGGATCGGGGTGGGGATCAGCATCTGGGCGCTGCTCCGGTCGCCGGTGACGCCTTTGCGCGCGCTCGCGGCCCTCGTGGTGGTGCCGAGCTACTGGCTGCTTGTTGAGTGGATCCGGTCCTGGCAGGCCCTTGGCGGGCCGTGGGCGCTGCTCGGCGCGAGCCAGTGGCAGCATCCGGCGATCCTCGGGCTGGCCGCGGTTGGCGGCGTGTGGCTGGTCAGTTTCGCCATCGTGATGGCGAATACCGGCATCGTGATCCTTATCGTCGCGCCCGGCGTCATGGTTCGCGCGCTGGGGGGCGCCGCCACGGCCCTTGCCATCGCCGCCGGGCCGGCCGCGTTCGCGCTCACCTCCACCGTCCACCCCACCGGATACGTGACGCTGGCGCTGGTGCAGCCGGGCATCGAGAACAACTCGCGGCTGCGGGACAACGCGAGCCAGCGGCTGTCCGCCGGGCTGGGCAGCCGCCATCCTGACCTGATCGTGTGGGGGGAGAGCAGCATCGCCTACGACCTGCGGCTCGACCACGGCCTGCTCAGGCAGCTCGAAAGCCTGTCGGCCGCGGACCACGCCGAGATTTTGGTCAACCAGGATTCATTGACACCTAAAGGTAAATCAAAAGTTGCGGTACTGATCAGTCCCCACGGAATCGTCGCCACCTACACCAAGACCCGGCTCGTCCCCTTTGGGGAGTACATCCCATTCCGCCAGCAGCTTGGCTGGCTTACCCGGATCAGCAAGGCAGCGCCCACCAACATGATCCCCGGCGACGGCGCCCGGGTCATGACGGTGACGCTGCCGGGCGGGCGCCCGCTCAAGATCGGCGTGCTGATCTGCTTCGAGGCCGCGTTCCCCGACATGTCACGGGTGGACACCCTGCATGGTGCCCAGGTGATCGTCTACCAGACCTCGGACTCCACGTTTCAGCAGACCTGGGCGCTGGCCCAGCACGCCTCGCTCGGTGCCCTGCGCGCGGCCGAGACCGGCCGGCCGGTCGTGCAGGCGGCGCTGACCGGGGTTACGGCCGCCTTCGATTCCCGCGGGCGGCTCCTCACCTGGCTCGGCGCCACGCAGCGTGGGGTGGCCTTCGTACGGCTGCCGCTGGTGCCGGGCTCGGATCTCACGCTGTTCGACCGCATCGGTGATACTGTCCCCCTGGCGGCAATTGGGATCGGGGCCCTCGCCGCTCTCGTCGCCTTGAACCACATGCGTCGCTCCCATCGTTTGATTGGCATAATGGTGAATGGCAACCGCCGGCCCGTCTCGCCCGTCTCTCTAGAGGAGGCGGCCGACGAGGAGCGCCTGCCGGACCCCAATGAGCCAGGGGGCGAGGCGGCACCATCTCGTCAGTCGGGTCGTTGAACCTCCGTCAAGGAGAAGCCGTTGGCTAGGGGGTACATCCCGTAGCCGCCGGACTAACACCACAGGAGGACCAGAAGTGCGGGACAGCGAGCTTTCGCGGATGGGTCGGCGGCCATGGCTCCGGGGCCGGCGGGCTGGGCTGGCAGTGACCGGTATCTGTGGCGCCTTGGGCCTGCTCGTGGCCGGGTGCTCGAGTTCGGCATCCCCGGCGTCGAACGGCCAGCACGGCTCTCATACCGGCGGAACCACCAAGTCCACCACGCTGGCGCAGGTGTCGATCACCCCGTCCAACGGCAGTTCCCGCGTCAAGCCGGACAAAGGGGTCACGGTGACCGTGGCCCACGGCAAGCTGGAGAACGTCAAGGTCGTCACGGGCCACGACCCGGCCGCGGGCACGCTCAGCCAGAACGGGACGGTCTGGCACAGCCTGTGGCCGCTGCGGGTCGGCACCCACTACACGGTGACCGCGACCGCCCTGGGCACCGACGGCAAGACGGTGACCGCGACCAGCTCGTTCGGCACGCTACGGCCGGCCCAGACGTTCCAGGCCAGCACGATCCTCGGGCACCAGTCCTACGGCGTCGGCATCCCCATCATGATCGACTTCAACTCCGCGGTCGATCCCAGGTTCCGGGCCAACGTGGAACGGGCGATCGAGATCAAGAGTTCCAAGCCCGTCGTGGGCGCCTGGGAATGGGACACCCAGTGCGGTAGTGCGGTCGTCTGCCTCGACTTCCGGACCAGGCAGTACTGGCCGCAGAACACCAAGGTGAGCTTCGACGCCCACTTCAACGGCGTCGAGGTGGCACCGGGTGTGTTCGGGACCTCCAACCTGAGCCAGTCGTTCCGGATCGGGGCCTCGCTCATCGGCCTGACCAGCACCAAGACCCACCAGACGCGCATCTACTGGCATAACAAGCTTTACCAGGTGTGGACGGACAGCAGCGGCCAGCCCGGCGACGACACCGCCGACGGGACCTACCTGACCATCGAGAAGGCCAACCCGACGCTGATGAGCGGGCCCGGGTACAAGAACGTCCCGGTCTACTGGTCGGTCCGGTTCACCTGGAGCGGCAACTACTATCACTCCGCGCCCTGGTCGCTGGGTGAGCAGGGATACACCAACGTCAGCCACGGCTGTGTGAACCTGTCCCCGGAGCACGCCCAGTGGTGGTACGACCGGTCCAACCCCGGTGACCCGATCACGATCACCGGCAGCCCGGTGGCGGGCAACTGGGACGACGGCTACACCGAGTGGTTCCTGAGCTGGCCCCAGTTGCTGCGCCACAGCGCCACCCATGAAGCCGTGCAGGCGGGCCCGACCGGCAGCACCTTCGTCAACCCCGACACGCTGCCCACCACGGTGTCGGAGTCCACAGTTCACGGTTCCAAGCCGCACAACTTCTACATCAACACGCCGTTGAACGGCTGACGCTCCAGCAACTCCGACAGCCCCGCCTGGCCGAGGCGGTCACCCCTGCTCGCCGCCATCCGCCAGCTTCGCCCGGGCCCGCAGCGCCAACCCGGGGGGACAACCCCCCGGACCCCCCGAGGCGGTCACCCCTGCTCGCCGCCATCCGCCAGCTTCGCCCGGGCCCGCAGCGCCAACCCGGGGGGACAACCCCCCGGACCCCGGGACGGCCAGCCGGGGCTGTTTCATGCCCGCTTGACGCACCGGTGCAAATTATCTAGCATCTTGATATCAGTTTTCGATGGTGCAGACGGGAGGTGCTGGCGATGGACTCGTTCGCTGAGAAGCTCGCGGTAGTGACCGGCGGTGGCTCGGGAATGGGCCGCGAGCTGGTTCGCCAGCTCGCGGCCCAGGGCTGTTCCGTGGCGACATGCGACTGGCATCCGGATGCGGTCGCCGAGACCGCGGCATCGGCGGGCGCGTCCCCTGGTGTCCTGGTCACCAGCCATGCCTGTGACGTCTCCGACGAGGCGCAGGTGCTGCGGTTCCGGGATGAGTTGCTGGAGCAGCACGCCAGCGATCACGTCGACCTGGTCTTTAACAACGCTGGCATCGGCGGTGGCGGCAGCTTCGTCAACGACAGCCGCGAGGAATGGGAGCGCACGTTCGCCGTGGACTGGTGGGGCGTCTACTACTGCGCCCGCACGTTCCTGCCGTTGCTCATCGCCAGCGGCGATGGGGTCCTGGTCAACACCAGCAGCGTGGACGGCTTCTGGGCGGCACTGGCCCCGGGCATGCCCAACAACGCCTACAGCACGGCCAAGTTCGCGGTGAAGGGCTTTACCGAGGGGCTCATCGAAGACCTGCGCGTGAACGCGCCACAGGTCCGGGTCGCCGTCGTAATGCCCGGGCACGTGGGCACCGACATCGTCGCCAACAGTCTGCGCGCCCAAGGCCTGCCCGCGCCGGAGCAGATGAGCGACACCCAGGTGCAGGAGCTGATCCCCGCCGACGCGAGAGCCGGGCTGATCGGCGCCGGCGCACTGCCCGCGGACGCCTCTGCCGATGATCTGCGCCAGCTGCTGATACGGGCGAACACCGACTTCAGGGACAAGGCGCCGCTCACCGCGGCTGCCGCGGCGACCATCATTCTCAATCGGGTCCGGTCAGGGGCCTGGCGGATCCTCGTCGGCCAGGACGCCGAATGGCTCGACGCCGCGGTGCGCGATAAGCCCGAGGGCGCCTACGACTGGGCGGAGCTGGCCCGGAGGGCGGAAGAAACGCCACCGGCAGGAACGGCCAACAATAGCCGCTAGGGCGGGCTGAACAACCGGGGCGGTCCAGCGCCGCCCTAGCCCAGGCCGGGATCACCCGGCGGAAGTGCGGCACCGCGCGAGCTTCATCCCGTCCGGCCGGAAGAGCCGGGCAGCTGGGCGGCCAGGGCTTCGACGCCTCGCGCGGCCCAGGCGGCGGGGCGCGGGCGGGCGCCGTCCACCAGGCCGTTCCAGTAGATGGACCAGGTGCCGGCCACCAGGTTGCGCATGACCGGCGCGGTGACCAGGCGCATGCTGGCCGACGCCAGCCGGGGCCGGCGCAGCAGCGTGCGCTGCACGGCCGACGCACCCGGCAGGTACCGCCCGAACGCTCCGGCCAGCGCCTGCGTGTACGCCACCCCGGCCCGGCATGGGTCGGCGAGCACCGCCTCGGCCGCCAGCCGGGCGCTGATCATGCCGGGGCCAATGCCCTCGCCCTGCAGTGGGTTGATCAGGCCCGCCGCGTCGCCCACGAGCAGGACGTTGCCCGCCGCCGGGGGCGTTCCGGTGCCGCCCATGCGCAGCCAGCCGCCGATGACCGGCCCATGCTCCACGCCTGGCCCAAGATCGCCGCGCTCGCGCAGCAGCGCGCAGAAGCCGGCCAGGTCATCCCGGAGCGGCACCGAATGGCGGTTCCCGCCCATGCCGACCCCGATGCCCACGTTCGCCTGCCCATCCCTGCCAGGAAACAGCCAGCCGTAGCCCGGATAGATCCGCCACGGCCGCGATTCCAGCAGGACAAGCAGCGGCAGCGGAACCTCGCCGGGCACATAGGCCCGTACCGCGAAACCCCAGAGGGCAGCGGCAGAGTCCAGCATCCCGGCCAGCCGGGCGACCGTGCTGAGCGCGCCGTCGGCGCCGATGATCACGTCGCCGGCCAGCCGCTGCCCGTCGCTGGTGACCACCGCCCGCACCATCCCCGCTGGGTCCTTCTCCACCTCGGTGATCCGGGCCCGCACCCCGACCGCCCCGGCGGCGAGCGCGGCCTCGCGCAGGGCGTCATCGAAGTCCCGGCGGGGCACCACGATTCCGTGGCCCGGGTAGGTGCGGCCGGTGAAGGCCGGCAGCCGGCTCCGCCTGCCGGATGGGCCGACCGCGAGCAGATCAGAGCCGTGCCCCGCGTCGGGGACGCTGATGTCCAGGTCGGTGAGCACCTGCACGCCGCGCGGCCCGATCAGGTCGCCGCACGCCTTGTCCCGGGGGAAGGCCGCCTTGTCGGCCAGGGCAACCCGCGCGCCACCGCGGGCGAGCACGAGGGCGGCAACGCTTCCCGCCGGGCCCGCGCCGACCACGACCGCGTCGAAGCGGGGCGGGCCCGCCGCGGAGCCCGAACGGCCCGCACCAGGGGCCGTGCTCACCGGGCCAGCACCATGGCCACCGCGACGGCGCTCGTCGCGCAGACGAAGTAGCGCAGCGCCAGCTCGATCGGGGACAGCAGTTCGGCGCGGCCGAGTTCCCGCTCGCTCCCGTCGGTGAACGTCAGCCGCACCGCGACCCGGGTCACCCGGCGGCGCAGCATGCGCGCCGGGGTGCTGAGCGTCCGCTGGCCGAGCGACAGGAAGAACGCGGCCACTGCGGCCACCCCGGCGGCCAGCGACAGGGTCCAGTGCTGGGCGTACGCACCGACGAGGACGGGGAAGGCACCCCAGGCCAAGGCGAACCATATGTCGCTGTGCAGGAGGCCGCCGAACAGTTCCAGGTTGTACCCGTACACCAGCACGCCGCCGGCGATCACGAACGGCAGCAGCTTCCAGCCTCCGTAGATGAGGCCAAGCACCATCGCCGCCGTGATGGACGCGACCGCGGTAGCCACCAGCAACTTGCCGTCGATGCCGGTGCCCAGCGGCCGGCCGTGCAGTTCGTCCAGGGCGTGTGCGCCGATGCCCACCGCGAGGAAGAACGCCACCAGCGTGCCGCCCAGCCGCCACAGCACCAGCGGCGGCATCACGGCCGCGCCGAACGCCACGTACGACAGGTGCCACAGTGTGTACGGCGGGTGCAGCAAGGTCACCCAGTCCCCGAGTCCTCCGGTGCCCCGGCCGACCGCGTAGAAAGCCGACCGTTCGCCGGGAGCCTTCATGAGCCGCGCCCCCGCTGATCGTCGTCGCCGTGCTTCTTGCGGCCCCACATGACCAGCCCGCCGCCAAGGCTCATCACCTCGGTCCTGACCTCGGTCAGGCCTGCCGCCTGCCAGTCGGAGACCTGCGAGCCGAGCGGATGCTGCCGGTAGTGGACCGAGATGCTCGGGCCGAGGAACCTGCCCACCCGGTACCAGGCCGGGCCGCCGGTGATCCCGCCGAGGACCGGCAGGGCCAGGCGGGTGTAGCACCACCACGCGGCCCGCCAGGCCGGCCGCGGCGGCACATTGAACTCCAGGCAGGCCAGCGTGCCACCCGGGCGCAGGCAGCGGGCCATCTCGGCGACGGTCGCCGCCGGGTCGTCCACGTAACGCAGCAGGTAGGAAAACGTTACCGCGTCGAACGTCGCGTCGGCGAACGGCAACTGGTCGGCGCGGCCCGCGGCCACCCTGACCCGGCCACGCTGGCCCGGCCTGCGGATCCGTGGCAGGCCAGCGCGCAACATGGGTTCGTTGAGGTCGACGCCGACGACGTCCGCGCCGGTCCGGGCGGCGACCGCCAGCGCGATCCCGGCCGGGCCGGTCGCGACGTCGAGCACGAGGCCGGGAGATGCGGCGGCGGCGTGATCGACGACTGCCCGGCGCCAGCGCCGGTCCTGGCCGAAGGAGAGCAGGTAGGCGAGCCGGTCGTAACGGTCCGGCAGGCCGGTGAAGACGGTCCGGGCGACCGGCTCACCGCGCAGGGGCCGATCGCTGGGCTGCCGGGCAGGCGCGGCGGTCACCGGGTTGGGGGCCACTGCAGCAGGTTCGCATGCTTGATCGCCCCGGGCAAGGCCCGGAGTTCCGGCGCGGCCTCGGCAGAGTGACGGAAAGCGCATCGCAGGAGAGCGACACTGGGATCATGACGAGAGCCGATACCGCCGCAGGCGCGGCCGTGGCCGTGATCGCCGGCCAACGGGTGGAACTGCTGGACCGCGCGCGCATCTACGCCTGCGGGATCACCCCCTATGACGTCACCCACCTCGGGCACGCCGCCACGTTCGTGTGGATCGACGCGCTCGGCCGCATGCTGCGGTTTGCCGGAGTCAAGCCCGAGGTGTGCCGCAACGTCACCGACGTGGACGACGTGCTCGACGCGGCGGCCCGGCGGGCCGGGGCGGCCTACGACGAATTCGCCGCGATCCAGCAGTTCCAGTTCGACCGGGACATGGCCGCGCTCGGGGTGCGCTCGCCGGAACACGAGCCACGCGCCCACCGGTACGTGGAGCAGGTCATCCGCCTGGCCTCCGGCCTCCTCGACGCGGGCGTCGCCTACCACCGCCGCGGCAGCGTCTACTTCCGTGGCCAGGGTGTGGCCAGCCGGGCCGGCCTGGACCGGGCCGAAGCGCTGCGGCTGTCGGGTGAGTTCGGCGGCCGGCCCGACGACCCGGCCAAAGACGATCCGGTGGATGTGGCCGTGTGGCAGGCCACCGAGCCGGGCCACCCCGCGTGG
Organism: uncultured Actinomycetes bacterium; assembly: GCA_963813395.1. Taxonomy (GTDB): domain Bacteria; phylum Actinomycetota; class Actinomycetes; order Streptosporangiales; family Streptosporangiaceae; genus DASXKD01. The sequence continues at coordinate 104,285 of CAWEYV010000005.1, forward strand.
GACTCCCCGTGGGGCGCCGGCCGGCCCGGGTGGCACGCCGAGTGCGCGGCGATGGCGATGTCGGTGTTCGGGCCCGCGGTGGACGTCCACGCCGGCGGCGCGGACCTGAAGTTCCCGCACCACGCGTACCACGCCGCGATGGCCGAGGCGTTCACCGGCGTGCGCCCGTACGCGCGGGCCTGGTTCCGCTCCGGCGTGGTCACGATCGACGGAGCCAAGATGGCCAAGTCCGCCGGCAACCTGATCCTGCTCGACGACCTGCTGGCCAAGCACCCGGCGGGCGCGGTACGGCTGATGATCCTGGACCGGCCGTGGGCGCAGCACTGGGACTACCGGCCGGCCCTGCTGGACGTCGCCGCCGCGCGGCTGCAGAACCTGTACCAGGCGGCCGCGCGGAACGTGCCGAACGATCCGGCCGCCGTGGACGCGATGCGCCGCCTGCTCGCCGACGATCTCAACGTCCCGGCCGCGCTCGACCTGGCCGTCGAGGCTGGTGGGGCCGCGGCCCGGACCCTGGCCAGCGTGCTCGGCCTCAGCTAGGGTACGTCACCGCAGGGGCGGCCGGAACCAGGCGCCGGGGCTGGGGTAGGTTGTCGTCCCGGCGCCCGGTACCACACCCCCGAGGAGGAGCGATGAAGCTCACCAAGCTGGCGCACGCCTGTGTCCGGCTGGACAAGGACGGCGAGGTCCTGGTCATCGACCCGGGCGCGTTCGGCGGCGCGGAGGCCCTGGACGGAGCGAGCGCGGTCCTGGTCACCCACGAGCACTTCGATCACGTGGAACCGGACACGCTGCGCGCCGCGATGACCGCCCACCCGGGCCTGCGCCTGTGGGCGGCCGGCCCGGTGGCTGAGCAGTTCGCCGGCTTCGGCGACCGGGTCCGTGCGGTCGCGCACGGCGACGACTTCACCGCCGCCGGATTCACGGTGCACGTGTACGGCGAACGGCACGCGGTGATCCACCCTGACATCCCGACGGTCGCGAACGTCGGGTTCATGGTGGACGGTGCGGTCTTCCACCCCGGCGACTCGCACACCGTGCCAGAGGACCCGGTTAACACGCTGCTCGTGCCGGTCAGCGGGCCCTGGTTCAGCACCAGGGAGATGATCGACTACGCCCGCGCGGTGGGGCCCCGGCGGATGTACGCGATCCATGACGCACTGCTGTCCCCCATCGGCCTGAACGTGACCGAGATGTTCGCCGGCCTCGCCGCCGGGCGGAACAACGCGTCCTACACCTGGGTTGAGCCCGGCACGACCGTGGACCTCTAGGACCGGACCCCGTAGCCGCCGCCGCCTGGGGTTTCGATCACGAACAGGTCCCCGGCGGCGACCGCGACGCTGTCGCAGCCGCGCATCGGGACCATGGTGCCGTCAGCCCGTTCGATCCAGTGCCGCCCGAGTGCTCCGGGTAGCCCGCCCGCCATCCCGTAGGGCGGCACCCGCCGGTGGCTGGCCAGCGTGGTCACCGTCATCGGCTCATCGAACCGCAGTTCCCGGTGGCCTCCGTCGCCGCCGGCCCACCGCCCGGCCCCGCCGCTGCCGCGGCGGATCGCATACCGCTCCACCCGGACCGGATAGCGCCACTCCAGCACCTCGGGGTCGGTGAGCCGGGAGTTGGTCATGTGGGTCTGCACCACGTCGGTGCCGCTGAACCCGTTGCCGGCGCCGGATCCGCTGGCTACGGTCTCGTAGTACTGGTACCGCTCGTTGCCCAGGGTGACGTTGTTCATGGTGCCCGAGCCCTCGGCCATCACCCCCAGGGCCGCGTACAGCGCGCCGGTGATCGCCTGCGAGGTCTCCACGTTTCCCGCCGCCACCGCTGCCGGGTACCCCGGGGCCAGCATGCAGCCGGGCGGGATGATCACCCGGACCGGCTTGAGGCAGCCCGAGTTCAGCGGTATCTCATCGGCCACCAGCGTGCGCAGCACGTAGAGCACCGCGGCCATGGCCACCGACGAGGGGGCGTTGAAGTTGCCGGGCAACTGGGCTGAGGTGCCGGTGAAGTCGATCTCGGCGGACCGCGTGGCCCGGTCCACCCGGACCGCCACGTTGATCACCGCACCGCCGTCCATCTCATAGCGGCACTGGCCGTCACGCAGCGCCCCGATCACCCGGCGCACGGCCTCCTCGGCGTTGTCCTGCACGTGCCCCATGTAGGCGTGTACCACGTCGAGCCCGAAGTGCTGCACCATCCGCCGCAGTTCGAACACACCGCGCTCGTTGGCGGCGATCTGCGCGCGCAGGTCGGCCAGGTTCACCTGGGGGTTGCGGGACGGGTACCGCGCGGACGCCAGCAGGCGCAACGTCTCGGCCTCACGCAGCTCCCCGTCCCGGACAAGCAGCCAGTTGTCGATCACCACCCCTTCCTCGTCCACCTGCGTGCTGAACGCCGGCATCGACCCCGGCGTGATCCCGCCGATCTCGGCGTGATGCCCTCGCGACGCCACGTAGAACAGGATGGCCCCGCTCTTCCTGCCGAACACCGGGGTGACCACGGTGACGTCGGGCAGGTGCGTCCCGCCGTGGTAGGGGTCGTTCAGCATGTACACGTCGCCGGGCCGCATGGCCCCGGCGTTGCGGGCCGCGACCATCGCGATGCTCTCGCCCATCGACCCCAGGTGCACCGGCATGTGCGGCGCGTTCGCGATCAGCCCGCCGCGGGCGTCGAAGACCGCGCAAGAGAAGTCGAGCCGCTCCTTGATGTTGACCGAGTGCGCGGTGGCCCGCAGCCGCGCCCCCATCTGCTCGGCCACCGACATGAACAGGTTGTTGAAGATCTCGAGGAGGACCGGGTCCACCGTGGTGTCTGTCTCGCTCCGCCCCGGCCGGGGGGCCACCCGCGACAGCAGCAGGTCGCGGCCGGCGGTCACGTCGGCCCGCCAGCCCGGTTCCACCACGGTTGTCGCGAAGTCTTCGGCGATCAGCGCCGGGCCGTCCACGCCCTCACCGGGCCGCAGGTCCCGCCGGTGGGCGAGCGGTACGTCGGCCCATTTTCCGCCTGCATACATCTTTACGCTGCCTGCCCCGCCGCCCTCCGTCCGCGGAGCCAGTGGCGGTCCGCCGGGAATCTCCCCGGAACCGGCGATCACCTCGACCGATACCGCCTCCACGAGGATCGTCTTGCCGGGCATCAGGAACGAGAACTGCTGCCGGTAGGCCCGCTCGAAGGCGCCGGTCATCTCGGCCGTGCTGCCCAGCGGGACCGGCAGCGCGGTGTCGGTGCCCTCGTAGCGCAGGTGCGCCCGCCGCACGCTGGCCGTCCGGGCCTGGCCGGCGCCACCCTCGGCCAGTTCGGCGCGTGCGTCGGCCTCCAGGCGGCCCGCGACCTGGCCGAGTTCGCCGAGCAACCCGTCGGCGAGCGGCGCCTCCACCGCCTTTTCCCGCATGGCGGTGACGTCGGCCAGGCCCATCCCGTAGGCGGACAGCACCCCGGCCAGAGGGTGGATGAGCACCTTGGTGATGGCGAGCGCGTCGGCCACCGCGCAGGCGTGCTGGCCGCCGGCCCCGCCGAACGTGGCGAGCACGTACCTGGTCACGTCGTAGCCGCGCTGTACCGAGATCTTCTTGATCGCGTTGGCCATGTTCGCGACCGCGATCGACAGGAACCCGGCGGCCACCTGCTCGGGCCCGGGCTGCTGGCCGGTGGCCGCGCCGATCTCGGCGGCCAGGGCGGCGAACTTGTCTCCGACCACCCCGGTATCCAGTGGCTGATCACCGCCGGGGCCGAACACCGCGGGGAAGTGCCTGGCCTGGATCCGGCCCAGCATGATGTTGGCGTCGGTGACCGTGAGCGGGCCGCCGCGCCGGTAGGCGGCCGGGCCGGGCACCGCCCCGGCCGAGTCAGGGCCGACCCGGTATCTGCTGCCGTCGAAATGCAGGATCGATCCGCCGCCCGCGGCGACCGTGTGGATGGCCAGCATGGGTGCCCGCATCCGCACGCCGGCGACCTGGGTCTCGTACTGCCGCTCGAACTCGCCCGCGAAGTGGGACACGTCGGTCGACGTGCCGCCCATGTCGAACCCGATCACCTGGGTGAACCCGGCCGCCTGGGCGGTGCGTGCCATGCCCACGATCCCCCCGGCGGGCCCGGACAGGATCGAGTCCTTGCCGCGGAACGAGCGCGCGTCGGTGAGGCCGCCGTGGGACTGCATGAACTGCACCCGGACGCCGGGCAATTCGCCGGTCACGCTGTCCGGACGTAGCGGGCCAGGACCGGAGAAAGATAGGCGTCCACCACCGTGGTGTCGCCGCGGGAGACCAGCTTCATCAGCGGGCTGGTCGCGTGCGACAGCGATACCTGGGTGAAGCCCATCTCCCGGGCGATCTCGCCGATCCGCGCCTCGTGCGCCGGATAGCGGTAGGAGTGCAGGCAGGCCACCGCGACCGAACGGAGCCCCTCGTCCCAGGCGGCGCGCAGGTCGCGGGCCACACCGTCCTCGTCGAGCGGGACGAGGACCTCGCCGCGGGCGCCGGTTCGCTCGCGGGCCTCGATCACCGTGGAGTAGAGCATTTCGGGCCGGATGATCTCGCGGTCGAAGATCCTCGGCCGGTCCTGATAGGCGATCCGCAGACAGTCGCCAAAACCGGCGGTGATGACCAGGACGCACGGTTCCCCGGTGCGTTCCAGCAGGGCGTTGGTTGCCACCGTGGTACCAAGACGGACCACGGAGATGCGTTCTGCTGGAATGTTTTGTCCTGGCGCGATGCCCAGCAGCTGCCGGATGCCCGCGACGGCCGGGTCGGGGTACGCGCCTGGGTTCTGCTGAGAGCAGCTTGTGCACCGCGAGCGTGCCGTCCGGGCGGCGCGCCACCACGTCGGTGAACGTGCCGCCCCGGTCGATCCAGAACTCCCAGCGCCCGTCCACGGCTCTCTCCCCCGTCCGGCGCGCCGCGAATGTGAGTCTGCTGCCCTTCTAGGGGCGTGGCTGTCACATTCACGCCCTTGTCCCGGATCGCTTCGGACCACCAGCCGACGTTGCGCAGGGCGGCGGCGCAGTGGCGCAGCCCGGGGATCGCGTAGGGGATGCGCGCCTCGGCCATCACCTGCCGGGTGTACCCGGTGATCGGCTGCATGACCTGGCTCGCGCAGATCACGGGGACGCGGGCCCGGCTGGCACCGGCACCGACGGCGTCGGCCAGCACCTGGCCCACCCACGGCCGCCCGTCCGCCAGCCAGGGCAGGGTGTTGATCACGGCGACCACGCCAACCGACGGGTCGGCGGACATGACCTCGATGCAGCGGGTGAAGATGGCCGGGTCGATGACCGCCGCGCCGGTGATGTCCAGCGGGTTCTGCACGGTGCCATAGTCGGGGAGGTTGCTGGCCAGGGCGGCGGCGGTGCCCGGCGCGAGCGCGGGCAGCGGGGCACCGAGGTCCACGGCGTGATCGGCGAGCATGTCGCAGGCGCCGCCGGAGATCGACACGACCCCGATTCCCGGGCGGGCCAGCCGGCCCAGGTGGGCCGCGGCACCCGCGGTGAGGATCAGGTCCTCGATCGAGTTCACCCGGATCACGCCCAGGTCGTGCAGCAGTTCGTCGATCGTGTGGTCGTCGCCGGACACGGCTCCCGAATGCGCGGCGGCCATCCGTGCGGACAGTTCGGATCTGCCGGTTTTCAGTACCACGACGGCCTTGCCGGCCAGCTGCGGCGCGGTGGGCCGCGGCCGCGAAGACCGCCAGGGTCCCGGATGGTCTCCAGGAACAGGGCGATGGTCTTGGTGTGCTCGTCGCCGACCAGGTAGTCGAGCACGTGGCCCGCGGTGATCATGGCTTCGTTGCCGAGCGTCACCAGGTAGGACAGGCCGACGCCGGTCATCGTGGCGAAGTCGAGCATCGCGCTGGCGCCCATCCCGCTCTGCGATACCAGGGCCACCGGCCCGGCTGCGTGCGGCAGACCGGGGATCGCGGTGACCGGGATCTGGTCGACGAAGTTGACGAACCCCAGATGGTTGGGGCCGGCCAGCAGCATGCCCAGCGATTCGGCGTGGGCGACCAGGTCCGCCTGGGCCCGCTGCCCGGCCAGCCCGGCGTCCGCGTACCCGGAGGACAGCACCAGCGCGTGCCGGATGCCCGCCGCGGCCGCGTCGGCGAGCGCGTCGAGGGTTCTTGCCTGCGGCACCATCATGAACGCGACGTCGACGGGCTCGGTGATCTGCGTGCACGAGGTGACGGTGGGCCGCCCGTGCGTCGGCGCGCCGCGGCGGTTCACCAGGTGGGTGTGCTCGCCCAGGCCGAACTCCACCAGGTTGCGGAATGTCATCTGGGAGAAGCCCGACTTGTCCGCGGCGCCGACCAGCGCGACGCTGCGCGGCCGCAGCAGCGACCCGATGCGTTGCGGAGTGATCAAGGTGGTCACGTCGTCACCTGCTGTCCCGGACCTGTTTGGCCAGGGCCGCGACGTAGTGCCGGTCCGGCACGAACACCTGGCTCACCTTGGGCGACACGCAGACCAGCCAGCACTGCCAGGCGGCGAGCCAGAGCGTGCGGATCCACAGCACGCCCTCGAGCCGGTCAAGCTCCTCGCCGGTGAGGTCGGTGTGCCGCCGGTAGCCCGCGAGGACGTCGCCGACGTGGTCCGGGCCGACGCTGTGCAGCAGCGGGGCGAGCGACGCCAGGCGCGGGCCCCGCCCGGCACCGGTCCAGTCCACGAAGACCGGGCCGTCCGGGGTGACGATCACGTTGCTGCGGACCGGGTCCGGGTGCAGGAACGCCTCCGGCAGCCCGTGGCAGTCGTCGCCCTCGGGCAGTAGTTCGCCTGATCAGCTCGTAGAGCGGGCGGTGGTCGTCCGGGACCCGCCCGTCCAGGTCGGCCAGCAGGGCCCGGGCCGCGGCGAGATCCTGGCCGGGACCGCCTTCGTACTGCGGCAGGTGATGCAGCGAGCCGGCCGGCCGCTCGGTGGGCCCAGGCTCGGTCGGCCAGGGTGTGCAGCCGGCCGAGCAGGTCGCCGAGGCTGCGGCGGGTGGCGGGATTGCTGGGCGGGCGCTTGCCCGGTACGTAGGTGGTGACCAGGATGGCACGGTCGCCGAGCGTGGTGACCGGTTTCAGGTGGGCGCAGCGTTCGGCGGGGAACTCGCGGCGTTCGAGGAAGCGGAGCACCTCGGCGTCCTGGACGGTCCGGGCCAGCAGGCGGCTGGCCAGGGACATGCGCGCCACCCAGGGCGGGCCGTCGTCGCGCTCCACCCGGAACACGCCGGTGTCGAGCCTGGTCATCGCGGCGACACGGATACCGTAGTGATCTTCGAGATGGGCCGGCAGGGCGTCGGCGCCGGGCCTGCGGTACACATCCCTGATCACTGTCCCGATCCGTGGCATTATGGCCTCGCTTTCCGGTGCTGCGGACTCACCCTACGAGCAGCCAGCCCCATCCTGGTCCGATGGGCAGACGTTCCGGCGGCGCGGGCGGCGCTAGCCTGGAACGAAGCGCGGCACAGGCGGTTCCAGCCTGGACACAAAAGTACGAATGAACGTACATTTGGGCCTCTGGCTGCGGGACCGGGAGGGCGGGTCCATGGTGGAAGTGCTCCAGATCGAGACGCCGTCGCTGGGTGACCGCAGCTACCTGGTCCATGACGGGGCCGTCGCGCTGGTCATCGACCCGCAGCGGGACATCGACCGGGTCACCGCGCTGGCCGCCGAGCACGGCGTGCGCATCACCCACGTCGCCGAGACCCACGTCCACAACGACTACCTCACCGGCGGACTGGCCCTCGCCCGCGCCACGGGCGCAACGTACCTGGTCAACGAGGCCGACCCGGTCCAGTTCTCCAGGTCACCGCTGCGGGACGGCGACAGCGTCCCGGTCGGCGACGCCATGCGGGTCCGGGTCCTGGCCACCCCCGGGCACACCTTCACCCACCTGAGCTACGTCCTGGAAGCCGACGGCGCCGCGGCCGGCGTGTTCACCGGCGGGTCGCTGCTCTACGGCGCCACCGGGCGGCCCGACCTGCTGGGACCCGAGAACACCGGGGCGCTCGCCCGGGCGCAGTACGCCTCGGCCCAGCGCCTCGCGCGGGAACTGCCCGACGCGGTGCCGGTCTTCCCGACCCATGGGTTCGGCAGCTTCTGCTCGGCCGGGCAGAGCCTGGGCGCCCAGTCGTCGACCATCGGCCACGAGAAGCTGGTGAATCCGGCACTGACGATGAGCCAGCAGGCCTACCTGGACATGCTGCTGGCGGGCCTGGACACCTGGCCCGCGTACTACGCGCACATGGGCCCGGCCAACCTGGCCGGGCCGGACGGCCCGGATCTGTCCCCACCGCGCCGGGCCGATGCGCAGGAGATCCGCCACCGCATCGAGGCCGGTGAGTGGGTGATCGACCTGCGCGACCGGCTCGCGTTCGCGGCGGGGTTCCTGCCCGGCTCGGTCTGCTTCACCCTCGGCAACAGCTTCGCCACCTACGTGGGCTGGACCGTCCCGTGGGGCGCGCCGGTGAGCCTGCTTGGCGAGACACCGGACCAGGTCGCCGACGCGCAGCGGGAGCTGGCCAGGATCGGGTTCGGCCGCCCGGCGGCCGCGGCGTCCGGGAAGCTGCTGGACTGGGCAGGCGACCAGCCGATGGCCTCGGTGCGGCTGGCCAAGTTCGGCGACCTGGCCGACCGGCTGAGCCGCCGCCCCGGCCCGGTGGTCCTGGACGTCCGCCGCAACCTGGAGTGGGCGGACAGCCACGTCGCCGGCGCCATCCACATTCCCCTGCACGACCTGCCCGGCCGGCTGGCTGACGTGCCCCCGGGCGAGGTGTGGGTGCACTGCCAGAGCGGCTACCGGTCGATGGTCGCCGCCTCCCTGCTCGCCGCCCGGGCTCGCGAGGTCATCAGCGTCAACGACCACTTCAGCAACGCCCCGTCGGCAGGCGTCCCCCTGGAGGGCGCCTGACCCGCCCCGGTCAGGACACGATGTCTTTGGTGGCGAAGTGGCGGAAGGCCAGGGCGAACAAGATCAGGGCGTAGCTGACGGATACCGACGCGCCCTCGATCATGCCGCCCCACGAGATCTGTGGCTGCATCGCGTCGAGCCAGGCGAACTGCCAGTGCGTGGGCAGGATCTCCCGCCAGGAGCCAAGCGCGGTCACCGCGTCCAGGATGTTGCTGACGATGACCAGGCCTACCGCGCCGCCGACCGCGCCGAGCGGCGAGTCGGTGGACACCGAGAGCAGGAAGGCCAGTCCGGCCACCACCAGCTCGGTGATCAGCACGTAGCCCAGCACGATGCCCATCCGGGCCAGCGCCTGGCCCGGCGAGAGCACCGCCCCGGTGCCCGGCAGCTTGAGCGGGTGCCAGCCGAACGCTACCGTGCCCGCGATCAGCGACATGACCGGGAAGCTGGTCACCGCGACGGTCGAGTAGGCCAGCGCCACCACCAGCTTCTGGCGCAGCAGCCGGGCCCGCGGCACCGGTGCGGCGAGCAGGTACCGCAACGACGCCCATTGCGCCTCGCTGGCCACGGTGTCCCCGCAGAACAGCGCCACCGCCACCACGAGCAGGAAGCCCGCGGAGGCGAAGAAGCTGAACGCGGCGAAGTTCAGCCCGCCGGTCGTGGCGAGATCGACCAGTCCCGGGGTTCCGGTGGGCTGCGGTGGCCCGCCGAGCTCGAACGCGCCGACCAGGACCCAGGGCAGCACCAGCAGGATGAGGAAGGCCACCATGGTCCGCCTGCGGCGCAGCTGCCGGATCACCTCCACCCGCAGCGGGAGGGTGCGCCGGGCCCTGTAGCCCGGGGCGCCGGGCGCGCCCCCGGTGAGCTGGCCTGCCCCGGCCGTCATGAGCCCGCCTCCCCGTCTTGGGGGACATCGATCAGCGCAAGGAACGCATCCTCCAGGCGCCGGCTCGGGCCGACCCGGTCCACCGGGATCCCGGCCCCGACCAGCGCGGCGACCACGGCGGAGGCGGGGACACCGTTGGGGTGGACCTGGACGCCGTCGCCGTGCGCCTCCGCCGAGTCGATCCCGGTCAGGCCGCGCAGCACCGACACGGCGCGGTCCACCTCGCTGGTGCCTACCAGCAGGGCCGCACCCTCGCCGATGATGTCGGCCACCGGGCCGGCGGCGACGCGCCTGCCCTGGTTCATCACGACCACGTGGCTGCAGGTCTGCTCGACCTCGGCGAGCAGGTGGCTGGACAGGATGACGGTGCGCCCGGCGGCCGCGTACGCGAGCAGCGCGTCGCGCATCTCCCTGATCTGCGGCGGATCCAGCCCGTTCATCGGCTCGTCGAGCACCAGCAGGTCCGGCAGCCCCAGCATGGCCTGGGCGATGGCCAGGCGCTGGCACATTCCCCGGGAGTAGTTGCGTACCGTGCGGCCAATGGCCGCACCAAGGCCGGCGATGGTCAGCACCTCGTCCAGGCGGGCGTCGGCGGCGGGCCGGCCGGTCGCCTGCCAGTACAGCTCCAGGTTGGCCAGGCCGGACAGGTGTGGCAGGAAGCCAGGTCCCTCCACGAACGAGCCGAGCCGGGACAGGGCCGGCGACCCGGGGTGCACCCGGCAGCCGAAGATCGTGATCGTGCCCGCGTCCGGGTGCAGCAGGCCCATCAGGGCCCGCAGCGTCGTGGTCTTCCCGGCGCCGTTCGGCCCGAGCAGCCCGAGTATCTGGCCACGGTCCACCCGCAGCGACAGATCGTCCACGGCGAGCTGCCCGTCCCGGTAGCGCTTGGTCAGCCCGGAGATCTCCAGCGGAACCCCGGCGAGGGCGGGGACCAGTTCGTCGCGGCCGCGCCTGCGCCGCAGCATCAGAATGAGCACGGCCCCGGCCAGGGCAGCGGCGGGCGCGGCCCAGACCCACCACGGCGCCCCGGCGCCGGTGACCGTCAGCGCCGCGTCGCTGGGCACCGTGAGTCCGGACCCGGCCAGCGCAACCCGGTAGACCGCGGGCGCCGGTGCGCTGGCATAGGAGAAGTCGGTGGTGGTCAGCACCAGCCGGAGCCGGTGTCCCGCGGAGAAGCTGTAGTCGATCGCAGGCAGGGTGACCGTGACGGTCCGGGCTCTGCTGGCCCCGACCCCACCACCCCGCGCTCCGCTGGCCCTGACCCCGCCGCCCCGCCCAATCTGCGCGGCGCTGATCCGCAGCGGCGCGACCAGCTGGTAGGGCAAGGTCGCTGTGCCACCCTGATCCACGTCGTAGACCTTGGCGAACAGCGTCACCTCGCCCGGGCCGCTGACCCGGATCCGCACCGTGGGCGACCCGGTGACCTGCAGCGCGGAGGCGAGCGGAGCCGAGGTGAACGCCGCGCTCTGCCCCGGCATGTCGAAGGTGGGCCCGGCGGAGCCACCGGCGCTCGCCGCGCCGAACGCGCCAAGCCCGGGGAAGACCGACATCGAGGGCGGCGAGCCGCCGGCCGGGTGGGCGATGGCCTGTGGCGGCCCGGCCAGCCGCACCAGCGTGCGCTGGGTGCCGTCGAGCCCCGGGTAGGACATGGCCGTGGCCACGCCCAGCGTGGCCCCGTCGGTCGAGGGGTCGAAGCCGAGGACGCGGGTCACCGCGAACCCGGGCTGGCCGGTGGGAGCGCTCGCCGGTGCGTGCCCGGGGGCGAGCCAGCGGCCGAACCACGCGGCCATGAGCGAGTTCACCCGAGTAGTCTCCTGGTCGCCGCCGTCGTGGCCGCCCGCGAACCAGACCATGTCCGCCGGTGCGCCGTTGCGGCGGATCGCCTGGTAGTTCGCGTTTGCCTGGCCGAGATCGAACAGCGAATCGTGCTCGCCCTGGATCAGCAGGGCCGGGGCGTCCATCCGGTCCGCGACGCTGGCCGGGCTGGACCGCAGCAGCAGCGAGATCACCCCCGGCGTCGCCTGCCCGGTCTGCGCGATCTGCTGGTACATCGCGCAGATGCTTGGCAGGAACCGCCCGCACAGTACGTGGCTGGCCAGCTTGCCCGCCGCGCCACTGCCTGCGGGGCTGCCGCCCGCCGAGCCGCTCTGGCTCGGCAGCGGGGTGCCGAACCCGGCCGAGCCCTGGGTGAACAGCAGGCCGGCCCATTGTCTCTTGAACACCCCGGTAGCCGGGCCGCCGCCGACGGCGTTGGGGAACAGCGCGGTCGCCAGGTTGTTCCACGCGCTCTGCGCCACCACCGCGTCGATCCGGTGATCGTAGGCGGCGGCTAGGAGCGCGAGGCCGCCACCATAAGATGCCCCGGCGATGCCCACCCGCGGATCACCGGGATGATCGAGCAGCACCCTTGGCTGCCGGGCCAGCCAGCTCACCAGCTGCCCGGTGTCCTTGATCTCGTAGTCCGGCGAGTTCAGCGCGATCTGCCCGGTGCTGGCACCGGTCCCGCGCGGAGACCAGGTGAGCACCGCGAACCCGGCCCGTGCCAGGTATTCGGCCTGCGGCTGGACCGCGTCCTTTGTCTCCCCGAAGCCGGGGGAGAGCAGGATCGCCGGCACGCGGCCCTGGCCCGCGGGCGTGAAGAAGGTGGCGTCGAGAACCACCCGCTGGTTGTCCCGCGGACCGTCCACCACCGGGATACGCAGGTTGCGAACGCCGACCGGGACGGGCTGGTGCAGCACGGCGGCCAGCGCGATCACACCCGCCAGCAGACCGGCAGCGGCCAGGCCGGCGATCACCGCCCGTTTCCGCAGCCGCCACCGCAACCTCATGGAAGGAACCTAGCAACGCTTCCCGGATACACCGCCCTCGCTCACAGCCCCGCCTCAGCCAGGCCGTGGCGTGGTCAGCTGCGGGTGGCGGCCTCCGTCAGCGCGCGGGTGACCAGGACGCGGGCCAGGTGTTCCCGGTAGGCGGCGGCGGCGTTGATGTCGGAAACCGGGCTCGTCCCCTCGGCCGCGTTCGCCGCGGCCTCATCCAGGCTCGCGCCGCCCGCCAGCGCGCGTTCCACCGCGGCCGCCCGCATGGGGGCAGGCGCCATGTTGACCAGCGCCACCCGGTCCCCCTGCGCCGCCACCCCGACGATCGCCCAGTCGATGGCGCGTTTGGTGAACTTCTGGAACGACCAGCCCGGTGCGAGCGGCTTGGGTATCCGGATCTCGGTCAGCAGTTCCCCCGGCTGCACCGCAGTCTCGAACAGCCCGAGGAAGAACTCGCTGGCCCCGACCTGCCGGCTTCCGGCCGGGCTCCGGATGACCAGCGTGGCGTCCAGGGCCAGGATCACGGCGGGCAGGTCGGATGCCGGGTCACCGTGCGCGAGCGACCCGCCGATCGTGCCCCGGTGCCGCACCTGCGGGTCGCCAACGTACCCGGCGGCGCAGGCCAGCAGCGGCAGCTCGGCGGCGAGGAGTTCGGAGGTTTCCAGGTCGTGATGCCGGGTCAGCGCCCCGATCGCGATCACGTCGCCCTCGTCCCGGATGTAGGACAGGTCGCGGAGCCGGCCGATGTCGATGAGCACCTCGGGCACGGCGAACCGCAGCTTCATCAGCGGCAGCAGCGAGTGGCCGCCCGCCAGAAACTTCCCATCCTCACCGGCGGCGGCGGCGAGGCTCAGCGCTTCGTCCGTGCTGCCTGCACGCTGGTAGGTAAAGGGCGCCGGGATCACGAGACTTTCCTCTCCGCGTGGGCCGCATGGGCGGCACCCTGGCCATCGCGGGCGGCGGACAGCACCGCCCGGACGATGTTGTGGTAGCCGGTGCACCGGCACAGGTTCCCTTCCAGCCCCAGCCTGACCTGTTCCTCGGTGGGATCCGGGTTCTCCGCCAGCAGGGACACGGTCGCCATGAGCATGCCCGGCGTGCAGAAACCACACTGCAGCCCGTGCTCGCTGTGGAAGGCCCGCTGCACCGGGTGCATCTGCCCATCCGCTCCGGCCAGGCCCTCGCACGTGGTGACCTCGGACCCGTCCGCCTGGGCGGCAAGCACCGTGCAGGATTTCACCGACTCTCCGTTCAGCAGCACGGTGCACGCCCCGCAGGACGTGGTGTCGCAGCCGATGTTGGTCGCGGTCAGCCCGGCCACCTCACGAACGAAGTGCGCGAGCAACAGGCGGTCTTCCACATCCGCCGCGACCTCGGTTCCGTTGACCCGAATCGCTACCTTCACTGGCTCGCCCTCACTTCACTGATCGCGGCCCACACCCGTTCGGGGCTGGCCGGCATGTCGATGTGCCGCACGCCCAGGTGCGACACCGCGTCGATGACCGCATTCTGCACCGCCGGGATCGACCCGATGGTCCCGGCTTCCCCGATTCCCTTCACTCCGAGCGGGTTGATGGTGGTCGGCGTCTCGCTGGCGATCAGCTCGAACGACGGCAGCACGTCGGCGGTGACCGCGGCGTAGTCGGCCAGCGTACTGGTCAGCGGGTTGCCGTCCTCGTCGTAACGCATCTCCTCGAGCAGCGCCTGTGCCGCGCCCTGCGCGATTCCGCCGTGCCGCTGCCCTTCGGCCAGCACCGGGTTGACGATCTTCCCCGCGTCGTCCACGGTCACGTGCCGCACCAGCCTCGCCTTGCCGGTCTCGGTGTCTACCTCCACCACGGCCAGGTGCGCGCCGAACGGGAACGTCGGCTGGCTGGCCTTGAACACCACGTCGGCGGACAGACCGTCGGCCCCGGCGTGCTGCGCGACCTGCGCCCAGCTCAGCCCGGTTGCCGGGTCCCCGCGGACCTGCCAGACTCCCCGCCCCGGGTCGAGTTCCAGGTCCGCCTCGCTCGCCTCGATCATCCCGGCGGCCAGGCGGCGCGCCTTGTCCTTGACCTCTCCCGCGGCCTGGTACACCGCGGTCCCGCCGAGCTGGAGCGACCTGGACCCGTAGGTACCGACCGCGACTGGGATGACGTCGGTGTCGCCGTGGATGACGGTGACCCGGTCCATGGCGATGCCCATCTCGTCCTGGACGAGCATTGCCCAGGCGGTGGCGTGACCTTGCCCGTGCGGGGAACTGCCGGTGTAGACGGTGGCTGACCCGTCGTCATGCACTACCAGCCGCGCGGTCTCCCCGCTGGAGGCGTCACCCGCGGTGATCTCCACGTAGCACGAGAGCCCGAGGCCCAGCTGGACGGTGTCGCCGCGGTCGCGGCGGCGCGCCTGCTCGGCCCGCAGCCCGGCGTAGCCGGCGGCGGCCAGCACCTTGTCCAGGGCCGCAGCGTATTCGCCGGTGTCGTAGTCCGCCCCGGTCGGGGTGGTGAACGGAAACTTCTCCGGTGCCACCAGGTTCCGGTGGCGTACCTCGGCCGGGTCCATGCCGATCTCCGCGGCGAAGTCGTTCACCGCCCGCTCGATCGCGGCGGTGGCCTCAGGGCGGCCCGCGCCGCGGTAGGCCGCCACCGGCGTGGTATTGGTCACCACCGAGCGGTAGGCCGCGCCGACGTGCGGGATGTCGTAGACGCCGCTGGCCATCAGCATGGTGAGCTCGGGCAGCGAGGCACCGACGCGGGGGTAACCGCCGCAGTCCTGGGCGATGTCGAGGTGATAGGCGAGGATGCTCCCATCCCTGGTCCCGCCGATCTTGTAGGTCTGCCGCTGGGCGCGGCCGTGCACCATGCCGAGCAGGTTCTCGCTGCGGGTCTCCGCCCAGCGCACCGGGCGGCCGGTCCGCTGGGCCGCCGCCGCGACGCAGATCACGTCCCGGTCCACCCCGACCTTGGCGCCGAACCCGCCGCCGACGTCGGGCGCGATGACCCGGATCGCCGCCGCGTCAAGACCCAGCTGCCCGGCGATCGTATCCCGCGCGATCTGTGCGTTCTGGGTGCTGCACCAGACGGTGAGCCGCCCATCGGCCCAGGACGCGGCCGCGGCGCGCCCCTCCAGCGGCACCGGGGCAACTCGCTGGTTGACGATCGTCCGTTCGATCACCACGTCGCACCCGGCGAAGCTGGCGTCGTCACAGTCCCCCGCCGTTCCCGTTCCGACAATGTTGCTTTCGGAACCGGGGAACAGCAAGACCTTGTCCTCCAGGGCGGCACCGATCCCGGGGACCGCCGTCAGCGGCTCATATTCCACGCTGACCAGTTCGGCCGCGTCCTCGCCCTGGTACCGCTCGTCGGTCAGGACCAGCGCCACGGGCTCGCCGACGTAGCGCACCCGGCCGGCCGCGAGCAGCGGCTCGGCGGTGGGGCCCTCGGCCGTGGGCAGGTCCGCGGCGGTGATCACCGCAACCACTCCCGCCTTCTCCACGGCTACGGACGGGTCGATCCCGGTGATCAGCGCGTGGGCGATCGGGCTGCGCACGAACGTGGCGAAGGCGGCCCGCGTCAGCTCGGGCACCCGCAGGTCATCGACGTAAACCCCGCCCTCGGACAGCAGCCGCGGATCCTCGGTCCGCAGTACCCGCGTGCCCATGATGCTCATCGGCTCTCCGTAATGTCAGTCGCCAGCGCGGTATCCATCGTGGCGAACTCGTCAAGAACTGTTTGCGCAGCCTTAAGGTCATTGTCCAGCGGACGGTCCTCGGTGCCAGCCTCCAGAGCAGAATCGGCGCGGTCGTAGACCCGGCGCAGCAGGCCACCGGCGGCCGGCCGACGGCCTTGCATGCGCAGCGCCCTGATCGCCGCCATCAGCTCGCACCCGAGCACGGCCCGGTAGGCAGCGACCGCGTCGCTGGTGGCCCGGGCCGACTGGGTGCCGAAGCCCGCGTGCTCCTCCACCCCCCGGGATAGCACGGCGCCGCCCAGGGCGGCCGGGGCGGCGAACCGCCGGATGTCGGCCACCGCCGAGTGCGCCACGTACTCCAAGATCATGATTCCTGAACTGGCCGGGTTATCGGCCAGGAACGCGTTGAGCCCGGTGAAGGCCGGCTCCACCAGCGTGCCGAGCCGCGCCACGGACAGCGCCGCGGTCTGGAACAGTGCCGCGCGGATCGCGTCGAGCGCCAGGCCCATGTAGGCGGTGTGGAAGTTCCCGTTGTGCCACACCGCGTGGCCCGCCACGTCGATCAGCGGGTTCTCCGGCGAGCCGTTGAGCTCGGCCTCGATGGTGTGCACCGCATACTCCACCGAATCCAGCGCCGGGCCATGGACCTGCGGGAACGCCCGGTACCCGAACGGGTCCTGCACCCGCTTCCCAGACCCGCGGTCGGCCGCGAAGATCGCCCGTACGTACCGCGCCACCTGCCGCTGCCCGGGGTGCGGGCGGGCCAGGTGGACCGCCTCGGCGTAGGGCTCCAGCGAGCCGTGCACGGCCAGCAGGGACAGGCACGTCACCGGAATGGCCGAGCGCAGCAGGCCGGCCAGGTCGTAGCAGGCCAGTGCCGCATCGCTCAGCGTCGCCGCGCTGCTGTTGATGAAGCCGAGCGCCTCGCTGGTGCTGATGGCGAACCGCGGCGGCGGCCCGGTGCCGTCCTGCCACTCCCGCTCGCCGAGCAGGCAAAGCCCGGTCGAGGCCAGCGCGGTCAGGTCACCGGTGCCGATCGCCCCGTACAGCGGGACGGGCGGGGTGAAGCCACGGTTGATGGCGTCGGCCAGCACCGCGAGCAGGCTCGGATCGACGCCAGAGCCACCGGCGCCGATCTGGTTGGCCCTGATCACCAGCGTGGCGCGGGCGACCTCCGCCGCGAGCAGCGGCCCGGTGCCCGCGGCGTGGCTGCGCAGCAGCCGGAACCCGTGCTCGGCCCGGTCGCGTTCACTGATCGGGACGACGTGGTTGGCGCCGACGCCGGTGGTGCGGCCGTATACCGGCTGCTGGGCGGCCACCTCCCCGGCGACCTGCCAGGCCGCCCGCGCGGCGGCCTCCGCCGCGGGTGCCACCGCCACCGCCGCCCGCTGCCGCGCGACCGCGGCCACCTGAGCACAGGTCAGCGACGAGCCGTCGATGGTAACGACGGTGCCGGTCACCAGGTCCCCCTCTCCGCCCTAGGTCCTGCACTGCTTGTCCGTTCAGTCAGCGCTCAATTTTGCGTAACGATACGTCCTGCCACCCTGGCTCCCCCAAGCGGGACGGGCATCGACCGGGGCCTTCCCCGCGAGTCATTGGGGCGCTAGCTTGTGCGAGTGAGCCGCACGGCAGACCCGGATCGAGGCGCCGACGCCAGCGGGGCGGTCGGCGGGAGCGGGTGCGCGGAGGCGGTCGTCCCGGCCCGGCCGGCCGGGCGGACGGTCAGCGTCCTGGCCGGATTCCGTGAGCCGGTCGTCTGGATACTGCTCGCGATCGCGTTCTTCACCTCCATCTCCGGCAAGCCCGTGGACGGTGTGCTGATGCTCATCGTGGCGGCCGGGCTGGCCTGGGATGCGGGCAGGCGGGCCCGCGTGGGCCGGCGGGCCGCGGCGGGCCAGGCCAGCGGGGTCCCCGGTGAGACCGGCCCGGCGGGTTCCGTGGCGGGTCGCGCGGAGCCCGGCGAGGCCCGGCCGGGCGGGCGGCCGGCGCAGGCTCGGTGTCCTGGCCGCGTTGCTGATCGGCGCTGCGGCGTATGCCGGGGTGATGGGCTCGTTCATCCGCTATTCCTGGCCCGCGACGGCCGGGATCATCATCCTGGGCACGGTCGTGGTCCTCATCGGCTGGCACGGGCCGTTGCGGCGCCGCCAGGTGCGCGGGCGGCCGCCGGCCGCCGGGACGCTCGCCTGGGTCGTGGTGCTCGTGTTCGGGTGCCTGTGGGAACTCGCCGCCCTGCTGTTGCAGCCGTCCATCACCACCGACTCCTACGCCCACCCGACGATCAGCACCCTGACCGACCCGGTACTGGCCACCTCGCCGGGCCGTTCCCTGGTGCTGGCCGCCTGGCTGGCCCTGGGCTGGTACCTGGTGGAACGGTGA
>CAWEYV010000006.1:0-31969 GCA_963813395.1 uncultured Actinomycetes bacterium
GCACCGGAAGCCTGCCGCTCCCGGTGCGGACAGCCACGGCGACAGCTGTGCCGTCGATCCAGTACGTGATCACGGCGGCCTGCGCGTCACTGCGCGGTGAGTCACGGTGAGCGGCATTGCGCTCGTCCTGGTCCTCGCGGCGGCCGGGTTCCACGCGGGGTGGAACCGGTTGCTGCACGGGGCCGACGACCGCCTGGCCGCCGCCGCCGTGGGCGCGGTGGTGGGCGCCGTGCTCTTGCTGCCCGCCACGATCGCGGTTCCGCCGCTGCGGGTGTGGCCGCTCGCCCTGGCCTCGGGCGCGGCCGAGGCCGCCTATTTCGCCCTGCTCACGGCCGCCTACCGGCGCGGTGAGCTCTCCTACACCTACCCGGTTGCCCGGGGCATCGCGCCGTTCCTGATCACGCTGGGCGGTGCGGCAGTGCTCGGGGAGTCGCTGACCGCCGCGCGCATCGGCGGTTCGCTCGCGCTCGGCGTGGGCCTGGCGATCATCTCCCAGGCGGGCCTGGCCAAGGGGCG
The DNA here is from genome assembly GCA_963813395.1 of uncultured Actinomycetes bacterium. Classification (GTDB taxonomy): domain Bacteria; phylum Actinomycetota; class Actinomycetes; order Streptosporangiales; family Streptosporangiaceae; genus DASXKD01. The sequence goes on from CAWEYV010000006.1 coordinate 517, forward strand.
CGGGGCCGCGCTGATGTTCGCGGGGCTGACCGGGATCACGATCGCCGTCTATTCGGTGATCGACGCCGACGCGGTGCGATCCACCAACGCCGTGGGTTACCTGGGCTTGGTGACTGCCGTGGAGGCCATCTTCCTGCTCGGGGCGGTCCGGCTGGACTGGGGGCGGCTGCGGGCCAGCGCCCGGGCCGGGGCCGGGATCGGGGCCGGTTCACTGGTGGCCTACCTGCTGGTCCTGCTCGCCTACCAGCGCGCCCCGGCGTCACCGGTCGCCACGCTGCGGGAACTATCGATCTTGCTGGGCATCCTCATGGCCAGGGATCGGCCCGGCTGGCGGGTCTGGGCCGGCGGCGCCCTCTGCGTCCTCGGCGCCGCACTAACAGCTTTGTAGCAAGAACCGGCCCTCCGGGCCGGCCTCGGAGGGTTCCCGGGGGTCGTCCCCCCGGGCTAGCACTGCGGGCCGTGGCGAAGTCGCCGGGACGGCGACGAGCAGCATCAGCGAACCCCGTACGGGCGGAACTGCACGCTGATCCGGGGGCCGGTGGGCCGCGCGGTCTTCGGCACGGCGTGCTCCCAGGTGCGCTGACAGCTTCCGCCCATGACGAGGAGGTCGCCGTGACCGACCTCGTGACGGACCGCGGGGCCGCTGCCGTCCCGCGGGCGCAGCAGCAGCGCGCGGGGCGTGCCGAGGGACACGATCGCCACCACCGTGTCCTCGGTGCTGCCGCGCCCGATCGTGTCGCCGTGCCACGCCACGCTGTCCCGGCCGTCCCGGTACAGGCACAACCCCGCCGTACACAGCGGCTCGCCCAGCTCGGCCCGGTAGTGCTCGCTGAGCGCGTCCCGCGCCGCCGCCAGCACCGGATCCGGCAGGGCCATTTCCGCTGCGTAGAAACACAGCAGCCGCGGCACGTCGACCACCCGGTCGTACATCGTGCGCCGCTCGGCACGCCAGGGCACCGACGGTCAGCAGCCGCTCGAACAGCGCGTCCGCGCCGGTGATCCAGCCAGGCCGGACATCGACCCAGGCGCCATGGGCAAGGACCGTCCGGCGCACCGACCCGCCCAGCGGGCCGAGGCCGGTCTCCTCCGCGGCGTCCAGCAGCGAGCCCTGGAATGCACTGCCCACTCGATGAGTATAGAGACCCATCAAACATATTTTCGACTGACCACCCCGGCCCGACGGCTGGACCCGCCGCAGCGACCTCCCCAGAAGCGTGCAGGGCGGAGAACGCCAAGTAGGGGGCGCGGGCAGCGGCCCGCGATCATACTTGGCGCGGGGGGTGGCGGGAAGCGCGCTGCCAGGGTAAACCCCGCGTAAAGGAGGCAATCATGCCTGGGAGCGGCCTGTCCGCGATCGAGCACGTCGTGGTTCTCATGCTGGAGAACCGGTCCTTCGATCACATGCTCGGATTTTTGTACAGCGACTCCGGGAACACCTCGCCTACGGGGCAGCCATTCGAGGGGCTAACCGGGACCGAGTCGTGCCTGGACGCCTCCGGCCTGCCGGTCACCGTGTTCAAGATCGAGCCGAACACGCCGAACGCCTACTTCATGCCGGGCGCAGATCCCGGCGAAGGTTACATGGCCACCAACGAGCAGCTGTTTGGCAGCATCTCAGCCACGGCGCCATCGGGCCAGGTACCGGCCAGCCAGGGCTTCGTGAAGAACTTCGCCTCCACTCTCGGCTGGGAAGGGCACAGCAGGGGGTTTACGCTCGTGCCCGGCACGGCCCCCAGCAACATCATGGGCTGCTTCACCCCCGAGGCGCTGCCGGTGCTGTCCGCGCTGGCCCGTGGGTACGCGGTGTGCGACCACTGGTACTCCCCCGTGCCCACCGAGACGCTGCCGAACCGGGCCTTTGCCAACGCCGCGACCAGCCAGGGTCACCTGGACGACAAGACCCGTACGTTCACCTGCCCGTCGATCTTCGGAGCGCTCGGCTCACACGGGCTCGGCTGGGCCATCTACGGATACACCTCAGAGCCGCTGACCAAGTCCAACTTCACCGACATCTCCTCGGCAGCCGCGAGCCATTTCGGTCACTTCACCGACTTCACGGCCGCCGCCGCAGCTGGGACGCTGCCGCCGTACACGTTCCTCGAGCCGAGCTGGGGATCCAGCGGCAACAGCCAGCACCCGAACTACAATGTCGCGCTCGGCGAGCAACTGATCCACGACGTGTACGAGGCCCTGCGCAGTGGCCCGGGGTGGGCACAGACGCTGCTGATCATCACCTACGACGAGCATGGCGGGTGCTACGACCACGTGCCGCCGCCGTCCGGGGCCACCCCGCCGGACAACAGCACCGGCGAGTTCGGGTTCGACTTCACCAGGTTCGGCGTCCGGGTCCCGACCGTGCTGGTCTCGCCACTGATCAAGGCGGGGACGGTGTTCCGGGTCCCGGCCGGGTCGGTGCCGTTCGATCACACGTCGATCCTGAAGACCGTCGAAGAGCGCTGGAACCTGCCGCCGCTCTCGGCCCGGGATGCCGTCGCGCCAAGCATCGCCGACGTGCTCGGCCTCACCGCGCCGCGCACCGACGACGTGCTGGCCGGCGTCACCGTGCCCACCGCCGGGGCGGGCCCGTCCGCTGGCCTCCCGTCTCATCTGCAGGAGGTCCAGGCAGACCTGGTCTCGCGCCAGTACCCGGCCGGGCAGAGCGACATCCCTGGCGAGGCACGTGCGGCGTTCACCGAGGAAGGACTGCGCAGCTACATCCACACCCACGCGGAACCGCAAGACGGCTGACCGAGCAAGGCTGCACCGCCGTCACTTCCATGATCAAAGCGACTTATCCTCACAAACGCACGGTTTCACGCCCCGTTTGCCCCAGTTCGGGCGTGCGGAAACGAGGATATGTCGGCGACTCCGTCCGCATGGTGGACGGGCGAATGCCCTTCGGCGGCGGTCCGAGCTGGGTTGGGCGGCCGTGCGCTAGCGGATCGCGCGGCCGCCGGTGGACAGGCGGGCCGCCAGTTCGGAGTCGATCTGGCGGGCCGCTTCCTGCAGGCGGGGCAGGAACTGCTTTTCCAGCGTGCGCATGGGCACCCGGGCGGCGTGCGCGCTCGCGTTGATGGCCGCGACCACCTTGCGCGAACTGTCCCTGATGGGCACGGCGATCGAGCGGACACCGGCCTCCAGCTCCTGGTCGACCGCGGTCCAGCCCCGGCTGCGGGCGGTGGCAAGCACCGCCCGCAGTTCGCCGGGATCGGTAATCGTGTGCTCGGTGAGCTTGCGCATCGTGGTCCGGCGCAGGTACGCGTCGAGTTCGGCCTCGGGCAGGTGGGCCAGCAGGATGCGGCCCATGGAGGTCGGATACGGCGGCAGCCGGGTGCCCACGGTCAGCGCGATCGTCATGATCCGGTTCGCGGACGCACGGGCCACGTAAACCAGGTCGTCGCCGTCGAGCACGCTCACCGAGCACGACTCGTGCAGTTCCTCGGCGAGGTCTTCCAGGTGCGGCTGGGCGATCTGCGAAACGCTGAACGAGGAAAGATACGCATACCCCAGGGCAAGCACCCGGGGGCGCAGCGAGAACTGGCGCCCGGAGCTGCCCACGTAACCCAGTTCTTGCAAGGTGAGCAGGAATCTGCGCGCGGCGGCCCGGGTGAGCCCGGTGCGCTCGGCCACCTCGGACAGGGTCAGCGAGGGGTGCTCAGAGGAAAAACACCGGATGACGGCAAGCCCGCGGTCCAGCGACTGAACGAAGTCGGTCCGGCGGCCGCCACCAGGCCGGTCCCCATCGGCGGCCCGGGGGGCATCTTCGCTGGCCTTCCCCTCACCGCCCACGTTCTCGGGCAGGCCCGAATCCCACGCCTCCGCGGCCGGGCCGGGGCCGGCGCTGCGCCCCGCCGTCCCATCCGTACCAGGTCGTGCCCCTGAGTCCTGCCGAACGTTCACATAGCGAACGATACTGCCCGAGCGGCCCGGCTTACCAGCCCGGCCCCGTCCGCTCAGCCCGGACCGTACCGCCGCACCTGGGGCAGCAACTCCGCAGGCACCAGGGCGTCACGGCCCCAGTCGGCGAGCAGCGTACTCAGCGGGCGCGCGGCGGCGATGGCCGGCGCGCGCAGGCAGGTGGCGAGCGCGGGCAGGTCGTCCGGGACGTGACCCTGGCCTACCGCCCGGATCGCCGTCCTGACCTCGTCCTCACTGCCGGTGCATTCAAAGGGTTTCGAGCCCGTCAGGCCGGCCATCTCCGCATAGACCCCGGCAAGGGCGGGGTCGGCGAACATGTCGCCGCCGGTCTTGCGTTCTGCTAGATCGTGGCCGAACAACGCCGCGGTCGCCAGGAACACCCAGGCGCACTTCGCGCAGGCCCGGCACCAGCCCTCGCCCCGCACCCGGTTGCAGCTCGCCGTCCGCAGGTAGCCGTCGATGTCGCCGGACAGCGAGACGATGATCTGCAGTTCGTACAGCGGCCGCAGCGGGCTGCTGTACCGCGGCGCGCCGGGCAGCCACCGGTCGCGGTAAGCCGCCAGCGCGGTCTCGAACTCGTAGCTCTTGGTCCACTGATGGTTGACCGGATGGCCCAGGTAAGACTCGACGTTCGGCTCGTCGTCGCTGCGCGAGTTGCCCGCCACCACGAACTCGCTGCCGCGCAGGTAGCCGGCCAGCATCGCGGCGACCGCGAGATACGCGGAAAAGGGCGTGTGCCCGTTGGGATGGCCGGCCGCGTTCAGCTCCAGCAGCTCAGGCAGGATCGTGCGCCTGACTTCGAGGAAGCGCCCCCCGGCAGCCAGCGACAGCGCCAGGTCGCGCTGGCGCGCCGCCGGGTTGTACAGGAAGAAGTCGGCGGACCCGCCGCCGGACCGGACGACGCGGGCCAGCGCGAGTGAGTCCTTGCCGCCGCTGAACATGACCAGCGGCGATGCCGCGAGCGCGCGCTCACCGCCGACACCGGCCAGACCGGCCGGCTCGGCCGCTGCCGCGGCCTTGATCTCCAGGAACCCGGGCACGGTGTAGTCGATGCCGTTGCGGTAAAAGAACTCCCCCATGGCGCCGGGCCAGAACGACCGCCACCAGTCCAGTTCCGCGGCGCCCGGCGCCGGCAGCGCGACCTCGATGACCGGGCTGCACAGTGCCTTCCAGTACGAGAAGGCCTCGATGATGGCCAGGGCGCGGATCATGCGCCGCGCCGTGGGCGTCACCACCGCGGCGGCCTCGTCCTGGGTGAGCCCGGTGAGCTCCACGGTCGGCTGGAACCGCAGCTCACCGGCGGCGAACGCGAACTCAAGCGTCACCCCGGCGGGACCGCGGATGGCCCGGGCGCCCTCGACGCGGAACACCGGGTAGGCCGCCCGCAGCCGCTGCAGTTGCGTTTCCCGCGAAACCTCCGCCGTGGTCACCTCGCGCACGCGGGCCACCCTAGCCGACCTGGTGATGCGGTGTTCACGTTGCGCGCTGCCGGGCCTGCGCCACCGCGTACAGGGCGACCCCGGCGGCGACCCCGGCGTTCAGCGACTCGGTGTCCGCCGCCATGGGGATCCGGGCGAGCAGGTCGCACCGCTCCCCCACCAGCCGGGACAGGCCACGGCCCTCGGACCCGACGACGAGCACGAGCGGACCGTCCGCCACCTCCAGGTCGCTGACCGGCGCCGCACCCGCGGTGTCGAGGCCCACCACGAACAGGCCTGCCTGCTGGTAGGCGGCGAGCGCGCGGGTCAGGTTGGGCACCTGGGCGACCGGCACCCGGGCCAGCGCCCCCGCCGACGCCTTCCACGCGCCCGCGGTTACCCGGGCCGAGCGGCGCGCCGGGATCAGCACCCCGTGACCGCCGAACGCCGCGACCGAGCGGGCCACCGCGCCAAGGTTCCGCGGATCGGTGACCCCGTCCAGGGCCACGATCAGCGCTGCCCGGCCGGTCTCGTCCGCCCGCCCGAGCAGGTCGTCCGCGGCGGCGTAGTCGTAGGGGCGGACCCGCAACGCCAGGCCCTGGTGTACCGAGCCGCCGGTCAGCCGGTCGAGTTCGGCCCGTCCCGCCTCGATCATCGGGATACCGGCCGCGGCGGCGAGGTTCACCGCCTCACGCACCCGGTCATCGGCGGCCCGGCGCGGCCCGGCGTACAAGGCGGCCGCGGGCACGCCCGCCCGCAGCGCCTCCACCACGGCGTTCCGCCCGGCGACCACCTCTGGCGCGTCACCCGCGCCGCGCTTTTCCCGCCCCCGCGCTCTGCTTTCCCCGCCCCCGACCTGCTGGCGGGCGCCCGGTCCATCCCCGGCGCGCCGTTCCCCCGCGGTTTTCCAGGCAGAACGGCTCCCGCCGCCAGGCCCCTCGCCGGCACCGCCGGCCTGGTTCCATGGCCCGTCTCCCGCCGCTCCGCGGCGTGGCCTGGTTCCTGCCGCGCGGGCTGCCGCCTCGGCGGCGCGGCGCTGTGCCGGGTGGCCAGGGCGCAGATGCGCAGGCGGGGTCGGGCCCTTGCCTTCGAGCCGGTCCCGTCCCCGGCCGCCGGTACCCGGCCGGGGCTTGCCAGCCTTGGTGCGCCCGCCTCGCCCGGCCCTGGGCGTGTTCTCGCTCACGTGGTCTCCTGACGGCGCAATCCGGCCCGGCAGGGGGGCCGGCCCGGCCCGCGGTGCGGTACCCCGGGACCGGGGCCTTCCTGGCAGCGGGGGCAGGCACGGCTCATCGCTTGATCTCCCACCTCGGCCCCTGCGGCGTGTCCTCGATGAGCACCCCCGCGGCGTGCAGGCTGTCCCTGATCGCGTCCGCCACCGGGTAGTCCCTGCGGTCCTTGGCCGCCTGGCGCTGCTCCAGGGCGACCGTGACCAGGGCGTCGACAACATCACGCAGGTCGTGATCGGCGCCGTCCCCGGCCCAGGTGCTGCTCAGCGGGTCCAGCCCGAGCACGCCGAGCATGGCCCGAACCCGACCCAGGGCCGATGCGGCCGTCTCGGCGTCCCCGGACGCCAGCGCATTGTTGCCCTCCCTGACCGCCTCGTGTACCTCGGCGAGCGCCAGCGGCACGGCGAGGTCATCGTCGAGCGCGGCGGCGAAGTCCGCCGGGACCGCGACGGACGTGCCCCCCGGGGCCTGCCCGTCGCTGGCCTGGCATTGCGCCCCGGCGAGCTCGGCGGCGCGGGTCACGAAGCCTTCGATCCGCCGGTACGCGGTGACCGCTTCGTCCAGCGCGGCCGGTGAGTACTCGATGTGGGACCGGTAGTGCGCCTGGCCGAGGTAGTAACGCAGTTCTACCGGGCGCACCTGGGTCACCATCGCGTCGACCAGCAGCGAATTGCCCAGGGACTTGCTCATCTTCTCCCCGGCAACCCCGACGAGGCCGTTGTGCATCCAGTACTGGGCAAACCCGTCGCCGGCCGCGTGGGACTGGGCAACCTCGTTCTCGTGGTGCGGAAACACCAGGTCCAGGCCGCCGCCGTGGATGTCGAACGAGGAGCCGAGATAGGTGGTGGCCATCGCCGAGCATTCCAGGTGCCAGCCCGGCCGGCCCGGGCCCCAGGGGGTCTCCCAGGAGGGCTCGCCGGGCTTGGCCCCCTTCCACAGGGTGAAGTCCCGTGGGTCCCGCTTGGCGTCGGCCGTCCCGGTGTCCTCAGCGGGCCGCATGTGGTCGAGGCGCTGCCCGGACAGCAAGCCGTACTCCGGGAAGGATTTGACGTCGAAGTAAACGTCGCCGCCAGCCGGGTAGGCGTGATCGGTGTCGATCAGGCGCCGCATGAGCGTGACCATCTGCGGGATATGCCCGGTCGCCCGGGGCTCCACGTCCGGCGGCAGGCAGCCGAGCACGTCGTAGGCGCGGCTGAACGCGCGCTCGTTGCGCTGTGCCACGGCCCACCAGGGCATGTGCTCCTGCGCGGCGACCCGGATGATCTTGTCGTCGATGTCGGTGACGTTCCGGCAGAACGTGACCTGGTACCCACTGGCCTTCAGCCAGCGGACCAGGATGTCGAAGTTCACCCCGGACCTGATGTGCCCGATGTGCGGCGGTGCCTGCACCGTGGCGCCACACAGGTACAGCGATACCTTCCCTGGCACGAGGGGAGAGAATTCGCGCACGGTGCGCGTTGCGGTGTCATGAAGGCGGAGCGTCACGCCGCCAAGGCTACCGCCGCCGGCCCTGGCCGCCGATTCATAATCCCAGCCCGCGAAGCTGCACCACGCCCGCCGTGGTCAGCCAGCAGCGGTATCAAAGGTGATGGTTGTGGCCCGCGGTGGGGCAACGGCGAATAAGGCTTAGCGGCGGGCGGCCCTGGCCCAGCTCCACGGGTACTCGGGGTCCTCGGCCCGGCGCGCCGCCGGGCCGAGGCCCAGCGGGCGGAACGTGTCGATCATCACGGCGGTCTCGTCGGTGGTGGTCTTGCCCTCGGCAAGCCCCGCGACCGCAGCCTCCACCGCACCCGGCTGCGGGCCGTGGGTGAACCCTGAGGGGTGCAGCGTGATCGAGCCGAGCCCGACCCCGGAGCCTTTCCGGGCCGTGTAGTCCCCGCCGACATAGAACATCATCTCGTCGGAGTCGACGTTGTGATGGTTGTAGGGGATCGGGACGGCAGCGGCGTCGAAGTCCAGCGGCCGCGGACAGAATGAGCAGACCACGAAGTTCGGGCCTTCGAACGTCTGATGCACCGGCGGCGGGGCATGGGTCCGCTTCACGACCGGCTCGAAGTCGGCGATGTTGAATGCGAACGGGTACAGATACCCATCCCAGCCGACCACGTCGAACGGGTGCCGGGCATAGGTCAGCCGGGTCAGGCCGGCCCTGGTCCGCACAATCACCGGAACGTCTTCCCCCTCAGCCAGCAGCGGCCCGCTGGGACCGCGCAGGTCACGCTCGCTATAGGGGGCATGCTCGAGGAACTGCCCGTACTGCGAAAGGTACCGGCGAGGCGGCCGGATGTGCCCGCCGGCCGCGACGACCAGCGCGGTCACGCCGGGGGCAGCGGGCACCCAGCGGTGAATCGTTCCCCGCGGAATCACGATGTAGTCACCGGCCACGGCGCTGATCGATCCGTAGACGGACTCGAAGAGCGCGGTACCGTTCTGCAGATAAATAGCTTCGTCGCCGACAGAATTGCGGTAGAGCTCCGAGTTAGCGTCCGCGGCTGCGAAAGAAATCTGCACGTCGTCATTGGCGAACAGGAGCTGGCGGCCCAGCACCAGGTCGCCGCCCCGGGGCAGGTCAGTCGTGCGCACGTGGCGCGGGGCCAGCGGGTGATTCGGCGCGCTCTCTTCGGCGGCGGCACCGGAGATTCCCTCGCTCTTCACGATCGCCGTAGGCGGGTGCACGTGATAGAGAAGCGAGGAATCGGAGACGAAACCTTCTTCGCCCATCAACTCCTCGGAGTACAGGCCGCCGTCGGGGCGCTGGAAACGCACATGGCGTTTACGGGGAATCTCCCCGGTCACCCGGTAGTACGGCATATCGTCTCCTTCGACGCCGAGATCGGACGGGCGAGCGGTCGCTCGCCGTTTGGTCGCAGTCCCCACGCCTGTCCTGACCCGCAGCCGCATCTGTACGGCGCGGCGACCTCTGTACGTGGGGAAAGGCGCTGTAGTTTCGACTATAGGCGGGCCTCATCAGCCCGAGCGGCGCCGCAGGAAGGACCACCACCCCCCGATGACTGACTATTCCGCGGATCGCGGCCCCCGCCCCGCCGATCTCCACGCAAGACTCCGGCTTGCCGCGCTTATCGCCGTGATTGCCGGCGTGATACTGCTGGCCGCTGCCGCTTTCGTGCTCTCCTACGAGGGAATCCACCACCTCGCGCTTCGCGCCGGGGTCTCCTCCCAGCTTGCCCGGCTGTACCCGGTCATCTTCGACGCCATGCTGGTGATCGCGGGTGCCGCCGCCCTGGCGCTGCGCGGAGCCGGGTTGTGGGCCCGGTGTTACGCCTGGTTTTCGCTGTTGCTCATGCTCGCGGTCCTCGCGGTCGGCAACGCCGTCTACGCCACGAACGTCACCTTGCCTGCCCAGCCCACCCGTGCCGTGGTCGCGGTCACGCCGTGGGTGCTCCTGCTGCTCGCGTTCGGCCTGCTGCTGGAAATGCTGCGGTACTTCCGCAGGGGCCAGGCCAATGGCCAGCGGCGGGAACCGGGCCAGGCCGCCACGGCGTCCGACGCAGGCGCGGCTCCGGCAGCCAGTGAGAACGGCAGCGGCGGCTCCGGCGCGGGACGGGCCGCGGTCACCTGGGCTGCCGCCGGCGGCGGCGCCGACGGGCGGCCGCTGCCACAGCCGCGTACCGGGCTCGACACGCTCCTTGGGCCGCGGGAGGGCCAGCCGCCCGCCATGCCCGTGACCGTGCCCGGCGATGGCGCGGCCATGGCGTACTCCGGTCAGGCGGAGCATCACGCCGTGGGCAATCACCCGGACCCGGTGGCCTACGGCGAGGAAACGGGCTACGTCCACCCGGAGAGTTACCAAGCTCATGCCCCCTACCCCGGCGCGAACGGCCCAGCCGGCCACGAAGGTTATGCCGGGCCCGAGGACCAGGACTATCCAGGCCACAGCGACGAGCCCGGGCAGACCGACCCAGCCGCCGCAGTTAGCCCGGCAGTCACCGGAGATGGCACCGCAAGCCGCCGGAGATGACACCGCAGCCGCCGGAGATGGCACTGCAAGCTCCGGAGATGACACCGCAGGCTCCGGCGATGCGTCCCCGGACGGCGGGAAGGAAGCGGGCGACCTGGCCAAGGAAGACCGAGCCAAGGACCCGCAGCCAGCGGCGGCGAGCTCAGCCGAAGCCACGGTGCAGGCCGCTCCCGCCGAGACACAGAAGCCGCCGGCCCCGGACGGCGACACCGCCGCGCTGCCCCCCCGTTCGGTCATGCCCTTGTTCGAGCGGCTCCGCAGTACTCCCGCGCCCCCCGGGGATTGACAGCCCAACGCGGGGACTAACGTCACCGAGCAGGCAGGACCAACGCCGTCGCCACGGCTGCGATGCCTTCGCCCCGGCCGGTCAGGCCCAGTCCGTCCGTGGTCGTCCCGGACAGGCTGACCGGCGCGCCGCCCAGCGCCTCGGAGAGCACCTTCTGCGCCTCGTCGCGCCGCGACGCGATCCGCGGCCGGTTCCCGATCACCTGGATGGCGACGTTCCCTACCGTGAACCCCGCCTCGGTGAGCAACACGGCCGTGGCCCGGAGCAGCGCTGGCCCGGACGCCCCAGCCCAGTCTGGCTCGGCCGTACCGAACTGGGCACCGAGGTCGCCGAGGCCAGCGGCCGACAACAGGGCGTCGCATGCAGCGTGCGCGGCCACATCCCCATCAGAATGCCCGGTCAGCCCGTCCTCACCGGGCCAGAACAGGCCCGCCAGGTGAAGCGGGCGGCCGGGCGCCAGTGGGTGAACGTCGGCGCCGATGCCGACTCTTGGCGGGTCATCGGGCATGCAAAACCAGCCCCAACCCAGAGATACTGGTCAGGAGGCGAGGATCTCGTCGAGAAGCGCCTCGGCCTTGTCCTCGTTCGTCTTCTCGGCCAGCGCGAGTTCGCTCACCAGAATCTGGCGGGCCTTCGCGAGCATCCGCTTCTCGCCGGCGGACAGACCGCGTTCCCTGTCCCTGCGCCACAGGTCGCGAACGACCTCGGCTACCTTGTTCACATCGCCGGAAGCGAGCTTCTCCAGGTTGGCCTTGTATCGCCGGGACCAGTTGGTCGGCTCCTCGGTGTGCGGGGCGCGAAGCACCTCGAACACCCTCTCAAGACCCTCCTGCCCCACGACATCGCGCACGCCAACCAGTTCTGCATTGTCTGCAGGGACGCGCACTGTCAGGTCGCCCTTGTCGACCTTGAGGACCAGGTAGGTCGTCTCAGCGCCCTTGATCGTACGGGTCTCGATCTCCTCGATACGAGCAGCCCCATGGTGGGGGTAGACGACCGTGTCGCCGACCTTGAAAGTCATGTGGCACATACCCCTTCCGCTACGCCAATACTACCACGTCAAACGCAGCCCAAAAGCCTCCCTGGGCGCCAAACGTGCAGGTCAAGGAGCCAATTAACCGATCTGAAGTGACGCCACACGGTTCCGGTGCACATCCCGCCCGCCCGCGCCGGGGCGCGGGAGCGATCGGCTGTGCCCGGTCCGGACCGGGCGGGGCGGGTGCCCGCGCGGGGCGTGTCAGGCTGGGCGAGAGCACCACGTTGCCGGTGACGAGGCGACCACCGCTGACCCATACTGGAACGAGGACGAGGCCGCTCATGCGGGAGAGATGCGCGTGAACAATGGCGGCGACCCGGGGCGAGACGATTATGGCCTGCCACCGGTCGACATCGAGGTTCCGGACGACGCCCGGGAACTCGACAGGGAAGTGCAGGCTTACTACCGCGAGCTGAGATCGCTGCGCCGGCACATCCTGGCGAGGAAGCTGTGCGGGCCGCTGACCAGGGACGGCATGGTGCTGCCGCTGCTGGCGGGGTGCCTCGCGCTCACCCTGCTCGCCGCGACGCTGCTCACAATGTTCACGGTTGGCCAGGGCACGCTCGGCGGGCCTTTCTCCCACCCTGGCCTCGCGCGCCCGGGCGCCGCGAGCCCGCTCGCCGGAAGCGCCGGTACCTCCCTCGGGCCAGCCACGGGAAGGCCGGGCGAGCGGCTCCCCGACGCCATGGTGCAGGTGGACGGCCAGCTCGAGCACCTGACCGACCTCACCGGGCCCGGGCTGTACGTGGTCGTACTGGCCCTGATCCCGCCGAACTGCAACTGCGTCCGTGACCTGCGTCAGCTCACTCTCCAGGCACAAGGTGGTGGCGCGCAGACCTATCTGGTCGGTACCCATGCCGCAGACGTGAGCCAGCTCAGCACTCAGGTGGGGCTCGGGGTGGCGCACGCGGTAGAGGACACCGAAGGCGCGCTGACCCAGCTGTATCGCGACAAGACCATGCTGACCGCCGTCCTGGTGGACAAGGACGGCTCGGTCCGTGGCCTGGTCACCGACCATCACGGCTTCAGGATCAAGGCGCAGGTGCAAGCCCTGGTATCGGCGCGCGCGGGGCAGTCCCCGGCCCCCGGGGTGAAGCAGGCAACGGCCGCCCCGGCCGGATAACAGGGAGCACCCATCCAGCCGCTGGCCGTTCGCCAGGGGTGGGTGCAACGGCCAGCGGCACGGGCCGATACGCTGTGCCGCGTCCCAGTGTGCGCGTGCATGGAGCCGGAGGAGCACCAGTGATCCCCAGCAGTCGCAGCCTCCCGCTGCGAGGCCTGTTGATGGTGGCGGCCGCCGCGCTGGTCCCGGTGATCGCTGGGTGTGAGGCCGGGACCAACGCGCCGACCCAGGAATGGCATCAGCCGACGGCCGGTGCGTCCGCGGTCGTGAGTGACACGATGCGGATCAACAACATGTTCGTGCTCGGGCCTGTGCCGGGCCTCAGGATCCCGGCCGGTGCGTCGGCCGGCGTGTTCTTCGCCCTGTTCAACAGCGGCGCGGCCGACCGGCTGATCAAGATCGCGGCGCCCGGCTCGGCGACAAGCATTCAGGTCCCGCTCGGCGGGATCCAGGTAGGGCGGGACCAGTCGCTGCTGCTGACCGGCCCGCAGCCCCGGGTGCTGCTCAGGAACCTCACCCGCACGTTGCATGGCGGCCAGTGGGTCAGCATGACGCTGGACTTCCAGAGCGCTGGCCCCGTGACGCTGCGCGTACCGGTGATGCCGCGGGCCGCGTTCTACTCGACGTTCTCTCCGGCACCCCGCCCCTCTCCGAGGCCGACTCTGACGCCGGCGGCGACCCCCAGCCCGGTCGCGACCCCGTCACCCTCGGCGACTGGGTAGCCGCACGCCGGGCTCCGCCGGCCGAGCGCCCGGCTCACCGTTGACCGGCAACGGCCCGGGCGGCCCTCAGTCGCCGGGCTCGAACTTGTACCCGAGCCCCCGCACCGTGATGATGTGCCGCGGATTGCCCGGGTCGGCCTCGACCTTGGCCCTCAGCCGCTTGATGTGCACGTCCAGGGTTTTGGTGTCGCCGACGTAGTCCGCGCCCCAGACCCGGTCGATGAGCTGCATCCGCGCCAGCACCCGGCCCACGTTACGCAGCAGTACCTCAAGCAGCTCGAACTCCTTGAGCGGCACCTGTACCTGCTCGCCCCGGACGGTCACCACGTGGCGATCCACGTCCATCCGGACCGGGCCCGATTCCATGATCGAACCACCGGGCTCGTCCGGCTCGCCGCGGCGCCGCAGCACCGCGCGCATCCGGGCGACCAGTTCCCGGGAGGAGAACGGCTTGGTGACGTAGTCATCGGCGCCGAGCTCGAGGCCTACGACCTTGTCGATCTCGCTGTCCTTGGCGGTGAGCATGATCACCGGAACGTTCGACCGCTCGCGCAGCGTCCGGCAGACCTCGCTTCCGGGCAGCCCGGGAAGCATGAGATCCAGCAGAACGAGATCGGCGCCGTGCCGGTCGAAGGCCTCTATCGCGTCCGGCCCGGTCGGGCACACCGCTACCTCGAAGCCCTCCCGGCGCAACATGTAAGACAGTGCGTCGCTGAACGATTCCTCGTCTTCAACCACGAGCACCCGTGTCACTTAACTGCCTCCCTGACAGGCTGCGCAGGACCGCCCGCCGAGCTGCCGCCGGTGGGCGGGGAGTTGCTGACGACGGGCATTTGCAGCGTAAACGTGGACCCCACGCCTTCCTGGCTCCACACCGTGACCTTGCCACGGTGCGCCGCCATCACATGCTTTACGATGGCCAGCCCCAGCCCCGTCCCGCCGGTGGCCCTCGACCGGGCTGGGTCCACCCGGTAGAACCGTTCGAAGATCCGCTCAAGGTCCCGTTCCGGGATCCCGATGCCTTGGTCCGCAACACTGATCTGCGCGGTGCGCGTGCCGTCCCGGGACGCCGATACCACCACCCTGGTTCGTTCGGGGCTATAGGCGACGGCGTTGTCCAGCAGGTTCCGCAACGCCGTCACCAGCAGATCCTCGTCACCGAGCACGAGTACCCGCTCCTCGCCGCAGGCGGCCACCAGTTCGATGCCACGCGCGCTGGCCTTCATGCGGACCCGGTCCAGCGCCTCGGCCACCACCGCGCTCAGGTCGACGGGGATCGGGTCGGGCACCGGCTCGGCCGCCTGGATCCTCGACAGTGTGATCAGGTCCTGGACCAGATAGGTCAGCCGCGACGCCTCTTGCCGCATACGGCCCGCGAAGCGCCGCACGGCTTCCGGGTCGTCGGCCGCCTCCTCCATGGTCTCCGCGAGCAGGGCGAGCGCGCCGACCGGGGTCTTGAGCTCGTGACTGATGTTGGCCACGAAGTCGCGCCGGACCTCCTCCACCCGGCGGCTCTCCGTCTGGTCTTCGGCGAGCAGCAGGATGAGGCCGTCCGGGCCAAGGGGCGCCACGCGCACCGCAAAGCTGGTTCTCCGGCCGCCGAACGAGCTGCCGGAAAGGTCGATCTCCCCCTCGCGGGTTTCCCCGTCCCGGCGGACCTGCCGGACCAGGGCGAGCAGCTCACCGACCATCAGCTGGCCGTCCTTGACCAGCCCGAACGTGCGTGCCGCCTGACTCGCCATCAGCACCCGGTCCGCGATGTCGAGAACCACGGCCGAGGAGGAGAGCACTGAGAGGACCGAGGCAACGCCAGAGGGTAGCCTTGTCGCACGCGGCCGGTCCGTAGCGGGCTCGATATCAGTGACCCGCCCCCGGGTAGTCACCCGCGGGCCCTTGCCGTGGCGGGGCATGATGCTGACGCATAGCCGCCCGCACCCGCCGTCACGCGCGCGCTCACGGTTCGATCGTATGCGCACATGGGCCGGAGCGGCCATGGCCGCTCTGCGCTCTCCCGGCGGTGTTCTTCAGGGATTCATAAGAAAGTCGCCAAATGGTCATGACACACCAGGGTGACAGAACGGCCTCGCGCCTGCTCGGGCCCGCAGGGCCGGTGAGGATCATCTGCCCTGGTCCCGCACTGCCTGAGCCGCGGCCGCGGCGGCCGCTGGGTCGAGGTAACGGCCGCCGGGCACCTTCGGCCGGAAGCTGTCGTCAAGCTCGTAGACCAACGGGATTCCGGTGGGGATGTTGAGCCCGGCGATCTCGGCGTCGGAGATGTCGTCGAGGTGCTTGGCCAGGGCGCGCAGCGAGTTGCCGTGCGCCACCACGAGCACCACCCGGTCCGCCGCCAGGTCCGGCACGATCGCGTCGTACCAGTAGGGAAGCAGCCGGTGCAGGACGTCGGCGAGGCACTCGGTGCGAGGCAGAAGCTCCGGCGGCAGGTGCGCGTACCTGCGGTCGCCGGCCTGGGACAGGGGATCATCATCGGGAAGCGGCGGGGGCGGAACGTCGTAGGACCGCCGCCAGAGCATGAACTGTTCCTCGCCGAACTCCTGCCGGGTCTGCGCCTTGTTCTTGCCCTGCAGCGCACCGTAGTGACGCTCGTTGAGCCGCCATGATCTGGTTACCGGGAGCCAGAGCAGGTTCGCCTCCTCCAGCGCCAGGTTGGCCGTCTGGATGGCGCGGGTCAGCACCGAGGTGTGCACGATGTCCGGGCGCAGCCCCGCCTCGCGCAGCAGCCGGCCGCCCGCGGTCGCCTCGCGGGCGCCGTTCTCCGAGAGCCCGACGTCCACCCAGCCGGTGAACAGGCCTTCGGAGTTCCACGTGCTTTCGCCGTGCCTGAGCAGGACCAGTGTGGACATGCCGCCGAGCCTATCCGCAGCCGCTCGCTCCCTGGCCGATCGGCCTGGGAGCCGGGCTGCTCCTCCCTGCGAGGAAGCGCCGGGAACACGCGGTGCTGGTGTGTGGTTGCAATGCGCGGGAACACGCAATGTGGCGGCGTGTCCCGTGGGCGGGAGGTGGGTGCTTGTGTCGCCACGCGTTCCGCGCCGGATCGCGACCATCAGCGTTCACACTTCGCCACTCGAGCAGCCTGGTACCGGGGACGCCGGCGGCCTCAACGTCTATGTGGTCGAGGTTGCCAAGCGCATGGCCGCCCGGGGTGTCGAGGTGGAGATCTTCACCCGTGCGGTGTCCCGCGACGCTCCCCCGGTAGCTGAGCTCGTGCCCGGCGTCCTGGTCCGGCATGTGCCCGCCGGGCCGTTCGAGGAACTCGACAAGGCAGACCTGCCCGCCCAGCTGTGCCAGTTCACCCTGGAGGTGCTCCGTACCGAGGCCGCGTACGCTCCCGGCCGGTACGACCTCGTGCACGGCCATTACTGGCTGTCCGGCCACGTCGGTGCGGTCGCCAAGGAACGCTGGGGCGTTCCGCTGGTGCAGTCCATGCACACGCTGGGACGAGTCAAGAACGCGGCGCTGGCGCACGGCGACATGCGGGAACCTGAGGTGCGGCTGCGCGGCGAGGCCGACGTGATCACCGCCGCCGACCGGCTGGTCGCGAACACCGACGAAGAGGCACGGCAACTGGCCGGGCTCTACCAAGCCGACCCGGCCAAGATCTGGACCGTCAACCCTGGCGTGGACCTGTCGATCTTCCGTCCCGGCCCAGCTGACGCGGCCAGGAAGCGGCTCGGCCTGCCCGAGGACGGCCAGGTCATCGTCTTCGCCGGCCGGATTCAGCCGTTGAAGGCCCCGGATGTGGTGCTGCACGCCGCTGCGGCGCTGGTCCGCGACTGCCCGGCGCTCGGGGCGACGCTGACGGTCTCCTTCGTAGGCGGGCCAAGCGGCACCGGCCGCGCCGATCCGGACCAGCTCACCGAGACCTCCCTCGCCCTCGGGATCGGTGGCGTCGTCAGGGTGGAGCCGCCCTGCCCGCAGGCGGAACTGGCCGACTGGTACCGGGCGGCCACCGTGGTCATGGTGCCGTCGTACTCCGAGTCCTTCGGCCTGGTCGCGGTGGAGGCCCAGGCCTGCGGCACGCCGGTGATCGCGGCGTCGGTCGGCGGGCTGCGCACGGCCGTCCAGGACGGTGTGTCCGGCATCCTCATCGACGGGCACGACCCGGCCAGCTACGCGCGGGCGCTGCGGGAACTGTTCGACTCGCCCGCGCTGCGGGCCAAGCTGGCCCGGGGGGCGGTCGAGCACGCAAGCCGGTTCGGCTGGGGCGGCACGGTAGACCGGTTGCTCACCATCTACAGCGGGGCGATGACCCCGTCGCTGCCCAGCGAGAGCTACACCACCGCCGGCTGACGCGCTGGCAGGATGAGTCGCATGAGGCAATACGGCAGCGTGAGCGGGTGACGCCGGCCCAGGCCAAGGCGGCGGCCATCATCGAGTCGGCCCTGGCCGAGTCCGGGCTCGCGCCCGAGTCGCCGCAGCCGGGCAGCTACCTGGTCCGGCTCGAAGGCCAGCGCAAGCTCGTCACGATGACCTGGCTGATCGCGGGCACGCACAGCCTGCACGTGGAGGCGTTCTTCTGCCGGAGGCCGGATGAAAACCACGCCCGCTTCTACCGGTTCCTGCTCGAACGCAACGGCCGGATGTACGGCGTCCATTTCGCGGTCGACCAGCAAGGCGATGTCTACCTGACCGGGCGCCAGCCGCTGGCGTCGGCGTCCAGCGAGGAGATCGACCGGCTGCTTGGCTGCGTGCTCAGCTACTCCGATGACAACTTCAACGCCGCGCTGGCCATCGGTTTCGAATCCTCGATCCGCCGGGAGTGGGCGTGGCGGGTCAAGCGAGGCGAGAGCACGGCGAACCTCCGCGCCTTCGCCCGCTTCGCCGGCCCCGGCGCACCCCCCTGACCGCGGCTGGGGTCAGGATTTGACCAGCCGGCTGATGGCTTCCGCTGCTTCGCGGACCGATTCGGTGCCCTCGTCGCCGCCCTTGCGTACGGCTTCGGTCACGCACTGGCCGAGGTGGTCTTCGAGCAGCCCGAGCGCGACCGCCTGGAGTGCCCTGGTCGCCGCCGATACCTGGGTGAGTATGTCGATGCAGTAGACGTCCTCGTCGACCATGCGGGCAATGCCGCGCACCTGGCCCTCGATGCGGCGGAGCCGCTTCAGGTAGGCGTCCTTGTCCTGCGTGTAACCGCGCATGCTGTGACACTACGCGGCGGGCCGGACTTCGCCCAGTCGGGGCGCTGGCGACGGAACTCGATCCGGCACCCTGCTCTCGATGGCATGACAGGCTAGCGTCGTGGACACAGCGACGGGCCCCTTGCATGGGCTGAAGGTCATCGAGGTTGCGAGCCTGGCGCCAGCGCCGTTCGGGTGCATGGTCCTCGCGGATCTGGGCGCGGACGTGCTGCGGATCGACCGGCCCGACCGCACCGGCCGGCAGCAACTGCCGCCGGTCGACCCGCTGTGCCGCAGCCGCCGGTCGATCCGGCTTGACCTCAAGAACCCGGCCGGGGTGGACATCCTGCTCCGCCTGGCGGACGAGGCCGACGTGCTGGTGGAAGCGTTCCGGCCCGGCGTTGCCGAGCGGCTCGGCTTCGGCCCCGAGGTCTGCGCCGGACGGAACTCGCGCCTGGTGTACGCCCGGATGACCGGCTGGGGCCAGGACGGCCCGCTCGCGGATACCGCCGGGCACGACATCGACTACATCGCGGTATCGGGCAGCCTGGAGCCGATCGGCCGGGAGGGCGAGCGCCCGGTCCCCCCGCTGAACCTGATCGGGGACTTCGGCGGCGGCGGCATGCTGCTCGTGGTCGGCGTGCTCGCCGCCCTCTTGGAGCGGGAACGCTCCGGCCTGGGGCAGGTCATCGACGTGGCGATGGTGGACGGGTCGGCGATGCTCGCCTCCTTTCTCTACGGCCTGCTCGCGGCGGGCGCGTGGCAGGACGGGCGCGGGACAAACGTGCTGGACGGGGGCGCGCCGTTCTACGACACCTACACCACCGCCGACGGGCGGTATATGGCGGTGGGCGCCCTTGAACCCAAGTTCTACGCCGAGTTGCTGGCCCGCCTCGGCCTGGATGAGGCGGGCCTGCCCGCCCAGTACGACCGTTCCGGCTGGCCAGAGCTACGGGCCAGGTTCACCGAGGCGTTCGCCGGGCGCAGCCAGGCAGAGTGGGCAGAAGCCTTCGCCGGCTCGGACGCGTGCGTGGCGCCCGTGGTCAGCCCGCGGGATGCGCCCGCCCACCCGCACAACGCCGCCCGTGGCACCTTCATCGATGTCGGCGGCGTGATCCAGCCCGGGCCAGCGCCCCGGTTCGCCCGCACCCCCTGCGGCCCGCCCTCGCCGCCGGTCCGGCCGGGCAGCGATACCCGTGAAGTGCTGGCCGGTCTCGGCCTGACCACGGCCGAGGTCACCGCCCTGCGCGACAGCGGCGCCGTCAGCTAACCCACCTGGCGGGCGCCGGATCAGCCCTCACCAGTGGCCGGCGAGCATGGCATGGTGGTCAATGCCGCCCCGCGGCTCCGGGTCGGCATGCACCAGCGCACCGCTCAGCCGTGGCAGGGCGTGGATCAGGGCATGCTCGGCTTCGACCGCGACGTGATGGGCCTGGACAACGGTGGCCGTAGCGTCGACCATGACCTCGCATTCGGCACGCAACGTGTGCCCGATCCAGCGCAGCCGTACCTGCCCGGCATCCAGCACCCCCGGGGTGGCACGCAGGACCGCCTCGGCCTTGGCCACCAGCGCCGGATCGACCGCGTCCATCATCCTGCGGAACACCTCGCGCGCGGCCTGTCCCAGCACCACGGCGATGGCGATGGCGATGAGCACGCCGACGACCGCGTCGGCCCAATCCCAGCCGAGCGCGACACCGCCTGCGCCAGCCAGCACCGCCAGCGAGGTGAACCCGTCGGCACGGGCATGGGCGCCATCGGCGGCGAGCGCGGCCGAGCCGATCCTGCTGGCCGGCCCGGATCCGGTACCTGGCGACGAGTTCGTTGCCGGCGAACCCGGCCACCGCGGCCGCCGCGACCGCGCCCAGGTCTGACACCTTGTGCGGATGCAGCAGCCGGCCGAGCGAGGCGCAGGCGGCAACGGCGGCCGACGCCGCGATCGCGATCACGATCGCGACCCCCGCCAGGTCTTCGGCCCGGCCGTACCCGTAGGTGTAACGGCGGGTAGGCGGCCGGCGGCCCAGCACGAACGCGATCGCCAGTGGCACCGCGGTCAGCGCGTCGGTGGCGTTATGCAGGGTGTCGCCCAGTAGCGCGACCGAGCCCGACAGCACCACGACGACCGCCTGGACAGCCGCCGTACCGGCCAGCACCGCCAGTGAAATCCACAGCACGCGCATTCCCTCGGCGGAGGCCTCCATCGCCGCGTCCACCTTGTCGGCGCTGTGGTGTACATGCGGCCGGAACATATGCGCGATCCGTCCAGTCATGGCATTCACAATGCCTGGAAAAACCCGCTGCAGCATCTCGGAAACAGCCCAGCCTGCGCTGTTGCGACCGGCCTGCAATAGGCGCGAGCGGACGCGGCGCGGCGCGCTTGCTCAGCCGCCACCCAACTGGACCGCCTTGACGACAAGGAGAAGCACCGAGACAACCAGGTAGCTGCGCAGCACGATCATGCCCAGCCTGGTGGCGGGGTTCCACTGCACGGGTTTGAGCAGGGCCAAGGGCGGCATCCGCCAGTTCAGCCGTTGTTCGGGCGTGAGCTGGACCACGGCATGCCGGGCCGTCTCCGGGCTGCGGAGATGCTGGAACCGCAGCGAGACCGCCCCCACCGCCACGCAGCCCACCAGGACGGCGCCCACCCACAGTGCCGCCGTAGAGGCCTTAAGGTGCGAAAACACGGTGGTGACCACGAGAATGCCGGACAGTTCGAGCAGTGTGCCGATGATCACTACGGCCACCACATTCAGCCAGCGCGGATTCACCCACGGCCCGAGTACTTCCCGGTCATTGCAGAGCAGCACCAGGAAGGCGCTGGCACTGGGCAGCAGGACCCCGGCCAGAGCCTGGACGGCGGTTGTGATCAGCCCGAGCGGCGCGCCCGGGATGAGCACGACGGCCGCGGCCACCACGACCAGTGCCGCGTAGATGAGGTAGAACTGCTTGGCGTCGCGGAAGCTTCGGTGCAGGGAGTGCTTGAGCCCGAACACGTCGCCAAAGGCGTAGCTGGTGGAAAGCGTCACCGCGGCGGCGCCGATGATGCTCGCGTCCAGCAGCACGATCGAGAACACCGCGCCATACCAGTAGCCGTGGTCGCTGAGCGCGTTCGCGACGCCGAGGGCGTCGGTGAAGTGGCCCACCAGCGACGTCCCGCGTACCGCGAAATCGGCGATGACCAATATCGCGCCCGCGCCCACGATCACCACGAACGCGCCGAGCGTCGTATCGGCGCGCTCGTAGCCGATGAACCGCGGCGTGATCCGCTTGTCGATGACGTTGGACTGCTGGAAGAAAAGCTGCCAGGGGGCGACCGTAGTGCCCACGATCGCGATGATCAGCAGTACCGCGTCGGAGGTGATCCCGCCCTGCACGCCCGGCACGAACAGGTGGTAGATGCTCTGCGAATAGGACGGGTGGCTGAGGAACGCCAGCGGAAACAGCACGAGGCTGGTGCCGATGAAGAAGAACATGGCGCGCTCCCAGCGCCGGAAGCTGCCGCTGGCGGTGATGGCCACCAGGACGATGGCGGCGATCGGGACCGCGATGTACTTGCTCACCCCGAAGAAGGCGAGCGCGAGCGAGACACCGATGAACTCGGTGACGATCGTGAGGAAGTTGAGCAGGAACAGGTCCCCGACGCTGAACCAGCCCCAGAACCGGCCGAATCGCTCGTTGATCAGCCGGGCGTGGCCCACGCCGGTGACGGCGCCGAGCCGGACCACCATCTCCTGGTTGACGATCAGCACGGGGATCAGCAGCAGCAGCACCCACAGCAGGCTGTAGCCGTAGTTCTGGCCGGCCTGGGCGTAGGTCGATACGCCGCCCGCGTCGTTGTCGCCGACCATCACGATCAGCCCCGGGCCGACGATGGCCAGGAACGTGATCAGCCGGCGCTTCCAGCCACTGCGCTGCTCGTCGCCGGCCCGGATCCGGCCGAGGGCACCCTCGATGTCGCCCTCGTGCGCGTCGTCGAGCACCGCGCTGGGCTGGGCCAGGGTTTGCCGGGGCGGCGGGCGTGCTCGCTCCGGCTTGGCCGCGGGTGGTGCTGCCCGGGGGGACGCAGGCGCGGCACCCGGCCGGGGCGCCGGCTGCAGCGCGCTGGGGCGCGGGCGTGGCAGCCGGCTGGGGCGCTGGGTCAGCCTGCTGCGGAGCGCGCGGCCGGGGCTCGGGGGGCGGCGGCGGCCGGGCCTGCCGGCCTTCGGGCTCGTCGCGCGGTGCTGTCATCGGCCATCATCCACCGTCACGGGCCATCGCCGACGTACGCGTCAGGGGGTTGCGCGGTCTCGCGCCGCCGCCAGTCCGTGGGCAGCGTGCTCTCCAGCACGTCGTCCACGGTGATGATGCCGATCATGTGGCGGCGGTTGTCCACCACGGGCACCGTGATCAGGTTGTAGTCGCTCATCAGCACGGCAACGTCCACCACGTCGGTGTCCGCGCCCACCCGGACCGGGTCATCGTCGCTGACGTCGGCGAGGGAGGCGTCCGGGTCCGACTGAAGCAGCGTGACCAGCCGGACGACCCCGAGCAGGAACCCGTCCTCGTCGACCGCGTGCACGCTGGTGAGCGCCTCGGGCTGCAGCGTCTCCGCGTGGCCCACGGCGGCCAGCGCCGCGCTGACCCGGGTCGTGGGGGCGAGCGCAAGAAAGTCGACCCCCATCAGCCCGCCCGCGCTGGTCGGGTTGAAGCCCATGAGAGTCAGTACCTTGGTGCGCTGCCCGGGCGGCAGCAGGTCAAGCACCGGCTGGCGCCGGGCCTGTGGCAGTTCGGCGACCGCGTCCGCGGCGTCGTCGGCCCGCATCCGGCTGAGTACCTCGGCGATCTCGGCATCGGTCCGCGCGCCGAGCAGCCGGATCGCGAGGTCCTCGTCCAGCTCCTCGAAGACGTCCGCCTCGAGTTCGGGGTCGGCGTGCACCTGTCCGAGGATCTCCTTTTCTTCTTCCTTGGAGGCGTCCTCGAGCAGGTCAGCGATCTGGGCCGGCTTCAGCCTGCGGACGCGCGCGAACGGGCCGCGCAGCACCGCGCTGCTGGTATGGCCGATGAGCGGCTCGAACGCGGACCATTCCCGAAACGATTGCGGATCTGGCTCGGCGTCGCCGCGGCCAAAGAGCGCCCACAGCCCGCCGCGTCTGCGGTGGGTGTCCACCCCGGTGAGCACCCACTCTCCGTCCCGCTCTTCCAGTTCGAGATCGGCGGCCTTGATGAGGCGGGCGGACTCCACGTCGATGAGCCGGTGACCGAGAACGTCGGCCCGGAGCAGGACCTCGCCCGGGCGGCGCTCGAAGTGGCGCAGGTCGATCTTGGCGCTGGAGAGCTGGAGCGTCTCGCCGTCGAACGAGCTGACCTGGTCCAGCGGGACGAACACCTCCCGGCCGCCGACGCTGACCACGCCGCCGATCACCAGCGGCAGCTCAGACCCGCGCAGCCGGACGACGACGTCGGACAGCCGTCCGAGTGACTGGCCGCCCCGGTCGGTGATGGGGCGCTTGAGCAACTCAGAAAGGTGGATCGTGCGCGCCTCGCCCGCTTGCGGCGCCGGGGCGGCGGGCGGCGTCGTGGTCATGATCGAGCATCTCCTCTCGGCCATCCGCCCGGGCGCTCGTGGGGCCCTGCCAGCGGCCGGCAGGCCTCCGGACGGCAGACACGACAGTCCTAGCCGACCAGCCGGACGGCCAAACCACAACGAACGCTGCCCGGCTTCCGGGTGAACAGAGAATGGCCCAAACGTGGCGCCAGGGACGATTCAGGCAGCACTGCGCCACGTACAGCCTCATCTGAAGACACCGTCGCCGGGCGCCCGCGAGCCCTGGCTTTGGTTCCCCGGGCTGCGACGTCTAGCCTTGAGCTAGCAACCAGGACGAGGGAGGTGCTGTCGTGCTCGACGATCCTTGCAGTACAACCACGGCGGGCGCGGCTGTCACCACGGGCCGGGTCGCCAGACGCTGCCTATCCCGATCCCTACGCCTGCCGGGCCCTCCCGGGTAACACCCGGACTGGCCGGGCGGTCCAGGAGGTTGCTGTGTCCGACCGGCACTTTCTCCCCCGGCCCCCGGGGACCGTCCGGCGGGCCCGCAACGGCGACCAGGGCAGTCCCGGCCACCTGTTCGGTGCGTACTCGCAGCGGCTGACGACCTCGCGCCAGGTGCGGCAGAACATCATCTCGCTCGTTGGCCTGGACGGCTGCCCGGTGCTCAACCAGTCAGGTGACGAGGTGGGGCGCCTCGCCGACGTGGTTGCCCGCGTTGGTGGCGGCGACGACTATCCGGCAGTCACCGGGATCGTGGTCCGGGTGGGACGCCGGCGCGCATACCTGGACGCCACCGCGATCGATCACGTTGACCGGCGTTCTGTCACGCTGCGGACGGCCCGGATGGACCTGCGTGAGTTCCATCGCCGCCCGGGCGAAGTGCTGCTGGCCAGGGACATCCTCGACCATCAGCTCATCGATACCGACGAGATCCAGGTGATCAGGGCGGCCGACCTGTACCTGGCCCAGGTCGGCGATCAGGTCCGCCTTGTCGGCGTGGACGTGAGTATCCAAACGCTGCTGCGCCGGCTCGGGCCCAAGCGTTTCCGGTGGCATCCCACCCCCGACCGGGTGATCGATTGGGCCGCGATCGAATCGTTCGGCGAGGACTCGCCCGAGGAACCGGCCGCGGTAAAGCTGCGGACCCCGAACTCGGCGCTGCGCCGGCTGCGCCCCGCGGAACTCGCGGACGTACTGGAAGCGCTGGGCCGGCCCGGGCGGAAGGAACTGCTCGCCAGCCTGGACCACGATCTGGCGGCGGACGCCCTGGAGGAGATGGAGCCGGACGAGCTGACCGCGCTACTGCGAGAGATGGAGCCCGCCCAGGCGGCCGATCTGGTCGCCCGGATGGAGCCGGACGAGGCGGCCGAGGCACTGCGCGAGCTGCCCGCCGACGAGCAGACGCAGCTGCTGGCCCAGATGCCACCCGCCACCCAGCGGGAACTCGCCCGCCTGCTCGGCTACCCGGCCGACGAGGCCGGTGGGGTGATGACCACGGTGCTCGCTCTTGCGAATCCCGAAGAGACCGTCGAGGAAGTCAGGAAGCGGCTGGTCAAGCTGGCCAAGCACCAGACGGAGATCGACTCGGTGGCCGTGCTCGACGCCGAAGGCCGGGTGATCGGCGACGTGTCCGCCTTCGACCTGCTGGTCAACAAGGCATCCAAGCCGCTCGCTGCCATTATCGATCTGGAGAACCCCCCGGTCACCCTGCGGCCGGAGGCCGACCTGGACACGGTGGCCACCGAGCTGGTGGAGTCGCGGCGGTCGTCGCTGCTGGTGGTGGACGACGACGGCAAGCCCTTGGGCCGGATCCTGTCCGACGACATTCTCGACGCGCTCGTGCCCGGTCACGGCCGCATCCACTTCCCGAGGCTCTGGCAGTGAGTGAGCCAAAGGGGGAGACGCGGTGAGCGGGGAAGCGCAGTGAGCACCGAGGGCGAGGAAGCACGGGGCCTGGCGGAGCCGGGCCCGGGGGAGCCACGCCCGAAGGAGCCGGGCCTGGAGCACCGGGTGCAGGAGGCGCTGGACGCCGAGGCACGGCAGGCGCCGCCGACCTCCCGGGCCGCCTCGTCCTGGGCGGGCCTGACCACGCTCACCCGGGTCCGCATCGGCGGGGTCCGGCTGACCCGGGTGCGCCGGAGCCGGATCTTCCTGTTCCTGGCGATCCTGGGCCCGGGGGTGGTCGCCGCCAACGCCGGGAACGACGCGGCCGGCATCGCCACCTACTCCTCCGCGGGCTCCCAGTTCGTGTACCGGACCCTGTTCTTCATGGTGCTGGTCACCGTGGCCCTCGTGCTGGTACAGGAGATGGCGGTCCGGCTCGGCACCTACACGGGCAAGGGGCTGGCCGCACTGATCAGGGAGCAGTTCAGCCTGCGGTTCACCGCGCTGGCACTCGGCTGTGTGCTGCTGGCCAACACCGGGCTCGTTGTCTCGGAGTTCGCCGGGATCGGTGCCGCGTTCGGGCTGCTCGGAGTCAGCCGGTACGTCATCATCCCGATCGCGGCGGTCGCCATCTGGGCACTCGTTCTGTTCGGCTCCTATCGTTATGCCGAAAGAATCTTCCTGGTCATGTCGCTGGCCTTCCTCGCCTACCCGATCGCGGCGATCCTCGGCCACCCGGACTGGTCAGCCGTGGGGCAGAACCTGGTCATACCGCACTTCGAATACTCCAAGGCGTTCCTGCTGCTTGGGGTCGCGCTGATCGGGACCACGGTGAGCCCGTACATGCAGCTGTACGCGGCGGCGGGCGTAGTGGACAAGGGCGCTGACCCGGCCGACTACCCGCGGGCACGGATCGACGCCATCTCGGGCGCGCTATTCGCCTGCATCATCTCGGTCACCATCATCATCGCCACCGCCGCCGCCATCGGCGGTAGAGGGCCGCTGACCTCGGCTTCCGAAGCTGCCGAGGCGTTGCGGCCGGTGGCCGGCGCCGGGGCCGAGGTGCTGTTCGCGCTCGGCCTCATCGGCGCGTCGGCGCTAGCCGGAGCGGTGGTCCCGCTGTCGAGCGCCTATGCGATCAGTGAGGCGGTCGGCGTGGAGCGCTCGGTGTCCCGCCGGTTCACCGAGGCGCGGTTGTTCCTCGGGCTGTTCACCGTGCAGGTCATCATCGGCGCGTCGCTGGCGCTGACCCACATCAACCTCATCACGCTGCTCATCGGCACCCAGGTACTCCAGGGCATCGTGACCCCGGTCATCCTGGTCTACATCCTGATCCTCACCAACCGGCGCAATGTGCTGGGGAAGGCCGCGAACAGGCCGGTGTTCCGCGCCGCGGCCACGATCTGCGTCGCGGGCATCTCGGCGATGAGCCTGCTGCTGCTCGGTTCTACCGTGCTCGGCTTCCTCGGCATCGGCTGAGCCCCATGCTCATCTCGTTGCGGATGTCAACCGCACATCCGCGGCCACATTGATGATCTTGACAGATTATTAACGCGTAGGTCAGCAACCTTGACGCCGCCTTAGCGCCCGCAGCGGGCAACCGCGCTTACGTTTGTGCCAGTGATCGGGCATGAGCCGGGTCCCTGGCCGATTTCAGCCTGCCCTCATGGTCAAGAGCGCTGGCAGGCGGTGGTATTAAGGCCACGATAGGGGACAGCGACCGACGGGACGTGCGGATGTGGCACTAGGTAAGGCAGTCGGGCTTCTCTCCAGCGACGGCAGCCAGCGGGAGAGCTTCTGGTACTCGGCGAAGCGCCGCCTGCTCGGCCCGCCTATGGTCAACGAGTCTCTCAGCGAGCAGCGGTTGTCCAACGTGATCGCGCTCGGCGTGCTGGCCCCCGACGGGATCTCCTCCTCGGCCTACGGCACCGAGGAAATCCTTATCGAGCTGCTCAAGGGCGGCCTGTTCATCACCGCGTTCGCGCTGATCCTGCCGCTGACCGGCGTCGTGCTGTTCGTGATGGCCCTGGTCGTGCTGTCTTACCGCGAGGTCGTCACCGTCTACACCCGGGCCGGCGGCTCCTACGTGGTGGCCCGGGACAACTTCGGGCCCCGGGTGGCCCAGGTCGCCGCCGTTGCCCTGCTCATCGACTACGTGGTCACGGTGGCCGTGCAGATCGCCGCGGGCACGGCGGCGGTGGCCTCGGCCATCCCGAGCGTCCCGCAGCTCAGCTACCCGGACGTGCTGACCATCATCTCGATCTGCGTCGTCCTGATCATGTGCTACGGCAACCTGCGCGGCATCCGCGAGGCCGGCAAGGCCTTCGCGCTGCCCACCTACCTGTTCTCCGCCGTGATGATCCTGGTCATCGTCGTCGGGCTGGCCCGCGAGGTGTTCGGTGATCTGGGGCGCTATCAGTTCCCGGTGCCCGGGCAGTACGGGTACGGGACCGCGCACAACTACAGCTCGCTGATCTCGTTCGGGCTGATCTTCGTCCTGCTGCGCTCGTTCGCCAACGGCGGGTCGTCGCTGACCGGCATCGAGGCGGTGTCCAACGCGGTCAGCGCGTTCCGGCCGCCGGAGGGCCTCAACGCCCGCAAGGTGCTGGTCACCGAGGGTCTCATCCTGGGCACGCTGGTGGCCGGGATCTCCTGGCTGGCGCACATCACGCACGCCGCGCCGTACGTCACCGGCGTGCCGACGGTCATCGCCCAGGAAGCCAAGATTGTCTTCGGGCACGGCGTGGCAGGCCATCCGGGGCAGATAGTCTCGGGCCCGTTCGGCACGGTCATGTTCATCCTGGTTCAGGCAGCGACCGCACTGATCCTCTACACCGGCGGGAACACGAGCTTCAACGGGTTCCCGTTCCTGGCCAACTTCGTGGCCGAGGACGCCTTCCTGCCCCGCTGGCTGACCAAGCGCGGCCACCGGCTGTCGTTCTCCAACGGAATCATCGTGCTGACCGTGCTGTCGTGCCTGCTGCTGGCCGTCGTCGGCGCGAACGTTAACAAGCTCGTGCCGTTCTACGCGATCGGGGTCTTCACCGCGTTCACCCTGGCCGGCTTCGGCATGGCCAGGTACCACCACACCCACAAGGAGCAGGGCTGGCGGCACAAGCTGGTCATCAACTTCTCGGCCGGCGTGACGTCGCTGGTGGTCGTGCTGATCTTCGTGGTGGTCAAGTTCACCGAGGGCGCCTGGCTCGTGGTGATCCTCTTCGCGGCCGGCGTGCCTGCCCTCATCCGGCTCAACCGCGAGTACGGGACCGAGGCACAGGTCCTGGAGCGGATCGGCGGCAGGAAGCGGCCGCCGGAGCCGCCGAACTACGCCAAACGTACGGTGTTCCTGCTGGTCGACAGCTTCGACCTGGCCACGCTCGCGGCGCTGCGGTACGCCCGCAGCCTGCGGCCGACCACGCTGCGGGCGGTGCACTTCGTGATCGATACCGCAGTAGCCGACCAGTTGCGCGAAGAGTGGATGCGAGCGGACCGGGGCGTGGTACTCGACTTCATCGACTGCCCGGACCGGCGGCTGACCCGGTGCGCCGTCGAACTGGTCAGCGCCGAAGCCGCGCTGCCCGGGGTGCAGGTGACCGCCGTGCTGCCCCGGCGCAGCTACTCCCCGCTGCTCGGCAGGTTCCTGCATGACCGCACCGCTGACAAGATCGCTGGCGCGGTCAGCCAGATCCCGCACTCCGTGGCCACCATCGTGCCGTTCGATGTGCAAAGCCGGGTCGAGGAACTCCATGCCCGCCAGGTCGAGGCCGCTAAGGAAGCCGCGGTCAAGGAGCGCCCAGCCAGGCCGACCCTGGTCGAGCTGGCTGCGGCCAAGGCGAAGGAGCAGGCCGCCGCCGCGGGAGCAGCCGCCACGGCGGAGGTAGCGGGCGCCGCTACGGCGAAGGGCCCGGGCGCCGCCACGGTGAAGACCCCTGATCCGGGGGCGGCGGGCGACGGGGCGGCCACGACGGCTGCCTCCGCACTGCCGGACGCCGGCAAGGCACCGGCCGGTCAGGGCGCTTCTCCCGACGGGCCGGCCGGAGCCCCCGACGGGCCAGCCGGAGCCAGGACCGGTGACGTACCGGCCGACGGCGCTGTGGCTGCCGGAGCGGGAGCGGCGGGCCGTGAGGACGGAGCCGGCGACGCCGATCCCGCCCGCCTCCTCGATGCGCGGGCTGCTGCGCGGCCGGCGCCCCCGGCAGCGTGGCGACACTCCCTCGCCGACGGCGCCCGGAAGAACCCAGGGCAGCTACGACAGGCCCGCCCCGTCCCCGGGGGTCAACCCGATCGGTGCCATCGAGGCACCCGGGCGGGCCACCGTCGAGGGGCGGGTCCGGGCGGTGGAGATCCGCCCGGTCGAGCGAAGTTCTGTGCTCGCCGTGGAAATCTCCGACTCGACGGGCGACCTGACCGCGCTGTTCTACGGCCGGGCCCACATCCCCGGCATCATCTGCGGGTCACGGGTGCGCTTCCGCGGCCCGGTCGGCATGCGGGAAGAGGGCCCCATCATGATCAACCCCGCTTACGAACTGCTTCCCAGCGGGGGGGAATCTCCACCGCGCAGGGAAGATTCCAGTTAGAGGGCCTGGGCCGCCGCGGCTGACGCGGCCCGGGGCAGTGACGGAAGGAATGGCAGCCATGGGCACCGGGCACGCGCACGGGCCTGGACGTGAGCTCACCGCGACGGGACGCTACCGGGGCAGGCTTGCCGTGGTTCTGGCGATCACCGTCGGGATCGCGGTCGCCGAGGTCGCCGGTGCGATCGTGAGTGGCTCGCTGGTGCTGCTCGCCGACGCCGCGCACATGGCGGCGGATGCCGCGGGGGTCGGGCTCTCCCTGCTCGCCGCCTACGTGGCCGCCCGGCCCGCGACCGACCGCCGGACCTTTGGGTACGCCCGGGCCGAGATTCTGGCCGCGACGGTGAACGCGCTGCTGCTGTTCGGCATGGCGGTGTTCATCATCGTCGAGGCGGCGCGGCGGCTCACCTCGCCGCCCGCGGTCGGGCCCACCGTGATGGTGATCTTCGGCGTAGTCGCACTGGCCGGCAATGGCGTCTCACTGCTGCTGCTCCGGCACGGCCAGGCGGAGAGCCTGAACGTGCGCGGCGCGTTCCTCGAGGTCGCCTCGGACACCTTCGGCGCGATCGCGGTGATCATCACCGGGGTGGTGGTGGCGACGACCGGCTTCTACCTGGCGGATCCC
>CAWEYV010000007.1:0-354432 GCA_963813395.1 uncultured Actinomycetes bacterium
ATAGGGGCGGCGGCGCACCGCTTCGGTCAGAACGCCACCTTCGCCATAGCCGACATATCCCGGCGGCGAGCCCTTCAGGGTGGAGACGGTGTGCGCCTCCTGGAACTCCGACATGTTGATCGTGATTAGGTTCTTCTCGCCGCCATAAAGAAGATCAGAAAGTGCGAGCGCGGTTTCCGTCTTGCCGACGCCGCTCGGACCGACCAGCAGAAACACGCCGACCGGCTTATTGGGATCGTCCAGGCTTGCGCGCGATGTTCGAATCCGCTGGCTGATCACCGCCAGCGCGTGATCCTGGCCAATGACGCGTCTTCCCAAGATGATCTTCCAGCTTCAGACACCAGGCCGACTTCGTCCTTCAGCATCTTCCCTACCGGAATGCCCGTCCAAGCCGACAACACTTCGCCGACAATCTGTCCATCCACGCAAACGCGCATCAGCGGCGTCTCGCCTTGCAGAAGCGTCGAGCTGTGCATTCAATTCGGCCAATTTTGCGCCGTAAGCCGGCAGCGTCGACAGGTGCGGCTGCGGCTTTGTCTCCCGGAGCGTCGCCGCAGCCTGACCCGCGGCTCCTCCATTCGCTGCGGCTTTCAGCTCGCCGCGTGCTGCCTCTTCCAGTTGCAAACGAATCTTCCGAATCTCCTCCACCAGCTTGCGTTCGGTCTCCCATCGTTCGTTCAACTTGGCAAGGCCGCTTCCGTCGCGGCACGTCTGCTCGGCAATCTGCGTTAGCCGTTCGGAATGGTCGGCTCCAGCGGCCGCTTCGCGCTCCAGCACTCGCGTCTGCACCGCGAAATCGTCAAGCTTTCGCTGCGCATCTTCAATCGCCGGCGGAATCGAGCTCTGCCCGAGCGCCAGTCGCGCGCACGCCGTGTCCAATACGCTCACCGCCTTATCTGGCAGCTGCCGGTCCGGCAGATATCGGTGCGACAGTCTGACCGCCGCTGCCAGACCTTCGTCCAGAATGCGTACCTTGTGATGCTTTTCCAGCGCCGGCACAACACCGCGCAGCATCAGCTCGCATTGCAGTTCGGACGGCTCGTCCACCTTCACCGTCTGAAAGCGGCGCGTCAGCGCCGGATCTTTTTCAAAGTATTTCTTGTATTCAGACCAGGTGGTCGCCGCGATCGTTCGCAGCTCGCCGCGCGCCAGCGCCGGCTTCAACAGATTCGCCGCATCGTTCTGTCCTGCTTGTCCGCCCGCCCCAATCATGGTGTGCGCTTCGTCGATGAACAGAATGATCGGCGTGGGCGAAGACTTTACCTCGTTGATCAGGCCCTTCAGCCGGTTCTCAAATTCACCCTTCACGCCGGCGCCGGCCTGCAGAAGCGCCAGATCGAGCACGTGCACCGCTACGTTTTTCAGCGGAGCCGGAACATCGCCGTTGCGCGACGCGCAGCGCAAAGCCTTCCACAACCGCCGTCTTCCCGACGCCCGGCTTCGCCAACCAGAATCGGATTGTTTTGACGGCGCCGCGTCAGAATGTCCACCACTTGCCGGATCTCCGTATCGCGGCCCAGCACCGGATCGATTTTTCCCTTCTTCGCGTTCTCGGTCAGATTCACCGTGTACTGATCCAGAAACGGAGTCTTGGTGGCGCCGCCTTGGCCGAGGTGCTTCGCCCGTTTCCGTTTTCGCGCGCGCCGCGCCCGTCTGCTGCTGCTCTTCCGAGTTCGCAACAATCGTCAGAAAGTCCGTGCGCAGAGCTTCCGGATTGATCTTCTGCAGTTCACGGCTGACATCGCGCATCGTACGAACCAGGTCGTCAACGCTGACGATCGCCATAACGACGTAGCCCGAGCGGATAGACTCCGCATCATGTTCCAGCGACCCGAACGTCCAGCCCTCCCGCAGCGCTTCGAGAAGCGTGGGACTAAAAACAGGGTTGCGGCCGTTGCCTGTTTTCATGCGATCCAAACTGCGATTCAGCTCGGTCGTAAGTCGTGAAGTGTCGATACCGAACTGATGCACGATTGCGGCGAAGTCCGACCCGGTCGCCTCGAGCAGCCTTAACAGAAAATGCTCGATCTCAATGTTGTAATGCGTCCGCGAAAGACAGAGTTGCGCCGCGCCATCGAGAGCGTTTCGGGTTGTTGCATTCAGTTTTTCGATAATTGCTCGAAGATTAGTTGCCATATTGGCCTCCCACAGTTACCACCGCATCTCGGTTAAAGCCAGGCTGCGATTTTATCCAACTTGTCCAGCCAAGGGCGGGTCCTTCACTTTCCGGATCACCCAAACGGCACGCCGGCACGTCGGGTTGCTGAAGAATCAATTGAATTTCGAACTCCAAATGGGTTCCGCAGAATGTTTTGGCGATAGCTCGCAAAGCCGGCCACGCCGACCCGCTTGGCAGAAAATCAAAGTAGCGTTTCAACGGAAGCGGGCCGATCCGCAAGCGTACCCGGGACTGCTGGTCCCATACTTCGTCACCGACTACCGAGCCAAACCCGAGCATGTCGGATTCCGTAGTCTGTTCCAGGAAGCATTGATCCTCGTCTGCAAGTCTGCGCCACGTGCCGACAAAGGGCTCCACTTCCACATCGACATCAAAATAATCCCCGACAATTGCTTCCAGACCCACTGCTGGTTTCGACGCCAATCCGAAAACGCCGCTGTAGAACAACAACAGATGATCAGGAAACGGCTGCCGGTTCTGAAGCAGAGGCGAGCCCAATCCGACCAGGGAAAGCAGATAACCTGTGATCGGGTCGCTCCGGTCACGCTCATACCCTACGGTGAAATGGTGCTTTTCCCAAGCGCGGTAGAAGAACGAAATCAGACGATGGTTGAAAATGTTCAGGAACTCGCGCAGCGCCGTGTCGCCAACACGAACTCGTTGCGCTACCAGTTCCGTCATGTATCTCGGCAGAGCGCCAAGCGGCCCGACGACGCCCATGAAATTCACATCCATGTGAGGCGGGCCGTCCGGAGGCTGCACTAGCGCGTGAATTTGACTCGGAGGAAACTTCAACGACGGATTCGAGCCGAAGCGTACCACTTCCGCTGCCGGATTGGTGGCCCATCCCACCTGCGACCGCGAGGGCTGAAGTAATCCCAGCAAACGCACCGCCTGGAAGAATTCGAACGACCAGGGCTCGGCAAAAAGCCGTTCGCGAATCGTTGCGAGATCTAGACGAGGATCGTCCGTCCGGACCGCGGTGGCCATTGTTTAAGCATCCGTTTCCGCTGCCGCGTGCGCACGGCTAGCTGGGTGAAACTGTTGATTGACGTATAGAGGCCCAAAAAAACATCGAGCACGGCAGCAAACGTGTAAGCTCCTGTCCCGGCAAATTGATCTTCATCGAGTTCCATCTCTACCCGGGTGCCCCGGGCGAAAGTAATGCCGTGCTCTGATGTCAGCCGCGCGAAATGCGCGTCGCTGCGAAGCGCAAGAATCCCGTCAATCTGTTTATCGGCAATGGCAGATTCGCCGAAGTTATGCAGGCGCAGAATTTCCTTAAACGCATCGACACCCTCGGACACCAGCGATAAGTAATTCAAAGAAAATTGGGAAATCAATCGCCACAAGAGCCCCTGTGCGGCCGGCGGCTGCAGGCTGTCAGTCGGTTTGGTCAGCGCTATGATCCGCGTGATCGGGCCGCCGCCTTCCAACTGAAAATCGCCAAGTTCGTGCCCAAACGGAAGACGCGATGGTAAATCCGCGTTGCTGCAAGTCAAGCGCACGGTGATTGTGTCGCGATCCGGCGTGGTTGGCTCGCCCGTCAAGTCAACGAAGTGAATATAAACATCGGAGCCCTTCGCGCGTGCGACGGACGGACGGCGCGTACTGTGCCAGAAAGCGGATTTACCCTCCCGATGCGCAGAATGACGCAGCGCATAAAACGGCTCGAATTGCACCACGTCGCCGCTTGCGGCATTAATGCCCGATACGCGATCAACCGAAAAAATGTCCAGCGTTTGCTCGCGCCGCGCATCCGGCACGATGCGATATTCAAATCGTTTCTGCTCCACCAGAATGGGCTCGGCAACCTGCTCAAACAGGTTGACGATGGGAGAACACCCAAGCCGGAACGTGCCGCGCGACACCCCAAGTTCAAGCGACTGGCGCCGATCGCTGCGCTCGAATTCCGAAAGATAGAACAAGATCTCAACTCGATTGCCGAAGTTGGCAGCCGCCAGCTTCTCAAATCCGGAAAGATCGACAAAACAGAATTTTTCGGGAAAGCTGAAGTACTCCTCCAGCAGCCGGTAACCCCAAAAGCTGCGGCGCGGAAACGGAATCAGCGAATCTTGCTGTTCGAATCCCGCCTGGCGCAGCGATTGCGGCGGAAGCATGACAACTTTCTTTGCCGGAGCCGCCAGATCGCGGGCGACAATGTGCGTGCAGCTGTTGCAAAGCACCTCGATCAGGGAGTGAATAATGCTGCCGTCTCCCTGCAGAAAAAAGCGCAGCGATTTCAATCCCAGCTTGGCAAACGTTACGTCTTCGAAGCACTGCAATTCCAGACGCACCACTGCCATTCCATTGACGCCCGGAACAACCGGCGTAACGCGGTCCGCCGAACGCCAGTCGGCGCTTTTTACGTCAATAGGCCACAGCGTCGTTTCGTAGCAGGTGCGGAATTTGCACGGCACGCCACTCACCGGCGCAGAGTACAGCACAGAATCTTTCGGTACCCGCAAGCCCGCTTGTCAGTCGTCCTTGTTCGGGATCGAGCTGAAGTTGAACGATCGACGCCGATGGCATGGGCCGCAGATAATGCGGATAGACGATCGTAAACAGCGATTCGATTATTTCCGGAAATTCGTCATCGAGCTTGGTATGAATGCGCGCCGCAATAAATGCGAACGACTCCATCAGGCGCGCCACGTGCGGATCCTCTGACTTGCCGGAGTCTTCAAGCAGTAGCCGTCCCGCGACCTTCGGATACTTGCGCGCAAAGTCGGCGCTCAGATAACGGAGATAGGTCAGTTCGCGTTCGAAATGAAACAGCAGTTCGTCGCGCACCGTTACGTCTCCTTCACGCTGTACGCGCCCTTGCCTACTTCAAGCACCGTATCAAATGAAATTCGTTCCGGCGCCGGGTCCATCATTAGCAGCGCGTCCACGTGGAATACAATTGCTTGTTGCGTGGAAGAAACTTCGGTCGGATTGGTCACCCGGATACGCCGTAAGCGCGGCTCGAAACTCTCGATCACTTCTTCAATCGACCGCAAGAGGCGGGATTCGTCAGCTTTGTTCTGTAAAGAAAAACCGCTGACGTCCGGCAAACCGTAGGTCAGCACCGATTTGCGCGTTTCCCGAAACGCCGGCGGAAATGTGATACCGCTGTGAATGGTATTTAGAAGCCACTCCAGGTCGCGCTTGATGGCGGCTCGAAATCGGCGCAGCGATTCCGCGCGCGTAATCGGCGCCTCCGCGCGCGTCTCCGGATTTTCGTCGATCAACCGGTCGAGCAATCCGGCTTGAACTAACTTTTCATAACGCGGGTCCGGCATGTTCAGCCTGATATCGACATGGCGCGTACCGGATCCAGCTTGCACAACCGCGCGTAAAGCTGCGTCTTCCTCTCGGCATGATCCGCATCCGGCGGAATGCACCGCAGCAGCAGTTCAAGCGGATAGGCGACCACCGCGCCTTCCTCCCATTCGTCCAGCCTTCGTTCTTCAATCTCGTTTGCCAATTGGTCCAGCAGCGGCTCGGCTACCTTGGGATGTCCTCCGCTTAAAAGCAAATGTGCAATTTGGGTACGGCGGCGAAAACGGCCCCGATTGCTGCGCTCACTGGCCAGCTTGTCGCTCAGCAGTTTTAATCCGCCTGCGGCATCGCCGGCTTTCAGCGTGGCCACGGCCACTTCAAACACGTCGCGATCGTCCGGCGACAAATCGGGCTCCGCCTCCACCGCTTCAACAATCGGCGGATTCTCGTCCAGCGCCGGAAAATCGAAAGTCGCCACCGCGGAAGACGCGGCAGTCGTCTCGCAGCCTCGTCTACTGCGGTAGCCGGCGCGTCGTCCGGTGCGGAAAAATCGAAGCTCGTATCGGGTGCGGAAGGCTCCGGCGTGTCCGTGGCATCCGGCGTAATTGAAAAATCGAATGTTGTATCCGCCACCGCCGGCGCAGCCGCCCCAGCCGTCACGACTTCTCCACTTAGCCAGGTTTGCGTGTCCGCATTCGCAGCCGGTGTATCGTCCAGCAGCGTGGCCGATTGAAGATCAGGCAGGTCCTGTAATAGCCCTCGCAGCTCAGTTCGAATCGCCGACGCAACGGACGTCATCCCCTGCTGCTCGAGAGCCAGCACCGCATACCGATGAAGATCCAGCCAAGGGCCCGCGCAAGGAAGCCCGAGCGCGTCTTCAACTTCCGTCAAGAGCGACTTGCCCAGTCGTTAGCCAGAAAAAGCTTCTTCAGCTTGACGCGCAACTCGGTCGGCGGCGGCTCCAGCGCTTCATGTCGCAGCGGCGGCGCACCGTTGCGCAACTTTCCCCAGTGATAGGCGCGGATTATCAGATACGGAGAAATATCCTGTGCATCGGCCATTACGCAAATACTTCGCGATGCTAAGCATCTGTGTGACGACATCTGCTTCGCTTTGTGGCTCCGCATAGGCTTCACTTGCCGGCTGTTGCAGTCTCCGGCTCTCTCCGCTGAAATGCTCCGTCGTCTGTGGAAGTGGAAGCGTCGGCGGATCGCAAACGAAAAACTGACATCGTCCAGAACGATGTGTCCGCTTCGTCGTCGGTTCTGTGGAAGGCAGTTCCACCGCGCCGCCCTTTTTGCGAAGAAACAACTCGAGCAGCTGGGCAACGTCTTCCAGCCCTTTGCGCGTGTTGGTGAAGCCCGGTGCTTCGTCCCCCATGCGTTCATCGCAGAACTCCAGCAACGTCTGGATCTCGGCAATCGC
The DNA here is from genome assembly GCA_963813395.1 of uncultured Actinomycetes bacterium. Taxonomy (GTDB): domain Bacteria; phylum Actinomycetota; class Actinomycetes; order Streptosporangiales; family Streptosporangiaceae; genus DASXKD01. The sequence continues at coordinate 6,869 of CAWEYV010000007.1, forward strand.
CTCATGTCACGGAGTTCAGCGTGGCTCCGTAGAAGCCCATCGGCGTTGCATCTACTGCTTCGTCGAACTGTCTCGCCGTCAGCTTTCCTTCGGCAATCCGCGCGTTGCGGATTTCCATCTTGTCCGTAGAATCTTGCGCGTCTGCTTCGAAACCGACAACTCGGGATTCTTTGTACGTTAGATAGCTAAATCCATTCGCAGTAATCGGGGCTTGGCGGACAGGAAGATCCAGCTTTTGACCAAGCCACTCAAGCGGACCGGCCCGCAGTTCGACATCGCCGTCTTCGATCTCCGGATAGAGCGTGTCCCAAAACTGCTCCAGCAAATTGTGAATGAATTTGAAGCACGCCCCGACAACCGGAAGCCCTTCGCGCCGGATGTGCGCTTCCACCAGCCACACCGCCAGCTGAAGGTCTTTGCTTCGAGTCGCGATCGTTTCGCCCGCAAGCTTAATTACCTGCGGCGATAATCGGCCGTCTTGATCGCCGTCTTCCAGGCGCCTTGAGGAGCATCGACATCTTCTCTCCGCGCTTCTTTGATTTTGTCGATTACCGGGTCGTAACGAAGATTCGTGCCACTAGGGTTGTCTCCCGGAATAGGAGTCAGCAGATCGGCTCGAAGCGGCATACGATTTACGTTTCGTCACTGGCTGAAGATTCAACTTGACTGTCTTCAGATTCCGCAGCCCCGGCATCTTCAAATTCAAGCGTCTTGATCTCGAGAAAAGACACTACTCTTTCGCCGTCCACCAGAAATAACTTCTGACCAAACGGAACATCTCCGGTCCACGCCGTTTCGCGGCCCAGCTTCACGTTATTGCTTTCGTGGCGCGACGAGAACGGATAGAGAACCGGCAGCAAAACTTCGCCGAAATCTTTGCCCTGCATGGCGCTGCTGCCCGTCACCTCGGCGCTTGCCCATAACAGATCGCGCAGAAGCCTCGGCGGCTTCATCTGAAGCGTTGCGACGTTTTTGAAGGGCAGCCATAAATACTCGCCGGCGACAAAGACCTCAAAGCGCGGACCGATACGCGGATCGGCGTCTTCGATCGTTTCGAATGGCTCGCCGTTGAGCTTGCCACGCGGCGAAACAATGCCCTCTCCCATCAGAGATTCGTACTGTTTTGTTTCGAAAAAATCCTGGCGCTTGCGCTCTGCAACCAAAGCAGAGCGATACAGCAAGCCTCCCACCTGCGCATCCTGACTGCTGTCGGCAAGTACCGTAAGCTGCTTTTCAGCGCGGCCATATTCGCCGGCAAAACAAAGCAGCTCGAACAGAAACGTCCGGCGCTGGACGTCCGAGGGATGATCCCGTAGCTCGGAGCCCAGCGCCTGGATTGCTTGCTTTAGTTCGCCGGCCCGGAAATACTCCTGGACCGTCATTTCAATGACCCGATACCAGCACTACTTGCCGGTAGCCGTATCCGAGGGTTTGTCAAAACTAGGAGCCGTCGTCAGCGACGGTGGAGCCGTAAGCGTCGTGTTGTTCGCAACCACGCTCCATTGAGCAAACTGCGGTGCGCCTTTCGCCTGACCGGAGTTGTCTTGCTGCTGATATTGCATGCCCATGGCGCCAAACTTGAACTTGATTTCTTCGGTGGGCAACTCTTCACCACCGCCGCCGCTCCAGTTGATGCTGGTAATGAACACCATCACGAAGATGTATTCCAAATACAGCAACTGAGCGCCGCCCGCTTTCCGCAATCCCAGATAAACGGATGGGAAGTGAGCCCCCGCAGCACACGCCTGGTACAGCGCAGAGCTGGATAGATCCACCGCCTTCTTGATCGTGAACTCATCGAATTTCGCCTTGCCTGCGCCGGCGCCGCTTGTGCCTGAGCCCGACGTCTCAGCCTGCGAAATGCCGAAACTGAATTCCGAAATTTCGATCGCGTGCTTCTTTGAAAAATACCCGTCCGTGGTTTCTCCCAACGGTTGGTTCGCGTTGTTGCTGGAGATCAGCCCACCCGTCGCCTTTGAGGGAAACCACAAAAAATTATCAGCCGCCATGTAACATTACTCCTTGTAATCGTAAATCAAACTATTCCAAACTATGTCTTCATAACTCGATACCCTGCCCGATCCGGTTCGGCCCGCTGCCCAGGATGATCACCTTGGGCCGGTCCCCGGGGGGCACCTCGCTCTGCTCGTCGTAGGCCGAGTACAGGTACGGGGTGCGCGCCTCGAACTCGGCCGCGCAGGTGTCCACCGTGTGGAACACCGGCCGGATGCCCGCCGCATGCCGGCGGCGGCGGACCTCCTCCTCGCCGGTGCCCGTCAGCTGAGCGATCTGCGCGTCGGAGAACCCCGCGCGTTTCGCCGCGAGCAGGGCCTGCTGGGTATCCAGACCGCCACGCGCCAGCCGTTCTGCATATTCTTCGATGGCCGCGACCTGGTCTATGAACCAGGGGTCGATGCCGGTCGCGCCGGCCAGGTCCGCGACGCTCACCCCGGCCCGGATCGCCTGGTGCAGAACGGACAGGCGGCCGTCGTGCGGCTGCGCGCAGCGGGCCAGCAGGTCCGCGGGGTCGCCGGGCGGGCCGCGCCAGTGCAGCGGGGCGCCAGGGCTCTCCAGCGAGCGCAGCGCCTTTTGCAGCGCTTCGGGGAAGCTGCGGCCGATCGCCATCGCCTCCCCGACCGACTTCATGTGCGTCGTGAGCACCGGGTTCGCGCCGGGGAACTTCTCGAACGCGAACCTGGGCACCTTGACCACCACGTAGTCGAGGGCAGGCTCGAAGCTGGCCGGGGTCTGCCCGGTGATGTCGTTGCGGATCTCGTCGAGGGTGTAGCCGATGGCGAGCCTGGCCGCGATTTTGGCGATCGGGAAGCCGGTGGCCTTGGACGCCAGCGCCGACGACCGGGACACCCGCGGGTTCATCTCGATGACGACCATCCGCCCGGTCTGCGGGTGGACGGCGAACTGGATGTTGCAGCCGCCGGTGTCCACGCCGACCGCACGGACCACGGCGATCGCCACGTCGCGCATGTGCTGGTACTCACGGTCGGTGAGGGTCATCGCCGGGGCCACCGTGACCGAGTCGCCGGTGTGCACACCCATGGGGTCGATGTTCTCGATCGAGCACACGACGACCACGTTGTCGTTGCGGTCGCGCATCAGCTCGAGCTCGAACTCCTTCCAGCCCAGGATCGATTCCTCGAGGAGCACCTCGGTGACCGGGCTCGCGTCAAGCCCGGAGCCCGCGATGCGGCGCAGGTCCGCGGCGTCGTAGGCGATCCCGGAACCGGCCCCGCCCAGGGTGAACGAGGGCCGGATCACGACCGGGAAGCCGAGGCCGGCCGCTGCCTGCTCGCACTCGGCCATCGTGTGGCACATCCTGCTGGTGGGCACGTCCGCGCCGAGGCCGGTGACGATCTCCTTGAACCGGCTGCGGTCCTCCCCCGCCGTGATCGTGTCGATGTTCGCCCCGATGAGCTCGACCCCGTACTGGGCCAGCACGCCGGACTCATGCAGGGCGACGGCGGCGTTCAGCGCGGTCTGGCCGCCGAGGGTGGGCAGCACCGCGTCCGGGCGCTCGGCGGCGATGACCGTCTCGAGGACGTCGGTGGTGATCGGCTCGACGTAGGTGGCGTCGGCGAACTCCGGGTCGGTCATGATCGTCGCCGGGTTCGAGTTGACCAGGCTGACCCGGATCCCTTCCGCGCGGAGCACCCGGCAGGCCTGCGTGCCCGAGTAGTCGAACTCGCAGGCCTGGCCGATCACGATGGGGCCGGAGCCGATGACCAGGACCGAGCGCAGGTCGTCACGCTTCGGCACGGCGCGCCCCTTTCATGAGGGCGCAGAACGCGTCGAACTCCCCGGCCGCATCGTGCGGGCCCGGCGCGGCCTCCGGGTGATATTGGACGCTGAACGCGGGCGCGTCCAGCAGCCGGATCCCCTCGACCACCCCGTCATTGAGGTTGACGTGGCTGACCTGGGCCCGGCCGAAGGCTGTGGCAAAGGGCCGGGACGCATCAAGATCATGCATAACGAAGGTCCCGTGGCCATCGGGTGGCGCCACGGCGAAGCCATGGTTGTGGCTGGTGATCTGCACCCGGCCGGTGGCGAGGTCCTTGACCGGCTGGTTGATGCCGCGGTGCCCGAACCGGAGCTTGTAGGTGCCCAGGCCGAGCGCGCGGCCGAGGATCTGGCTGCCCAGGCAGATGCCGAACACAGGGATTCGCGCGGCGAGGACGCCGCGCATCGCGTCCACCGCGTACCGCGCGGCCGCCGGGTCGCCGGGACCGTTGGAGAAGAACACCCCGTCCGGGCCGGTGGCCAGGATCTCTTCGGCGGTGCTGGTGGCCGGGAGCACGTGGACCTGGCAGCCGCGCGCCGCCATCGCGCGCGGGGTCGCGGCCTTGATGCCCAGGTCCACCGCGGCCACGTGGTACCGGACACCGGCCCCTTCGGGCGGGCTGACCTGGTAGGGCTCCGGCGTGGACACGACCCGGGCGAGGTCGGCACCGGCCATCGGCGGGCTGGCCAGCACCCGGTCCAGCAGTTCCGCGGGGCCGGGACCGGCCGTGCTGATCGCGGCGCGCATGGCACCGTGCTCCCGCAGCCGCCGGGTCAGCGCCCGGGTCCCGGTGATGGCGATGCCGGGGACGCCCTGTGCGGCCAGCTCCTCGTCCAGGCTCCGCCTGGCCCGCCAGCTCGAGACGATCCGGGCCGGCTCCCTGACCACGTAGCCGCTCACCCAGATCCGCCGCGACTCCGGGTCTTCGTCGTTGACGCCGGTGTTGCCGATGTGCGGTGCGGTCATCGCGACGATCTGCCGGCAGTAGGACGGGTCGGTCAGGGTTTCCTGGTAACCCGTCATCCCGGTGTTGAACACCATCTCGCCGAACGTCTCGCCCTCGGCGCCGAACCCGGTCCCGTGGAACGCCGTGCCGTCCTCAAGCGACGAGAACCGCTGGCCACCCCGCGGTGCGTCCCGCAGTGCCCGCCATCAGGCGGGTTTCCCTTCGAGTACGGTCGGGCGGCCACGAAGGAAGGTCGCGGCTACCCGGCCGGGCAGCACGAGCCCTGCGAACGGTGAGTTGCGGCTGCGGGAGGCGTGTGTGGCCGGATCCACGGCCTCGCGGGGCTCGGGGTCGTAGAGGACCAGGTTCGCCGGCGACCCCACGGCCAGCGGCTGCCCGTGCCCGGGCAGCCGCCCGATGGATGCGGGCCGGGCCGACATCCGGTCGGCGACCGCCGCCCAGTCGAGCAGCCCGGTGTCGACCAGCGCCTCCTGCACCACGCGCAACGCGGTCTCCAGGCCGGTCATGCCGGGGGCCGCGACCGCCCACTCGGTTTCCTTGTCCTCCACCGGATGCGGCGCATGGTCGGTGGCCACGCAGTCGATGGTGCCGTCGGCCAGGGCTTGCCGTAGCGCGGCGACGTCGGCCGCGGTGCGCAGCGGCGGGTTCACCTTGTACACCGGGTCGTAGCTGGCCACCAGGTCGTCGGTGAGCAGCAGATGGTGCGGGGTGACCTCGGCCGTGACCTGCCAGCCCTTGGACTTCGCCCAGCGGATGATCTCCACGGACCCGGCCGTGGATACATGGCAGATGTGCAGCGCGGAGCCGACGTGCGCGGCGAGCAGGCAATCCCGGGCGATGATCGCCTCCTCCGCGACGGCGGGCCAGCCGGTCAGGCCGAGGCGGCCCGATGCCACGCCCTCGTTCATCTGCGCGCCTTCGGTCAGCCTCGGCTCCTGCGCGTGCTGGGCGATGACCCCGCCGAAGGCCTTGACGTACTCCAGCGCCCGGCGCATGAGCACCGCGTCCGACACGCAGCGCCCATCGTCGGAAAAGACGCGCACCTGGGCGGCGGAGTCGGCCATCGCGCCGAGTTCGGCGAGCCGGGACCCGGCCAGGCCCACGGTCACCGCGCCGACCGGCTGCACGTCGCAGTGACCGGCCTGCCGGCCGAGCCGCCATATCTGTTCGGCGACCCCGGCGGTGTCGGCGACCGGGTCGGTGTTCGCCATCGCATGCACCGCGGTGAAGCCGCCGAGCGCGGCGGCCATCGTGCCGGTCTCGACGGTCTCCGCGTCCTCCCGGCCCGGTTCTCTCAGGTGTGTGTGCAGGTCAACGAGACCTGGCAGGGCGATCAGGCCGGCCGCGTCCAGCACCTGTGCACCCGCCTGCGCAGCGCCGGGGCCGATGTCCGCGATCACCTCGTCGCGGATGTGGATGTCGGCGGGCTCGCCGCCGAGTGGCCGCGCTCCCTGGATCACCCATGGCTGGCCGGTCACTGTTCCCCCTCCGATCCGCCGAGGAGCAGATAAAGGACCGCCATCCGGACGCTGACGCCGTTGGTGACCTGCTCGACGATCGTGGACCGGGGCGAGTCGGCCACCTCCGCCGCGATCTCCACGCCGCGGTTCATCGGGCCCGGGTGCATCACGATGGCTTCGTCGGGAAGCTGCCGCAGCCGGGCCATGTCCAGCCCATAGCGGCGGCTGTACTCGCGGACGCTGGGGAAGTAGGCGGCGTTCATGCGCTCCTGCTGGATCCGCAGCATCATCACCACGTCGCTCTTGGGCAGCGCGGCGTCCAGGTCGTAGCTCACCGAGCACGGCCAGTCGTCGATGGCTACCGGGAGCAGGGTCGGCGGGGCGACCAGGGCGACCTCGGCACCCAGCGTGTGCAGCAGCCAGACGTTCGACCGGGCGACCCGGCTGTGCAGCACGTCTCCCACGATCGTGACCCGCAGCCCGTCGAGCGCCTCACCGGCCCCGTTCCCCGAGCCTGCTCCGGCGCCCCGGCCGAAGCGGCGGCGGATCGTGAAGGCATCGAGCAGCGCCTGGGTCGGGTGCTCGTGCGCGCCGTCGCCCGCGTTGATCACGCTGCCCCGCACCCAGCCCGCCAGCCGGTGCGGCGCGCCCGAGGCGCTGTGCCGGATGACGACCGCGTCGGCGCCCATCGCCTCCAGCGTGAGCGCGGTGTCCTTGAGGCTCTCCCCCTTGGCCACGCTCGAGCCCTTGACCGAGAAGTTGATCACATCGGCGGACAGCCGCTTGGCCGCGGCCTCGAACGAGATCCGGGTGCGGGTGGAGTCCTCGAAGAAAAGGTTCACCACGGTCCGCCCCCGCAAGGTGGGCAGCTTCTTGATCGGGCGGTCCGACACCCGGGCGAGCTCGTCGGCCGTATCCAGCACCCGGAGCGCGTCCTGGCGGTCCAGGTCGGCGGCTGAGATGAGATGACGCTTCATCGTCCCCTCCCGGTAACTCCACCGCGGCCGCGTGGGCTGCCGACGGGCTCGAGCAGCACCGCGTCCTCGCCGTCCGTCTCGGCGAGCAGGACCCGGACGACCTCCTGCTGCGAGGTCGGCAGGTTCTTGCCTACGTAGTCGGCGCGGATCGGAAGCTCGCGGTGCCCCCGGTCGACCAGGACGGCGAGCTGGACGGCGCGCGGGCGTCCGAGGTCGTTGAGCGCGTCAAGTGCCGCCCGCACCGTCCGGCCGGAGTACAGCACGTCGTCGACGAGCACCACGGTCTTGCCGTCGATGCCGTCGGCGGGCACCTGGGTGCGGCCCAGCGTCCGCGCCGGGCGCAGCCGCAGGTCATCCCGGTACATCGTGACGTCGAGGGAGCCGTGCGGCACCTGCTGGCCCTCTACCTGGGCGATCCGGGCAGCCAGCCGGCTCGCCAGCGGGACGCCGCGGGTCGGGATGCCAAGCAGCACGACCTGCTGCGCTCCCCTGGTCCGCTCGATGATCTCGTGTGCGATCCGGGACAGCGCCCGGCTGATTTCGGCCTTCTCAAAGACCGCTTTGGGATCTGCCGGGCCGGGGACGGCACTGCCGTCCGGCTCTGCGGGGCCGGGGACACCGTCCGCCCGGCCAGTGGAAGCGATCCGGCCACCGCCGGTGCCGGGCTTCCCCCGGCGGGGTGCGCGACATGCGCCACAAGGACCTCCTTTCCCGCCTCACGGGACGGGCCTTTAAAGGACGCCAGTTCTGTCACACCGTACCAGCCACGGCGGAGCCGGCCACGGAACGCCACGGGATGCGCGTTATCCGGGCCGCAACGGCACCCTCCGGGCGGCCGTCAGCCGGGCGCGCTGGCTCTGGCGTCACGGTATGTGACACGCGTCACCACAGCATCGTGCCTGGCTGACTGCGGTCCGCCGGCCGGCAGCGCCCCGGCACACGAGGGGCCGGACCGCCTTCGGCGTAAGGGATGCCGGTTACCGTTCGACTCGCCGAAAGCCTCGCGGGCGGATCGCACATCACACGTAAATTCACCCGCTTTTGCCATTCGGCTTGACCTGGTCGGTGATGCGGCCTACCGTCACTGTCCGTAACGATTACTCAAAGCGACGACTGGACCGGGGATCGAGATCATGCCATCTGAGTACGCCAAAACGCTCGGCGCGCGGCTACGCGCCATTCGTACCCAGCAGGGACTCTCCCTCCACGGCGTGGAGGAGAAGTCCCGGGGCCGCTGGAAGGCGGTCGTCGTGGGCTCCTACGAGCGGGGCGACCGCTCCGTGACCGTCCAGAAGCTGGCCGAGCTCGCCGACTTCTACGGTGTGCCGGTGTCGGAGCTGCTGCCCGGTGACGCAGCGCCGACCGCCATGGCCCCGTCGCCGAAGCTCGTCATCGACCTGGAGCGCATGTCGCAGCTCCCCCGGGAGAAGGCTGGCCCGCTTGCCCGTTACGTGGCGACGATCCAGAGCCAGCGCGGGGACTACAACGGCCGGGTGCTGTCCATCCGTCAGGAAGACCTCCGTTCGCTTGCGGTCATCTACGACAAGTCACCCGCCGATCTCACCGAAGAGCTCATCGGGTGGGGGGTCCTCGACTCCGAGGCCCGCAGCGCGGTCGAAGCGTTCTGACCCAGACCCGTCCCGCGGTGCTGCCCGGCGTCGTGGCGTAGTGCCCGGCCCGGCGGCACCCGGCCCAGGCCCGGTCGGCCGCTGCCATGATCACGGGACTTTCTCCGCCGCATGGACGGACAGACTCACGTGATCATGGAACTGACGTCGGCGAGACCACTGTTCGCCGGGCCTGGGGTTCGTTTCGTGGGCGCGTCAGCAAACCAGTGCGAATCGGCGGGGGTGGCGGCCCAAACGCTTTCGTGATCATGGCTTTGGTGTCGTGATAGCAACACCAAACTCATGATCATCAAACGGTCCGCTAAGCGGCGTCGCAGGCTGTGCGCCGCGGCCTAGATGGCCACAGCCTGCGACGCCACGGCCAGCGTCGGGCAGCTCCTACGGGCGTTCCGGGGCGCTGCCCACCTGCACAGAATCCGAACCCCCGGCCACAACCACCGGGCCAGCTACCGCATAAAGCCAACAGGCGAACCCAGCCGAACCCGCCTCCACACAGAGGCCGGCCAACCCCCCGCCGCCACCAATGGCGGGGGTTCCAGGGGACCCGGGGGTCGGAGGGTCGCCCCCGGCCAGCATCGACGGGCTCCCGAACGAACCCTGCCGAACCCGCCTCCACACAGAGCCCGAACCGCCCACCGCCACCACCAATCGCGGGGGTTCCGGGGGGCTCGGCCCCCCGGGTCAGCATCGCGGCCGGGCCCCCGGCGATGGCGGCCAAGGGCCGACGAGCGCGCGAGGCTAGCCCGGCCGACGACTGCATCGCTAACTAACCTGCGCTCCGGAGCGGGAGCAGTGGCTGAGCGGTCACGCCGAGAGCCTCCTCGGCCAGTGACAGGAACGTCTCGGCATCCCTGAGCAAGTCGTCTGCCTCGTGAGCGGTCACGGCCTTGGGCAGCCCCGCCTCCGCGGCAGCCCGCTTCCGCGCCCCGGCTGCGAAGAACGCGGCCCACTCGGCCAGGGCGGGCTCCACCCGCGGCAGCAGTTCCCAGACGCTCTTGAGCGCCTTCCGGCGCGAGCCTGTCTCCGTCGCCGGGCGGGCGGCCACGACCGCAGCCGCCGCACGCAGCGCGGCCAGATGCGCCGCGACGTATCGTGCCCCCGGGTTAATCTCTTCCGACGCTCCGAGCAGGCCATGCCGGGCCGACTCGAGCAGCGCTAGCACAGCGGGGGCAACCCGGCACCGCGCCCGGCCTGGCCGCATCTGCGTAGCCGTGTCCATGATTGCTCCTTCCGCGCAAAGCCTGGGCCGGGCGAGGCACTTCCCCATACATCGCCCGGCCCGGACCTGGCAGCAGGGTCTCTGTCAGGCGGCTTTGCTTGCCTCTATTCGAACACAAGTTCGGCTAGCTGTCCACTTCTCTCCGATCTGAGTTCGAAGCTACCCCGAGACTCTGACAAAACGTCGTCCTGGTGACCAGAGCGTGCCGGGAGTCGCATACGCTACGCGGGTGCGGGCTGGACTCGAGCTGCGGGAACTAGGGGCGGGCGAGTTCCTGGCGAACCTGGACGCATGCACCGGGGTCTACGCGGCCGCGATGGACCCGCCCGAGTACCAGTTGCCCGGCCGCCACGCGATCATGGAACGCCACGCCGGTTACGCCGCGTTCCGGGCCATCGCGGCGATCCAGGCTCCCGGAACCGGGCCGATCGGCCGCGGGCCAGCCGTGGACCGGCCGACCTGGACCGGGCCAGCCGGGGACGGGCCGCTCATCGGGTTCGCCTACGGCTTCCACGGCGAGGGCGGCCAGTGGTGGCACGATCTGGTGTCCCAGGCGGTCACAAGCACACGCGGGCGCGAGGCCGCCACGGACTGGCTGACCAACTCGTTCGAAATCGCCGAGGTGCACGTGCTGCCGGGCCACCAGGGCCAGGGCACCGGCCAGGCGATGATGTTGCAGCTGACCGCCGGGCGGCCGGAACGCACGGCCGTGCTGTCCACCATGGACGCCGACACCAGGGCCCGCCGGCTGTACCGCAAGCTCGGCTTCACCGACCTGATCGCGGGATACGCGTTCGCCGGGACGGACGACCCCTACGCGATCATGGGAGCACCGCTGCCGCTGCGAGAAGGCACGCCACCCTCGGCGCGGCCGGAAAGACCTAGCCGCTGGTAGATGTCCAGCGTCGCGCGGGAGCCGTTCAGGGTGCAAAAGTGCAGGCCCGGGGCTTGTTCCGCGAGCAGGCGCTCGCACAGGTGCGCCGCGAAGTCCACCCCGATCTCACGTACGGCCGCCTTGTCGTCGGCCGCGCCGTTGAGCCGTTCCACCAGATCCGGCGGCACCTTGGCCCCGGACAGCAGCACGATCTTCTCCAGCGTGGCCATGCTCGTGACGGGCATGATTCCCGGGATGATCGGCACGTCGCAGCCGGCCGCCGCCACCTGGTCCCGCAACCGCAGGTAGTCCTCGAGGTAGAAGAACATCTGCGTGATCGCGAAGTCCGCGCCCGCCCGGCACTTCTGCACGAGGTACGCCAGGTCGGAGTCGGTATCGGGCGAGCGGGGATGCCCCTCGGGAAATGCGGCGACCCCGACGCAGAAGTCGCCTGTGGTCTTCATCAGGCTCACCAGTTCTTCCGCGTGCTGGAAGCCCTCGGGGTGAGCGTGCCACTCACCGTTGGGGTCGCCCGGCGGGTCACCCCGCAGGGCCAGCATGTTCCGCACCCCGACCGCCGCGTACGAGCCGATCAGCCGCCGCAGTTCGGCGACCGAGTGGTTCACCGCGGTGAGGTGCCCGGCCGGGGTCAGTGTGGTCTCGGCGGCGATCCGCCCGGTCATCCTGATCGTCCGGTCCCTGGTAGAGCCGCCCGCCCCATAGGTCACCGAAACGAAGGTCGGCCGCAGCGGCTCCAGCCGCCGGATCGCCCGCCACAGCTGCTGCTCCCCCACCTCGGTCTTAGGCGGCATGAACTCGAATGAGAACGACCGCCCGGACCCAGCGAGCAGGTCGCGGATGGCTGGCGCTTGGTAACCAGTGCCAGACGACATAGGCCCACGCTATCGGGAACCCTCCGGACCCGCACGCCGCGAGGCCCGCACACCCCGAGGCCCGCACACCCCGAGGCCCGCGGCCGCCGGATGCCCTAGTCTCGCCACCATGACCGTGCCGGCCCCCGCCCTCACCCAGGTCCGTGACCGGGTGGACAGCGCACTGCGGACGTTTGCCGGCGAGCAGCGGGCGGTGTTGCTTTCCGCCGGGGACGAACTGCTGCCGGGGATCGAGGCCATGACGGGCCTGCTCGCCGGGGGTAAACGGCTGCGGCCCGCGTTCTGCTACTGGGGCTGGCGCGGGGCGGGCGGGCTGGACGGCCCGGAGATCATCAACGCCGCCGCGGCGCTGGAGCTACTGCACGCCAGCGCGCTCGTCCATGACGACCTCATGGACGCCAGCGACACCAGACGGGGCCGGCCGTCGCTGCACCGGCAGTTCGAGGCGTACCACGCGGGCCGCGGCTGGCACGGCTCCCCCGCGGCGTTCGGCATGGGAATGGCCATTCTCCTGGGCGACATGCTGCTCGCCTGGACCGATGAGATGTTCCAGGGCAGCGGGCTGCCCGCCGACGCGCTGCGCCGGGGACGGCCGGTCCTCGACCTGATGCGGACCGAGGTGTTCGCCGGGCAATACCTCGATCTGGTCGGGCAGGCGGCCGGGGACGGGGCGCTGGAGAGCGCGCTGCGCGTGGTGGAGTACAAGACCACCAAGTACACGATCGAGCGGCCGCTGCATCTCGGCGCCGCACTGGCCGGCGCGCCCTGGAGTGCTGACGCAGCTACCACGCCCGGCGGCCTGGTGGCCGCCTACACCGCGTACGGGCTGCCGCTGGGGACGGCCTTCCAGCTCCGCGACGACATTCTCGGGGTGTTCGGTGATCCGGCGCAGACCGGAAAGCCCGCCGGCGATGACGTCAGGGAGGGGAAGCACACCGTCCTGCTTGCCATCGCCCAGGCCAGGGCCACGGACCGGCAGGCCGCGGTCATCGACAGGCACCTGGGCGACCCGCTGCTGAACGAGGCGGGGACAGCGGAGATACGCACCGTGATCACCGACACCGGGGCGGTCGCCGAGTGCGAGGCGATGATCAGCCGGCACGTCGCCGAGGCGGTCGCCGCGCTGGAGACCGCGCCCATCACCGGCGAGGCCAGGGATGCGCTCGCCGACCTCGCTGTCGCCGCTACCGCCCGCGACGATTGACCGGCGCTGCCAGCCACTGCCGACCACGATTGACCGGCACTGCCAGCCACGATTGACTGGCTGGCCGGGCTGGCGTCACCGTGCGGTTCCGGTGCCGACGATGGCAACGGTGAGGGTGTGCCTGCCGAGCCGGTCCCGCCAGGTGAAGGTGTACCTCCCCGTTATCCGGCCGGGGGCGGAGGGGGTGAAGGTGACGGGGATGGACAGGTCATAGCCGCCGTTGACCGGCAGGCCTTGCGCCACCTGGTACGGGGCGTGGAAGGGCCCGGCAAGCCGGGTGCGGACAACGGTCGCGTTCTGGTTGCCGACGTTGACGATGTGGACGAACCGGGTCATGGTATGGCCGACCGCGACCGTCCCGAAGCTCACCCGCCTGGGCGCGGTGAACCTGCTGACTGCCGTCCCGGCTTTCCCGGAGATGCTGATGATGGCGGGGGTGCCGGAACTGCCGGTGACCGCCAGTACGGCAGCCGGGGCCCCGACCCGGCTGGGCCGGTAGGAGATCTGCACGGTGACCGACTGGCCGGGCTGAGCACGGTGCCGGTCCGAGGCAGGAAGCGGACAGCGAACGGGCCGCCGGGCTTGCTGATCTTGGTGAGGCGCTGTGGCGTCGTTCCGCCGTTGACGATCGTGGTGACGGCGTAGACGGGCTGGCCGACCGGGACCGGGCCGACGTTGGTGCCGTCGTTGAGGTTGAGCAGCATAGCCAGACGCGGGGCGGTGGCGTACAGCCCGGTCCGGGTGCCGGCCGCCGACGAGCGGTATCACCGTAGGCGCGGCCCGGCCGGAGACGGTGAAGGTCACTGCCCCGGTGGCACCGCCGGGGGCGGTGGGCGCGAACTTCACAGGTGCGTGTAGTTCGTCCCCGGCATGAAGGGTGACGGGGAACGTGACCGGCGTCCGCTTGATACTGCCGGGGGCGGTTTCGGTCACCGGGCCGACCGTGAACGGGCCTGGAGCGGTGGCGGAGGACGCGGCGGCACCGGTCACCGTGACGGTGCGGACGGCGGTCACGGTGGCAGCCCGGGTGGCGGCCGAGCCGACCGCGGTGTCCCCGAACCTCGCCGCCGCGCTGCGGTGCAGCGCGGCGCCGCCGGTGACCCCGAACCCCAGTAGGTGGCCGTCCCGGGTACCCACGTAGACCATGCCGTTGCTGGTGGCGGGGATGGTGAACTTGGCAGCGGTCCCGATCGGCCATTGCCCCAGTTCCGCAAGGTCCAGGCCACCGCCCGGCGCTGGCTGCGGCACGGCGTCGAAGGCCACGAGCGAGGCGTTCGCGCCACTCCCGCCAGAACTGTCCACGCACCACACAACGGCAGACGCCGCGTTGACGCCTGCGGAGGTGACCACCGGTGAGCCAGAGCTGAAGCCGAAGGTGAAGGTGCTGTTGGCCACGTCCGACAGGACCGGCAGCCCGGTGCTGTCGGTACTGATCTGGGAGGCCCGCAGGTAGTCGTTTCTGCCCACGCTGTACACGTAGTCCTTGAGGCCGGAGGAGCCAGGCGGCAGCGCTGACGTGCTTCGCTCGAAAACGGCAGGGTGCCCCCACAGCCCCCCGTAGGCCTGGCTCTGGAACAGGTCGCCGTCGGTGCCGCCGGGGCCCTGCTCGCGTCCGCCAAGGTTGTCCCGGTCCAGCAGGAAGATGACGCCCGCCTTCCCGGCCTGGACGAGGATGTGCGGATGTGCGGTGGTGCCGACCGGAAGCCCGGCCGGGCCGGCCGAGCCGTAGTCGAGATCACCGGCGTCCAGGGTGGGCGCGTTGGCGGGGCTGAAGAAGTCCTTAGCGGCCAGTGAGCCGCCGGCCTGCGGCGCCAGCCGGATCACCGATTCCGCGAGCTGGCCCGGAGGGGCACCGCCCGGGCCCGGCCGGCGGGGAGACGCCGTTGCCGGAGGTGACGATGATCCGCCCAGACCCATCCGACATCAGCCCGCCGCCGCCCTGCCATATCCCGGCCTCGTCGTCGGTCACCCCGGCTTCATCGGTCCACAGCGTGCTCTTCCCGCTGGCTACGTTGACTCTGGCCACGAACCCGACCCAGGGCGAGTTGTCGCAGTGCGAGGCGAACGACGCGTAGACCCACCCGTCGAGCAGCAGCAGGCCCGCGCGCTGGCCCTGATCGGCCGGCTGGAAGGTTATGTCAGGGTCGTTGGCCGGGCTGCCGGAAATTTCTTGGTCCTGGGTGACGGCACCCGTCTGCACGCTGAGCCCGAACAGGTGATAGGTGACCTGCGGATCCGTGATCGACGCCAGCACGTAGACGGACCCGGTCTTCGCGTCGTAGACCGGCGCCGAGGTGACCCCGATGTTGGGAACCAGGTCCGGGCAGTTGGGGATCGCGTACGGCGTCCCCAGCGAGGTGGACCACTCGATCGAGCCGGTGGCGGCGTTCAGCCCGTATACCCAGTCGTTCTCGGTGGCCACGATCACGGTGGACCCGACCACCAGCGGCTGGGCGTAGACCTGGCCGTTGACGGGGGTGGAGAACACCTCGCCAAAGCTGGGCCCAGCCACCACCGAAGGGCTCAGGCCTGGTTCAAAGCGGTCCCAGCCGTTCCGCAGCTTATTGAAGGAGGCGGTCGGGTCGTTGTGCGCGGTGGCGAGATCGGCGGACGCCGAACTCCGCATGGCAGGCGCCGTCGCTGGGCCGGTGCCATGCAGGGCGGTTACCTCCGCCCGGGTGGATACCCCTGCCCGGGCGGATGGCGCCAGGAGCATGGGCGCCGCAGCGGTGACGGCCAGCGCCAAGGCGGCCACGCCCGCGCCTGTGCGCAACCCGCGCCGGGCCCGGGACCGGTGACGGGACCATGCCCCGGAAATACCTGACCGCATGACAGCTCCCTCCCGGCCCGGGCCCGGTGCGCGGCATCGTCATAGCCGCCACGACGGCCTAGGCGCGCCCCACGGCAAACTAATGGCAAACTACAGGTCAACCTGGCCGGAGATGCAGGTGACCGTGGCGCCGGCGACCCAGATCGTGCCGTCGGGGTCGCGGGAGATGTGCACCCGGCCCGCCCGGCCAAGCGCCGTGCCCTGGCTCGCGACATAGGGAGCCTGCGCGTACCCGGCGTCCAGCAGCCAGGAAGCCAGTGAGGCGTTGAGGCTGCCGGTCACCGGGTCCTCGGTGGTGACACCGTCCTTGGGGAAGAACGCCCGGACCTCGAACGCCTCCGGCGAGCCTGGCGGGTAGGCGCCGACCAGGCCCAGGTCGAGATCGACCGTCCCTGGCCTGACCGCGAGCACGGCCTCCGCGTTCGCCAGCATCACCGCCACCCATCCGGGGCCGTTGTCGGCCCAGGACGCGTCCACGATCTCGGCCCGGTCGATCCGCAGCGCCGAGGCGATCTGGCGGAGCAGGTCCTCCTCCACCGGGCCGTCCCGCAGCACCGGCGGCGCGGCGAAGGCAAGGCGGTCCGCGGCCTGGCGCAACGTCACCAGCCCCGCACCACACTGCTGCACGACAACGCCGGGCTGGTGCGGCGTCCCGCCGGCCTCCAGCCACGCGTGGCACGTCCCCAGCGTGGGATGCCCGGCAAAAGGCAGCTCAGCGACGGGTGTGAAGATCCTCACCCGGTAGTCAGCGCCCGCACTGGTGGGCGGCAATACGAATGTGGTCTCCGAGAGGTTCATCCAGTGCGCGAACCGCTGCATCTCGCCGGCCGCCAGGCCCGCACCGTCGAGCACCACTGCCAGGGGGTTCCCGCGGTAAGGGGCGGAGCCGAACACGTCGACCTGACAGAACGGGCGTATCACCCGGCGAGTATGTCACTGCCCGCGCCGCAGACGCCTGGGTAT
The DNA here is from genome assembly GCA_963813395.1 of uncultured Actinomycetes bacterium. Lineage (GTDB taxonomy): Bacteria > Actinomycetota > Actinomycetes > Streptosporangiales > Streptosporangiaceae > DASXKD01. The sequence goes on from CAWEYV010000007.1 coordinate 23,680, forward strand.
TTTCGTTGCCGGGCACGCGTTATAAGGACCGGCCGTTGAGTTGGGCGAAAGGAGCCGCAGTGGCGATCGCAGCGCTCGTCGTGTGGGCGCTTACCGCGGCCGCGGGAGTCTACCTGCTGGCAGCCGTGATGGCCGCTAAGCGTGCCGCGGCCGGCCCTCGCCCGGCACCTGCGCCACTACCCGAAGCGCCCCCGCCGCCCGAAACGCCCGCGCCACCTGAAACGCCCCCGCCACCCGATGCGGGCGCGCCACGCGGCACCGGCGCGCCGCCCACCGTCCGCACCCCACCGCCGATCCCGCGCACCAAGGTCAGCGCGCCGCCGGGCGAGCACCCGTTGCTTGAGTTCTGCCACCCGGCCCTCGGGATCACCGGCCTGGCGTGCTGGTTCGCGTTCGTGGCTACACACGGCCGGGCCTTCGCCTGGCTCGCGTTCGGGGCGCTGGCGGTCACGATCGCCGCCGGGCTCGGCTGGCTGGCCGCCCGGGCCCGCTCCGCCCGCCAGCACGCTGACGGCGGCCATGGGCCCGCGGTCCCGGTTCGCCGCATCGCGCTGCACGGCCTGGCGGCCGCGACGACGTGTGGACTTGCCATCGCCGCCGTCCTGGCCGCGAGCCACGGCTGAACGCCCTGGCCTGCCGCGAGTGACGTCAGAACGCCATCGCCTGCGCCCGCCGGTTCACTTCGGTGCCCCGGTGCTCTGCCATCGCCTGGATCGGCGTGCCGGGCAGGGTGTCGTCGGCCGTGAACAGCCAGCGGACCGCCTCCTGCTCGTCGAATCCGCAGTCGAAGAGCAAGGTGAGCGTGCCGTGCAGCCCCTTGAGGATCTGATGTCCGTCCAGGAACGCGGCCGGCACGCACATGGTGCCGTCGGGACGCCGGACCGCCAGGAGCTTGTGGTCATGGAGCAGTTGCTTGATCCGGCTCAGCGGGATACCAAGGCGCTCAGCGACCTCAGCCAGACTGAGCCATTGGCCGATGAGAGAGTCGGCCACGGAAGTGATCTGTGCCACACCCCCGATGTTGCCAGCAGCGCGCGCGGTCAAACCTGGCAGGTCCGTCCCTTTCCGCAAGCTGCGGCCGGTACCCGCGGCGCCGGGCCGGGGCGGCCTCATCCGGCGCGCGCGGCGCAGTCACGGAGCGGAATCGCGGGATCGGCCAGCCGCGCCGGGTCCACTGGGGCGCCCGACGCGATGAGCCGCCGCCCCTGCAGCAGATCCCGCGGCCTGCCCACGGTGAGCACGGCCACCAGCGGCGCCTGCGTCCCAGCGGCGCCGGCCCGCTCCGCTCCGGCGGCGCCCGCGCTGGCCAGCCAGCACACCGACCAGTCTGCGCCGCCCGGGTCACCGCGCCATACCAGCCGGTCGGCAGCGGTGTGATGGCCGGCGTACTGCACCATCCGGCCGAACTGCTCGGACCAGAAGTAGGGCACTGGGTCGTACACCTCATCGCCGCCGAGGACGTTCGCCGCCACAACCCCGGGCGCGTGGATGGCCGAGTCCCAGTGCTCCACTCGCAGCCTGCGCCGGTACCGGCGGGAGACGAATGCGGCGCAGTCCCCGGCCGCATAGATCCCGGGCGCCGACGAGCGCAGCCCTTCGTCCACGGCCACGCCGTTCTCTAGCCGCACCGCGGACCCCGCCAGCCAGCCGATCTCGGGCTTTACGCCCACCGCCGTGACGATCTCGTCGGCCGGTAGCCATCCCCCTCCAGGGAGCTCAAGCCCACCGGGCTCCACCGACTCCACCGGCTGGCCCAGCCGTAGTTCCACCCCGGCGGCGGCGTACCAGGGCTCGGTCCGCGAACCGACCTCGGTGCCGAGCGCGCCGGCCAGCGGGGCGGACGCCGCCTCGATCACCGTGACCCGGCAACCCCTTTTGGTGGCGCTGGTGGCCAGTTCGGCACCGATCCAGCCGGCCCCGATCACCGCCAGCCTCACACCGGGACGCAGCGCCGAACGCAGCGCCATGGCCTGGTCGAGCGTGCGCAGGACCCGCTGCGGTCCGTGGCCGGGCAGCCGGACCGGTGCCGCCCCGGTCGTCACCACCAGTGCATCGAACCCGTACTCCGCCCGGTCGGTGCACAGCACTCCGTCACGCAGGCCGGTCGCCGCCTCGCCCAGCCGGAGGTCGACCCCGAGCGCGGCCATATCCGGCCGGAGCGATGTGTCGTCGAGCTCACCCGTCATGAACTTCTTGGTCAGCGGCGGGCGGTCGTAAGGCAGCCGGTGTTCCGCGGCAATCATGGTGATCTCGCCGGTGTAGCCTCTGGACCTCAGCTCCTCGGCGGCCCGGAGCCCGGCCAGCCCGCCGCCAGCGATCACTACCCGCTCGACCCGCATGAGGACTTAGGTTAAGGGCGCCTCCGTCACGGCCCGTGGCCAGGTAATGGCCTTCACGCTGTTCGCAGGCTGAAATCGCGTGCCACCTCTAGAATCGTCGCAATGGATACCCTCGCCCGCGTGCCCATCGGCCAGCTCCTTGATGGCCGGTACCGGGTGGAGTCCCTTCTCGCGCACGGCGGTATGGCGACCGTCTACCTGGGCACCGATACCAGGCTTGACCGGACGGTCGCGCTGAAGATCATGCACGCGGAGCTGGCCAACGACGAGGATTTCGTCCGGCGCTTCGTCGCCGAGGCCAGGTCGATCGCCCGGCTTTCCCACCCGAACGTCGTCACCGTGTACGACCAGGGCGCGGACGGGCGCACGCTGTACCTCGCCATGGAGTACGTGCCCGGCCAGACCCTGCGGGACCTGCTGAGCGAGCGCGGGCAACTGCGCCCGCGCGAGGCACTCGACATCATGGAAAGCGTGCTCGGCGGGCTGGCCGCGGCGCACGACGCGGGCATCGCGCACCGGGATGTCAAGCCGGAGAACGTGCTGCTCGGCGCCCCCCGCACGGTCAAGGTGGCTGACTTTGGCCTGGCCAGGCTGCTGTCTGGGACGAGCCATACCAAGAGCGGAATGCTCATCGGCACGGCCGCCTACCTCGCGCCCGAGCAGGTGTCCCGTGGTGCCGCCGACGTGCGCACCGACGTGTACGCGGCCGGGGTCATGCTGTTCGAACTGCTCACCGGCAGGCAGCCGCACACCGGCGACACCCCGCTCGCGGTGGCGTACAAGCATGTGAACGAGGCGGTGCCGCCGCCCTCCAGCCTGGTCCCCGGCCTGCCGCCGTCGCTGGACGCGCTCGTGGCGCTGGCGACCAGCAGGAATCCAGACCTGCGCCCGGCCGACGCCGGGCAGTTCTTGCACGCCATCACCGGGGCCAGGGCCGGCCTGCCGCTCGGCGGCCCCGCGCCCGCGGCGTTGCCGGGCCCCGCGGTGGATCCGTCGCTGGCGGAGACGGCCATCCCGCGCCAGGCCCCCAGGCCCGACGGCTGGCCGCAGCCCGCCGGTACACCGGCTGGGCGGGATGCCCTGGACATGATCCCGGGTATGGCACCGCTGGCCCGGCAGTCCTTCGGGGTTCCGCGCGACGGCACCGGGCCGGTGCCTGCGGCGCAGGCCCCCCCGGAGCCGTACCGGCCGGCCTCGAACAAGACGCTCATTGTCACCGGCGGCGATGTTCCCTACCCCGGCGACGTGCAGCCGGCCAGGTACCCGGCACACGCCGAACCACGGTTGCAGCGGCTGCTGTTCAGCCGCAGGCTCGGGTACCTCCTCCTCGCCGTGGCGGCGGTCGCGGTCGCCGCCGTCCTGGGCTGGTGGCTGATGGCCGGCCGGTACACGACCGTGCCCAAGGTCACCGGGATATCGGCCGTGGCAGCCCAGGCCGACCTGCGCAACGCCGGCCTCAGTCCGGCCATGGGCAAGGCTCAGTTCAGCAACCAGATGGCCAAGGGCCTGGTCATCAGCACCGATCCAGCGGGTGGGAGCAGGCTGGCCAAGGGCGGCAAGGTGACCCTCATCGTCTCGGCCGGCCTCCACATGATCACCATGCCGCAGGTGACCGGGCAGCCGCTGACGTCGGCGCAGGCGGCCATCAGGCACGCCGGCCTGGTACCGGGGAAGGTCAAGCTGGTCCCGTCGGCCACCATCGGGCCGGGCATCGTCATCGCCACCCATCCCGGCGCCGGGACGTCCTGGCCCCAGCCGAAACCGGTGACGCTCACGGTGAGCGCAGGGCCGCCGCTTCCGAACTTCGTCGGCCAGCAGAAGGCGGTCGCCGAGCAGTGGGCCTCCGCTAACGGCGTCTCGCTCAACGAGGTAACCGCCAACTCCAGCGGCCAGCCGGCCGGGACGGTCCTGAAGCAGTCGGTCGCGCCGGGCAGTGCGTTCAGCAAGGGCCAGGTCATCACCATCGAGATCTCACCCGGGCCGCCGATGGTGACGATCCCGAATGTCGACGGCATGAAGGTTGCCCAGGCAGTCAGCACCCTGGAGAGGCTTGGCTTCCAGGTCACGGTCGACCGGGTGGGCCCGTTCAACTCGGTGTTCGGCTACAGCCCGACGGGCCAGGCCCCCAAGGGCAGCACGATCACGCTGCAAGTCGGCTTCCCCCACTTCGGGTAACGCTTCTCCCCCGGGCACAACTAGGTCTGGGCGGCTTCCTGGCCTGGCTTGCGGAGCGCTATCGCGGCGGCGATGCAGGTGAGCGGGACGGCGGGCAGCACATACCGGTAGGTGTACTCATGCTCGGCCGTCGGGAGCACCATGATCACGACGGCCGAGACCCACAGCAGCGCCGCTACCGCCGTGCGGCGGCGTGGAAGGAGGATCCCGGCCAGCCCGGTGACCACGATGAGCGCGAATACCTGGCCGGGCAGGAAGACGATGTGCTGGTACTCGTCCATCACGAACGCATAAGGGGAATACAGCCGGGTGCCGTAGTTGTAGCCGAGGTCGCCGGCCACGCCCGCGTAGCCGCCCGTGTAGGCGTGGACCGTAGCGATCGCATACCGGTACTCGGCGTTGTTCAGGCCCCCGGCGGAACGCGGCTGGACGGCGGGGAAGCGCAGGTGGTTGGTCTGCAGGAACGGCTTCACGGTCCCGCCCCCCACCACGGCGAGGTACGCGAGCGGCTGCGCGGTGATGGCGTCGATCGCGAACCGGAGCGCCCGGCCGTTGTTCGCCGGGGTAAACGCGGCGGTGTCCGGGACGAACCCGGAGTTCCGGTGCCGCCACTGCCACGACCCGTGATTCCACAGATAGCGCTTGGGCTGGAGCCGCCTGGCCGGGTCCGGCTGGGCGAGGCGGCCAGGCTGCGCGTTCGGGCAGAGCGCCCGCAGATCGGCGGGCGGCTTGATCACGGCGCAGTTGGCGAACGACATGGTTCGCGACCACAGGAACAGCCCGTTGCTATTGGTCAGGCTGACTGACCCGTGCACGGCCGCGAACCAGCTCATGTACCCGACGACCGGAAGCACCCCGGCGAGCAGGGAGGCGCCGGCGCGGCGCCATCCGGCCCTGCTGATCAGCAGGAAGAGGGGAACCAGCAGAACAAGCGGCAGGGTGGTCGGCCGGATGGTCACCGATGTGCCCATCATCAGCCCGGCCACGATCACCCGCCGCAGTGACGGCGGCTTGCGCAGGAGCAGCACCGTGAACGCCCCCACCAGCAACGCCATCGCCAGCAGGTCGGCCATGACGAGTTGCTCGATGAGTATCTGTGCCGGATCGAACAGCACCGGCGCGGCCGCGAGCGTGGCGCCCCAGTCCGGCAGCCCATAGTGCCGGGCGAGTGCGTACACCATGGTGGCGAGGCCGAGGCCAACGAGGTGCTGCACGGCGGCCACGAGCACCAGCGAGTGAAACGGCCGCAGCAGCCACAGGAAAACGGAGTAGCCGCTCGGGTTCACCACGTTCGGGGATAGGTGTACCGCGCCCCACAGATAGTCGTAAGTATCAAGGCGGAACAGAACGGCCGGCTGGAAGCCGATCATCGCCACCAGGCGCGGCAGCACCGCCACGCCGAGCGCGGCAGAGAATATCCAGTGGCGGCGGACCAGGCCCTGGCAGGTACGGCGCGGCCGTCCGCCAGCCGTGCCCTGCCTGGGGCGACGGCTCTTCGTTGCGGGTTTGCCTGCCACCGTTTCCCGCAGCGTCCGGGCCAGCGCCTTCGTCAAGCGCCGTCACTCTGGATCTTCCCGAGGCACCACCGAAAATCGCAGAACATTGCCATGACAAGTCCTCGTTGCCCGCTGGGCCCAACTCCGGCCCAGGCATGAGCCGGGCCACCCCCCGCACCGTTCCGCGACCACGCCCCCCAGCCGAAAGATCGCGTACGCGATGCCGCTGACACGGTACCGTACCGGCGGCTCCGTCGCCGGGCAGCGCAGGCCCATCATGGACGTGGAATAGCGCAGCCATACCGCCGCTTGACCGGCGCGCCGATCACCGGGGCCGACGGTAAGGCGTTAAGGTAATTTCTGCGGCGCATAGCAAGCTACTTTGGTTAACACCTGGCCGATTTGCCCGCCCTGGCCGGTACGATCCGCTTTGGGTCGGGCATGGCCGCCTCCCCGCCAGGCAGGCCAGCGCCGGGCATCAAGGGCGCCCCGCGGGGCGGTCCCATAGCCCATTACCAAAGAGGTTGAGGGAGAGGCCAGCAGTGAGCGGAACGCTTGCCCGGACTTCGGCTGACGGGTCCCAGGACGGCGCCGCAGAACCACAGCACGGCCGCCCGGCCTGGCTCACCCCGGTGAACCTGGTGATCATCATCACCACGCTGGTCGCGCTGGGCCTGCGGGTTTACTACCAGTACACCCGCCCGGGCTTCCTGATGGGGGTCACTGAGTACGACGACGGGCCGTACTTCGGCAGCGCGGTGCGCCTGGTCCATGGCTCCATGCCCTACCGGGACTTCGTCCTGGTGCAACCACCGGGTATCACGCTGCTGATGAGCCCGGTCGGGCTGCTGACCTACCTGACCGGCACCGGCTGGGGGCTGGCCATCGGCCGGATCCTCACCGTGCTGGCGGGCACCGCCTCGGTCCCGCTCGCCGGGCTGCTCGTGCGGCACCGCGGCGTCTTGGCAGTGCTCATTACCTGCGGGGTCACGGCGGTCTACTCGGACGCCGTGGCGGCCGCGCACACCGTGCTCGTCGAGCCATGGCTGGTGCTGTTCTGCCTGATCGGGGCCGTGACCGTGTTCGACGGCGACCGGATAACGGCCAGCACCAAGCGCCTGGTCTGGGGCGGTGCGGCATTCGGGTTCGCCGGGGCGGTCGAGGCATGGGCGATCGTGCCAGTGCTCGTCGTTATCGCGCTGTGCCTGCCGCAGTTGCGCCGGGCCGCCTTGTTCGTGGCCGGAGTCGCCGCCGGGTTCATCATCCCGGTCCTGCCGTTCGCCATCGCCGCGCCCAGCCAGCTCTACCGGAGCCTGATCACCGCGCAGGTCGGGTACCGCGCCCACGCAGGACGGGTCGGCGTCCTGCTCCGGCTGAAGAACATCATCGGGTTCCCCGACACGCTGGGCTGGTCACGGGGCATGGTGCTGCTCGCCGCGTTCGCGATCCTGCTGTTCGTGCTCGTCACCCAGGTCGCCGCGGCACTGGTCACCCGGCGGCCGCAGCCCACCCTGGACTGGTTCGCGACCGCGACCACCGTCCTCATCGTCCTCATTTTCTTGTGGCCGCCGCAGTTCCACTATCACTTCGCCGCCTTCCTGGCGCCGTTCCTGGCCATGACCCTCGCCCTGCCCATATCCAGGCTGGTGGCCGATGCCCCGCCCAGTGCCGTCGCACCGGCGGCGAGACGGCAGCTGGAATGGGTGGCGCTTGGCCTGGCCGGGGTGGTGCTCGTGGTGCTGGTCGGGGCGCAGGCCCGCTTCGAGAGCTCGGCACCCAAGGTCATCGGGCCCATCCCGGCCACGATCGAGCGGGACATCCCGCCGGGTGCGTGTGTGCTGACCGACCAGGTATCGGTCACGCTCGCCGCCAACCGGTTCGTCTCGAACGTGCCCGGCTGCCCGCTGATGATAGACAGTCTCGGCACCGACCTGGCGCTCTCCAATGGCCTGAAGCCTCAGACCGGGGCGGGGCACGTGCCGAAGGTAGCCGCCTTCTGGAACCAGGCGTTCAGCCACGCCCAGTACGTAATCCTCACCGCCACCAACGGCCGCCGGGTCGCGTGGACACCGGCACTCCAGGCCTATCTGAACGATCATTTCGTCCAGGTGTACCGGTCCCCCCGCAAGCTCCTCTTGTATGTGCGAAAAGGGCTAAACGTACGCTGAGTAACCTGGCCCGCACCCAGCGCATTCCGCCCTCGCCGGGCATCAACCTCGGTCCGCCGGGGAGCAGACGGTAGCCAAACGAATGAGCGGAGCGATGACCACGACGTCCGCTGGCGGGTATACGGGCGGCGCCGAGGCACCGCGGCAGGGGCACCGGACCGCCTGGCTGAGCCCGGTGAACCTGGCGATCGCCGTCACCACGCTGGTCGCACTCGTCCTGCGTGGGTACCTGCTCGTCCGGCCCGGCGTGCTGACGGTCACCCAGTACGACGACGGGCCGTACTTCGGCAGCGCGGTGCGGCTGGTCCACGGCGTTCTGCCCTACCGTGACTTCGCTTTCGTGCAGCCCCCGGGCATCACGGTGCTGTTGAGCCCGGTCGGGCTGCTGACCTACCTGACCGGCACCGCGTGGGGGCTGGGCATCGCCCGGATCCTCACCCTGCTCGCGGGCAGCGCCGCGGTGGCCCTCACCGGGCTGCTGGTACGCCACCGCGGGATCCTGGCCGTGCTGCTGGCCTGCGGGGTGGTGGCGATCTATCCGCCCGCGGCGAACGCCTCCCATACCGTCTTGCTCGAACCGTGGCTGGTGCTGTTCTGCCTGATCGGGGCCGTGACCGTGTTCGACGGTGACCGGATAACGGCCAGCACCAGGCGGCTGGTCTGGGGCGGGGTGATGTTCGGGTTGCGCCGGCGCGATCAAGGCGTGGGCGATCGTGCCCGTCCTGGTCGTTGCCGCGCTGTGCGTGCGCGACCTGCGCCGTGCGGCCATGTTCGCGGCCGGCGTGGCCGCCGGGTTCCTCGTCGTCACACTGCCGTTCGCCGCCGCCTCTCCCGGGCTGTTCTATAACGACGTCGTGGTGGCCCAGCTAGCCAGGATCGGCCATCGCAATACGGTCTGGCACCGGCTCCAGTCGATGATCGGGATCCCGGGAGCCGAGGGCTGGGCGAACAGCACCCTGCTGACCGCCTGCCTCGCTTTCGTGGCCTTCGTGATCCTGACCCAGGCTGCGGCGTGGCTGATCACCCGCATGCCGCCGCCGACGCTGGACTGGTTCGCGACGCTGTCGGCCGCAGGCATCGTGGCCATCTTCCTGTGGCCGCCCTACTTCGCCGGCCACTACTCGGCGTTCCTTGGCCCGTTCCTCGCGATAGCCCTTGCCCTGCCGGTGTCCCGGCTGGTGGCCAGTGCCCAGCCCGAGGCCAGGGCGCGGCGCCGGGCTGGGCCGGACGCGGGGGCCGTGCCGGAGAGCCCGCCAGGCCGGACCCGGCAATTGCTGGCCCGCGCGGGCCCGATCCTGATGGGGGTGGCCATCATCGCCGGAGCGGTGGCGCAGGCCCCCACGGGACGGCTTTCCACCATTCGCAGAACTTCGCCCGCGGCGGTGGCCCGGGTCGTCCCGCCGGGCGCGTGTGTAGCTACCGACCTGGCGTCCTTCCTCCTCCTGGCGAACCGGTTCACCTCGAACGTCCCGGGCTGCTCGCAGATGGTGGACGGGCTGGGCACCGACCTGGCGCTGTCCCGCGGGCGCAGGCCTGGCAGCGGTGCAAGCGAGGTCCCCGCCGTGACAGCGGCCTGGCATCACGCGTTCAGCGAGGCCAGTTATGTTCTGCTGACGCCCGAGAACCACCTGAGGATTCCGTGGAACCCTCAGCTCAGGGATTACTTCGACCAGAATTTCACCCGCGTGCTGCACGGATACGGCTTCACCCTGTACCGGCGCACCGCTTCGGGAACTGACCAGAGCGAGTAGTCGCCGCATGGCTGCATAGAACCGGCTGGGCGGGGAAGACGGGCCCGGGACCGGGAATCCCGGCAATGACCCACGACCAAGCCGCTGTCTCGTTACCTTTGCATGGTGAAAATGAGAGATCTGCCCGATGGATCAGATGCCCGAGCCCTTGCAAATCGTGCGGATGACGTAACCGCGAAGCCAGAGTCCGCGCTGCCGCAGCCCCCGGATGAGACGCAGCCGCAGCCCCCGGATGAGGCGCAATCCGCACCAGCGGCGGAATCTGAAGACAGATCCGAGCACCCGGCCCGGCTGGTGTTCGCCAGCTTCGTCATGCTCTTCGTGGAGCTCGCCCTGATCCGGTGGGTGACCGCGAATAACGTCTATGTGACGAAGGCCACCAACTTCGTCCTGCTCGCCAGCTTTCTCGGCATCGGGATCGGCTTCCTGAACGCCCGGACCCGGCGTGACTACCTCCGCTGGACGCCGGTGGCACTGATGCTGCTCGTGTCTTTCGTGCTCGCGTTCCCGGTGATCCTCCAGACGCTGAACGGGCCGCACCCGTTCCAGGGCCTGAACGGATCTGCCGCGCTGCCGCAGCCGGTCAGCCTCGGCGTGGTCTTCGTCCTGGTGACGGCCGTCATGGCGGGCCTCGGCCAGGGCACCGCCCGGCTGTTCGTGCAGTTCCGGCCGCTGCGGGCCTACCGGTACGACATCCTCGGCAGCCTCGCCGGGATCGCGGCGTTCACCGGGCTGTCCTTCCTTGATCAGCCGCCAGGCACCTGGGGCTGCATCGCCTGCGCCGGGCTGCTGGTCCTGATCGCCCCCCGGATCCGGTGGTGGCAGGTCCTGGCCGTCGCGGGCGTCGCGACCCTGCTGCTGCTGGAGTCGGTAGTCCCGGCGCAGGAGTGGTCGCCCTACAACAAGCTGTCGTACAACCGGACGCACGGCCCGACCGGGGCGCTGTACGTGTCCGCGAACAACATCCCCTACCAGGCAGCCCGTTCGCTGGCCCTCATGCACAGGCAGAAGGCCTTCTACTTCTACCCGTACCGGCACGTCACCAAGGCGTCGCTGGGCAACGTCCTGATAATCGGGTCCGGAACGGGTAACGATGCGGCCGTCGCCCTGTCCGAGGGCGCCAGGCACGTCGACACGGTGGAGATCGACCCGTTGCTGGTGCGCCTGGGCAACATGCACCCGAACCACCCCTACTCCAGCCCCATGCTGACCGCGCACGTCGATGACGGGCGCGCCTACCTGCAGAACACCTCCAAGCGCTACAACCTGATCCTGTTCGCGCTGCCCGACTCGCTGACCGCGCTGGCCGGGCAGTCGGGGATCCGGCTGGAGAGCTACCTGCTCACCCTGCAGTCGCTCGAAGCGGTGCGCGCCCATCTGGCGCCGGGCGGGACGTTCGCGATGTACAACTACTACGCGCCGTTCCTGGAGAGCCGCTACGCGTCCACGATCCAGGACGCGTTCGGGCGGACGCCCTGCACCGAGGTCGGGCCGCCGCTCGGCGGGCGCCGCCTGGCCGTGCTCACCGTGCACCCGGCCGGGCCGGTCCCCAACTGCGCCAGCTTCTGGCACGGCAGCAGGATCTCCCCGGCAACCGACGACCACCCGTTCCCCTACCTGCCCGGCAACAACATCCCGAAGCAGTACCTGTGGATGATCGCGGCCATCTTCGCCGGGTCCCTGCTGCTGGTCCGGATTGGCGGCGGCTCGTTCTCCAGGATGCGGTACTACGTGGACCTGGCCTTCATGGGGGCCGCGTTCCTGCTGCTTGAGACCAAGAACATCGTGCAGTTCGCGCTGCTGTTCGGCACCACCTGGCTGGTGAACTCGCTGGTGTTCGCGGGCGTGCTGCTCGCGGTGTACCTGGCCGTGGAGACCGCGAGCCATCTCCGGCTGCCACGCCCAGCCGTGCTCTACGCCGCGCTCATCGGGTCCCTGGCCCTCACCTGGGTGGTGCCGCAGGAGTCGCTGGTGGGCCTGCCCATCGTGCCCCGCTTCTTCGCGGGCTGCGCGCTGGCCTTCGCCCCCATCTACCTGGCCAACCTCATCTTCGCCCAGCGGTTCTCCGATGTGGCGACCTCCGGGGACGCCTTCGCGGCCAACCTGCTCGGGGCCATGGTCGGCGGGGTCCTGGAATACATCGCCCTGATCACCGGGTACCGTTTCCTGCTGATCGTCATCGGCGCGCTTTACGGCCTGGCGTTTGTGACCAGCCGGTTCCTGACCAGGCGGAGCGCGGGCGGGGTGGCCGGGACCGGGGTGCAGGCCACCGCGGGCGTGCGCTAGGCTGCACCCGTGCGCAAGCAGTTCTGGTTTTTTTATGGCTACCGGCCCGGCACCCGGACGGTCGCCCGCCAGACACTGCGCTGACGCGAACGACCTTACGACAAGCCCCGGGCCACAAGGCCCGGGGCTTGTTCCGTTAACCGCGAGGAACCGAAGGAGAGAGACCATGGTCGTGGTGATGGCCCCCGGGGCCACCCAGGAGGACGTCGAGGCAATCGTTGACCTGGTACGCACGGCGGGCGGCGAAGCCTTCGTCAGCCGCGGCGTTTCCCGCACGATCGTGGGACTGGTCGGGGACGTGGAGCAGTTCGGCGCGCTCAACCTGCGCAGCCGCAGCGGCGTCCTCGACGTGGTGCGGATCTCGGTTCCGTACAAGCTGATCAGCAGGGAACATCACCCGGACCGCTCGGTGATCAGGGTCGGTGGCGTGCCGATCGGCCCGGACACCCTCACCGTGATCGCCGGGCCGTGCGCGGTGGAGTCACCCGAGCAAACGCTGGCCGCCGCGAAGATGGCCAAGGCGGCGGGCGCGTCGCTGCTGCGCGGCGGCGCCTTCAAGCCACGCACCTCCCCGTACGCCTACCAGGGCCTTGGCGAGGCCGGGCTGAAGATCCTGGCCGAGGTGCGGGCCGAGACCGGCCTGCCGGTGGTGACCGAGGTGATCGACCCGGGAAGCGTGGACCTGGTTGCCTCCTACGCCGACATGCTCCAGGTCGGCACCAGGAACATGCAGAACTTCGCACTGCTGCAGGCGGTCGGCTCGGCGTCGAAGCCGGTGCTGCTCAAGCGGGGGATGAGCGCCACCATCGAGGAGTGGCTGATGGCCGCGGAGTACATCGCCCAGCGCGGGAACCTCGACATCGTGCTGTGCGAGCGGGGCATCCGCACGTTCGAGACCGCTACCCGCAACACCCTGGACATCAGCGCGGTGCCGGTCGCGCAGCGGCTGTCCCACCTCCCGGTGATCGTGGACCCGTCGCATTCGGGCGGCCGCCGCGACCTTGTCCTCCCGCTCACCAGGGCGGCGATCGCGGTGGGTGCGGACGGCGTGATCATCGACGTGCACCCGGAACCGAAGATGGCGCTGTGTGACGGGGATCAGGCGCTGGTCGACGCCGACATCCGCCAGATCGCGAGCATCGCGGCGAACCTGTCCCCGCTGATGGGCCGCACCCTGACCCCCGCGCTCGCCCCCCGCCAGCCCGTTCCCACGGCTTAGGTACGGTCGGGGGTGTATTCCTGGGCGAGGCCGGCCAGTTCCTCGGCGAGATCGGCCGCGTCCAGCCGGGCTTCGATCCGGCGCAGGTCATCGACCCGCGCCCGGGTCTCCACGTGCCGTGGCGTCAGCAGCGTGCAGCAGTCCTGGTCGGGCAGCTCGGACAGCGCGAGCGTGCGGATCTGGCGCGCCTCCGCCATGATCTCTACCTTGTCCCGGCCGATCAGCGGGCGCAGGATCGGCAGCCGCACGGCGTCGTCGAGCGCGGTCAGGTTGGCCAGGGTCTGGCTGCTCACCTGGCCCAGCGAATCCCCGGTGACCAGCGCCGCCGCGCCGAGGCGGGCGGCAAGCGCCTCGCCCGTCTTGAGCATGCAGCCGGCGCTGCGCCACGATCTGCAAGCGGCTCGCGCCGGATGCCGCCAGCCGCTGCTGGGTTTTGCCGAACGCGACCACGAACAACCGTGATCCGCACTGGAACCGGTCGAGCTGGTGCATCAGCCCATAGGCCTTGTATACCGACTCCGGGCCGGTCAGCGGCATGCCGGAGAAATGCAGAAAGTCGCAGCGCAGACCGCGGCGCATCATCCGGTACGCGGCAACCGGGGAGTCGATCCCGCCGGACATGAGCACGAGAGCGCGGCCGCTCATGCCGACCGGGAGACCGCCCTGGCCCGGCCGGCCGTCGGTGTACACGAACACCTCACACTGGTCGACCTCGACGAACACCGTCACGTCCGGGTGCTTCAGGTTGACCGGGTACCCGTACTCCTGCTGGACGCGGGCGCCGATCTGGATGGCAAGGTCGGCCGAGGTGAGCGGGAACCGCTTGTCACGCCGCCGGGCCCGGACCGCGAACGACCCGCTCTTGCCCGCCATGAGGGCCACCGCGGCATCGATCGCGGCGGCCGGCTCCTTGGCCACACGCACCGCCCGGCAGACCCGGGAGACGCCCATGATGTCGCGGGCCCGCTCGGCCATCTTGTCCGCCGCGGCCACCGCCTGGGCCTCCGTGACGCCGTCGTCGGCGGCCCGCAGCAAGATCACCCCGTAGCGATGCCAGATCCGGACACCGATGCCAAGGTCGTCCATAGCCCGCCGGATGTTCGCGTTCAGCAGGCGCTCGAACTGTTTCCGGTTGGCTCCCTTGAGCACGATCTCGCCGAGCTTGAGCAGCACGCAAGGCTCGCCCAGCCTGGGCATGGCCGGCGCGGCTGACTCGGCCGGCGCGGTGAGGGAGGTCCCGGACATCCCTCTAGTCTGCCAGCACTTATGGCAGCTTGTAGCCGTCCACCGCACGCAAGCCGCCAGCCCGCCAACGCCAGCCCGCTGGCCGCCAGCACCAGGCCACTGCCCGCCAGCCCGCTGCCCGCCAGCACCAGCCCACTGCCCGCCAGCCCGCTGCCCGCCAGCACCAGCCCACTGCCCGCCAGCCCGCTGCCGGCCAGCGCCAGCCCGCCAGCACCCCGGTTTGCAGTGGTTGCCACAACCACGACTTTCTCTTGGGCGGGGGTGGGGTAAAGGAGATGCTGTACTGGTTGCCAGCTACAACCATGACAATCGTCTTCGCGGAATCTTGGGCGAGAGGTGTCGATTCAGGGACTGCGCCGTGCGACTCCAGGCAGGAGCCGGCGCCCAAGGCCGGCCTGGAGAGGTGGTGCACGGTGAAGTACATGTTCCTGCTGTACGCGAACAAGTCCCTCGATGAGCTGGGGCCCGACGAGGCCCGGCAGCTGTTCGAGGCCTGGAACTCGGCTACCGCTCAGATGGCCGAGGCTGGCGTGCTGATCGACTGCGGGCCGTTGCAGCCGCCGGCCGCCGCGACCACAGTGCAGGTCCGCGACGGCGAGACGCTGCTCACCGACGGCCCGGCCGCCGAGATCAAGGAGCACTTCGGTGGCTTCACGCTGGTTGAGTGCGCGGACCTGGACGACGCCCTGACCTGGGCGGCCCGGATCCCGACCGCGTCGGACGGCAGAGTGGAAGTCCGCCCGGTGGTGCAGGTGGGGGCTCCCGCTGACCAGCCGGGATAGGAGCGGTCCGGCCACCGGCCCAGAACTCGACGAGGTGTTCCGCGCCCACTGGTGGGCCGCGGTCGCCGCGGTGACTCGCCAGGTGGGTGACCTCACGGTGGCCGAGGATGCGGTGCAAGATGCTTGCGCCGCGGCCTTGGCCCAGTGGCCCGCCGAGGGCACGCCGGCCAGCCCTCGCGCGTGGCTGATCGGAACCGCCCGGCACAAGGCACTCGACCGGATCCGGCGCGAGCGCCGCCGGGCCGACAGGGAGGCCGAGGCTATGCGCGAGGAGGCTCCGCCGCCCGCTGGCGGGTGGGCGGCCAGCACCGACGACGAGCTTGCGCTGATCTTCACCTGCTGCCATCCGGCGCTCGACGTGGCGGTCCGGGTGGCGCTGACGCTCCGCGCGGTGTGCGGGCTGACCACTGCCGAGATCGCCGCCGCGTTCCTGGTGCCCGAGCCGACCATGGCGCAGCGGCTGGTGCGGGCCAAACGCAAGATCCGCCAGGCCGGGATCGCGTTCCGGGTGCCGGGCCCGGCCTCCCGGCCGGCCCGGCTTGGCTCTGTGCTACGGGTGGTGTACCTGGTCTTCACCGAGGGGCACTTGGCAACCGGCGGCGAAACGCTGATCCGGGGCGAGCTCTGCGACCAGGCGATCAGGCTCGCCCGGGCGCTGGCCACGCTGCTGCCCGATGAGCCCGAGGTAACCGGCCTGCTCGCGCTGCTGCTGCTGACCGACGCCCGCCGCCCCGCCCGCATCGGCCCGGACGGTGACCTCGTGCTGCTCGCCGAGCAAGACCGCGGCCAGTGGGATCACGACATGATCGCCGAAGGGGAGGCCCTCGCCGAGCAGACGCTGCGGCGCAACCGTCCCGGCCCTTACCAGATCCAGGCCGCCATCGCCGCCTGCCACTCGGCGGCCCGCTGCGCCGAGGCCACCGACTGGCGGGAGATCGCCCTGCTCTACGGCGAGCTGATCCGCTACGAGCCGACGCCGATGGTGGAGGCGAACCGGGCGGTGGCGGTCGCGATGTCGGAGGACCCGGCGGCCGGCCTGGTCATCCTCGATGCCGTCGGCGCCGATCCCCGCCTGGCCCGCTGGCCGCAACTGCACATCGCCCGGGCGGAGTTGCTGCGCCAGGTAGGGCGCCGCGCCGATGCGATCGCCGCCTACCAGGCCGCGATCGCGCTCGAGCCACCCGCCCCGGAACGTGCCTTCCTCGCCCGCCGCATCAGCGAGATGTGACCCGGGTAGGCCGCAGGGTGCGTACTGCACCTTCATGACCGCGCCCGGCACCTTCCGCGCCGCGCCCAGCAGGCCGCTCTCCTGGCCGAGGGCTCCAGCGGGTGGCAATGTGGAACCGTGACAGACGTGCACGTAAGGTCGGCCGCCGACACCGATCTGGCCGCGATCGCGCGGGTGGCCGAGGCGACTGGGCAGGTCGAGGAGTGGTCCGGGTCCGATCCCGCCTACGTCCGCCACCTGCTCGCCCACGGCCGGGTGACCGTCGCCGAACAGCGCGGCACGGTCACCGGTTTCGGCGCAAGCTACCGGATCGGGGCTGGTCCCGCCGCCATCACCATGCTCTGCGACCTGTTCGTCGACCCGCGGTTCCACGGCCAGGGCACCGGGCAGGCACTGCTGGCGGCCCTGTGGGAGGCGGGTACCCCGCGCATGACGTTCAGCAGCCTTCATGCTCACGCGCTGCCGTTGTACACCCGGGCCGGGCTTGACGCCTGGTGGCCGCTGCTCTACCTGGGCGGGGACGTGCGGGCACTGCGCGGCCAGAACGGCTGGGCCGTTGCGGTGGCGACGCCGGCGGAGGTGGCCGCACTGGAGGTGGACTGGACCGGGACCGTCCGGGTCGCCGACCATCTGGCCTGGGCCGCGCGGCCGGGCGGGCGGCCGGTCCTGGCCCGGCGCGGCACGGACACGCTGGCTGCGGGCACGGTTGCGGGCGAGGCTGGCGAGTACGGCATCGCCCACCTGGCGCTGGCACCGGCGGCACGAGACAGCGAAGCGGCCGGTGCGGTGCTGGCCATCCTCGCCTCGCTGGACCCGCCGGACGGGCGGGCGCGGGTCTGCCTGCCCGCACCGCACCCGGCTACCCGGGAACTGCTCACGGCGGGGTGGCACATCGACTTCGTCGACGTGTTCATGGCTACCCGCCCGGGGTTGCTCGACCCACGCCGGGCCGTCCCCTCCCCCGCCCTTGCCTGACCATCCCACTCGGTGAGCTTGCCTGACCACTCCCAGCCGGTCAGCCGGCGGCCGCTGTGGCAGGCGAGGCGTGACCCCCGATGAGCTTGTCGTTCTACGCGGCGACGCCACACTGTCGTGGGTCGCTACTACTATCGAATCATTGCCATTGAACTTGCCATATATCCTAGCGGCTCAGGGAGGTGAGGACGGGTGCCAGCAGCCGCAGCCGAACCTGGCCGCCTCCCTGCCCGGGGAACCGGACGGCCGCGCGCCCCGCTCCCCGGCCAGGACCGCTGGCCTCCCGCTGGCCTCGATGACTTGCTGGCAGGCCCGCTGCAAGATCTGCGCACCCTGCTGGCCGAGCACCCGGAACTGGCCGCGGACGCTGAGCTGACCGCTGGCCCGGAACTGGCCGAAGAGGCAGACTTGGACGGTCCGCCGCGGACTGGCCGGGAGGTGCTGAAGGCGGGGTTCTGGGACCGGACCCGCGGAGACGGTGCCGGGTTCGCCGCCGGAGGCGTCAGCGATAGCCTGCCTCCCGGACCGGTCCTGGCCGGCTTGGCCGCTGATGCCTGGGATGGCGGATTAGCCAGGCTCAGCGACGATGAGCTCATCGGCGTGCTCCGCGCCGCCCGGCGGCTGACGTCCTGGGGCACGGCCCTGGAGCTGGCCGCCACCGGGGACCTGTGGCGCCGCCGGGTGGCCGAAGAGGACGCCGGTGATAGGGGCGCTGCCGCTCATGTGGGTGCCGAGATCGCCGCCGCCCTCACCGTGACCAACCGCGCCGGCGACCGGCTTCTGGACCTGGCTCTAGCGCTGCGCCGACTGCCCGCGACCAGCCAGGCGCTCGCCGCCGGGGACATCGACGCGCCCCGCGCGATCGTGATCGCCAACGAGGTCACCGGGCTCACCGACGAGCATGCTGCCGCGGTGGACCAGGCCGTGATCGGCGCTGCGCCAGGCCAGACCACCGGGCAACTGAGCGGCGCCACCCGCCGCGCGGTGATCGCCGCCGATCCCACCGCCGCCCGCAGGCGCAAGGAGCAGGCCCTGCAACAGGCCCGGGTGGAACGCTGGGACGAACACTCCGGCACTGCGGCCCTGGCCGGCCGCGACCTGCCTCCGGCCGCGGTCCTGGCTGCCGACAACAACCTCACCGCCCTGGCCAAACAGCTCAAAGCCGCGGGAACCCCCGGCACCATGGACACCCTGCGTGCCCAGGTCTACCTCGCTCTCCTTTCCGGCGCTCCAGCGACCTCCCTGTTGCCCGCCAACCCCGGCCCCGGCAAAACCGAGAGTCACGACGCCAGCCCTGGTGCTTCTAGCGCTGCTAGCGCCCCCCGCGCCTCCTGCGCTTCCGATACCTCCGGTGCTTCCAGTGTCCTCTGTGGTCCCGATGCCTCCAGTGCTTCTGATACCTCCAGTGATCACCCCGCTCATGGCACCTCCGCAGCCCTAAGCGCCACGGGGACCGTGAACCTTACCTTGCCGCTGGCCACTTGGCTCGGTCTCCGCGACGATCCCGGCCACTGCGCCGGGTACGGGCCGCTGGACGCCGCGGAGTCCCGCGACCTCGCCAGCGCACTGGCCCGCCGGGCCGGTAACAAGTGGTGCCTCACGATCACCGACCCGCGCGGCCACCCGGTCGCGCACGGCTGCACGCGGGTTGGCCCGGCCGGAAACCAGCGCAGCTCCCGGCCGACCGCTGATCCCCGCGACGGGCCGACGATCCGGTCACCAGGCGGGCCGTGGTCTTTCATCATGACGTCGCTCACCGGCGGCGACTGCGACCATACCCTGGAAACACCCGCCTACCGCCCTTCGGCTGCTCTGCGCCACCTAATCGAGATCCGGCACGCCACCTGCGTCTTCCCGGGCTGCCGGCGCCCCGCCGCGCAGTGCGACATCGACCACACCATTGCCTACGACCGCGCCGGCAAGACATGCCTGTGCAACCTCGCATCGTTGTGCCAGGCATCACCACGAGGTCAAACAGACGGCCGGGTGGACTCTCGAGCAAACCAGCCCCGGCACCCTGACCTGGACCACACCTGCCGGGCGGCGCTACCTGGTCTGAATAGGGCGCTCCTGTGAAAGTTCGGCCTGACGGCCGACCGGACGCCGAGGATGCGAGGCAAGGCTCAACGCCATCCTCGGCGCCGCGATCGGTGTCGGCGATCAGGTTCAGCTGAACCGCAGGATGACCGCGACCACCTTGGTGGCCGGGTTGTTCGCGGCGTGCGTGCTGCCGCCGGCTAGCTCCTGGGTGGTGCCGGGGATGTTTGCGACCGAACCGATCCTGAGCTTCTGGCCGCTCACAGGCAGCGGTGCCTGGGTGAGCTGGCAGGCGGCATAGTGCACCATGGACGACGGTGCGCCCGACGCGCCGGGCATTGGAAGCCACAGGCCACCGTTGCCGTCCGAGCTGATCTGCTGGCCCGTGCCGTAGCTGTTGAAGTTGCCCTCGGCTACCTTTGCCCACGTGTGACCGTCGTAGTGCAGGACCACGACCGGGCCGCCCGCGTCTTGACGGTTGCCATTGCCGATGGCGTAGACGTTGTTCGCCGACAGCGCGATGATGCCGGTCACGGCCGGATTGTTAAGCGCCTGCTTCGGCGGAAGCAGGCTCGCCACCTGGGTGCCGTCCCACTCGTGGATGTGGGGGTTCCAGTGGTAGATGGCCGTAGCGTCGAACGCCCAGGCGTCGGTCGCGGACAGCGCGCTGCCGCCCATGAGGAAGGTGTTCTTGCCTACCTGCGTCCAGCTCCGGCCGTCGTAGTGCCATACTCCCAGCCCGTTGAAAGTTCCCCGGCCGAACAGCCAGACATCGTCGCTTGCGACGACGGAGGCCCCGCCGATCTGGACGTCGAACGTATTCACCACGGACCACTGATGCCCGTTCCAGCGCAGCACCCGCGACCCAGCGCCAGCGATGTCGGTGAACGCCCAAACGCCCGACGGTGACGACGCGCCCGCGGCGACGACGGACTCGTTGCTCTCGCCAGGGAACGCGACCTTCGTCCAGGTACTGCCGTTCCGCTCCCACGCGGTGGGGCGGGAGAGCCCGTCGAACGCCCACCCGGTCGTCTTCCCCGTCGCAACCTCCGCCGTGAAGTCCCCGTTGCCGTTGGTCTTTACCGACTTGACGATGTGCCAGTGCGCTGCTGCCGCCGACTGCGGTGCGTTGGCGGCGGCCGCCACTCCCGCCGTGGTGACCGCGGCGGTCACCGCGCCGAGCATCAGCCCAGTCAGTCCCCCCAGGACCTTGCCTGACATGTTTCCTCCCGTATGAATGGATCCGTCCCCTACGGAACATCCATCAGGGAAGACGCCAAAGGAGGCGGTCGCGTACATGACCGATGGTCACAGTTTCATAAAAGGGCGCCTTACCGGCCGCCCATGACGCCGCAGAGGATGCGGTTATCGCCGTACTGCCACAGCGTCCCGATCTCGGCGAACCCCGCCGCGCGCAGCGCGGTGACGTGCTCGCTGAGCAGCACCGACTCCGAGCCATGGTGGTCCTCACTGAGCCTGCGCCGCTGGCGTTCTGCGGCGGGCCCGGCCAGTTCCGGGTCGGCGGTCGCCGCCTGCCACCAGGACTTCCAGTCCTCGCGGTCGCCGGCCTGGCCGTCATCAACGTCGGTGCCGGTGAAACGCTGGGCCACGCGCTCGGTGAGCACGTCGCCGAGCCGGGCGAGAGTCGGCGCCACCGTCTCATCCTCCTTCAGATGATCACCATCGAGCAGCAGGCCGCCAGGTCGCAGCACGGTCGCAAGCTGCGCGTACATGTCGCGCAGTGCTTCGGCGCGGAGCCAGTGCAACGCGGTGGTGCTCACCGCTGCGTCCACCGCCCGGTCAAGCGCGAGCGCGCCGGTCCAGCCGGAGGTCCGCAGGTCCTGGTCGGCGAAGCTGAGCCCGCGAAGCCCACCGTAGGCAGCGCGGCCGAGCGTCAGCAGTAGCGGGTCGCTGTCGATGGCGATGACGCGCGCTCCGGGTATCCGGTCCAGTAGCCGTACGGCGAGCGAGCCCGGCCCGCAGCCGAGGTCGAGCACGAGCGGATCATCCCGGCCGGTCCCGGCCTCGACCGCGTCAATGAGCGCGGTGAACCGCTCCTCCCGGTCCGGCATGTACAGCTGCTGCTGAGCGTCCCAGCGGTTGATCCACTGCATAGCCCTGTCCCAGTCCACGCGTGCGCACCTGCCTTCCGATCGCTGCAACCAGGCCTTCGCCGGCGATAACCGTGCCCGCCCGCGGGTCTCTTCATCGGTTACGCCGCATCCCCGAAGGGTTAGCCGTGGACGGCGCGGGCAACGTACTGATCGCCGACACCGGCGACGACCGGATCCGGGCAGTTGCCCGCTGAAACAGTAGTGCCACAATTCTCCAATGGAGCCCACGCGGGCCACCTCGGGGCGTTCGCACGTCACCTCGGGCGGTGCGGGCGAGCAGCGCGTGCCGGCTTCTCGCCTGCCTGCCCCGGTCACCCCCCTGGTGGGCCGGGTCAAGGAACAACAGGACGTCGCCGGCGCCCTGTACGCCGGGCGTTTGGTGACACTGACCGGCCCTGGCGGGGTTGGCAAGACAAGGCTGGCCATCGCCGTCGCGGCACAGGCTCAGCAGCGCTTCAGCGGCCGGGCATGGTGGGTGGAATTAGCTCCTGTGGCCAGAGGCGACATGGTCGCCCACGTCATCGCGGACGCGCTCGGGGCCAGGGATGCCCCCGGTGCTGACCTGGTCGATTCGGTCGCCGGCCGCATCGGCGAGCACCCCGGCCTGCTCGTTCTGGATAACTGTGAACACCTGACTCCTGCGTGCCGCGAGGTCGCGGGCCGCCTGCTCGCTGCCTGCCCGCGGCTGCACATCCTGGCGACGAGCCGGGAGCCGCTCGGCGCAGACGGTGAGTCGCGGTGGCCGCTGCCGCCGCTGACGGTGCCGCCGGCCGACGGGCCGGGAGCGCAGGAGCTGACCAGCTCCGAGGCCGTCCAGTTCTTCGTGGACCGGGCCAGGGCAGTGCTGCCTGGCTTCGAGATCACCGACGATAACGCCGAACTGATAGGGCAGCTGTGCCGCAGGCTTGACGGGCTGCCGCTGGCGATCGAGCTCGCCACGGCGAAGCTGCGGGTGCTGGCGGTCAGCCAGGTGCTGGCCGCTCTGGACGACGTGTTCAAGCTGCTGGTGGGCGGCAGCCCGGGCGCGCCGGCCCGGCATCAGACGCTGCGGGCCGCGCTGGACTGGAGCTACGACATGCTCCGGCCTGCCGAGCAGGCGGCGTTTCGCAGACTCTCCGCGTTCGCAGGCCCGTTTGGCCTGGCCGCGGCCGAGCACGTCGCCACGCTCGGCGGCACCCAGCCGGCGGACGTGCTCGACCTGCTGGCCAGGCTCGTCGACCGATCCCTTGTGGTGGTCGGCCATACCGCGGCAGAGGCCCGCTACCGGATGCTCGCGACCGTACGCCGGTACGGCCGGGAACGTCTGGCCGAGGCCGGTGAGCAGCCGGCCGCGAGCCAGGCGCTGCTGTCGGTGTACCTGGATCTGGCCGAGCGAACGGAGACCGAGCTGACCGGGCCGGATCAGGCGGAGGCTGCCGAGCGGCTGCAGGCCGAGGTACACAACCTGCGCTCGGTGCTGCAGGCGGCGCGGGATGCCGGGGACGTCACGGCCACGCTGCGGCTGGCGGGCGCGCTGTCGTCGTTTTGGTACCTGCGCGGCCATTACCGGGAGGGCCGGGAGTGGCTGGACTGGGCACTCGCCGCGCCCAGCGACGCGCCCGCCCGGGTACGGGCCAAGGCGCTGTCGCGCAGCGGCATGCTCGCGCATCTCCAGTGCGAGTACCCGGCGGCGGTGCGCAGGATGGAGGGCGCGCTGCGGATCTACCGCGAACTCGAAGACCGGCGTGGCGCCGCCGGCGCCCTGCAGGCACTCGGCTGCGTGGCCAGGGAGCAGAGCCGGTACGCCCGGGCGCGGGAACTGCACGAGGAGTGCCTGGGCGAGTTCGAGGCGCTCGGCGACCGCCGGGCGGTGGCGAGCACGCACGGCCAGCTGGGCTTCGTCGCGTGGCTGGAAGGTGACTTCGCCGCGGCCACGGCCGAATGCACGCGGGCGCTGGCGGTGTTCACCGAACTCGGCGACGTCGAGGGCATGGCCGGGGAGCTGCTCAGCCTGGGCGTCGTCGCGCAATACCGCGGCGAGTACGCGGCCGCCGCCCGGCAACTGGAGCGGAGCCGGGCCCTTGCCGCGCAGGTGGGGTTCCGCGAAGGAGTGGCGTGGGCGCTGCACGAACTCGGCCTGCTCGCGCTGCGGCGCGGCGACCAGGAGGCCGAGGCACTGCTACGCGAGGCGCTGGACATCCACCGCGACCTCGGCGACCGCTGGCGGCTGGCCAGCGTGCTCGACGACCTGGCCGCGGCGGCACTCGCCGCCCAGCCGCCCCGGCCAGGCCAGGCAGCCCGGTTGCTCGGAGCGGCGCAGCAGGTCCGGGACGCGATCGGCACCGCCATCGCGCCGTGCGAGCGCGCGGACCACGCCAGGACCGAGGCGGGTGCCCGTGCCGCGCTCGGCGATGCGGCGTGCGCGGACCTCATCAGCACGGGTGCCGCCGAATCCCTGGACAGCGTGATCGGCGACTACCCGCGGGGACAGGTCCCGGCCGCACCGCAGGCCGGCGCCCGCTCCCCCAGTGACAAGCTCAAGCTACGGATCCGGCTCCTCGGCGAGTCAACCGTGTGCCTGGCCGGCCGCCCGCTGACCACCGCCGACTGGGGCTACGCCAAGCCGCGGGAGCTGCTCTACCTGTTCGCCAGCTCAGCGCCGCTGAGCAAGGAGCAGGTCGGCCTGGCGCTGTGGCCGGACCTCGCGGAAAGCCAGTTGCGCAACGCCCTGCACAGCGCGCTGCGGCAACTGCGGCGCACGCTCGGCGACGCCGGCTGGGTGGGCTTCACCGACGGCCGTTACGGACTGGATGAGTCCCGGCCGCTCGACTGCGACCTGCGCGAGTTTGAGCAGGCGCTGGCCGAAGCGAGAGCTGCCCGGCCGCCGGCGGCCGCGCTCACCCACCTGCAGCGTGC
Source organism: uncultured Actinomycetes bacterium (assembly GCA_963813395.1). Lineage (GTDB taxonomy): Bacteria > Actinomycetota > Actinomycetes > Streptosporangiales > Streptosporangiaceae > DASXKD01. The sequence goes on from CAWEYV010000007.1 coordinate 48,390, forward strand.
GATCGCCGTCTACGGCGGCGACTTCCTGGCCGGCAGCACTCCCGGGGAGTGGGCCGTCACCCGGCGCGCCGGGCTGCGCCGGGCCTACGAGCGTGCGCTCGGCGCCGCCGGCCGCCTGCTGGTAGCGGACGGGCGGGTACGCGAGGCGGTGGATGTCTACCAGCGGGCAATCGCGCACGAACCACTGGACGAAGCCGCGCACCGCGCGCTGATGGAGTGCTGGGCCGCCTCCGGCCAGACCGCCCGTGCGCTGGGCCACTACTCCGAGCTCACCGAACTGCTCCGGGCCCAGCTCGGCAGCGTCCCGGCGGCGCAGACGACGGCGCTCTACGAACGCCTCCGCCGGCCGGTCAGGTAGGCGTTCGCCGAAGTGCTGCTTGCCGTTGTGGCGATCGTCGATCACCGCTGGGAGCAGATACCAGCCGACATCGGCCTTTGCCCGTCCCGGTGCCCGGAGGCCGCTCCCGCGGCTGGCATAACCCCATCCCCCCGCAATTCCCACAGCACCCCCCGCGCTGCCCACCCCGGCCCGGCGTAGCGTCCCGCTGACCGCTGGTGCCGGGGGCTGCACCTGCTCGCCGACGCCATCCGGCTCTCCCTGGCGCACCGGCGTTAACCGCGCGGCAGCACCCACCGCCGCCCAGATCAACACCCACACCGGGTGACAAGCCCGCTGCGGTGCCCTGGACCAGCCACCGGGGCACCGCAGCGGTCCATCGCTGCCTGGCCGGCCCGAGGAGGAACGGTTGACCCAAGCCCTGGACCTGATCGAGCCGCCCGCAGCCAGCCAGCCAGCGCAGGTCCTGATGCTCGCCTGCGCCGCCCTCACCGCCGGAGATCTTGAGGCGGCGGTGACCCTGTACGAACCCGAAGCGGTCCTGTCCTGGGGACCGGACCGCGCCGCCGTGGGCCGGGAGGCAATACGCCAGGTCCTGGCCGAGGTGATGAACATGCGGCTGCCGCTGCGCTGCCGTACCGCCAACGTCCTGCTGGCCGGGAACCTCGCGCTCATCACGGGCGAGCGGTCAATGCGCGGGACCGGGCCTGATGGCATGGCGATCGCGCTCGCCGGGCCCGCGACCCTCGTCGTCCGGCGCCAGCCGGACGGTACCTGGCTCACCGTGGCGGACGAGTGGAACCCCCTTACCGGGACCGCCACCGCACGGCCCGGATAGCGCCGAGCACTGGGCCGCGGAGATCTTCAGCACTTCAGCACGGCCACCCGCCCGCTCGACCCGTCCGGCCGGGGCTGGGCGCTGCACCAGCTCTGCCTGGCCGGGCAGGACGACGCAGCCGGCGGTCGTCAGCCGAAGAAGGTCTCGGCCTCCGCGTAGCGTTCCGGCGGGACCAGCTTGAGCTGGCTGGTCGCCTCGGCGAGGGGGACATGGACGATCTGTGTCCCGTGCAGCGCCATCATCACGCCGAACGCGCCGCCGTGCACCGCGTCGATGGCGTGGACCCCGAAACGCGTGGCCAGCACCCGGTCGAATGCCGTCGGGGTGCCGCCGCGCTGGATGTGCCCGAGCACCGTGGCCCGCGCCTCCTTGCCGGTGCGCTTCTCGATCTCGTTGGCCAGTACCTGCCCGATGCCGCCGAGGCGGACATGACCGAACGAGTCGAGTCGCTGGTCGGACAGGGCCAGGTGGTCTTCCTCCTCCGGACGCGCGCCCTCGGCGACCACGACCAGCGGCGCGTACCGGGTCTGGAACCGGTGCTCCACGTATGCGCAGACCTTCTCCATGCTGAACGGCTTTTCCGGGATGAGGATCACGTTGGCGCCGCCGGCCATCCCCGAATGCAGCGCGATCCAGCCGGCGTGCCGCCCCATCACCTCGATGATCAGCGCGCGGTGATGGCTCTCCGCGGTGGTATGCAGCCGGTCGATGGCCTCCATCGCGATGTTCACCGCGGTGTCGAACCCGAACGTGTAGTCGGTGGCGCCGAGGTCGTTGTCGATGGTCTTGGGTACCCCCACGACCGGCACGCCCTCGGCGTTCAGGCGCGCGGCCACCCCGAGGGTGTCCTCGCCGCCGATCGCCACCAGCGCCTCCACCCCGAGGCCGGAGAGGTTTGCCTTGACCCGCTCCAGCCCGGATCTGCCGCCCGACGCCGCGCTCTCGGCCAGCGGGTTGGTCCGGGAGGAGCCGAGTATCGTCCCGCCACGGGGCAGGATGCCCCGGACCGCCTGGATGTCCAGCGGGACCGTGTCACCCTCCAGCGGCCCGCGCCAGCCGTCGCGGAAGCCCAGAAACTCATATCCGTACTCCGGGATGCCCCGCCGGACCAGGGCGCGGATTACCGCGTTCAAGCCCGGGCAGTCGCCACCTCCGGTTAGCACTCCGATTCGCATAGGGGCAACATTAGCGGCCATGAGTGTCCTTGCGATTGACGCCGGAACAACGGGCGTGACTGCGCTGGTAGTGCGCGCCGACGGAACCGTTGCCGCCCGCGGCTACCAGGAGTTTCGCCAGTACTATCCCCATCCCGGCTGGGTCGAGCACCTGCCGGAGGACATCTGGCAGGCCACACTGACCGCCAGCCGCCAGGCCCTCGGTCAGGCCGCCGTGAAAGTTTCCGGCGGCGAGGATCCGGAGCCGGTCACCGCCCTGGGAATCACCAACCAGCGGGAGACGGCAGTCGTCTGGGATCCGGCGACCCTGGCGGCACCACGCCGCGCCATCGTCTGGCAGGACCGGCGCACCGCCCGAATCTGCGCGGAGCTGCGCGAGGCAGGCCACGAGCTCCGGGTGAACGAGCTGACCGGGCTGCGGCTGGACCCGTACTTCACCGGCACGAAGCTGACCTGGCTCGCCGCCAACGAGCCGGCCATCCATGCGGGGCTGGCCGACGGCTCCCTGGTCGCCGGCACCGTGGACTCCTACCTGATCGCCAGGCTGACCGGCCGGGTACATCACGTCACCGACGCCTCGAACGCGTCCCGCACCTTGCTGTTCGACATCAATACCGGATGGTGGTCACCCGAGCTGTGCGAATTGCTCCGGGTGCCGCTCCGGGCGCTGCCGCAGGTGGTGCCCTCCACAGGGGTGGCCGGCCGCACCGACCCGGCCGCTTTCCTCGGCCTTGACCTGCCCATCGCGGGAATCGCGGGCGACCAGCAGGCGGCCCTGTTCGGTCAGGCGTGTTTCGAGCCGGGCGACGCGAAGTGCACCTACGGGACCGGGTCGTTCGTGCTGGCGAACACCGGCGCCTCGGTGGCCCGCCCGGGGAACGGGTTGCTGTCCACGGTCGCCTGGATGGACGGCTCGGGCGCGCTGACCTACGCGCTGGAGGGGTCGGTGTTCGTGACCGGGGCGGCGATCCAGTGGCTCCGCGACGGCCTTGGCCTGCTGGACGACGCCGGGCAAAGCGAGGCGCTCGCGCGAACCGTGCCGGACACCGGCGGGGTCGTATTCGTGCCGGCGCTGACCGGGCTCGGGGCGCCGGACTGGGACCCCGATGCCAGGGGCGCGGTGTTCGGCATCACCCGGGGCACGACGCGGGCGCACCTGGTCCGCGCCACGCTGGAGGCGATCGCTTACGAGGTAAGGGACGTGTTCGACGTGATGGTCACCGGTGACTGGCGCAGCACGCGCACGCTGCGCGCCGACGGCGGGGCCAGCGCCAACGGCCTGCTCATGCAGTTGCAGGCCGACCAGCTCCAGGTCCCGGTCGAGCGGCCGGAGATCGGGGAGACCACCGCCCTGGGCGCGGCGTTCCTCGCCGGTCTTGCCACCGGCGTCTGGGCCTCACCCGCCGAGCTCGCCGCCACCTGGCGCCTGAGCCAGCGCTTCGAACCTGGACTGCGTGACGACGCGGGATACGCCCGCTGGCGGCGCGCCGTGGACCGCAGCAAAGGCTGGGCCCACAGCTGACCCTCGCCGACGGCGACGTAGCGGTGCCCGGCTAGCGCTAGCCGTTCTCGTCCTTTCTGTGCCGGCGGCCGAATTCCGCCATTCCGGTACCTGAGGGGAAGCCGGACCGTGGCAGGATCGCTGCCTCGTCGTGGGGGGCCTTGTGGTGGCGGTGCGCCGGGGCCGGAGAGACCGACTGCACGCTGGCGGCGCTGCAGACCGCTGCGGCACCGCTGTCCGGCCCGGGTACCTGGCCGCTGGTGGGGATGACACCGGGATCGGTGGGATGCCGGTGCGGGCGGTCGCGCAGGACCAGCCCCAGGTCCAGCGCGTTGGTATCGCGGGCGGTCAGCGGCTGAAGGCCGAAGGCCGACTCGATCATCTTGAGCGTGGACGTGTGCTCGAACGGGCCGTCGTGGATGACCCGGGGCTGGGCCAGGTTGGACACCACGATGGCCGGCACCCGGAAACCGAGCTGCCGGTAGTCGGGAATGAGCTGGCCGTCGGTGGGCGTGCTGGAGTCCCCGGTGTGGTCGACATCGGCGGGGTTGGTGTCGTCGATGACCGTGGGGGGCGGCACGTGGTCGAAGAACCCGCCCCACTCGTCGAACGTCACCACCGGTACCGTGCTGTCCAGGTACCCAGCGCCGGCCAGGGCATGGTAGGCGTCGGCGATGAACTTCTCCCCCAGCCGGATGTCAGCCAGCGGGTGATCGTCGCCTGAGGTCCCGTTGCCCTCGGTGTCGAACGCCGGGTCGATGAAACTGACGTTGGGCAGCGCGCCCTGGGCAACGGTGTCGAGGAAGGACGGGGTCGTGACCGGGATCCCCAGAGCGTCGGTGTCTCCCGGCGCGAAGGGATGCCAGAACGGGAAGTACTTGGTGCCCCACAGCGCAAGGAACGGCAGGTCCCGGAAGAAGTATCCCCCGGTGGGAACTCCCTGGCTGTTGGGGATCGGTGAGAGTTGGTCCCAGATCGAAGGCAGCACCGAGATCGTGGCGGTGTTGTGATCACGGTCCGTCTGCGCGGCGTGCTGGTAGAACCGGTTGGGGAATGTCTCGCCGGCGAACGAGCAGAAGTAACGGTCGAGGACGGTGTAGTTCTCCGCTAGCGCGCCAAGCACCGGCAGGTCCGGGGCCGGCTTGTGCCTGCCGTCGCCATGCCGGTTGGTGTAGTAGCCGATCGGGAAGGTGTTGGCCACGGCCAGCGTCACGCCCGGGTTGTCCGCCGGGGCGGTGGGCCGCTGGAGGAAGCCGTCCATCCGCCCGAAGTTGTGCTGGATGAGGAAGCCTTCCCAGCTGTGGTCCGGGTCGCTGTATCCACAGCCCTGGAAGTCCGGGGCCAGCGGATAGTTCGGATAGACGTTCCCGTCGGTTGCCAGGTAGGCCATGTCGTGGCGGCCATCGGCCCTGGGTAGCCAGCTCAGGAAGTGATCGAACGACCGGTTCTCCATCATCAGCACCACGACGTGCTCGATGCCGTCCGAACCGCCAGGGAACCGGGCCGGGGCGGCACTGGCCACCGTCCTGGCCAGCAGTTCCGAACCGGTCACCGCCACCCCGGTCGAGGCACCCATGAGCTGCAAGAACATACGACGTGTCAGCATGCTGGCGAGTATGCGCAGGCCACGTTAATGACGGCCGGACAGAAGGTGATGACCTAATGGCGCATGGGGCAACGTTCAGCGGTTGATGACCGCCGGTGTCACATCGAGGCGGCGCGCCGTGTCTTAGCGGGCGACGCCATCGAAGGGAGAGGCAGTGAGCAGCGACTTCGCGTCAGCCAGGAACGCCAAGACGATCCTGCTGACCACCTACAAACGCGACGGTACGGCGGTCCCCACCCCGGTGAGCATCGCCTTCGGCGACGGCCGCGCGTTCTTCCGCTCCTACGACAAGGCGTGGAAGACCAAGCGCCTGCGCAGCAACCCACGGGTGGAGTTTGCGCCCTCGACCCTGCGGGGCAAGCCAACAGGACCACCGGTCCAGGCCCGGGCGACGCTGCTGGAGGGCGGTCAGGCACACGTCGCTGCCAAGGCCCTGGCCCGGCAGCATCGTGTGCTGCAAGGGATTCTGGTCCCCATGGCGCACCGCATCCGGCGGTACCAGACCATGCATTACGAACTGATCCCTGACCCCGGGCAGCCAGCAGGCTAGGGGATGGGGTTCTTCGCGGGTGGCGCCTGGTCCTCGCCCGCTGGGCTCAGCGCCGGGCTGACCGAACCAGGCTCGGCGGCCCCGTCCTGGCTGGCGGCCCCGTCCTGGCTGGCGGCCCCGTCTTGGCTGGCGGCCCCGTCCTGGCTGGCGGTCCCGTCCGGCTTCGCGGTCCCATCAGCCTTGGCGGTGACGGCACCACGCTTCGCGGTGCCGTCGGGCTTGATCCGCTTCTTGGCGCGCTGCGCGTACTCGTCGACGTACTCCTGGCCGGAGAGGTTCATGACCGCATACATGATCTCGTCGGTCACCGCGCGGAGCACCCGCCCGTCCGTCTTGAGTCCGGCATACCGCGAGAAGTCCAGCGGCTTGCCGAACCTGACGCCGGGCCGGATCGACAGCCGCGGCAGCACCCGGCCCGGCGGCTGAAGCTCGAAGGTGCCGATCATCGCGCACGGGATCACCGGCGCGCCGGACTCCAGGGCCAGCCTCGCCACCCCGGTCTTGCCGCGGTAGAGCCGGCCGTCGGGGGTCCGCGTACCCTCCGGGTAGATGCCGAGCAGCTTGCCCTCGGCGAGCACGCGCAGGCCGGTGTTGAGTGCCCGTTCGCTCGCCTCCCCGCCGGACCGGTCCACCGGGATCTGGCCGACTCCACGGAAGAAGGCCTTGCTCATCAGGCCCTTCAGGCCGCGCCCTGTGAAGTATTCGGACTTGGCGAGGAAGGTCACCTTACGCGGAAGCGGCAGGGGCCCGAAGAAGTGGTCCGAGAAGGACATATGGTTCCAGGCCAGGATCGCCGGGCCCTCACGGGGGACATTCTCCGTCCCCTCCGCCCACGGCCGGAAAAAGATCGCGAGGAAGGGCCCGAGGATCGCTTTGACAACCCAGTAGCCCACTGTCACATGCTCCCACGTCCAGCCGGTCACCGCAGTACCTGCACGGCCCCCGCCTGCACCTGCGCTGCACGCGGTAGCAGCCGTTTCAGCGTGGGCCATCAAGGCTCAGCCTCATCGGCGTGCATGCGCCGGGCTGGCGTGCGACTATGCCGGAAGAGGTGTGCGGGAAAGGATGGCTGCCATGCCGCTGATGCCGGGAGCGGAGCCCTTTACCCACCCTGGGGGCACTACCGGGGTCTTGCTCTGCCACGGATTCACCGGAACTCCCGCGTCGCTGCGGCCCTGGGCGGACTACCTGGCCGAGGCCGGGCTCAGCGTGAGCCTGCCCCGGCTGCCCGGCCACGGCACGACCTGGCAGGACATGAACCACACCCGCTGGGAGGACTGGTACGCGGAGGTTGACCGGGCGTACGAGGAACTGCGCGGCCACGCGAGCGAGATCTTCGTCATGGGCTTGTCCATGGGCGGCTGCCTTGCCCTGCGCATGGCCGAACTGCGCGGCGATGGTGTGACGGGCCTGGTGCTGGTCAACCCCTCGCTGGCGGCGGACACGAAGCTCTTCCTGCTGGCGCCCGCACTGAAGTTCGTGCTGCCTTCCCTGAAGGGGATAGGGAGCGATATTAAGAAACAGGGCGTTCACGAACTCAGCTACGACCGGGTGCCGGTGCGGGCCGCGGCTACCCTGCCCCACCTGTGGAAGCTGACGCAGCGGCAGCTTGGCGAGGTGACCCAGCCGGTGCTTGTCTACCTCAGCGCCACCGACCACGTGGTGGGGCCGGCCAGCATGCGGGTCTTGCGCAGCGCGCTGCCCGATGGGCAGCTCACCGTTCGCGAGTGCGCGAACAGCTATCACGTAGCTACTTTGGACAACGACGCCGAACAGATTTTTACGGGCAGCCTGGAGTTCGTGCGCGCGCACAGCCGCGCGGGCATGGAAGGAGGGGAGGTGGAGGCGCTGTGACTCCAGACGCGAGCGACGAAGAGGCAGCATGGCGGGACCTGGTCGCCCAGTACACCGCGCCCGCCACGGCCGACGGAACGCCAGTCCCCTGGCCGACCAGGGAAGACCTGCCCGGAGCCGCTGCCAGCAAGGGCGCCGCAGACCTGGACACCGAAGGCCCGGACACTGCCGACCTGGATGCTCCCGACCTCGGCACCACAGATCCCGGCGCGACCGGCCCCGACGCCACCGGCCCCGACGCCACCAGCCCCGGCGCCGCTGATCTTGACGCAGACGCGGACACTGCCGACGGCGACGAACCCGAGCCCGGCGACGCGCCCACCGCACCGAGCGCCAATCCCATCCCTGGCGTGATCCCGGCACCGCCCCAGCTGCGCATCATCCGCCCCGCGGTCCCCGCGCCGGTTCCCGCCGATGACGACGACGAACATTTCGTGCCCCCGGTCCCACCACCGCTGCCACGGCTTGACCCGATCACCAAGGGCGCCTGGGTGGCTCTGTTCGGCGGGCCCGCTTACCTGCTCATCGCCGTCATGCTGAACTGGCAGGTAGCGGGCTGGGCAGCGTTTTGCGCGGTGGCAGCGTTCATCGGGGGGTTCGCGACGCTGGTGGTGCACATGGGTGAGCGCCCGCCGCGCGACTCCGGCCCCGACGACGGCGCGGTGGTCTAGAGCGCTATCGGCCTCAGGGCCGGACGGCCGGCCCGGTCATCCGGCCACGGCGTACGCCCTGGTGATCGTCTCTGTGACGGAGTTGCCGCCGGTATCGCTGACCTCGGCCCGCAGCGACACGAACCCCCCTCCGGCCGGGCTGGTCACGTCCGCGATCCAGTGGCCATGTGCCCGGTGCACCGCGGCGCTGTGCCAGGTGCGGCCGTCATTGGCCGATGCCTGGACCCGGACCTTCGCAACCGGCAGCGGCGCAACGCCGGGGTTGCTGGTCACAAAGACCCCGATGGCGAGCTTGGATCCGGGCGGCGCCTGGTTCCGGTGGTTGAGCGAAGGCACAGCGAACCGCACCGCCATGAGCGGCAGGGCCCTCCTTCCCGCCGTGTGCCGGGAGCGGAACCGCCACGCCGCGGTCACGCCGGTGGACAGCCGGGCGTAGCGGACGGAGCGCCGCGCGTGAGCGGTCAGCGTGTAGACCGCGGGGGCTGACGGCAGCCTGGCTCTGAAGACCGGCCGGGGCTGGTTCGGGCGGGGGAACTTCTCCGTGGCGATCATCCTGCTGCCCTTGCGCAGGGTGATCCGGCCGGTGACGTTGTTGTCCACGCCGTCGTGCCGCAGCGCCGCCGGTGCCGCGTCGGTGAGGTATCCGTCGACGGTGTAGGCCAGGGTGTTCCCGGTGCGGACGGCGAGTTGCCGCGGGAACGCCGGGCCGACCGCCGCACCGTTCCACACCTGGTTGCCACGCTGGCGGGCCGCAAAGACCCGGGCGCCGCTCTGGATTTGAGCACCGGCGGCCGGCGAGCGGCGGCTGCCGTAACTGAGCACGCTGAGGAACGGCACGCCAGCGCTCAGGTAGTCCGTGACCGTACTCGGCAGCGGCGCGGAGGGACGGATGACGGCAACAACGGGTACGTCAGCTGCCACCCAGTAAGCGCCGCCGAACGACCGCGCGTCCAGGGACCGGTAGCTGCTGCGTACCCTGGCCAGCCGGGCCACCCGGTAGTGATAAGCCGGGTTGGCCGGGACGCCACCGCGGCTGGCCGCGGCGACGGTGTAGCCGGCGGTCTGCCCGGTGAAGGTCGTCTGCGTGCCAAAGCTATATCCGGCCCCGCGGACGGGCACGATGTAGCCCTCTCCCGGCCCGCCGATGTAGGCCTGGGTAAATCTGTACTGCGAGCCCTGGTAGGTGACGCCGCCGGACTGGAGCCCTGGCTTGACCGGCCGGTTCACGGTCACATCGACGAGCTTGCCTGCCCTGGCGTCCAGGGTCACGTGGGTGCCCCCGGTGGCCCGGACCCGGATCAGGCGCATGATGAGCGTTATGTTCGTGGGATTGACGGCCGGCGAGAGGATGCCGGTTGCCAGGAGGTACCGCCCCGCTGGGAGCGCGACCGTGCCGGTGCCCTTGGAGGTTGTGACGGTGTGTACATCCCCGCCCGCAACCGACGGGTTGGCGACGACGACGGCGGCGACGCTCGGCGCACCATCCCGGTCGATGACGGTGATCGTGACCTTGTGGGTGGGCGGCGCCACCCCGGCCGCTGGCCCCAGCACCCGCCGCGATGTGTCCGCTGCAATCCGCTGACCGCTGGCAAAGAACGCTGCCCCTGCGGCGCCGGCCGGTGGCCGGGCGGAGACCATCGCGATCCCAGCGTGGGCCGATGTGGTCAGCACGGTGCGTGCGGCGCCGAGAGCGGCACGGTGGCCGCCCGGCGCGCCGTGCCCTAACCGCGAGCCGGGCCCGGCGGGCTGGCCGATGGCGGGCTGGCCGGCGGCCGATGGTGCCGCGCTGAGCACAGCCGCGGCAACCGCCAGCCCAGCCACGGCCGCATACGCCCTCTTCATGCCCTGCCATCCGATCATGGCATTCCTTCCCCAGCGTTCTCAAAACACATCGGCATCAGGCTTGGCGGGCCAGATCAGCGGCGCCGACGATGCCGGCGCCGGGGCCAAGCGCGGCCCGCGTGATGTACACGTGTGGCCGGTAGTGCCCCTCGGTCAGGGCCTTCTCGAAGGCCGCCCGGGCGGGACCGATGAGCAGCTCACCCGCCTCGCTCACGCCGCCGCCGATGACGAAGCAGCCGGGGTCGGGTATGGCCGCCAGGTCGGCCATACCCTGGCCGAGCCAGCCACCTACGATCCCGAAGCAGCGCAGCGCCGCCGGGTCACCCTCGCTGGCTGCCTGGGTTATCTGTGCACCCCCGATCCCGTCGGGGTTGCCCCCGGCCAGCTGGAGCAGGCGCGCCGCCCCGCTGGCTGACCGCCTGGCGAGGTCCCTGGCCTCGCTCGTCAGGGCGTTGCCGCTGGCATACTGCTCCCAGCAGCCACGGTTACCGCAGCCGCACAGCCGCCCGTCGGGGACCACGCGGAAATGCCCGGGCTCCCCTGCCATCCCCCACCGGCCGCGGTAGAGCCTGCCGTCCAGCACGAAGCCCGCCCCGATGCCGGTACCTACCGAGATGAAGATGACGTGCGCATGACCGCGTGCCGCGCCGAACCTGGCCTCGGCCCAGGCGCTGGCGCTTCCGTCGTTCTCCACCACGACCGGCACGCCGATCATGCCTTCGGCCTTGGTACGCAACGGCTCGTCCCGCCAGGCCAGGTTCGGCGCAAAAGCCACGGTGCCAGGGGCCTCGTTCACGAACCCGTCCGCGCCCACGCCCACGGCGCTGGCCTCGTGCCGGCTGAGCAGTTCGGTGGCCGCCTCGGCGATGACCGCGGCGGTAAGCGCCGGGCTCGCGGACGGGGTGGACCGCCGCAGCTTCTCGACGATGCGGCCCTGGTCGTCCACGGCTCCAGCGGCGACCTTGGTACCCCCGACGTCAATCCCGATCGTCAGGCTCATGCAGGGACCCTTCGGGGGAATCCGGTGCGGACTCACTCCCCGGTCCCTTCCCTGCCGCGCCGGACTCATCCCCGGGCCCATGCTTCGCCGTGCCGTGCCCGTTGTTCCGCCCGTGTCCGGCCGCGGGCCTGGTCCCACCGGCCTGTTCCGCCGCTCCGCGCTCGCCGTTGCCAGTGGCCTCAGGCACCGACCGTGCCGCCCCGGTCCCCGGCGCGGGCCGCTGCGGCGTCGTGCTGGGCCTGCCGGCCGGGCCGGACTTGGCCGGGCCGGTGTGCGCCGGGCCGGTGTGCGCCGGGCCAGTCTTCGCCGGGCCGGTCTGCTCCGGGCTTGTTTTGGCCGGGCCGGTCTGCTCCGGGCTTGTTTTGGCCGGGGCGGTCTGCTCCGGGCTTGTTTTGGCCGGGCCGGTTCTGGCCTGGCCGGTTCTGGCCTGGCCGGTTCTGGCCTGGCCGGTTCTGGCCTGGCCCGTCTTGGCTGTGGCGGACCGGGCCGTGCCTGCCGAACTGCCCCGTCGGCCGTCACCGCTCGCCGCTCGCCCGGTGGTCGCTAGCGCCGCATCGAGGACGTTGAAGGCGTCCTGGACAACGGTTCCCAGCGCGTCGCTGACCGCCGTCACCCTGGTGTCCCGCCCTGGTTTGGTCTCCCTGAGCAGCCGGGCCGCCCGGCACAGCGGGCACCATGCGCACTCTGGTGCCTCATCCGGTGGTTCGGTGGTGGCGGTTTCCCACACGTCGCCCTTTGGCTGCTGGTTCCGCCCGAGCGCGGTGCGGATCTGGCTGTTCACCTGGCGGCCCATCCCGCGCGCACTCGACCGGATGAGCCACCGCTGAAACTCACCTATCAGGTCCGGGCCAGATCCACTTGGCTCCTGTGTCACCTGCCGTCACCTCCCGTGTCCCCAGGTTCCCTATGGGCACCCCCGGATGGCCCCGGCTCACCGGAGAGGCGCTCAGCCCGGTTCTTCAGCCCCTTCAGGGCGGTATCGATAATGGTCTTCTCTGCCCTTCGCTTGAGCAGTCCCGGCATCGGGACCCGCAAATCAACCTCAAGATCGTAGGCAGCCTCGGTCGCACCGGCGCGGTCGGCAAGGGCATAGCCGCCACTCATGCCGGAGATCACCGACCCGGGCTGAGCCAGCTGCCAGCGCACCCCAGCGTCGCCGTCCCAGTCGTATCCGAGCACGTAGGTGTCCTTGATGACCCCGGCGTCGAGAGTGAAGCGCACCTGGCTCGCCCGCCCGCTGGCGTTGTGTCCCAGTGTCTCCGCGGTCCGCACGGCCGACGCCCATTGCGGGTAGGCGTCGAAGTCGGCGATCACCGCCATGACGTCCGCACGCGGCGCGTCGATCGTGATGCGCGAACTGGTGCGGGCGGCCATGCTCGGAGCGTACCGCCATTGGGCTACCCGTCAGGACGTACGAGGTGGAGTTACCACGCCAGTACGTATGGCGTGCCGGTGGCCCGGAAGTGGCCTACGTTGATGCATTCGGTGCGGCCGATCCGTACCCGGCGGGCGAGCGGCTGATGGACGTGGCCGAACAGCACGTAGCGGGGCTGGGAACGTTTGATCTCCGCGAGCAGGGCGGCGCTCCCCCGCTCCAGCCGTCGGGCGACCGTGTCGTACAGGAGTTCCGGCATGGCGGGCGGGATATGCGTGCACAGGACGTCGGCCCCGCTCACCGCCGCCACCTTCGCCTCGTAGGCTTCGTCGTCTATCTCGTTGGGCGTCCGGTAGGGCGAGCGCAGGCCCCCGCCGACGAACCCGAAGGTCCATCCGCCCAGTTCCACCTGCTGGCCGTCGAGAACGTGGTGCCCGGGCCGCAGGTGCTCGGCCCACATCTGCGGAATGTCCACGTTTCCGTAGGTCAGGTAGGCCGGGACCGGCAGCGCGGCGAACAGTTCCGCGTATTGCCGGTTGGCGGCGTCGCGCACGTGCCGTGCCGGGTCACCGCCGAGGCCCTGCCACAGGCCTATGGACAGCTCGCGTGCCTCACCGAAGCGCTTCGCCGTGCGCAGGGCGATGAACTGGCGAGCCGCGTCCGCGCCGAACAGTTCGGCGAAGATCCCCTGGGCGTCGTCGGCATAGTCCACGAACAAGAGCAGGTCGCCGAGGCAGAACAGGGCGTCCGCGCCGGTGGCAGCGGCCGGGAGCCCGCCGGACCTGCCGTGCACGTCGCTGATCACGTGAACCCGCATGCCTACGAGCCGACCTCCCGGGCAGAACCGACCTGACGCTGACCACAGGCTAAGGCGAACGTGCTCCGGCGCCTGTCTGGGATCACCGGAGCACCAGGGTTAGGCTGAGGCGACCGCCAGGCTCAGGAGGCGAGATGCGAGAGTACAGCACGCCGGCTGCGGTGGATATCCCCGCTTCCGCCACCCTGGCCGATGTGGTGTTCGAGCGGGCCGCACGCAGCCCTGCCGCGGTGGTCATCCGGGCCAAGGGCGGCACCGTGCTGGCACCGGCACCGGGAGACGGTACCTGGCGCGACATCACCGCCCGGCAGTTTGCCGACGATGTGACCGCTCTGGCCAAGGGCTTCATCGCCGCCGGAATCGCCGCCGGGGACCGGGTCGCGCTGATGTCCCGCACCCGCTACGAGTGGACGGCGCTCGACTACGCGATCTGGGCCGCGGGCGCGACCACAGTGCCGATCTACGAGACCTCATCGGCCGAGCAGGTGGAGTGGATCCTGTCCGACTCCGGTGCCCGGGCGCTGGTGGCGGAGACGCCAGCTCATCTGCAGACCGCGGCCCAGACGCTGAGCGCAGCGCCTGGGGTGCAGCGGGTGTGGCAGATCGAAGGCCAGCCCGAGCCGGGCGCTGCGGTGCCAGCCGAGCCGCTGGGCGCCCTGGTCTTGGCCGGCGCGGAAGTCAGCAGCGAGGAGGTGGACCGGCGCCGCACGTCGCGGGGCGCGGCCGATCTGGCCACCATCATCTACACCTCCGGCACCACCGGGCGGCCCAAAGGCTGCGAGCTCAGCCACGGGAACCTGCTGGCGGATGTCCGCAACGTCATCCACGGCTCGCTTCCCGTGATCTTCGAGACCCCGGGTGCCTCGACCCTGCTCTTCCTGCCGCTCGCCCACTCGTTCGCGCGAATCATCCAGGTGGGCTGCCTCGAGGCAGGGGTGGTGCTTGGCCACACCCCCAGCGTCGCCAACCTCCTGCCCGACCTGGCCGCGTTCCGGCCCACGTTCCTCCTGGCAGTGCCGCGGGTGTTCGAGAAGGTCTACAGCGGCGCTGAGCAGCAGGCGTCGGCCAGCCGGGTGAAGGGCAACATCTTTTACTCGGCGGCGCAGACGGCGATCGCCTGGAGCAAGGCGTCCGGCACCAACGCCGTGACGCCCAGCGGAGCGCCGCTGCCGCTGCGACTCCGGCACGCGCTCTTCGACCGCCTGGTGTACGCCAAGCTGCGGGCCGCGGTCGGTGGCCAGGTCACCTACGCGGTGTCCGGCGGGGCCCCGCTGGGCGAACGGCTCGGCCACTTCTTCCATGGCGCCGGGATCACCGTGCTCGAGGGGTACGGGCTGACCGAGAGCAGCGCGGCGGCGGTGGTGAACCGGCCGGAGTGCGTCAAGATCGGTACGGTCGGCCAGCCACTGCCGGGGGTCGGCGTACGGATTGCCGACGACGGCGAGATCCTCCTGGCCGGGCCCAACATCTTCGGTGGTTACTGGCGCAACGAGGCGGCCACCGCCGAGGTACTGGCGGATGGGTGGCTGAGCACCGGCGACATGGGTGAGCTCGATGAAGACGGCTACCTGCGGGTCACCGGCCGGAAGAAGGAACTGATCGTAACCGCGGGCGGCAAGAACGTCGCGCCCGCGGTGCTGGAGGACCGGGTCCGCGGCAATCCCCTGGTGAGCCAGTGCATGGTGGTGGGCGACGGCCGGCCCTACATAGCCTGCCTGATCACCCTGGACGAGGAGGCCGTGGCCGTCTGGCTGGAGCGGCACCCACGCCCCGGCAGCACCACGATGGCCGGCCTGGCCGACGACCCGGAGGTCGTGGCCGAGATCCAGGTAGCGGTGGACGAGGCGAACCAGGCCGTGTCCCGGGCCGAGTCGATCCGGCGGTTCCGTATTCTGCCGGTCGACTTCACCGAGCAGAACGGCTACCTGACCCCGTCGCTTAAGGTTCGCCGGAACGTGGTCATGAAGGACTTCGCGGCCGACATCGAGTCGCTCTACTCCTGACCGCCGGACTGTTGACCGTCGGCTGGGTCAGCCAGCGGTGGCGCCGGCCAGGATCTCGCTGAACCGGCGGGCGATCACGTCCCAGTGCCATTCCCGGTTCACCCAGGCCATGCCCTTCTCGCCCATGGCCTTTGCGGCGACCGGATCGGCGAGCAGATGGGTCAGCCGGTCGGCCAGGTCCGCCACGCTGCCGCCGGGCACCACGTACCCGGTTTCCCCGTCGCGAATGGCGTCGGGAGAGTTGCCCGAGTCGCCCGCGACCACCGGCAGCCCGGTCGCGGAGGCTTCCAGGAAGACCATGCCGAGGCCTTCCACGTCCAATCCCCGCCGGCGAGTACGGCACGGCATGGCGAATACGTCTCCGGCGTCGTAATACCCGGGCAGCTCCGCGCGGCTTGGTGCCCCGGCGAAGATGACCGAGCGCTCGACCCCGAGGTGGTGCGCCAGCCGCTGCAGCCGGTCGCGGTAGGGGCCGTCCCCCACCAGGAACAGCATGGCGTCCGGCACGCCTGCCCGCACGAGCGGCCACGTGCGGATGAGGGTGTCCTGGCCTTTGCGTGGGACCATGCGCGATACGCAGACCACCACCGGCCGGGTGCCGAGGCCAAATTGCTCCCTGATGGCCGGTCCCCCGGCGCCGGGGTGGAACTCGTTGGTGTCAACGCCGGGGGCGAGCCGGGTCATCCGCTCTACGGCCGGCCGGGACAGTGCCCAGCTGAGCCGCAGCCGTGTGTACTCCCCCAGGTAGGTGACCGTATCCACGTTGTCGCCGATACGCCGCAACATGGCCCGGGCTCCAGGCAGGGAGGCCCAGCCTGCCTCATGGCCGTGGGTCAGGGCCACGAGGCGCCTGGCACCCGCGCGGCGCAGCTGCGGCGCGAGCAGGCCCAGCGGCGCCGCCGCGCCGAACACCACGGTGTCACAGCCCTCCCGCTTGATGATCTCCTCCGCCCGGCGGGCCACCGCGGGCACGGGCAGCATCAGCGAGGTGGGGTGACGGACCACGGGGAAGGGCAGCTGAGCGTCGAAGCTCGCCGCGCCCTCCCAGGCGGGGGCGTACACGCGGACGTCCTGTGGCGGCAGCCGCATCGCCAGGGCGTGAACGAAGAACTGGATTCCGCCAGCTCTCGGTGGGAAATCGTTGGTGACAATCAGGACTTTTGGCATGACCTAGCGCTCCCAGCGTCGCGGGTACGCAGGTACCAAGCGCACCGCTGATGCGCACTGCCCGCAAACCGCAATGCCAATGATCTTACGTGGCGGGCCCGGCCAGCCCGCAGCAGGACAGCCAGGCACCGCCACGGTGTTACACGTCAGGGACGGACGGCGCCGTCGAGGTTTGCCGCATACCAGGACGAGTTCAGGCTCACCTTCTCCACGGTCATGCCGGGTTGCGGCGCGTCGATCAGCATCCCGCCGCCCACATAGATCCCGACGTGGCTATCCCCCGCGAACTCAAGGATGTCGCCCGGCTGCAGAGCGGACGTTGACACGGCGGGCAGCGTCGCCTGCCCGTAGCTGGTACGCGGTATAGAGACTCCCGCGGCTGCCCACGCCGACATGGTCAGCCCGGAGCAGTCGAACCCGTTCGGGCAGGGCCCGGTGGCGCCGAAGACGTAGGGGCAGCCGAGCTGGGCATAGGCGAACGCGACGGCCTTCTCCGCCTGGGTGGAGGTCGGGCCCGTGTAGCCTCCGCCACCGCCGCCGCCGGATGGCGGGGTGGTACCGCCGCCCCCGCCCAGCGTCTGCTGCTTTTGCTGCGGGGTCAGGCTGCTGACGAGCGCCTTCTGCTGGGTGATGAGCTTGTTCAGCGTGACACGCTGGGAGGCCAGCTGCCGCTTGAGGGCAGCCACCGCCGACTCGGTCCGCTTGGCCATCTCGCGCGCGCCAGCGAGCTGGCGGTCGGTCGTGAGGAACGCCTGGAGCTGCTGGTAGTTGTCCGAGGACAAGTGGGTGAGAAACGCCGACTGGCTGAGCAGTGTCTGCGGGTCCCCCGAGGTCAGCAGCGCCGCCGGGGAGGTCATGGACCCGTTCTCGTAGACGTTGGAAGCCATCTGGGCGATCTGGTCCTGCATGGCCTTGACGGCGAGCATGTCCCGGCTGACCTCCCGGTCGACCAGGGCAAGCCGCTGGCGCGCCGACGCCAGGTCCTGGGTGGCCTGGTCATACCGCTGGATGAGCCAGTTCTCCTTGTAGGTCAGCTGCTTGAGCTTGGCCTGCGCCTGCCCGAGGGTCGGCTGCGGCTGCGCCCCGGCTGACCCCGCCATGGTGAGCAGCGCCGCAGCGGCGAGTACGGCAACTCCAGCCACAGCGCACCGCTGAACAAAGGACGATTTGGCGACCGGATGCGTATCCACGTAGTGACGCGCTCCCTCTCCACCACCGCCGACCGGTTGATCTGGCGGGTCCGGGCCGACACGAGCACCCTACGAGCTGGGCCGTGACGAGCCACGGCGACACACCCGTGGAGTTTTCCCGGGAGCGGGGTGCTCCGGGGCGGTCCTCCGCCGGGCCGACGGCTCCCGGCGCCACGGGGGCCAGTGCCGGGTTACCGCAGTAGCCGTTCACTACCTGGTGTAACGACCATGTAGTGATGCGACCGGGGCTGACATTAGTGAAGGACAGGAGCCGGATTCAACCGCTTCGCTAACTCTGGTCCCAATTTTGACGGGGCGGACCGACCACGCGCCCGCCATTTTCGCCGGCCGGGAAGCGGGCCGCGCCGGGGGCGGGTCCGGGCAGGAGGTCCAGCGGGCCGTCGTCCCGGGCTAGCACCCTGGGCCCCAGGGAAGCTGCCGAACGGCGGCGAACAGGGCCCACCGCCACAGGGTGCCCGGGGGGATCGCCCCCCAAGCTCATACTGCGGGCTCCAGGGAAGCTCCTTAAGGCAGCGAACAGCGCTGGGAAGGTTTGTACCTACCGGGGTGGGTATCCGGGGTCCGGCGGGCCTGGTAGCGCGGCCTGGCGTCCTCGGGTACCGGCGACGCTGTCCGAGAGTAGTGACCACAGAGTGCGCCCCCTGGGGGCTCCGGGGGTCGCCCCCGGGCTAGTACTGCGGGGCCCAGGGAAGCTGCCGAACGGCAGCGAACAGGGCCGGCCGCCACGGGGGCTCCGGGGGGTCGCCCCCCGGGCTAATACTGCGGGCCACGGCGAAGCCGCCTCTGCGGCGAGCGCCAGGCACCGCCCCGGCGCCCACCAGGTCAGGACGCCCGCGGCAGCCGTTCCCGCAGCCGCAGCGGGGCGACCAGCCGGGCGTCCGCGAGGACGCGCAGTGCCCGGCCCTCGGCCTCGCCTATCTCGCGTTTCGGCCCGGGCATGCGCAGCAGCGCCGTAACGACGCAATCCGAGCAGGCAATATCGCGCATCACGCACCGGTCGCAGTCGATCAGCATGTTCCCTCCTTCGGGGGTCCCGGGGGTCACTCCCCGGACTAGTACTGCGGACCCACGGCGAACCCGCCGCGCGAACCATTACGGTAGGCGGCAATGCCGACAGTTTCGCTGGGATGTGCTGTGCCGCAGTCATCTTGGTGCCGCGGCGCAACAGTCACGGCGAGGCTGCGGCGAAATGTCAGAGGCCCGTTTTACGGTTGCCCCGTGAATGTTCGGGACGTGTCAGCGAAGCACTTATGAAACAGCTCTGGAGCTTGCCCCTCTCCCTCCGCCGCCCGCGGCCCCGCCCGCGGGTCTCCCCGTTCGACAAGGTTGACTTCGCGATCGTCGACCTCGAGACAACCGGCTGGGCCCCAGAAGAGGCTCTGATCACCGAGATCGGCGCGGTCCTGGTCCGTGGCGGGCGGGTGTGTGCACAGTTTTCCTCGCTGGTCAACCCTGGCAGCGCGATCCCCGAGCCGGTCACCGAGCTGACCGGCATCAGTGATGCCATGGTGGCCTCGGCCCCGCCGCTGGCCACCGTGCTGGCCGACTTCCTGGCCTTTGCCCGTGGCTGCGTGCTCACCGCCCACAACGCGCCGTTCGACGTGGCGTTCCTCATCGCAGCGTGCAAGTCCTGCGACCTGCCCTGGCCGGAGTTCCGGGTGCTGGACACGGTGGAGCTTGCCCGCAAGGTGCTTGGTGAGGAGGTGGCTGACTGCAAGCTGTCGACGCTCGCGGTCCACTTCGGCGCCCGGACCAAGCCCCGGCACCGCGCGCTGCCGGACGCCATGGCCACCGCGGAAGTACTCAGTGAACTACTGCGCCGGCTTGCGGCGAGCGGTGTCAACACGCTCGCCGGCGTGGGATATGGGTAAGAGAGATCGCTAAGCTCGCAGTGCTGGCCCGGGGGCGGCCCCCGGAACCCCCGGGGGAACCAGCCAAGGTGCGAGGGAGGAAACAGTGGTCACTGCGATCGTGCTGGTGCGGGCCGACGTGGCGGCGATCCCGGAGACCGGCGAGGCGATCGCCGAGATTCCTCAGGTCTCCGAGGTGTACTCGGTGACCGGCGAGTTCGATCTTGTGGCGATGGTGCGAGTGCGGTCGCACGAAGAACTTAATGACGTCATCCCCGGCCGGCTGAACCGGGTTCCCGGTGTGACGCACACCGAGACACACATCGCGTTCGCCACCTACTCGCGCCACGACCTCGAGGCCGCCTTCGCCCTCGGGTACCCGGAGTCAAGCTGACTAGTCAGTCCCAGCGTCTTCACCGGCGAGACGCTGGCTTGCGGTTACCCAGCGGTCGAGAAGGGCGGCCGCGGCGCCAGAGTCGAGCGCCGCTGTGGCCCGCGTGCAGGCGTCCGCAAGCGCACCGGTCAGTTCCTCCGCGCTGGGTGCCCCCGCGGCGGCGACCAGCGCCGCAGCGGCGTTCAGGACCACCGTGTCCCTGATGGGGCCGGGATCGCCCGCCAGCACAGCGCGCGCCACCGCGGCGTTGTGCGCCGCGTCCGCACCGCGCAGATCCTCCGGCTTGGACCGGGACAGCCCGAGATCGGCTGGGTCGAGCGTCGTCTGGGTGACCGTGCCGTCGCGCACAACCCAGACGGTGGAGGTGTCGGCGGTGGTGAGTTCGTCCAGCCCGTCGTCGCCGTGAAAGACCAGGGCCGAGCACCCCCGGCCGGCCAGCACGCCGGCGATGATCGCGCCCATGCGCGGGTCGAATACCCCGACGGCCTGTGCGCCGGGACGTGCCGGGTTGGCCACCGGCCCGAGGAAGTTGAAAACGATGGGCACGCCGAGTTCCCGGCGGGTCACCGACGCGTGCCGCAGCGCCGGGTGGTAGAGCGGCGCGAACAGGAAGGCGATGCCGACCTCCTGCGCCAGGCGGGCCGTTGCCGCCGGCGGCAGGTCGATCACCACGCCCAGCGCCTCCAGGACGTCGGCAGCGCCACACGCCGACGTGGCCGCCCGGTTGCCATGCTTGGCGACCCGGGCGCCCGCAGCGGCGGCGACAATCGCCCCCATCGTGGAGATATTGACCGTGTGCGCCCGGTCCCCGCCGGTGCCCACCAGGTCGACCAGCGGGCCGGGGATGCTGACCGGCGTGGCGTGCCCGAGCATCGCCTCGGCCAGGCCGCTGAGCTCGGCGACCGTTTCGCCCTTGATCCGCAGCGCGACGCCGAACCCGGCGATCTGGACCGGCGTCGCGGCGCCATCCATGATCTCGTCCATCGCCCAGGCGGCCTCGTCGGCGGTGAGCGCCTCCCCCTTGATCAGCGCGCCGATCAAGGCCGGCCACGTGGTGCGGGAATCCATGGTGTCTCCCCTGCAGAATCTCAGGCGTGCGCGGTCGCCGTTTGCCCGCCGCGCTGGCGCATCAGGCCGGCCAGGGCGCTGGCGAGCGCCCGCGGGTCGATCGGATGGCTGATCACCGCCTCGGCGCCGGACCAGGTGGCGAGCCAGCCGTCGTCCGGCCTCCCGATGATCAGCAGCACCGGCGGGCAATCGTGGATTTCGTCCTTGGCCTGCCGGGCAGACCCCCATGCCACCGGCGGGCTGGGCCTCGCCGTCCAGCACCATGACGTCCGCGCCACCGGCGTCGAGCAGCCGGAACAGGGCAGGTTCTGTGGCAACCTCGATGATTTCCGCCTCCGGCACGTCCAGTGCTGGGCGGCGCCCGATGGCCAGCCGGACCCGGGCCCGGATGTCCGCATCATGGCTGTAAACGACTACCTTCATGCACTGGATGGTACCGACACGGGGGGTCGGGCGGCGGTCGCCTACGTGGTGTCGTAATAATGGCCATCGTGGCCACTGCATCCGCGACGAAGAC
Source organism: uncultured Actinomycetes bacterium (assembly GCA_963813395.1). Lineage (GTDB taxonomy): Bacteria > Actinomycetota > Actinomycetes > Streptosporangiales > Streptosporangiaceae > DASXKD01. Next base: position 70,166 of record CAWEYV010000007.1, read on the forward strand.
GCCACCCCGTTCGCCCGCAAGCAGGCCGAATCTGGTCAGCGTGGGCACCATCGTCTGGCTGTCTTCAGAGCTCATGTTCTTCGCGGCGCTGTTCGCGATGTACTTCACCATCCGCTCGGTCGACAAGGGTGAGGGTCTGCCCTGGCCCGGGGCCCATCTTGACCTGACCCTCGGGTCGATCAACACGACCGTGCTGCTGCTGTCCAGCGTGACCTGCCAGATGGGCGTGTTCGCGGTCGAGCGCGGCCAGATCAAGCGCACGGCGAGCATCTGGGACTTCCGTAAGTGGGGCCTGCGCGAGTGGTACGTGCTCTCCTTCCTGATGGGCCTGTACTTCGTGCTTGGCCAGGGATACGAGTACCTCGGCCTGATCCACGACGGTCTGACCCTGTCCTCCAGCGGGTATGGGTCGGTGTTCTTCATCCCCACCGGGTTCCACGGCCTGCACGTGACCGGCGGGCTCATCGCGTTCCTCTTCCTGCTCGGGCGCACCTACGCGGCCAAGACCTTCACCCAGGAACAGCAGGTCAGCGCCATCGTCGTGTCCTACTACTGGCACTTTGTCGATGTCGTGTGGATCGGCCTGTTCACCACCATCTACCTGATCCGTTGACGCGCCGCCGGTGCGTCGCGTCCCCATGATCCGAAACCGAGGCAGCAAGTGAGCTGGATCACCGCACGGCGAAGGCGCCCAGCCGCCGGGTACGCCGTGGTCCTGCTGGGGCTCATCGTCGTCGGGGTCGGCTACGCGGCCCTCACCACACAGGGCAGCCCGGCGTCGGCGGCCAACCCCGGCGTCGTGTCGGCTCAGACGATCGCCCAGGGCAAGAACCTGTTCGAGGTGTCGTGTTCCTCGTGCCACGGCATGGACGCCGGAGGCACCTCGCAGGCCCCGAGCCTGGTCGGAGTCGGTGCCGCCGCGGTGGACTTCCAGATGAGCACCGGCCGGATGCCGGCCAAGGACATCGGCGCGCAAGTGCCCGAGAAACCGGTTACGTTCACCACCCAGCAGATCCATGCGATCGCGGCCTACATCGCCTCGCTCGGCGGGGGCCCGGCCATCCCATCGGCGGCCCAGGTGAGCCCGGCTGGCGCCAGCTCCGCGCTCGGCCAGAGCCTGTTCATCACCGACTGCGCGCAGTGCCACAACTTCGACGGCGCCGGCGGCGCCCTCACCAACGGAAGGTACGCACCCGCGCTTACCCGTGCCACCCCCACCCAGATCTACGAGGCCATGCTGACCGGGCCGGAGGCCATGCCGGTGTTCAGCGACACCACCATTACGCCGGCCCAGAAGCGGGACATCATCAACTACATCACCAGGCTCCGCGCCGAGCCGAACCCTGGCGGGTTCAGCCTGGGCCGGATCGGCCCGGTCACCGAGGGCATCGTGGGCTTCTTCGGCGGGATCGGGGTGCTCATCTTCTTCGCCATGTGGATCACGATGAGACGACGTGGCAACCATGATGAAACGGCTGAATCATGAGCGAGATTGAACCTGGCCGCCCTCTTTCGCCGGGTGAGGCGGGTGAGACGGGTGAGACCCAGGAGCAGGAACAGACCAGGGTGCCCCGGCGGGTGATCGGGACCCCACCGCCCGCCCAGGCCCGTACTCTGCTGGCCGATCCGGAGGCCCACGCCGAGCCGCCGGCCCCGCGCGAACTGCCGGCCGGGCCGGACGACCCGGCCAAGGCGAAGACCGCCGAACGCATCGTTGCCACGTGCTTCATCCTGTCGGCGCTGGCCAGCATCGGGTTCATCGCCGCTTACGTCGGCCTGGAGGTGCACTCGGTCGACGCCACGCTCCGCTCCAACCTGGCCCTGGGCCTGTCCATGGGGATCGCCTTCATGGCGATGGGGGTCGGCGCCACCATCTGGGTCCGCAGCATCATGCCGGACGTGGAGCAGGTCGAGGAGCGCCACCCGCTCGCCGCCTCGCCGGAGGAGCGGGCGGCCTTTGCCAAGACGTTCAAAGAGGGCGCCGAGGCCAGCGGCTTCGTGAAGCGGCCCTTGTTGCGGCGGACGCTGATCGCGGCCAGCGTGCCGCTCGCGGTCGCCCCCCTGGTCATCCTGCGGGACATGGGCCCGCTGCCCGGGACCAGCCTGCGGCACACGGTGTGGCGCAAGGGGATGCGGATGGTCGTGTTCGGGCCCAACACGCCGTTGCGGGCGGCCGACTTCAGCATCCCGGGCCAGATGATCACCGTTGCCCCGCAAGGCTGGGCCGAGGACCAGGACGCGATGGCGAAGGCGGCCACGATCATCATCAAGTTCGCGCCCGGTCAGCTGATCCCGGACCGGCCCGGTAGCCCAGGCACGGTCATGAACTGGACGGTGGACGACATCGTCGCCTATTCCAAGATCTGCACCCACGTCGGGTGCCCGGCGGCGCTGTACGAGCAGACGACTCACCACATTCTGTGCCCCTGCCACCAGTCCACCTTCAACGCCGCCCAGGGCGCCCAGGTCCTCTTCGGGCCAGCGCCCCGGCCACTGCCGCAGCTGCCGATCGGTACCGATTCCCAGGGATTCCTGATCGCCGAGAGCGATTACCACGTTCCAGTCGGCCCGAGCTTCTGGGAACTCGGCGCCAGTGGTTTCCGCGGGGGGAACGAGTAGCGATGAGCGCCACCGAGAAAGCACTCGAAGGCACCGGCAAGTTCTTCGACGACCGACTCCACGCCGCGCGGGGAGTCCGCGTATTCCTGCGAAAGGTCTTCCCCGACCACTGGTCATTCCTGCTCGGCGAGATCGCCCTTTACTCGTTCATCATCCTGCTGCTCACCGGCACCTTCTTGACGCTGTTCTTCCAGCCCAGCATGACCGACGTCGTCTACCACGGCTCGTACACCCCGCTGGACGGCGTGCACATGAGCGAGGCATACGCCTCGACGCTGAGCATCAGCTTCGACGTCCGTGGCGGGCTGCTCATGCGCCAGATCCATCACTGGGCGGCGATCCTGTTCGTGGCCGCGATCGTGTGCCACCTGCTGCGGGTGTTCTTCACCGGCGCCTTCCGCAAGCCGCGCGAGCTCAACTGGCTCATCGGGGTGGTGCTGTTCACGCTGGCCTTTACCGAGGGCCTTTTCGGTTACTCGCTCCCCGACGATCTGCTGTCCGGCACCGGTCTGCGCATCCTCGAGGGTGTGCTGCTCTCGATTCCCATTGTCGGCACGTATCTGAGCTTCTTCCTGTTCGGCGGCCAGTTCCCCGGGCACGACATCATCCCACGGCTGTACATCATCCACGTCCTGCTGATTCCGGGCCTGTTGCTGGCGCTGATCACCGCGCACCTGTTCCTGATGTTCCATCAGAAGCACACGCAGATGCCGGGCAAGGGCGCCACCGACAAGAACGTGATCGGCCAGCAGATGTACCCGTACTTCATGGCGAAGACCGGGGCCTGGTTCTTCTTCATTTTCGGCGTGACCGCGCTGCTGTCCACCTTCGCGCAGATCAACCCCATCTGGATCTACGGGCCGTACAATCCAACCGGCATTTCCGCGGGCTCGCAGCCCGACTGGTACATGGGATTCCTTGAGGGCGCCCTGCGGATGTGGCCTAGCTGGCGGTGGAACGTCCTAGGCCATTCGTTTGCCTTCAACGTGTTCGTGCCGGCCTTGATACCACTCGGCCTGCTCATGACCGGGCTCGCCGTATGGCCGTTCCTGGAACAATGGATAACCAGGGATAGACGGGAGCACCATGTCCTCGACCGGCCACGCAACGCGCCGACCCGGACCGGCCTCGGCATGGCGGGGGTCACCTTCTACGGGATCATGTGGCTGGAAGGCGCGAACGACATCGTCGCGCGGTTCCTCAACATCTCGCTGTACCTGACCACGGAGATCGCCCGGTACGCGATCTTCATCGGGCCGGTCGTCGCGTACTGGGTGACGAAACGGATCTGCCTGGGCCTGCAGCGCAAGGACGTCCACATACTCGAGCACGGCATCGAAACCGGCATTATCCGGCAACTGCCTAGCGGCGAGTACATCGAGGAGACCAGAGCGCCATCCGAACGGCTGCGCGCCAAGCTCGAGGCCAGGCAGGGGCTGCCACAGCTCGAGGCGCCGGCCACGGATGGCGACGAGGTCCCCGCCCCCTCGGCCAGAGGAGGCATCGGCAAGCTGCGGGTGACGCTCAACCGGGTCCTCACCGAGAGTGTCCCGGTGCCCACGGGCAACGGGCATGGTCATGGCGATGGCCACGGCAACGGGCACGCCGCCGAGCCAGCGGCTGTGACGACCGGAGGGCCCGGCGACGGCCAGCCAGCGGCTGTGACGACCGGGGAACCCGGCGACGGCCAGCCATCAGCCGGCCAGGACGGCGCCGCAGACGGCGGCCAGGGCACCGCGGACTGAGCACCGGGTTCGCCCCGGTCCACCGGCGGCGACTGTCGGCTCGCCGCCGAACGGCGACGCGGACGCGGTGGCACGCACCAGCAGACGCGGTGGCACGCACCGGCAACGGTTCTGACGACGCCGCTATGCGGCCGCCTCGCAAAGCCGGTCGCTGAGATGACCGCTACGGCGCAGGGCGCCCACCGGCAGAGTCAGTGGGCCGCGGTAGGGAGTCAGTGGGCGTAGGCGCCGCGGTAGTACTCGAAGACGAAGCCGATGGACGAAAGTACGACGAAGAGCATGCCGATCAGGAACAGCCACCACCCGATGGCGGCGCCGATGGCGGCGGTGGCGCAGGCCAGGCCGGTGAACAACGGCCACCAGCTGTGCGGGCTGAAGAAGCCAAGCTCGCCGGTTCCCTCGGGGATGTCGCCCTGCGGATTGTCCTCGGGCCGCAGCGGCAGCCGGCGCCCGGTGAACAGGATGTAGAAGCCGCTGAGGAACGCCAGGCCCACCGCCAGGGCCAGGGCCGTCGTCCCGGTCGGGTCTCGCGAGAAGTGCCAATACACGATGTCCACGGCGCCGAAGAACACCGCGCAACCGATGAACAGGTACCCTTCGACCTTCATTGAAGACCTCTCCGCTGTCTTTCCACGGGACGCCAGGTCACTCGGACGACGAGATCGGCTCACGCTCGTGCGCGGGCCTGCCCGAATGTATGTGTGGGTAGTGCAGGTCGAACGCAGGACGTTCGGACCGGATGCGCGGGATCGACGTGAAGTTGTGCCGCGGCGGCGGGCAGGAGGTCGCCCATTCCAGCGAGTTACCCCAGCCCCATGGGTCGTCCGCGGTGACCTTCTCGCCGTAGCGCGCCGTCTTGTACACGTTGTAGAGGAAGAACAACGTGGACGCACCCAGGATCAGCGAGCCGATTGTGGAGATCTGGTTCAGCAGGGTCGCCAGGCCCGGCAGGTCCGGATAGTTGGCGATACGGCGGGGCATGCCGATCACGCCAAGCCAGTGCTGGACCAGGAACGTCATGTGGAACCCGATGAACAGCGTCCAGAAGTGCCACTTCCCGAGCGTGTTGTCCAGCATCTTCCCGGTGAACTTGGGCCACCAGAAGTAGAAGCCGGCGAACATGCTGAACACGACCGTGCCGAACAGCACGTAGTGGAAGTGGGCCACCACGAAGTAGGAGTCGCTGACGGCGAAGTCCAGCGGCGGTGAGGCGAGGATGACCCCGGTGAGCCCGCCGAACAGGAACGTCACCAGGAATCCCAGGGCGAACAGCATGGCTGGCTCGAACGAGAGCTGGCCGCGCCATATGGTGCCCACCCAGTTGAAGAACTTCACCCCGGTCGGCACCGCGATCAGGAACGTCATGAACGAGAAGAACGGCAGCAGCACCGCGCCGGTGGTGAACATGTGGTGTGCCCACACGGTCATCGACAGCCCGGCGATCGCGATGGTCGCGGCCACCAGGCCCTTGTAGCCGAAGCAGGGCTTGCGGCTGAACACCGGCAGCACCTCGGTAACGATCCCGAAGAACGGGATCGCCACGATATAGACCTCAGGATGCCCGAAGAACCAGAACAGGTGTTGCCAGAGAATCGCCCCCCCGTTGGAGGCGTCGAACACCGTGCCTCCGAGCTTGCGATCGATCTCCAGCACCAGCAGCGCGGCCGCCAGCACGGGGAAGGCCAGCAGCACGAGCATGGACGTCAGCAGGATGTTCCAGGTGAAGATCGGCATCCGGAACATCGTCATGCCCGGAGCGCGCATGCAGATGATCGTGGTGACGAAGTTGACCCCGCCCAGGATCGTGCCGAGCCCGGACAGGACCAAGCCCATGATCCAGAAGTCCCCGCCGATGCCTGGCGAATAGACCGGGCTGGTCAGCGGCGAATACGCGTACCAGCCGAACGCGGCGGCCCCGCCCGGCGTCAGGAAGCTGATCAGCAGGATCAGCCCGCCGAACAGGAACAGGTAGTAGCTGAACAGGTTGAGCCGCGGGAACGCCACGTCGGGCGCGCCGATCTGCAACGGCATGATCTCGTTCGCGAACCCGACGAACAGCGGGGTGGCGAACAGCAGCAGCATGATCGTGCCGTGCATCGTGAACAGCTCGTTGTACTGCTGGTCGGACACGACGTGGTTGTTCGGCCCGAACAGCTGGATACGCATGATCATCGCCATCAGGCCCGCCACGAGGAAGAACCCGAAGGACGTGATCAGGTATAGATGGCCGATGACCTTGTGGTCGGTCGAGGAGAGCCAGTCGGCCATGATGGAGCCCTTGCGGGCCCGGCGGGCGTCGATGGCCGTCGGCTGCACGGGCTGTTCGAGCGTAGTCACTGGGCGCCCCCTGACCTTTGCTGCAATGCCTGCTGCGCATGGATCCAGCTGCTGAACTGGGCTGGCGTGACGATCCGCACCCGGAACAGCATCCGGCTGTGGTAGAGCCCGCACAGCTCGGTACACCGGCCGATCCAGGTCCCGGTCTTGATCGGGGTGACCTCGAAGTGGTTGGGATGGCCGGGAATCACATCGCGCTTGAACTCGAACGGGACGATCCAGAACGAGTGGATGACGTCGGTGGAGACGAGGTTGAACCGGACGACCTCGTGCGCCGGGATCACCAGCAACGGAAGCTGGCTGTTGCCGATGGTCGGGCTCCACGGCTCGCCGTTCATCGTCACATCACCGGTCGCTGAGGACGGCACCCGGTACCCCGGGTACTGGAACTGCCAGCTCCACTGGAAGCCGGTGACGTTCACTGTGACGTTGGGACGGGCGGACAGGCTGTCGATGAAGTTCTCGTCCCGCGCCGTGAAGAAGAACAAGACGCCGACCATGATGAACGGCACCACGGTGTAGAGCATCTCGATGGGCAGGTTGTAGCGCACCTGGCGGGGCGGGGCGACCGTCCCCGACTTACGCTTCCGGTGGAAGATGATCGCCCAGATCGTTATGCCCCAGACCACGGCGCCGACACACCACGCCGCCACCCAGGACCCCTGCCACAGCGTCACCGTGACCTGGCCCTGCCTTGTCGCGGGCGGCAGCATGCCGAGCCGGGTGAAGGCGTTGTTCGTGCATCCGGCCGTGCCCACGAGCAGGGCTGCGAACAGGACTGCGCGAGGCGCCAGGCGGCATAGCCGGGAGCGGGCCCGGGGCACGTCTGCCGCTCCGGTCCGCCCGGGATCCTGGCCCGGATCATGCGCGCCCCGACCGCGTGGGGCGCTGGGGGTGGAACTCACAGGTTGCCTTCCCAGCGGATGACCCCCGGCGCCCCGGGCTGGCGGCGGCACGGGCTGGTCATGGCTCGTCCTACAGGCTGTCGTGGAAACAGTATCGCGCGGCATACCGGGCCCGGTGAGGACCCCCATCAGTGTCGCGGCCCGGCTTGTCCGCCGCTATCGTCGTGGGGTGCTTACCGGCGGCGACGGAAGGGTATCGCATCCGCATGGCACCACGCGGGACGAGACAACGGCGGCCGGCATGACCTCAGCGACGCCTGTCACCCCGATGCTCACCATCGACGCACTCGGCCGCAAATGCCCCATCCCGATCATCATGCTCGCCGAGCGGATCCGTGAGGTGCCGATCGGCGCGGTCATCGCGGTGCTCGCCGATGATCCCGCAGCGAGGACCGACATTCCCTCGTGGTGCGGCATGAAGTCCCATGAGTTCGTCGCCGCGACCGACCTGCCGCGCGGCTGGGCCCTGCTGATCCGCCGCGCCTACTGACTCTCCGGGTCACGGAACCGGCCGGTGAACCGGGGATCGCTCTCCCACCACGGGCGGCCTTCGGCTGCGGCCCGGGCCAGCTCATCGGTAACCGTGCCGTCCGCCGCAGCGGCGGCGGCTTGCTGCGCGGCCCGTTGCTCGCCGGCGTCCAGCTCCGCGTCGGCCTCGGCCGCTTCTTGCTCGTCCTCCCTGATCATCTGGATCAGCATGGCAGCGAGGAACGGCAGGCCGACGATGTCGCCGAGGATCCAGAGGGCTCCCCCGCCGATCACCTGGTCAGCCCGGAGGCTGGGCCCCCACGGCCTGCCCAGGGCCTGATAGTAGGACCCGGCGATCAGGTTCTGGTCGGCGATGATGGCCAGGCCGAGAACCGCGTCCCCGATCACCTCGGCCCCGGTCACCCACAGCGAGACCAGGTACGGGTATTCCTTGGGTACCGGGTCGACCCGCAGCAGGGTCCAGAAGAAGACCACGCCGGGCGCCAGCAGCGCGAGGTAGGTCAGCTCCCGGACGGTGTCGCTGCGCAGGCCCGCCTCGTACCACGGGGTGAAGTACAGCACGAAGGGCACGATCACCAGCACCAGCGCGGTGATCGCAGGGAACGTGAGGATGCGGGCGGCCCGGCTGCGCACCATGGCCTCGGCCCGGGACCCAAGCCTGGGCCGCGCGGCCATCAGCAGGGACAGCGGCCGCCCGAGCGTCAAGAACAGCGGGGCGACCAGCAGCAGCAGGACGTTCTGTACTGCGCGGGACCAGAACAGCACGCCCTGGTACACGCCGAGGAACGACATGGTGGCGACCACAAGCGCGCCGGTCCCGCCGGCCAGGAACGCCACCGTCCGCGCCACGGGCCACGGCTGGCCCGCCGTGCGCACCCGCCGCACCCCGGCGAGGTAGAGACCCGCGGCGGCCAGGACAACCAGCAGCACAGGCAGATCGAGCGTCCACGAGGTGATGGCCCGGGTCACCGTGAGTTCCGGCGGCCCGGTGTACGCGCCAGCGGTCAGGACTCCTGCCACCCAGCCACACTATCCACGGCTCGTCCGGGGAGCGCGTCAGCCGTAGTGTGCGCCGATCTCCGCTGCCGCCTCGTCCCCGTAAGCCTCTGCTATCCGCTTGGTGACCTCGGCCGGCGTGAACTCGTATTCCTGTGGCCCGATGGTCTCCAGCACGGTCACCGCCACGAGATTGCCAAGCTGAGCCGCGCGCTCCAGCGGCAGGCCCCAGCCCACGGCGGCAAGAAAGCCAGCGCGGAACGCATCTCCGGTGCCGGTCGGATCCGCCTTATTTGCCTCGGCTACCGGGCCCACCAGCACTGGGGGTTGCGTAGCGCACTCGATGCGCGCACCGGCTGGCCCGAGCGTGGTCACCCGCACCCCGACGTGTGCCAGCACCTCGGAGGCCGCCCAGCCGGACTTGCGCTGGATGAGCGCTTCCTCGTACTCGTTGCAGAACAGGTACTGTGCCCCGGATATCAGCTCCCGCACCTGCGGCCCATCCAGCCGCGGGAGCTGCTGGGATGGGTCGGCGGCAAAGGGTATGCCCAGGCTGGTGCATTCGGCGGTGTGGACCAGCATCGCCGCGGGGTCGCTCGCGCCGATGAGAACCAGATCGAGGCCCTCGTTCCGTTCGGCCAGCGGCGCGAGCGTGATCTCGCCGTCCTCGCTCATCGCGCCGGGGTAGAACGAGGCGATCTGGTTTCCGTCCATGTCGGTGGTGCACACGAATCGCGCCGTGTGATGCCGGACGGATTCCCGCACCGCGGTGCAGTCGACGCCGTGGGCGGTGAGCCAGTCGCGATAGGGGCCGAAATCCGGCCCTACCGCGCCAACGAGCAGCGGTCTCAGCCCGAGCACGCCGAGGCCGAAAGCTATGTTCGCGGCCACGCCGCCCCGCCGGATTTCCAGGTGATCGACGAGGAAGGACAGTGAGACGCGGTCCATCTTCTCGGCGATGAACTGGTCGACGAACCGGCCAGGGAAGGTCATCAAGTGGTCGGTGGCAATCGACCCGGTAACGGCTATTCGCACGGCCGTACCCTACGCTAACTGGCGGAAGTGAGCCAAAGCTTCACGACAGCGAGCAGGGGAAGCCGCCTCGCTCAGATCAGTGGAACGAGTCGCCGCAGGCGCAGGAACCGGTCGCATTGGGGTTATCGATCGTGAAGCCCTGCTTCTCGATCGTGTCCACAAAGTCGATCGTGGCGCCGGACAGGTACGGGGCACTCATCTTGTCGGTGACGACGTGCACGCCGCCGAACTCGACGTCGATGTCACCGTCGATCTCGCGCTCGTCAAAGTACAGCTGGTACCGCAGGCCCGAGCACCCACCGGGCTGCACCGCGATGCGCAGCTTCAGGTCGTCGCGGCCCTCCTGCGCCAGCAGGCTACTCACCTTGGTCGCTGCGGTGGAAGTGAGGATGACACCCTGGGTAGCCGCCTCGTGCTGAACCGTCATCTGTAGTCTGCTCCCGCATGGACAGACGCCGCCTGGCGCGGCGCTTGGTGGTTCCTGTACCCATCAACCATATGTGCTGCGCGGTCATTCCGCTTCAGCGGCCGCCGCAGGCCGGTCGTTCGCCTCAGGCGACGAACTCGATGCCGCCGGTGCTGGTCTCGCTGCCGTCGGCGCGAATCAGGTAGGCCGCGTACCCGGTGAGCCTGGACACGGCCGGCAGCGCCTCATCCCCGCCCACGGCTACCCCGGTGGCGAGGGCGTCCGCCAGGGCCAGGCTGGGGCCGGTGACGGTGGCCGAGGCGGCGCCGCTCGCGGGCTCGCCGGTTCTGGGGTCGATGAGGTGCGGGCCGCGCTCGTAACAGCCCGAGGTGGCCACGGCCGCGGCCGTCTCAACGATGCCCGCCAGCGCGTCCGGGCGCCACGGATGCCGGATGCCGACTCGCCACCGCTGGCCGCTGGCCGGTGACCCGAAGGCCGCCACATCCCCTCCCCCGTTGATGAGCGCGCCTGGCACCCCGCAGTCGCGGAGCACGCCCAGCGCCCGCTCGGTCGCCCAGCCCTTGACCAGGCCGGTCGGATCGAACCCGCCGGGCATCACCCAGGGATCGAACCAGCCGCCCGAGGCCCGCTTGGCGGCCTGGCATTCCCCGACCACCTGGTGGAATTCCGGCGGCATCTGGCCGAGTGTGACCTCGCCACGCCGGTACCTGCTCAGCGGGCTCGCCCCGTCCCAGGTGCTGAACACGGCGTCGCAGCGGTGCAGGATCTCGCATGCCGCGGCGATCGCGGCCCGCAGGGCAGCCTCGGGCTGGGTGCCGGTCACGACGGCGAAGGAGAAGACGGTCCCCATCGCCGGCTCGGCATGGGCCAGCGGGGGCGGGCCGCCGGCGGAACTGGCGGGGCCGGTCACCTGAGATGCAGCTTGTCCAGTGCCGACTGGATCGAGTCCGCGTACGCCTGGCTGGTGTAGGTGGCGCCGCTGACCGCGTTGATCCGGGCGCTGTGGGCAGCGAGCACCTCGGACTTGAGCGTGGGCAGGGCTTGCGTGGCGAGCTGCTGCGAGTAGGGCTCGGCGGTCCGCAGGACCGGGACGGAGATGCCGGTGATCTGGTTCCCGCGCACGGTGACGGTGACGGACAGCTCACCGTAGCCGTATTGCTCCAGCACCCCGGTGGCCTGCCGCACGGGGCCGGTGGGCCGGGCGGAGTGATCCCGCTTGGCGCCCGCGGCGGCCGCCGGGGCAGTGCCGCTACGGGTGGGCCTGGGCTGGGCGACGACGGACGGCGGGGCCGCCCTGCCGTGCAGGCCGAGCACACCGGCGAACCCGGCCACCGTGCCGGCGATGACGTACCACGCTGCCCGTTTCATGCGTCGTTCTCCCGCGCGGTCACAGGGCGTATGCCTCGTGGTGGACGGCCTCGTCCGATACCCCCAGGCGCTTGGCGAGACCGACGATGTCAGTCACGAACCCCTCCGGCCCGCACACGTAGATATCCCGCTGGTTCAGGTCCGGCACCAGCCGGGGCAGCGACCGGTCATCGAGACCTGCCTGCTCACGGGTGCCGATCAGTTCGTGCAGCTTTCCGCGCCGGTACCGGACCAGCTTGGCGACTTCCTTGCCGAGCACCGTGTCCTCCGCCCGGGTGGCCCGCAGCACGACAACCGGGGCGGAGTCGCGCGGCAGGTCTTCCAGCAGCGACCGCAGCGCGGTCACACCGATGCCCGCGGCGATCAGCAGGACCCCGCGCCGCTGCTGCGCGAACTTGGTGAAGGCCCCGTACGGGCCCTCGATCACCACCTTGGTGCCGGGCCGCAGCTTGGCCAGCGAAGCCGAGTGATCGCCCACGCCTTTAACGGTAAGCCGCAGGTAGGGCGGCTGGGGCAGGGCGGACAGAGAATAGGGATGGGCCTGCCACCACATGCGCGGGGTGAGGAAGCGCCAGCAGAAGAACTGGCCGCCGGCGACGGCCAGCTTCTCCAGGTGACGCCCCGAGCAGATGACCGAGACCACCCCGGGTCCCTCCGGGCGCACTTCGGCGACGACCAGGCGGTGGCGCAGGCTGCGTAGCACCGGCAGGCCGAACCGGTAGCAGAGCACCAGGCCCGCGGTGCCCGCCCAGGCCACCGACCACACGATCTGGGTGAGCGGATGGCCGACGAAGGACGGCCCGAGCGCCAGGACGTGCGCGAACGAGATCGCAAGGGCGAGATACATGTACAGGTGGATCAGCCACCAGGTCTCCCGGGGGAGCCTGCTGCGAATCGCCCGCAGCGAGACGACGCCGATGACGCACATGATGCCCAGGCCCACGGTGGCGGTCAGCACGTCTGGGTACTTGGTGAGCAGGACCGCCACCTGGTGCCAGAGACCGGCCCTGGCGGCCTGGGCGTAGCCGATGGTGATGAACAATGCGTGCGCGATGAGCAGGCTGATCGGCCATGGGGCCAGACGGCGGTGCCAGCGCAGCAGGCCGTCCTGCCCGAGCACCCGCTCGACTGCGGGGATCCTGCTCACCAGCAGCACCATCATGAGCGCCAGGTAGGTGCCGACCAGCCCGGTGAGACTGCCGGCGAAGGTGGCCACGCCGCCGGGAGCGGTGAGCTGGCTGGCGGTCTCATCGGTGATCGCCAGCGCGGCGACGGCGCCGAGCCCGGTCCCGGCGAGCACCAGGGCCGCGCGGGCGAACGCGGGCCGGGGTCGGGGCATCTCGGGCCGCGCGGGCACGTGCCGCCGTTTGCCCCGGCGGGCGGTCGGCCACAGCGCGGACTCGAAACTCACGAGAGGACCCTCTCAGCGCAAGCTGGCCAGCGGGTGAATGCTTCCTCTGTGAATCCTCAGAAGAGGATCTTCCGAGGACACCTCAGGCCTACAGGCCGGGAGCGCCCCAGACGGGGAACCACCGGCTGAGGTCGGGCTCGATCTTCAGGTCCGATCCGACCTGGCCGCGTACCTCAAGTTCCAGCGCGTTGTCCCGGCGCTCGCCGGGCTGGGGCGCGAACGGGTAGAACGTCCCCCGTTTGTAGAGGTACACGATGCCGAGCTTGCGGCCGCGGTCATCGCCGAAGCCGACCAGCGTGCACAGCAGTTGCGGGCCGAAGCCGCTGTCGGCGAGCGAGGTGTTCACCGCGTGCAGGTCGGTGACGAGCGCCTCCATGTCATCGGAGGTGTGCTTGGACACCAGCCAGGTGAAGCCGTAGGAGTCCGTGGTCACCTCGACCGGCGCCGCGTTCTCGCCCATGGAAAGCAACTGGCGGACATCCTTCTCGATGTCGCTGAAGGCCCGGCCCTCTGTTGAGCGGAAGCAGACCGAGCCGGTGCCGGTCGGGACCAGTCCCATCCCCGCCTGAAGCGTGATGGCGGCGGTGGGCAGCGCGAAGAGCGCGTCCAGGTTCGGCTGGACCGGCTTGGTCCGGCCCAGCAGCGTGTCGAGGAAACCCACCGGCTTTACTGCTTGCCGAGCTGTGCGGAAATATCGGAAAGCTGCTGCAGCCGCCGCTCCAGCGAGGGGTGCGTGGAGAAGATCGTGGACAGGCTCGTGGTGTCGGGCTTGAGCGCGGGGGCGAAGTAGAACGCGTTCAGCGGCTGCGCCTGGCGCAGGTCCTTGGTGGGAATCCTGGCCATTGCCCCGCTCACCTTGGTCAGCGCGCTGGCCAGCGCCGAGGGCTGGCCGGTCAGCAGGGCACCCGCCCGGTCGGCCGCCAGCTCCCGGTACCGGGAGAGCAGGCGGATCAGCAGGAAGCTGATCGCATAGGTGACGATGCCGACGAGCATCACGATCAGCAAAATGGGCAGCGCGCCGCCATTGTTGTTGTTACCACCGCCGCGGCCGCGGCCGCCACCGCCGAACAGCTCCCCGTAGAACGCGAACCTGACCAGCAGGCCAGCGAGGATCCCCACAAAGGACGCGATCGTCATCACCACGACGTCCTTGTGCGCGACATGGGACATCTCGTGGGCGAGCACGCCCTCGAGTTCCTTGTCGTCCAGCCGCCTCATCAGCCCCGTGGTCACGACGAGAACCGCGGTCTTGCTGTTGCGCCCGGTAGCGAAGGCGTTTGGCATGTCGGTCTGCGCGATCGCGACCCGTGGCTTGGGCATGTTGGCCAGCGCGCACAGCCGGTCGATGATCCCATGCAGCTGAGGCGCCTGGGCAGGTGTTACCTCCTGCGCACCGGACGCCCGGAGCGCGACCTTGTCCGACCAGAAGAGGGAACCGAACACCAGCACCACGCCGAGGACCGCGGCGAAGAAGATGATCGCGCCACCCCCGACCTTCGCGGCGATCAGCACGAAGACCAGCGCGGTCACAAAGGCCACGAAGACGAGTCCCAGCAGGAACATCGTCAAACCCATCCGCGCTTGCAGCCCCTTGTCGGGCGCATAGCGGGTTCGCACCATCACGGTGCCTCCGTTCTCTGCCTGATACCGACCACCGGTCAGGCATGTTCTTGCATCAAGTATCACGCACGAGAGGGGTAGAAAATTCCATCCGCCCCACCGTTACGTGGACCCGCAGCCAGGGCCGGCCGCTCACCGGATCCGGCGTCGTGGGCGCCCCCGAGACTAACCGGCCCCGCTGCGGGTTCACCTGCGATTATCGGCGCCAATCCTGAGTCTTAGCTGAAGGTTTGCCTCCAGCCGCCAGTGCACTGCCGGTGAAGTCGCAAAACAGACCAGCCCGCGACCACGGCACCAGCGCAACCCTCCACTGGATGCGGTCGTTCATCCGGTGGCCACCGAGCGCGCCTCGGGGTTTCGGGGGTCGTCCCCCCGGGTTAACACTGCGGGCCTGAGCGAAGCTGCCCTATGGCAGCGAGCAGGGATAGCCGCCTCGGGGGGTTTCGGGGGGTCGTCCCCCCGGGTTAACACTGCGGGCCTGAGCGAAGCTGCCCTATGGCAGCGAGCAGGGATAGCCGCCTCGGGGGTTCCGGGGAACGGCGAAGCCGCGAAGCGGCGAGCGGCCAGCGCCACCCCGGTCATGCCGTCTTAGCCGGGGACGATGCCTTCCTCGGTCAGCATGCCGCGGACCTCCGCCAGGTCTGCGTCCGCGCGCGGAAGGATCAGGTCGGAAGGCTCCAGGGCGTCCGTGGCCAGCGGGGCTCCCAGCGCCCGGACCCGGCCGAGCAGGGCGGCCAGCGCGGGGCGGAACGCCTCCTCATCCCCGGAGTTCACGGCCTTCTCCAGCGCGGCGTCAAGCTCGTTGAGCTCGCCCGTGGCTGAGTCCGCTACCTCGAGCTGGCCCTCGCCCAGGATCCGGACGATCATGCTCCCTCACCGGCCTGCGGCTGCTCCGCGGCAGCGTGGCCCGCGCCATCGCTGGCCGCCGCGCCGCCGTCCGCGCCCCCCTCTATCTGCTTGGCCGGGCCGCCAGAGATCTCGCCCTTGAGCCGCTGGAGCTCCACCTCGATGTCCGGCCCGGTGCGCATCGAGTCGAGCTCGGCCTGGATGTCATCGCGCGGCGTGCCGGTCACGTCCTCCAGCGCACCCGAGGCCATCAGCTCGTCGATCGCGCCCGCCCGCGCCTGCATCTGCGCGGTCTTGTCCTGAGCGCGCTGCACCGCCATGCCGACGTCGCCCATCTCCTCGGAGATGCCCGAGACCGCCTCGCCGATCCTGCTCTGCGCCTCGGCAGCGGTGTAGGTGGCCTTGATGGTCTCCTTCTGCATGCGAAAGGCCTCGACCTTCGCCTGCAGGCGCTGCGACGCCACCGTGAGCTTTTCTTCGTCTGCCTGCAGCGACTGGTACTGGTTCTCCAGATCGGAGATCTGGCTCTGCAGGGTTGCCTTCCTGCCCAGCGCCTCCCGGGCCAGATCTTCCCGTCCGGCGCCGAGCGCCTGCCTGGCCTGCCCGTCCAGCTTGTTCTGCTGCTGCCGCAATTGGTTCATCTGCAGCTCAAGGCGCTTGCGCGAGGTGGCCACGTCGGCGACGCCGCGCCGTACCTGCGTAAGCATTTCAAGCTGTCGCTGGTAGGAGTAATCCAGGGTTTCGCGAGGATCCTCCATCCGGTCCAGGGCCTTATTGGCCTTGGCCTTGAAGATCATCGAAACCCTTTTCATCACGCTCATGGGCGCGACCTTCCCCTTCATTTGTACGACCGCTGCCGCTAGCCCCACGGCGCCGCGAGCCGCGCCCTATCCTCGGCAGCGGCCTCCCTGCGGGCTGGTTCACTCAGCCTACGCGGTCATCAGCGTGCCAGTCATCACCACGGCCCGGGACGCCGCCGATCCCGCCGGAGCGCCGTTACGCCGGGTGCAAATGCGGCCCGTAACCTGGGCATCCGCGCGAATAGTCCCGGTAAGCTTGACGCGTGTTCCGACGAAGTCATTCCGCCGCGGAGGATCAGCCAGGCCAGGACCTGGCCGACGACTCCGCTGACCTCGCTGCCAGCGACAATGGTGAGGCCAGGTCACCGGCTATCACCGCGGGCAAGGGCAGGCCTACCCCCAAGCGCAACGAGGCTGAACGCCGTCGCCGTCAGCCCGTTAGCGCACCAAAAGACCGCAAAGAGGCTAACCGCGTCGCACGGGGCCGCCAGCGCGGTGACCGCACCCGCCGGATGGAGGGACTTCGCCGGGGCGAGGAGTGGGCGCTTCCGGTCCGGGACCGCGGGCCAGTCAAGGCCCTCGCGCGTGACTACGTCGATTCCCGGCGCAGGCTCAGCGAGTTCTACATGTACGGGCTGATCGTCCTGCTGGTGCTGCTGTTCATACCCAACGCAGTCGTGAAGTCGATCGTCCCGCTGCTCGTGCTGGTCGCCATACTCATCATGCTCGTGGAGGGCCTCTTCATCGGCCGCCGGGTGCGTGCGCTCGCCGCCGAGCGGCTGCCGGGTGAGAGCACGCGCGGTATCGCCCTCTACTCTGCCATGCGCGCGCTGCAGATCCGCAAGCTCCGGATGCCCAAGCCACGGGTCGGCATCGGCGACACCATCTGATCAGGGACGACCGGCGCGGGTCACACTCCTCGCCGCCCTTCGGCCGGCTTCGCCCCGGCCGGAACCGACCGCCTAGGGCCCGCCCGTTAGGGTCGCTGGCATGGAGCATCGTCATCTGGGCCGCAGCGGCCTCATGGTCAGCGAGATCGCCTATGGAAACTGGATCACTCACGGGTCGCAGGTAGAGGAGGACGCCGCTAAGGCCTGCGTCGCGGCAGCGCTGGACGAGGGAATCACCACCTTCGACACCGCCGATGTGTACGCGGGGACCCGCGCGGAGGAGGTGCTGGGCAGGGCGCTGCACGGGGTGCGGCGTGAGTCGGTCGAGATCTTCACGAAGGTGTACTGGCCGACCGGCCCCGGGCCAAACGACCGTGGCCTGTCCCGCAAGCACATCGTCGAGTCGGTGCACGGCTCGCTGCGCCGGCTCCAGACCGACTACGTGGACCTCTACCAGGCGCACCGCTACGACCACGAGACCCCGTTGGAAGAGACCCTGCGTGCCTTCGACGACCTGGTCACCCAGGGAAAGGTGCTCTACGTGGGGGTGTCGGAGTGGCGCGCGGAGGAGATCTCCGCCGCGCTGGCGATCGCCGGCCAGATGGGGCTGGACCGGATCGTGTCCAACCAGCCGCAGTACAACATGCTGTGGCGGGTGATCGAGGGCGCGGTGATACCGCTGTGCGCCGAAGAGGGCATCGGGCAGGTTGTCTGGTCACCGATCGCGCAGGGCGCGCTCACCGGCAAGTACCTGCCCGGCCAGGGCGCCCCGTCGGGATCCCGGGCGACCGACGCCAGCGGATCCGGCTTCATCAGGGGCTATCTGACCGACGGCATCCTGACCCGGGTCCAGGAGCTGCTTCCGGTGGCCAAGGAGGCGGGCCTGACCATGGCGCAGCTGGCCGTCGCCTGGGTGCTGCAGAACCCCAACGTGTCCACGGCGATCGTCGGCGCGACCCGGCCCGAGCAGGTGAGGGAGAACGTGCAGGCCTCGGGCATTGAGCTCGATGAGGAGGTCATGCGCAGGATCGACGACGTCCTCGGCTCGGATATCGAGCGGGACCCGGCGCTGACCAGGAGCCCGGCACACCGGCCCTGACGGCACACCGCTCGCAGGATTAGCGGGTCAGGCCCGGCGGCTCGCCGCCGGGCCTGCTCATCCGCCCTAATCCACCGGGTGCAGGCTCATCGGGCCGTACTCGACCCTGCTTTCCTCCAGCAGCGTCACCTGATCGACGCCTGCCGCCAGCAGCATGCGCCAGTTCTCGCCGAGCCAGCTCTCCGCGTCGCCCTGGCTGCCGAAGGCCTCCTTCGGCACGTCGCCTGAGCTGGCCGGAGTTCCATCGGCCTTCTCGAACCGCCAGGTCCAGACCATCTCGGTCCACCTCCCCGGGCACTCTAGCCGAGCCCACCGGCTCCCCCTGCCGGACCCACTTGCCACCTGTCCGGCGGATTCAGCGGCGAACGCCACGAGCGGAGGACGGCTACCTGTTAGGTTTTGTATCCGCTAGCCCCGCGCATTGGCGCCGCGGGGCGCGTCGCCTGCCCAGTTCGGGATCGAGGTGGTGACGACATGACGCGCATCGTCGTCGTTGGTGACCTGATGACTGACACGGTCGCCCGGGCGGCCCTTCCACTTGCCAAGGGCAGCGACACCCCGGCCGCGGTATCCGCGCACGGCGGCGGCTCTGGCGCGAACATCGCTGCCTGGCTGGCGGTGGACGGGGCCGAGGTGGCGTTCGTCGGCCGGCGCGGTGCCGATATCGCCGGGCGGAACCGGGACATGGAGCTGATGGGCTACGGGGTCGACGCCCGGCTGGTCATGGATCCGGAGCGGCCGACCGGCTCCTGCGTGGTGATGATCACCCACAAGGGTGACAACACCATGCTGTCCGACCCGGGAGCCAACGCCGCCCTCTCCCCCGACGACCTGCCCAAGGACTTGTTCACCCCCGCCTGCCACCTGCACGTGTCCGGGTACACCCTGATGAACGAAGGGTCGCGGCCGGCGGCCGTCACGGCGATCGACTACGCCCGGCGGGCGGACATGACGATCTCCGTGGACGGCGCCTCGATAGCGCCGCTGCAGCGAGTGGGGGCGGAACCCTATCTGGAGCTGACCAACGGCGCCACGCTGCTGTTCGTGAACGCCGCACAGGCGGCCATCCTGACCGGGCGCGACGATCCCGGCCAGGCCGCCCGGGTACTGACGGCGTGGTACCCGCAGGTCGTGGTGAAGATGGGCGGCGACGGTGCCCTGTTCGCCAACGGCCGCCCCGATCCGATCCGCGCGCCCGCGCAGGTGGTGGAGCAGTTCATGGACGGGACCGGCAGCGGGGACGCGTTCTGCGCCGGGTTCCTCATCCCGTGGCTGGACAAGAAGCCGCCGCTGGAGGCGCTGGTGAGCGGCTGCCGCCTCGCGGCGCGCGCCCGGTCGCTCGTTGGCGCCCGGCCGGCCCTCTGACCGCCCGGCAGCACGCTGACTTCCACCGGCCACACCCCGGCCCCTTCCTCGCCCACGCCGGGCCCGGACCAGGGTTTCCTTTCGCTGTTCTCGCTCACCGGCCGGACCGCTCTGGTCACCGGCGGTAGCTCGGGCATCGGCCGGGCCATCGCGGGCGCACTGGCCAAGGCAGGTGCCCGCGTGGTGATCATGGCCCGTAGTGAGGAACCGCTGGCCGATGCGGTCCGCGAACTGGCCGCCGCCGGCTGCCCCGCGGCATGGGTCAGCGCCGACCTCGCCGACCGGGCCGCGACTCAGCGTGGCGCGGCCGCGGCGGCCGAGCCGTTCGGGGAGCCCGACATCGTGGTCAGCGCGGCCGGCGTGAACATCCGTCCCCCGCTCGGCGACCTGACGGCGGCCGACTGGGACACGCTCATGGCCGTCAACCTCACCGCGCCGTTCCTGCTGGGGCAGCGGTTCGGCCCGCCGATGGCCGAGCGCGGCTGGGGGCGGATCATCAACATCGCATCGCAGCAGGCGGTCCGGGCCTTCGGCAACAGTGGTGGATACGGCGCGGCCAAGGCCGGCCTCGCGGGGCTGACCAGGTCCCAGTCAGAGGCCTGGGCCCCGCACGGGGTGCGCTGCAACGCGATCGTGCCCGGCTTCGTGGCCACCCCGCTCACCGCGGAGGTCGCGGGCGACCCGGTCCGCTCCGCCGCGCTGGCGGCCCGTACCATGATCGGCCGCAACGGTGAGCCCGAGGATTTCGAGGGGGTGGCGGTCTTCCTGGCCAGCCGCGCCAGCGATTACGTCACCGGCCAGATGATCTTCGTAGACGGGGGACTGTCAGCCACGTGACCAGGCCAGCCTGAGGCGTAAGGCCAGCCACGTACGCGGTGGTGCCAGGGTTCTCTGGTAACTAGAGCGCCACGGCCTTGCGTTCTGCATCTATGTCCGCCGCAGGCGGCACAATGGCGGACATGGCTAGACGTTCCGCCACCGCACCCGCTGGCAGCCACCGCCCGGGGGGACGACCCCCCGTACCCCCCGAAATATTCGAAGAAAACATCGTCGACATCGACGTCGCCGATGAGATGCGCGGCAGTTACCTCGAGTACGCGTACTCCGTCATCTACCAGCGAGCGATCCCGGACGCGCGGGACGGCCTCAAGCCGGTGCAGCGCCGGATCC
This sequence comes from uncultured Actinomycetes bacterium, assembly GCA_963813395.1. Lineage (GTDB taxonomy): Bacteria > Actinomycetota > Actinomycetes > Streptosporangiales > Streptosporangiaceae > DASXKD01. The sequence goes on from CAWEYV010000007.1 coordinate 91,288, forward strand.
TCTACCAGATGAACGAGATGGGCTTGCGCCCCGACCGCGGCCACGTGAAGTGCGCCCGCGTGGTCGGCGACGTGATGGGGCGGCTGCACCCGCACGGCGACGCGGCGATCTACGACGCGCTGGTCCGGATGGCGCAGCCGTGGGTGATGCGGCTGCCACTGGTGGACGGGCACGGGAACTTCGGCTCCCTGGGGGGCGACGACGCACCCGCCGCCTACCGGTACACCGAGGCGCGGCTGACCGCGGCCGCCATGGAGATGGTCAGCTCGATCGACGAGGACACCGTCGAGTTCCAGCCCAACTATGACGGCACCGAGATCCAGCCCGAGGTCCTGCCCGCCGGGCTGCCCAACCTCCTGGTCAACGGCGCGTCGGGCATCGCGGTCGGCATGGCCACCAACATGGCCCCGCACAACCTCGGCGAGGTGATCGCCGCGGCGCGGCATCTCATCGACCACCCGGACGTCGGCCTGGACGAGCTGATGCGGTTCGTCCCCGGTCCCGACCTGCCCACCGGCGGCAAGATCGTCGGCCTGGACGGCATCAGGGAGGCGTACGAGACCGGCCGCGGCATCTTCCGCACCCGCGCCGCCGCCAGAGTCGAGAAGATCACCCCGCGGCGCACCGGAATCGTGGTCACCGAGCTGCCCTACAACGTCGGCCCGGAGAAGGTCATCACCCGGATCAAGGACCTGGTCGGCGCGAAGAAACTGGCCGGGATCGCCGATGTGAAGGACCTCACCGACCGGCTGCGCGGCCTGCACCTGGTCATCGAGATCCGGTCCGGCTTCCACGCCGAGGCCGTGCTCGACGAGCTGTACCGGCTCACCCCGATGGAGGAGACGTTCGGCATCAACAACGTCGCGCTCGTCGACGGCCAGCCGCGCCTGCTCGGCCTGCGGGAGCTGCTGCAGATCTACGTCGACCACCGCATCGAGGTGGTCCGCAGGCGCAGCGAGTACCGGCGGCGCAAGCGGGCCGACCGGCTGCACCTGGTCGACGGCCTGATGATCGCGCTCCTCAACATCGACGAGGTGATCCAGGTCATCCGGCAAAGCGACGACGCATCATCGGCCAGGGACCGGCTGATGACCGTCTTCGACCTGTCCCAGATCCAGGCCCAGTACATCCTGGACACGCCGCTGCGCAGGCTGACCCGCTATGACCGGCTGGAACTCGAGCGCGAACGGGATCAGCTGCAGGCCGAGATCGACGAGCTCACCGCGATCCTCGACTCGGAGTCCCGGCTGCGCGAGGTGGTCTCCGACGAGCTCGCGAGCGTCGCCAAGCGCTTCGCGGACCCGCGCCGCACGGTGCTGCTTGAGGGCACCGGCACGCCCCGCACCGCGGCCGTGCCGCTGGAGGTCGCCGACGGCCCGTGCCTGGTGCTGCTCTCGTCCACCGGCCTGGTCGCCAGGACCCCCATTGTCACTGCAGAACGCGACGAACAAGCCGCCCTGCTCCCGGCGGAGCCCGCCGCCCGTGGCGGGCCAGGACCACGCTCGGCCCACGACGTTGTGATCTCCTATGTGCAGGCCACCGTCCGCGGGTCCGTCGCCGTGGTGACCTCGCACGGCAGGCTGATCAGGCTGGGCGCGCTGGAGATTCCCGCGCTGCCGCCGAGCGCGCACTCGCCCAGCCTGGCCGGCGGCGCCCCGGTCACCGAGTTCGTCGCGCTCGAATCGGGTGAGGCCGTGGTGGGCCTCGCGGCGCCGGACGCGGCCGGGGCCGGGCTCGTGCTCGGCACCGCCGGTGGCGTGGTCAAGCGGGTCACGCCCGACTACCCGGCCAGCGTGAACGAGTTCGAGGTGATCGCGCTCAAGCCGGGCGACCGCGTAGTGGGCGCGGTTCAGCTGGCCAGCGAGGACCTCGACCTGGTGTTCATCACCAGCGACGCCCAGCTGCTCAGGTTCGGCGCGGCCGCCGTCCGGCCGCAGGGCCGGGCGGCCGCCGGGATGGCGGGTATCCGGCTGGCCCCACGCACCCTGGTGCTCTGGTTCGGTGTCGTCGATCCCGCCGCGCCCGGTGGTTCTGACGAGGGCGGCGCGGGGCCGGGCGGCGCTCCCGGCGTGGCGACCGTCGTGGTGACGGCGACGGGCAGCGCGGGCGCCCTGCCCGGAACCGGGGTTGCCACCGTGAAGGTGACCCCGTACGTGGACTACCCGGCCAAGGGCCGGGCGACCGGCGGGGTGCGCTGCCACCGCTTCCTCAAGGGTGAGGACGCGGTGGTGATGGCCTGGGCGGGCCCGGCGCCCGCGTGGGGCTCCACCGACGCGGGCGTGCCCGTGGACCTTCCCCCCGCCGACGGCCGCCGGGACGGCTCAGGTATCCGGCTCCGCCAGCCCCTCGCCGCGCTGGGCGGTCTCGCCCCGCCGACCTGACGCCGGCCACCCTGGTCGGCGTCTCGCACGGACGACGAGGGTCCGGCCATCCGCGAGACCTCCAGCTGCCGCCGAAGAAATACACCAGCACCGGCCGTGGCCCTTCCCCGCCGGGCTGGTACACGCGCACCGGCTGCAGGCCGGCCGGGCCGGGGATGGTGCGGCCGATCACGCTGGCCACCGGTTCCCCCCGCCCCGCACCGGCCCGGGTTGCCCTGAGGTCCGCCGCACGGGCGTCCGCGATGGACAGCGTGTACAGGGCGGGGACCCGGTCCCGCTCCAGCCGGTCGCGGATTGCCTGGACTTGGGGGTCGAAGGGCATTTACATCCTCCCTGGCTGCGGTCGTGGGTACCGGGGGCGGGGCAGGCCCGCGCGGCGTGGCCGGTTAGCCATCGGGCAGGCGCAGCAGGCTGGCCCAGCCCGCGGGCCAGCTGCCATCAGCGCTGTTCCTCCGCCTGCCGCTGGGCTTGGCCGTCGGCGGTTGCCAGGTCCGCGCCCAGGCCCCTGATCACTTCGGTGGCCGAGATGGCATGCCCGCGCATACTGCTGTGCCTCCCGTCGCTCGAGTACAGATCCGCCTCTGGCACGGCCGGGTGCCAGGTCAGGTCGACGTGCAGGGTGCCAAGATCCTTGGCGATCTCGCGGGTGGACTGGGACAGGCTGTGAATGCGCTCCTGGAGCGGCTTGCGGAACGGTTCGGGTACGGCCGGCGAGTACGAGCGGTCGAACAGTCCCACTGTGATCACGCGGGCGCCCCTGTCCGCGAGGGCGGACACGATCGCCCGGATCTCGGCGCTGACGGCGGCGGGGTCATAGACCGGCTGCAGTATGTCGTAACCGCCGCAGGCGACCAGTGCGAGGTCTGGGGCGAAGACCAGGGCGGTGGGCAGCTGGGTGGCCCGCACCTGCGCCGCCGGGGTATTGCTGGCGCCCAGGTTCAGGTATGCCAGGTCCGGCTGGTGCGCTCGCAGCGCGGCGGCGATCCGGTCGCACCAGGGCTCGTCGGCGTACCCGGGAGCAGGCTCCCCTGCCCCCTCCGCGATGCTGTCGCCGAGCACGGCGAACCGGCGCCACGGGTGCCCGGCAAGCAGCTTCTCCGCCTCACCCGCTCGCAAGCAGTACGGGTCTGCCGCCTCCCTGGGATAGGGCCGCTGAGTCACCATGGGCCTGGCACTCTCCCTTCGCCAGCCCGTGCCAGGGCGCTGCCGGGCGCTCGCCTGGTCACTGTCGGCTTGCTACGACTGAAGCAAATACCTCCCTATGAATCAATGTGCCCGCTGAAGGGCGGCTCCATAGGGGGCAGGACGCCGCGGAGTCAGGGCGCGATCTTGTACGCGCGGGTGATCGTCTCGGAGATCCGGCCTCCGGCGGCGTCCGCCGCGGTCGCCCGCAGCGTCACGTAACTGCCGGCGGCCGCGGTGAAGGCCGCGCGGGAGAAACCCCGGTCACAGGACCGGTCAGATGTCGATACGGGAGGCGTCCAGTTCGGCCGCGCCGCTGACTATGAAGTCGCGGCGTGGGGCTACCTCGGTGCCCATGAGCAGGTCGAATATGGAACCCGCGGCTGCGGCGTCCTCGATCCGTACCCGGCGCAGCATGCGGTGGCGAGGATCCATGGTTGTCTCCGCGAGCTGGCCGGCGTCCATCTCGCCCAGCCCCTTGTACCGCTGCACCGGCTCCTTCCACCGCTGGCCCTTGCGCTCCAGTTCCAGCAGGGTGCGCCGCAGTTCGCTGTCGGAGTAGGTGTAGATGTACTTCTTCTGGCCCTTCCTCGGGCTGGACAGCTCGATGCGGTGCAGCGGCGGGACCGCTGCGAACACCCGGCCCGCTTCCAGCATCGGGTGCAGGTACCGGTGGAACAGCGTCAGCAGCAGGGTCCTGATGTGGGCGCCATCGACGTCCGCGTCGGTCATCAGGATTACCCGCTGGTACCGGGCCGAATCGAGGTCAAAGGAGGTGCCGGAACCGGCGCCGATGACCTGGATTATGGCGGCGCACTCGGTGTTCTTGAGCATGTCGGCGAGCGACGCCTTCTGCACGTTGAGGATCTTGCCCCGGATGGGCAGCAGCGCCTGGAACTCCGAGTCCCGGGCCAGCTTGGCCGTGCCCAGCGCGGAGTCGCCCTCAACGATGAACAGCTCGCTGCGGTCGTCGGCCGAGCGGCAATCCACCAGCTTGGCCGGCAGCGTCGAGGCGGCCAGCGCCGACTTGCGCCGCTGATTGTCCCGGTGCTCGCGGGCGGCGATCCTGGCCCGCGCTGCCGCGGCCACCTTCTCGAGTACCCCGCGTGCCTGCTGCTTGGCCTTGCCGCGCGCGCCGAAGAACTCCCGTAGCTGCTCGCTGACCACCTGCGCGACGATGCGGGACGCGGCCGGCGTGCCGAGCACCTCTTTGGTCTGGCCTTCGAACTGGGGTTCCGGTAGCCGGACCGAGATGACCGAGGCGAGCCCCTCAGCCACGTCGTCCTTGGTCACGCCTTCGTCGCCGTTCTTCAGCAGCCGCACCGCGCGCAACTGGTCGTTCAGCGTCCGCACCAGCGCCCGCTCGAACCCGGTCACGTGCGTGCCGCCCTTGGGGGTGGCGATCACGTTGACGAAGGACCGGCTCACGGTGTCGTAGCCGGTGGTCCAGCGCACCGCCACGTCGACCGACAGCTCGCGCTCAACCTCGGTCGGGGACATGTGCCCCTGCTCGTCGAGCACCGGCACCGTCTCGGTGAAGCTGCCCGCGCCAACCAGCCGGATCACGTCGGTGACCGGCTCCCCGGTGGCCAGTTCCGCACAGAACTCGCTGATCCCCCCGTCAAACCGGAACACCTCCTCGCACGGCTGGTCAGGGCGCTCGTCGGTGATCCTGATGGCCAGCCCAGGGACCAGGTAGGCGGTCTGCCTGGCCCGGTCGAGCAGCGAGTCCAGGGCCCATTGGGCGTCCCGCACGAACACCTGCGCGTCCGGCCAGAACCTGATCCGCGTACCGGTCACCTTCTTGGCCACCCGGCAGCCCTTCGTCAGGCCGCTGCGCGGGGTGAACTTCGCGGTGGGACCGGGACCGGCGAACTCCCCGGGCACACCGCGGCGGAAGCTGGCCGACCACTCTTGCCCGCCCCGCTCCACGCTCACGTCCAGCCGGGCGGCCAGCGCGTTCACCACAGACGCACCGACCCCGTGCAGCCCGCCGGAGGCCGTGTAGGAGCCGCCGCCGAACTTGCCGCCCGCGTGCAGCCGGGTCATCACCAGCTCCACGCCGGTGAGCCCGGTCTTCGGCTCGACATCCACGGGGATGCCGCGCCCGTTGTCATGCACCTCCGCGGACCCGTCGGGGTGCAGCACGACCTCGAGGCTGGTGCAGTGGCCGGCCAGCGCCTCGTCCACCCCGTTGTCGATGACCTCCCAGAGGCAGTGCATGAGCCCGCGGCCGTCGGTGGAGCCGATATACATGCCGGGGCGCTTGCGAACGGCCTCCAGGCCCTCAAGGACCGACAGATGGCGCGCCGTGTACCCGTCGGCGGCGAGCGGGCCGGTGCGGGCGCGCAGCACGGCGGGTTCGGCAGTCACGTGGGCTCTCCTCACAGGGGGCGGCCGGGGCACCCGAAACCGCCTGAGGGAAGACTAGCCGCCCGATCGGACAGCCGCAGGGAGCCACGCCGCCGGGCACAGCGGGTCACCTGGGACAACGCTGGCGATACTGTGAGTAGCGAGACACCTGATGCCGGAAGACGGCCGTTCGCTCTTGGCGTAGCAAGGCGTCAGATGGGAACGTCATTGACCCACCCCTTGTTGGGTAAACGACAGGCAAGGTAGCCGTTCGGCGAAGCCGGCGGCTCGATGGAGGGAGGCGACATGACCGGAGCTATGGCCCCAATCAAGCCGCTCACCGCACTGGACTTGTGCGACCGGTGCGGCGCGCAGGCTTACGTGCGCGTCGTACTTCCCGGATCCGGAGAGCTGCTCTTCTGCGCCCACCACAGCCGGCAGCACGCCGACGCCCTGGCCCTTGTCGCCGTCGAGATCCAGGACGAGACCGACCGGCTGTCTCCCAGCCGGGACACCGACACCCCCAGCAGCTAGGGACCCCAGCCCGTCCCGCTAGCCGATCCGGCTAGCGGGACCTGGCTTGCCGCCCCTACTTAATCCAAGTAGTCGCGCAGGACCTGGGAGCGGGACGGGTGGCGCAGCTTCGACATGGTCTTCGACTCGATCTGGCGGATGCGCTCCCGGGTCACCCCGTAGACCTTCCCGATCTCGTCGAGGGTCTTCGGCTGGCCGTCGGTGAGGCCGAACCGCATCGAGACGACCCCGGCCTCGCGTTCGGACAGGGTGTCGAGGACCGAGTGCAGCTGCTCCTGCAGCAGCGTGAAGCTGACCGCCTCGCCCGGCTGGATGGCCTCAGAGTCCTCGATCAGGTCACCGAACTCACTATCGCCGTCCTCGCCGAGCGGGGTGTGCAGTGAGATCGGCTCCCGGCCGTACTTCTGCACCTCGATGACCTTCTCCGGGGTCATGTCCAGCTCGGCGGCGAGTTCCTCGGGCGTGGGCTCGCGGCCCAGGTCCTGCAGCATCTGCCGCTGCACCCGGGCGAGCTTGTTGATGACCTCGACCATGTGCACCGGGATGCGGATGGTCCTGGCCTGGTCGGCCATGGCCCGGGTGATCGCCTGCCGGATCCACCAGGTGGCGTAGGTGGAGAACTTGTAGCCCTTGGTGTAGTCGAACTTCTCCACCGCACGGATCAGGCCCAGGTTGCCCTCCTGGATCAGGTCCAGGAACAGCATCCCGCGCCCGGTGTACCGCTTGGCCAGCGACACCACAAGGCGCAGGTTCGCCTCGAGCAGGTGGTTCTTGGCCCGCCGCCCGTCCTCAGCGATCCACTCCATGTCGATCCGCTGATCGGGCGACAGGCTCCCGGCACCGGAGGCGAGCTTCTCCTCGGCGAACAGCCCGGCCTCGATCCGCTTGGCGAGCTCGACCTCCTGCTCGGCGTTGAGCAGCGGAACCTTGCCGATCTGCTTCAGGTAGTCCTTGACCGGGTCGGCGGTCGCGCCGGCCGACGCGACCTGTGCCGCGGGCAGGTCGTCATCGTCGTCCCCGTAGACGAACGTCTCATCGTCGCCCTCTTCACCCGTCCGGACCGGGCCGGCCTGCTCACCGGCGGCAGCGGGGGCCGCGGCACTGGCCGCCTCGGGTTCCTCGCCCGTGCCCGCGCCGTCCGCGACGGGAACGGCCTCCTCAGCGTCCTCGGCGTCCCCGGTCTCGATCTCCGCGAGCGATTCCTCGATCTCGGCGGCGTCGATGTCTTCGGCGACGTCTGCGATGTCTACGTCGACCTCCAGGTCGACGTCCACATCCTCTTCGGCGAACTCATCCAGGTCTTCGGCGTCCAGCTCGACACCTTCGAGAGTTACGACCACGTCCAGGTCCGCCTCCTCCACGCTGCCTTCCTCATCCAGGTCAGCCACTCCCAGGCCGGTGGCACCCGGCTCCCCTGTCTCGCCCGACGGGCCCTCGCCCGCTGCGCCAGCGTCGCTGTCCGCCGCCGGGCCTTCTCCAGTACCGCCAGGAGCGGCGGCGGTGCCGTTCGCCCGCGCCCGGCCGCGCCGGGAGCGGGAGGAACGCTTTTGCCGCGTGGCGCCGGGGGCGTCCCCGCCGGGCTGCTCGGCCGTGCCGCCCACCAAGGTGACCGGAGCGTCGGTGCCCGTACGGGCGTCCTCAGCGCCGGCGCTGGCAGGCGCTTGCTGCACCGGCGCCTGGCGCCCTTGGCCCTGCTGGCCGGGCTGTCTCCGGGCCGCGGAGCCTTGCGCGCTTGCCACCGCGGTCACCCCTTCCTTCGCTGAACGACGGCGGCGTGCCGAGCCGCGAACCATACGTGACTGTCCGACCGGGCAGACGACACAGACAACCTCTCCTGCGCACGTAAGCGGGCAACGGTCTTACGGGGTGCGCCCCGCTGCCCAGAGCGTTCGGGACCTGTGGCAAGGGCTGCTGGACGCCACTGCCAGGCCCCGCCCTTCTCCCGTGATCCACCTTAGGCGGAGTTCACGGGTAGCTCGTACCGTTGACATCCCCCAGGCCATGGCCAGGCCCCCACAGGACACTTCTCTCGCGGTCATGCCTTACCCGTTTTCGCCGCGATCATGGAGGTGGCCGGATCGTCAGCCTGTGCCTTGCCGTCCCGCCTGGGCACATGCAGCACAAGCACGGTCACGTCATCATCTTGTTCATAGCCAGTGAGCATCCGGTCAACCAGGTACTCGAGGAGTCGCGCGGGATCTTCCGCCACCTCGGGAGCGGCCTGCCCGGCAACCGCCACCAGCTCGTCCAGCCCGGAGTCGAGCCCGCGCCGCCGGTTCTCCACCAGCCCGTCGGAGTAGAGCACCGCGGTGTGCCCGGGCGGCAGCCGGAAGACGTACTGCTGCCGTGGACTTGCCCAGCCCAGCGGTGTTCCCGCCTCGCCCAGGTCCAGCCGGGGCGGTTCCTCCCGCGACATGAGCAGCGGCGGCGGGTGACCGGCGTTGCCTGCCAGGCCCTCCCCGGAAACCGGGTCGAACACCAGGTAGGCCACCGTTGTCACCTGTTCGTCGAGCTCAGTCGCGGTGAACAGCCGGTCGAGACCGGCCAGGACCGCGGCTGGCCTCGGGTCGGTGAGGGCCAGCGCGCGCAGGGCATTGCGCACCCGGCCCATTCCCGCGGCGGCGGACAGGCCCTTGCCCATCACGTCCCCCGCCGCCACAGCCAGCCGCCCGTCGGGCAGCCGGAACGCGTCATACCAGTCGCCGCCGATCTCCATGTTCCGGGTCACCGGCAGGTACCTGGCGTCCAGGATGATGCCTGGCACGCTGGGCAGCCGGTCGGGCAGGAGGCTGCGCTGCAGGGTCTCTGCAGTGGTGTGCTCCCGCTCGAACAGCGACGCCCGTTCCACCGCGAGCGCGCACTGGCCCGCGAGCGCTTCGAGGAACACCCGCTCCTCGTCAGTGATCTTCCGCGGCCGGCCGAACGAGAACCGCAGCGCCCCGATCGCCGACCCGGCAGCCAGCAGCGGCATGCCCACCCACGCGTTCTCGTCGGTGTTGGTGAGGAACAGGTCCAGGTCGACGTCGGCGAACACCCGGCGCAGCGCCTCGGGGCTTTCCACCAGCACCGGCCGCCGGGTGCTGATAGCCATCGTCACCACGCTGGGGACGTCCAGCGGGATGTCGCCGCCGGGGAAGCCGGGAGTCTCCGGCAGGCCGCCCGGGTTGACCGTGCGGATCCGCAGCCGCTCGGGGTCGAGCAGAACCACCGCGGAGCGGTCGGCGCCGATCGCGGACCGGCCGACCTCGGTGATGACCTCGACCACCTGCTCCACAGTGAGCGCCTCGGCCAGCATCGAAGTGGCCTGCTGCAGCCGGGCCGTGCGCAGCGCGGCCGCCGAGAGCTGCTCGGTCAGCCGGCCGCGCATCTCCTCGGCCTCACGCTGGGCGGTCACGTCGGTGCTGGCGCCGACCCATTCGATGATCTTCCCGTCCCGCTCGATCGGCACGGCACGGACGTCATAGTGCCGGTAGGAGCCGGTCTTGGTGCGGACCCGGTACCGCTGGTCGAAGACCTTGCCGCCGTCGACAGACGCGCTCCAGTCCCGCTCCACCCGCTCCCTGTCCTCGGAGTGGACCGCGTCGAGCCACCCGTTGCCCAGGTACTCCTCCAGGCTCTGGCCGGTGATCGAGCGCCACTCCGGGGAGTCCTCGGCGATCTCGCCGGAGGGCGTGGTCACCCACACCACCTGGGCACCCGCCTGGACCAGCGACCGGTAGCGCTCCTCGCTGCGCCGGACCGCTTCTTCGGAGTTGCGCCGTTCGGTCACGTCCACGGCGATGAGCGCGACCCCGCTGATGCTGCCTTCCGGGTCGTGGGAAGGGAACCAGGAAAACGCCCAGTGCCTCGGCTGTGGGCGCGCCGTGGGATGATCGGTGACCCCGTTTTCCTTGCCCGAGGCGGCCCCGGCAGGCCTGGCACCGCCGACCACGCCGATCGGCTGGTCGGGTTCGTACAGCGGCTGATCGTCCGCGAGCACGTGGCGGATAGCCGACTCGGCGCGCGAGCCGAGCTGCTCGGGCCAGACCTCCGACGGCCTCAGCCCGAGATGGTCGGCACCGTTCCGGCCGTGCAGCTGGGCCAGGCTGCGGTTGATCCGCCGGAAGCACAGATCGGTGCCGAAGAAGGCAAAGCCGATGGGGGCTTCGCGCAGCAGGGTCGCCAGCAGCGCGGAGTCCGAGACATCCAGACCCGACACCCGCGGCTGCGGCACAGATGTGTCAGTGCTCATCGCACCGGCTCTCGCCCGTGAGCGAGCCTGCCATCCACGGCTCCTTCCTGCTCACAGCGGACTCAAGCAGGCTATCGGCATCAGTACAGCAGCAGGGAACCACCCGCACCGGGGTGCGGAGCCAAGCGCCGGCTGCCATACTCATCACGATGGTCGGCTGGTAAGGCTCCCTCATCCTAGGCCACATCGTGTCCGCAGGTGAGCGCTACGCGCAGCACGCCGTGCTATCAATCGCGCACCGGCACAGGAAAACGGACGGGGTATCGCGTGGAACACACTCGTAACGGTATGGATCTGGGAAACTGAGCGGGTGAGTTCGCAGGGTCGCCGTCGGAACCCCCCCGCAGGCGCTGGCCGGTCTGGTCACCGCCGGGTGCCGCGCGCGGCACGGTTGCCGGATCCCCCGCCGAACGCCCTGTTCGCGGAGATGCTGCGGGCGTCACGGGAGCTGCTCGCGGTGCGCAGCCCGCTCGACGCCGAGCTGATGGTCAGCGAGCTGCTCGGCACCTGGTGGGGTGAGGGCGAGCCCGGCTCACCGTCCGGCGCCGACCTTGACGAGCTCATCGGCGAAGGACTGGTCGAGTACGCGCGCCAGCACCAGAGCCCGGCGGCGCTGGCGCTGCTGTCGGGCATCGCCTGCTTGGGCACCTCCCGCCAGGCGGCCCGGGCGGAAGATGCCGCCCTGAAGCTGATCGAGCACGGGATCCCGCGGCCGGGCTGGGCCGAGCACGTGGGCGCGGTGGTGGCCGGAGACTGCCACGTGAACTCGGACGCGTTCGGCGACCGTGACGAGGCGGTGTGCCTGTTCAGTTACGCCGGAACGGAGCCCCACGCGCTGGTTCTCGCCGTCGACTACAACGCCCGCGGCATGCTGTCCGACGGCTGGGTGACCTCACAGGTGGACAAGCTCCTCGAGCGCGGCAGGGCCAACGGCGCCGAGGCGGACGGGAGCCCCGGGCGCGGCACGTTCCGCTCGGTCGCCCCGTCCCAGGCCAGGTACCTCCTGGAAACCGCGCTGGAGGTCACCCACACCACGCCGGAGCCGAAGGTCAGCAAGTCCTTCGCCTCCTATCACGCCTTCATCAGGTCGCGTATCCGTGCCCTGCCGCCGCCCACCGCTGCAGTGGTGGAGATCCCCGTCGGCGGGCTGGCCGAGCATGAGCCCGGGTCCGCCTGGACCGGTGCGGACGCGCGGCGGCGGGCCTGGAGCAGCGACCGCAGGGCCATGCTCGTCGCCGAGTTCCTCGCCTCTGACGAGGCGGAAGACCTGTCCGACCGTCAGGCGGCCAGCCGGTGTGCCGACCACATCATCAGCTACGGCTGCGAGCAGGACTTCGGCCGCCCGCTGCGGATGAGCCCGGCGAAGGCGGAGACGTTCCTGCTCGACTGGCTGCCCCGGAAGATCATGCTTAGCCCGGCCGAACAGCACGCCATACCGCACGTACTCGCGGCCTGGGTCCGGTGGACCGGCCGGCGCCGTGGGCTGTCCAGCGAGGCCGTCCGGCAGACCGTGGACGCGGTGTACGGGGCGATGGGGACCTTCGCGAAGGTGTACCGGGATCCGTCCGCCTTCGGCCTGGACAGCCGGCTGGTCGCCAGGCTGCTGCCCGACGCCGACCTGGAGGCCCTGCCCCGGCGCGCGTTCGCGTTCCCGGTGCTGCGCGGCCGTTACCGGGGCATCGACCTGAGCACGCTTGACCCCGTCCAGACCGAGGCGCGCCGGACGCTGCTGGCCGCCGACCACGACGACGCGCACGGCCGCCCCGCGACCGAACAGCACATCCGCAGGCACCTGGTGCTCAGCGACCGGCTCTGGCGCGGCGACCCGCCCGAGCTGTGGGAAACCGCGCAGCGCCTGCTCGACCGGGGCGAGAACAGGCACGCGGTACAGCACACGCTCATGTATCTGATCCGGGATGTCGGCAACGACACCGACGATCTCATCACCGAACTCGGCAAGCTGCCGTAGCCGGCCAAGGCTCCGCGCCCTGCCACCCGCCAGCCCAGCTAGCCCCGGATCCCCGGCCAGCTCAACCGCGCCCGATCCGGTTAGCTCTCCCGCCCCGGGTCCCTGATCAGCCCGCCGACGGCTGTGATCAGGTCCACCGCCGTCACGGTGGTCAGGTCGGCGGCGCTCGCGGCCTCGCCCAGATCCGCCACGCGCATGTCCCGGGCCGCGCAGGCGCGCTCGAACAAGGAGCGCGCGAACCGCCCGTTGCCCAGCTCGTCGATGCGCTCCGCGGCGGCGGCGTCCCGGAAGATCTCCTCGAGCACGGGCAGCGCATCGGGGTCGAACGAGTCCCCCGCCTGCTCCGCGATCACGCCCATGATCTGGGTCAGCTCGGTAGCGGTGAAGCTGGGGAAGGAGATCCGGACGGAGAACCGTGACGAGAGGCCGGGGTTGCTGCGCAGGAACCGGTCCATGTCCGCCGGGTACCCGGCGAGCACGATCACCAGCCGGTCCCGGTCATCCTCGGCCCGCTTGAGCAGCGTCGCGACCGCCTCCGACCCGTAGGCGTCCCCGCCGGAGTACCCCGGGTTGTACAGCGAATAGGCCTCGTCGATGAACAGCACGCCGCCGAGTGCGGAGTCGATCAGCTTCCCGGTCTTGATCGCGGTCGAGCCGAGATGCTCGCCCACCAGGTCGGCCCGGTGTGCCTCGATCACCTCAGGCCGGACCAGCAGGCCCAGCGCGGCGAAGATGCGGCCGAGGATGCGGGCGACCGTGGTCTTGCCCGTCCCTGGCGGGCCGGTGAACACGAAATGCCGGGCGGGCGGCTGGCTGGCCAGCCCCTGCTTGTCCCGCAGCCGCGCCACCCGCAGCTGGGCGGCGATCTCATGCACCTGCCGCTTGACCGGCTCGAGGCCGATCAGCTCGTCCAGCTCGGCTAGGGCGTCCTCGACCGTGGGCGCCTCGGTGTACCCGCGGAACCGGGACGTCAGCTCGCTGAACGCCCGCTCCAGGTCACCGGCCCGCAGCGTCATCAGTTCGGCGGCGGGCGGTTCCGGGCCGCCGGCCATCACCCGGACGTCGCGAGCCTGGCCGGCTTTCTCCAGCAGGTTCCGGACGAAACGGCCGTTGCCCAGCTCGTCGGCGACCCGGCGGCGGCCGACATCGTCCATCATGCGGGCCAGCCCGGCCGCGGCTTCGGGGTCGAGCGACTCCCCCCGCTGGGCCAGCGCGGCCTGGGCGAGCGCCAGCAGCTCGGCCGGCGAGTACCCGCCGAACTTGACCCGCATCGCGAACCGCGAGTTCAGCCCGGGGTTGCTGGCCAGAAAGTCCTCCATCTGCCGCTGGTATCCGGCGAGGATGACGATGAGGTTGTCCCGCTCGTCCTCGGCGCGCTTGAGCAGCGCCTGGACCGCCTCGTTGCCGAACCTGTCCCCGTGGCCCTCGCCGTCGTTGGCCAGACTGTAGGCCTCGTCGATGAACAAGACACCGCCGAGCGCGGAGTCGATCAGCTCGTTGGTCTTGATGGCGGTGGCGCCGAGATACTCGCCGACCAGGTCAGCGCGCTGTACCTCGATCACCTCGGGCCTTTCCAGCAGCCCGAACGCGTAGTAGATCTTGGCGAGGATCCGCGCGACGGAGGTCTTGCCGGTACCGGGGGGCCCGAGGAACACGAAGTGCTGCATAGGCTTTTCGGTCTGGAACCCGGCCTGAGCCCGCCTGCGCGCCGCTTCCACCGACGCGGTGAGCTGGCGGATCTGCTCTTTGACCGGCTCGAGGCCGATCATCGCGTCCAGTTCCGCCATGGCCTGCTCGACCGTGATCGCGGGCAGATCCCCGTGGGCCACCGGATGCTCCCGCGGGCCGAGCGTGGCCACCTGGCCCCGCACTCCCTCGGCGGCACGCACGGTCCGTGCGGTGTCGGCCCCGTTCCCGGCCCGCCCGGCGGCAGCGGTGTGCCCCGCCCCGTACGGCGCCGCCAGCGCGGCGGCCCTGGCCTGCTGCCTTGTGTCGGCACGCTGGCCCTGCCACGCCTTGGCCAGCCGCCAGGCGAGCACGGCCGCCGCGAGTACCCAGGCCACGAGGTAGCCGATGGCCGGGGTCTTGCGGCCGAACCACCAGGCGATCATGCCGGCGGGCACCGACCAGACAAGGACCCACGCCACCGTCCGGCAGGGCACGAATTGCCGGGCCAGAACCGGTGCGTGGGCGGCGGCCACGACCGCGACCGGCAGCAGCAGGAACGGCACGAAGTCCGCGCTGCCGCCCTGGAGCTTCACCGCCACCGCGGTCACGACGGCTATCCCCCACAGCCCGACCCCGATGGAGGCGAGCAGGGAGGTCCGGCCGCGCCATACCGCGTACGGCCCGTAAAGCAGCGGAATGACCACGATGAGGTCGGCGAGCCGCACCTTGAGGAAGGGGACGAAGATCACGAGCGCGAGGACGGCCGCGACCAATACAACCTTGACCGGCATCGGGGCAGCGCGCAATGCATCGCGCACTTGGTCGAGCCGTTCGCGGGCCGTTCTTGTGGCCGGCCCGGGTCCCTCGTTAGGCCGCATGTTGCTCCCTCGTGCTCATCCTTGTATAGCGCACTACCGACGGTTTACGGGGGCGCACAATGGGATACCACCCGCAGTGCCCGTGTTCACCGACCTTGGAAGACCGCTGGCGGGCGGCCCGAGAGCGGGCGGCGACAGCCGTTCAGAATGTTCCTACAGACCTGGCGGTGACGGGAAGCCGCCGACGGCCGCCCCCGACGGCGCGGGCGGTGGATCATTGGAAGTACCGCGGGTGGGCGGTCAGCCGATGCCGGGATGGCCGGTGAGTTCCAGGCTGCGCCGCCACAGTTCGGCCCGGGCGGCAGCGTCATAGGCCTGCGCGGCGGCCCTGGCCTCGCGGGTGCGGTCGTAGAACCGGCCGGTGACCCCGGCAAGCGCGGGATCGCTGACCAGCCGGCGCGTCGCGGTGACCCCCGTCTCGATGCTGTCGATGTGGTGGCCGACCTCCTCGAGCACCATCTTGGTGGGCATGTAGGTGGCCGGGTGCAGGCTGTTGACCGTGACCTCGGCGGCAGGGACCCGGGCGGCCAGCTCGAAGCCGGACATGATCTGGGCAAGCTTGCTCTGCCCGTAGGCACGTGTGCCGCTGTAGCCGCGAGTGATCATGATGTCGGAGAAGTCGATGGGGTGCTGTCCGAGGGAGGCCACGTTGACGATGCGGGCTGGCGCGGACCGGCGCAGCAGCGGCAGGAGCTCCAGGGTGAGCAGAAATCCGGCCAGGTAGTTCACGGCGAACCGCAGCTCGTACCCGTCGGCGCTGGTGCGGCGTTCCCGCCCGTCGGGCATCCCGCCGCCGATGCCCGCGTTGCTGACGAACGCGTCGAGGCGGCCGGTGGTGTTCTGCACGTCAACGGCCAGCTTGCGGACCTCGGCCAGGTCGGCCAGGTCGGCGCGGAGGATCTGCGGGTGATCCACGCCGTACGCGGCGCTGATCTCGGCCGCGGCCGACTCGAGCTTGCCGGCGTCGCGGCCGTGCAGGATCAGGCTCGCCCCATCAGCCGCGAGCCGGCTGGCCAGGGCGCGGCCGAGACCGTCGGTGGCGCCGGTGATGAAGATCGTGGGTGCTTCGCTCATGATCGCTTCCTTGGTAGTGGGTGCGGGCCCGCCACCGCGGTGACGAGCTCGTCGGCCAGCCCGCTGCCGGGCAGCTCACGGGTGGCGAGTATCCGGTACCAGATGACGCCGAACACGATGTCCGCGACCGTGCCGGGGGACACACCGGGCGGCAGGTCACCCCGGGCCTGCGCGCGGCCGGTGATGACGCCAAGCGCGTCCCGCCGCCGCTGCAGGAACCCGTGCCGGAACCGCTGCCAGAACTCGGGGTCGATCTGCGCCTCGGCCATCAGGGCGCGCAGGATGCCGATGAGCGTGGGCTGGCCGAGGGCGAAGCTGGCGAGCAGGAACGCCCGCAGGTCCGCGGCGTAACTGCCCTCGTCCGGGATCGGGATGTGCAGATCAGCCTTGGTGGCCAGCGCGTCGAGGACGACGTCCGCCTTGGACGGCCACCAGCGGTAGATCGTCTGCTTCCCGGTCCCGGCTCGGGCCGCGATCCCCTCGATCGTCAGCCGTGCGTAGCCGACCTCGGCGACGAGTTCATAGGCCGCGGTGAGGATTGCGAGGCGGCTCTGCTCGCTTCGCCTGCGCCCGGGCCGCTCGCCGCCGGGATGCCCGCGGCCGGAGTGCCCGTCACCGGGGTGCTCGCCGCCGGATCGGGTGTTCACCCGGCCTATGCTACCTTAAATCGAGACGAGACGTCTCGGCTCGAATTAGAGGAGGACATCATGACTGGCCGTACCGCACTTGTCGTCGGCGGAACGTCCGGCATCGGGCCGGCCACGGCGCGCCTGCTGGGTGCCGCCGGTGCCAGCGTCCATATCGCGGGGCGCAGCAAGGAACGCCTCGACGCGGTGTCGTCCAGCGACCCGGAACTGATTGGTCACCAGGCCGACGGCGGCAACCGCGACGAAATCGCCGCCGTTGCCGATGTGATCGGCAGCATCGACTGGCTCATCATCACGCTGTCCGGCAACGAGGGTCCGGGGCCGATCGCCGGCCTGGACCTCGATATGCTCCGCCGTGCCTTTGACGCCAAGTTCTGGGGGCACATCACCACGATCCAGGCTGTCTTGCCGCGCCTGGCGTCCGATGGGTCGATCACGCTGCTCGGCGCGGTCACGGCCCGCGCGGGCATGCCCGGGACGGCGGGTATCGCGGCCATCAACGGCGCCGTCGAAGCGCTCGTCGAACCGCTGGCCGTGGAACTCGCACCGGTCCGGGTCAACGGGGTCTCCCCAGGGCTGGTGGACACGCCCTGGTGGAGCGCGTTTCCCGAGGACGCCCGCGCGGCCTATTTCGGCCAGGCCGCCCAGGTGCTCCCGGCCAGGCGCGTCGCCACCGCCGAGGACATCGCCGAAGTTGTGGCCGTGGCCGCCACCAATCCCAATCTCACCGGAACCATCATCGAAGCCGACGGCGGCGCCCGCCTGGTGTCCCTTGCCTAGCCAGTGGCGGCCAGCGGCGCAGCGTACAGGGGCCACTGAGCAGCGTTGGCTGGCTCGGCTCGCTCATACGCGCCGCAGCACGGCGACCACCTTGCCGACAATGGTCGCGTCGTCGCCAAGGATCGGGGCGTAGGCGGGGTTGTGCGGTATCAGCCAGACGTGACCGTCAGCTCGTTTGAAGGTCTTGACCGTCCCTTCGACCTCGACTCCGTCGATGGTCGCGGCGACAATGTCTCCGTTCTCGACGTCCGACTCCGGGCGGACAACCACCCAGTCGCCATCGGCGATCGCAGCGTTGATCATAGAGTCGCCGACGACCTGGAGCATGATGAGCTCTCCCTCGCCGACCAGTTGCCTGGGCAACGGGAAGACGTCCTCGACCGACTGGTCGGCGAGGATCGGGCCGCCCGCCGCGATGCGCCCGACCAGCGGCACATGAGCGACCCTCTGCCGCCCGATCTCGTTCCCCGCCTGATCGTCCCGCTGCCGGACCGGCGGGGCAGTGGACGGCCGGACCACGGCCGTGCGCGGGCGCCCCGCGCCGCGGCTCAGGTATCCCTTCTTCTGCAGCACCGAAAGCTGGTGAGAGACGCTCGATGTGCTCGCCAGCCCTGCTGCTTCGCCGATCTCCCGCAAGGTAGGCCCGTAGCCGTGGCGCTGTATCGAGTCCTCTATGGCATGCATGACCTTGCACTGACGCGGGGTAAGGTCCAGGCCGGCCCGGTCAGACTGCTCTGCACGGCTCATCGTCAGACCTCCGGCCTGTAGTAGCTATGGCTGTGTCATACTAGCAGTCCGGTCATGTTTATCAAATACAAGTTCGAAGAGTTTTGACAGCGCCTGTGACCAGGTCAAAAGGCTGCCGGCGGGCGTAACCGGGCGCGCGGCCGGGCCGGGCATCGTCATCCACTGTGCTGAGCCTCCAGCAGAGTTTCACCGGCCGCCGTCCGGTAATAGAGCACGGACCGCCCGGCTCGTCTGCGTTGTACCAGGCGGGCATCGAGCAGGACCTTGAGGTGGCGGCCCACCGAGCCCAGCCTCTGGCCGGTCAGCGCCACAAGCTGCGTCGTGCTTTTCGGGGTTTCCAGGAGGACCAGGACGCCCGCCCGCGCGGGCCCGAGCAGCACGCTCAGCGCCTCCGGCACCGGCACCGGGTCTGCTTGGGCCAGTACGCCCGAGCATGGGTACATCACCGCGTACCGGTGTGGCAGGTCCCACGAGACCCAGCCTTGGCCTGGGGTAACGGGGACGAACAGCAACTGGGCCCCGGCAATCTTTCGCGGCGGGTAGTTGTGCGCGTTGATCTGCAAGCGGCCCTCGCCCAGCCACCGCATCCCCGGGCGCATATCGCCCAGTGCCGCCGCCCAGCCGCCTTGGCTCAGCTGTCTGGTCCGCGCGACGATATCTGCCTCCATGATCTGCCGGCGCCGCGGCCAGTAGGGCAGCACTGTCTGTGCCCACACCCATTCCAGCAGGTCCGCGGCGCGTTCCGGCAGATCGGACCGGTTCAGGCTGGCGGGCAGTGGGCCGCCTAGTGACATCGTCAGGTCCGCGCGGGCGATCTCCGGCAACCTCTCGCGCATCCGTGCCAGGTCCTCTGCCGGCGTCGGTTCACCCTCGCCAGGCGCGATCGTGAAGAAGTCCGCGATCCAGTGGGGGCCGAGGGCAGCCCGCACAAGCAGCGCGGTGACCGGGTCAGCGGCCAGCCGTTCCCGGTAGGCGGGCTGGTGGGCGTCGAGCCAGGTCCGCTCGCCCTGGTGCGCGGCCGTTCCTCTTTCCAGGACGATCAGGCTCGCGGTGGCCTCGGCCAGCGGAGAAATGACAAACCGGCTCTCCGCAAGAGTGTCCGCGTTGACCTGCCACCAGCCCATCGTTTCGCCTCCTCGCGAAACAATAACGTTCGTGCGGAAGGGCCATTCAGACTCCGTCCCATGCGCACCTACCGCGAGCTCTTTGGGGCGCCGGAGTTCACGCCGCTCTTCCTGACCTCATCGGTGCAGGTAGCGGCCACCACGGTGACCGGTCTGGCCTTGGGGACGTTGGTATATGCGGCGACGCGCTCTCCGCTGCTGTCCGCACTGAGCATGTTCGGCCCCTCACTCGCCCAGCTGATCGGTGCCACGGCGCTGCTATCGGCGGCCGACCGCCTGCCGCCGCGCGCCGCGATGGCCTGCATCGCGCTGGCCTTCGCCCTCGGCACCGCCGCTCAGGCCATCCCCGGACTGCCTGTGTGGGCGATCTTTGCCATTGCCGCAGGCCTCGGAACGATCGCCTCGCTGGGCGGCGGAGTGCGCTACGGGCTGCTGAACGAGATCCTTCCGGCAGAGGGCTATCTGCTCGGCCGCTCCGTGCTCAACATGTCCGTCGGCATCATGCAGATCTGCGGGTTCGCAGTCGGCGGCGTGCTCGTGGCCATCCTGTCGCCACGCGGTGCGCTGCTGTCCGGCGCCGCTGCGTACGTCATCGCCGCTGCTGTCGCGCGATTCGGTCTCAGCAAACGGCCGCCGCGCACCGCCGGACGGCCGTCGATCGCGCAGACCTGGCGGAACAACGCGCAGCTATGGTCCTGCGTTCCCCGCCGCTATGTCTATCTAGCCTTGTGGGTGCCCAACGGGCTGATCGTCGGCTGCGAAGCCCTTTTCGTGCCGTACGCGCCCCGGCATGCAGGGCTCCTCTTCGCTTTCGCGGCCCTTGGAATGCTTGTCGGCGACACGCTGACCGGCCGGTTCATTCCTTCCCGGTGGCGGGAGCGGCTCAGCGCACCGCTGCGCCTGCTTCTCGCCGCTCCCTATCTGGTTTTCGTCTTGCAGCCGGCGCTGCCCATCGCGGCGGCGGCTGTGGTACTCGCATCGGTCGGGTATTCGGCGAGCCTGCTGCTACAGCAACGCCTGATGGCCCTGACACCCGGCGAACTGAGCGGGCACGCCCTGGGGCTGCACTCCTCAGGAATGCTCGCCATGCAAGGCGTCGGCGCCACCGTCGCTGGTGCGGTGGCCGAGTGGACCTCGCCCGGCGCGGCGATGGCCGTCATGGCGGTGATCTCCGTCGCCGTCACCTTGACACTGGCACCTGGGCTTCGGCCCGACCATGCACGTCCGCGGCCTCATGAGCCCGATCTCCCCGCGCGGAACCGTTCACAACAGGCTCGCAGTACTGCCGCGAGGTAGCCGGCGCCGTCTGGCGCCTGCGCCGCGACACCGCCAGAGTGTGATCCAGCACCGATCACATGTCTGATGTGAGGGTCAGGCCGCCGCGCTCGCCCGAGGAGAGGCCGGAGTCTGCGTCTCGGTGTGCCAGCGTCTTTGGGCAGTGTCGGAATAAACAACCGAGCCGCTTACTTCCAGCAGGCCCGTACGTCATCCTTGGGTGGTGAACGACGAGAAGGACGCGCTTCTGACGTCACTGAACTCACAGCGCGAGCACGTGCTGGGCGCCCTGGACGGACTCTCCGAGGACGACCTGCGGCAGCCTGTGCTGCCGTCAGGCTGGACGCCCCTGGGCATGGTGCGGCACCTGGCCTTGGAGGTCGAGCAGTTCTGGTTCCGCGGGGCCGTCGCGGGCGAGCAGATCACGCTGACCTCCGGGGACGAGGCATGGCAGGTTCCGGCAGATGTACCGGGTGCCGCGATCCTCGATCTGTACCGAGAAGAGATAACCAAGGCCAACGCGATCATCGCCGCGACGCCGATCGACGCGATGCCAAAGTGGTGGCCAGACTTCTTCACCAACTTCCCGCCCCGGCCACTGCGCAAGACCCTGCTGCACGTGATCACCGAGACCGCCACCCACGCCGGCCACCTGGACGCGGCCCGCGAACTGATAGACGGCGGCCAGTGGCTCGTCCTCACTCGGTAACCGGGCTCAGGAGCCATGCACCGAACTCTTCAGCGCCGGTTATGGAGGAATCCGTTCACAGGCAGACGGATCGCATCCAATGCTACGGGCGACGTTCAAATTGGCATCAAGAGGAGCGCGGCCATCTAGTCGCACCCCTCTTGAGCAGGTAATTCTTCCGTTAGAGCTACTCGTATATTGGCACCGGCTATCTGCCGCACTTTGCCCAGAATCAACTGCAGCCGCTGGTGGCGCCGCAGCCCTCGCAGACGTAGCAGCTTCCGGCGGGGCGCATCTTGGTGCCGCAGATGAGGCAGAGCGGCGCATCCGCGGTGCGGCCCTGTTGCGACTCGAGCAGCTCAGTCGAACTGCGCGGCTGCGCGGCGGGCTGGCCGTTCTGGGGCGAACGTTCCTGCTCCCCCGGCCGCTCTTGCTGTCCGGCCTGCTCCGGCTGTCCGGTCCGGCCAGACTGCTGCTGGCCAGTGGCGCGCTCCTGCTGTGCCGGACGGTCTGGGAGCGGCAGCTCGCGGGGAGCCGACTGGGCCATCTCGGCCGGATCCATCTCTTCGGTGATCGCGCCGGGGTCTTCCCCCGCGAGCTGTGCGGCGCGCTCGGCTGCCGACAGGACGCTCAGCTCGGCGCGCGTCTCGTAGGGCAGGTGGTCGAGCGCCAGACGGCGGAACACGTAGTCCATCACCGAACTCGCGATCCGGATGTCCGGGTCGTCGGTGACACCGGCCGGCTCGAAGCGCATGTTGGTGAACTTCTCCACCCACTTCTCGAGCGGGACCCCGTACTGCAGGCTGATGGAGATCGCCATCGAGAAGGCGTCCATCACACCGGCTAGCGTGGAGCCCTGCTTGCCCAGCTTGAGGAAGACCTCGCCCACGCCGTCGTCGGGGTACTTGGAGACGGTCATGTAGCCCTCAGCGCCGGCTACCGAGAACCGGGTCACGCTGGCCGGACGCTGCCTGGGCAGGCGGCGGCGCACCGGGCGGACCTCATGCCGGGATGCCGGGGCCTTGTCCGGAGCCTTCTCCGGCTTCTTCCTGGCATCCGAGAGCGGCTGGCCGACCTTGCAGTTGTCGCGGTAGATCGCCAGCGCCTTCAGCCCCAGCTTCCAGCCCTCGAAGTAGATCTTCTCGATGTCCTCGACCGTGGCGCTTTCCGGCATGTTGACGGTCTTGCTGATGGCACCGCTCAGCCCGGGCTGGACGGCGGCCATCATCCGCACGTGACCCATCGGGCTGATGGCACGCTCTCCCATCGCGCAGTCGAAGACCTCGTAGTGCTCCGGCCGCAGCCCTGGGGCGTCCACGACGTGACCGTGTTCGGCGATGTACTCGGTGATCGCCTCGACCTGCTCGGGCTGGTATCCAAGGCTCGTCAGGGCGCGAGGGACCGTCTGGTTGACGATCTGCATGGAGCCGCCGCCGACCAGCTTCTTGAACTTGACCAGCGCCAGGTCAGGCTCCACACCAGTGGTGTCACAGTCCATCATGAGGCCTATGGTGCCAGTAGGTGCCAATAGGCTACTTTGGGCGTTTCTATACCCATTTGTCTCACCTAGGGCCAGGCACTCCTGCCAGGCAGTGGTCGCGGCGGCGTGGATGCCGCGGTCCATGCCGCCGAAGGTTGTGATCTGACCGCAGGCGTCGGCGTGCTTGCGCATCACCCGCTTGTGGGGGGTGGCGTTGCGCTCGTACCCGTCGTAGGGGCCGACGACGGCCGCGAGTTCAGCGGACCGCCGGTACGCGGTGCCGGTCATCAGCGACGTGATGGCCGCCGCGATCGCCCGCCCGCCCTCGGAGTCGTACGCGTGCCCGGTCGCCATCAGCAGCGCGCCCAGGTTGGCATAACCGATACCGAGCTGACGGTAAGCCCGGGTAGTTTCCGTGATCTTCTCAGTCGGGAAGTCGGCGAAGCAGATGGAAATGTCCATCGCGGTGATCACCAGCTCGGTGATCTGCTCGAACCGCTTCACATCGAAATTGTCGGAATTGTCCAGGAATTTCAGAAGATTAATGCTCGCGAGATTACACGACGAATTATCGAGGTGGACATACTCGGAGCACGGGTTACTTGCCGTAATTCTTCCTGTTTCCGGGCATGTATGCCAGTTATTGATCGTGTCGTCGTACTGGATTCCCGGGTCGGCACATTCCCAGGCGGCCTTTGCCATCCTCCGGAACAGGCTCTTTGCGTCCACGGTCTCGAGGGTCTCCCCGGTCAGCCTGGCCGCCAGGCCGAACGTGCCGCCCTCCTCGACAGCCCGCATGAACTGGTCGGATACGCGGACCGAGTTGTTGGCGTTCTGGTACTGGACGCTGGCGATGTCCTTGCCACCGAGATCCATGTCGAACCCGGCATCGCGCAGCACGCGGATCTTTTCTTCTTCGCGTGCCTTGGTCTCGATGAACTCCTCGACGTCGGGATGGTCCACGTCGAGGACGACCATCTTCGCGGCCCGGCGGGTGGCACCGCCCGACTTGATCGTGCCCGCGGACGCATCCGCGCCGCGCATGAACGACACAGGCCCACTGGCCGTGCCACCCGAGGTCAGCAGTTCCCGGCTCGACCGGATGCGGGAAAGGTTCACGCCGGACCCCGACCCGCCCTTGAAGATCAGGCCCTCTTCCTTGTACCACTCCAGAATCGAATCCATCGTGTCATCAACCGACAGGATGAAGCACGCCGAGACCTGCTGCGGGGAGTTCGTTCCGACGTTGAACCAGACGGGTGAGTTGAAGCTGAAGACCTGGTGGATCAGCGCGTGCTTGAGTTCGTGGTCGAAGATCTCCGCGTCCTTCGGGGTCGCGAAGTAGCTGTGCTTGATACCGGCGGCCACGTACGTTCCGACGACCCTGTCGACGAGCTGCTTGAGGCTCCACTCACGCTGTGGTGTGCCGACCGCGCCACGGAAGTACTTGGTCGTCACGATGTTGGCCGCGTTGACGGACCAGAAATCGGGGAACTCCACCCCGTGCTGCTCGAAGTTGACCGTGCCGTCACGCCAGTTGGTCATGACGACGTCACGGCGCTGCCAGGTGACCTCGTCGTAGGGATGGACTCCCTCGCGGGTGTGGATGCGCTGGATACTGAGCCCCTTGAGCGCCTTCCGGCCACCACGCGACGCGGCACCGCTCGCCGTCTCGGTCATGTTGTCCCCCTTCCGGGATCCACATGGACCCCATACGGGCCCATGGCCAGGCCCATCCCGATGGTTTGCGCGTGCCCTGGGTCAGGGCGCCGGCACATGGGCGGCGTCACGCCCGGCCCCGTTGTGAGCCGAACGCAGCGCCGCGATCTCGTCTTCGAAATCCGTGAGTGACTCAAAGCCCCTGTATACCGAGGCGAAACGCAGGTAGGCGACCTCGTCCAGCTCCCGCAGTGGGCGCAGGATCGCGAGCCCTACCTCGTGGGAGGGCACCTCTGCGCAGCCTCGCGACCGCATCTCGTCCTCTACCTGCTGGGCAAGTATGGCCAGCTGGTCCTCGGTGACCGGCCTGCCCTGGCAAGCCCGGCGCACGCCATTAACGATCTTGTGCCGGGTGAACGGCTCGGTGGCTCCGCTGCGCTTGCCCACCATCAGGATCACCGTCTCCTGCGTGGTGAACCTTCGCCCGCACGACGGGCAAGCCCGCCGCCGCCGGATCGCGGCCCCGTCGTCGGCGGTACGGCTGTCCATGACCCGGCTGTCTGGGTTCCTGCAGTATGGGCAGAACAACGGGATCACCTCTCACTGGGACAACCACGGAGCCGGTTCCTCTGAACACAACTTGTGGATGAACTACAGCCATGTAACTACTAGATGTTGTGTACCGTACGTCAGCCGCGCCCCCAAAGCAAGCTCAATCTCGCCGGCGTGGCCAGCACTCGCACAGTTGCCCTCGTCGGCACCGGTGCCGGAACCCAGTGGCAGCCCACCGCCGGCGTGTCGCGCTCAGCCGCGCGGCACCCACAGGCGCTCGCCAGGCTGGATCGATGCCCCGCCAAGCGCGTTGAGGTCGATGATCTGCTGGATCACGCTACGCGGGTCGGCGGTGGGCTCGGCCTGCGCCGCGATCGCCCACAGGCTCTCCCCTGGCTGGACAACTACTTTGGCCAGATTGCGGTACACAGCGGACGGCGGCGAGCCACTGCCCGCGGCCTCTGCCCTGGTCGCTCCCCCGAACCAGGCGAGGACCGCTACCAGCAGCACGGCTGCCATGACCAGCGCGGACACTACAATCCGCCCGCGCCGGGTGAGGCGGGTGCGGGGCCGGGCCCGGCCCCGCAGAGCCTGGGCGGGCCGCTGCGGCGCGCGGCGCGCCGCGCGGCGTTCCCACTCATCCATTCCCATCTCGGGCTTCCGCAGGGGCGCGGGCACCGCAGGCCACTCTTCTTCCGCGGCCGACTGTGGTAGCACCACGGTCAAGGCCGGAGGGTGCGGTCTCGCCGCCCCGGCCGGCCGCGCCTGTCCGCCGTGGCATCCCACTGCGCCGGGGTGCCCGTGCCACGCGGCCCCGCCACTGTCCCGGCACGCTGACGCGGCGCCACCACGGCCAGGTGTCCCGCCACCGTCTCGAGCCGCAGCCCGGGCGTGGTCGCGGCTCGCTGCCCAGGCGCTATCGTCCGCGACCGTTGCCCCGGGACCGCCGCTACACGCCGCCCGGGCGCAGCCGACCCGGTCCGGTGCCTTAGCGCCGCCGCCGGAACCCGCCGCCCCGGCACGGCCCGCCCGGCCTGCTGCCCGGACACGGGCCGGCCAGCCTCCTGCGCGGGTGGCGCCGCCAGACTCCACTGCCTGACCGTCGCCCCTGCGCGCCGTCCCGGCTCCCCTGCGGTCGCTGCGCTCATCCTGGGCCTCCCCTCATCGAGTGAGAGCTATCGCACAGCAGTTCGATTCTAACCGCCGATGGACCCGCCACTCAAACACATGTTCAATCGAACGTCCGTGCGATACTCTTCTATCGTGGGGGTACGACATTTTCCCGGCACGTCGAACAGATGTTTGATGTCTAGCGTGGCAAGCGCTAACGTCAGCACAGAACTCAGCGACAAGATCGGGAGGTGAGCAGATGGCCCGCAGCGCGGAGGGCGATGCATCCGACGCTCCGCTCGAGAACGGCATCAGCGTCGAGCCGGGCGGCAAACCCAAGGGCAGGCCAGGCCGCAAGCCCAAGGGCAGCGTCCCCACAGTGGTCACCGAGATGCCTGACCACCCAGACCCCAACCACGTGCTCACCTGGCGGCAACGCAAGGTCCTACAGGTCATCAAGGACTCGGTGCAGCGCCGCGGCTATCCCCCATCCATGCGTGAGATCGGCGAGGCCGTCGGCCTGACCAGCACTTCCAGCGTTTCCTACCAGCTTTCCACGCTGCAGAGTAAGGGCTATCTGAGACGTGATGCCGGGCGCCCGCGCACGGTGGAGGTACGGCTGCCCGGACACCCCGCCGTCCGCCCGGATGCGGAGGACACCGAGGATGTCGTGTTCGACATTCCCTCCCAGGAGGCCGCGTTCGTGCCGGTGATCGGCCGGATCGCCGCTGGTGGCCCCATCCTGGCCGAGGAGGCCATCGAGGAGATCTTCCCGCTGCCCAAGCAGCTCGTCGGCAACGGCACGCTGTTCCTGCTCAAGGTTGTCGGGGACTCCATGATCAACGCCGCGATCGCGGACGGCGACTGGGTCGTGGTCCGGCAGCAGCCCGAGGCCGAGAATGGCGACATCGTGGCCGCGATGATCGACGGTGAGGCCACAGTCAAGACGCTCAAGATGGCAAACGATCATGCCTGGCTGATGCCGCACAACCCGGAATACGTTCCGATCCCCGGCGATGACGCGACCATCCTAGGCCGCGTCGTGGCTGTGCTCCGGCGCGTCTGAGGCGTTACAGGGGCGAAGCCTGCTCGGCGACGTTCGTCGCCTTCACCGCAGGCCTCAGACGCAATGCTAGCCCGGGGGGCCGGGCCCCCTGGAACCCCACGCACCCGGTACCGCTCCATTGCCAGCTGCCGGTGACGACCGGCACAGGACCCACATCTGGGAATTCGTCTCGCCCGCAGCCGCCGTTGACAGCTTCCCGTAACGACCGGCACAGGCTGGTTCTGCGCGGCGCCAGCAGTCGGCTCGGGCGCTTAGGCGGGGACTATGTTGACCAGGCGCGGGGGGACGACGATGACCTTGCGGATGTCCCGGCCGGCCAGGTTGCGGGCGACGCCGGGGGCAGCCAGGGCCAGGGCACGCAGGTCATCTTCGCTGATGTCCGGCGGGACCTCCAGACGGTCACGGACTTTGCCGCTGACCTGCACCACACAGGTCACCGTCTCCTGAACCAGCAGCGCCGGGTCGGCCGACGGCCATCCCGCCCGGGCTACCGACGGCTCGTTCCCCAGCAGTTCCCACGCCTCTTCGGCCGTGTAGGGGGCGAAGATCGACAGCAGGATCGCCAGCACCGTCGCGGCCTCGCGCACGGACGCGTCACCGGCTCCCGGGCCGGAGTCGATGGCACGCCGGGCCGCGCTGGTCAGCTCCATCAGCCGGGCCACCGCGACGTTCAGCCGCGAGGCCTCCACCAGCCGCGTGACCTCGTCGATCGTCCGGTGAGTGATCTTGCGCAGCTCGGCATCGCCCGGCCCGGGGCTGGGGACCGCAGCCCCAGCGTCCGCCGCGACACGCCACACCCTTCCCAGGAACTTAACGGTGGCATCGGGGTTCACGTCGGCCCAGTCGATGTCATCTTCGGGGGGGCTGGCGAAAATCATCGTCAGCCGGATGGCATCGACGCCATGCGCAGCCAGTTGCTCGGCCAGGTCCACGCCGTTGCCCAGGGACTTGGACATGGCCCGGCCCTGGTTGATCACCTGGCCCTGGTTGATCAGCCGCGTGAACGGCTCGGTGAAGTCAACCATCCCCATGTCGTAGAGGATCTTGGTGAAGAACCGCGCGTACAGCAGATGCAGGATCGCGTGCTCGACACCACCCACGTACAGATCCACGGGCGCCCAGCGCCGCACCGCCTCCACCTCGAACGGGCCGTGCTCGTACCGGGGTGAGCAGTAGCGCAGGAAGTACCAGGACGAGTCGACGAAGGTGTCCATGGTGTCGGTGTCCCGCTTGGCGGGCCCGCCGCACTTGGGGCATTCCGTATTCACCCAGTCGGTCGCAGCCGCCAGCGGCGAGACGCCCTTGGGGGCCAGGTCCTGGCCGCGCAGGTCCGGCAGGACTACCGGCAGTTGCTCGTCGGGGACCGGCACCTCGCCACAGGACCCGCAGTAGATGATCGGGATGGGCGTGCCCCAGAACCGCTGCCGGGATACCAGCCAGTCCCGCAGCCGGAAGCTGACGGCCGCCCGGCCCTGACCCCGCTCGGCCAGGATCTCGGTGATCTTGGCGATCGCCGCGGCCTTGTCCAGGCCGTTGATCGGCCCGGAATTGACCAGCGTGCCATCTCCCGAGGTCGCGACGCCGGTGGCCGCCGGGTCCGGCCCGCCGGTGTCCACGACCAGGGTCACCGGCAGCCCGTGCGTCCGGGCGAAAGTCCAGGTCACGCTGGTCGTGCGCGGGCACCGCCATGATCGCCCCGGTGCCGTAGTCAGGCAGCACGTAGTCGGCGGCCCAGACCGGGATGCGCTCGCCGTTCACCGGGTTGATGGCATACCGGCCCAGGAACACCCCGGTCTTTGGCCGGTCCGCTGACTGCCGTTCGATGTCGGTCAGCTTCCGTACCTGCGTCAGGTACTCCGCCAGCGCCTCGCGCTGCTCCGGAGCGCACACCTCCTCCGCCAGCGGCGAGTCGGCCGCGACAACGAAGAACGTCGCACCGTACAGCGTGTCCGGGCGGGTGGTGAACACGGTGACCGGCTCGTCCCGGCCCTCCACCTGGAACTGGATCTCGGCCCCCTCGGAGCGCCCGATCCAGTTGTGCTGCATCAGCAGCACGCGGTCGGGCCACTTGCCGGTCAGGTCGGCCATGTCGGCCAGCAGCCGGTCCGCATACTCGGTGATCTTGAAGTACCACTGCGTCAGCAGCCGCCGGATGACCTCGGACCCGCACCGCTCGCATCTGCCGTTGATGACCTGCTCGTTGGCCAGCACGGTCTGGTCGACGGGGCACCAGTTGACGTAGCCGTCCTTGCGGTAGGCCAGGCCGCGCTCGTAGAAGCGCAGGAACAGCCACTGGTTCCAGTGGTAGTACTCGGGGTCGCAGGTCTGCAGCCGCCGCGACCAGTCGAACGACACCGCGTAACGGCGGAACGATGCCGCCTGGGTCTCGATGTTCGCGTAGGTCCAGTCGGCCGGGTGCGTGTTGTTCCTGATCGCCGCGTTCTCTGCGGGCAGCCCGAACGCATCCCAGCCAATGGGATGCAGGACGTTGTGCCCGCGGTGGAAGTAGTAACGGGCAATCGCGTCCCCGATCGCATACGCCTCCGCGTGCCCCATGTGCAGGTCACCAGAGGGGTAGGGGAACATGTCCAGCAGATAGGTCCGCGGCCGGGTGTCCGCGGGGTCATCGCTGGCCCGGAACAGATCCATCGCAGCCCAGCGCGTCTGCCACTTCTCCTGGACGTCGCGCGGGTCGTAATGCTGCTGTGCCCGCTCGGCACTATCGGCGGCTGTCATGACCTTCCCTCACACGAATCGGTCCTGCTCCGGCAACTAAAAAGCCCCCCGGTCCACGAGGGGCAGCCGCACCAACGGGTCGGCGCGGCTAGGTAAGGAGCAGCCGAGCGGAACGCATGCCACCAGGGTAGCGCACCCGCCAACCCCCACACCGCCGATACCCACTCCCGTCCCCGCCCCTCCACCAAATGTCATGGCTGTGACAATCATGACAATCGGGGGGGGGTGGGGTGAGGGGTGCGCCGTGCTACATCCCGGTCGCGCAACCGGGACGCGGATCGCGTTGGAAGGTACGGATGTCAACCTGGGCCAGCCCTGCCTGCCGGCCAGCCCTAGTGCCAGGTGATGTGGACCTCGCGGCCGAACGCGGTAAGGACGTCGCGATCGCCGGCGACCTTCAGCCCGTCCGCCGGCCCGCGGTTCCACAGCAGCAGGTAGAGATCACGGGCCCGGCCGGTGACCGCACAGTCGGCCGGCCCGGTGCCACGGGACACGGCGGCGTCGCCTGGTCCGCCGGCGATCAGCCAGTCCGCCTGCGCGGCCGGCCCGTCGTCGGCATGGATCGCCAGGTCGCCGCCCAGGCCGCGCCAGCTGCTGCGGCGGATGTTGCGGGCGAGGAAGCCCATGATCAGCTCGTCGACGCCGTCCGCCGCGAACGCGGGCTCGAACCGTGAGTCCACCACTGCGGAGGCGGCGGCGGCCTGCTCGGCGTCCACCCGGTGGATCGCGGTCTCGTGCGCCTGGCGCCGGGCCCAGAAGGCCAGCGGCGAGGGCGCGTTCAGGAACGCCCAGCAGTCCAGGTCCGGGTCGGCTTCTTCGAGCGCCCGCACCAGCGCGGCATGGCCATCGCGAAACCATCCGACCAGCGACTCCTCATCGGGTCCCTGCCGGAGGATCTCTTCCTCCAGCGGCTCGCCAACCGGGTGCTGGATCCGCTCCGCAACGACCCTGGCCGCCCACCTGTGCACATAGGAGGTGTGCCGCAGCAGGTCAGCCACCCTCCAGCCGGGGCAGGAGGGAACGGCCGCGCGCATCCCCGCCCGCTCGGCCTCATCGGCGAGCAGTTGCCCCTCATGGCGGAGGGCGCTGATGTAGGCCGCAACGTCATATGCGGGATACCCAGACGCTTTCACCAGGCCAGGATGTCACAGCAGGCCCGGCGGCCGCCCGCGGCTTCCCGGCGCACGGCTGGCAATGCGACGATGGGCCAAAGGCCTGCATGCATTACGAAGGTCACCGGCGGAAGGGTGTCGCGCGTGACGGCTCAATACCCCCCACTCTCAGCGGAACACATCGACCTTTCGGACACCGAGTTCTGGGGCTGGCCGCTTGCCGACCGGCAGGCTGCGTTCGCGACGCTGCGGGCGCTGGACCACCCGCCGTTCTACGCCGAGCCCGAGTTCATCTTCGAAACGGGTCCCGGGTACTACGCCCTGGTCCGGCACGCGGACGTGGTGGAGGCCAGCCGGAACCCCGAGGTGTTCTGCTCCGGCAAGGGCGCCACCTCGATCGCGGACCTTCCGGTCGAGTTCAACGAGTACTTCGGGTCAATGATCAACATGGATGACCCGAGGCATGCCCGGCTGCGCCGCATCGTGTCACGTGCCTTCACCCCCCGGATGATTCAGCGGTTCGCCGACGACGTCGCGCGGATCGCCGCGGAGATAGTCGACGATCTGCTGGCGAAGGGCCCGTGCGACTTCGTGGAGAACGTGGCAGCGCGGCTGCCGCTGACCATCATCTGCCAGCTCATGGGCATCCCTGCAGACAGCTACAGCATGGTGCTGCGTGACACGAACACGATCCTGTCCGGTTTCGACCCCGACCTGATCAGCGAAGACATGAACGAGGCAGTGGGCCAGATCCTCGCCGCGGGCAGCGAGCTTGCCGACCTGGTGACGGCCCTGGGCAACGAGCGCGCGGGCAAGCCCGGCGACGACCTGGTCTCCGCCCTGGTCAACGCCAACATCGATGGCGAGCAGCTCACCACGGCCGAACTGGCTTCGTTCTTCATCCTTCTGGTCGTCGCGGGCAACGAGACCACGAGGAACGCCCTGTCGCATTCCCTGGTGCTGCTGACCGACTTCCCGGAGCAACGGAAATTGCTGCTGGCCGACATCGATGGGCGGATCGAGGGCGCCGTCGAGGAGATCGTCCGGTATGCCTCGCCGGTGATGTTCATGCGGCGCACGGTGACCCGGGATTACCACATGAACGGGCACGACTATCGCGAGGGCGATAAGGCGGTGCTGTTCTACTGGTCGGCCAACCAGGACGAGACGGTGTTCACCGACCCGGCCCAGTTCGACATCACCCGCTCCCCCAACCCGCACGTGGGGTTCGGCGCGGCCGGGCCGCACTTCTGCCTCGGCGCCCACCTGGCCCGCCGGGAGATCACGGTGATGCTGCGTGAGCTGCTCACGAGGGTGCCCAGCATCCGCGCAGCCGGGCCGCCGGACCGGCTGCTGTCCAGCTTCATCAACGGCATCAAGCACCTGGACTGCGACTTCAGCCGCTGACCAGCGCCTGCCCAGCTCTCCGGCCGGCGAACTGGCCGGCCCGCAGGTCGTTCAGCCCAATGCGTTGATGCGCTGCGCCAGGGCGATATCGGCGCCCGTCAGCCCGCCGGCCGAATGCGTCGACAGGGTCAGCGTGACCTTGTTCCACTGGATCAGGATGTCCGGGTGATGGTTCGCCGCCTCGGCCAGATAGGCCACGGCCCCGGTGTAGAGCAGCGCGGCACGGAAGTCCGCGATGTTCCACGGTTGTCGTGATGCTGTCACCCGATCTCGACCAGCCGGGCAGCCCGGCCAGCGCAGCGGTGATCTCTTCCTCGCTCAGCAGTTCCACACCGACCGACATTAGACCCGGACCGGGCCTCAAGGCAGCCACCCAACTCGTGAAAGCATGTGAGCTATGATCACCGAGCTCGCTGACACCGCGCCGCGCCCGACGCCGCTGCGCTCCGTGCACGAGAGCCTGGGCGCCACGATGACTGAGTTCGCGGGCTGGCTGATGCCGCTCCGGTACCGGGGGGAGATCTCCGAGCACCAGGCCGTGCGAGGTGCCGCTGGGCTGTTCGACCTGTCGCACATGGGCGAGATCGCGGTGACCGGCCCGGACGCGGCTGCCGCTCTCGACTACGCGCTGGTCGGGCAGCCGTCCGCGCTGGCGCCGGGCCGGGCGCGCTACACCATGATCTGCGTCCCGGACGGGGGCATCCTCGACGACCTCATCGTGTACCGGCTCGAGCACAACGAGTACCTGGTGGTCGCCAACGCCGCCAATACCGCCGTGGTGGCGGCGGCGCTCCGCGACCGGGCCGCTGGCCACGACGCGCAGGTGACCGATCAGACCGAGGACTACGCGCTGATCGCTATCCAGGGACCCCATGCCGCCCGGATCCTGGCCTCGGTCACCGACGTCAACCTGGACGGCGTCAAGTACTACGCCGGTCACCGGGGTGTCGTCGGCGACTTCCCCGTCCTGCTCGCCCGCACCGGGTACACCGGCGAGGACGGCTTCGAGCTGTTCACCAGGCCCGGTGACGCGGAAGGGGTCTGGGTGGCGCTGACCAGGGCGGGCGCCGACGACGGCCTCGTGCCCGCCGGGCTGGCCGCCCGCGATACGCTCCGGCTCGAGGCGGGCATGCCGTTGTACGGCAATGAACTGAGCCTGCAGGTGACACCGTTCGACGCAGGGCTGGGGCGAGTGGTGGTATTCGGCAAACCGGGTGACTTTGTCGGCCGCGCCGCGCTGGAGGAGCGGGCACAGGCTCCGCCGCAGCGTATCCTGACCGGGCTGATCGGCGCCTCGCGCCGGGTCCCAAGGCACGGGTACACGGTTACCTGGGATGACGCTTCGGCTGGCGTCGTCACCAGCGGCGCACCTTCGCCCACCCTGGGCGTGCCGATCGCGATGGCGTACCTGGACCCGGCGGTCGCGCGCCTCGCGCACGACGACGCCGCCGGCCCGCTGGCAGTGGACATCCGGGGCAGACACGAGCCAGCCCGACTCACGGACCTGCCCTTCTACCACCGGCAGCGCTGACCAGCCGACCGGCCCCTGATAAGACTACGACGCTCTTCAGGAGAAGACGATCATGACTATCCCCGACGAACTGCGTTACACCGCGGAGCACGAGTGGATCGCGATCAACGGAACCCTCGCCTCGGTTGGCATCACTGACTTCGCCCAGCGGGCGCTCGGTGATGTCGTCTACGTGTCAGTTCCCGCGCCGGGCACCAGGGTGACCGCGGGCGAGCCGTGTGGGGAGGTCGAGTCGACCAAGTCCGTCAGCGACATCTACTCCCCCGTCGACGGCGAGGTCGCGGAGGTCAATGCCGACCTCGAAGACGACCCGGCGCTGGTCAACTCCGATCCCTACGGCGCGGGCTGGCTGATGAAGGTCACGCTGGATCCCGACGCCGACCCGTCCGGCCTGCTGAGCGCCGATGAGTACGCCGATCTGACCAAAGACTCAGAGTGACCCGGCCGCCAGCGCCGGCTCGGCTATATGAGCTGGCACGCACAGTTGGTGCCGCCTGAGCCGTCCCTGGCACCCTAGCTGCGGCGGCGCCGCCAGACCAGGATGGTCAGCCCCACGACGGCGAGTGCGGCTGCCCCGGCAGCAAGCTGGACCTCGGGACGGGACACCTGCTCGAGTACGCGGGACACGGCGCGCCGGGCGACGTTGCCCGGGCTGACGCGCTGGGTCAGCGTGTCAATGGTCCGGGCGAGGTCCTCCCTGGTGCGTTCGATCTGCTTGACGAGCGCGTCCGGGTCCTGCAGCGCGACCTCGCCATTCGCTTCCGCCATGACAAGCATCCCTTCGTCCCCGCATGTTTTGACGGTAAGTCTCTCAGGCCGGGCCGGGTGCTGCGCACAGGTAGCTGGCTTTGGCTCACGATGACCCTTGGCGAAGGCGGAGAGACAGACGGGCCAACACGGCGCGTGCCGTGGCGAACGGGCTCCGGCTACGCGCAGCGGCCCCGGCGGCGTCACCGCCGGGGCCGCTGCGGGGTGACCAGAGTCAGCTACGCACTATGCGCTGCTCCCTAGCCACTCACTGCGCCGTGCTCCGCAGCTTTGGCGCATAACCGTGTTCCACCCGGGGTTCAGCCATCGGCCGCCAGGCGTTGCGCGGCGGCGATGATGACGCGGCAGACGACCGTCTGGCCCAATACCCCATGGATCGGGGCGTTGTTGAACGCGGCTGCTTCTAGCTCTCCCTTGATCGTGCCGGCCAGGCTGTCCCTGCGGGCCTCCAGCACGGAAAGCGCCTGGTCGGTTTGCCGGTACACCCGGTCCCCGGGACTGCTGCCTTCGGTCGCCTTGGTCGCGGCCTGCAGCGTGGCGGTGCCGAACTCGCCGACGCTGGAGTTGAGCTGCTTGTAGCAGTCACCAAGCTCGCTCACGCCCGGGGCGGACAGCGCGGAGTTCGGGTGGGTGAGTATCTGGCTGATCACCCGGCCGTCGTGCTCGTAGTCGTCGCGCAGGCCCAGAGAGGTACATCATCGTGGGACGGATGTCGGTCTCGTCGACCCACGTCCCCGTGGTGCCGCTGCCGGGGACCGTGATCTGGCCGCTGTCCGGCCCGGCCGAGCTCGGGCCGGCGTTGGCCGCACTACCGTCCAGACCGAGGTTGGCCACCCCCGGGCCGGCGAAACCAACGTAGTTGGTGTCGATCTCGGCCGCGTAGTCGCCGTGGTTGTAGGCGAACCCCGCGTTCTGGGTGACGCACGGCCCGCCGCCGCAGTTCGCCACGCCGGTGCTGAGGAAGTAGTCCGGCCTGGCGAACATGGTGAACGTCGGGGTTCTTGCCGGGTCGGCGTTGACCATGTGCAGGATGGCCTCTTCGGTGTGGTCAGCCAGGTAGTTGGTGATCGGCTGGGTCGTTCCGGTATAGGGGTTGGCCGCGGTCAGCGCGCCGGTGTCCTGTTCCAGCGTCCGGACCGCGGGCGTGTCGGGCCCCGGGTTTCCGGTGACGTAGAACCCAGGTGCCGAGTCGCTCACCGCTGTGAACGGGGTGGTGTTGTTCCTCTCGGTCGCCAGCAGCCCGGTTAGGTTGCCGGACAGCTCGCCAAAGGAGAGCGTTCCGTTGGACTGCGGGGGGTAGGTGCACGGCACGTCCGGGGTGACCGTGTCGCCGCTGACAGTGGCTCCGTCGCAGTTGGCCGGCGTGGGCTGGATCGCCCGGCCCACGTTCGCGCCCGCCACGTGGTCACCCTCGTCGGAGCTGAGGATGAACAGGGTGTTCTGCGGGGTGATGCCGTCCGCGGCCAAGCGCTGGAAGAAGATCCCGAACGCCTGGTTGTAGTACTGCGCCTGGGCGACGTAGCAGGCGCTGCCGGGGCCCAGCGCTGCGGGCGCGCCATTGCACGGCTCGCCGGTGCCCGACAGCGCGGGGATGTGCTCGTTCCCGTGGATGTCGGAGATATAGCCGCCAGTGATGGGGACGCCGGCCTCCTGCATGTCGGCGAGATAGGCGAGCGTCTGTGACGCGTTTATGCTGCTGAAGCCAGGGAAGCCCGGGTGGTTGGTGAGGAACGCACCGTTGAGCTGGTTGCCGTTCAGGTCCACCAGGTTCCCGGCGGCGTTCGTGACCTCGAAGCCGTTGTGCATCAGGTTCGGCGTGCCCGCGCCAAGCTGGGGCGCCACGTACCGGTGCCCGAACAGCCCCTGGAAGCCGTTGTAGCCGCCGGGCTCGTCGGGCAGCAGATCGGCGGAGGCGGTGGGGCTCGGAGAGGTCTGGCCGAACTTGACTCCCTGCGCATCCGCGCAGAAGGCGCTGCCTTGCGCGCAGTGCACCGCAACGCCGACGTAGTCTGCGGTCTCCGCGTCCTTGAACGGGTCGGTGTCCGCAGCGAGCTGCTGCGCCTCGGGCGAGTCAGGGCCGAACACCTTGGGGATATCCACCGCGGTGTTTTCCAGCTCCACGTTGGCCGTCCCGACGTAACCGGCGTCGCATCCCGCGCGCGTGTAGGGCACCCACGGGGCCGGGGTGATCGTGTTCGGTGCCGGGGGCGGGGACGTGGTGGCCGGCGGGGTCGGCGAGTAGACCATCGACGGGTTCGTGTCATGCCCGGGGGTCGGCGTGCTGGAGGTATCGAAGACCG
This sequence comes from uncultured Actinomycetes bacterium, assembly GCA_963813395.1. Lineage (GTDB taxonomy): Bacteria > Actinomycetota > Actinomycetes > Streptosporangiales > Streptosporangiaceae > DASXKD01. Next base: position 128,539 of record CAWEYV010000007.1, read on the forward strand.
GGTCGGTCCAGTAAGCGAAGGCGCTCGCCGGGTCTGTGGTGCCGTCGGGGTTGAAGGTCCGGTAGGCGTTATTCATCCCCGGCATCCCTTGCCGGTCGCCGTACAGCCCGGTCAGGGTGGTCAGGATGTCAATGGCCGTGTGCGCGATGAGCGGCGTGTGGTTGTTCGACAGGAACGTGCCGTTGTTCTCGAAGAAGCTCAGCAGGTTCGGCATCATCTCCAGGTCGGACGGCACGTTCGGGTTGTCACGGAAGAAATGAACGTTGTCGAACGTGAGCTGGACGACGTGCTTGACTCCGTTGCCGAGCTGGCAGGCATTGGTCGCCACCACATGGGAGACCGTATGGGCCGGATGGGCCGGCTGCACCCTCGTCGCGGCAAGCCCCGGTGCGGCCGGCGCCGGCCAGGGCAAAACCGCCGAGCAGCGAGACACACCCGCCGATGGCAACGGCCCTCCCTGTTATCCATCGCCTGTGCTTGTGCTGTGGCATGAATCCCTCCTCCCACCCGCCCAGCGCTGGGCGGGGCGATCCTGCCGCGACCCTAGGGGTGTCGCGCTAACCCTTGGCGACCGCAAGAAGACGGTCTGGCCAACACGGGGCATACCGGTGCAAACGTTGCAGCTCAGCTCGTGGGATGTACCACAAACAACCTTTACTCAAAGTTGATGCGGCGGCTAGGCCCAAGAGAGAGTTCGGAGTTCCTCGCCAGGTTCCACCGCGTTCGTCACTAATCCAAGAGGCATTAGCCCTATGGTGACGCGCACGGGGGCACCATAGACAAGTAGGAGCAGGCCCTGGATAGCCAGGCGGACCAGCCGTTCGGGGGCGGCGCGGAGCCGACCGACGGTGAAGGGGAGCCCTACGGCGGCCAGCAGCCTTCTGGCGGCCAGCAACCCGCCCCCAGCGAACAGCCTCCCTTCGAGGCTCAACAGCCCTATCCCGGCGCCCAGCCCTATCCGGGAGGCCAGCAGCCCTACCCCGGCGCTCAGCCGTACGGCGGGCAGCAGTATCCGGGCGCCCAGCCGTATGGCGTGGGCCCGCCACCGTTCGGGGGCCAGAAGGCAACGGGGCGGCCAAAGCTACAGCCGGGCCGCATCTGGTACCTGGTTCCCCTCGCGGTGTTCCTCGGCGGGGTGGCCTGGGTGGTGTTCGGGCTGTTCTCCCTCAGCAGCCAGATCAACGCCTTTCCGCGCGTTCCGCTACCGGACGGCGGCGCGGTCACGCTGGATCACAGCGGGGGGTACGTGATCTATTACGAAGGGCCCGGCGCGAACTCCGGGCAGATCCCCAGCTTCAACGTCCAGATCGTCCCCGCGGCGGCACCTGCCCAGGTGGGCAGCCTCAAGAGCTATTCGGGCTCGCTCACCTACACCTTTGGTTCCCACCAGGGCCGCGCCGTGCTGACCTTCCAGGTCGCGCACGCGGGCAGGTTCCTGGTCCGGCCCCTCGGCGCACCCAGCGGCAGCGACCTCGCGTTCGGCTCCAGCATCGCCGGCGGCATCCTGGGCATCGTGCTGGGCAGCCTCGCGCTCATCTTTGTTGGCATCGGCGGCGCGATCGTCCTGTTCGTCATCCGCATCATCAAGACCAGGCGGGCCCGTGCGGCAGCGATGCAGCCCACCTAGCACTAGGCCAAAGACCAGGTGACGAAGCCACCGACCCGCGGCGGCCACCAACGGCAGGCGAGCCCGCCCACGGCCGGCGGCCCCGCTGCCACGGTCGGCGGGCCTCCTGCCCACGGCCAGCTGGACCGATGCGGCGGCCAGCCACGCCCGTCTGGCGCTCGCCAGCCTGTCACCGGGCGCTCTTAGTATCGGTTCGTGGCTGTCCGGACCGTTATCTTCGACTGGGGCGGGACGCTCACCCCATGGCACACGATCGATCACGAGATCCTCTGGCACGAGGTGTGTGCGCCACACCTTTCCGCCGCGACGGCTGCCGACACAGCCCGCGCCATCTGCGCGGCTGAACGGGCCGTGTGGGCGGCCTGCGAGCGCTCCCACCAGAGCGCGACGCTCGCCCAGGTATTCGACCAGGCTCAGGTCACGGCCACCGACGGCCTCCTGGCCAGCTATTTCAGGTCGTGGGAGCCGCACACGTTCACCGATCCGGAGGCGCAGCCCCTGCTCCGCGAACTGCGCCGCCGCCGCATCAGGATCGGGGTCCTGTCCAACACCCTGTGGCCGCGCAGCGCACACGAACGGTGCTTCACCCGCGATCAGGTGATCGACCTGATCGACGGCGCCGTTTATTCCAGCGAGATTCCCTGGGTCAAGCCGCACCCGGAAGCGTTCCGCGCCGCCATGGCCGCCGTTGGCGAGGACGATCCGGCCTCGTGCGTCTTCGTCGGTGACCGGCCCTACGACGATGTGCACGGCGCCAAGAGCGTGGGGATGCGGGCCGTTCTCATCCGGAACAGGGACGTACCGTCCTATGATGCCGCCGTGCCGGACGCCATTATCACCAAGCTCTCTGAACTCATCCGGCACATCGATCACTGGTGATTCCACGGTGAAAGGATGGCGCCTTGAAGAGCCCGGATCGTGGCCTGCCCACGCGGCTGGCCATAGCGGTACCACTGGCCTTGATCGCCGCATGCGGCACCGCCGCCATCGCGCCTGCCGCCGCACATCCCGCCGCCCGGACTGTGTCGGCCCGGCCGGAGGCCGTGGTCTTGGCCAGACCGCTGTCAGCACGGGCGAACGCCAAGGTCACGGTGGCAACCGGCGGAACTAAGGTTCCGGGCGCGCCTAACTGCCCCATGTTCCCGGCGGACAACATCTGGAACACCGACATCTCTAAGCTGCCCGTGGACCGCCACAGTGCGGCCTGGCTGCGGAGCATGGACTCGGCCAGCACCAACCTGCACCCGGACTTCGGCCCGAACCCGGGTGGATTCCCTTACGGAATCCCCTACATCATCGTTTCGAACGCGCACCCTCTGGTGCACATCAAGTTCCAGTACGCGGGCCAGAGCAACAAGGGCCCGTACCCGTTCGGGCCGGGAACCCCGATCGAAGGCGGCAAGCACGCGGGCGGCGACCGTCACGCGATCATGGTCAACAAGAACACCTGCACGCTGTACGAGCTTTGGCACGCCCGCTACTCCGCGAAGGGCTCCACCGCAGGATCCGGCGCGATCTGGCAGCTGACCTCCAACAAGCTCCGGCACGCCGGCTGGACCTCGGCGGACGCAGCGGGACTGCCCATCCTGCCGGGCCTGCTGAACTACAGCCAGGTACGGGCGGCGGTGAAGTCCGGCAAGCCGATCACCCACGCGATCAGGTTCACCGCGCAGCAGACCCAGTCCGCCTACCTGTGGCCGGCCCGCCACGAGGCAGGGTCCGGCTCGAACCCGAAGCTGCCCCCGATGGGCGCCCGCTTCCGGCTGAAGGCGAGCTTCAACATTGCCGGGTTCTGCGCCGCCAAGGCGCCTTACTGCAAGGACGCCAAGGCCATCCTTACCGAGATGCGGCACTACGGGCTCATCCTGGCCGACAACGGGAGCAACTGGTTCTTCCAGGGCACCGCGTACCCGCAGTGGCCGAACGCGCTGGTTTCGCTGCTCAAACAGATCCCCGCCACCGCGTTCCAGGCGGTGGACGAGTCGTGCCTGATGGTCAGCGCCAATTCGGGCCGGGCGGCCGCGAAGCCCGGCTGCCCCATCGGCTAATCCGCCCAGCTCGCTGGAGCGGCTCTCGCTGGGACATTGGTGATCAATGCGACGTTGATCAGCCTGCCGCGCGGCTCTCGCCAGGGCATTAGTGATCAATGCGACGTTGATCAGCATAGATAGTGATCGTTGCCACATCGATCACCAACGTGGGGCGCCCGGTAGCCGGACTGGCATTACCGGCGAAGCAGGCTCAGGATGGCCGTCCGGGCGCGGCGATGGCGGCAACCACCGCGTCCGCGGCCCGGACCAGATCGGCGGGGGCGAGTTCGAGCTCAAGCCCCCGCCGTCCAGCGCTGCAGTAGACCGTGGCATAGCCCACCGCTGAGGAATCGATCACGACCGCGATCCGCCTGCGGTGGCCGAGCGGGGATATCCCGCCGGCCACGTAGCCGGTGGCCCGCTCGGCCGCGGCCACATCGGCCATGGCCGCCTTCTTGCCGCCCACCGCGGCAGCAAGCGCCTTGAGGTCAAGCTGGCCGGCAACCGGCACCACGCCGATCGTGAGCGCGCCATCGACGTCGGCGACAAGCGTCTTGAACACCCGCCCCGGCTCGACGCCCAGTATCTCGCTGGCCTCCAGGCCATAGGAGCCACGCCTGGGGTCGTGCTGGTAGGCGTGCACGGAGTGGGCGATGCCGAGCTTGCTGAGCCTGGCGGTCGCCGGAGTCTGCTGTCCTGCCACGCTCGGACACCCTAGCGAATCCGGCCCTGACCCAATATGCCCGTGATCCGTTCAGTTTTTCGACCCCATGAGGGACAAGATCCGAACGGATCATGAAAGGGCCCGCCAGCGCACGTGTCAGTCAACGGGCAGGTTCAAGCGCGCGGTCTCGCCCGCCGAGGGCTTCCGGGCGCGCCGGTCCCGCCAGGAATGCCAGAAATGCGGCGCGATCATGGCAGCTACCAGCACGCAGACGGTCACGATCGCGTAGCGGGAAATAAGGTTGGCCAGGGTGACGCCCTCGCTGCCGAGCAGGTACCCACCCAGGGCGGCCAGGGTGGTGAAGGCCGCCGAGCCCAGCGCGTCGAACAGCAGGAACGGGATCAGCGGCAGGCCGGCCCACCCGGCCGTGGCGTAGATGGCGGTCGAGACGCCGTCCGGCAGGAACGCCGCCAGGGCCACCAGCGGCCCGGCGAACCACCGGCCACGGGCCTCGATGGCGCTGGCCAGCGCGGTCGCGCGCGGGCTTCGCCGGCTGAGCTTCTCGACGATCTGGTGACCCCACAGCCTGCCCGCCCACCAGAACACCCAGTCGAACCGCATCAGCCCCGGCAGCGCCGCGGCCACTACCAGGGTCAGCTGCAGCTTGCTGTCCACATCGGAGAAGGCGCCCGCCGCCACGATCGATGACGTCGACCCGGTCAGCAACTCGAGCAGGACCGGATGGGTGGCGATCAGCGCCGGTGTGAGCGGGATGGTCACGAGCGCGTAAGCGGCGCTCACCGCGATCGCGAACAGACAGCACACGTCCCGGGCGCGTGGACGGCCATCCCAGGGCAGCCACTGGGAGAAACGCGACGCCGGGCCGCTCTTCTGCGCCGAGTCACGATCGTGCGCCGGGCCACTGTCCCGCGCCGCGCCACTCTTCTGCGCCGGGCCACTGTCCCGCGCCAGGCCATCGTCCCGCGCCGGGCCACTGTCCCGCGCCGGGCCTGGCGGGCCGGGCGCCTGCGGCGGCTGTGGCGCGGTCATGGTGCACCTGTTCCGCTCGAGAACGGCTCTTAAGCCTCCATTGTCACGATGTCTGACCAGTTCGGCCAGGCCACGATCTGTCGGAAGGGTCGGGTAGCGTCGCATCATGGCCACACTGGTGTCATTCCACGCTCATCCCGACGACGAGTGCATCGCCTGCGGCGGGGTGATCCGCAAGGCCGCCGACCAGGGGCACCGGGTCGTGCTCGTCTTCGCCACCCGCGGCGAACAGGGCGAGGTCACCGAGGGCTTTCTCGCCGACGGGGAGCAGCTGTGGGAGCGCCGGGTCGCCGAGACGCACGCGTCAGCGGAGATCCTCGGCGCTCAGCGGGTGGAATTCCTCGGCTACACCGACTCCGGCATGATGGGCACCCCGGCCAATACCGCGCCGGGCTCGTTCTGGACCGCCCCCGTCGACGAAGCGGCGAAAAAGCTCGCCGCGATCCTGGACGAGGAACGCGCCGACGCGCTGACCTGCTACGACGACAACGGCGGCTACGGCCACCCCGACCATATCCAGGTACACCGGGTCGGCATGCGGGCCGCCGAACTGGCCGGGACGGGGCGCGTCTTCCAGAGCACGATGAACCGCGACCAGATCCGGCGCGGCCGGGAGATGTTCGCCGCGCAGTCCGACGAGGCCGGCGTCGAGACACCGGACATCGACGAAGACACGTTCGGCAAGCCCGAGTCGGAGATCACCGCCGCCGTGGACGTCACCGCGTACCTGGACTACAAGCGCCGCGCCATGCGCGCCCACGCCAGTCAGATCAGCGAGCAGTCGTTCTTCCTCGCGCTGCCGGAGGAGTCCTTCCGCTTCGCCTTCGGCACCGAATGGTTCATTCGCGAAGGCCAGGGCCCCGGCATCACCGAAACCGACCTGCTAGCGGGCATCTAGTACCGCGCACCGGCGACCTGGTCCCCGAGCGGATCAAGGATCGCCAGTTCGCCGGCGGTCAGCGTGAGGTCGAGGGCGGCCACGTTTTGCTCGAGCCACTTCACCCGCTTGGTGCCGGGAATGGGCACGACGGGCACGCCCAGGCGATCGCTTTGTGCGTACACCCAGGCGATGGCCACCTGCGCGGGCGCGACCCCCTTCGCCTCAGCCACGGACCTGACCGCGTCGGCGATGGCCTGGTTGGCGGCACCCGCTTCCCCGGCGAAGCGGGGATTGTGCCTCCGGAAGTCCTTGTCCCCCAGGGCGGTCAGGTCGAGGGTCGCGGTGAGGAAGCCACGGCCAAGCGGCGAGTAGGGCACCAGGCCGACGCCGAGCTCACGCATCGCGTCCAGCACCACGGTCTCGGGCTCCCTGGCCCACAGGGAGTACTCACTTTGCACCGCGGCGATCGGGTGCACCGCGTACGCGCGGCGCAGCAGGTCATCATCGGCCTCGGACAGCCCCAGGTAGCGGACCTTGCCTGCGGACGACGAGCTCGGCCATCGCACCGACGGTCTCCTCGATCTCGGCGGTCTCCGGCGGCCGGTGCAGGTAGTACAGGTCGATCACGTCCACGCCGAGGCGCAGCAACGACGCGTCGCAGGACCGCTTCACGTAGGCGGCCTCGCCGCGCCGGACCCGCCCGCCGTCGCCGGCCGACCTGTCGATGCCGAACTTGGTGGCCAGCTGCACCTCGTCGCGCCGGCCCGCGATCGCCCGGCCGACGAGCACCTCGTTGTGACCGGCCCCGTAGATGTCCGCTGTGTCGAGGAACGTCACGCCGAGATCGAGTGCCCGGTGGATGGTGGCCACCGATTCGTCCCAGTCGGTGTGCCCGTAGAACTCACTCATGCCCATGCAGCCCAGGCCCTGAGCCGAGACGGTCAGGCCACCCAGCGTACTGGTGCGCATCATGCGTCCTTTCCCTGTTCCTTGGTGCACTGTTTCCGTCCGCGCCGTGGTCCGGCGCGCTTCGGTCAGGCCGGTGACCAGGCGAGCGGCAGCGACTCGACCTGGTAGATGCCCTCCACGCCGCCCAGCTCGACGGAAGCCGCGGGCCGCAGCTTCGCCATCCGCGGGACGAGGAACGCGATAGCCTCCTCCAGCTCGGCCCGCGCCAGGTTGGACCCCAGGCAGAAATGTGGTCCCGCGCCGAACGTCAGCACCCGCCCATCCCGCTCCGCGGTGATGTCGAACTCCTCCCCCGCATCCTGCTCCCGGTTGGCCCGCTCCGCGCAGATCGCCACGATGCTCCCGGCCGGGAAGAGCACGCCGCGGTGCTCCATCTCGTCCGTGCAGATCCTGGCGGTGAACGGGGTAATCGGCTCGAACCTGAGCACCTCTTCCACCGCCTTGGGCACCCGCACAGGCTCGCGGGACAGCAGTTCCCACTGCGCCGGGTGCGCGGCGAACAGCCTCATCGCGTGGGAGAGTTGCGCCTGCGTGGTGTCCACCCCCCCGGCGATGACGTTAAGCACCAGGTTGATGCACTCGTCATGAGAAAGCTTCTCGCCTTCCTCCTCCGCCGCGAGCAGCGCGCTGATGAGGTCGTCGGAGGGATCACGCCGGCGCAGTTCGAGCAGCGCTTCCACGTAGTCGTACAGCTCGCCGGTGGCCCGCTCGATCCGCTCCGGCTCGCTGCCGAGCGCGCGGATATCGAACTGGCGCTGCACCCAGGTGGACCATTCGTGCAGCCGGGGCGCGTCTTCCAGCGGGGCGCCGAGCACCGCGGCGATCGTCAGCGACGGGTACGGCTTGGCGAATGCCGCCACGAACTCGCACGCCGTCGCGCCGCCCAGCGCCGCCCAGAGCCGCTGCGCGAACTCGCGCATGACCGGCCGCCAGTGGGCGGCGGCCCGCGGGGTGAACGCGGGCCCTACCAACGCCCGCAGCCTGCGGTGGCGCTCGCCGGTCTGATTCAGGATGTTCGCATCGATCTGCTCCCTGAGCCGGCCGCCGGTGACGCCGAAGAGGTCGGCGATCTCCCGGCCCGGGAACGCGGTCTGCTTGGCGCGCAGGAAGAACTCGCCCGACTCGTGATCGAGCACCACCAACGCCAGCGGGGAGCGGGCCAGCCAGCCCTGCTCGCGTACCGCCGCGAGCCGCTGGTGGTAGACCTCGCCGACCAGGCCAGGGTCACCCAAGTCGAAGAACGGCAGGTCCAGGTCATCGACGACGGCCGCTACGGCCTGGTTCGGGGGCGTGGCACGCTCGTTCGCGGACACCATGGCTGATCCTTCCCGCTATCCGCTCGTCCGGCCGGCTACCCGCCCGCCGGACCTGGTGTGGTCATCCGCCGGGCCAGCAGCCTGCGTTTGGCACCCCGCTCGTTGCCGGGTAGGTCCCAGATGCGGATCACCTCGAAATCGGCGGGCAGCAGGGACGCCGGTTCCCCCGGGGCCAGGCACCAGTCCGCACACAGCTTAGGCCGGGTGTGCAACGCCGCCAGCGTGAATGCCTCCCAGCCGAGCAGCCCGCCGGGCGCCACGGACCGCGCCGCTTCGGCGAAGACCGCGCGGTCCCAGAAACCGGTGCACAGCACCAGCGCGTAGTGCCGTGGAGCCAGGTGCAGCGTGCCGAGGTCCGCGTGCATCACCGTGATCAGGGCACCGAGGCCGCGGCGCCGCGCCTCCCGGCCGAGCAGCCCGAGCGCGACCTCCGATATGTCCACCCGGTGACGTTCCGGCCGGCCCGGGCGGCCAGCAGCGCGCTGCCCGATGGACCGCAGGCCAGGTCCGCGACGGGACCGTCCGGCAGCCCCAGCGACAGCGCCTCCACCGCCACCGGGTGCGGCACGAACGACGCGGCGTAGCCGGGCCCGTACCTGTCGTTCCACCGGAGCCGGTCCGGCTGGCCGGCCAGGCTCACTCGTGCCCGTGGCTGGTGTTGACGATGCAGAACCTGTTGCCGTCGGGATCGGCCAGGACGACGAAGTCGGGGTCCTCGGGGTAGAGGTCCCAGTCGACCCGCTCGGCGCCGAGCGACACCAGCCGCTCGACTTCCGCGGCCTGTTCCGCCGCGTCGGCCGCGTAGAGGTCGAGGTGCACCCGTGGGTGTTTCTCCGCGGTCGTCGTACTGAGCTGCAGGCCCAGCCCGGTACCGAGGCCGCCGGCCGGGGTCAGCGAGCTCCAGTCCGCCCCGGCGCCGCCTTCGCGCAGCTCGTAGCCGAGCGCCTGGCTCCAGAAGCCGACGGCCCGTCCCATGTCGGCGGCGCCGAGTACCACCATGCCAATGCTCACCATGAACCGATCCTGGCAACCCGGCCGCTCCCGCGCAAAGGCGGCCCCCGTCCTACCGCCCGGGCTCGGCCTCGCGGAAGGCGAACAGCGAGTCGCCGGCCAGATCCGTCTCCGAGGAGGTCGGCAGCCGGTTGACGCCGACGCCGGTCAGTGCGTCGGTGTCCGGCGCATCGAAGGCCACCTCCTCGAAGCCGCTCGCGCGGAACCACGCACGGATCTGGGGGGTGATGTCAGGTGCCCGGCGGTGCCTGGTCCACAAGACGGTCGCACCTGGCGCGCACATCATGGCGGATGCCTCCACGGTCCGCCTGATGTCGTCGGTGCTCACGTTGCCGAAGATCCCGCACAGCAGCAGGATGTCGGTCGGCAGCGCGTCGGCGAAGCTGTCCACCAGCCCCGCGTCCGCCTCACGCACTTCGACCCCTGGCAGTTCCGCTTCGGTGGCCCGCTGGCGGGCCTGGGCCGCGAGCCGGGGGTCGGCCTCAACCAGGAGGGCAGTGACGTCCCGCCCCCGGGGATGCCCCGGCAGCACGCCCAGCACGTCCCGGCCCTGCCCGGCGCAGAGGCTGAGCAGGCGCACCGGTCCGTCGGGCGCCCGGTCCAGCGCACGCGACAGATGTTCGCGAACCAGGCGCAGCCGCACACTCAGCGAGGACGACGGATCGTCGTACGCCGCGTGCCATCTCACCCAGTCCTTCACAACGCCCCAGGCTACCTCCATATCACCGGGGGAATTCTGTGGGCCGCCCCGGACCGATTGCGGGTGCTCAGTCCGGAGCCGACCACTGCCGTGACTGATCCGGGCCCGGCGGCGCATTCGGCGGGCCGGCGAAACGGAGCCGGGATCGGCCGGTGAGCGGCCGCTTCCATGATCGCGTCAATCTGTTCACCGGTGCGGTGAACAGATTGACGCGCTAACAGCCAGCAGCGGGATCGCTGTCGCCTCTGACGGCGGGCTGGGCCAGGACACGCGTGAGGGACAGGACTTCCTCCCGTCCCTGCTGGCAGCCAGCGACCCATGCGGCCGTTTGCTCGGACACCCGGTCAGCGGTGGCCCTGGCCCGCTCGGTCTCGCCTTGCCAGTAGCTGACCCGCTCTTCCAGCTGCGCCCGGAGCTGGCTCCTCTCCGCGGCAGCGCGGCCTCGCGCGAGTTGCCAGGCTGCGACCGCACCGAGCACCACTCCGGCGAGCCCCGCGAGGATGTCCATCTCAGGCCGGCTTCTGGTCGGCGCCCGCGGAAGGCTCGCTCATCATGGCGCGCACTGCGTCTTCAAGTGACAGGCCGTCGCTCTGGCCGGCGGGTTCCAGGCAGCCTGCTATCAAGGCGAGCGCGGCCGTTCCGAGCAGGCAGCGCCGCCGGGCGTGATCGACGATGGAGACGGCAGGGTCGGCGAGAGCGCGCAAGGCAAGACCGTCTGCGAGTGCCGCCAGCAAGGTCACGCAGTCTTCGAGGGTGACCCCGGCCCGGATTCGCAGGGCGCGGGCCTGCAGGAACTCCTCGTAAAAGTGCCCCCACAGCGGGTTGTTCTCCCGGTGGCGCCCGGATATCGCCTCACCGATGACCGGATCACCCTCGGCCTCCGCGGCCGCGATGAGGCTCAGCCGGAACATCGGCGTATTCAGCAGCCTGGTCATGTCCCAGTAGCACAGCCGGTGGAGGCCGCGCACCGGGTCCGGCCCGCGGATCATCTCATTCTCCGCGTCCGCCGCCTCGTCCTGGTGAGAAGCGGGATAGTGCAGCGCCCACAGGCCGAACCGGAGCAGATCAGCGATGAAGTCGGATTGATGCTTCCAGCGTTCCCGCATCGTTGAGACCCGGCCCACCCGGTGGAACGGAGGAGGGTTGTGGTCTACCTCGGCTGCCACGGCCCGCTGCGACAGGAAGTTCAACAGGGGCCGTGGGATGGAGTCCGGGTCCTCCGCGTCAGCCGGCGTCCGGCTCGCGCCCGGGCCCAGATAACGCTGGATCAGCCGGACCGCAGCGCACAGGTATGCGGCGGTGACCGGGTCATTAGCCTGCTTGCCGCGGGATTTGAGCGCGCGGCGCTTGAGGCCACGCAGAACCTTCGACAGGTCCTGGTCGTAGGGGTAAGGAAGCTGCTGCTTCAGCGTCTTCGCTTGGCGGCGTGCCCGGGCCGGATCCTTCATGTGTTCAGGATGACGCCGTACATCTCAGCCGCCTAGGCGCGCAGGTGCGTGTAGTTCGGCCGGCCGCAGGACCTCGCCAGCCACCACACGCGCGGGCCCCGGACCGCCGGGCCTGTCGCGGCCGCCCGGTGTCACCTATCCTGGGGATATGCAGTGCCATGGCATTCAGGCCTGGTGGCCGTCCTAGGACGGTCACCGAAGCGCTGTGCCTTGCGGGCCGTCCGGTGGGCGGCCCGTTGTCATACCCGGCATGTGGTCTCTCCCGGCGGCTCCCGATCACTAGGAGGAGATCATGTCCAGACAGACCCTGACTGCCACGCCCACCGCCGCGAGCCCCGGCCCGGGGCCGGCAGCACCACGCATGCTGACCGGGGACCGCCCGACCGGGCGGCTGCACCTGGGCCACTATGTCGGCAGCCTGGCCAACCGGGTCCGGCTGCACAAGCAGTACGAGAGCTTCTTCATCGTCGCCGACCTGCACATGCTCACCACGAAGAACAGCGGGCAGGACATCGCCGCGGTGCACCGCAACGCCACCGGCATGGTGCTCGACTCGCTCGCGGTGGGCCTGGACCCGGCTCACTCGGTGTTCTTCCTGCAATCCGCCGTCCCCGAGGTGGCCGAGATCAACCTGCTGCTATCAAGCCTGGTGACCGTCCCCCGCCTTGAACGCATCCCCAGCCTGAAGGAGATGGCGCGCGACGCGGGCAAGCAGGAGATGCCGTTCGCGCTGCTCGGGTACCCGGTGCTGCAGGCCGCCGACATCCTGGCGGTCAAGGCCACGGCGGTGCCCGTCGGCCGCGACAACGCCGCGCACGTCGAGGTCGCCCGGGAGATCGCCCGCCGATTCAACCGCCGGTACCGGCCGGTCTTCCCGGTCCCCGCCCTGATACACGGCGACGTGCCGTCGCTGCCGGGCACCGACGGCCAGGGCAAGATGAGCAAGAGCCTGGGCAACGCCATCTACCTGACCGACCCGCCGGACGAAGTGCTCACGAAGGTGCTGCGCATGTACACCGACCCGGCCCGGACCGGGCCCGGCGTCCCCGGCACGGTGGAGGGCAACCCGGTCTTCGCCTACCACGCAGCGTTCAATGACCGCCCGGCCGAGGTGGCCGACCTGGCCGGGCGGTACCGGGCCGGGAAGGTGGGCGACGTCGAGGTCAAACAGAAGCTGGCCGCGGCGATCAACCGGTTCCTCGCGCCGGTGCAGGAGCGCCGGGCCGCCTTCGAGGCCGATGAGGGGCTCGTGGCGGAACTGATCGTCACGGGCACGGAGCGAACCCGGCGCGAGGCCCAGCGGACCGTTGCCGAGATGCGCGACGCCATGGGGCTCACGGCGGCGTTCACCGAGTTCCGGCGCCAGGCCCGGCGCGCCCCCGGTGCGGCGCCGCGGGCCGTGACGTGAGCACCGGCGGGTGTCGAGAATCGTGCCGCAGCGGCGACCTTTGGGTCGAGCGGCGTCACCGGGCGCCGCGCGACCAGGAAGGATGAGGGTATGCGCTTCATGCTGCTGCAGGATTACGGAGGGGTTGAGTCGGACTGCCCGCCCATGGCGCAGTGGACCCCTGAGGAGATCAAGGCCCATATCGATTTCCAGAACGCGCTCAACGCCGAACTCCTCGAGCGCGGTGAGCTGGTCGATGCCCAGGGGCTGACCCCGCCGGAACGGGCGAAGTTCGTCGTGTCGGACGGGGTCAGTGCCCCGGTGATCACCGACGGCCCCTACCCGGAGTTCAAGGAGCTGCTGGCCGGGTACCGGATGGTGGATGTCGAGACGGCCGAGCGTGCCCTGGAGATCGCCGCCCGGGCGTCGGCGGCGCCGGGGGTGGGCGGGCTGCCCATCCGCCAGCGCATCGAGGTGCGCGAGGTGATGAGCGCCCCGGATCCGGAGGTGTGACGGCCGGCCTGGGTGCCGAGGGCCTGCTGCGCGAGCTGGCGCCGCGGGCTCTCGGCGCGGTTGTCCGCCGCTACGGCCACTTCGCCGACGCCGAGGACGCCGTGCAGGAGGCGCTGCTGGCCGCCGTGACGGCCTGGCCCGGCGACGGGATGCCGGACGACCCGCTCGCCTGGCTCATCCGGGTTGCGTCGCGCCGCATGGCGGATACCTACCGGCGTGACGACGCGCGCCGCCGCCGGGAGGAACTTGCCGCCTTGCGGTCCCTGATCCCGCCGGCCCCGGTTCCGGCCCACGACGACACGCTGATCCTCATGACCATGTGCTGTCACCCCGCGCTCACTCCCACGGCGGCGATCCCGTTGACGCTGCGGGCCGTCGGCGGCCTGTCCACCCGGGAGATCGCCGCCGCATTCCTGGTCCCCGAGGCGACCATCGCCCAGCGGATCAGCCGGGCCAAGGCCAAGATCAAAGCCTCCGAGGAGCCGTTCACACTGCCCCGGCCCGGAACCGGCGGCGAGCGGATGCGATCGGTACTGCACGTGCTGTACCTCATCTTCAACGAGGGGTACGCCGCCAGCAGCGGGCCAGATCTGGCCCGCACCGACCTGTCCGGCGAGGCCATCCGGCTGGCCAGGGCCGTGCACGCCGCCGTCCCGGACGATGCGGAGGTGACCGGCCTGCTCGCCATGATGCTGCTCACTGACGCCCGGCGCCCGGCCCGCACCCGGCCGGACGGCGAACTGATCCCGCTGGCCGAGCAGGACCGGAGCCGGTGGGACCGGAAGCTCATCGCACAGGGAGTCGCTCTCATCACCGAGGCGCTGCGCCGGGGGCAGATGGGCGAGTACCAGATCCAGGCCTCGATCGCGGCCGTGCACGACCAGGCGCCGAGCTACGCCGACACCGACTGGCCCGACATCCTGTCCCTGTACGGCCTGCTCGAACGGATGACCGGCAACCCGATGGTGACGCTCAACCGGGCGGTGGCCGCGGCCATGGTGCACGGCCCGGATGCCGGGCTGGCGCTGCTCGATGGCGTCGGCGGCCAGCTGGGCGACCACTACCGGCTCCACTCCGTCCGGGCGCACCTGCTCGAACAGGCCGGTGACGCACCCGCCGCGATCGCCGAGTTCCAGGCCGCGGCCGCCCGGACCACGAACCTCCGCGAGCAGCGCTACCTCACGACGAAAGCGGCGCGCCTGTCCACCGGTCCCGGCAGGATCTAGCAGTACGCACGCTGCGGGGTCAGGGTGACTGCGGCAGCTTGACCGAACCGCGCTTGACCGGCCGCGCCGACGGCGGCGGCACTACCGGCCCGATGTCGCCGTCCGGCGTTTCGTCCAGGTCGACCATGACCGGGGCGTGGTCGCTCGGGCCGGTGCCCTTGCGGGCCTGCCGGTCCACCCAGGCCGCCCGCACCCGGGCCTCGACCGGGGCCGTGGCGAGCACCAGGTCGATCCGCATGCCGAAGTCCTGGTGGAACATGCCGGCCCGGTAGTCCCAGTAGGTGAAGATCCGCTTATCCGGCCAGCGATCCCGCACGACGTCGTGCAGGCCGAGCGATTCCAGGCTGGCCAGCGCCGCCCGCTCCGGCTCGGTGACGTGGGTCTGGCCGACGTAGGCCGCCGGGTCGAACACGTCGGCGTCGGTCGGCGCGATGTTCATGTCCCCGCACACCATCGCGTCCGCCGGGTCCGCGCTGAGGAGTTCCCGTAGCGCCGCCAGCCAGGCGAGCTTGTAGTGATAGTGGTCGGAGTCGGGTTTCCGCCCATTGGGCACGTAGACCGAGTGCACCCGGATCCCGCCGCAGGTCGCGGCCACCGCCCGTGCCTCCGGGTTAGGAAACCCCGGACCGCCGGGGATCCCCTTGACGACGTCGTCGAGCCCCGCGCGGGACAGGATCGCTACCCCGTTCCACTGCGGCTCACCGTGCAGGGCGAGCGCGTAACCGCGGCTCTCCAGCTCGGCGCCGAGCAGTTCGCGGAACGCATCGTCGGTGAGCTTCGTCTCCTGCAGGCAGACGACGTCGGGCTGCCGCTGGTCCAGCCACGGCAACAGCCGCGGGACCCGCTGCTTGGCTGAGTTGACGTTCCACGTTGCTACCCGCACCGGGCCTACAGTAGCCGGGCCGGCCAGTGGCGTCTTCCGCCGCGCGGGGTTCCCGCCGGGATCGGTCTTGGCACGTTGCCGGGTAGATGTCCGGGATGAGCCGGTGGCCTCGACGTCTCTGGTGAGCGGCACCCGGGCGGGTGCCGGCCGAGAGGAGAGAACCGTGAAATACATGATCTTGGTCTACGGTTCGCAGCAGCACTACGACGCGATGGCCGGACGGCCAGCGCCGGGCCAGCCGGCCTGGTCCGGGGAGGACTTCGCCGCGATGGGCGCGTTCATGCAGGCGCTCAACAAGGAGCTTGCCGAGTCCGGCGAGCTGGTGGAGACCCGCGGCCTGGCCGCCCCGGTCCACACCAGAAGGATCCAGCTGCGGGAGGGCGTTCCGGTGGTGACCGACGGCCCGTACGCCGAGACCCAGGAGGTACTGGCGGGCTACTGGATCGTGGACTGCGAAAGCTTCGACCGGGCTACCGAGATCGCCGCCCGGCTGTCCGGCACCCCGGGCCCGGCCGGTGCCGCCGAGAACGCCGTGGCGGATGTGCGGCCGATCGCCGAGTCCCAGGCCGAACTGGAGCTCTGACCGCGCCCGTGCCCGATGACCTGCTGCCCGAGGACCTGCTGCGCCGGCTGGCGCCGCAGGTCCTCGGCGCGGTGGTGCGGCGTTACGGGCATTTCGGCCTGGCCGAGGACGCGGTGCAGGAGGCGCTCCTCGCGGCCGCCACCCAGTGGCCCGCCGGCGGCGTTCCCGGCAACCCGCGCGGTTGGCTGATCACGGTCGCCTCGCGCAGGCTGACCGACCTGCTGCGCAGTGAGCAGGCCAGGCGGCGCCGGGAGGACGCCGCCGCCCGGTGGACGCTGCCGAGCCAGTGGCTGGCACCCGCCGCCGACCAGGCCGGGAGCTCCGGGGCGGACGCCGACGACACGCTCATCCTGCTGTTCCTGTGCTGTCACCCCGCGCTGTCGCCGGCCTCCCAGATCGCGCTGACCCTGCGCGCGGTCGGCGGCCTGACCACCGCCGAGATCGCCCGCGCGTTCCTGGTGCCTGAGGCGGCCATGACCCGGCGGATCAGCCGGGCCAAGCAGAGCATCTCCGAAAGCGGCATCCCGTTCCGCATGCCGCCTGGTCCCGAACGCGCAGAACGGCTCGGCGCGGTGCTGCACGTGCTCTACCTGATCTTCAACGAGGGCTACGCGAGCACGTCCGGGCCGAGCCTCCAGCGCAGCGAGCTGTCGGCCGAGGCGATCCGGCTGACCCGGATGGTCCACCGGCTGCTGCCCGGCGATGCGGAGGTGACCGGGCTGCTGGCCCTCATGTTGCTCACCGACGCGCGCCTGGCCCGTACCGGGCCCGACGGCAGCCTGATCCCCATGTCCGAGCAGGACCGAAGCCGGTGGGACGCCGGCCGCATCGCCGAAGGCGTGGCACTGATCACCGAAGCCCTGCCCCGCGGGCCCACCGGCCCCTACCAGCTCCAGGCGGCGATCGCCGCGGTGCACGACGAGGCACCAAGCGCCGAGGCCACCGACTGGCCGCAGATCCTGGCGCTGTATGAGCTGCTGCTGCGGATCTCCGGCAACCCCATGGTGGCGCTGAACCACACCGTCGCGGTAGCGATGGTCCATGGCCCGGGCGCCGGGCTCGACCTGCTCGCCGAGCTCGGGACCGACGAGCGGATCGCGGGCGACCACCGATTCCACGCGGTCCGGGCGCACCTGCTGGAACGGGCCGGCGATCACGCGGCGGCTCACGACGCCTATCAGGCGGCGGCCCGGCGGACCACCAACCTCCCGCAGCAGCGCTACCTCAACGCCCGAGCCACCCGGCTCGCCAGTGGCCAATGACCGCGGTGACCAGCCACGGCGGCCTATGTCTGTGCCGGCCTGCCCTCGATCACGCCGTAGGGGGCGGCGACCGGCCGCACCGCCGTCAGGCGCAAGCCCGCGGCCGCGAGGAGGGTGCCGTACTCGTCGTTGGTGCGTTCCTGCCCGCCGGTGATGACCAGCATGGTGATGTCGCTCAGCAGGGTGGGCAGCGCCCGGCCGCGGTCGGTGGGGATGAGCCGCTCAACGATCAGCACCCGGCCGGCCCTGGCCATCGCCCGGCGGCAGTTACCCAGGATCTCGGCGGCACGGGCGTCGTCCCAGTCGTGCAGAACGTTCGCCAGCAGGTAGCAGTCCGCGCCGGGCGGGACCGCGGTAAAGAAGTCTCCGGCCAGCACCTCGCACCGGTCGCCGAGATCGGCCGCGTCGAGCACCGCCTCGGCGCGGGCCGCCACGGTGGGAGCCTCGAACACGATGCCCTGCAGATGCGGGTGCCTGCGCAGGATCTCGACCAGCAGCGTTCCCTTTCCTCCGCCGACGTCGACGACCGTGCGCAGGTCGGAGAAGTCGCAGGTCCCCGCGACGCTCGGCGCGAACGCCGCGGTCCGTTCCGACATCGCGGCGTCGAAGCCGGCCGCATGCTGCGGATGCTCGGCGAGGAAGCTGAAGATGTCGGTGCCCAGCGCGATGTCGGCCCCTGGCTTGCCGGTCCGGACGGTGTCCAGGATGTGCTCGAACGGGCGGACGCCGCCGATCGTCTCCAGGAGCCTGGCCCACGACCGCATACCGGCCGGGACGCCGCTGCGCAGCCGGTCGCCGAGCAGCGTCAGGCCGAAGCTGCGCGGCCCGGGCTCGGTGAACACGCCCAGCGCGGCCAGCAGCCGCAGCACCCGGTACAGCGACGGCTCGTGGGTGCCGGTCGCGCGGCTCAGCTCCGCGGAGCTGACGGGGCCGTCGGCGAGCAGGTCGGCGATGCCGAGTTCGGCGACGGCGTAGACGGCCCGGGAGATGTGAATCCCCCAGATCATCGGCAGCAACTGCGCCGCGGCCACCCGTTCGGCTTCGGTCGGCGGCGTCGCGGCGGGATGCGGGGTGACGGCTGGGCCGGTCGTGCTCATGGCGCCTCCTCGGTTCGGCTGGTCGCGCACCAGCCTGGCTTCGCCGGGTTCCGGCACCCTGACCGGCTGATTACCGCCGGCTTACCGGCGTTCGGGTTACGCTTCAGGGCGTGGTCGCCGCGGCGCGTGCGCACGACTCACCGGCGACCGCGGGGAGCAGAGTGGAGTTTCGCGTCCTCGGGCCCCTGGAACTAGCCTCCGGGGGACAGCCTCTTGCCGTCGGCGGCGCGCGAACCCAGGCGGTCCTGGCGATGCTGCTGGTGAACGCCAACCGGGTGGTACCCGCCGACCGGATGGCCGATGAGCTGTGGCCCGGCCATGCGGCCGACCGGGGTGCCGCCAACTTGCAGGTCCGCCTCTCGGAGCTGCGCCGGGCACTGAGGTCGGTGGGCGAGGAGAACCGGCTGGTCACCCAGCCGCCCGGCTACCTGCTCCGGGTCGCGGACAGCGAACTCGACCTGGTGCGGTTCGAAGCCCTCGCCGGGGCCGGACGCGAGGCACTGGCCAGCGAAGACGCACCGGCGGCGGCACGCCTCCTGGCCGATTCACTGGCGCTGTGGCGCGGCCCGGCGCTCGCCGGTCTGCACGACCTTCCATTCGCCGCCGCGGAGCGGGCGCGCCTGGGGGAGGACCGGCTCGGCACCGTCGAAGCAAAGCTCGACGCGCAGCTGGCGTGCGGGCGGCACCACGAGATCCTGGCGGAACTGGAGGCGCTCACCGCAGAGCACCCGCTGCGGGAACGGTTCTGGGCGCAGCGCTTGCTGGCGCTGTACCGCTCCGGGCGCCAGGCCGACGCGCTGCGCGCTTATCGCGAGCTGCGGGCGGCCCTCGTTGACCAGCTCGGCATCGAGCCGGGCCCGGAGCTCCGCGATCTTGAAGCCCGGGTCTTGCGGCAGGACCGCGCCCTCGACTACCGGATCAACCACCGGGCAGCCGGCGACGGCTGGGCTCAGCCGCAGACCCGCTACGCCGACAGTGACGGCACCCACATTGCCTACCAGGTGCTCGGCGAAGGCCCGCTCGACATCGTGGCCGTGCCCGGGCTGGTCAGCCACCTCGACCTGTGGTGGCAGGACCGGGCCGCGACCAGGTTCTTCCGGCGGCTCGCCGGGCTGGGCCGGCTGATCATGTTCGACAAACGGGACACCGGCCTATCCGACAGCGCCCCCGGCGACCTGTCGCTCGAGCAGCGCATGGCCGACGTCCAGGCGGTGATGCGCGCGTGCGGGTCGAGCCGGGCTGTGCTGTTCGGCTACTCAGAGGGCGGCCCGATGAGCCTGCTGTTCGCCGCCACCTATCCCGAGCGGGTCAGCGCGCTGATACTCGCCGAGGCGTCGGCTCGCTGGCTGCCGGCGCCCGGCTACCCGTGCGGGGACCAGTCCTACGCGATGGTCGAGGCCTTCGAGCGCCTCGCGTCGCACGGCTGGGGGCAGGGCGAGAGCATCGAATGGTACGCGCCGAGCCGGGCAGGCTCGGCCCGCGTGCGGCAGGAACTCGCCCGGTGGGAGCGGATGGCGGTGAGCCCCGGTGCCCTGCTGCGGCTCATCCGGATGTGCCGGTCGATCGACGTACGTGACGTGCTGCCGGCCATCCGCGTCCCGACTCTGGTCATCCAGCGCGCCGATGACCGCATCACCCCGCCCTTCCATGGCCGCTTCCTGGCCGGTCACATCGCCAAGGCGCGCTATTTCGAGCAGCCGGGCGACCACCTCCTCTGGCTCGGTGACACCGACGCCATGGTCGCCGAGATCGAGCGGTTCCTCACCGAGGCGGAACGCTCGCCCGGCCTCGAGCACCAGCCCGAGCCCGACCGTCTGCTCACCACGATCCTGTGCATCGACGCGCCGAACTCGGCCGCGGCTGACGACGGCGGCTGGGCCGCCGCGATGACCAGGCACATCCAGGCCTGGCGCGGGCACGTCATCAAGAACACCGGCAGCCGGATACTGGCCACGTTCGACGGCCCGGCCCGGGCGATCCGCTGCGCCGCCGCCGCCCGCGACGCGGCCGCCGGGCATGGCATCGAGATCCGGGCCGGCATCCACACCGGCGAGGCCGAGATCTTCGGCAGCGACGTCGCCGGGGTCTGCGTCGGCATGACCGAGGATCTGGCGGGCCTGGCGCGGCCCGCCGAGATCCTCGTCACCCGGACGGTGCAGGACCTGGTCGTCGGGTCCGGCATGGCGTTCACCGATCGCGGGTCCCGCCGCATCGGCGCGGCGCCGGGCCGGTGGCGGCTGTTCGCCGTCACCGGCCTGTAGCCGCCCCCGCTACGAAGGTCCAGCCACGAACCAGGCTGACGTCACTGTGGCAGCGCCACAACCGCGGCCGCCGTCATGGTGAGCGGTCCGGTATACCCGTCAAGATCGGCGGCTGGCCGCCCGAAGCTCACCAGGCGAACGCGTCCGCCATGAGGTGGCCGGCCGGGCCCTGCGCCGGGTCGAAGTAGGAGATCATGAGCTCGCCGGCCGTGCTGAGCTCGGGGTGGCCGATGATGGCGTGGCACAGGCCCGAGCCGCTGCCACACGGGACGGACGCCGAGATCACCTGTTTCCACGTGCCGGTCAGGGACGAGACGGGCTCGTAGACGAGGAATCCGCCGCCGGCGTTGGTCTGCTCGATGAGCACGATGCCCTGGCCGGCCGACGAGTAGTTGCTGACGTTGACCGCGGAAATGGGTGTGGCCGACGGGATGATCGAGGTCGCCGACGACGCGGCCGACGTCCAGGTGCTGCCATCGCGCCATTGATAGCTTGACGGGTTATCCCAGGACGACGGCGTGTCGCCGGTCCGGGCAAGGTAGATGCTGCCGCTGGTGCAGTCGCCGAATTGGTCCTGGCTTGCGCACTGCGAGCCGAACAGGTACAGGCGCGACCCGGAGAAGACCGGGGACACGAGCATCCGCTGCGGCGGCACAGCGGCGCCGGTGACGAGCGTTGTCTGGCTGACCACCATATTGCTGACCGGGTCGTACTCGGCGATGCCGAAACCCTCGGGGTCGAAGCTCAGCCCGCCTTGCACGCAGTAGTTCCCGAACGTGATGAGCACATCGGCCGGGTTCGCCGCGGCGGGCTCGTGGGTGACCCCGCCGATCCACGACGCGGCGTAAGCGTTGTTGGCCGAGTCGCACGGCTGGCCGGTGGAGGTCACCAGCCCGCTGGGAGTCTTCAGGAACTGCGCCGGCCCGTCGCTGTTGGGCATCGTGGGCAGCGCGGCCGGTGGCGTCGGCAGCTCGCTGAGCCCCTGCGGGACCTCGCCCGCCGTGTATGGCCCCTCGGCGGCCGTCGATCCGGGGATGAACCCGGTCAGGTGATACTGCAACTGCTGGTCGAGGCCATAGATGGCCGTGTCGCAGAAGAGCCACAGGCTGGTTGCCGGATTGGCCGGAAGCGGCGTGCTGAACCCGCAGTCACGAGACAGGCTCGCGCCGTAAGTGTTTTCGAAATTCGACTTGACCGAGGCCGGCGGCGCGCTGTCCGCCAGCGCTGGCACCGCAGGCACACCGAGCACCCCCGCGGCCACAATGACGACCCAGATGCCTCTGTACATCGCGCGACGTAACATCAGGTGCTCCCGGCGGGCGTCCGCCGGTGGCCCGGCAGCAGCCGGGCCACCGGGCGGACAGTGGCGGTCAGGCGCTAGGACCTAGGCCGCCGGCGTCGGCGCCATCACATGAGCCGACGCGGCGCTGGGTTACCTAGCGATGCTGGCCCCGGCGCCGCACTTCTTGAGGAACTCGGGGTTGGGCATGACCTTGCTGGTGAGGGTCCCGCCGAACCGCGCGATATCGGGCTTGCCGTACTCGGCGGCCTTGCCGAAATCGTTCGTCGTGACGTGGGCGATGGTGTTGCCGAAGTTCCAGACACAAATCCCCTTGCTCGCGTTCTTGTCGGTCAGCGTCCAGTAGGGGTAGAACTTCGCGCTGATGGGCGGGGCGGTGCAGTGGACACCGGTGCCGACGTTGCACAGCGACTCAGACGCGGCCGCGTCCGTCTCGAATTGGATGCTCGGGTACCGGTGGCCGTTGGTCAACGGCCCCGTATATCTGAACGATGTCGGGAAGTTGGGGCTGCCGTTCGGCCAGTCCGGTATGTAGCTGTTGCCGTCGTAGTCGAGGTCGCCGTTCTCGAACCCCTCCTGGTTGCAGTCGGCGATCGGAGAGGTTTCCGTGATCTTCTTCCCGTTGATGAAGAACGGGCGGTTGCCCTTGGGGAAGCACCTGCCGTCGGAGAACTCACACAGCGCTCCCGGCGTGTTGAACTTCTTGACCGGACAGGCCACCGGCCCGTGCATGCCCTGGGTCGTGGCGTGCTGGCAGACGGCCGTCTTGGGGCTGCACGGGCCCTCGCCCGTCTTGCCCTTGCCCTCGAGTACCGCCGACGCAGGTCTGGAAGACCTGCGGGTCCTTGAACGAGGAACCGTCCTTGAACGTCATCGTGAAGGGGAGCTTGTTGGTGACCGACGGCGCAGGACTCGCCGTGCCCGATCTCCTGCTGCATGAGCACGCCGCCCTCGAGGGCCGCCCAGGGCGTCTGGTTCTGCTGCCTGGCGGTGCTGTACTCGGCCCGGAAGGTGTGCGGCACCCCCGCGCAGTTGGACATGCTGGTGTTCTGGAAGCCGTTCTTGGCGCTGGCCACCATGAACCCGGTTTGATGTGTGGTGAGGTCTGTCACCGAGGCTTTCAACCCGGCGGGGGAGTTACTGATCGACGCGGTCAGCTTGTCCCCGGAGTTCATCTTCAGCGTGTGGCTGTTTCCGAGATAGGTCTTCACGTTGGGGTCCGAGGGCCCGGGCGGCCCGGCCGGGATCCCGTTGGTCTGCATGAACGCGAAGTTGACCGGCTCGATGCAGTTGTTGTTGCAGTTCGCGAAGTTGAATGTGCACTCCAGGCTGTCGATGGTCATCGCGGCGCACCACTGGGTCGCGCTGCAACTCGTCGAGTCGACGAACCCATCCCCGGGTGCGAGACCGGGCGGGTACCACTGCAGTTCCATGAAGGCTGCGCCCGCCGCGTGCGGGTCGCTGATCAGCCCGGAGTTGCTGTCGCTCAGCGGCTTGCACGGGTTCTGCGGGTAGGAAAGCGGGTCGCACAGTCCCAGCCCGAACCAGGGCGCCACACTCAGCTCGACGTAGTGGGTGACGCTGCCGTTCGCGGTCGGCGCCTTTTTCGGGTCCGTCGGCAACTGCAGCGTGTAGCTCATCGTGTTGCCCGAGCCGGGCCGGCTGGAGATGAACTTGACGCTCGGCTCGTCGTGACCGACGTACTGATGGGTGATCGGGTCAGTGAACCGGCCCCAGTGGCCGTTGTAGACCGGGCCGTGCGGGTCGGTGCACAGCTTCTCCATGAAGGTCGCGTTGCAGTCCAGCATGTTGTGCGGGCTGGCAATCAGCTGATGGCTGGATGCCACCGTGTGCGTTGCCGATGCAGCGCCCGTCAGTGCTAGTTGAGCGGCCACCAGGCAGGCAACTGGAATGCCCAGCTTCCAGGCCAATCCGCTGGCCCCTACCAAGCGTGTTCGCACAAGCATCTCCCCTTCGGTCTGGCCGACCCCCCGAGCAGCCGACAAGGAGCCCTCGTCTGACGGCGAGGAGGCATCTCACGGACTGAGATTGCCAAAGGGAACGTAACAACCTGGGTATACCGGGTCAAGGCGCCTGATTCGGGGACATGCCTCCCGGCCGGTGGAACCGGTGACCGGGTATAAGCCAGACCCGCGGCGCGGGCGGGACCGATTCCGCCGCGGCCCCATCGTGCTGATCAGGGCTTGCATCCCAGTCCGCACCACCCGGGGGTCATGCGGTTGCTCTGGACAGTGGGCCGCCAGTGCCGCAATTCCACCAGCCTGGGTTCGACCATCTGCAAGCCGTCGAAGAAACGCAGCACCTCGGCGTGACTGCGGTGGGTGTACTGCTGATGGCTGATGCGGTTAACGCGGTCCCGCGATTCAGCCAACTTGGGCTCGAGGTCCGACGGCAGGTGAGAGATGGCCAGGTAACTGCCGGATGGCACTGCCGCCATGATCTGGGCCACGATCCCGTACGGGTCCTCGTCGTCACCGATCGCATGCAGGATCGCGAGCATCGTCACGGCCACCGGCTTGGTGAAGTCCAGCGTGCGGGCCGCCTTCTCCAGGATGACCCCGGGATCCCGCAGATCGGCATCGATATAGTCGGTCGCCCCTTCCGGGCTGCTGGTCAGCAGGGCGCGCGCGTGGGCGAGCACGACCGGGTCATAGTCCACGTATACGACCCGGCTCCCGGGGGCGACCTCCTGCGCGACCTGATGCGTGTTGCTGGCGGTGGGGATACCGGTCCCGATGTCGAGGAACTGACGTATCCCCGCCTCGCCGGCCAGATAACGAATCACCCGTCCCAGGAACGCCCGGTTCGCCCGGGCCAGGTGAACCATGCCCGGGTAGGCGGCAAGAGACTCCTCGGCGGCCTTACGGTCAGCGGCGAAGTTGTCCTTGCCGCCAAGCCAGTAGTCATACATCCGGGCCTGATGCGCGACGCTGGTATCGAAGGCCGGGCGATCACCCGACCGCGCAGCGGCGCCGTCGTACCCCTGCGCTGGTGATTGGCCTTCGCTGGTCACTGATGCGCCCTCTGGTCCACTGACTGTCGGTTCAAGGTCATTCCGATGCAATAAAGATATTGCGTCGTGGGGCCGGTGGGACTCGAACCCACACTGTCGGGAACCTAAATCCCGCGCCTCCTGCCTGGTTGGGCTACGGCCCCTTTTGTTTGTAAATCTACCCGCCAATGTTGGCTTTCTTTTCCACTCAGATACCGAGGTCCTTCCGGAGCCTGGCCACGTGGCCGGTGGCCTTGACGTTGTAGTAGGCGTGGGCGATCTTTCCCTGTTCGTCGACCACGAAGGTCGAACGGATCACGCCGACCGTGGTCTTCCCGTAGAGGGTCTTCTCCCCGTAGGCACCGTAGGCCTGCTCCACCTTGTGGTCCGGGTCGGACAGCAGCGGGAAGTTCAGGTGGTCGCGGTCGCGGAACTTGGCCAGCCGGCCCGGCGCATCCGGGGAGATCCCGAGCACGGTGACCCCGGCCGCGGCCAGGGACTGGATGCTGTCCCTGAAGTCGCACGCTTCCTTGGTACAGCCCGGGGTCATCGCCGCCGGGTAGAAGTAGACGATCACCTGCTGGCCACGCAGCGACGACAGGCTCACCTGCTTGCCGTCGGCATCGGGCAGCGTGAAGTCCGGTGCCTCATCACCCGGCTCCAGCCTGCGCTCGCTCACGCCTGCTCCCTCCTGCGGCACACATCCCTACCGCGACTACCGTACCGGTGCCGCCAGGCGGCCAGAGCGCGCACGGGACGCTAGCGGCCGAGCAGCGCGGCGATGACCGGGGCCAAGGCGCGCAGGGCCCTGCCCCGGTGACTGATCGCGTCCTTCTCCTCAGCGGGCATCTGCGCCGTGGTCAGCCCGGATGAGTCCGGTACGAAAATCGGGTCGTACCCGAACCCGTTGCTGCCGCGCGGCGCGTCGGTGAGCCAGCCGTGCACGGTACCCTCGGTGACGTGCTCGCTCCCTGATGGCAGCACGAGCGCCGCCGCGCAGTAGAAGTGCGCCGCCCGGCGGTCGGCGGGCACGTCCGCCAGCTGAGCCAGTAGCAGCCGCAGGTTCGCCTCGTCATCCCCGTGCCGGCCGGACCAGCGGGCCGAGAGCACCCCGGGCATCCCGTTCAGCGCGTCGACGCAGAGGCCGGAGTCATCGGCGACCGCGGGCAGGCCGGTGTGGGCGGCCACCGCGCGGGCCTTCAGCAGCGCATTCTCCTCGAACGTGTGGCCGGTTTCCGCGACCTCAGGCATGTCCGGGTGGCCATCGAGATCGGCGACGTCCACCTCCACCCGGCTCGCGGTCAAGATGCGCCGCAATTCGGCCAGTTTGCCGGGGTTGTGCGTGGCGAGGACGATCGTGGCCCGCTCGGGCTCCCCCGTCATTACCGCAGGGCCTCCTGCTGCAGCCTGGTGAGCTCGGCGCAGCCCGCTACGCCGAGGTCCAGCAACTCGTCGAGAAGCTCGCGGCTGAACGGCTCGCGCTCGGCCGTGCCCTGGATCTCCACGAAACCGCCGTCCCCGGTGCAGACCACGTTCATGTCCGTCTGCGCCGCCACGTCCTCCTCGTAGCACAGGTCCAGCACCGGCTCGCCGTCCACGATCCCCACGCTGACCGCCGCGACGGAGGTGACCAGCGGATTGCCCTTGCAGCGGCGCCGGCCCTGGAGCCAGGCGACCGCGTCGGCCAGCGCGAGGTACCCGCCGGTGATCGCCGCGGTCCTGGTGCCGCCATCGGCCTGGAGCACGTCGCAGTCGACGATGATCGTGTTCTCACCCAGTGCCTTGGTGTCCACGCAGGCTCGCAGCGACCGGCCGATCAGGCGGGAGATCTCCTGGGTGCGGCCACCGGGGCGGCCCTTGATGGACTCACGGTCGCCGCGCGTGTTGGTGGCCCGGGGAAGCATGGCGTACTCGGCGGTTACCCAGCCGAGCCCGCTGCCGCGCCGCCATCTCGGCACCTCCTCGGTGGCGCTGGCGGCGCACAGCACGCGGGTGGCGCCGAACTCGATAAGCACCGAGCCCTCGGCGTGAGCCAGCCAGCCACGGGTGATCCGTATCTCGCGCAGCTGATCAGCACTGCGCCCATCGGGTCGCGACATGCCGCACAGCCTAGCGCCCCTAATTCAGCAGGCGGCGCGGTCCGGGGCGCCGGCTTCGATCCAGCGGTACACCCGGCGCACTCCCTCGTCCAGCGGGGTGGCCGGGCGCCAGCCAAGCTCGCTGGCGGCCCGGTCCGCCGCAACGGCGCTGCGCTGCAACTCCCCCGCGCGCGCCGCAACGAACCCGGGGTGCACCTGTCTGCCCGCGACCTTGGCGATGATGTCCACCAGGTCAAGAACGCTGACCTCGGCTCCCGCGCCGATGTTCCAGGTGCCGGGCCGGCCGCTGTCGCCAGCGGTGAGAAACGCCTGGACGGCGTCACCCACATAGACGTAATCGCGGGTCTGGGTGCCGTCGCCGTAGATCGTGGGCTCCCGGCCCTCCAGGGTGCTGGCGCAGAAAATCGTGATGACGCCGGCCTCGCCTGCCGGGTCCTGCCTCGGGCCGTAGACGTTGGCCAGCCTCAGCACCGAGTGGCGGGTTCCGTGCAGCCGGTTGTACAGGCCGATGTACTGCTCAGCGCAGTACTTCGCGATCCCGTACGGGGACTCAGGCAACGGCAGCACGTCCTCGAGGGAGGGGATCGGAGCGTTCCGCCCGTACAGGGCACCGCCCGAGGACGCGAACAGGACCCGGGCCCCGGCCGCGCGGGCAGCTTCCAGGAGGTTGACCATGCCGAGGACGTTGATCTGGGCATCATCCGCCGGGGCGGCAACCGAGGCGCGCACGTCGATCTGCGCGGCGAGGTGGCAGATCAGCTCCGGCCGGAACGCCGTTACTGCGCCGGTGAGCGCCGCGGCATCGGTGATGCTCAGCTTGTGCAGCGGGACCTGGGGATCGAGCCGCCCGGCGCGGCCGGATGACAGGTCATCGAGCACGGCCACCTCGTCGCCCCTGGCCAGGAAACTGTCGGTGACATGTGAGCCAATGAAGCCGGCGCCGCCGGTGACGAGTACCCGCATAGGTGACGATCCTAAGAGGAAAACCAGGCAGCCCGGCCTCCCGTCAGCGGGCCGGCCACGCAGTCATGCCGACCGAGCCGGGCGCGAACGGTCAGCCCAGATCGAAGACCTCGCCGTGTGTACACAGCGAGATCTCGCCCTCGAACGGCACCTCGCTCGCCTCCGCCAGGGTCCGCGCCCGGTCGTTCCAGGGCACCAGATGGGTCAGCACGAGCCGGCCCACACCGGCCGCGGCGGCGTGTTCCACCGCCTGCCCGGCGGTCAGGTGCATGTTCGGCGCATGGCGCTCGCCCTTGAGCAGGGAGGCCTCGCAAAGCAGCAGGTCGGCCCCGCGGGCGAGGTCGACCAGCGCCGGGCACACGCCGGTGTCGGCGGAGTAGGCCACGGCCCGCCCGCCGTGCTCGACCCGGAAGCCGAACGTCTCGACCGGGTGGTTCATGTGCGCCAGCGCCACCTGGAACGGCCCGATCTGCCGGGTGCCCGGCGTGAGCGTCACGAAGTCGAAGGCCTCCGTCATGCCCGGGTCCTCCTTGAGCCCGTACGCCTGGGCCATCCGGAACGCGGTGCCCTCCGGCCCGTACACCGGGATCCGAGGCAGGCGGCCGTCCGGGCCGAACATCCGCGCCACCCACAACGGGCACACGTCGAGGCAGTGGTCCGGGTGCTGGTGGCTCAGGCATACCGCGTCGATGTCGCCGATGCCGATGTGCCGCTGCAGCACGCCCACGGCGCCGCTGCCGAGATCGATCAGGAGCCGGAAACCTTCGGCTTCGAACAGGTAGCAGGACGCGGGGCCGTCTGGGCCGGGAAAGGACCCGGAACAGCCGATGACTGTCAAGCGCACGGCGACCAGGCTACGCGCCAGGCTCCCGGTGGGGCAGGCCGCCCCGGCCGCGGGCCCACGACGGCGCGAGCCCACCCCGGCCACGGCGAAAGACGCCCGGCCGGTTACGCCGCAGGACCGCCGCGGCCGCGGCCCACCCGGGCTATCTGGCGGCTCTGCGCGACCAGGCGGCCAGCTGAGTCCCACACCTCGGATTCCTCGTCGAACCAGCCGCCGCTGACATGCCGGGACCGGGCCGCCACCCGGAGCAGGCCGGGAGCGGGCAGCGCGCGCATGTGCCAGGTGAGCTCCACGGTCGGCGACCAGCCGGCCCTGGTGATGCCGAAGATCACCGGCGGCAGGGCGTCCACCGCCAGCGCGAGCAGGTAGGCGTCGGGCAGGCGCTCCTCGCGGAGCTGGAAGTACCCTCGCATCTCCGGCACGCCGTGCGGTTCACCGCGCAACCAGCCGGAGGTCGCCGGGTCGAGGCGCAGGTCGACCTGGCCGGCGTAGCCGGCCCGCCGGGTAGCCCCGGCGAAATCGGCGAACCCGGTGCACTCCTCGACCGGCGGCAGCACCGGCGGCTCGCCGGTCCACGACAGGCCGCCGTCCCCGGGCTCGCCGAGCCTGCCGGTGGTGATGGTCGTCTCCAGGACTCCGGCGCCGTCCTGTACCAGCGTCGCGCGCGCCGTGGCCGCCGTCTTGCCCTGCTTGAGCCAGCTGACATGCACCTGGGCCGGTTCCGGGCGGGGAACCCGCAGGAAGTGGGCGCTGGTGGCGACCGGGTCGGGATGCGGCGAGCTGTCGAGCACCGCCCGCAGCACGATGGCCATCAGCACCCCGCCATTGACGGCGCCGACCGACCCGTCCCCGGAGACGATGGCGAAACGCTCGTCCAGGCGGGCGCCGTAACAGCCGTTGCCTTCCGGCGTCACCGCCGTGGCCTCGTCGAACACCGTCATGCCCACAACTGGCCCTCCAGGCGCTCCTCGGCTTCCTCCAGGGTGCCCGAGTACGCACCGGTGGACAGGTACTTCCAGCCCGCGTCCGCGACGATGAACGCGATGTCGGCCCGCTGCCCGGCTTTCTTCGCCTTGGCCGCCATGCCCAGCGCCGCGTGCAGCGCTCCGCCGGTGGAGATTCCGGCGAAGATGCCCTCGGCGTCGAGCAGCTCCCTGGTGCGGCGCAGGGCATCGACGGAGGCGACCGAGAAACGCGTGGTCAGCACCGCGGGGTCGTACAGCTCAGGGACGAAGCCCTCGTCGATGTTGCGCAGGCCGTACACCAGCTCCCCGTACCGCGGCTCGGCGGCCACGATGGCCACCTCCGGCACGTGCTCGCGCAGGTAGCGGCCCACCCCCATGAGCGTGCCCGTGGTGCCGAGGCCGGCCACGAAGTGGGTGATGCCCGGCAGGTCGGCAAGCAGCTCCGGGCCGGTGGTCTCGTAGTGGGCCCGCGCGTTCGCCTCGTTCCCGTACTGGTAGAGCATCACCCAGTCAGGATGTTCGGCGGCGATGCGGCGGGCCATCCGGACCGCCTCGTTGGAGCCTCCCGCGCCGGGCGAGAAGATGATCTGCGCCCCGTACATCTCCAGGATCTGCCTGCGTTCCACCGAGGTGTTCTCGGGCATCACGCAGATCATCCGGTACCCCCGCACGTGGGCGATCATGGCGAGGGAGATCCCTGTGTTCCCCGAGGTGGGTTCGAGAATCGTGGCGCCGGGCGTCAGCAGGCCGTCCTTCTCCGCCTGCTCGACCATGAAAAATGCCGGCCGGTCCTTGACCGATCCGGTTGGGTTGCGGTCCTCGAGCTTGGCCCACAGCCGGACGTCGGGGGCTGGCGAAAGCCGGGGCAGCCCCACGAGCGGAGTTCGGCCGAGCGAATCGAGCAGCGAGTCGTAGCGCATCGGGCTCCTGTCGCGCGCCTCGGGGCTAGCCTGCCACGGCGGGCGCGGAGCGCCCATCCCGGTGGGTCAGCCGCCGGCCACCGCGGGCAGGACGGTCACGGTGTCGCCGTCGGCGACCGGTGTCTTCAGGCCGCCGAGGAACCGCACGTCCTCGTCGTTCAGGTACACATTGACAAAACGCCGCAGCCCGGCGTCGTCAACCAGCCGCTCCCGCAGGCCGTGGTGCCGGGTCTCCAGGTCACCGAGGAGCTCGTCGAGCGTCGCGCCCGAGCCCTCGACCGACTTGGCGCCGCCGGTGTAGGTACGCAGGATGGTCGGGATGCGGACCTCGATGGCCATGGACAGCGCTCCAGATTTTTGTCCCCGTGGAACGGGCGATTGCAGTCGTCGAAGGGTTCAACCGGTGGCTCAACGGGATCATTCCACCGCAGGCTCCGGCCGTCATCCGTGGGTCGTCCCCGCAGCGCCCGCGGCCAGCTCCCCGTCGTCCGAGATCTGGACCTCCTCCTCGGTGACCACCCCGTCCACGATGCGGAACGACCGGAACTCCACCTGGTCCGCGTCGCGGGTGGACACCAGCACATAGTGCGCGTTCGGCTCACTGGCATAGGAGATGTCGGTACGGGACGGGTAGGCCTGTGTCGCGGTGTGCGAGTGGTAGATGACGACCGGCTCCTCGTCACGCTCGTCCATCTCCCGCCACACCCGCAGCTGCTCCATCGAGTCGAAGCGGTAAAAGGTCGGGGAGCGCTCGGCGTTCATCATCGGGATGAACCGCACCGGCCGGTCGCTCCTGGCCGGGCCGGCGATGACCCCGCACGCCTCGTCCGGATGGTCGGCGCGCGCGTGGGCCACGATCTTTGCCCGCAGCGCCGGAGAGATCGTCAGCATGACACGGGAGCGTAGCCTGGCCCGCCGTCACCGCAGCGAGCGCACCAGGGTCTCCTGCAGGAAGGTCAGCCAGTCGTACACCTGGAGGTAGGCGGAACGCGGGTCGGTCCCGGTCACGTCAGCCAGCTCACGCTCATAGTCCTCGGTAATTCCCAGCAGTACGCCCAGTGCCAGCCGGACGTCGTTCAGTGCACGCAGCCATGCTTCGGCATCACCAGCCGACAGCCGGATCCGGCCACCGGAGTCCGGAAGCGTGGCGAGCACCGTGCGGGCCGCCGCGACCTTGCCGTCACGCAGGCCCTGCTCGGTATACCGGCGGAAATCTCCGGCCGCCTCGGCGTCATCGCCGTAGGCGTCGGGAAACAGCCTCGCGAGTACCGGGTCCTCGGGCGTGCCGGCCGGACCGTCGGAGTCGAGCATCGCGGCGAGATCATCGGGAAACAGTGGATCCGGTTCAGCGCCCGCCTCGCCGGGCCCGGCGGGCGGGGCGGACGCCGCTCCCGGGCCACCGACAAGGTCGGCTACCTGGCCGACCAGGTTCCGGACGATGCCAGCCTGGGCGGAGGTGAAGCGGGCGGACACACCCCGGGGTGTCCGCCGAAAGCCCGCCATTATTTCCTCCGCGATCTTCCCGGCGCCCACGCCCTCGTCCCCGGGCTCGCCTGGATCAGCAGGCACGCCAGGGCCGCTCACCGGTCGTGGCTCACCGTGGCCCACAGGCCGTAGCCGTGCAGGACTTCGGCGTCTCGTTCCATGGCCTCGCGGGCCCCGGAGGAGACCACCGCCTTGCCCTTGTGGTGCACATCGAGCATGAGCTTCTGGGCACGTGCCTTCGGGTAGCCGAACACCTTCTGGAACACATAGGTGACATACGACATGAGGTTGACCGGATCATTCCACACGATCGTCACCCAGGGCGTATCGGGCACCGCGTCCTGGCCGGCTTCCGGCCGCTCAACCTCTACCTCTGCGGGCGCCACGCTCACTGGCCGTCACCTCCTCGGGCTCCCTTCCAGTCTCCCTGAGAGCACCCGGCAGCAGAGCCGCGTTCCAGCGCCCTACTACCGGGCACTCTATGTCAGCGCCGCCTCCGTCAAGCCGCGCGCTTCTCCCCCCAAGCCTGCGCCCGTATCCGCAGACTCAGTCCGTAGTCTTCCACTCGTGACCTATGACCCGCACGCGAGCACCGCCCTGCTTACCGACCACTACGAGCTGACCATGCTGGCTGGCGCGCTGCGCAGCGGCGCGGCCTCGCGGCGGGCGGTTTTCGAGGTGTTCGCCCGCTACCTGCCGCATGGCCGTCGTTACGGGGTGGTCGCGGGCACCGGGCGGTTGCTCGATGCGCTGGAGAAGTTCCGGTTCGGCCAGGCCGAACTGGACTTCCTGCATGATTCCGGCGTCACCGACGAGGCCGCCCTGCGGTACCTGGAGTCGTTCGAGTTCCGCGGCGACATCTGGGGTTACGCCGAGGGCGACTGCTACTTCCCCGGCTCGCCGATCCTGGTGGTGGAGGGGACGTTCGCCGAGGCCGTGGTGCTGGAGACGCTGATCGCTTTCCATCCTCAACCACGACTGCGCCATCGCCTCGGCCGCGTCGCGGATGGTCACCGCCGCGGACGGGCGGCCGCTGATCGAGATGGGCTCGCGCCGCACGCACGAGCTGGCCGCCGTGGCCAGCGCGCGGGCGGCCTACATCGCCGGCTTCGCCACCACCTCGAACCTGCAGGCGGGCCGGGTCTACGGCGTGCCGACCCGTGGCACGAGCGCGCACGCGTTCACGCTGGTGCACGACAGCGAACGGCAGGCGTTCAGCACCCAGCTCGCCGCGCAGGGACCGGACACGACCCTGCTGGTGGACACCTACGACGTGGCCCGCGCGGTGCGCACCGCGGTGGAGCTGGCCGGCCCGGACCTGGGCGCGGTCCGGGTCGACAGCGGTGACCTGCCGAAGGTGGCGCGCCAGGTACGCGCGCTGCTCGACGAACTCGGCGCGCACCGGACCAGGATCGTGCTTACCGGCGACCTGGACGAGCACTCGATCGCGGCGCTGGCCGCGGCGCCGGTGAACGGATACGGGGTGGGCACCGCGCTCGTCACCGGGTCCGGGGCGCCGACCGCCGCGCTGGTCTACAAGCTGGTGGCCAGGGCGCTGGAAGAACACGGCGAGCTGCACCCGGTCGCCAAGCGCTCGGTGGGCAAACCGAGCAAGGGCGGGCGCAAGTGGGCGGTCCGGCATGCTCGATGCCGACGGCGTGGCCGAGGTGGAGCTGGTCACGCTGGAGCCCCCCGGGTCGTCGCCGGGTGACCGCGTCCTGCTTGCTGCCGCTCGTGCGCCGCGGCGTGATCGTCGGCCGGGAGCCGCTGGGCGAGGCCAGGGAGCGGCATCAGCGGGTGCTGGCAGAGCTGCCCCCGCATGCGCTTCGGCTCTCCCGCGGCTACCCGGCGATCTCCACCGTGTTCGAGCCGAACGGCGACTAGGGCGCCGGCGCCATGGCCGACCGGAAGGTGCGCCGGTAGGCGGCGGGCGTGGTGCCGCGCCAGGCATGGAAGTGATGGCGAAGCGCGGTGGCGTTGCCGAACCCGGCCTGCCAGGCCACGTCGTCCACGCCTTCGTCGGTCTCCTCGAGCAGCCG
The DNA here is from genome assembly GCA_963813395.1 of uncultured Actinomycetes bacterium. Taxonomy (GTDB): domain Bacteria; phylum Actinomycetota; class Actinomycetes; order Streptosporangiales; family Streptosporangiaceae; genus DASXKD01. The sequence continues at coordinate 163,074 of CAWEYV010000007.1, forward strand.
CTGGGCGAGCATGATCCGCTGGCCGGTGAGCCACCGCACCGGGGTGGTACCGGTCTCCTGGACGAACCGCCGGGCGAAGGTCCGCGGCGACATGTGCGCCAGCGACGCCAGCTCGGCGACGGTGACCTGCTGGTCGAGATGGCGTTGCATCCACTCGATCAGCTCCGCCAAGGTATCGGCCAGCCCGTCGGGCAGCGGACGGTCCACGAACTGCGCCTGGCCGCCGTCACGGTGCGGCGCGACGACCATCCGGCGGGCAATCTGGTTGGCCACCTTCATGCCCTGTTCCTTGCGCACCAGGTAGAGGCAGGCATCGATGCCCGCAGCGCTGCCCGCGCTGCTGAGGACCGGGTCCGCGTCCACGTACAGCACATCCGGATCCACGATGGCCCGGGGGCAGTACCGGGCCAGCTCATCCGCGTGCATCCAGTGTGTCGTGCACCGCCGGCCGTCCAGCAGCCCCGCCGCCGCCAGCACGAACGCGCCGGTGCACACGCTGAGGACCCGGGCACCGCGCGCGACCGTCGCCCGCAGCGCGCCGAGCAGGGCCGCGGGAAACTCCCCCGGCACGCCCTCCCGCAGCTGCTGGTCTATCGCGGTCACGACCACCAGGTCCGCTTCGGCAAGTCTGTCCAGGCCGTGCACATCGGTCAGGGCGAGCCCGTGTTCCGATAGCAACGGGCCTTCCTCGCCGGCCACCACGGCGAAATCGTAGCGGGGCAGGCCGTCGCCGCTCCGGTCGGTGCCGAACACCTCGCACACGACCCCGAACTCGAACGTTGGAAACCTGTTGAGCACGACGAGCGTCACGTTCTGGAGCATGCCTCCATCCTGCGGCATAGCTTGGCAGAATGTCGAGCCTATATGGCATTACTGCCACTCGTGCTGCCACCAGGCACCGGCTTAGCTATAAGCATGAGTTCCGCCGGCCAGAGATCACCAGAGAATTTGCGTGGTGCCCGCCGGGCCGCCCGGGCCGTGGCGGAGGTGGTACGTGAGTGCAACTACGCGCAGCAACGCCTGCTCGAACTGCGGGTCTTCGGCCGTGAGGCCGACGACCCTCCCGATACCTACGCCGAGTTCCTGTTCCGCAGCCGGCTGACGCTCTGGCGCGAGCCCTCGGCGGGCCGCCGCCAGAAGGGCGCGCGCCCCCGCCGGTAGCCTGCATGCATGCATCCCAGCGCGATCAAGGTGGCTGAGGTCCTCCGTGAACTCGGCGTGCCAGGGGAAGTCAGGGAACTGCCCGAGCCGGCCCCGACCGCGGCGACCGCGGCGGCACAGCTTGGCTGCACGGTCGGGGCGATCGCCAACAGCCTGGTGTTCAGCGCGGACGGCGCGCCGCTGCTGGTGCTGACCAGCGGCGCGCACCGGGTCGACACCACCAGGGTGGCCGCCCTGATCGGCGCCACCGCCGTGAAGCGGGCCGACCCCGACTTCGTCCGCCGGTCCACCGGCCAGGTCATCGGCGGGGTCGCTCCCGTGGGCCACCCCGAGCCGCTGCGGACCCTGGTAGACACCTGGCTGGAACCCTACGACGTGGTCTGGGCCGCGGCCGGCCATGCCCACACGGTGTTCCCGACCTCCTTCGCCGAGCTGGTCCGCATCACCTCCGGAAGTGCGGCCACCGTTGCCGCCGACGGCGACCAGGCACCGCCTCAGTAACCCGGCTAACCCCCTCGCGGTCCCGCAGGAAACCGCAAAACTCGCAGGTCAGCTACCCCAACGAAGGTTGAGGGCACTTTTTAGCCGCGTGTATAGACGCAGCGTATACTCTCGGCGTATTCTTGTCGCATGAGCGTTCCGCTGACCCTTCTTGGCCTGCTCGAGCGGGAGCCGAGCCACGGCTATGACCTGAAGCGCGAGTACGACGCCTACTTCGGCCGGGACCGGCCCCTGTCGTTCGGGCAGGTGTACGCGACGCTGAGCCGCCTGGCCCGGGACGGCAAGGTGATGGCCGGCGAGGCCGAGCCGGGCGCCGGCCCTGACCGCAAGCGCTACGTCATCACCGAAGCCGGGGTGACCGAGTTCGAGACCTGGCTGGTCGAGCCGATCCAGCCCGAACCACACCTGCAGACCGTGCTGTTCACCAAGGTCGTGCTGGCCCTCATGCTCGGCCGGGAGGCCGGCCGCTATCTCGATACCCAGCGGGGCGCGCACCTGCAACGGATGCGCGAGCTGACCGAGCTCAAGCGCAGCGGCGGCATGGTCGACGCGCTCCTGGCCGATCATGGCCTGTTCCACCTGGAAGCCGACCTGCGCTGGATCGACATGACCGCGGCCCGCCTCGACAGCCTGGCGGAGCTCGTGGTGTCCGGTGCTCCCCTGGAAGGATCCCGATGACCAGCGAAGGCATCACCAGCGGCGCCGACGTTGCCGTGGGCGCCGGCCGGCGATCCCCCCTGATCGAGGCGCGTGATCTGGTCCGGTCGTTCGGCCAGACGCCCGCGCTACGCGGGGCCGGCGTGTCGGTGACCGCCGGCGAGATCCTGGCGGTGATGGGCCCCAGCGGGTCGGGCAAGTCCACGCTGCTGCACTGCCTGGCGGGCATCCTGGTGCCGGACTCGGGCCAGGTCTGGTTCGACGGCCGCCGCATCGACGCCATGGGCGAGAACGAGCGCAGCGCGCTGCGCCGGGACCGGTTCGGGTTCGTGTTCCAGTTCGGCCAGCTCGTTCCCGAAGCTGACGGCCGAGGAGAACGTGGCGCTACCGCTGCTGCTCGGCGGCACCCGCCGCGCGCAGGCGCTGACGGCAGCCCGCGCCTGGCTCGGGCGGCTCGGCCTCGACGGCCTGGAGCAGCGCCGGTCCGGGGAACTGTCCGGCGGGCAGGCCCAGCGGGTCGCGCTGGCCCGCGGCCTGGTCGCCGCGCCGCAGGTTCTGTTCGCCGACGAGCCGACCGGGTCGCTGGACTCCCTCACCGGCGAACAGGTCATGAACCTGCTGGTCGCCGCCGCCCGCGACCAGGGCACCACGGTCATCCTGGTCACCCACGAGGCCCGCGTGGCCGCCTACGCCGACCGCGAGGTGATCGTGCGCGACGGCACGGTGACCTCGCTGTCACCCGAGCCGGGCCGTCCGGTGATCCGGCTCGGCCTGCGCCTGACCCTGAGCGGCGGCCGGGAGGCCGCCTCCCGGCTCGTCATCACCGCCGGCGGCCGTGGCGCTGGGGGTCGGCCTGCTGCTGGTCACGCTGGCCGGCATCAACGCCCTGATCGCCCAGAACGACCGGGCCGCCTGGCTCAACACCGGGTCGGGCGGGCCTGGGCTGGGCGGCGCCGCGGCACCCGGAGCACAGCCGCTGTGGTGGGTGCTCACCACCGACCAGTACGGCAGGCAGGGCATCGACCGGGTCGACCTGGCGGCCACCGGGCCCCGCTCCCCGGTCCCGCCGGGCATCCCGCACCTGCCGGGGCCCGGGCAGTACTACGCCTCGCCCGCCCTCAGCAAGCTCCTGCGCACGACCCCGGCCGCGCAGCTCGGGGACCGCTTCCCCGGGCACCAGATCGGCATGATCGGCCCGGCGGCGCTGCCCACCCCGAACTCGCTGATCATCGTCATCGGCCATACCGCCGCGTCAGCTCGCGAAGGCTACCGGGCGCCGCGCAGGTCACCAGCATTCAGGCTTCGGCGGGCAACAACGCCTCCGTCGGCTACGACTCCACCGGGCTCGAAGCCATCCTCGCCGTCGCGGCGCTGGCGCTGCTGTTCCCGGTGCTCATCTTCATCAGCACCGCGACCCGGCTCGCCGCGGCACGCCGGGAGCAGCGCTTCGCCGCGATGCGGCTGACCGGCGCCACACCCCGGCAGGTTTCGGTGATCTCCGCCGTCGAAGCGTCGCTGTCCGCGCTGGCCGGCGTGGCCGCCGGCTTCGGCCTCTACCTGCTGCTGCACCCGCTGCTGCTGGCCATCCCGTCGTTCACCGGCGAGCCGTTCGCCCCCGGCGACCTGTCGCTGCGGCTGGCCGACGTCCTGGTCGTGGCGATCGGCGTCCCGGTGGCGGCGGCGGTCGCGGCCCGGGTCGCGCTGCGGCGCGTGCAGATCTCCCCGCTCGGGGTGACCCGGCGGGTCACCCCGCCCGCTCCCCGCGCCTGGCGGGTGATCCCGCTGCTGGCGGGCCTCGCCGAGCTCGCCTACTTCGCCTGGGCCGGGCCCGCCCAAGAGCAGCAACGACCAGGTCCTGGTTTCCTTCCTGGGATTCCTGCTGACGATGGCGGGGGTGATCATCGCCGGCCCGTGGCTGACCATGGTGGGATCGCGGGTCCTGGCCCGGCGCACCAGCAGGCCCGCCACGCTCATCGCCGGGCGGCGGCTTGGCGACAACCCCCGGGCCGCGTTCCGCTCGATCAGCGGGCTCATCCTCGCCTTGTTCGTCACCAGCGTGGCGGTCGGGATAACCACCACGATCCTCGCCGACAACGCCGCGCCCAGCCAGCGCACCGGCCTCAGCGGCGTGCTGGCCGACTCGTTCATCGTCAACGAGACGGCCTCGGGCCAGCCGATCTCCGCCGTGGCCACGGTTCCCAGCCCGGTCGTGGCCAGGCTCCGGTCGATCCGGGGGGTCGGTGATGTGGCGGTCGTTCACACCGATCCAAGCGCCGCCACCTCACCCAGGCAGAACGAGTCCGGCCTGTCGGGCCTGGCGTTGTGTGCTCAGCTCGCCCGCATGCCGGTGCTCGGCCGCTGCCAGGCCGGGGCAGTCGTGGCCACGATCACCGTCTACACCGGCGAGACCGCCTGGGGCGCGTCCCAGGGGCCGCCGGTCTGGCCTGCCGCCAGCGTCTCCCCTCAGCGCCTATCCCACCTCCCGGTCGAAACGCTGCTCGTGAGCACAGACGGGTCGCTGTCCGCGATCGAGGCGGTCCGGACCGCGCTCTGGCTCGGCTTCCCCTACCTGGGCCAGCCGGGTCCCTTGAGCGGGACACCGAGCCAGGACGTATACGGCGAACTACAGCGCCTGGCCGAGGCGGTGATCGCGGTCAGCCTGGTCATCGCCGGATGCAGCCTGGCGGTCAGCGTTGTCAGCGGCCTGACCGACCGCAAGCGCCCGTTCAGCCTGCTGCGTCTGACCGGTGCTCCGCTCAGCATGCTGCGGCGCGTGGTGGCCCTGGAGAGCGCGGCGCCGCTGGTCGTCATCGCGCTGCTGTCGGCTGGAACGGGCTTCCTGGCATCGCAGTTGTTCCTCAGCTCGGAGCTCAGCGAATCGCTCCAGCCGCCGGGGATCGGCTACTACGCCCTCGTCCTCGGCGGGCTCGCCGCCTCGCTGGGGGTCATCGTGGCCACCTTCCCCCTGCTGGAGCGGATCACCGGGCCCGAGGTCGCCAGGAACGAGTGACCGTTAGGCTCGGGCTGTGCGGGCACTGATTGTCGTTGATGTGCAGAATGACTTCTGCGAGGGCGGGTCCCTTGCAGTAGCTGGCGGGTCGGCGGTCGCGGCAGCGATCAGCGAGTACCTGGCGGCGCAGGGTGACCGCTACGCGCACGTGGTCGCCTCCTGCGACTACCACGTCGAGCCCGGTGATCATTTCTCCGACGATCCGGACTTCGCCGGCTCCTGGCCGTCGCACTGCGTGGCGGGAACGCCGGGTGCGCAGTTCCACCCCGGGCTGGATACCAGCCACGTGGAGGCCGTGTTCAGCAAGGGCTCCCATGCGGCGGCCTACAGCGCCTTCGAGGGCACCGATGACGCGGGCACCTCGCTGGCGGACTGGCTGCGCGAGCGCGACGTGGACGCGCTGGATGTGGTGGGCATCGCCACCGACCACTGCGTGCGGGCGACCGCGCTGGACGCCGCACGCGCGGGCTTCGCCACCCAGGTCCTGCTCCGCATGACCGCCGGGGTGGCCCTGGCCACGACCCAGGAAGCTCTGGACACTCTGCGGGCCGCCGGAGTCGAACTGACCGGTACGCCCGTCCAGTAGCGCGAACTTTTCCGGTCCGGCGGGCAACAACTCCTGGATCCAGACCGTCAATCACCGGGCCGGCGGCTGGCGGCCCGGTGGCTCAGCCGGTGCGCGGACTGGCGGACTCGACGGCGGCGGCGAACGCCGCCATCGACGGGAACTCCCAGTCCGGCGTCACCGGTGCTGACGGCTCCGGGGTGGCACCCCAGCCGCGCCGGGCGTGCCGCCGGTTGATCCATGCCGTGGGCAGGCCAGCCCGCTTGGCGGGCACATGGTCGTGGAACAGGCTCTGGGCTACGTGCAGCAGCTTGCCCGGCCCGATGCCCAGCCGGCTCACTTCGGCGGCAAGGGCGTCGAAGTTCCGCGGTGACGGCTTGTACGAGCCGACGTCCTGCGCGGTGATGATGCTGGTGAACTCGACGCCGAGCCGGGTGTTCGAGCCGGCGAACGAGGCACGGTCGACGTTGGACAGGATGATCAGCTTGACCCGCTTGCTCAGGGCAGCCAGCGCGTCATGGGAGTCTGCGAACGCGGGCCAGTCCGGCACCGAGCGCGCCAGGCGCGCCGCTTGCTTATCGGTGACTTCGGCGCCCAGCCTGTCGCCCAGCAGCCGCATGCTGCGGGCCAGGACGTCCGGGTAGCGGTCGCGCGGCCGGTCTGCTTCGACGGCCGCCTCGACCCCGGAGTACTCGGTCAGCAGCTCCTCGCCGGTCAGGTCAAGCCCCCGCTCACGTGCCCACGGGGTCAGCACGGCCAACAGGCCGGCTTCCCAGTCGATCAGGGTGCCGTAGCAGTCGAAGCTCATGGCTTCGAAGTCGCTGAGCTGCATCGATCACGGCTCCTTGATGAGGCGGGGCGCTGACCTGGCCCATTCTCCTCCCGGCGCGGCTGCGGCCAGCTGAAGCTGTGACATGCCGCACACCCCGGCGTTCGGCCAGGCCGGGCGCCGGGCCCTGGCGCCTGGCTCGCCTAGCCTGGAGGACGTCCGGCGACAGCATCGATGAGTAGGGAGCTTCATGACCGGCTGGGTTATCTTCGGTGTGCTTGCGGCAGTGGTACTGATCTACGTGGCCGATCGCGTAGTCAAGGCACGGGTCCAGGCACGGCGGTTGCGCCGGATGACGGAACGGCTTGCGGCGGCGGCCGCCAGATCCGAGGAACAGCAGGCACAGCGCGAGGCCGCGGCGGAAGCCAGCGCGGCCCTGACCTCGGTGCTGCCCGCCATCAACCACCGCCCGCCGGCGACCCCGCCCGGGCAGGTAACCAGGCAAGAGGCGCCGCCCCGCTAACACCGCCTGCTTGGTAGTGCGTGACGGCCCAGCCGGATTCCACGTACAGGCTGGATTTCGAGTCCTCGTTGACGGTCGCGAAGACCCGCCCGGTCGCGGGGTCGGCGCCCATCCCGTCGATCTTGCCCGTCATGTCCCACTGCTTCACGACGGTACCGGCGGGCGTGAACTCGACAAGGGTGCTGTCCAGGTTGCCGGAGCCGCTCGGCTCTCCCTGCGAGCCGACGCCGTTCTGGAACCCGACGTAGAGCTTGCCGCCAAGGGCCACGATGTCGTCCGGCTGGATAAGGTGCTCGGTTCTCGCGGGCGCCCTGCCGTTCGGCTGGTAGCTGTGCTTCAGCACCGTGGCTGCGACAACCACGACATCTGGCCCGGCCAGAGCGGGGCGGCGGGTGCTGCCGCCGTCAGCCGCTGGGTTCGAGAATGATGACCGGGATCTGCCTGGTGGTATTCCGCTCGTAGTCCGCGAAACCTGGGTAAGCGGCCTTCTGCGCGGTCCAGATCCGCTCCCGCTCCTCGCCTTCGGCGATTCTGGCGAGCAGTTCCACCGTCCCGGTGCCGATCTCGGCGGTCACCTGTGGATGCCCAAGCACGTTGTAGTACCAGTCGGGATTGACCGGCGCGCCGCCCCTGGAAGCGAACACGGCGTAGCCGCCGGGCACCCGCATATACATCATGGGGTTCACTCGCGGCCGACCGCTCTTGGCGCCCACGGTATGCAACAGCAGCAGCGGGGCACCGTTGAACGAGCCGCCTACCTTGCCCTCATTGGCGCGGAACTCTTCAATGATCTTGCTGTTGAAGTCGGTCATCCGTACTCTCCAGGGTCCACTGGGCGCGTGCTATCCGTACCGGCCGGCCGCTGACGCCAGCCGCCGTGCGGTAGACCTCAACCGCCTGGTCCCACCGGTTCATTCCGGCCGGGCGCGAGTGCGACGATAGCGGGGTGAGCGATACCCCGCAGGTCACCGACAACCAGGCCGAATCCCGCTTCGAAGCCGACGTCGACGGTCACCGCGCCGAACTGCTGTACCGGCGCAACGGAAACCGGCTCGTCCTGATCCACACCGAGGTGCCGGTGCAATCCGAGGGCCACGGCATCGGCGGGGCGCTGGTGACGGCGGCGATCGACCGTGCGGCGCGGGACGGCATGACCGTTGTGCCGTTGTGCCCGTTTGCCCGGGGCTGGCTGGAGCGCCATCCCGATGTCGCGAAACGGGTGGCCATCGACTGGGGATAGCAATCCCGGCAAGGCTGTCGGCGGGCCCGGATACAGTTTTTCGGTGGTCGCCTCGTCACTCGGATCCGCAGCGGAACGGCGGGCCCGGCTTGCTGCCCGTCACCGCCTGGCGGCCCCCGCCCGGGCCGGTTCGGCCGCCGAGGCGGCGGAGAGCCTGATCGCCCTGCACGGGACCGACCCGGCATCGGTGTACCTGGCCGTCTGGGCGCGCACCGGCGCGGTCGACTCCGCAGCGATCGACCGCGCGCTGTACGAGGACCAGGCGCTGGTCCGGATGCTGGGCATGCGCCGGACCATGTTCGTCGTCCCGGTTGGCCTCGCGCCCGTGATCCAGGCCGCCTGCACGGATCAGATTGCTGAACGGCTACGCCGGCGGCTGGTCCAGCAGCTCGAGCAGGCTGGCGTCGCGGCCGACCCGGCGGGGTGGCTCAAGGACGTCGACGAGGCCACGGTCCAGGCGCTCACCGCCCGGGGCAGCGCCACCGGGGCGGAGCTAGCCGGGGACGAGCCGCGGCTGCGCACCCAGCTCGTCTACGCCGAGGAGAAGAGCTACGGCGGCCCGCAGAACATCACCAGCCGGGTGCTCATGCTGCTGTCCGCCGAGGGGCGCATCGTTCGCGGCCGGCCACGTGGCGGCTGGACCTCCAGTCAGCACCAGTGGTCCGCGGCCGGCGCAGCCCTGCGGGGAGATCCCAGCCCGTCGCCGGCTGCCGCGCGAACGGAGCTGGCCCGCCGCTGGCTGCGCGCGTTCGGCCCGGCGCCCGTCGCCGATCTGCAATGGTGGACCGGCTGGACGGCCGGCCAGGTGCGGGCGGCACTGGGGCAGCTCCACACCGTTGAGGTGGATCTCGGCGGCACTCCGGGCATCGCCCTGGCCGATGACCAGGCCGCAGAGCCTGCGGGGCGGCCGTGGGCGGCGCTGCTGCCCGCGCTGGACCCCAGCGCTATGGGCTGGCAGAAGCGGGGCTGGTTTCTCGGCGAGCACGGCCCTCCGCTGTTCGACCGGTCGGGGAACATCGGCCCCACGGTCTGGTGGGATGGCCGGGTCATCGGCGGCTGGGCCCAGCGTAAGGACGGCGAGGTCGTGTTCCGGCTGCTCGAAGACGCCGGACCCGGAGCGGTCGCGGCGGTGACCGCCGAGGCAGAACGGCTCCAGGCGTGGCTGGGCGCGGTCCGCATCACCCCCCGCTTCCGCACTCCCCTGGAACGGGAACTATCCGCTTAGGCGCTGCCTTCGGGGATGGATTCGTAGATCCGCTTGCAGTCGGGGCACACCGGGAACCGCTTGGGATCTCGGCTCGGCACCCACTTCTTGCCGCAGAGCGCGATCACCGGGGTTCCGCTCACCGCGCTGTCCACGATCTTGTTCTTGAGGACGTAGTGGGCGAACCGCTCGTGGTCGCCGTCGCCGGTGGACAGATCCGGCCGGACGTCGGTGTCTTCGCGGGTGCCTTGCTGGGGAAGGACCTCGGTACTCACGGGGCAGAGTCTACCGGGCCTTAGTTGAGGGCGGGGTCGTCCGGATACGTCGCCACCAGGGCCAGGGCCCCACCGGCCCGCCGCAGGACGGCCTGCCAGAGCCGGGCGGGGTCGGGGTCGAACGCGTCCGCGGGCTCCGCGCTGACGACGTACCAGGCTCCTTCGTCGATCTCCGCCTGGAGCTGGCCCGGGCCCCAGCCCGCATAGCCGACAAAGACCCGGAACGAGGCGATGCCGCCCGCGACCAGTTGCGGCGGGGTGTCCAGGTCGAGCAGGCCGATGCGGGAGCGCAGCACCGAGGAGTCGAGCGCACGCCAGCCCAGCGGATCCTCCGGCCCAGGCACACTGGCCAGGCCGAGGGCGCTGTTCGGCGCGACCGGCCCGCCCTTGAACACCACCGACGGGTCGCTGGCCAGCTCCGTCCACGGCTCGAGCACCCGCCCCACCGGGACCTTCGTCGGCCGGTTCAGCACGACCCCCAGCGTGCCCTCCTCGGGCTCGTCCTCGACCACGAGCACCACGGTGCGCCGGAAGTTGGGGTCGCCCAGCAACGGGGTCGCTACGAGCAGCCGCCCCGCCCGGACCTCCTCCATGTCTCCATTCTTGCCGATCCTGGGCCGCTCGCCGACCCCGGGCGCGGGAGTCGTTTCGCGCTACCGTCCCTGGGCCGATGGCTTGCCACCAGCGGCGTCCCGTACCGACGCGGCCACCGCGGACGCGACGTCCGGGTGGAATACCGACGGGATGATGTAGTGCGGGCTCAGCTCGGCCGGGGAAACCACGCCCGCCAGCGCGCGGGCCGCCGCGACGAGCATGTCGTCGGTGACCGTCCGGCTCTGCGCGTCCAGCAGCCCGCGGAAGACGCCGGGGAACGCCAGCACGTTGTTGATCTGGTTGGGATAGTCGCTGCGCCCGGTCGCCACGACGGCGGCGTGCTCACCGGCCGCATCGGGATCGACCTCGGGGTTGGGATTGGCGAGCGCGAACACGATCGACTCCGGGGCCATGGCCGCGATGTCCGCGCCGGTCAGGATGTTCGACACGGACACGCCGATGAACACGTCCGCTCCGCGCACCGCGCCGGCCAGGTCACCGTCGTAGGCGTCGTGGTTGGTGTGCTCGGCCGTCCAGCGCAGGCTGTCGGTCAGGCCGGGCCGGCCGGTGTGCACGGCGCCCTTGTCGTCGCAGACCACGACGTCCGCAGCGCCCGAGGCGAGGAGCAGCTTGAGCACGGCTGTCCCGGCAGCGCCCGCGCCTGCCATGGCGATCCGCACCGACCCGAGCTTCTTGCCGACCACGCGCAGTGCATTGGTCAGCGCGGCGAGCACGACGATCGCCGTGCCGTGCTGGTCGTCGTGGAAGACGGGGATGTCGAGCAGGTCGCGGAGCCTTCGCTCCACCTCGAAGCAGCGCGGCGCGCCGATGTCCTCCAGGTTGATGCCGCCGAAGGCGGGCGCAATGATCTGCACGGTCCGGACGATCTCGTCGGTGTCCTGGGTGTCCAGGCAGACCGGCCAGGCATCGATGCCCGCGAACCGCTTGAACAGGGCGGCTTTGCCCTCCATCACCGGCATGGCCGCGTACGGGCCCACGTTGCCGAGCCCGAGGACCGCGGAGCCGTCGGTGACCACCGCCACGCTGTTGCGCTTGACGGTCAGCCGCCGCACATCGTCGGGGTTGTCCGCGATCGCCAGCGACACCCGGGCGACGCCGGGCGTGTAGGCCATCGACAGGTCATCCCGGTTCCGCAGCGGCACCTTCACGTTGGTCTCGATCTTGCCGCCGAGATGCAGCAGGAACGTCCGGTCGCTGACCTTGCTCAGTACGACGCCGTCAATGGCCGTCAGAGCTTGCACGATTTCTTCGGCGTGCTCGGTATCCCGCGCCGCACAGGTGACGTCCACCCGCAGCTGCTCATGGCGGAACGGGGTCACGTCGAGCGCGGTGACAGCGCCGCCCGCTTGCTCGACCGCATGGGTGAGCTCGCTGACCGCACGGCCGCGCGACGGCACCTCCAGCCGCACGGTGATCGAATACGACACGCTTGGGGCTACGGTCACGCCTCTCCTCCGCCTCCCTGCCCGGGTGCGCCAGGCGCCCGCCCGGCGCGCCTGCGCTGGCTATGGTCAATGGTCCCACCAGGCATGGTGTGCTGGGGACACGCCGCCGCCGCCCCCTCAGGCCAGCCGAAACACTCACGATCGTTCGGCATCGTTACGCTCCGTACCGGCCGCTGGGCACGTACCCTTCAAGAATGCCTAGTGGTAGCGTCACCGGCAGCCGTGCTGCCAGCGCCGGGGAGGCGGCACCCATGGTGCCGCAGCCTCTGGCGGCGACCGACGTGGCCCGGCTGAGAGTCGCCGTCGCCCGGCTCTCCCGTTGGCTGCGCCGTCATGACCTCGCCGGGCTCACGCCCACCCAGCTCTCCGCACTCGCCACGGTGGACCGGCTCGGCCCGCTGCGGCTCGGCGATCTCGCCGCAGCGGAGGGCATTGCCCCGTCCACCCTCACCAGGCTGGTGACCGTGCTGGAAGAGCGCGGGTACGTGGAACGGTGCCCGGTGCCCGGTGATGCGCGGGCCAGCACCCTGGTGATCGCGCCAGCCGGTCACGAGGTGCTGGAACGAATCCGGGAACAGAGCACGATCCTGCTGGCCGGCCTGCGAGACGCTCACCGACGAGCAGCGCGCGGCCCTGGCGGCGGCGCTGCCCGCCCTTGAGCGGCTCGCCGAAACCGACCCAGGCGACCCCCGCTCCCGCTAGAACAGCAGGCTGGACAGGGTGGAGCGGGCCTTGGTGACCTGCGGGTCCCCGGGTGGGAACAGCTCGAAGAGGCCGACAAGATGCTGGCGGACCTTGTTCTTGCCGTCCCCCGACGTCCGCCGGATCACGCCGAGCAGCCGGTCGAACGCCTCCCCGGCGTGCCCCTGGGCCATGTCGATGTCCGCCACGCGAATCTGGGCGTCCACGTCGTCCGGGTGGGCTGCCGCGTCCCGGCGGGCCTGGGCCTGGTCGTAGGAGTCGACCCTCCGGAACAGGTTCACCCGGGCCAGCCCCAGGGTGGCTACCGGGTTGCCGGGGCTGGCGGCCAGCATCCGCTCGAAGGCGGCCGCGGCGCCGTCGAGGTCACCGCGCTCCATGGCCTGCTGAGCCTCGGCAAGCTCCGGCTCCCGGTAACCGGCGGGCTCGCCACCGGGCAGATCCCCGTCCGCCGTCTCAGGGCCGGCCTGGCCGTCACCGCCGGACAGGCCGATCTGCTGCGCGACCTGGAGAACCTGGCTGAGCCACTGGCGTACCTGCGCCTCGGGCAGGGCGCCGAGGAATCCCGGCACGAGCTGGCCGCCGATCACGGCGAGCACCATGGGGATGCTCTGCACCTGCAGCGCGGCGCTCAGCTGCGGGTTGGCATCCACATCCACCTTGGCCAGCACCCAGGCACCGGCCGCCTCGACGGCGAGTTTCTCCAGGACCGGGCTGAGCTGCTTGCACGGGCCACACCACTCGGCCCACAAGTCCAAGACCACAGGGACGGTGCGGGAGCGTTCCAGCACATCCGTCTCGAATGCCGCCTCTGTCACGTCGAACACGTACTCGCTGTTCGCAGCGCTCGGGCCGTCGGCGGCTGTGGCCTGTTTGCGCTGCGCGGCCGCCTGGCGCGCGCTCAGATCGACCGCGCCGTACAGCGAGAAGTCCCGCGGCTGTTGCATGACTCCATCCTGCCGCATCGCCGGCGCTGCTTCGCGTGATGGGGCGCCGGGGACAGTATCGGCAGTATCACAGCGCCCGCACCCGCTCATGTGATGGCACCGGCGCCGGCCCTGGCTACCCGGCACCTGGTGCCTACGATCGGGGTAACCGGATGACCTTCGACTGGGTCGAGGTAAAGAGCCATGTCAGACAAATCGTTCGCTTCCTCGGCGGATCTGGCCGAGAAGGAACAGACGCTGGAGTTGCTCGCCGACGGGGTGTACGCGCTGACCGCCGAGGGAGACCCGAACGTCGGCGCCATCGAGGGCGAGGACTTCCTCGTCTGCTTCGAGGCCATGGCCACGCCCGCGGCGGCCCGGCGGTGGCTGGCCAGGCTGCGCGACTATACCGATAAGCCCGTCCGCTACCTGGTGCTTTCGCATTACCACGCGGTCCGGGTGCTCGGTGCGAGCGCGTTCGGCGCCGGGACCATCGTTACGCATGAAAAAACACGGGAGCTGATCGCGGAGCGCGGCCGGGCGGACTGGGAGTCGGAGTACGCGCGGATGCCCAGGCTTTTCCAGGAGCCGTCTTCGATTCCCGGGCTGACCTGGCCGACCGCGACGTTCACCGGCCGGTTCACGATCGACCTCGGTGGCGGGCGCGGCGACCTGGTGCTGCAGTACTGCGGCCGTGGGCACACCGAGGGCGACATCGTCGCCTGGCTGCCCGCACAGAAGATCCTTTTCGCGGGCGACCTGGTGGAGGCGCAGGCCGCCCTGTACACCGGGGATGCGTTCCACCGCGACTGGGCGGGCGGCACGCTGGACCGCGTCGCGGCGCTGGGCGCGGGAACGCTGGTCGGCGGCCGGGGTGCGGTGGCGTACGGCGCGGACGCCTGCGCCGCGGCGATCGGTCAGACGCGGCATTTCCTCGACGTCATGCTGGCCCAGGTCGGCGCCGTGCACGAGCGCGGCGGCTCGCTTTCCGAGGCGTTCACCGCCGCCCACGGCGCGCTGGTGGACCGCTACGGCCGCTGGCCGATCTTCGAGCACTGCATGCCGTTCAACACCTCCCGGTTGTGGGACGAGTTGTCCGGGATCGAGCGGCCGCGGATCTGGACCGCGCAGCGCGACCGCGAGGTGTGGGACGAACTGCGGGGCTAATCCATGCCGGTGGCGGTCGTTGGCAACGGGCCGGTCGGGCAGACCGCGGCGCTGATGCTGGCCCGCTGGGGACTGCCGGTCACGCTGCTCGACCAGCGGCCGCACCGGGATGCGGCCGGCGTCCAAGTCCATCGTTCAGCAGCGGGACGTGCTCGACGCGTGGGATGCGGTGGGGGCCGGGCGGCGCATCGCGGACGAGGGCGTCACCTGGACCACGGCGCGAACGTTCTACCGGGACACCGAGCTGTTCAGCCTCACGTTCACCGACCCGGGCCGGTCTGCGTTCCCACCGTTCGTCAACATCTCCCAGTCCCGGACCGAACAGATTCTCGACGAGTGCATCGCCGCCCAGCCGCTGATCAGCGTGCGCTGGGGACATAAGGTCACCGGGCTGGCCCAGGACGCCAGCGGGGTCACCCTGACCTGCGCGACCGATCGCGGCCTGGTGGTGCTGCGTGCGGACTACGTCGTCGCGTGCGCCGGCGCCCACGGCGACGAGGTCCGCGCGATGCTGGGCGTGCGCTTCGACGGGCAGTCGTTCGGCGACCGGTTCCTGATCTGCGACATCCGCACCGACCTGCCCGGCTGGGCCCGGGAGCGGCGGTTCTACTTCGACCCGCCGTGGAACCCGGGCCGGCAGGTGCTCATCCACCCGTGCCCGGACTCGACATACCGGATCGACTGGCAGGTGCCCGCCGACTTCGACGAGGCGGCCGACGACACCGGCGCCCGGATCCGGGCCATCATCGGCGACCGCCCGTACCAGGTGGTGTGGAGCTCGGTGTACCGGTTCAGCTCCCGGGTCACCGACCGGATGCGGGTCGGCCGGGTGCTGCTGGCCGGTGACCTGGCCCACCAGTTCTCGCCGTTCGGCGCGCGAGGGCTGAACTCCGGCGTCCAGGATGTGGAGAACGCGGCCTGGAAGATCGCGTTCGTGCTGCGCGGCTGGGCGCCGGACGCCCTGCTGGACAGCTACCATGCCGAACGGCACGCCGCAGCATGCGAGAACCTGGAGGTCACCTCGGCCACTATGCGCTTCCTGGTACCTGGCACCGGCGCCGAGCGGCAGCACCGTCTGGGCACGCTGGAGCGTGCCGCGGCCGACCCCGCCGCCAGAGCCGCCGTGGATTCCGGGCGGCTGGCCGAGCCGTTCTGGTACACCGCCTCGCCGCTGACCACTCCCGATCCGGGCCGGCGCTTCACCGGGCGCCCGCCCCGTGGTGCCGTGCCGCCGCCAGGGCCCGGCATTATCGTCCCCGATGTGCCTATTTCTTGTGCAGAACGAACCGGCCCCACGACCCTGCGTGCCCTTGCCCGGGAGGGTTTCGTGGTGCTGTGCGCCTGCGGCGCGGACGCTGCCGCGGCGCACTCGGCCGCGTCGGCGGTGGCGCCGCCGGTGCGGGTGATCGAGACCGGGGCAGTTGATGACCCCGGGCCGCTCGCCGCGGCCGGCCTGGCCGAGGCCGGCGAGGTGTGGGTGATCCGTCCGGACGCGCATGCCGCCGCCGTGCTGCCTGATCCAGGCCGGGCCCAGATCGAGGCGGCGCTGCGCCGGGCGCTGGGCATGACCGCGGGGGTGGCCCCATGACCTGGCTGGACCCGCCGCCGGGGACCGGGTTCGGCCTGGCCAACCTGCCCTTCGGCGTCTTCTCCCGTACCGGGGATGCCCGCGTCGGCGTGGCCATCGGGGACCGGGTGCTCGACGTGGCCGCCGTGGCCGATGATCTGCGGACGCCGCTGCGCGACCTGTTCGCCGGGCCGGCCCTGAACCGGTTCCTGGCCGCCGGTCCCGCCTCCTGGCGGGAGGCCCGCGAGCGGCTGACCGACTGGCTCACTCTGCCTGCGCACCGGACCGTGGTCGAACCGCATCTTGTCCCGCTCGGCGAGGTGCGGCTGCACCTGCCGTTCGAGGTAGCCGACTACGTGGACTTCTACGCGTCCCGGAACCACGCGGAGAACGTGGGCAGGCTCTTCCGCCCGGGCCAGCCACCGCTGCACCCGAACTGGGTGCACATGCCCGTGGGCTACCACGGCCGTTCGGCCAGCGTGGTGGTGTCCGGCACCCCGGTCACCCGGCCGAGCGGGCAGCGCAGAGAGCCCGGTGATGCGGAGCCGTCGTTCGGCCCGTCCATGCTGCTGGACTTCGAGGCCGAGGTCGGCTTCGTGGTCGGCGTGCCGTCCGCGCACGGGCAGCCGGTGCCGGTGGCCGAGTTCCCCGAGCACGTGTTCGGCGCCTGCCTGGTCAACGACTGGTCCGCCCGGGACATCCAGGCCTTCGAGACCGTGCCGCTAGGCCCATTCCTTGCCAAGGCGTTCGCCACGTCGATGTCCCCGTGGGTGGTCCCGCTCGACGCGCTCCGCAATGCCCGCGTGGCTTCCCCGCCGCGCGACCCGGTGCCGCTGCCCTATCTACGTGACGACGCTGACCCCTGGGGCCTGGACCTCCGCCTGGCGGTGTACATCAACGGTTGCCTGGTCAGTGAGCCGCCATTCGCCACCATGTACTGGACCCCGGCGCAGATGCTCGCACACCTGACCTGCGGCGGCGCGCCGGTACGGACCGGCGACCTGTACGCCTCCGGCACGGTGAGCGGGCCGGAGCGCGGGCAGCTCGGCTGCCTGCTCGAACTGACCCGGGGCGGCGCCGAGCCGCTGGACCTGCCCGACGGCACGCGGCGCACCTTCCTCGAAGACGGCGACGAGGTCGTCATCTCCGCCACCGCTCCCGGCCCCGCCGGCGAACGCATCAGCTTCGGCGAGGTCCGCGGCCGCGTGATCCCATCGCCCGGCCCCGCTTCGTGATCATGGCGAGGTGCCTGCCCACCGGCGAGGTGCCTGCCCACCGGCGGGACTTCCATGATCAAGTTGACTTATCCTCACAAACGCACGGTTCTGCGCCCGGTTTACTCCGGTTTGTCCGTGCGGAAATGAGGATATGTCGCGGGCGGGCCCGCTGGCGGCGGGCGGCTCGCGGTCCGTTAGGCAGAACGGGTTGGGATGCGCTGGCGCCAGCGGGCGGCGCGGCGGTCGGCCAGGATCTGGCGCACCGCGTTGCGGCCGGGGATCCCGGTGACGCCGCCGCCGCCGTGTGTGCCGGACCCGGCCTGGTAGAGGCCCCGAACCGGGGTCCGGAAGTCCGCGTAACCGGCGGCGGGCCTGGCGTGGAACATCTGGCCGAGGCTCAGCTCACCGTGGAAGATGTTGCCGCCGATGAGCCCGTACTCCTCCTGCATCTGGTGCGGGCCGATGACCTGCCGGTGCAGCACCGAATCGGCGAAGCCGGGCGCAACGGTCTCCATACGGGCGATCACCCGGTCGGCGTAGGCGGCCAGCGCGCCGGAGTCGGGATGGTCGGCGTAGCCGTAGGGCACCCACTGGGTGAACATCGACATGACGTGGTGCCCGGCCGGGGCCAGGGAGTCGTCGAAGACGCTCGGGATGCAGATGTCGGCGAACGGCAGCGACGAGGGGTGGCCGGAGACCGCCTCCTGGAACGCGTTCTCGATGTCGTCGAGGCTCTCGGCCAGCACGATCGTGCCGCCGTGTACCTGCGGGTCGAACTCGGGGTGGCTGGTGAACACGGGGAGCCGGTCCAGCGCGAGGTTGATCTTCACGGTGCCGCTCCGGCTCTGCCAGGCCCTGATGTCATCAAGGAAGTCCGGCGGCAGCACCGCCGGGTCGAGCAGCCGGAGGAACGAGATCTGCGGGTGCGCCGTGGTGACCACGAGACCCGCGTCGACTTCCTCGCCGCTGGCCAGCGTCACCCCGGTGACCCGGCCCTCGCTGGTGCGGATTCTGGCTACCTCGGCCCCGGTGCGGATCTCGGCGCCGAACGACCGGGCCGCAGCGGCGAGCGCCGCGGTGACCCCGCCCATCCCGCCACGGGGGAAACCCCACGCTCCGGCCTGCCCGTCCACCCCGCCGATGTGGTGATGGAGCGTGACGTAGGCGGTGCCGCCCGACCTGGGGCCGGACCAGGTGCCGATCACCCCGGATACCGACAGCAGGCCGCGCAGCGCGTCGCTGGAGAAGTAGCGGTCGAGCAGGTCAGCGATGCTGCCGGTGAGCAGCCTCGTGACGTCGACCGCGGTCCTGGTGTCGAGCCTGCGCAGATGCCGCAGCAGCAGGCTCTGCCGCCACAGGTCCTGCGGGCGCCGCGAGCCGAGCCGGGGCGGGATCTCACCCAGCAGCGGGCCTAGCACGGCGGCCATGACGGTCAGGTAATGCTCGTAGGAGTCGTAGGCGGCGGCGTCGCTGGCCGAGAACCTGGCGATCTCCGCCCGGCGGGCCGCGGGGTCGTAGGGCAGCCGCAGCGCCCGGCCGTCCGCCCGGGGCGCGCAGTAGGGCCCCTGCGGGTACACGTGGTAGCCGAAGCTGGCCAGCCGCAGGTCACGGACCAGGCTTGGCGACAGCAGCGACACCACGTAGGACAGCGACGTGACCGTGTACTCCGGGCCGAACGGGTGCTCGCTGACCGCCGCCCCGCCCACCACGTCCCGGCGCTCGCACACCAGCGTGTCAAGACCGTTCTTGGCGAGATAGGCCGCTGCGACCAGCCCGTTGTGCCCGCCGCCGACGATCACCGCATCCCGTGCACCTGCCATGAGCCGTATCTCACCTCTTCCCTCCCCCGGGAAACCGGGCACATCGGCGCTTGGTGGAGCCCCCGTGATCAGCCCTCGTCGGCTGGATCAACTGCTCGCGTCGGTGGGCAGGATCGTGAAGTGGCCACCCTGGAGGGGCTCCATGACCCGGAAGTGCCGTAGGTCCAGCGTCAGCACCCGGGTTGTCATGTACCGGGCGGCGAGCACGACGATGGAGGCATGGGCCAGGCCAATCTTGAGGTCGCGGTACTTCGCGATGACCGACCGGGCCTGCGCCACATCGTGCTGGCCGAATTCGGCCAGCCGGTAGACGCCGCCCGCGACGTCTTCCAGCAGGTTCAGCTCCGCAGCCATGCCGAGCCTGCTGCTGATCAGGTAATCCAGCTCCGCCAGCACAAACGGCGACAGCACCAGCGGGCCCGCGTCGCCGCGAAGGACGTCCAGGACGTCCTTCGCGTGTACCTGGTCGCGGCCGTAAGCAGCGACCAAGCCACCGGTGTCGAGGATGATCACCGTTCGCCGAATCCCCCGGCGAGGGCCTCATCGACCTTGAGGGCAAGCTGCGGGTCCCCGAAGTCCATCGTTGCCCAGTGCGGGGCAGGCCGGGGCAGCAAGGTATCCAGCCAGCCTTCAAGCGCGCTACGGATGATCGTCGCTTCGGACTGGCCGGACACCTGGGAGGCCTGTTCGAGGCGCTGTTTGAGGTCGCCAGGAAGGTAGACCGTGGTTTTTACCATATACGTATGGTACCCTACGTTACCATACGTTGCTGCTCAGCCCGGCCAGCGGGCGAGGCCGGGGACTGCTGAGCCGCGAAGCCGGGCCACGGTAGCGCGCAGTTCGTGTACCTCACGGGTGAGTTCCGCGATCCGGGCGGCGCTGCCCGCGTTCTGGTCCGCCGGTTCCCTGGGCTCCGGGACCCGCAGGCCGGGCCGGGCGCTGTCGCTGGCCGCGCCGCTGCGCTCCGCGATCTCGCGGATCCGGGCGACCTCCCGGTACAGCGAATCCAGCGGGCTCTCCCTGGGGCAGCCACAGTAGGGGCAGCGCGCCGGTTCGGTCATGCCCACTCCCGGATGTCAGTCCACGGAATCAGGTGCTAGCGGGTGCGCCCGGGTCCGGGCGGCGGACAGCCGCCTACGGGCGCACCGTACGCGCGGGCGGCCACAACGGACAATGAGCCGGAACCCAAATCCGGGGTGCGAATTCTGGGCTGGAGCACAATAGTGGACCGCCGCCAGGTCAGGCATATCTTTGTGTTAGAGCACAAGACCGGTGGCGAGCGATATGTTTCAGGCCATGGCGGGCAGCCAGCGGGCGCACAATAGCCCGCCCGCAGAAAACAGCCGGCGGGCACAGGACGGCCCGCGCGCGGAAGACGGCCGAGGGGCACAGGACGGCCCACCCAGAGAAGCCGGTCAGCACGCCCCCGGCTCCCGGGCAGCGCAGAGCGCTGGCCCTCCCGCGGGAACGCGGGGCGAGACCACCCGTGAGGTTCTCGCGCTGCGCAACCTCGTGGCGGTCTACCGGCACCTGTCCGGGCTCGCCGTGCAGAACGCCGACATCGCCGCGGTGACCCAGCTGATCGCCGAGCAGACCCACGCCACGGTCGCGATCGTGAGCCCGACCATGGACATCCTGACGGCCGCAGCGCCGGGCGAGACCACCGACCGCGCCGCCCAGTACGTCCGCGACCTGGTGATCCACCCACGGCTCGGGGACGTGCTTGGCGCCGCCAGCCGGGCCAGGCGGGCGCTGCGGCTGCCCGACGTGGGGACCGCGGCCTCGGTGATCGTCGCACCGGTCCTGGTCGGCGACGATGTGCCCGCCTACCTGCTGACGCTGGATACCAGCAGCGACGGGACCGGTGAGGACACCAGCTTGCTGCTGACCGAGCACGCGGCCACGATCTGCGGCGTCATCCTCGGCCGGGAACGCGTCGTGGCCGCGGCCGCCAGCCGGATCCGCGACGACCTGGTAGAGGGCCTGCTGTCCGGCCGCGGCCGGGATCTGGCGGAAACCGGCCGGTGGGCCAGGCACCTCGGCTACGACCCCGGCCATGATCACCACGTGCTGTCCATCGCCCTTGACTCGGCGCAGGCCGCCCCCGCGGAGGCCAGGCGCGCGCTGACCAAGCGCGCCGCGGCCTCGGCCGAGAGCTTCCTCACCACACGGGCGCCGGACGCGATCATCTCGGTACGCGACACCGAGGTGGCGGTGGTGCTGCCCGCGAACGGCCCCGCCGGATCACGGGCCCGGAAGCTGGGCACCCTGTGCGTCAGCCGCCTGGGCGAGCTGTTCCCTGAGGTGGCGGCCACCGTTGGCATCGGCGGGCCCTGCCGCGGCCCGGAGCAGATCCCGCTCGCCTACGCGCAGGCCAGGCGCACGGTCGAGACCGTCCGCCGGATGGGGCGCGCGGGCCGGGTGGTCGCGTTCGGTGACCTCGGCATTCACCGGCTCCTGCTGCAGGTCCCCGATCTGGCCGAACTGCGGGGGTTCGCGGACGAGGTGCTCGGCAAGCTCAGCGCCGCCGCCAGCGATCAGGCCTCGGTGTACCTGGCCACGCTGGCCTGCTATTTCCGGGAGAACGCCAGCCCGCAGCGGGCCTCCCAGGTGCTGCATGTTCACCCCAACACGGTCACCTACCGGATCCGCCGCGTCGAGGAGATCACCGGCCTTGACCTCAGCAGCTACCGGGACCGGCTGATGGCGCAGGTGGCCCTGGAGATCCTGGACGCCGTGGGAGAGGTGCCATGACCGACTTCGTCACCGCGCTGACCGAGGCCGTCCTGGTGTGCGACGGCGCCATGGGAACCATGCTCCACGCCGCGGGCAACTCACTCGACCGGGCGCTCCCCGAGCTGAACCTCACCAATGCCGACCTGGTCAGCACGATCCACGAGAGCTATCTCAGCGCCGGCGTGGACGTCATCCAGACCAACACGTTCGGCGCGAGCACGCTGCGCCTGGCCGAGCAGGGCTCGACCGGGTCGGTACGGGACATCAACCTGGCCGGAGTCCGGATCGCCCGCGAGGCGCAGGCCAAGGCGGGACGGCGGGTCTTCGTCGCCGGATCGGTCTCCCCCGCGGTCACCGCCCACCAGCGTCCCCAGGTCTCCCCCGCCGAGCGGGTAGCGGCGGTGCGCGAGCAGGTCAGCGCGCTCGCCGAGGGCGGCGTCGACGTGCTCGTCCTGGAGACCTTCGGCTACCTCGACGAGCTGGCCGAGGCAGTAACTGCGGCGGCCGAGATCACCGGGACGCCGATCATCGCGCAGGCCACGTTCACACCGGACGGCTGCACCCTGGGCGGCGAGACCCCGCATGAGGTGGCGAGCGTCCTGTCCCGGCTGCCGGTCGCCGCCCTGGGCACCAATTGCACGCTCGGGCCGCAGCACACGCTGACGGTGGTCGCCGAACTGGCCCGGCACACGGTCCTGCCGGTGACCGCACAGCCCAACGCGGGGCTGCCCCGCCGGGTGCACGCGCGGCGGTTCGAGTACCACATCGACGGCGACTATTTCGCCAGGTACGCACGCCGGTACACGGAGGTGGGCGCGTCGCTGATCGGTGGCTGCTGTGGCACTACGCCCACGCACCTGCGGGCCGTGGTGGAACAGATCGCCGCGCTCCGCCCGGCGCAGCCGCGCGCCACCGCATCGCGCACCGCCGCCGCACCCGAACAAGGCGGCCTGGCCGAACGGCTCGCCAGAGGGCGTTTCGTGATCGCCGCAGAGATCGCCCCGCCGGCCGGTGGCGCTGGCGACGAGGCCGTGGACGCCGCCGAGGCCCTCCGCGACCGGGGCATCGAGCAGTTCCTCGTCTCGCCGCGACAGAGCGCCCGGGCCCATCTCAGCTCGGTGAACCTGGCCCTGCAGCTGCGCCAGCGGCTCGGCGCGGAGGCGATCGCAACGGTAACGACCTGGGACAAGACCATCATGGCGCTCCAGGCCGATCTGCTCGGGGCGCACGCGCTTGGCATGCGGACCGTGGTGTGCGCGACCGGCAACCCGCCGCTGCGCGGCGACTACCCGAACGTCGACGGCATCTGGGAGGTCGACTCGGTCGGCCTGGTCGAGCTGCTGGCCGGCCTGAACCAGGGCCGGGACAGCGACGGCCTCACGCTGGCGACCAAGACCTCGTTCCACATCGGGGCCTGGTTCAACCCGGGGGCGCCCGACGTCGCCGCCGAGGTGGCCCGCACCAGGGCCAAGCTCCGCGCGGGTGCCCAGTTCCTCATCACCCGCCCGGTCTATGAGCTCGATACGTTCCGGCGGATGGCCGCGGAACTGGCCGCCGACCAGGTCCCGGTGCTGCTGGCGCTCGCGCCGCTGCGCAGTTTCGACGAGGCGGAGTTCCTGGCCCACGAGGTGCCTGGGGTAACGATCCCCGAGGTCACGCTCCGCGCCCTGGAACGGGCCGGCGACGGCGCCGCTGGCGTCGGCCTGGACCTGGCGGCCGAGCTGGCCGGCCAGGCCCGATCGCTGGCCCAGGGGGTGGTGCTGTCCTGCGACGGCGATATCGTCGCGATGGAGCGCCTGCGCCAGGCCCTGTAACGCAGCGGGGCACCAGCGCGGACGCCGGCCCAGGCCCGTTGGCCACACCCGGCCCGTACCGCCCAGGCGTTTGTGACAGGCCACAAAACGATGCCTGCGAAGATTGTGCCCGAACGCGGAGCCTGATGTTGCTGCCGCGTTGCACACTCGGAAATAGGGTGCACGGTAATGGGACGCCGGAATAGCAGCTCCGTTGCCGGGTGCCCCGGAAGGTTGCGAAATGATCACCGTGATTCCCGGCGGCGGGCTGCGCGGCCGGCTGGGCTCCGGCCAGTTCGCGGTGACCGCCGAGATCAGCCCGCCCCGCGGCGCGGACCCGGCAGCCGTCCGCCGGAAGGTGGCAACGCTGCGCGGCTGGGTGGACGCGGTGAACATCACCGACAACGCCGGCGCGCATGTGCGGATGGCAAGCTGGGCGGGCTGTCTGCTGGCGGCCGAAGCTGGCGTCGAGCCGGTCATGCAGGCCACCTGCCGCGACCGCAACCGGCTCGCGCTGCAATCGGACCTGATCGCGGCGGGAGCCCTGGGCATCCCGAATGTGCTGCTGATGACCGGCGACCACCCGAGGTTCGGCGACCACCCCGACGCCAAGCCCGTGTTCGACCTCGACGGCATACAGCTCATCCAGGCCGCGCGCACCATGCGCGACGACGGCCTGCTGCTGTCCGGCCGACCGCTCAGCGTACGCCCGGACTGGTTCATCGGCGCCACCGAGAACCCGTTCGCGCCGCCTGTCGGGCAGCGCGCCGCCATCCTCGGCAAGCGGGCCGCCGCCGGTGCCGAGTTCGTGCAGACCCAGTTCGTCTTCGACGTGGCTGCGTTCGGCCGCTGGATGGCTGAGGTACGCGACCTCGGCTTGGACCAGCGCTGCCGGATTCTCGCGGGCGTTGGCCCGGTCCGTTCGCTGCGGGCGCTCGGCCATCTGCGCGGCCTGCCCGGCGTGCACATTCCCGAGGAGGTGGACCGGCGGCTGCGCGCGGTTCCGGCCGGCCGGGTCGCCGAGGAGGGTCTGGCCATGTGCGCGGAGATCATCGAACAGGTCCGGGAGATTCCCGGCGTCAGCGGCGTTCACGTCATGGCGCCGGGGCACGAGCAGGCGATCCCGGAGATCCTCGGCCGCGCCGGGCTCCCCAGGCGGCCCGGCCCGGATGGCGCCAGCGCCGACGGGCACGGGCGCGCCCTGTCCCGCCGGATCGGGGCGCCGCCGTGCTCGATTGACGTGCGCCCGGTCGCGAAGCTGACCGGGCCGGACCCGGTGGACGTGGCCGCCGCCCTCGCACCCGTCTTCGGTGCCCTGGGCGGGGTGGTGGGGTCAGCGCAAGCACAGCGTGGGGTGGTGGGGTCAGGGCTAACACTGGGCGGGGTGGCCGGGTCAGGGCAAACACAGCGTGGGGTGGACCTGGCCTCGCTCCGGGTGGTCTGCGACTGGATCCAGTACCGGCACAACTTCTACGAGCCGGTCCAGGCCAGGCCGGTGCTGGCCGACCGCCCGCACGCGGAGCGGGACGGCGGTAAGGCCCCGCCCGAAACCGCCCTGGAGATCGCCCTTGACCTGCGCCGCTGTGGTGAGGCCGACGTGGCGGCGGGCGTCGCGGCGGTGCTTGCCGCACGCGAACGCGGCACCGAACCGGGTCAGGTCCTGCTCGAGCCGTGGCGGCCTGCCAGCGAAAGCTGCCTGTGGCAGTTCAACACGCTGTACTGGCAGGCGCTGTCCCGCTGGGAAGAGGCCACCGGGCGGGAGTACGAGCAGGCGCTCCCCGGGGGGAAGAGCCAGGCACGCAACACCGACACCGCCGATGACCTGATCCGTGCGCTGCTAAGGGTGTGGGACGAACTGGACGCGCGGCGCGCCCTGCCCGAGGAGCTGTACGTCGTGGAACTCGGCGTGGGCAACGGGAGCCAGGCGCGCACCTGGCTGGACGAGTTCGCCGAGCTCGACTATCAGCATGGCCGCGACTACTACCGGCGGCTGCACTACCTGATGGGCGACTACTCGGCCCACGTGCTCGACCGGGCCCGGAAGGCCGTGGCACACCACGGCGACAAGGTCAGTTCACTGGTTCTCGACGCAACCCGGCCGCAGCTGACGCTCGGGTTCCTGCGGGGAAAAGCGTTCTGTGTCTATATCTCGAACGTCTATGACAATCTCCCCACCGACGATGTGGCAGCCATCCGGGGGCGTCCCTACCTGGTGGAGGTGCGGGCGTATCTGCGCCGCGCGGATGCCGCCCGGATCGCGCGACAGCACCATGTGAAGGCCGGTGAGCTGGCGCCGCTCGTCCACCGGCTGCTCCGGCTGGGACCTGACCTGCTGGCCGAGGCGGCGCCGGACCGGTTCGCGGGCCCGCACCATGCCGTGTCGTTCTGGCGCGACGATCTGGGCCGCGCTGCGGCTGGCCGAGCGCTACGTGCCGCTGGACGGGCTGGACGCCTACCAGGTGTCCCCCGGGGTGACCGGGGAGGTCCTGCGGCCGCTGCTCGAGGGCAGCGGCGATGTCCGGATGCACGTCAGCAACGGCGCGCTGGCCAGCTTCGCGGGCACGTTGCCGCTGCTGCACCCGTTCGGCCAGCTGTACTGCCACGACCTGTTCCTCACCGGCCCTGACGCGTATCACACCGGGTTCCCGGGGCCGGGCAAGTACGACGGCTCGGTCGTGAACTGGGTCAACGGCCCGCTGTTGGCGCTGACCGGCAACCGGCGCGGTTTCGACGTCCAGATCGCCCCGCTGTCCGGCCACCCCGAGGCGAACGTGAAAACGCTCACGGCACAGGTGCGGGACTGATGCCGATGGCCACCGAGAACGCGGTCCGGCCGCTCGCTGGAACCGGCCTCGCGAGCGCGATGCTGCGGACCAGGCCGCTGGCCACGACCGTGGTCGGGTCCTACTCGGTGCCGGAATGGCTCGGCCGCCTGAAGACCGACTACTACCAGCGCCGGATCAGCGCGCAGCACCTGAACGAGATCCACGACGTGGCGATCAAGGCGGCGCTCAAGGACCAGGAACTGGCCGGCGTGGACATCGTGTCCGACGGCGAGCTACGGCGCGACAACGACATCGACTATCTGCTGACCCGCATCCCGGGAGTGCAGATCCCGCAGCGGTCCAAGACGGACTACTACGACTACTACGAGGCGCAGGTGAGCGCGCCGCTGCCGGAGACCGGCCCGCTGCGCCCCGGCCTCGCCGCCGACTTCGCGTTTACCCGCGAGCAGACGCAGCGGCCGGTCAAGTTCTCCTTCACCGGGCCGTTCTCGCTGTCGCGCCGGATCCATAACACCGGGTACGCCGGGCGCGCAGCGGACCTGGTCCGGGCGCTGGCCCGCTGGCTCAACGCGCAGGCCAGGGACCTGGCCGCGGCCGGGGCCGACCTGCTCCAGATCGACGAGCCGTTCCTGGCCGGCTACCCCGAACAGGTGGAGCTCGCCATCGAGGCGGTCAACATCGTGACCGCGGGCGTGCCCGTCACCTGGGCGCTACACGTGTGTTATGGCAACCGGTATGCCAGGCCGCTGTGGGAGGGGCACTACGACTTCCTGTTCCCCGCCGTGGCGTCGGCGCGCGTCGATGCGCTGGTGCTTGAGTTCGCCCGGAAGGGCCTGGACGACCTGCGGCTGCTGCGGCAGTACGGGTGGGACCGTTACCTGGGCCTCGGCGTGATCGACGTCAAAGCCGCCGAGGTGGAACCGGCCGGCCTGGTAGCCTCGCGCATCCGCCGCGCGCTCGAGTTCGTCCCGGCGCAGCGGCTCATGGTCAACCCCGATTGCGGTCTGCGGCATCTGCCCGCCGCGGTGGCCCGGGCGAAACTGCGGGCCATGGTGGCCGGCGCCGCGCAGGTACGCGCGGAACTAGGAGCTGACCAGTTCCGCGGCGCGACACCGCGCACCGCTCAGGTCGCTCGTAAGGGCACCGCTCAGTTCGGCCCGTAAGGGGAGTGCAGCTCTGCTATCCGCCGGGCCGTCTCGCGGACCTGGGCGCGCAGCTGCGGGGGGTACACGACCTCGACATCGGCACCGAGGGCGAGCATGTCGAGGACCGCGCCGTCCACGGAGTCGATCCGTACCCAGGCCTCGATCCAGTCCTCGCGCCCGGCGATGATGTGCGGACTCGTGCGGACCCGGAGGTCCGGCAGCCGGCCGAGCAGCGCGGCCAGCCGCCGCCCGCGCGGAGACAGCCGGACGCGTGCCCGCCCGGTCGAGGCCGCGGGCGACTGGCTGCGCCCGGAGGCCGTCGCCGGGGGCCGGGGCGCCCTCGCGGGCTGCCGGCGCGCCGCCGGGAGGTCGCTGCGGAACCCGTCGAGCAACTGGAACCCTCCATGGCTGCCGCGGACCGCGTACACCGGGATTCCCGCGGTGCCCAACGCCTCGATGTCCCGCAGGATGGTGCGTTCCGATACCTCGAGTTCGGTGGCGAGCTGTCCGGCGGTCATCCGGCCGTGGGCCTGCAGCAGGCCCAGCAGCCCGACCAGCCGGCTAGCGCGCACAGGCCAAAGAATAATCCCTGATCATGACAAGAGATGTCATGTATCGGCTGGGATAATCACCAGATCAGCGAAGGGGCCCGCCGCAGGAGGGGAGCACAACGATGACGTCAAGCGTCGCCGGGTCGGGCACCGCCGGTGATCCGTGGATCCTGACCACGCCGCCAGGCAAGTCTGAGTTCGAGGCGTGGCGCGACGAGAACGCCGACCCGCCTGCCCTGGTCGTCCAGGTCGGCACGACCCAGCTCCGCTATCACCTCCGCTGCATCGACGACCTGCACACGATGCTGAAGGAGCGCGGCGACTGGGTGCCGCTGGGCAACGCCGACGAGCAGAAACCAGCCCAGGAGGGGACGGTCGAGGCCTGGGGCCGCTCGCCCGGCAACCCGGTCGGCGGCTGGTACGGCCTCAAGAAGGGGCTGCGCGGCCGGTTCGGCAACTACGTTCCCCCGGTGCTTGAAGCGCTTGGGCTCGCCGAGGTCGAGCACAACGCCCGCAACAACCGGATGCGCGCTCTGTAACGGTTACCCGGCTGGCCTGAGCTCGCCCGGTACCTCGGCGGTCAGCCGCGCGCAGATCTCCGCGGCGGTCTGAGCCGCCGTGGCGGCCGCTCCGGGCGCGCCCTCTTGCCCGGCTTCGCCCGCGCAACGGCTGGCCAGCACGGCTGCCCGTTCGGACAGCAACGCCCACGCCGCACCGCGCCACGGCACGAAGTTCCCCATCTGGTAGTACATCTCGAAGGCCGGGCCAGCCGTCCGGCCAGGATGCTCCGGCCCGGCGGGCAGCCGGGTCAGGGCCGTCGCCAGCGGCCGTATGACGCCGCCCATCAGGCCGAACGCGCTCTCGACCAGCACGCCGAGCTGCTCGTCGGTCTCGTCCGTATGGGTGAAGAACCGGGTCAGCACGTGCAGCAGTACCTCGTAGCCGAGGTTGAACAGTTCGGCGACCCGGCGGGTGGCCGGCTCGGTCAGCAGCGGCTGCGGCTCGCTGAGGTCGAACGGCTGCCGGGTGAACGCGGGGATGACCGGCCGGGCGGGCTGGAAGCCCGGGTCTTGCTCCCGTAGCCGCCGGTACTCCTCCCAGATGCCGAGGAACCTGCCGTAGTGCGCGGGCTGCCAGTCGCCGCGGGCCCCCTCCCCCTGCTCGATGATCTCCTCAACGGCCGCACGGGCCGAGGCCAGGTCGGTGACCGCGATGAGCTGCGGCCAGCGGAACAGCTCTGGCGTGGCCTGCGCCCGCGGCGGGCCGACGAACAGCGCCCGCTCACCAAGCCGCGCCGCGAGATACGTCAGGCCGTCCTCGATCCCCCGGTACAGGTGCCCGACCGTGGCGAAGTCCTGCAGCCGGGGCATGATCTCGTCGGCGCCCACCGGGTCGGGCGGCGGCGCGGCGGGAACGAACCCCTCCGCATCGACCCGCTCCATGCCCTCCGGCCGCTCCAGGTACAGGAAATGAGTGAGCGAGGCGTCGCCGAACGGCAGCAGCGCGAACTGCACCCCGGCAGGCAGGTACTCCGACGGGCGCGGAAAGTTCGGCCGGGTCAAGGTGGGCGCGGCACCGATCGCGGTCATCACGTTCGCGACGAGCGCGAGGTGGAGCATCTCCTCGATGGCGATTCCGGTGAGCACCGTGTGCCACCGCCCGACCGCGCCCGCCTGCTCTGCGGTCAGGCCCTCGTCGGGCCCGGTCTTGAGGCTGAAGCTCGCGTAGAGGTACTGGCACATGATCAGGTGCTCAACCTGCGACGCCTGGATGAGCAGGTTCCACAGGTGCTCGCGGTTCTGGACCACAAGCTTCGTCTCTGGCATCAACGGCTCCGGCAAGCTCGGTGGGAACGGCTCAGCCACCACGTAGATTACACAATTACACCTTGATACCCACCCTGCCCGCCCGGCGCACCCGGGCTGGCCGGGCAGCCGGGCCCTGCCGCGGCTGGCGTGCCGCAGGGCACACCCAAGCGGGTCGTGGAGCCAGTCACGCCGCGTCGGCGGTCTTGTCGCTGCCTCCCAACTTGGTTATTGTTTTGCATTGCGCAGATCCCCGCTCACGAGTACGGAATGTTCGCGTCCTATCGGCGGAGGGTAGTCATGCGCAAATTTATTTTCGCGGCACCTGCAATCGCACTGGGCGTTGCGCTCGGTGCACCGTATGCCGCTGCCGCATCATCGGCCACCAAGGTCATCGTGGTCGGCCCGGGGCAGTCCATCCAGGCGGCGGTGAACCAGGCCCAGCCGGGTGACACCGTCCTGGTGAAACCGGGCGTGTACCACCAGGCCGTGATCATCCGCACGGATGGGATCACGCTCCGGGGGTCCGGGGACTCCCTCGGCGGCACGGTCATCGAGCCCCCGTCAACCAAGCCGAACAACCTGTGCACCGGCATATTCGGCCCTACGGGCGTATGCATCGTGGCCAAAAAGGTGAACATGAAGACCGGGGCGGTCAAGACGCCGGTCTATGACGATACGGTCACCGCCCTGTATGTCAGCGGCTTCGCAGGTAACGGCGTATTCGGGTACGGAACCTACGGCCTGACGGTCCAGCGGGTCGTGGCCGTCAACGACGGCGCCTACGGGATTTCCCGGTTCGAGTCAACGGCGACCCTCTTCGCCAACGACACCGCCATAGGCAACAGCGAGGCCGGCTTCTATGTGGGAGATTCGCCGAACGCCGCCACGGTGGTCCGTGATGACGTCGCCATGGGGAACGCGCTCGGCATCTTCGTCCGGCACGCGAGGGGCGTGACCGTCGAGCACAACCGGTCCACGGGGAACTGCCAGGGAATCCTGGTGCTCGACGATGGCCAGGCGGGCGGGGCAGGCAACGCCCTTGTGCAGAGCAACAGCGTGTTCCGCAACAACAAGTTCTGCCCGGCGAGCGAGGAAGCGCCGGCGCTGCAGGGCGGCGGCATCCTGCTGGTCGGCGCCACCCAGACCAAGGTCATGCAGAACAGCGTGCAGGGCAACAAGGGCAAGCAGTTCAACTCCGGCGGAATCGTCGTGATCAGCGCCGCCGTGTTCCATGGCAGCGATCCGGAATTCGACACGATCGCCCGCAACACCGCCTACGGCGACAAGCCAACCGACCTGCGCTGGGATGGCACAGGCAGCGTGAGCTTCGCCGGTAACCACTGCACCACCTCGGCCCCGGCCGGACTCTGCCACTGAGCACCTGACCACCGGGCCGTTACGCCCGGTCATCGGCAGGGAGTGCTTCAGCGCCGGCCCGCCGGAATAACCACCCGGCGGGCCGGCGCTGAGACGTCATCACCCAAGGGTGCAGGGTCGGCGGCCAGGTCGCGCTGGTACCAGGTGCCCGGCTTGCCGCCGATATCGGCCGGGCCGACCGGAACGAACCCGGCCTTGGTCAGCACCTTCTGGGACGCGACATTCTCGCGGGTGGTCGCCGCCTTGAGCGTGCGCAGCCCGTACTCCGCCACCGTCAGCCGGCACAGCTCCCGTACGGTCGCGGTCGCCACACCGCGGCCGGCGACGTGCTGCGCGACCCGGTAGCCGAGCACGGCCGTGCCGTCCTCGATGTCGTACAGGTTGAACCGGCCGAGTACTGAGCCGTCGTCGCCGACGAGCACGTAGCAGGCGCAGTTGCCGGCCTCCTGCTCGGCCAGCAAGGCGTGGTGCCGCCCGGCGAACTGGTCAAAGAACTCATCGCCGCGGTCGGAGATGAAAGTGGCGAAGTAGGCGCGGTTCGCCAGTTCGAAGGCCAGAACCGCCGGGGCGTGGTCGGCGCGCAGGCGCTGCAGTTCGGGCACCGCCCAACCCTACTCAGCTGCCGCACCGCAGCCACCCGAGTTTCCGCCTGAGCCACTGCCAGGCCGAGGCTGGAAACAGCAGCCGAGCCGCCCACCGCAACCACCAATCGCGGGGTTCCAGGGGGCTCGGCCCCCTGGGTCAACACGGCGGCCGGCCCAACGGCGAAGCTGACCGAAGATCAGCGAGCAGGCTGAGCCAGGTCGATCGCCAGGAGTTTCTTGAGGAACTGGCCGGTGTAGCTGTCCTCGGCCATGGCGACCTCTTCGGGGGTCCCGGTCGCCACCACGGTGCCGCCGCGCGACCCGCCGTCGGGCCCGAGGTCGATCACCCAGTCCGCGGTCTTGATCACGTCGAGGTTGTGCTCGATCACGATGACCGTGTTCCCGCCGTCCACCAGCCGGCCCAGCACGCCGAGCAGCTTGCGGATGTCCTCGAAGTGCAGCCCGGTGGTGGGCTCGTCCAGCACGTAGATGGTCCGCCCGGTGGAGCGGCGCTGGAGTTCGGAGGCGAGCTTGACCCGCTGCGCCTCACCGCCGGACAGGGTCGGCGCGGGCTGCCCGAGCCGGACGTACCCGAGACCGACGTCGACCAGCGTCTTCAGGTGCCGGTGGATGGCGGGCACCGGCTCGAAGAACTCCGCCGCCTCCTCGATCGGCATGTCGAGCACGTCGGCGATCGTCTTGCCCTTGTAGTGGACGCCCAGTGTGTCGGTGTTGTACCGGGCGCCGTGGCAGACCTCGCACGGCACATAGACGTCGGGCAGGAACTGCATCTCGATCTTGATGGTGCCGTCGCCGGAACACGCCTCGCACCGGCCGCCCTTGACGTTGAACGAGAACCGGCCCGGCTGGTAACCGCGGATCTTGGCCTCGGTGGTCTGCGAGAACAGCCGCCGGATGTGGTCGAACACGCCGGTGTAGGTGGCCGGGTTGGAGCGTGGCGTCCGGCCGATCGGGCCCTGGTCGACGTGCACCACCTTGTCCAGGTGCCCGGTGCCGGTGACCTTCGTGTGCCTGCCCGCCACCGTGCGCGCGCCGTGCAGTTCCTTGGCCAGTGCGTTGTACAGGATGTCGTTCACCAGGGTGGACTTGCCGGACCCGGACACACCGGTGACCGCGATGAAGCAGCCGAGTGGGAAGGCCACGTCGACGCCGCGCAGGTTGTGCTCGCTGGCGCCCTTGACCACGACCTCCTTGCCCTTGCTCCGCTTGCGGCGGGTGGCCGGCAGCGGAATGGATTCCCGCCCGGTCAGGTACGCGCCGGTCAGCGACTCCTTGCTAGCCAGCAACTCGGGCAGCGCCCCGGACACGACGATCTTCCCGCCGTGCTCACCCGCGCCGGGGCCGATGTCCACCACCCAGTCCGCGGCACGGATCGTGTCCTCGTCGTGCTCCACCACGATGAGGGTGTTGCCGAGGTCACGCAGCCGCAGCAGGGTCTCAAGCAGCCGGTGGTTGTCCCGCTGGTGCAGGCCGATGGACGGCTCATCGAGCACGTACAGCACGCCCACGAGCCCGGAACCGATCTGGGTGGCCAGCCTGATCCGCTGCGCCTCCCCGCCCGCCAGGGTGGCCGAGGCGCGGTCCAGGGTCAGGTAGTCCAGGCCCACGTCGAGCAGGAACCCGAGGCGGGCGTTGACCTCCTTGAGGATCCGCCCGGCGATCTGCATATCCCGGTCGGACAGCTCAAGGGAGAGCAGCCGCTTCGCCAGCTCGCCGATGGGCAGCGCGCAGTAGTCCGCGATCGACTTGCTGTCCACGGTGACCGCGAGGGCTATCGGCTTCAGCCTGGCCCCACCACAGCTCGGGCAGGGCACCTCGCGCATGTACCCGGCGAACCGTTCGCGGCTCGAATCGCTTTCCGCCTCGGAGTGCCGCCGCTCGATGTAGGGGATGACACCCTCGAAGCCGGTGTAGTACGAGCGCTCCCGGCCGTACCGGTTCTTGTACCGGACGTGCACCTGCTCGTCGTATCCGTAGAGCAGGGCCCGCTGGCCGGCCGTCGGCAGCCGGGACCACCGGGTGTCGAGGCTGAACCCAAGCGCCGAGCCCAGCGCCTCCACCAAGCGCATGAAGTAGTCGCTGACATGGCCACCGCTCCACGGCCCGATCGCGCCCTCGGCCAGGGTCAGCGACGGGTCCGGGACGATCAGCTCCGGATCCACCTCCAGCTTGGTACCGAGCCCGGTGCAGTCGGGGCAGGCGCCCCACGGCGAGTTGAACGAGAACGACCGAGGCTCCAGCTCCTCGAAGGACAGGTCGTCGTAGAGGCAGGCCAGGTGCTCGGCGTACATCCGCTCCCGGTGCGGGTCGTCCTCGGGCAGGTCGACGAAGTCGAGCACGACCACGCCGCCGGACAGGCCGAGCGCGGTCTCGACCGAGTCGGTGAGCCGCCGCCGCGCCGCCTGTTTGACCGCCAGCCGGTCAACCACGACCTCGATCGTGTGCTTCTCGTACTTCTTCAGCGCGGGCGTCTCGCCGCTCCCCGCCTCGTCAAGGCGAACCACGACGCCGTCCACCCTGGCCCGCGAGTACCCCTTGGTCTGCAGCTCGCGGAGCAGTTCGGTGTACTCGCCCTTGCGCCCGCGCACCACGGGGGCGAGCACCTGGAACCTGGTCCCCTCGTCGAGCTCGAGCACCCGGTCCACGATCTGCTGCGGGGTTTGCCTGGCGATCGGCCGGCCGCATATCGGGCAGTGCGGCTTGC
Source organism: uncultured Actinomycetes bacterium (assembly GCA_963813395.1). GTDB lineage: Bacteria > Actinomycetota > Actinomycetes > Streptosporangiales > Streptosporangiaceae > DASXKD01. Next base: position 197,940 of record CAWEYV010000007.1, read on the forward strand.
CCACCCGCGCGTACAGCAGTCGCAGGTAGTCGTAGACCTCGGTGATCGTCCCCACGGTCGACCGCGGGTTGCGGCTGGCCGCCTTCTGATCGATCGAGACCGCCGGGGAGAGCCCGTCGATGAAGTCCACGTCGGGCTTGTCCATCTGCCCGAGGAACTGCCTGGCATACGCCGACAGCGACTCCACGTACCGGCGCTGGCCCTCGGCAAAGATCGTGTCAAAGGCCAGGCTGGACTTGCCCGAACCGGACAGCCCGGTGAACACAATCAATGAGTCCCTGGGCAGGTCGAGTGAGACGTCTTTGAGGTTGTGCTCGCGCGCCCCGCGCACAACAAGACGATCAGCCACAGCGCTCTGCTCTCTGGTGGTTCCTGCCACGGTCAAAGGGACACGTCATGGTATCCGGGGGGTCTGACAAAACCGGTTCTCGCAGCTCCTCCGGCCGGCCCAGGCTCATACCTCCGGGCCGTGCTTCCAGCGTGCCATGCCGTGCGCAAGGATTAGCCCGGATGCCCCAAAGGGTGTCGCGATACCCGGAAGGGGCAGCGCATGAACGAGGTCGATCATTCCCTGGACCGCCTCGCGGCAGCGACCGACCGCCTGCTCACGACCGCCACCGCGCTGAGCGACGCCCAGGTGCGCGACCCGTCGCTGCTGCCGGGATGGACCCGGGGGCATGTGCTCACCCATATCGCCCGCAACGCGGACGGGATGGTCAACCTGCTGCGCTGGGCGCGCACCGGCACCAAGATTCCCATGTACGCCAGCGCCGAGTCCCGCAGCGCCGACATCGAGGCCGGTTCGGGCCGGCCCGCGGCCAGCCTTGCCGCGGACGTAGGTGAGTCGGCGGCAGCGTTCGCCGCCGAGGCGGCCGCCCTGCCCGGCGAGGCCTGGGCCGAGCAGGTCCGGGCGCTGCACGGCCCGGCGTTCCCGGCCGTGGGGGTGCTGGAGCGGCGCCTCTCCGAGGTTGAGATCCACCATGTGGACCTCGCCGCGGGCTACTCGCCCAGCGACTGGCCGGAAGACTTTCTCATCGAAGCCCTGCCCCGGGTCGCCTTGTCGTTCGCCGGCCGGGACGACGTACCGCACTGCTGGATCTGGGCGGAGGGCGCGAAGGACTCGTTCCGGATCGGCCCGGAGCAGGAGGGCCTGCGGCCGATGATCATCCGCGGCCAGCCTGCCGATCTGCTGGCCTGGCTGCTCGGCCGGAGCAGCGGCGATGGGCTGACCCCGGGCGTCGGTGCCGCGCTGCCAGAGCTGCCCCCGTGGCGGTAGAGCTCCACGACGGGCCGTTTGGTAAGAAAAGAATGCACACGAACGATAAGGAGACACCGTGGCTTATACCGGGGACGTAGCCGTCGGGGGCCCACCCGACTCCAGGGAGATCACCGGCCTGAAGGTGACCAAGCTGGCCGTGGGGCCGATGGACAACAACGCCTACCTGCTGGAGGACGCGCAGACGGGCGAGCTGGTGCTGATCGACGCCGCCAACGAGGCGCCCCGGCTGCTCGAGCTGCTCGGCGGCAGGCCGCTGCGCCGGATCGTCACCACCCACCGGCACTGGGACCACTGGCAGGCGCTCGCCGACGTGCAGGCCGCGACCGGCGCCGACGTCATCGCGCACCCCGACGACGCGGCCGAGCTTCCGGTCCCGGTCACCACATTGGTACAGAACGGCGACTCGGTGCCGGTGGGGTCCGCCGCGATCTCCGTCATCCATCTGCGCGGGCACACGCCGGGCAGCATCGCGTTGTGCTACGACGCGGGTGGCGAGCTCGCTGACACCCCGCACCTGTTCACCGGCGACTCGCTGTTCCCCGGCGGGCCCGGCAACACCGAGCAGGACCCGAAACGGTTCGGCCAGCTCATGGACGACCTCGAGGAACGGGTGTTCGCGGTGCTGCCCGATGGCACGTGGATCTACCCGGGCCACGGCAAGGACACCACACTGGGCGTGCAGCGCCCGCATGTTCAGGAGTGGCGCGCTCGCGGGTGGTGACCGGGGTGCCGGGTGTGGTGGTGCCGCGGGCCGCGGACCCGGATCTCGGAGCTGTACACGACCACGTTGCTCAGGTACTGGCCGGTCGCTGAGTCGAACGTGCCGCCGCAGGTGATGAGGTGCAGCTCGGCGTCGGGTTCGGGGCCGTAGACCTGCTGCGTCGGGAAGTCGGTCTTGGGGTACATGTGCTCGGCGTACACCCGGAACACCGCCAGCGTGCCGTCGGTCCGCCGCACGTACACCAGGTTGCCGCGGTGGAGCAGCCGGAGCCGGAAGAAGACGCCGGGCCCGGCGTAGGAATCGATGTGGCCGGCGATGATGGCAGAGCCGATCTGGCCCGGCCGCGGGCTTGCCGTGTACCAGCCCGCCACCGACGTGCTGGTGGGGACCTGGAGTGTGCCCTGCGCGGTCCGGCCCAGCTTGATCAGGGACGTGTGCACTGCGATGGCGGGAATGACCAGGGAGACCGGCCGGGGCACCCGCCGCCCGGCACGCGGCAGCGGCGGCGCCGCGAAGATCCCGTGCGGGGCGGACGAGGTCGTGGCCAGCGGGCGCGCAACATCGCCGGGGTGGCCGGCCAGCCGGGACAAGCCGAACGCGCCGCCGACGACCACAGCGAGCCCGGCCAGCAGTACGGCCCAGGCTAGCGGGCTGCGTACCAGCCGACGGCGGCCACGATGGCCGGTCCGCCGAGTGGGTTGCCCGGCTTCCGCGGGTTCCCCGGGCGCTGCGTACGGCCCCGGCCCGGGGTGGGCCGAGAGCGGCAGGATGTCCCAGGCATCCTCCGCGGGCTCCGCGGCCGGCCAGCCATCTGGTCCGGCCGCGGGCCCAGGAGGTGACGAACTGCGCCTCATCGACGGCTTAGCGCGCGTGCCGGGCGATGCCCCTCACCTTGCGCATCCGGAACGCGCCCGCGCCCGCGATCAGCGCACCGGCGGCGACCAGGCTGACCCATAGGGCCGGCGACGGGGCCGGTGTAGGTGCCGTGCCGCCCAGGCCCGTTGCGGCACCGCCGTTGGGCATGACGGTGCTGCCCGCGGCGTCCTCGAGCGGGTCAATTTCCAGACTGTTGCCGGTGGAGTCCAGCACGACGAGCGTGTAGATGCTCCCAGCGGCCAGCGTGACGTTCTTGGCGCCCATCGCGCCCATGCCCTCGACGTGCACGCGGAAGGTGCCGGGCTTAGCGGTCACGTAGTCGGTCACGTGGCCGAATGCCAGCTGCTTGGCGAGCGTCTGACCGCCCGCCATGATCGTCACGTTGACGTGCTTCAGCGATGCCTGGATCACCCGCACCCGTGACTTGCCCGGCGGCGTGGTCAGCTCGTCCTGGAGGACCTGCAGCCGCAGCCCCTTGGCCGGGCCCATGCCCGCGACCGTGTACGCGCCGCCAGGTGCGATGCGCACGCTGGTGGACAGGACCGGCGGCGAGGAGGCTTTGGCACCGGCCCCCCGCATGGCCACGGTGTACTCACCGGGGGTGACCTTCTCATACGGCGAGACCGTGCCATAGCTGACATGGTGGAGCACGATCATGGCGTGTGAATTGCCGAACGAGTAAAGGTAAACGTCCACTGCGGGCGTGTTCGGCGACAGGTGGGCCAGCCGGATCCAGCCCGCGCCGGACGAGGCCGACGCGGCCGGTGCCGCTGCCATTACCCCCGATATCAGCGTGAACAATCCGAGCAATGACGCCAGGAGGGGCGCCATCGCCCGCGAGCCCTTAAACCAGGATCTCATCTAGGTAATCTCCTTTAACTCAACCGTGCGATCCGAGCAGACCAAGCGGGCTGGGCGCCGGATACTCGACACGAAGGACGGATCGCGATGCGATCTGCTCTGTGGTCACCCACGAGGGGCGGTAAGGCGTGCGCTGAGCGCTGAGGAACGCGCGCAGCGCGTGCAGGGACGCGGGACGTTGACCCCCCCGGGCTGCCCCTACGATCTCGGCGAACCGTAGCGGTACGCCTGGCGTGGCACCGCTGGCCGGTCCCGCGCCGAAGCTGATGATGTCGATCTGGTATGTGTGCGACAAGGTTACAAGCGTTTCCAGCAGACGGGAGTCGACCTGGCCGGCGACGAGCTGGCGGCGGGCGCTGGGCGACTCCTCGATGGCGGCGTTGCGCAGTATCTGCGCGCCGGCCGCCTTGCGCGCGGCCACATCGGCGGCGAGCCCGGCCCGGTACGCGGCCGCGCCATCAGGCGCTTCCACGCGGACATCGATCCGCGCGGCGCCGGTGCCGAACGCCGCGACGACAACAGGCGCGTAGACGCTGGCCAGCCGGCTACCGAACTGACTGCGCACCGCCGCCGTGGCTACCAGGATGTCCGAACCGAGCGGGTCACCCTGGCCTGGCCCCAGCATCAGCAGCCGTCCGGCCGGGACGCCTGCCGTTTGGAGCGCGCCGCACATGGCCGGGTCACAGGCCACGACAGCGGCGCCGTTGACCTGCTGGGCGACCCAGACCGCCGCCTGCCGCCGGACTGCGGAGGCGCCGAGCGGGCCGCCGCCGGCGTGGGAATTGCCCTGGCTGCCCGGCTGGGCGCCCGGACTCCCCTTGTGCAGCGCGATCGGGATCGCGACCGCTCCGATCACGATGACGGCCAGCAGAAGCGCGAACGCCACGCGCCACCTGGGATTGGCCAGCCGCCGCCGGGCCCACAGCCGCACGGTCGTGGCGAGGACCGTTCCCCAGCCCGGTTCCGCGGGCCGGGCGGTGCCACGCTGAGCCGATCCCAGTGGGACGGCGTGAACCGGGGCTGCATCAGGCTGACCCTCGCCGAGGGAGGCCTCAACCGGGGAAGCCTCAACCGGGCCTGCCTCAGCCGTCACCTTCTCCACCAGGGGCGTCTCAGCAGCGCCTCCCTCGGCCGGAGCCACGTCAGCTGGAACCACGTCAGCTGGAGCCGCTTCAACCGGCGCCACCTCGGCCGGAGCCACCTGAGCAGGAACCTCGTCAACCGGAGCCGCCTCAACCGGGGAAGCCTCAACCGAAGCTATTTCAATGAAGCGTCGTCCAATTGCCCGTAGGTTGATCTTGCTGATGGAGGCCAGCCGGCGCCAGTCACGTGTGTGCCGACGGGTTGTTTCGCGGCGAGCCCCAACCGGGGCCACTTCAACCGGGGCCACCTCAACCGGGAACACCTCAGCCGGAGCCACGTCAGCCCGAACTGGCTCAGCCGGAAGCGCCTGAGCCGGAGCCTCGTCAGGCGCAGCCTCGCCAGCATGGGCCGTCTCAACCGGGGGCGCCTCAACCGGGGCCTTCTTGGCCGGGGCCACCTGAGCCGAGGCCCTCTCAATCGGTGGCGCCTCAACCAAGGACGCCTCAGCCGGAGTTGTCTCAACCGAGGACGCCTGAGCTGGAGCCTCGTCAGCCGGGGCCGCGTCAACCGGGGGCACCTCATCAGCAGGTGACTCAGCTGAAGCCACGTCAGCTGCAACCGCCTCAACCAAGGACAGCTCAACCGGAGCCTCACCATCCGGGACCGTCTCGGCCGGGGCGACACCAGCTGGGGCCTTGTCAGCCTGGCGCGTCTCAACTGGAGACCCCGCGGTCGGCGCCACGTCAGCTGGAGGCTCCTCAACCGACGTCACGTCAGCCAGAGCCTCGTCGGCCGGGAGTGTCTCAACCGGCGCTGCCTCAGCCGTCGCCACGTCAGCCGACGGCTCCTCAACCAGAGCCTCGTCGGCTGGAGCTACATCAGCGGGAAGCTCGTCGGCCGGAGTCACATCAGCCGAGGGCTCCCCAGGCGGGGACCCCTCAACCGAGGTCTCCTCAACCGGAGGCTCCTCATCCGCGGGTACCTCGGCTGGAGCCACGTCAACCGGAGGCTCCTCAACCGGAGGCTCCTCAACCGGAGGCTCCTCAACCGGAGCCGTCCCAGCCAGGGCCGCTTCAGGCCAAGCCTCGTCGGCTGGGCTGGCTGGCAGCAGGAGCGCGGGCACCATCTTGCTCCTGACCGGCTCGGCGTTCTCCGGACCAGGGTCCGCCGGCCGGTCCTCTCCGGCTGACTCGGCAGCGGGCTCCGGCTCGGCAGCCTGGCGGTCACGCTTCCGCTCTCGCTCTTCGGTGGCAGTCCGTTGCCCGGATGCCTGGCGGGACGACTTGGGCCTCGGCCCTTGACGTGCGGACTCTGACTTCGGCCCTTGCCCGCCGGACTCTGACTTCGGCGCTTGACGGGTGGGCTCGGTCGCGGCTGGCTCACGGGAGGTCGCCTGGCTCGCTGGCTTCTGCGTACGCGGCCGCTTCGATGCCCGGCCTGAGGGCTCGGGCTCCACCGGTTCTTGGGGGGTCGCGGCGGCTGACGCCTGCGGCGCGCTGACCCGGGCGGGAGGGCGGCCGGGCGGCGAGCCCGGCCGCCAGTGAGACTCCCCGGGAGTCCGGCGCGGCAGCCCGCTGGGGGCCTGACGTGCCGGCATGGGAGCTTCGCTCGGCCGGGTGCCGTTGGACGGAGCAACGGACGGGGCCGTGCCGTTCGACGGGGTCTCGTTCGATGAGGTCCCGTTCGATGAGGTCCCGTTCGGCGGGGTGGCGTGCACGGGATCCGGCTGGGCCGGGGCACCGCGCATCTGGGCAGGTTCGGGGACGCCCGAGGCTGCCAGATCATCCGGTGGGGTACCGGACGGCAGGGCGCCGGTCGCCCCATCGGCCTCAGCTGGGCTTTCCTGATCCGGCGACGGCAGCAGAAGGTCGTGCCCGACCAGGAACCTGGTCTCGCCGCTTCCATGGAGCCGCTCGTCATGGGGCACGAACAAAGCGCCCTGCGGCTGGCTAGCGTGCCGCATGGGCCCGTTTGACCCCCCCGGCCCTTTCACAGTCCGTGATGGCCGGCCGTCCCGGGACTGCATGAGCTCTTCCCCCCGGTCACTGACCATTTCAGCAGGGATGTGACCGTCTCGGACCACCGCACCACACCTGTCTCTGCTATTTCAAGCGGAATCGCACGTTGTTACAAAAAAACTACTTGCGGCTAGGAAACGGATGGGTATGCCGATCCGAGTTGTTACCTACAGTAAACGAATCGGAATGACAGTGAACTGTCGTGCACGGCTTAGTCCGCCGAGCGGAGCAAGCCATGGTAACGGCGGGTTACCGAATCCACGGCCACACCGATGCCTGGCAGTTCCCCGGCCCGCTCCGCGGCGGCAGCGCCGAGCTTGGCCGCCAGGCCTGGGTCGTCGAGCACCGACTCCACCGCAGCAGCGAGCGCCGCCGGATCTCGCGGCGGTACGAGCAGTGCGGCGTCCTCGCCGGTCACGTCGGGGATCCCGCCGGCACGCGAGGCCACGAGCGGCCTGCCCGCGCGCAGCGCTTCCTGGACGATGAGCGGCTGCCCTTCCCAGAGGCTCGGCACGACGACCACATCGGCGGCACCGAGCAATGCCGGAATGTCGGTGCGCTGCCCAAGGAACCGCACCGCGATCCCGGTGTTGCGTGCCTGCTCGGCCAGCGCACCTGCCAGCGGGCCCTCCCCCGCGATCACCAACAGCGGAACCGGGTCGCGATGCTGCCAGCGAGTGGCCGCCGCCAGCAGCACCGAGTACCCCTTCTGCGTCACCAGCCTGCCTGCGGCGAGCACCACCGGGCGGTGGTCGCTCAGGGTGGCTCTGACCGCCGCGATCTGCCCGGCGGACGGCGGCACGAACTTGGCCGCGGGCACGAGCGCCCGGCCGCCGTCGCGCGCGCCGGCCCGGCGCATCCGCGCGCCAAGATCGCCGGAGACCCAGGTGACGACGTCCGCTCGGCGCGCGACGATCCGTTCGAGTACCGCGTAGACCACGCCGGTCGTGCCGCCTGCCGGAGGCGCGTTATGCACCGTCACGACCAGCGCGCAGTGTTCCCATCGCCGCGCCGCGCCGCCGGCCTCCTTCCGGCCCTTTTCTTGATGCTGAAGACTTTTCCGCAAATATGACTGAAAAGTCTTCAGGATCATGGGGCGATCCTGCTTTGCCGGTCGCGCATACGCGCCCGGCACAGCGGTCAGCGCCAAGGCGGTAAACGCGCCGGCCCGCAACCCGTGTGCGTGCACGATGTCCGGTGCCCAGGCCCGCAGCAGCCGCCTTAGCCGCAGCAGCGCGGCCAGGACGTGGACTGGCTGTGGCCGGTCCGCGATGTCCACCACCACGAACGCGGGTGGCTGGCCCGGCACCGCGTCCCCGGTAGCCGCTTTGACGTCCACGCTCTCAGCAGCTCCTGGATTCCCGGTCCGATCCGGGTGCGCGGCAGGGGCCCGCTGTGCGGGGAAGAACCGCTCCCCCGTCGCCCGCGGCCCGAAGACCCGCACCTGCATTCCCCTGGCTGCGCACTCCCGGGCGAGCATCGCCACGTGCGCCCCCGTGCCGCCGGACGTGGTGCCGAGCACGTAGGCAACCCTCGTCGCGACCGCACCGGCGTCGTGCTCCCGCGGGCTGGCAGCTCTCACCGGAACCGCCTGCCCACCGACCGGCTGAGGATGACGCGCAAGTCGCGGCCATCGAGGGCCAGCACGGCTATCCCGAACGCGATCGCCGCACTGACGCAGGCGAGCAGCGTGACGAATGCGTTCGGAAAGAAGCCGGTGACCTGAAGCCCGACGGATACCAGCACCCCGGCAGCGGCGCCCGCGACCGCACCGGTCAGCCCGGCGGCCGCCGCCCGTCCGGATCCGAGCAGCGCGGCCGGCCCTCTGCTGGCGCGGACGGCCACGACCAGGGCAATGCCCGCACAGGTCAGGCCAACCGTGTTGCCCAGGCCCAGCACTGGCACCACCCAGCGGGCGTGGACCAGCGGCACGACCGTCACGTCGACGGCGATGACCACAAGCCAGCCGCCTACCAGGGCGACCGCGGCCAGGCGGTTGCGCCCGCTCGCGAACAGGACCCGGGACAGTCCCGCGGCGAGCCCGTATCCGACCAGCCCCGGTGCGAAGGCGACGAAGGTGAGTGCCAGTTGCCGCGCCTGGCCAGGGTTGGCAACGAACAGCCGTGCGGCTGGCCACGCGGCCCCGGCGAGCAGCGCCGCACCGAGCCAGGACACCAGCATGGCCGCCCGGGTGGACGCGGCCGCGGTGCGGTCGAAGGCAGGCCCGTCCGTGGCGGAGAGCGCAGGAAACACGCTGGTCGCGATCGGCACAGCAAGCACCGCGTACGGCACGAAGAACATTTGCCAGCCGTAGTTGTAGAGCACCACGGCGCCCTGTCCCTGACGGCTGTTGGCGAGCACCATGACAGCCACCAGCGCCGCGTCCTGGGCGACCAGCGTGGCGAACCCGACGGCGGCCAGTCCCCGCACGCGCCGGGCCACGCCATCGGGGAAGCGCAGGGCTGGCCGCAACCGCAACCGGAGCCGCGCCGCGGGGCCGAGCGCGATGAGTACGAGCGCAGCCACACCGGCCGTGGTGCCCACCGACAGCATCAGCTCGGCCGGCAGCGGCACGAGTGCCAGCCTGCCCTGGGACCCGGCCGACAGCGGGACGAAGGCCAGGTAGGCGGCGATGACGACCAGGCTCGACACGACGGGGGCCAGCGCGGGCGCGGTAAACCGCCGATGTGCCTGCAGGATCCCGTAGAGCACCACGGCCAGGCCGTAGAGCAGGACCTGGGGGGCGAATACCATCAGCATCCGCGAACTGACCGTGACCGCCGCGGACTGCGCGCAGTGCGGCACGCCGGCCAGCAGCGCCGAGGCGAGCGGGCGCGCCAGCAGCACGACGATCAGGCTGGCCGGGGCGAGCAGAACGACCGTCCAGGTGAGCAGCGCCGAGGCGATCTGGCTCGCCTCCGCGTCCGCTCCGGCCTCCACCGTGCTTGCTGTGGCGCTGGATAGCCCGCCCGCACCGTTAGGAAAGCTGCCCGCACCGCTGGGCATGGCCGGGCGAAGCGCCGCCCGGCGGGCAGCCGCTCCGGCCAAGACCGGTACCACCGCGCTGGTGAGCGCGCCGCCGAGCACGATGTCGTAGATGATGTTCGGCACCTGGTTGGCGGTCGCGTACGCGGTTCCCAGGCAGTGGCTGCCCACCGTGTGCGCGAAGACCAGCTGGCGGCCGAAGCCCACCATCCGGGCTATAACGGTGATACCGCCGATGAGCGCCGCCGCCCACCCGATCCCCCGGCTGACCTGCCGTAGCGGCCCTGGCTCGGTCACCGAGGCCGGCGGGCGGGTCACGGCGATGCTGCGGCTGCCGTGTGTCCTGCCTCCTTCGCTCCGGCGGGCAGCGGGCCGGCGGGCCGTCCCGGGATAGGGGCGGCCGGAACGGGCCGGCGGCCGAGCATGTCGAGCCACCGCAGCGCCGGGGTCCGCTCGATCACGGCGCTAAAGCTGACCTTCTCGCTTGCCGCAGTCAGCCCGGCGATACCCGCCAGCAGCGCCACCCGGGCAGGCCGGGAGAGGCTGGCTGCGGCCGCCACCCCCAGCAGTGCGCCCAGCGCGTTGGCCCCGGCGTCACCGAGCATCGCTCGCTCGCCCAGGTCTTCGCCGAGCAGCGCAAGCGCCGCGCCAAGCGGAGCCGCCACCGCCTGGCCTGCTCCATGCCGGGTCCCGGGCTCCTGACCCGGTTCCTGTCGCGGGCAGGCGTCCTGGCCGTCCGCCGGCCGGCCAGGCGGACGGCCCATATCCCCGGGCACCGTGCCCGGCCGGGGCCGCGGCGGTCAGGAGCGCGCCGCTGGCCAAAGCCACCTTGATGGCGCGCCCCGGGCGCAGGTCGAACAGGTTCAGCAGGTTGGCACCCCCGGCCACCAGTCCCGCGTTGATCACGACATCGGCCGAGGCACCGCCGAGCATCGCGGCCGCCACCAGCCCGGTCCCGCCGATGCCGCCGAGTTTGACCGCCCCCGTGGTGATCTCCCCGTGAGCCAGGGCGCCGAGGTGACCACGGAAGCCACGCCGGCCGCCGTCACCGGCCAGATCGTCGTAGCCACCGAACGCCGCTGCCCCCGTCCCGGCCACCGCCAGCGCGCCCCGCAACCGCGGCGATAGGCCGCTGCCCAGGGCTGGTGCCGCGATGGCGGCCAGAGCCAGCGCGGGGCCTTCGACCAGGGTGACCGGCTCGCCGCGATGGTTGGTCCTGGTCCAGGTGCCCGCGCCGCCAGGTGGCCGGCGGGAAAGGGCGGCGTAGGCGGCCCGGGCCAGGGCCGCGGCAAGCGCCGCCGAGGTCAGCGAGGCCGCGGCGGGTCCTAGCCCTTGCAGGCCACGGCGGAGCCCAGACTGGCCACGGCGGAGCCCGGGCCGGCTGGCACGGCGGCTCATGGCGTCGCCTTGACCTGGCGGCCCGGCTTGGCGTTGGTATTGGTCGCCACGGATGTCGCCGTCGCCGCCGGGGACACGGTCGGTGCGGGGCTCGGGGCACCTGCGTTCGCGGTCGAAGCCACACCGTAGCTGCCGCTCTTGCCGTGCATCCGGTCGAAGAGCGCCTGGACCACGACGATCTGACCGGATGGGGTGTCGGCGTTGTCCACGCTGGACAGGTGGCCCTCCCGGCCACCCGCCCGCATCACGTCGATGGCGCTGCCGGGCCCGGAGCCCGCGATGGACCCGGCCACGACCGTGCCCTGGCCGGCCAGGTCGAGCTGCTGGGCCAGCGTGACCAGCGCCTGGCTCGGTGCATTGGAGTCATTCGCCGAGGCCGGGGCGGCCGGAATGATCACGACAGCGAGCGTGGCACGGTTCCAGGGATTCCCGCTGGGAGTGAGGAACCCTTCGGCCGACAGCCCGTTGATCACCGCCGCGCTGGCGCTGTCCCGCTGGCCGGCCACCGGATCGCCCGGGCCGTCCTTGGTCATGACCGAGTTGGCGATCAGCTCGCTGGCCTGAGCCTGGGCCGATCCGGCCAGCGACAGTCCCGGGGGGGCGAGGTGCTGCGCGAGCTGGGCCAGCTTCTCGCTCCCGGTCGGGCTGGTGTCGAAGAACGGAGCTTGAAGCTGCAGGTGCCCGGTGACCGTGGCACCGGCCGCATCCAGAGCCTCCGCGACCCCGCTGGTCACCGACTCCGGCGCACCGGGAGCCAGCACCAGCACGACCTGCTCGCCGTCGAGGAGCTGCCGGAGCAGCTGGGTCGCGTTTGCCTGGGCGAACTGATTGTTGGCGGTGATCTCGCGCTGCAGCTGGTCCCTGGTCTGCAGCAGCGAGTCGATCTCGCGCTGCTGCCCCTTCGACACCGCTTGCAGGCCCTTCAGCGCGTACGGGCGCAGCACGGTCGACCCGAGCAGCAGCCCGACGGCCAGCGCCAGGAAGATCGCGACGATGGAGACCAGGTGATAGCGAAAATCAATCATCAAAACAATCCGGAGATCCAGTATCTGACCACGTCCCACTGGGTGGAGAGATACCGGCGGAGTACCTCGCCAGCAGGCGAGACGGCCAAGACGATCAGCACAATGACAAATGCGGCCAGCACCAGCGCCATCAGCGCCCACCCAGAGACGCGCGGACGGTACAGCCTGCTGACGCCCTTGGCGTCCACGAGTTTACCGCCGACCCGGAGCCGGGTGAGAAATGTACTGGAAAAGCCCCTTCTGCCCCGGTCGAGGAATTCGTCCAGAGTGTTGTGGGTGCCCACCGCCACGATCAGGCTGGCACCCTTCTGGTCGACGAGCAGCAGCGCCACATCCTCGCTGGTACCAGGGGCCGGGCAGACGACCGGGGCAAGGCCAAGCTTCTCGACCCGCGCCAGCCCGGGCGCCTGGCCGTCGGGGTAGGCGTGGACGACAAGCTCGGCGCCGCACATCAGCCCGCGGTCGGAGACCGAGTCCATATCGCCGACGATGAGGCTGGGCTGGTACCCGGCCTCGAGCAGCGTGTCGGCGCCACCGTCCACGCCTACCATCAGCGGTTTGAACTCCCTGATGTAGGACCGCAGCGTGGCCAGGTCCTCGCGGTGGTGATGACCGCGCACCACGACAAGCACATGCCTGCCCTCGAAGCGGGTACGCAGCTGCGGCGTGGTTATGCCATCGACCAGGAGCCCGCCCTCTTTGGTCATGTACTCCAGGGTGTTGGCCACGAACGCCTGGAGCTGGGCGGCGGCACCGGCCTTGGCCTCCACCATGGCCGTGTGCACCGACGCCGCGGTCTGCAGCCGGCCCTTGGCGACGATCTCCTCGCCGACGTAAAGATCTTGCCCGTGCAGCCGGACCCTGGTTCCCTCTGAAACCCGGCCGAACAAGTCGGGCTCCGCCTCGTCCAGGAGCGGGATGCCGGCTTCCAGCAGTAGCTGGGGCCCGTGGTTGGGGTAGCGGCCGCTGATGCCCGCTGCCACGTTCACCACGGCTCCGACCTGCCGCTCGATCAGCCCCTCGGCGCTGAGCCGGTCCAGGTCCCGGTGGTCGATGATTGCGATGTCCCCTGGCGAGAGCCGCTTGATGAGGTTCTTGGTCTTGCGGTCCAGCCGGGCCGTCCCGGACACACCGGGCAGATCATCTGTCCTGGTCCGGTGTGTTATCGGGAGCTTGAAGAAGTGGGCCACCATCGCCGTCCATCCTGCCAGAACGGCAGGAAGTGCGAGGTCAGCCCGGCTATCGCCGGGCTTGCTGTCGGGTGGCACCCGCGGGGTCACCGCTGTCGCGCCCGTCCCGCCGCAGCCCGCTGCGCCGTAGCCTCGCCCGCGGTGACGCCATCCGTGCCCCGGGCCCGCTCCGTCCCCGCGGCGGCCAGCAGTTCGGCGGCATGAGCCAGCCCGAACTCGGAGTTCTCCAGGCCGGCCAGCATCCGGGACAGCTCCTGCAGCCGCCCCGAGTCGTCGAGCCGGGTGATGCCGCTGCTGATCACCGAGCCGTCGCTCGCCTTCTCGACCACCAGATGGGTGTCTGCGAACGCCGCCACCTGAGGCAGGTGGGTGACCACGATGACCTGGGCACGCCGGGCGAGCCGGGCGAGCCGCCGCCCGATCTCGACCGCCGCCTTGCCGCCCACACCGGCGTCGACCTCGTCGAACACAAACGTCGGCACCGGGTCGGCACCGGCGAAGACGACCTCGATGGCGAGCATCACGCGGGACAGCTCGCCGCCGGACGCCCCCTTGGCGAGCGGCAGCAAGGGCGCGCCCGGGTGCGCGGCGAGCCGGATCTCCACATCATCGGCGCCATACGGACCGAACTCGTCCCGCGCGGTGACCACGACGCTGATCGTCGCGTGGGGCATGGCCAAGGCGGTGAGTTCCGTGGTCACCTCGGCCGCGAACCGCTGCGCCGCCTCCTTGCGCAGCGCGGTCAGCTGGCCGCCCAGGTTACGGACCGCCCCACTCAGCTGCTCTTCCTCGCCGGCGAGCGCGCTGATCCGGTCATCGTCGCCGGTAAGCTCGGCGAGCCTGCGGCGCGCCTGCTCCGCCCAGGCAAGTACCGAGGCCAGGTCGGGCACTGCGGCGGGCGCCGCCGGTGCGGGCCCCCGGTCCAGATCCGGTGCGCCGGCCTGCGCCGCCGCCACCCCGGCCGCAGCATCGGCCCCGGAAGCCGCGGCGACCGCTGGATCGGAGTGTTCCTGGACGGCCGGGCCCGGGCTCGCCACCCGGCCGCCGTAGGCGCGGATGAGCCGGTTCAGCTCGGCCCGGCGTTCCTGCACCACCGCGAGCCGCGCCGGGTCGCTGTCCAGCGACTCCACGTAGGAAGCGAGCTCGGTAGCGACGTCAGAGACGACGTACACGGCCTCGGAAAGCCGTCCGGCCAGGCCCGCCAGCGCCGGATCATGCACGGCCACACCGTCCAGCGCCTGGCGAGCGCCGCCGAGCAGCGTAACCGCGTCGCCGCCCTCGTAGGATCCGTCCGCCGGATCGCCGAGCAGTGCGGCGTGGGCGGTGGTCGCAGCGGCGTGCAGCGCGTCCGCGTGGGCCAGCCGTTCCTCCTCGGCCAGCAGCGCCGCGTCCTCGCCGTCGGCCGGCTCAACCCGTTCGATCTCCTCTAGCGACCGCTGCAGGTCCTCGGCCTCCTGCACCCGCTCGCGCGCCCGGGCGGTCAGCTCGTTCAGCTCGGCGAGCACCTCCCGGTGACGGGCATAAGTGCGCTGGTAGTCGGCCAGGACGGGGGTGAATGCCGGGCCGGCGAACTCGTCAAGCGCATCCCGCTGCCTGGCGGTCCGCAGCAACTGCTGCTGGTCCGCCTGGCCGTGCACGGCCACCAGGTCATCGGCCAGATAAGTAAGCAGTGACACAGGCACGGACCGGCCGCCGGCGTAGGCCCTTGACCTGCCCTCGGCCGAGACCGAGCGGCTGACGATCAGGGTGCAGCTGTCGTCGTCAAGCTCACCGCCGGCCTCCAGCACCTGATCCGCGACGTGGCCGTCCGGGTCGATCCGCAGCCGTCCCTCGACCGTGGCCCGGTCCGCGCCCGGCCGCACCCGCGCCGGATCGGCCCGGCCGCCGAACATCAGGCCGAGGCCGGTCACGATCATGGTCTTGCCTGCCCCGGTTTCCCCGGTCACCACGGTGAACCCGGAGGAGAACTCGAGGACGGCGTCCTCGATCACGCCGAGGCCGGTGATGCGTACTTCCTCAAGCATCGGCGGGCGACTCCTCCTTCCGGTCCTTCCCAGCGGCCCTGGTGGTCCGTCCACGCCAGCCGCTAACCGGCAGGCCGAACTTGGCCACCAGCCGGTCGGTGAACGTGAACGGCACCGCGGTGACGCCGTCCTGGCCGCCGCGCAGCCGGGCCAGCAGCACCGGCTGGGCGCCGCGGCGCACCTCCACCCGCGCTCCCGGCGCGAGATCGACGCTCCGACGACCATCGCACCACAAAACGCCCCCCACCGTCTGGCTCCAGTCGGAGACACCCTCGTGTCCGGGGGCCGCCGACGAGCCGATGACCTCCACCGCGAGCACCGACCGCGGCGACAGAACCATCGGCTCCGCAAACAGCGCGTGCGCACTGATGGGGACCATCAGCAGGGCCTCCACCTCCGGCCAGACTATGGGACCGCCCGCCGAGAACGCGTATCCCGTGGACCCGGTCGGGGTGGCGCAGATCACGCCGTCACCGGCCCAGCGAGACAGCGGGCGGCCGTCGACCTCGGTGACCACCTCGATCGTCCGCTCGCGAGCGACCTTCTCCACGCTGCCTTCGTTCAGTGCCCAGGTTTCGGTGGCGGCGCCGTTGTGCCGCACCGTCACGTCAACGGTCATCCGCTCTTCAACCGAATACCTGCGCTCCACCACCTGCTCGACGGCGCCGGCCAGGTCGCCCGGCTCGGCTTCGGCCAGGAAGCCGACGTGGCCGAGGTTGACGCCGAGCAGCGGCGCCCCGGCGGGCCGGGCCATCTCGGCGGCGCGCAGCAGCGTGCCATCGCCGCCGAGCACGATTACCATCTCGGCGTCAGCAGCCGCATCCGGCGTCGCGGGTACCACATCCGCGCCCACGCATTTCAAGGCGGCCGCTTCCGGCGCGAGAATGCGCACATTGAACCCGGCCCCGGTCAGCCGGTCGACGACGCGCCGGGCGCTGCGCAGGGCTGCCGGGCGCCCTGCGTGGGCCACCACGAGCACGGTGCGCTTCACTGTGGTCCTTCCGCGATGGCCCGGTCGAGTTCGTCCGCGCGCAGGTCCGGTGCCCCCGGGCGCAGCCAGAGGAAATACTCGACGTTGCCCGCTGGGCCCGGCAGCGGGCTTGCCACCAGGCCAGCCACGCCAAGCCCGAGCGTCCGCCGCGGCCGCGGCCACCGCGCGGACCGATTCCCGGCGCAGCACCGGATCCCGGACGACGCCGCCGGGCCCCACCCGGTCCTTGCCCACCTCGAACTGCGGCTTCACCAGCAGCACGAAGTCGGCGTCCGGGGTCGCGCAGCGGACCAGCGCCGGCAGCACCAGGCTGAGTGAGATGAACGACAGGTCGGCGGTGACCAGGTCCGGGGCGGGCGCGACCTGCTGCGGCTGCAACTGGCGGACGTTGACCCGGTCCAGCACGGTGACCCGCTCGTCGGAGCGCAACGCCCAGGCCAGCTGGCCGTATCCCACATCCACGGCGGTGACGTGCGCCGCCCCGTTGCGCAACAGCACATCGGTGAAGCCCCCGGTGGACGCCCCCGCGTCCAGGCACCGGCGGCCCGCGACCCGCAGTCCGGGAAAAGCAGTCAGTGCGCCAGCCAGCTTCCATCCGCCTCGCGATGCGTACTGTGGCCCGGCGGGCTCGGTGACAGTGATCGGGTCTTCCGGGGCCACCTGGGTTGCGGGCTTGGCGGCAGCCTGGCCTGCGACGAGGACCCTCCGGGCGGTTACCAGGCCAGCGGCCTGCTCGCGGGACCGGGCCAGCCCCCTTCGTACCAGTTCGGCGTCGAGCCTTCTGCGCGTGCCCATGCGGCGACCACAGTGCCTTTCAGCCGCCCGGTGCGCGCGGCCCCGGCAAATGGCCACGGGGGCCGCCGGTCCCACCAGGGCCACCCGGCCCAGCCGGGTCACGCACATCCAGGTCACCGAGCGCCTCCGTCAGCCGCTCATGCACGTAATCGAACACGGCCGGGTGCTCGGCAACGGGCAGTTCCGCCAGGTCGGCGAGCCGGGCAACGGCTTCATCCACCCGGGTATCGCCGGTCGAGGGCCGCGGGCACGCAGGCCCAGGCTGGCCGGCCGGCGAGCCTGCCGTTGCGGCCGGCCACAGCGTGCCCGCCGCCTCCGGCGGACCCGGCGAGCCCGGCGCGATGTCTCCCGGTGAAGGTGCTAGGCCGGAGGGACGCTCCACCTCCCCGGGGGCCAGCCCCTGGATCCCATGGTCCGAAACCCCCGGATATTCCATCGTTCTCGCTCTCCTTCGCGGTCGCGCGCCCGGCACCGCTTCTGAGAAAACGCTACCGTCCACTGCGGGCAGGACGTGCCATCCAGCGTCATCGCCACACCGGCGAGCCGTGGCCGGTCCTGGAGAGGCGGCCCGCCAGGCTCCGTCCCGAGCACCTCTAAGATTGGGCCACCCTGGGGATAACGAGGTCCCCTGGGGGAAGCGAGGTGTTTCGTGGCAACCGCTGAGGAATGCCGTCAAGCGCTCGAAAAACTGACCGCCCAGATCGCCACCATGGATCCGAAGGACCGCGAGGCCTTTCTGGCCGACCGCGAGATCTCCTGCACGGTCACTGACCTGGGAGTTACCTTCCTCACCCATATCCGTCCCGATGGCGCATCCCCGGTCACCGTGGCCAACGGCGCGGACGCGCCCGCCCAGGTCCGGTTCAGCGTGGAGAGCGATGATCTGGTGGCCATCGCCGACGACCCGGGAATCTTCATCCGCTCCTGGCTCACCGGCCGGCTCAAGATCCACGCCAGCCTCTCGGACCTGCTCCGCCTCCGCAAACTCATCTGACCCAGCCATGCTCAGTGAGGGGCCAGCGCCCGGATTAGGAGCAGCGGGCGGCTGCGCCCGGCAGCGATTGCACTTCGGATGGCGGTTACCACCTCGTTCCGTTTTGTAGTAATTTGTCCTGGTGTGAAGTGAAGCGCGATGATTCCGTGTGCGGACATCCGGGCGTGCCGGGCCAGGGTTTCTTCCCAGTCGCGCGGTGAAAGGTGCCACTCACGGGAGTCCACCTCCGCGGCGACCCCGGCATCCGGCCACCAGCAGTCCGGCGAGGCGAGAAAGACCTGGCCGGCGAACAGGCGCGGGTTGAACACCGGCATGGGCAGCCGGGCCTGCTTGATCACCGCGCGCAAATCGCCCTCGGCAGCCGAGCGGACTCCGTCAGCCACCTCGGCCAGCGCCCGCCGCAGTAGCGCCGACCCCCGCCGTGGCCCGGTGTCAAGCTCATACCTGAGGGCCCCGATCGGGCACTTCCCACGCTGGACCGCACCCGCCACCACGGCCCGCACGTTGCCGAGGTCCGCTAGTCCACGCGCCGCGTCCGCTACCGCGCGCGGCGGGAAGGCATACCTGACCTCGCCCGCGACGCCCACCGGCTCAGGTAACCGAGTCGTCCGGAGGATACGGACAAACCCGGCATCGCGCTTCTGGATACACGCTGGGGACGAGGACATCGACCTTGATCGTTCGCGGCCCAGCCAGGCCGAACCGCCGCAGCGCGGCCGCGCCGGTAAGAACGCTGTCGGGCCCGGCGTAAAGGAGCGCACCCATCTCGCGCTGGTCATTGGACGGCGATCTGGTATGCGCCAGGTAGACCCCGGGGAGCAACCGGCGCCAAGGGCCTTCATCCCGGAGCCGGTGCCGGACAGCCTTCTCGGACAAGCCGCAGCCAAGCGCCTGCTCCCGAGCGACGACACCGTACTGCCTGCCTAACATGCGGGCGAGCGCCCGTTCGTCGAAGTCACTTCTGCGTGGCATGCCCGCAGCCTGACAGGCCCTACCGACAGAACGGGGGAGCGACGCGAGTCGGCCGCGGTCCACCGGCGCCCTCCCCATCTCCTTCTAGGGGCGTGAATGTGACAGCCACGCCCCTAGAAGGGCAGCAAACTCACATTCATGGTCGGCGGGGGGCGGGTGGCGGACGGATGAGGGCCGGGTGGCGCGGGCGGCTGGGTGACGCCGGGGCTGAGCGCTGGCTGACGGCCGTAGCCTGGGGAGATGCCCGAGGGAGATGCGGTGTGGCTGACCGCGCGGCGGCTGCACCAGGCGCTGGCGGGAAGGGTGCTGACCCGCAGCGATTTCCGGGTGCCCCGGTACGCCACAACGAACCTCACCGGCCGTGTGGTGACCGAGGCCGTCTCGCGGGGCAAGCACCTGCTGATCCGGACCGGCGATGGCGTCACGGTGCACACCCACCTGCGCATGGACGGCTCGTGGCGGGTGCGCCCGGCCCGCGAGCGCGTCGCCAGCAGCCACCGGATCCGGCTGATTCTGGCGAACGCCGAATGGCAGGCGGTGGGATACCAGCTCGGCGTCGTGGAGGTCCTGCCCACGGCCAGCGAGCACACGGTGGTCGGCTATCTCGGCCCCGACCTGCTCGGCCCGGACTGGGACCCGGCCGAGGCGGAACGGCGGCTGCGTGGCGATCCGGCCCGCCCGGTCGGCGAAGCCCTGCTTGACCAGCGCAACCTCGCTGGGATCGGGAACATTTTTGCTACCGAAATGCTGTTCCTCCGGGGAGTCAGCCCATGGCGGCCGGTGGGCGACGTGGCAGACCTGCACATCCTGGTAGGACTCGGGCAGCAATTGCTGGAGGCGAACAAGGAGCGGCCCGGCATAGTGACCACCGGCGTGGCGCGGCGCGGCGCGGAAACCTGGGTCTATGGCCGGGCGGGCCGGCCGTGCCGACGGTGCGGGACCACGATCGGCAGGGCTGAGCAGGGCGATCCGGGCAAGGAGCGAGTCAGGGCTTGGTGCCCGCACTGCCAGAGATAGGCGATGGCTGGCCCCGGGGCACGACGAAGTGACCGCGGCCCATCCGGCTGCGGATCAGGGGGGACCGGGACGTTCAAGGGAGCGACCGGCACGATCACCGCCAAGGCCATCACCAACAACAAGACGGCGGTCACGATCATCTACAGCTAAGGCGCGGGCAGCCTTACCGGAGGCGGGAGGGCCTCGCACAGCGAGGCCCTCCCGCCTTCTGCCCTGGCCAGAACCAGCAGCCAAACTGACCACCTACCACGCCGCCAGAGGCATTCCATGCCCCGGCCACGCGATGGCATCGCATCTGCTAACTCAGCCATCCCGTCCAGACGATCAGACGGTTCCCGCACCCGCCGCTGGAGGCGGTCCACGGTTGTGCTGGCCCGCTCGTGCGCCGGCCGGGCAGCGTCGAAGCGGTCACTGGCGGCATCGAACGCCGCGTCGGGTGTGGGCGTGCGTTCAGACGCCGAGGGTGCCTGCCCGGATGGCCGTCACTGTCAGGTAGACGGTATTGCCGGGGCAGGTTTCGAAGTCGAACAGGGCGTTATCTTTGGCGGTCCGGTGCGGCGGGTTGACCTGCAGCTCGTACGCGGGAACCTGCTGGGCGACCGGGCAGTTGGTTGCCACGTCCTGGATGTACTGGAGCACCGCGTGGGCGGTCTGGCCCGGCGCGAGCGTGACGGTGGGCGGCGTGAAGAGGTGATTGCGGATCGCGGCGGGACCGAGCTGGTTCATGTTCCTGTCCAGGGCGGCGACCGCCGGATAGCCCTGCAGCGTACAGGTCCGGTTACCCACATTCGTGAATTCCAGCGGAACGAAAGTGCTCCCGGCCGCCCCTTGCCGGTAATCGTAGGCCACCCAGACGCCGAGCTCGGATGCGGCGCAGCTGTGCAGGGTGGTGGACGCTGCCGCGGCCGCATGCCCCTTCCCGGATGACGTCGCGGCCCAGGCGGTCGCGGTAAGGGCCAGCAACGCGGCGATGGCGACAACCCCAGCAAGCGCGCCACGGACCCAGCGAGCAGATCTCATCATTGGATTCCCCCTAACTCAACGGTTGCAGGCCGCGACCCGGGAGGGCCTGCTTCCCAGGATCGCGGCTCTCTGATTGCTCAGAGGCGTGCCGCCCGCTGATTGATACAGGGCGGGCAAGTCCTGACCGTCCGGCCTCCGCCAGGCGCGGAATATCTATGCAGAACGGCTGGCGCCCGCCACCCGGGAACGCGGCAGTGAGCCCGGTACCGCCGGCCCATCGGCAGGCACCGGGCTCACCAGCCCTGTGCGTCAGGCGTCCCGGGTGCGGAACAAGACCAGCCCGGCCACGATCGCGACGGCCGCGTAGGCGGCGAGGACCGCAAACCCGGGCCAGGCCGTGAACATGTGCGAGTTCACCTGGTTCTTCGTCGTCCAGATCTGGGCGCCGGCGATCGCGGGCATCCACTTGTCCACGTTGTGCTGCCAGGACTGGGGGAGGAAGTTGACCAGGATGGACAGCACGAACAACAGCCCGATCGCGGCGGTGATCGCGCCCGCGGTGTGCCGCAGGATGGCCCCGAGGCCGTAGGCGAGCATGCCGCAGGCGGTCAGGAACAGGGCACCGCCGATCACGGCCCGCAGCACATTGGGGTCGCCGAGGGTGACGTTCAGGTGGTGGCTGGACAGGATCGCCTGTCCGATGAAGAACGACGCGAAACATGCGACCAGCCCGGTGACCATCGAGACCACGGCGAAGACCACGGCCTTCGCGGCGAACAGCGTGCCCCGGCGCGGCTGCACCGCCAGCGAGGTGCGGATCATCCCGGTCGAGTACTCCGCGGTGATGGTCAGCGCGCCGAGCACCGCGATGACCAGTTGGCCCACGTACAGTCCGGCCAGGCTCTGCTGGGTCGCGTCGAAGTCCGGCCCGACCCCCTGGGGGTGCGAGGCGGTGCCCGCACAGGCAAGTGCGCCGATCCCGACGGTGACCACGATCAGGGCCAGCAGCGTCCAGTAGGTGGACCGGGTCGACCGGATCTTGGTGAATTCCGAGCGCACCGCGTCAGCGAAGCCGGCCCGCCCGGTCGTTGGGGGCAGCAGGCGCTCCCGCGTGCCCACGGCCATCTGTGTCGTCGCCATGTCAGGCAACCCCTGTCTTCTGAACTTGGTCGCTGGCCGGGACATCTGGCGAGCCAGACACCTGCGCGCGGAACTCCACGCTGTCCGCCGTCAGTTCCATGAACGCCTCCTCCAGCGAGGCCTGCGCCGGCGCCAGCTCGTGCAGCCGGATCTGGTGCTCGAAGGCCAGGTCGCCGATCCGGTCCACGGGCATGCCTTGCACTATGACCGTGCCGTTCCCGCTGGGCATGGTCATGCCGCCGGCCTCCAGGACCACCTTGACCAGCAGATCGGTCTGCGGGGTCCGGACCCGGACGGACTGCACCGAGTTCCGCTCGATGAACTCAGCCACGCTGCAGTCGGCGATGAGCCGGCCGCGGCCGATCACGAGCAGATGGTCGGCCGTATTCTCCATCTCCGACATCAGATGGCTCGACACGAAGATCGTTCGTCCCTCCGCGGCGAGCGCCTTCATGAGGTTCCGGATCCACAGGATGCCTTCGGGATCAAGACCGTTGACCGGCTCGTCGAACATGAGGATGGCGGGGTCGCCGAGCAGTGCGGCGGCGATGCCGAGCCGCTGTCCCATGCCGAGGGAGAATCCCTTGGAGCGCTTCTTGGCCACCTCGGTGAGCCCGACCAGTTCCAGTACCTCGCCGACCCGCCGTTTGGGCAGCCCGTTGGTCTGCGCCAGGCAGAGCAGGTGGTTGTAGGCGCTGCGGCCGCCGTGAACGGCCTTGGCGTCCAGCAGCGCGCCGACCTCGTGCATCGGGTAGGCAAGCTGGCTGAACTCCTTGCCGTGCACGGTGACCGTGCCTTGGTTGGGCCGGTCGAGGCCCAGGATCAGCCGCATCGTCGTCGTCTTGCCCGCACCGTTCGGGCCAAGGAACCCCGTGATCCGCCCGGGTTCGACGGTGAACGTCAACTGGTCTACGGCCAGCTTGTCGCCAAATCGTTTGGTGAGGCCCCGTGCCTCGATCATGGCTGCGTCCTTCCTCGGGCGCGGGCACCGTGCCCGCCATGCAGCCAGTCTTGCGGGCCGGCCGGGTCCGGCGCGTCGGCCCACGCGCTGATTCGTGTCCGCCCTGAGGAGTAGGCCGATGGTAAACCTTGGGCCGGCCCGTACCCACACGGCCCGCCCGCCGGGGATCAGGTCACCACGGCCGCGACCCGTCTGGCCAGCCAGAACACGTGGGTCAGCCGGGCGGGCGCGGCAGGTCCAGCGCGGCGAGGGCGGCCGCTGCCTGCTCGGCGCTAAGGCCCGGCCCGGACCAGGCCGCGGCGCACAGTGCCCGCAGGCCGTCCATGCCCGTGCCAGATCCTGACAGAACGAGCCCGCCGTGGTCCTCCCGTCGCGCCTGCCACCCGCCACAGGAGTACCCGTCGGGGGATGCGGTGACTGCCGGATGCGGGACGAGCAGCCCGGCCAGCCCTTCGGCCAGGTACGTCGGCCGGGCATCCTGCGGGGGCGAGGACGACGTCGAGCGGCCTGGTCACCCCGGTCAGCACCAGCAGGCTGTCGGCGCCGGAGCGGACGGCGCTCTCGATGTCGGTGTCGAGACGGTCCCCAACGACGAGCGGGTGGCGGGCGCCGCTTCGGGCCACGGCCTCGGCGTGCAGCGGGGGTTCTGGTTTTCCGGCCACGACCGGGGACCGGCCGGTCGCCGTGGCGATCACCTGGATCAGCGACCCGTTGCCCGGCTGGCGGCCGCGCGGCGTGGGCAGGGTGGCATCCGCGTTCGAGGCGACATACCAGGCACCGGCGTCGACGGCGAGCGCGCCCTCGGCCAGCAAGTCATAGGTGAGCCCGGGCGCGTACCCCTGCACGACCGCGGCCGGGCGCTCGCTGGCCACCGAGACCGGGCGCAGCCCGCGCTCCCGGACCGCCGCCCGCAGGCCGATGCCGCCGACTACCAGGACCGGCGCGCCGGGTGGCAGCCGCTCGGCAAGCAAACGGGCGGCCGCTTGCGCCGAGGTGATCACATCCTGCGCTCTGGCTGGCACGCCGAGCGCTGTGAGCTGCGCCGCGACGGCCGCGGGGGTGCGGGAGGCGTTGTTGGTCACGAAGGCGAGCCGCATGCCCGACGCGGCCGCCTTGCCCAGCGCTTCGGCCGCCCCGGGGATGGGGTGCCCGCCCAGGTAGACAACCCCGTCGAGGTCGAGCAGCGCAACGTCGTAGCAGGTGGCCGGCGGCTCGTCGATCCCGGGCAGCGGACCGGCGGCGTCACCGGCCATGACGGAGCCGGTCAACTGGGCTCTTCACCGGGCGGATCGGACGGATCGGCCGAACCTGACGCCGCGGCCTCGGCCCGGGCTCGCAGCGTCGCCCGTACTCCGCGCAACGCCTCGGTGTAGTGCCGCAAGCCTGGCCGCATCGCCGCGGCCAGCGCGAGGTGTTCCGCGGCGGCGGCCGGGTCGCCGTTCCGGGCCAGGGCAAGGCCGAGGCCGAAGTGCGCGTAGTCGTCACTGGGGCTTGCCTCCACGATCTGCCGGAAACTGGCCGCCGCCTGCGCGTACCTGCCGGTGTCGAACTGCGCTCTGCCGAGGGCCTCCAGCACGCTGCGCGCACCCGGTTCCGCTTCCGCGGCACGCTCGAGTAGCTGGGCGGCGGCAGCGGGACTCCCCCGGCCGAGCAGGTCGAGCCCCCGACGGTACCACGTGTAACTGTCGCCTCCCGGGGCCTGCTGCGCCGGGCTGGCGCGCGGATCTTCGCCGGGTTGGGAATCGCGGTCGCCGTGCGGTGCTTCTGACATATGTGAAGATCCTTCCGTCCGGCGCGCAGCCAGCGTCCGGCCTCGCGCTGGCGCCCTTTCGTGGGCTGCGTTACGCCCAGGACCGCGTGAGCGGCATCGCAGAGGTCACCTCTCCACCGTACGACGTGATTGCGCACGACACCGCAGACCATTTGCTGGCCTCCGATCCACACAACGTTGTCCGCCTCATCCTGCCCCGCCACGATGCTGGTAACACGGGGGCAGGCGACACCGGCGCGGCCGCTACCGGCGCAGCTCCGGCCAATGGCGGGGCCGGCGTGGCTCGTTCCGGGACCGCCTACGACGATGCGGGCCGCCTGCTGCGGGACTGGCAGGCCGAAGGCATCCTGGTCCCCGACCCCGAGCCGGCCCTGTACGTGTACGAGCAGAGCCTGCCGGCCGGGCCGGTCCTTCAGCGCGGGCTGATCGGGGCGCTGCAGCTGGCACCGCTGGGCGCCGGGCCCATTCTCCCGCACGAGGACGTGATTCCGGGGCCGGTCACCGGCCGGCGCCAGCTCATGGAGGCGACCGGGGCCAACCTCGAGCCGATCTTCCTTCTCTACGACGGGCCCGACGAGCCTGCCGCACCCGGCGGCCCCAGCGGGGGTTTCACCGCCTGGCTCATCGCCGAGGTGGCCGGCCGCCGGGAGCCGCTGCTGTCGCTGGATACCGACGACGGGATACGGCACCGGCTCTGGGCGGTGACCGACTACGCCGAACAGGACGCCATCGCCGCGGACCTGGCCTCCCGCCAGGCGCTCATCGCCGACGGCCACCACCGCTACGCCGCGTATTTGCAGCTTCAGGCGCGCAAGCGGACCGCCGGGGCGGGGGCGGGCCCGTGGGACGCGGGCCTTGCGCTGCTGGTGGATTCGGCGGCCTTCCCGCCCCGGATCGGCGCGATCCACCGGGTGGTCTCCGGGCTCACCCCGGCGGTAGCCGCGCAGCAGGCCGAGGAGGCGTTCACGGTCCAGCCGCTGCCGGGGGCCACATCATCGGACGCGCTGGAGACCCTGCGCCGGGTGGGCACCGGGCACATGGCGTTCCTCGTCGCGGGCGGCGCGGAGTTCTATCTGCTCACCGACCCGGATCCAGAGGCGGTGGACGAGGCGATGCCGGGCCGGAGCGCCCGGTGGCGCGGGCTTTCCGCGGCCGTCATGCAGGAGCTGCTGCTCGGCAAGCTGTGGGGCATCCGGGACGACGAGGAGCGCGTCGAGATCCACCATGACGCGCTCACCGCGCTGCGTGATGCCGGCCGGCCGTCGGGCGGCACCGCCGTCATCTGCCCGGCGTTGTCGGCCGAGGACGTCCGCGAGATCGCGGCGCACGGCGAACGGGTCCCGCGGAAGTCGACCTCGTTCGCCCCCAAGCCGCGTACCGGCCTGGTACTCCGCTCGTTCGCTCTAGGCTGAACGGAACCTGAGCGCAAGCTGACCGGCCCGCCAGGCCCGTTGTGGTCAGCCTGGGTGGACCCGGATGTAGAGCGGGTTGGATCCCTTGAGCAGCAGCCGGAAGTGGCTGTCGAAGTAGGTCTTCAGCTGCGGTGTCCACGGGATTCCGGCGGTAGGCCTCCGAGGTCAGCCAGGCGTACTTGGCGGCACGGAACGCCGACATCCACGCCGCCGCCACGGCGGGCGAACTACCGGCCCCGGTCTGGGCGTTGCGGCCGTTGGACAGCGCGTAGTCGGTGCCTACGCCGTCGACCATGAGCGAGCAGCCCGGCACCGTGGACACGAACCGGTCGACGGCGATCGTGTAGGACACCTGGTCGGTAGCAACGCAGGCACCCGGCGGGATCAGCCGCTTGACGGCCGCGATCTCGCTGGCGGGCACGCCCGAGTACTCGTGCGACTCGCCAAACACCTGCAACACCGTCAAGGTCACCAGAGCGACCGCGGCGACGATCGTGGCCACTGGCCGCGCCAGCGCAAGCCACCTGCGGCTCTCCCTGGCGGACAGCGCGCCGAGGAGCCGCGAGGTCGGCAGCGCGAGCACCAGCGCCAGGAACGGCGCGAGGAAGCCCGCATAGTGGTAGTAGAAGTCGGCCGGCCACAGGAACGCCGCCACCACAAGCGCGCAGGTTCCGATGGCGAACCAGTCGAGCGCGGGCGGCGGGCTGTGCGTCAGCCGCGAGCCGAGCACGGTCACCGCGGCGATGAGCAGGGCGACCACGATGCTGATGATCACCAGTGCTGGGGTGGCCAGCTGCGAGGTGTGGGTCAGCCCGAGAATCTGCTGGAGCCGGTATCCCTGCGGGATCCGGGCGATGTCGTTGCGGACCAGCTGAGCGATGATCACGCCGCGGTAGAAGGTCGTGGGCGCGGTGAGCGCGAACGGCAGCACGGCCGCGCAGAACCCGAGCACAACTCCGGCGGCATAGCCGGCCGCCTGCCGCGGCCGGCGCGCGGTCAGCACCACGATGACCACGACCGGCAGGATGGCCCAGACCTTGACCGCGCCGGCGAAGCCGAACAGCAGGCCGCCGAGGAAGATCCGCTTGCGGCTGCCGGTGACCCGGTCGCGGTCGAACACCGCCAGCGCACCCAGCAGGCAGAACAGCACCAGCCAGGGCTCGAGCAGCACGGTCCTTGCGGCCAGGATGCTGTCCGGGTAGATCGCGAGCACCCCGCAGGTCACCAGCGTCGCGAACAGGCCCCGGTGCCGGGTGAGCAGGCCGCCCAGCGGGACCGCCGCCGCGCTGGCGAGCACGGTGACCACCCGGCCCACCGCCATGCCGACGTCGGTGCCCAGTGCCTTGGTGGCCAGCGCGACCGGGAACATGATCAGCGTGATGCCGGGCGGCTGCACCATGATGAAGTCGCGGTACGGGATGGCACCATGCAGCAGGCGGACCGCGCTGCCGAAGTCCGTCCCGTCGTCGTACTCGCTGATGCCGAGCAGGTAACCAGGCCGGCTGAGGTCGTACAGGCGCAGCCCAACGGCGACCACGGTGGCCGCGATGATCACCGCGTACACCGCCCACGGCCGGCGGCCGTCGCCCGGCTGCGCCGGCGCGCCAGGCGCCGGGGACGACCGGGCGCCGGATGCCGTCACGCGCGCTCCGCTCACAGGTTCCTCTTCCGTGCCTCTCCCAGGAAAGCTAAGGGGCCAGAGCCGTTGGATCGCTGCGGATGCCCGCGCATCCACCGGCGAACGCGGCCGGTGCATCTGGCACGATACCCACATGGACCAGGCCGAGCTCAGACATGACAACGGGACGGGGGCAACCCCGCTCGGGCACGAGGTCTACGAGATCGACACCCGGATGGCTGGCTACCGCCAGATTACCGCTGGATATCTGATCCGTGCCGACCGTCCATGCCTGGTGGAGACCGGCACCGCGCCGTCGGCACCAGTGGTCAGGGACGCACTCGCCACGCTCGGGGTGGGTCCCAGCGACCTTGCCACGGTGGTGGTCACCCACATTCACCTGGATCACGCGGGGGGCGTGGGCGACATCGCCACCATGTTCCCGTCCGCCGAGATCGTGGTGCACGAACTGGGCGCGCGCCACCTGGCCGACCCCAGCCGCCTGATGGCCAGCGCTCGTCTGGTTTACGGCCGGGAACTGGAGCCCCTGTTCGGCGAGCTCAAGCCCACGCCCGCTGAGCGCATCCGCTCGGTCGAGCAGCGGGGATCCATTGATCTGGGTGGTGGCAGGTCGCTGAACAGCCACTACTCGCCCGGCCATGCCAAACATCACGTGGGGCTCATCGACTCGGCCAGCGGCGATCTCTACGTGGGCGATGCCGCGGGGGTGTTCATCCCGGAGACCCGGGATCTGCGCCCGGCCAGCCCGCCGCCTGACTTCGACCTCCCGCTGGCCCTGGACTCGCTGCGGCTGTTCGCGGCGCTGGCGCCCGGTCGGTTGCTGTTCAGTCACTACGGCCCGGTGGACGATGTCGGGCCGACCCTGGAACGGTCGGCGGAGGAACTGAACGTGTGGGTGGACGAGACCCGCCGCGCCCGCGGCGAAGGGCTCGATCTCGACCATGCGGTCGCCATGGTGCGGGAGCGGACCAGGCACCGCTACCGTTCGCTCGGCCCGGGCGCCGGCCGGGAAATCAGTGCCAAGGCGGAGCGCGTCAGCAGCACCCAGGCCAACGTCGAGGGCATCCTGCACTGGCTCGGCAAGACCGAACCGGACCCGTACTGAGCCGTGGCTCTCAGTCCGCATCGAGGTCCGCTTGTTCGGTGCCGGGATCCGTTTGCCCCGCAGCGGGCTCGGCCAGATCGTCGATCATGACGCTGTCCAGGTCCTCGTAGCGCTCACCGGCGTCGGTGGCCTCGTCGGGGTCCAGGGCGGCGGCGCGCCCGAACCACTCCCGCGCCTCGTCTTCCCGGCCGTCGTCAAGGAGCGCGTCCGCGTAGGCGTAGAACAGGCGAGCCGACCAGGGCCGCGGCCGGCCTTTGGTGAGCTCAGGCACCTGCAGGACGGCCGCCCCGGCCGCCGGGCGCCCCTGATCCCGGCGTATCCCCGATTCGACGATCAGCAGTTCGATCTGCGTCGCCCGGTCGCGATCGGCGACGCCAGGGTCGTGGACGATGGCTAGTGCCCGGTCAAGCCTGCCGAGCGCGCGTTCGGAGTCCGCCATCAACGGCAGGTAGCTGACCCGCCCGGTCAGCCGCCGTGCGGTGCGCAGCTCGGCCAGGGCTTCCGCCCAGCGGCCCGCCCGGTAGGCGGCCACCCCGGCGGTTTCGCGCACCACTCCCACCCGTGCCGCGAGCTTCCGGGCCTGGAGCGAATACTCGAAGGCGCGCTCGGGGTCGGGTTCCTGGCTCGCGGCCACCAGCAACCGTGCCACCGCGTCGGCGAGCTGGCCCGGCAAGGTCCGTAGTTCAGCCCGGGCCTCCGGGTCGAGCTGGTCGGCGGTTACCTCGTCTGGAACCTCCAGCCCGGGCGCGCGCCTGTCCTGGCCCGGATCCCTGCGGCGGTCTGCCCCGCCAGGCACGAAGTCGCCTTCCCGGCGCGGGCGCCGCGCCTCACCGTCACGGCCCTGCCGCGGCCGCCCGCTCCCAGGCCGGTCCCTGCCTTCCCGGGGGCCGCCAGCGTCGCCGCGCGGCCGCGCCGTCGCAGAACGCCCGCGTCCGGGGGCACGCCCGCCGTCATCATCGCGGCTCCGCCCCGGGCCCCCGGAACGCCCACCGCCAGGCGGGCGGCTGCCGTCGGCGCCGTGCCCTTGCCGCGTCCTCCCTGAATGCCCACCTGCCTGCCGGGGCCCGCTGTCGCCGTCAGCGTCATAGCGCCGCACTGGGCGCGAGCGCCCGCCTGCGGCTTCCGCGCGGCTGGCCCGGTCCCTGCCGGTGTCACCGGACCGTCCCGTCGTACGGGGGCGCCCGCCGGCCGGCCCGCGGCCACCTCCCCGGCCCTCGTCAGCGTCGCGCTCGCGCCCTGTCCCGCGCGCCCGCCGCTCTCCGCCGTCCCGGCCTCCGTAGGCAGCACGGCCCTGCCGTCCGCTCCCCCCGCCCCCGTCAGCGCCACGGTCTCGCCGCACGGGGCGGGAACGCTCCGTTGTGGGCTCCCGGCTGTCCGCCTGGCCATCCTGAGACTCACGGGCCCGCTTCGGGCTGGGGCGACGGCTGGGGCGTGGCCTGGTCTCCCAGCCTCCGTCAGCGCCGCGCCGTCCTCCGGCGTTGCGGGGACGCTCGCTTCCTGACGCGCGGCCGCCCGTTCCCCCTTCGCCGCGGCCGCGATCCCGTCCCGGGGTCCGCGGCCGGGCGGCTGAAGCCTCGCGCCCGGTTTCCGGGTCATCCGCAACATCACGGCCCTGCCGCGCGGCGCGCGGGCGGCCACCACGACCCGTTTCCCGGCCACCCGCTGCGCTACGGCCTTGTCCCGCCTGGCGCGGGCGGCCGCCACCGGTCCCGGCGCCGTTCCGCCGGCCACCTTCGGTGGTGCGCCCACCCTCTGCGCTCGCGGTGCGCCCGCGCTGCGTACTCGCGGGCCGGCTGGCGTCGTCGTTTCGCCGCGGGCCGGCGGCCGCGCGGTTTCCTTTGGACTGCCGGGCAGCCTTGGAGCCACCGCTCGGTGCACGGGCCGCAGGCTGCTCGCCACGGCGGCCGGGTGTCTTCCCCGTCACGCTGTCCCTTCCGCCATCAACGTCCTTCAGCCGCGCCGTCCGCACACCGCGGGCCATGACACACGATGAGGGCCGCCTCCTCATCGGGGGCGGCCCTCATCGAAGATGTCCGGCGGCGTCCTACTCTCCCACGCGGTCCCCCGCGCAGTACCATCGGCGCTGAAGGGCTTAACTTCCGGGTTCGGAATGGGACCGGGTGTTTCCCCTTCGCTATGGCCACCGAAACTCTATGGAGATTTAAGGTCCTCCATGCCCGTGGAGACCTGGCTCCTTGGGCACGGCCGACCGCACCTCGGGAACCGCACAGTGGACGCAAACTCACGGCCTGGGGTTACCCCCAGGCGAAGGGTGTATGAGCCAAGCCGCTCGGCCTATTAGTACCGGTCAGCTGCACGTGTCGCCACGCTTCCACTTCCGGCCTATCAACCCAGTCGTCTAGCTGGGGGCCTTACCGGGTTAACCCCGAGGGAGACCTCATCTTGAGGCAGGCTTCCCGCTTAGATGCTTTCAGCGGTTATCCCTTCCGGACGTAGCAAACCAGCCGTGCTCTTGGCAGAACAACTGGCACACCAGAGGTTCGTCCGTCCCGGTCCTCTCGTACTAGGGACAGCCCCTCTCAAGTCTCCTGCGCGCGCAGCGGATAGGGACCGAACTGTCTCACGACGTTCTAAACCCAGCTCGCGTACCGCTTTAATGGGCGAACAGCCCAACCCTTGGGACCTGCTCCAGCCCCAGGATGCGACGAGCCGACATCGAGGTGCCAAACCATCCCGTCGATATGGACTCTTGGGGAAGATCAGCCTGTTATCCCCGGGGTACCTTTTAGCCGTTAAGCGACGGCGCTTCCACATGCCACCGCCGGATCACTAGTCCCAGCTTTCGCTCCTGCTCGACATGTCTGTCTCACAGTCAAGCACCCTTGTGCACTTACACTCGCCACCTGGTTGCCAACCAGGCTGAGGGTACCTTTGGGCGCCTCCGTTACTTTTTAGGAGGCAACCGCCCCAGTTAAACTACCCACCAGACACTGTCCCTGATCCGGATTACGGACCCAGGTTAGATATCCAGAACGACCAGAGTGGTATTTCACCAATGACTCCACAGAAACTAGCGTCTCTGCTTCACAGTCTCCCACCTATCCTACACAAGCCGTACCAAACACCAATGTCAAGCTGTAGTAAAGGTCCCGGGGTCTTTCCGTCCTGCTGCGCGTAACGAGCATCTTTACTCGTAGTGCAATTTCGCCGGGTCCGTGGTTGAGACAGTGGGAAAGTCGTTACGCCATTCGTGCAGGTCGGAACTTACCCGACAAGGAATTTCGCTACCTTAGGATGGTTATAGTTACCACCGCCGTTTACCGGCGCTTAGGTTCTGAGCTTCGCGGCCCGAAGGCCACTAACCCCTCCCCTTAACGTTCCGGCACCGGGCAGGCGTCAGTCCGTATACGTCGTCTTGCGACTTAGCACGGACCTGTGTTTTTAGTAAACAGTCGCTTTCCCCTGGTATCTGCGACCGTACGCAGCTCGGAGGGCATGCCTCTTCACCACGCACGGTTCCCCTTCTCCCAAAGTTACGGGGATAATTTGCCTAATTCCTTAACCACGGTTCACCCGATCGCCTTGGTATTCTCTACCTGACCACCTGCGTCGGTTTAGGGTACGGGCCGCCGAGATGCTCGCCGCGAGGTTTTTCTTGGCAGCATGGGATCACTCACTTCGCCTAAATCGGCTCGGCATCAGGTCTCAGGCTCATGGTGTGCGGATTTGCCTGCACACCGCCCTACACCTTTACTCCAGGACAACCATCGCCTGGTAGAGCTGCCCTCCTGCGTCACCCCTTCGGCTTGCCTACTGCCGGTCTGGTTCGCGGACTAGGCCGAATCGCCCCGAAGGGCTCCTCAGCTTCGTCCGCTTAGCATCGCCAGGGTCGGCATGGGCGCATCTAAGCGGGTACGGGAATATCAACCCGTTGTCCATCGACTACGCCTGTCGGCCTCGCCTTAGGTCCCGACTTACCCTGGGCGGATTAGCCTGCCCCAGGAACCCTTGGTCATTCGGCGGAGGGGTTTCTCACCCCTCTTTCGCTACTCATGCCTGCATTCTCACTCGAGTGGCGTCCACGGCTGGATCACTCCGCCGCTTCACTCGCCACCCGACGCTCCCCTACCCACCCGCGCACCTGGACCCTTAAGGCGTCAGGCGGCCACGGTCAAGGCGTCCGCAGCCGAAGCCGCAGCGGCCAAGACCGCCATCCACCGCAGCCACAAAGGGCCGGGTTATCGCGCGAGTGCCACAGCTTCGGCGGTGTGCTTGAGCCCCGTTACATTGTCGGCGCAGAATCACTTGACCAGTGAGCTATTACGCACTCTTTCAAGGGTGGCTGCTTCTAAGCCAACCTCCTGGTTGTCTCTGCAACTCTACATCCTTTCCCACTTAGCACACGCTTAGGGGCCTTAGCTGGTGATCTGGGCTGTTTCCCTCTCGACTACGGAGCTTATCCCCCGCAGTCTCACTGCCACGCTCTCACTTACCGGCATTCGGAGTTTGGCTGACTTCGGTAAGCTTGTCGGCCCCCTAGGCCATCCAGTAGCTCTACCTCCGGTAAGAAACGCGCAACGCTGCACCTAAATGCATTTCGGGGAGAACCAGCTATCACGGAGTTTGATTGGCCTTTCACCCCTACCCACAGGTCATCCCCCAGGTTTTCAACCCTGGTGGGTTCGGTCCTCCACGCGGTCTTACCCGCGCTTCAACCTGCCCATGGGTAGATCACTCCGCTTCGGGTCTATAGCATGCGACTAAACGCCCTATTCAGACTCGCTTTCGCTACGGCTCCCCCACACGGGTTAACCTCGCCACATACCATAACTCGCAGGCTCATTCTTCAAAAGGCACGCGGTCACTTCACTTCAGCTCGATGGCTGACTGCGCTCCCGCGGCTTGTAGGCGCACGGTTTCAGGTGCTATTTCACGACCCCTCACCGGGGCACTTTTCACCTTTCCCTCACGGTACTGGTTCACTATCGGTCACCAGGGAGTATTTAGGCTTAGGAGGTGGTCCTCCCAGATTCACACGGGATTTCACGGGCCCCGTGCTACTTGGGATACCGCCTGGAAGTCGCCTGAGTTTCGCCTACGGGGGTGTCACCCTCTGTGCCTATGCTTTCCAGACATCTTCGGCTACTCGGACGATTTTTTACTTCCTGCCAGATCAGCAGCTCTGGCTGGGCGGTCCCACAACCCCGATCACGCAACGCCTGCCGGCTATGACACGCAATCGGTTTGGCCTGTTCCCCTTTCGCTCACCACTACTCAGGGAATCGCTGTTGCTTTCTCTTCCTGTGGGTACTGAGATGTTTCACTTCCCCACGTTACCTCCACCTGCCCTATGTGTTCAGGCAGGGGCGATGGGCCATTACGCTCCATCGGGTTTCCCCATTCGGAAATCCCCGGATCGAAGTCTGGTTGCCGACTCCCCGGGGCTTATCGCAGGCTCCTACGTCCTTCATCGGCTCCTGGTGCCAAGGCATCCACCGTGCGCCCTTACTAACTTGGCAAATACAAATACGATGTGATGCTCGCGTCCACTGTGCAGTTCTCAAGGTACGGGCGGTCCCGGCGGTAGAGCGCCCGTGAGGGCGTTATCCACCGGTCCTGGCCGAGGGGGCCGTCAGCGGCCGTTCCCTCAGGACCCAACAGCGTGCTCGGCCCGCGAACCCCTCGCGACCGGCGTTCCATCCTGCCACCCGCTTGCGCAGATGGCAGGCGTACTAGCCGACGTGAGCTGGTACACGGACCGAATAACCAGTGCTCCACTAGTGAGCTGCCATCTCGGGATACCCGAGATATGGCTCTGGACGCTACCGACGTTCGCGGCAGCGCCAGATGCTCCTTAGAAAGGAGGTGATCCAGCCGCACCTTCCGGTACGGCTACCTTGTTACGACTTCGTCCCAATCGCCAGCCCCACCTTCGACGGCTCCCTCCCATACGGGTTAGGCCACCGGCTTCGGGTGTTGCCGACTTTCGTGACGTGACGGGCGGTGTGTACAAGGCCCGGGAACGTATTCACCGCGACGTTGCTGATTCGCGATTACTAGCGACTCCGACTTCATGGGGTCGAGTTGCAGACCCCAATCCGAACTGAGACCGGCTTTTTGAGATTCGCTCCACCTTACGGTCTCGCAGCCCTCTGTACCGGCCATTGTAGCATGTTTGCAGCCCAAGACATAAGGGGCATGATGACTTGACCTCATCCCCACCTTCCTCCGAGTTGACCCCGGCAGTCTCCCATGAGTCCCCGGCATTACCCGCTGGCAACATAGGATAAGGGTTGCGCTCGTTGCGGGACTTAACCCAACATCTCACGACACGAGCTGACGACAGCCATGCACCACCTGTGCAGGACCCTTACGGACACCGTGTCTCCACGGCTTTTCCCTGCATGTCAAGCCTTGGTAAGGTTCTTCGCGTTGCGTCGAATTAAGCAACATGCTCCGCCGCTTGTGCGGGCCCCCGTCAATTCCTTTGAGTTTTAGCCTTGCGGCCGTACTCCCCAGGCGGGGCGCTTAATGCGTTAGCTGCGGCACGGAATCCGTGGAAGGACCCCACACCTAGCGCCCAACGTTTACGGCGTGGACTACCAGGGTATCTAATCCTGTTCGCTCCCCACGCTTTCGCTCCTCAGCGTCAGGTCAGGCCCAGAGAACCGCCTTCGCCACCGGTGTTCCTCCCGATATCTGCGCATTTCACCGCTACACCGGGAATTCCATTCTCCCCTACCTGCCTCTAGTCTGCCCGTATCCACTGCAAGCCCAGGGTTAAGCCCTGGGTTTTCACAGCGGACGCAACAGACCGCCTACGAGCTCTTTACGCCCAATAATTCCGGACAACGCTTGCGCCCTACGTATTACCGCGGCTGCTGGCACGTAGTTCGCCGGCGCTTCTTCTGCAGGTACCGTCACTTTCGCTTCGTCCCTGCTGAAAGGGGTTTACAACCCGAAGGCCTTCATCCCCCACGCGGCGTCGCTGCGTCAGGCTTTCGCCCATTGCGCAATATTCCCCACTGCTGCCTCCCGTAGGAGTCTGGGCCGTGTCTCAGTCCCAGTGTGGCCGGTCGCCCTCTCAGGCCGGCTACCCGTCGTCGCCTTGGTGGGCCGTTACCCCACCAACTAGCTGATAGGCCGCGAGCCCATCCTTAGCCGGAATCCTTTCCACCACGGCAGATGTCGGCCGTGGTCATATCCGGTATTAATTCCGGTTTCCCGGAGCTATCCCGGAGCTAAGGGCAGGTTGCTCACGTGTTACTCACCCGTTCGCCGCTCGAGTACCCCGAAGGGCCTTTCCGCTCGACTTGCATGTGTTAAGCACGCCGCCAGCGTTCGTCCTGAGCCAGGATCAAACTCTCCGTTGATGTCTATGTGCAACCGCCGGGCTGCCCGCCGCAATGGCAGGAAGCGCCAGCAGAATGCGGACACAGAAGAGAGCCCCGCTGGACTAGTAATAACCAGTCCACGAGGCGATCATGGCAATCCGTTGGTGAGGTCCCGGCCCTTACCGGCCGAGTCCCCACTGACGGGGTTTTGTGCATTTATGCACTGGCTTTTAGCACGCTGTTGAGTTCTCAAGGAGCGGACGCGCACCGTCACAAGGCTTTCGCCTGGTTTGGGGGCAACCCTCATAGCTTACCGGCGAGTTCAAGTACCGTCAAGTCGTTTCACCCGACGTTGACGGTCGCTCTACCTCGTGTACACCCAGCCTACCCCCGCACAGACCCGCCCGCAGGGCGGACAGCACGATGAAGTGGGTTTTGAAGGCTGACCCGTCGGGACCCCGTCGCCGGAAGGCGTTCGGTGTGTCCCTGGGGGCAGAGGAAACACTAGGCAGTGAAGCGAGACACGTCAAATCGACGCGGCGTGTTCCGGCGCCGGACAGGCTCCCGGATCCCCTCGCTGACCGCAAAAGCCCAGGACTGGGGCTGGCCGTCACAGTTGGATCACGGCGTCCCTCAGCACTCCCGGCGCAAGTACTCAGCTACCTTGCAGCGCGGCCCAAGGACCCACTGATGATCGACGGCCACCATCGTGGCTGCGCGCACCGCTGTCACCGGGGTACGCGGCGTCGATCCAGGACATGCCCCGGCGCCCGGCAGGGCTGCCGCGGGCCACTTCCAGAAGGACCCAGTCATGTTCGTCACCTATCTCGGGTGTGAGCTCCGCCACCCAGACCGCGGAAGAGGACTCATGTACGCACTGACCGGCGTCACCAAGACTTACCGCAAGGGCCACCGGCCGGTGACCGCGCGTAGCGGTCAGGTGCCGACTATCTCCACGCCGGCGACCGTGCGCCTGCCGTGCCGGAGCACCAGGTACCGGCCGTAGAACAGGTCGGACGGATCAGGCCTGGCGTCCTCGCTGGTGACCTTGCGGTTGTTCAGGTAGACGCCGCCCCCGGCGATCGCCCGCCGGGCGGCCGACTTGCTGGTCACGATGCCGGTCTCCGCCAGCAGATCCACGACCGTGGGCATACCTTCCACCGGGCAGCGCACGATGGTCAGGCCGACCTCGGCCAGCGCGGCAGCCAGGGTGCTCTTCGGCAGCACGACCAGATTCCCCTGGCCGAACATGGCCTTGCTGGCGGCGATGACCCTGGCGCATTCGTCCGCCCCGTGGACCAGGATGGTCACATCCTCGGCCAGCGTCCGCTGGCCGATCCGGGCCGCGGGCGACTCGCGCGTCTGGCGCTCCAGTTCTTCGATCTCCTCCCGGGAACGGAACGTGAAGACCCGCAGCAGGCCAGGCACTTCGGCGTCGGACCGGTTTATCCAGAACTGGTAGAACGCGTACGGGCTCATCAGGTCCGCGCTGATCCAGATCGCGCCGCCCTCGGTCTTGCCGTACTTCGTCCCGTCCGGCTTGGTGATCAGCGGCGTGGCCAGCGCGTGCACCGAGGTCTCGGTAACCCGCCTGATCAGGTCAACCCCGGCGACGAGGTTGCCCCACTGGTCGCTGCCGCCGATCTGCAGCGTGCACCCGTACCGCCGGTACAGCTCCAGGTAGTCGTAGGCCTGCAGGACCTGGTAGCTGAACTCGGTGTAGCTGAGCCCGCCAGCCTCCAGCCGCGCCTTCACCGACTCGCGCCCCAGCATCTGGTTCACCGGGAAGTGCTTGCCGATGTCGCGCAGAAAGTCCAGCGCGGACAGTTGCTGAGTCCAGTCGAGGTTGCTGACGATCAGCGCGCCCGTCGGCCCGGGCGTGAAGTCCAGGAACCGCTCCTCTTCGGCCCGGATGCGTTCGACCCAGGCCGCCACGGTGTCGCGGTCGTTGAGCACCCGCTCCGCGGACTTCCCGCTGGGATCGCCGATCAGGCCGGTGGCCCCGCCGACCAGGCCGATCGGCCGATGACCGGCGTTCTGTACCCGGCGCATGGTGAGCAACAGCACCAGGTTGCCGATGTGCAGGCCCGCCGCGGTCGGGTCGAATCCGCCGTAGAACGTGACCGGACCGTTGGCGAAGGCTTTCCGCAGTTCGTCCTGGTCGGTGGACTGTGCGATCAGGCCACGCCAGGTGAGCTCGTCGAGGATGTCGGTCACAGAGGTATCGTCCCATCGCTTCATTGCCTGGCGGAAACCGGTTTATACCGCCGGCGCGGGGTGTACGGCCGGTATACCGACACGGTGGGGTCCCCGGTCAGCCAGAACCGCCAGGGGACCTCGGCAGCCACGCTGATCCCGACCCTGGGCCCCTCGCTGATGTCATGCTTCATCCGCTGATCCGGCCACCGTACCCGCAGCGGGGAAGCCGGGTCGCAGACGTCGGCGCCGTCCTGGGCGCGAGTGATGCCGAGCGCCTTACACAGGCGGCCCGGCCCGCGGGCCAGGTCACGCTCGGGAACCCGGCGTCCGGGTCGGCGCGGCGCGCGACCGCAACCTCGACACCCGCGATCACCCGGCCGGCCCGCAACAACACGGCGGACGCAGTGCCCTCCGGCTGGCAGACCAGGTTCACGCAGAAGTGCATGCCGTAGGTGAAATACACGTACGCATGCCCCGGCGGGCCGAACATCACGGCGTTGCGGGCGGTCCGGCCACGGTAGGCATGCGAGGCCGGATCGGCCTCGCCCTGGTAGGCCTCGACCTCGGTCAGCACGACGGCGACCAGGCCTTCGGAGGTCTCGTGCTCGAGCACGCAGCCAAGCAGGGTGGGAGCCACCTCGATCGCGCTGCGGGCGAACACCTCCCGCGGCAGCACCACGAGCGGAGCTCCCTTCATGATCAGCGCCTGGAGCGCAGTTCCGGGGCGCCCCTGGCCAACGGCCAAGGCCACGTGACGAAGTCACGGGGCTTAGGCCATCGGGGTTCCGGCCATGGGGTCCGGGGGCTTGCCCCGGGGAGGCGGAGTGCTCCACCGGGCCAACACAGCACTATAGGACACGACCTGGTCTGCGCCCGGCAACGGTGCAGACACACTCCGCCGGGATCCATTGACCCGCCGCAGTGACGGGTCTAGCGTCCACCGTGGCTTTTGCTGGCGTATACGACGATTCGCGCCCGGCCAACCGATTGCGCGGCTGTGAGCGTAACGCTGTGGGTGCTGAGCAGGCGGTCAGAAAGCGCGAGACGAGGCGACCTGGAACCTCTGGGAGGCACTGTGAAGCACTCACTGCGCGTACTCGTAGTCTCCGGCGCGGCAGCAGCGTTAGTAACCGGGCTGGGCCTCGCCGGCGCCCGCTGGTCGTCGGCCGGGACCGGCCCGCCAGCGGTGCTGCATGTGGGCCAGATCGACCGGCAGGACGTGGCCGCCGCGGCGGCTGCGAGCCAGACACACTGGTCGAGCCGGACGTGGCCGTCTCCCCGTTCAACTCCAACATCCAGGTGGCGGTGGCACACGACTGCCGGTTCGCCAACGGCGGCGCCGTGGACATCTCCTACGCCTGGACCCACGATGGCGGCGCGCACTGGCACCACGCCGCCGTGCCCGGGCTGACCACGGCGGTGGGCGGCGTATACGCACCGGGCGTCCGACCCGGTAGTGGTGTTCGGCGCTGACGGCAGGGTCTACGTCTCGGCGCTCGTCATCGACCTCAACAACTGCGACAGCGGCGTGGCCGTGTCCCGGTCGACCGACGGCGGCGCCACCTTCGGCAAGCCGGTGTATGTCCAGCAGAGCACCACCTGCGCCGTCTCGGACGACAAGGACTGGCTGGTCGCCGACACCCAGCCGGACAGCCCGTTCTACGGCCGCCTCTACTCGTTCTGGACCGAGTTCCTGGCCAACGGCGGGTCGCCTCAGGTCGTCCGCTGGTCCGACGACCAGGGCAAGCACTGGAGCACGACGCACTTCGTCAGCTCGCGCAAGGCGTTCGCCCAGGACTCCCAGCCGATCGTCCAGCGGGGCGGCGCGCTCACCGACCTGTACCTGGGCTCGGGCCATGCGATCGGCAACGACACCCGCAAAGGCTCCGTGCTGCGGTCCGTCGGTCGCGCCACCCAGGGCAGCGGCGTGGCACTGGTGGCGCAGACCTCCTTCGACGGAGGTGCTTCCTGGAGCCATCCGTCGGTCGTTGCCCGGAACATCGGCGGCGGGCCGGCCGGCATCCGCTGCTGCCTTGCCCTGGCCTCCGGCGACCCGGTGACCGGGCACATGTACGCCGTGTGGAACGCCAACCGGCCGGGCGACCCGATCGAGGAGTCCTCGTCAGGCACCGGGCAGCACTGGTCAAGCCCGGTTCAGGTGAGCCCGAGCCACCCGCACACCCAGTACCTCAACGCGGCGGTGGCCGCCAGCAACGGCCGGGTCTTCGTCGCCTTCGGCCGCCAGAACCTGGCCAGCCCCGGCGGCGACCTCGTCCAGCAGGAACTGACCTGGTCCACCAATGGCGGCGCCAGCTTCGCCGCGCCGGTCGCGCTTGGCCCGCCGTCGAACCTGCGGTACGCGGCGGTCGCCGGGGGCAAGTTCCCGGGCGACTACAGCGGCTTGTCGGCCACGGCGACGAGGGTGACGTCGGCCTGGTGCGTCTCGTCCCGGCCGCCCAAGCCCACGGCCGCCTACCACCAGACCCTCTACGCGGCCGTGCTGAGCCCGTAAGGCGCCCCGTCCTGGCCCGGCGCCCGGCAGCCCGCAGAACGCCGGATCAGGACGCCGCCCAGGCGGCGTGCTCGTCGACCACCACGCGCAGCGCGGCGAGTTGCTCGGCGACCCGGTCCGGCGCGGTCCCGCCGGGCGCCATGCGCGCCGCGAGCGCACCGGTCACCGACAGCACCTCCCGCACGTCCGGGGTCAGGTGTGGCGAGATCTTGGCCAGATCCTCGTCGCTGACGTCCGGCAGATCGCAGTCGTGTACCTGGCACCACACGACCAGGTGCCCCACGACCTCGTGCGCCTCGCGGAACGGCACGCCGCGGCGCACCAGCAGTTCAGCCAGGTCGGTGGCCAGCGCGAAGCCGGTAGACGCGCCACTCTCCATGCGTTCTGTATTGAACCGGGCCGTGCTGATCAGGCCTGCCATCGCCGGCAGCACCAGCAGCAGCGTGTCCACCGCGTCGAAGGCCGGTTCCTTGTCCTCCTGCAGGTCGCGGTTATAGGTGAGGGGCAGGCCCTTCAGCGTGGTCAGCAGGCCGGTCAGGCCGCCGATCAGCCGCCCCGCCTTGCCCCGGGCCAGCTCGGCCACATCGGGGTTCTTCTTCTGCGGCATGATCGAGGACCCGGTCGCGTACGCGTCGTCGATCTCGGCCCAGCCGAACTCCCGCGAGGACCACAGCACGATCTCCTCGCCGAGCCGGGACAGATGCACCCCCAGCAGGGCCGCCACGAAGCAGAACTCCACGGCAAAGTCCCGGTCGCTCACCGCGTCCATCGAGTTCGCCGCCGCGCGGTCGAACCCAAGCTCCCTGGCCACTGCCTCCGGATCGAGCGGGAGCGAGGATCCGGCCAGGGCCCCCGCGCCCAGCGGGCTGACGGCCGCCCGCACGTCCCAGTCCCGGATCCTGGCCACGTCGCGGGCCAGCGCCTGGGCGTGCGCGAGCAGCTGGTGCCCGAACACCACGGGCTGGGCGTGCTGGAGGTGGGTCATGCCGGGCGCTGGCGTGGTCAGGTGCTCCCCGGCCTGCGTCATCAAGGCCGTTTCCAGCTCGACCACCCGCAGCACGATGAGCCTGGCGTGGTCGCGCAGGTAGAGCCGCAGATCGGTGGCGATCTGATCATTGCGGCTGCGGCCCGCCCGCAGCTTCCCACCGAGCGCACCGAC
The DNA here is from genome assembly GCA_963813395.1 of uncultured Actinomycetes bacterium. Lineage (GTDB taxonomy): Bacteria > Actinomycetota > Actinomycetes > Streptosporangiales > Streptosporangiaceae > DASXKD01. The sequence continues at coordinate 240,325 of CAWEYV010000007.1, forward strand.
CCGCTCCAGCAGCCCGCGTTCCAGCGCGGTGTGCACATCCTCGTCCGCGGCCGACGGCCGGAAGCTGCCGTCACGGCACGCCTCGGTGAGGCTGTCGAGCGCGGTGAGCAGGCGGGCCAGCTCGCCGTCGGAGAGCAGCCCGGCACGGTGCAGCACCCGGGCATGGGCGCGCGAGGCGAGCAGGTCGTAGGGAGCCAGCCGCCAGTCGAACTGAACGCTGACCGACAGCCGGGCCAGCGCCTCGGCCGGGCCTGACTCGAACCGCCCGCCCCACAGCCGCGTCGGCACGCGCTCCTGTTCTCCCACCGGGTTCCTTTCGGTCGAGGTCCATGATCGGTGCAGACTTTCGCGCGTCCGGCTGAAAGCCTGCTCCGCTCATGATGCCGGGCGACGGGAGGGCCGCGACGGGGGACACGGCCCGGATGCTCCGCCCGGGTCAGCCGCCCACGCGCTGGTCCCGGAGCGCGGCGGTCTTGCTGGGCAGGCCCCACAGCTCCACGAACCCCTTGGCCAGCGACTGGTCAAAGGTGTCGCCCGTGTCGTAGGTGGCCAGCCCGTAGTCATACAGCGAGACCGGGCTGCGGCGGCCGGTCACCACAGCCTGGCCGCCGTGCAGCCGCAGCCGGACATCGCCGGTCACGTGGCGCGACGCCTCAGCGATGAATGCGTCGAGCGCGCGCTTGAGCGGGGAGTACCACAGCCCGTCGTAGACCAGCTCGGTCCACCGCTGCTCCACAGACCGCTTGTACCTGGCCAGGTCCAGTTCCATGCACACGCTCTCGAGCTCGGAGTGCGCCGCGATGAGCGCGATGGCGCCCGGCGCCTCGTAGATCTCCCGGCTCTTGATCCCGACCAGGCGGTCCTCGACCATGTCCACCCGGCCGACGCCCTGGGCCCCGGCGCGGGCGTTCAGCTCGGTGATGATGGCCAGCGGCGGCAGCGGCCTGCCGTCGATCGCGACCGGCACCCCGTCGGTGAAGCTGAGCACGAGCTCGTCGGGATCCCGGGGTACGGCGGGATCCTGGGTGTAGCTCCAGACGTCGTCGTGAGGCGCCTCCCAGATGTCCTCCAGATGCCCGGTTTCGCAGCTGCGCCCCCACAGGTTCTGGTCGATCGAGTACGGGGACCGCGACGTCACGTCGATCGGCAGGCCCTTCTCCTCCGCGAACGCGATCGCCTTGTCCCTGGTCATGCCCGAGTCCCGGACCGGTGCGAGCACCTTCACCTCGGGAGCCAGGCTGGCCAGGCCCACCTCGAACCTGACCTGGTCATTGCCCTTGCCGGTGCAACCGTGGGCGACCGTGTCGGCGCCGCGCTCCTGGGCCACCCGCGCCAGGTGGCTGACGATCAGGGGTCGGGACAGCGCGGAGACCAGCGGGTAGCGGCTCATGTAGAGCGCGTTCGCCTTGAGCGCGGGCAGGCAGAAGCCCGCGGCGAACTCCGCCCGCGCGTCCACCACCTCGGCGTCGGCGGCGCCGCAGGCAAGGGCCCGCTCACGGATGGTGGCCAGGTCCTCGCCGCCCTGGCCCACGTCCATCGCGACCGCGATCACCTCGGCCCCGGTCTGCTCGGCGATCCAGCCAATCGCGACCGAGGTGTCCAGGCCGCCCGAATAGGCGAGTACGACGCGCTTTGTCATATCTGGTCCTTAACTCTTGAGTTGATGGGTCTAGGCCCGCCGCTCGGCCTGGCGCAGCAGTTTCTGGGCCAGTTCCTCTCCCCCGGTGGGGTCGCGGGCGATCACCAGGACGGTGTCGTCGCCGGCGACCGTGCCGAGGACGGCGCGCCATTCGGCGTGGTCGATGGCCGAGGCGAGCAGCTGGGCCCCCCCGGCCGGGGTTCGGAGCACCACTAGGTTCGCGCTGGCTTCGGCGCTGACCAGGAGTTCCGCCGCGACCCGGGGCAGCGCGCCGAAAGCGGCCGGCTCCCCGGCCGCGCCACCGTGCCCGGCGTGCCCACCGTACCCGGCCGCCCCGCCCCGGCTGCCAGGCCGGGCGGGCGGTCCCGCGCTGGCCACCGTCGCCTCGGGGCCGGTGCCGCCGACGCCGCCGGGCCACGATCCTGGGCCGCCGGGGTCGCTCGGCAGCGCGTACACCAGCGCGCCCGCAGCCCCCCGCAACCGGACCGCACCCAGTTCCTCCAGGTCACGCGACAGCGTGGCCTGCGCGACATGCACCCCGCGGTCGGCGAGCATCATCGCCAGCTCTTCCTGCGAGCGGACCTGGGCATGCTCCAGGATTCCGGCGATCTGCGCCTGCCGGGCGGCTTTGGTTGCCGGGCTCGTCGCGGTCACCCCGCACTTCCCAGCAGCCAGGTGAGCAGCGCCTTCTGCGCATGCAGCCGGTTCTCCGCCTGGTCCCAGACCCGGCTCGCCGGGCCGTCGATGACCCCGGCGGTGATCTCCTCGCCCCGGTGCGCGGGCAGGCAGTGCAGCACGATGCAGCCGCCGCGGCCGAGCGCCAGTTTCTCCTCATCCAGGCGGTACGCGGTCAGTGCGGCGATCCTCGTGCCTTCCTGTCCCTCCTGCCCCATGGATGTCCACACATCGGTGGCGAGCACGTCGGCGCCCGCGCAGGCGGCCTTGGGGTCATCGAGGACGGCTACCCCGCCACCGGTGGCGGCCGCGATCGCCTCGGCCGCCGCGAGCACCCGCGGCTCCGGGCGGTACGCGGGCGGCGCCGCGATCCGCACCGACAGGCCGGCTGTGGCCCCGCCGAGCAGGTAGGAGTGCGCCATGTTGCTGGAGCCGTCGCCGAGGAACGTGAGCGTCAGCCCGGCCAGCCGGCCGTGGACGGCGCGCACGGTCTGCAGGTCGGCGAGTACCTGGCAGGGGTGGAACGCATCGGTGAGCGCGTTGATGACGGGCACCGTGGCAGCCTCCGCCATCGCCTCAATGCGGTCCTGGCCGAACGTGCGCCACACGATGGCGGCGACCTGCCGCTCCAGCACCCGCGCGGTGTCGGCGACCGGCTCACCGCGGCCGAGCTGCGACGACTGGGCGTCGATGACCAGCGGCTGGCCGCCAAGCTCGGCGATGCCAACCGCGAAGGACACCCGGGTCCTGGTCGACGGCTTGTCGAACAGCACGGCGACGGTCTGTGGCCCGGCCAGCGGCCGGTAGCCGAACCTGTCGTCCTTCATGGCGTCGGCGAGGTCGAGCACCGCGGCCTGTTCGGCCGGGGAGAGGTCGTCGTCGCGGAGGAAGTGGCGCGTCATTGTGCCTCCTGGCGCACGGTCTGTGCGGCGTCGGGGACGGCTGCCGCCGGGTCGGCGGCAGCCTGATCCAGAATGGCAGGCAGCGCCGTGACGAACGCATCGGCCTGTGCGGACCCGAGGATCAGCGGTGGGGCGAGCCGGATCGCGTCCGGCTGCACGGCGTTGACCAGGAACCCGGCATCCCGGCTCGCCGCCTCCACCGCCCCGGCGATGGGGCCGGCCAGCAGGGCGGCGAGCCAGAGTCCCCGGCCACGGACACCGTGCAGCAGCGGATGGCTGGTCGCGGCAAGGCCGGTGGCCAGCCGGTCCCCGACCGCCGCCGCGTGGCCGAGCAGGCCCTGCGACTCGATCGTGTCCAGCACGGCGAGCGCCGCCGCGCAGGCGACCGGGTTCCCGCCGAACGTGCTGCCGTGATCTCCCTTGCCCAGCGCCGTACCGGCCGTGCCGAGCCCGATGCACGCACCGATCGGCAGCCCACCGCCCAGGCCCTTGGCCAGGGTAAGCACGTCCGGCACGATCCCGTCGGCCTGGTGGGCGAACCAGGCGCCGGTGCGCCCGATCCCGCTCTGGATCTCATCGATCACCAGCAGCGCGCCCGCCGCGTCGCACGCCTGCCGCGCCGCCCGCAGGTACCCGGCTGGCGCGGGCACGACCCCCGCCTCGCCCTGGCACGGTTCGAGGAAAACAGCGGCACAGCCCGCGCCCACGGCCGCCCGTAGCGCCGCCGCGTCGCCGTACGGCACGAACGTCACTTCAACACCAAAGGGGCCAAACGGCTGTCGGATGGCAGCCTTGCCCGTCAGCGCGAGTGATCCCATGGACCGCCCGTGGAAGCCGTTCTCCGCCGCGACGATCACCGGCCGGGCCGGGCCCTGGCAGCGGCGGACGAGCTTCACCGCGGCCTCGTTCGCCTCGGTCCCCGAGTTGGTGAAGAACACCCTGCCGTCGGTCCCGAGCAGCGCCAGCAACCGTTCGGCCAGGGTGATCTCGGGCTCGTGCAGGAACAGGTTCGAGGTATGCGCGATCGCGCTCACCTGCCGGGTCACCGCTTCGACGATCGCCGGGTGGGCGTGGCCAAGCGCGCTCACCGCGATCCCGGCGATGAGATCGGTGTACTCGCGGCCGTCCGCGTCCCAGACCCGGCAGCCATCGCCGCGCACCAGGGCGACCGGCGGGACGCCGTAGGTCGGCATCAGTGCCGCGGCGAACCGTGCCTGCAACTGCTCGGTGACGCTCATGAGCCGGCTCCGTCCGGGACGACCATCGTGCCGGTGCCGGAGTCGGTGAAGATCTCCAGCAGCACCGAGTGGGGCAGGCGGCCGTCCAGTACGTGCGCCTGGGGCACTCCGCCACGAACCGCCCGCAGGCATGCCTCCATCTTGGGGATCATGCCGCTGGTCAGCGCCGGCAGCAGTTGTTCCAGCTCGGCCGCGGTCAGCAAGCTGATCACATCGCGTGGCTGGCCGTCGCCCGCGGACCAGTCCGGGTACAGGCCCTCGACGTCGGTGAGCACGACGAGCTTGGCCGCGCCGAGCGCCACGGCCAGCGCGGCGGCGGCGGTGTCCGCGTTGACGTTGTAGACCTCCCCGCCGGTGCTCCGGGCAACGCTCGACACCACGGGCACCCGCCCGTCGGCGAGCAGGACCTGTACCGCGCCGGGGTCCACGGCGTCGATCTCGCCTACCAGGCCGATGTCCACCGGCGTGCCGTCCACCACCGCGTGCCGCCGGCTCGCGGTGAACAGGTTCGCATCCTCCCCCGACATGCCCACCGCGAACGGCCCGTGCCGGTTGATCAGGCCCACCACATCCCGGTTCACCTGGCCGGTGAGCACCATGCGGACCACCTCCATGGTCTCTGGCGTGGTGACCCGCAGGCCCGCGGCGAACGTGCTCTCCAGCCCGAGCCGCGCCAGGTGGGCGGAGATCTGCGGCCCGCCGCCGTGGACCACGACGGGGCGCAGGCCCGCGTACCGCAGGAACACCACGTCCTGGGCGAACGCGCTTCGCAGCGCGTCGTCGGTCATGGCATGGCCGCCGTACTTGATGACGATGGTCTGGCCGTGGAACCGGTCCAGCCAGGGCAGAGCCTCGATGAGCGTCGCCGCCTTCGCCTGCGCTGCCTGAGCGTCGGCGCGAGCCGCGGGGCCGGGTGGCGGGCTCGTGGTCACGGTCATCGGAATAGCGGCGCGGAGACTGCTGCCGTCAAGCGGGGTGGGCACGCCGCTTCACCTCCCCAGGGAATGTCAGGGCAGCTTGGTAGTCTCGGCAGGTCCGCGATAGCCAAGCGGGCGCCGGACAGTACCAGGAACAAACCGCCGCAGGGCATGCGGTGGCAGCGCGGGGAGCCTTCTTGCGCGGTAGGGCACGGCGATGAACCGCGAACCAACAGCGCGACCGTAGGTCGCGGCTGGAATCTTCTGCCGTCGGGCGGATAGAGGATGTCAAGTCGAGTACGCCGAGTTCTCGTGCACGTAAGCGGCGGTCAGGTCGGTGGTGCGGATGGTGGCCGCGCTCGGCCCGGCACTTAGGTCGATCGTGATGGTCACGTCCCGGGGGCGCAGGTCGACCTTGGCCCGGTCATCCGCGGCGCAGCCGTTGCGGCAGACCCAGACGCCGTTGACGGCCACGCTGAGCCGGTCCGGCTCGAACACCGCGCCCGTCGTACCCACCGCGGACAGCACCCGGCCCCAGTTCGGGTCCTCCCCGGCGATGGCGCACTTGAGCAGCGCCGACCTGGCCACGGCCCGGCCGACGGTCACCGCGTCGGCCTCGGTCGCCGCGCCGACCACCTCGATCGCGATCAGCTTGCCCGCCCCCTCGGCGTCGGCCTGGAGCTGCCGGGCCAGATCCGCGCAGACATCGGTGAGCACGCCGGTGAACTCGCTCGACGCCAGGCCGTACTCCAGCGGCCCCGCTGGCCAGCAGCAGCACCGTGTCGTTGGTGGACATACAGCCATCGGTGTCGAGCCGGTCGAAGGTCACCCGGGTGGCCGCGCGGAGTGCGGCGTCGAGGGTGCCCGCATCCAGGTCGGCGTCGGTGGTCAGCACGCAGAGCATGGTGGCCAGCGCGGGCGCGAGCATGCCCGCGCCCTTGGCCATGCCGCCGATCGTGTACCCGTCCGGGCGCTGGAACGCGATCTTGGCCACGGTGTCCGTGGTCCTGATCGCGTCCGCGGCCGCGAGGCCACCGGACCGGGATGCGTCGGCCACCGCGGCGTCGGCGCCCGCGAGCAGGAGATCCATGGGCAGGCGCTCGCCGATCAGGCCGGTCGAGCAGACGGCGATTTCGCCTGCGGAGTCGGCCAGCCGCCCCGCCAGGCGTTCGGCGCTGGAATGGGTGTCGGTGAAGCCAAGCGGCCCGGTACAGGCGTTGGCGCCGCCGGAGTTGAGCAGGACCGCCCGCACCCTGCCGCCGTGAACGACCTGCTGGGTCCACAGCACCGGCGCGGCCTTCACCCGGTTGGCGGTGAACACGCCCGCCGCGGCGCGGGACGGCCCGTCGTTGATCACCACGGCGACGTCCCGGCCGCCCGATGCCTTGATCCCCGCGGCGACCCCGGCGGCCCGGAACCCCAGCGGTGCGGTGACGCTCATCTGATGGCCTCCGAGGCAGCCGATGTCACGGCGCGAGTCCTTGTGCGGTGAGGCCGGCCGTTTCGGGCAGGCCGAGCATGAGGTTGGCGGCCTGGATCGCCTGGCCCGCCGCGCCCTTACCGAGGTTGTCCAGGGCGGCGACGACCACCGCGCGCCCGGCGTGGCTGTCGGCGGCGGCCTGCAGGTGCACCGCGTTCGAGCCGACCGTGGCCGCGGTGCTTGGCCAGCGGCCTTCGGGTAGCAGGTGCACGAACGGCTCGCCGGCGTAGGCCGCCGCCAGGGCGTCCCGCAGCGCCGAGGCCCGCGTCCCCGGGTCACGCAGGGGGGCGGTGCAGGTGGCCAGGATGCCCCGCGGCATCGGGGCCAGCATCGGGGTGAACGACACCACCGGCTGCCCGACCGCGGCCTCGCGGAGCGCCTGCTCGATCTCCGGGGTGTGCCGGTGCGTGCCGCCGACCTGGTAGGCGCACATCGCGCCCATGACCTCGGTGGCGAGCAGGGCCGCGGACGGTGCCCGCCCCGCCCCGGAGGTGCCCGAGGCGGCCACGATCACGATGTCGCCCGGGTCGGCCAGGCCCGCGGCGAGCAGCGGCGCGAGCGCCAGGATAGCGGCGGTGGCGTAACAGCCTGGCGCGCCCACCCGTGTGGCGCCCCGGATCCTGTCCCGGGCGCCGGGAAGTTCGGGCAGCCCGTAACACCAGCGGCCCGCGTACGGCATCCGGTAGTAGGCCGACCAGGCCTCGGGGTCAGCCAGGCGGAAGGTGGCGCTGAGGTCAACGACCGGGACGTGCGCGGGCAGGGCGGTGCCGATCCTGGCGGATTCCCCGTGGGGCAGGGCGAGGAACACCAGGTCCGCCGAGGCGAGCCCGGCCGCGTCGAGGGGCTCGAAGGTGCGGTCGCCGAGCGCGGGCAGGTGCGGGTGCACGTCGGTGACGGGAGCGCCCGCATTCCCAGCGGCAGTGACCGGGCCGAGGTCGAGGCTGGGGTGACCGCCGATGAGGCGCAGCAGCTCGCCGCCTGCGTACCCGCTCGCGCCGGCCACCGCCACCGCCAGACCCATGCACTTCTCCTTGACCGTGTGCGTCTACGCGCGTGAGCTGGCTCTGTCGCATGAGCCTTATTGAGAAATTATGCACTAGATCCGTTAGTTATGCAAAGCGCTGTAGGGTGCGCATAGATCCCGTGACGCCAGGACCGGTGACGCACGGCAGGTCTTGCTGCCAATGCCCGCGGCTACAGGGCATGATGATGTCCGCAGGAAGGAGGGCCCCTATGCGCTCGCGCGCCGTCGCCGCGGTCGTTCTGGCGGTGCTCGCTGCCGGTGCGGCGGCAGGTTGCGGGCCGACGCACGGTAGCTCTGCGGGGTCCGGGACGCAGGGCAGCTCGCCAGCGGGCGGTGCCCCCGCGGCGCAGTGCGGTACGGCCCGGACGGCGGCGGGTGTCCCGGTCGTGATCGAGGTACGGCACGGCTCGGCCGATTGCCATGCCGCCCTGGCGATCGAGCGTGCCTACACCCGCGCGGTGGCGTCGGGCAAGGTCGGCGGCAACGGTGGCGGCGCGCCCGTGAGCATCAAGGGCTGGACCTGCCAGGGCTTCAACACCCCGCAGGTGCTGGCCACCGGCCACGCCTCCGCCTGCCGCAAGAACGGCACCGAAATCCTCGCGATCCTCCCCACCCCCGGCCCCAGCCCCTCCCCGAGCTCCTAGCCAGAGCGGGACCCGCCGCCGAGAGACACCAGCGGGGCCGCCGCCCCGGCGGATCAGGCAGCGCACGGGGATTCCGGAGCCAAAACCATGATCCGTGCGGATGTTCGCCCTCATAGGGGATAAAATTCGCACGGATTATGAAATCGGGCAGCCAAGCACGCCACGCGGACCCAGGTTGGGAGTCACTCGTCTAGGCCCGCCGTCCCCGCCCACCCAACCTGCACCGGAACAGCCGACCGGCACCACCAATCGCGGGGGTTCCGGGGCTCGGCGGCCCCGGGGAGTCGTCCCCCCGGACGGCACTGCGAAGCCGCCGAAGGCAGCAAGCAAGGCAGTCCCGCCGCCAAGCGAACTAGGCCGCCTACCCTCCCCATCACGCCTTCGCTGGGGGCTTGTCGGAGGTTTGCTCGTGCAGGCCGAACGTGGTGTTCTCGGTGATCACGCAAACGCGGTCACGCCCGTTCTGCTTGGCCTGGTAGAGCGCCGCATCCGCGGCTGCCATCAGGTCGGTAAGCTGTCCGCCGGTACCGCTGTCCCAGCGAGCACCGAGCGCGGCGACGCCGATCGAGATGCTGAGACGGACCGGGTCAGCGCCGGGGTCATCGTGGACGTCGATGGGCGTGGCTGAAATGTGAGCCCGGATACGTTCCGCGATGCGGTAGGCATCTACCGCCTTGGCCTGGGGTAGCAATAGGGCAAACTCTTCCCCACCAAATCGCCCTACTAGGTCGTACTCACGGAGGAAGATCGTGAGAGTGCGCGCGACCTCGCGGAGTGCCTTGTCGCCCGCCAAGGTGCCCGAAGGAGTCGTTAACTGCCTTGAAGTGATCGATGTCGATCAGCGCAACTGCCAGCGGGGTGTGGGTACGCACCGCGCGGGCGACCTCGGAGGCAGCCTCACGCTCCCAGGTGCCCGCGTTGAGCAGCCCCGTCTTGGAGTCGACACGAGATGCGTTGACGAGGTGGACATGCCGGAACGAGCGCTGGAGCAATGTGACGAACGGAAACGCGAAAACAATGGTCAGCGGGGTGACGGCGATGCCGAGGGTCACCAGGACCGCGACACACAGCTCAGTCGCGTCGTTCTGAACGGACTCCCGGGCCAGGATCATGTCCCGGATCCGGACGGCGGGATCGGCGCCCTTGATGGCGGGAAGGAGCAGTGCCGCGTTGACGGTCCACTGGACCACCCCGGCGAGAGCGACCGCCAGGATCCAGGCAGTGCCCACTCGCGGGCCTGCCGTGGTGTCCAGTCCCTCGCGCATCACCGCGTGGAAGACAACGGACGCGCAGGCGTAGGACAGTCCCACCCCCGCCGAGCTGAAGACGCGCCGGTAGAGCGGAACGCGGCGGATCCTGCGCTGGGTGAGCGCGAATCTGAACGCCGGAACTACCAGGGCATACACCGGCGGAAGAAGAATGGCCAGCGGAAGTTCCCAGACGGCATACACATCCCGTATGACGCCCGCATTCTCCCCGGCCCGCCGGGTCAGCTCCACTGTTGCCGCGGTACACAGCATGAGCGCTCCGCACAGCAACAGATCGCGCGGGACCAGAGGCGTCACGGTGACGGCAAAGCCGATCACCGTGACATAGACGGCCGTGACCGCCGCTATGAAGATCACGACCCGGCGCGGGAGTTCCCAGAAGGGCCAGGCCCGGATGGCTGGAAGGTGCACCCGTGTGCTCAAATGCACACGTTTGCAGCCTTCGGGGACCATCCATCCTCCTCAGCTAGCCGCAAGGAACGGCGTTCGCTTAGCATAGCGCAGGGTAAGAGCAATGCCCCGTATTGTCACAGAACCCATGCCCCCTCTGTCAAGACCCCATCACGCAGCGAGACCAGCCCCGCCTTGCACCACCTCTTCACCACGAGTTAGTGCTGTATACGAAGTTGGGAAGATTCACCACGTAAACGTCAATCTATCGCAAAGGTGGATACCGGTCATGGGACCGTAGCACGAGCCATGGCGTGAGACTGCAGGCTCCTCCTGCCGGAGGCCACGAGAAGGGACGCCTGCCATGCGCACCATCAGCTGGGGCTGACTCCCCACCCGGCAACCAAGCACCACACGAGAAGGGCGGACTCCATGCGCACCATCAGCTGGGGTTGATGCCCACGTACCGACACCGAGCAGCACAGGACTAGGGGGGACCCCCACGCACGATCACCGGGAGACACCTACCTGCGCAGCCATCGAGCTGGGGCTGAAGCCGGAGGGAGCAGCCACAGGTGCATCACTACTGAGCAGGTCTGCACATCAGAAGAACAGCGCGTATACCCGGGGGGATGGTCAGCGTGTCGTGCACGGCTGACAGCGATGATGATTGCCACGACGGCACCAACAGCTCCGAAGGCCGCTATCACATAGCTGGGGCTGAAGTGCTCAGCAGCGGCCCCCGCCACCACCATCGCCAGGCCTTGGCCGAGACTCATGCCACCTTGAGCGATGCCGAACGCCTGACTGCGCTGCTCGGGGGGCGCGGCGCTGACGAACGACGCGTTCGCGGGCAACTGGAAGCAGTCGAGGAGCCCGCTGAGAGCCCAGCACCGCCAGCGCAATCGGCAGCGGCGGGCGGAACGCGAACAGGATAAGGACGCTACAGGTCGCGATCGCGAGCGGATTCATCCAGCGCACCCGGTTGGCCGGGGCGACGAGCCGGCTGAACGTCACCATTCCCACCGACGAGCCCAGGGCCTGCGACGCCAGGATGAGCCCGACCGCAACCGCGCCACCGCCGAGCGTCGCCGCCAGCGGCGCGGAGACCCCCTCAGCGGGGGCGTTGTAGAAGGCGGCAAGCCAGCCGAGCAGCATCGGGGTCGCACAGCACTGGATTGCCGAACACCAGCCGGACTCCGCACGCCACGCTCCCCCGCACCCGGGTACCGCGGCTTCCCTGGGCCCGCACGGCCGGCCAGGATTTGACCCACACGCGGGTGATCAGCGCCGACAGCGCGAACGTCGCCGCGTCCACGAGCAGCGACGTGCGAACCCCGAAGAAGCCGACCACCGCCCCGCCCACGGCAAAGCCCACCACCTGGGCGAACTGCAGCGTGGTGATCGTGACGGCGGTGCCAAGCACATACAGGTCACCGGGAAGGATGTCTGGGTACAGAGCGGCCCGGGCGGACAGGAACGGCGCACCGATCAAGGTCACCAGGAACAGCAGCACGACGAGCACCGCCGTCGAGTATCCCGGACACCGCCATCACGACGACCAGCACGACGCGCATCAGGTCGCAGGCGATCATTACCGGCTCGCCGCGGCAGCCGGTCAGCCAGACCGGACAGGGTGATCCCGCCCACGAACGTGGGGACCACGCTGGCCGCGAACGTCACCGAGGCAAGCAGGGCCGAGTGCGTCCGGTCGAACACCAGCAGGGTCAGTGCCACCCGGGCAAGCTGATCACCAGCGACGGAGAGGATCTGGGCGATCCACAGCGCGCGGAACTCGCCGATGGCGAAGACTTCACCGAACGTTGCCTTGGCTGGAGCCGGGACCGGTCTCGGCGCGCCCGCTGCTTGTGGCGCTGGCGCGCTGGCTTCCTGGCTAATGGCACGTCCCTCCGTGATGCAGGATCATCAGCCCGGTGGCCCCACGAGCACGGAGCTATGGCCGTCTCGGCGGGACGAACGGCACAACCGCAACAGGCACCCCCAGCAACGGCACCTGGTAGCTGTTCAGCATCAGACTGTCACAGAACGCCACGCCCAGCTACCGGTCTCCGGCACGCGGCGACCGCCGAAGCGTAAATAGTCAGCGCACGGCGACCATCGGTGCCGCCCACCACGGTGACACCTATGACCGTCCGGGGATGACCCCGGCCGGTCAGCCTTCGCCGCGCAGGACCGCACCGACCTGGCGGCCCGCTTCGGCCACGGCGGCGTCCCTGGCGACGGTGGTCTCCTCGTCGGTGAGTGTGCGGTCCGGGGCGCGGAACCGCAGCCGGTAGGCGAGGGACTTGTGCCCCGCCGCGACCTGCTCCCCGGTATAGATGTCGAACAGCCGGACGTCTTCGAGCAGCGACCCGCCATCCGCACCGGCCACCCCGGCGGCGAGCGCGGCCGACACCCGCGCCGCGGGCACGGAGTCGGCCACCACGAGGGCGACGTCCTGTGTCGCCACGGGGTATGCCGAGAGCACCGGCGCCTGGGCCGGTGGCAGGTCCGCCACCGCGGCCCCGATCACCGACAGGTCGAGTTCGGCCGCGGATACCCGCGCGGGCAGCTTGAACGCCTGCAGCACCCGGGGGTGCAGCTCGCCCGCGTGGCCGGCCAGGACCGGGACGCCACCGTCCCCGGTGACGTAGATCGCCGAGCAGCGGCCGGGATGCCACGGCGGATGCTGGTCGGCCTCGATCCGGAACGAGGCTCTGGTCACCCGCAGCACCTCGCGGGCCGCCTCGATGGCGTCCTGCCAGCCGGCCGGACGGCCGCTGCCCCACCATCCGGCCAGGTCATAGTCGCCGGCCAGGACCATGCCCACGCGGAGCGGCTGATGCGGCAGGGCGGCCTCGATCTCGGCGAGCTCGGCCACCGCCGGTCCCCGGTCCACCCGGAGGATGGGTGCGGCGCGCTGCGGGCCCGGGCCGGGCCGGAAGACCAGGCCCATCTCCTGCAGGGCCACGTCGGCGAATCCCCGCCCCAGGTTGCGGGCCAGCACTCGGAGCAAGCCGGGCAGCAGGGTGGTACGCAGGAACGGTTCGTCCTCGCTGAGCGGGTTGGAGATACGGGTGGCAACCCGGCGCGGGTCATCGGCGGGCAGTTGCAGCCGGTCCCAGTCCGCGACGGAAGCGAACGGGGAGCTGAGCACCTCGACGTAGCCCGCACCGGCCAGCGCCCGGCCGACCGCGCGGCGCATCCGCTGCGCGCCGGTCAGGCCGCGCCCGGCGGTGGCACGCGGCATCTTGACCGGGATGTTGTCGTACCCCTCCAGCCGGATGACCTCCTCCGCCAGGTCGGCGGGCTGGCGCAGGTCCGGCCGCCAGGACGGGGGGACGACCGTGAGCAGCACATCTCCGCTCTCGTGCTTACCGTGGTCATGCCGTGCATGCCGGTTCAGGGCGGCGCTCCGGGCTGCTGCCGTGGGCTTGGCCGGGGTGGCCTCCGCCTCGCCGGCCGCTACCGCGTCCGCCGTACCCGTCGCGCCGGGCTCGATCACCTCGCAGCCGACGTCGCGGAGCCGGCGGATCACGGTGGCCGGGCTGTAGGCCAGCCCGGCGACCTGGCCCGGGTAGCTGACCGGGAGGCTGATGGTCACCGTGGGCACATCGGCCTGCGCATGGGTGCAGCCGGGCACGACGGTCGCGCCGCCGAGCGAGCCAAGCAGCGCGACCGCCTTGGCGGACGCGCGCAGCGGGAGTTCCCGGTCGACCTCGCGCTCGAACCGGTATGACGACTCGCTGAACAGCCGGTGGCGCCGGCTCATCCGGGCGGTCCCCCGCGCGGAGAAGTGCGCGGCCTCGATCACCAGGTCACGGGATGACTCCGAGATCTCGGTCGCCAGCCCGCCCATGGTCCCGGCCATCGAGATGGGCCCGGAGGAGTCGGTGATGAGGATGTCGTCGGGGTCGAGGTCGCGGATCACGTGGTCGAGCGTTTCCAGGCGCTCTCCCGGCCTGGCCCGGCGGACCACGATCGGGCCGGACAGCGCGGCCTTGTCGAACGCGTGCATCGGCTGGCCCAGCTCCACCATCAGGTAGTTGGTGATGTCCACGGCCAGCGACACCGTGCGCATCCCGGCCCTGGCCAGCCGGACCCGCATCCACAGCGGGGTCGGCGCGTCCGGGTCGAAGCCCGAGGGCCTCCCGCAGCACGAACCGGTCGCAGGCGGTCGGGTCGTCGATGCTCGCCGGGTACACCTCGGGCGAGGTCGCCGTGACGTCGCCGGGCAGGCCGGTGTCGGCGGGGTCGGTGAACGGGACGTCGAACGCGGTCCCCAGCTCGCGGGCCACGCCGCGCACTGACAGGGCGTAGCCACGGTCCGGGGTCACCGCAATGTCCAGAACATGATCGGCCAGCCCGGCGTAGCTGACGAAGTCCTCGCCCAGCGGGGCGTCAGGGTCCAGGACCAGGATCCCGGAGTGGTCTTCGCCGATGTCGAGTTCCCTGGCCGAGCAGATCATCCCTTCCGACGTCCGCCCGTAGGCCTTCTTCGCGCCGATCTCGAAACCGCCAGGCAGCACGGCACCCGGCTGGGCGAACGGCACCTTGTCGCCCACGGCGAAGTTCACCGCACCACAGATCACCTCGCGGGTCTGGTCGCCGGTGGACACGCGGCAGTACCTGATGGGCTTCTTGAACCCGGTCAGCTCCTCGATCTCGAGGACCTGGCCCACCACCACGCCGCTGATGTCGTGACCGACCGCCTCGGCGGTCTCCACCTCGAGACCGGCCGCGGTCAGCGCCCGCGCGACCTCGGCGGCCGGAACGGAATCGGCCAGCGGGGCGTATTCCCGCAGCCAGGACACCGGAACGCGCATCAGGCCTCCATCCCCAGTGCCCGGCTGAACCGGACGTCGCCCTCCAGGGTGTCCCTGATGTCGGTCACCCCGTGCCGGACCATGAGCGTGCGCTCGATGCCAAGCCCGAAGGCGAAACCGCTGTACCGGTCCGGGTCGATGCCGCACGCGACGAGCACCTTCGGGTTGACCATCCCGGCGCCGGCCAGCTCGATCCAGCCCTGCGACCGGCACACCCGGCATGGGGCCCCGCCCGGCCGGGTGGAGGCACCCCGGCAGATGTGGCATTCCATGGACACGTCCATACCGGGCTCGACGAACGGGAAGAAGTCAGGACGGAGCCTGGTCCGCAGCCCCTCGCCGAACATCGCGGTCACGAAGGCCTGGATCGCGCCGCGCAGGTCAGCCATGGTCAGCCCCTCGTCCACGGCCAGGCACTCGATCTGGTGGAACACCGGGCTGTGCGTGGCGTCCAGCGGATCGGTGCGGAAGCACTTGCCCGGGCTGACCACATATACCGGCAGCGGGCGGGTCAGCAGGGCGCGGATCTGCACCGGCGAGGTGTGGGTGCGCAGCACCATGCCGGAGTCGCCGCCGTCCGGCCCGGCCACGAAGATGGTGTCCTGCATCTCCCGGGCCGGGTGGTCGGGCGGGAAGTTCAGCGCGTCGAAGTTGTACCACTCGGCTTCGACCTCGGGCCCTTCGGCGACCTGGTAGCCCATCCCCACGAACACGTCGGCGAGCCGGTCGCTGACCGTGGTCACCGGATGCCGGGCACCGAGCGGCGCCCGGTCCCATGGCAGGGTGACGTCCACGGTCTCCTCGACGAGCACCCGCCGGTCGCGCTCATCCTCCAGTTCCGCCTGCCGGGCGGCCACGGCCTGCCCCACCTCGCGGCGGGCCGCGCCGACCCGCTGCCCTGCCTCGGCCCTGGCCTGCGGCGGCAGCGCCCCGATCTCGGCGTTGGCGAGCGCGAGCGGCGACCGGTCGCCCGCATGTGCGAGCCGGACGGTCTTCAGCTCATCGAGCGTGCTCGCGTCGGCGATGGCGGTGAGCGCGCTGGCCAGCGCGGTGGCGACCCCTTCCGGCGACAGCGCGGCCACCTCCACCGGGTCGTACTGCTTATTTGGTGCGGACATAAGTTTCGCCACCCTCGCGAACTATCTGGGCAAGTATGCGGTTTGCGAAGTCTCCAGGATTGTCTCTGCCTAACGGCTGCCGCGTGGTGAGGCTCCGGGTGCCGGCGGCAGCCCGGCCGGCGCCGCGGGGGTTCCGGGGGCTCGGGCCCCCGGGCTAACACTGCGGGCCCGCGGCGAAGTCGGCCCGACGAGCACCCTGAGCCGCACCGCCGACGAGCACGGTGACCCACCCGGCTGCACCCTGGCCCGCCTTGGCCCCCCAGCTGGGCGGGCTGGCGGGCATGGTAAATCGGAACTCAGCGCCGCCGCCGGGGGCGCGCTGCACGATGATCGTGCCGCCGTGCGCTTCGACCAGCCCCTTCACGATGTAGAGGCCGAGCCCGGCGCCGCCACGCCGCTTGGCCCGCCAGAACTGGCGGAAGACGCGCGGGACCAGTTCCGGCGCCACGCCGTCGCCCTCGTCGCGAACAGAGACCGCGACGCCATCGCCGGTGCCGCGTGGGCCCCGGGGGTCGGCGATTACCTGCGGCTCTACCACGACTGTCACCGTACCAGCACCGTGCCGGACCGCATTCTCGATGAGGTTCCCGAGTATTTGGTCGACCTTGTCCGCGTCGAGCCACGTTTCGGGGAGCCCAGGTGCAGACGATCCACGCGGTTCCGGTCCGGCTCGTCGCCGGCTGCGACCGGCCGGCCACGATCTTCTCCACCCGCTCGGGGATGCTCACCAGCTGCCGGTGGATCTCCATCCGCCCCGACTCGATCCGGGACACGTCAAGGAGTTCGGTGATGAGCCGGGTGACCCGGTCCGCGTCGGCGTTGACGGTCTCCAGCATCACGCGCTTCTGGTCGTCGGTGAACCGGCTCCACTTGGCCAGCAACGTCGCGGTGAAGCCCTTCACGCTGGTCAGCGGCGACCTGAGTTCGTGGGCGACGGTAGAGAGCAGGTCGGCGCGGCTGCGCTCGAGCCTTGCCCGCTGCTCCGCGCCGCGCAGCGTGACCACGAGGCGCTCGACCGCGCCTGGCCCGGCGCTGCAGCCAGGGTGGAGCCGGGTATCCCTGGGCCGCGCACATAGCCAACGGTGACGAGAAGCTCGGTCCCGTCCTTGAGGTACAGCGACATCTCGGGGTGCCGGGTCCGGGTGGACAGCCCGTGGTACGGGTCGGCAGCCACCCACCAGCAGCGCCCATCGGCGTCTCGCAGCGGGAGCAGTTGCCGCACATCCGCGCCGAGCGCGGCGGAGCGGGGGATTCCGGTCAGCCGGGTGGCCGCGCGGTTGAACACGGTGACCCGCGCCGCGTGGTCGGCAACCACCAGGCCATCGGGCAAATCGTCAGCACAGACTACGGAGCTGGCCAGCGCCGGCAACTGCGCCGTCACGCCCACCAGGTCCGCCACCGCTCTGCCCGCGTCCACTCCCGCCCCTCCCTCCGCTCACATGTACATCGCTTGTTTAGCGGCGCCGCGGGGATCCAGTCGCGTCCTACCCAGCAGCTGGGCATATCTAATGACGCAACGTGATCAGATCTAATGACGCAACGTGATCAGACTCTAGCGCGTTGAGGGGGCTGCGCGGCAGCACCCTTCTGCCGTCACTGCCTCCGCTGGGCCCGGGCGGAGGCGTACAGGCACACCGCGGCGGCGGCGGCCAGGTTGAGACTTTCCGCCCGCCCATATGGGAACGGCCACCGTATCGTCGGCGAGCGCGGCCAGCTCGGCGGGAAGCCCCCAGGCCTCGTTGCCAAACAGCCAGGCCGTAGGCTCGCCCAGCAGCCCGCGTGGCTCGATGTCGTCCAGCGACCGGCCCGACTTGCCGTCCGCGGCCAGCACCCGCAGCCCCGCCGCGCGCAGGGCGGCGACCGTGTCCGCGACCTGGCCGCCCAGCACGAGCGCGAGATGGAAGATGCTCCCGGCGGAGGCACGGACGCACTTGCTGTTGTAGGGATCGACCGATGCGGCGGAGAAGACCACGCCCTGGGCGCCCGCGGCATCGGCCGTGCGCAGCACCGTTCCGGCGTTGCCCGGGTCCCTGACGTTGGCCAGGATGACCGCCAGGCGCGGCGCGGCATCGGCCAGCGTGGCCAGAGGCACGTCCACGAAGCGGCAGACCGCGAGGACTCCCTGTGGGGTGATGGTTTGCGCGAGCTCGGCCATGACCTCGCCGCTCACCGTGTTCACCTCGGCGCCCTGCTGGCTGGCTTGCCCGGCAAGCCCGGGATGACGGGCTCGCGCAGCCGCGGTCATGAACAACTGGGTGACCACACCGCCGTGGGCAAGCGCCTCGCTCACCGCCTGCGGGCCCTCGGCAAGGAACGACCTGGCCCGCTCCCGCATTGCTCGCTTGGCAAGCTGGCGGGCGGCCTTGACCCGCGGTGAGCGGAGACTGGTCAGCTCCGGCCCAGCTACCTCGGTCACCGCAAGCACCGCAGACAGCCATGATCCTGAAGACTTTTCCGCGAATACGACTGAAAAGTCTTCAGGATCATGAAACGAGCGGGGTCAGGCTGCGGCGGTGTCGGCGATCGGCTCCGGCAGGGCGCCCTTGGCCACCTCCACCAGCGCGGAGAAGGCAGCGGGGTCGGCCACGGCGAGTTCGGCGAGCATGCGCCGGTCCACCTCGACGCCCGCGGCCTTCAGGCCCTGCACGAACCGGTTATAGGTGATGCCATCCGCGCGTGCGGCGGCGTTGATGCGCTGGATCCACAGCCGGCGGAACGAGCCTTTGCGGTCCTTGCGGCCTGCGTAGGCGTACGTCATCGAGTGGAGCATCTGCTCCTTGGCCTTGCGGTACATCCGCGACCGCTGGCCGCGGTACCCGCTCGCCCGCTCGAGTACCACCCGGCGCTTCTTGTGGGCGTTGACCGCCCGCTTCACGCGTGCCATTTCTTGACTCCCTGGAGGCGGGCTGGGCTACTTCGCCAGCAACTTCTTGATCTTCTTGACGTCCGCCTGGGCGACCGTCACATCCCCAGCCAGCCGCCGGGTGACCCGCGACGACTTGTGCTCGAACAGGTGCCTGCGGTTTGCGCGACGGCGCAACACCTTTCCGGAACCAGTCAGCCGGAACCGCTTACGTGCTCCGCTGTGCGTCTTCATCTTGGGCATGCTGCCGTCGTCTCCATCTCGTACGCGCCTGGCGGCGCGGCTTCTCCTGCACGCCACCCGGCGGGATCTCCGCATGTGGCACGTTGCCGTGCATCCACTTCGGGGTCTAGCCACTATGGGCAGGGCAAGGACCCCTCTCAAACCCGGCCCTCCGCCCAGTGGGCGAGGAGCCGTGCTACGCCGGGCCAGCTAGGGCTGGCTGAGCCGTCGTCGCCAGCCTCCGGGGCAGCGGCCCGGCTAGCGGCAGGCTGGGCCTGCGCCGCCAGTTGTGCCTCCGGCCTTGGCCGGGCTGGTGGCCTCGGGCGCGCTTCCGGCCTCGGCCGCGCTTCCGGCTTGGGCGCCTCCGGCTTCGGCCGGGCCTGCGCCCCTGGCCTTGGTCCCGGCTTCGGCCCTGGCCTGGGCCCCGGCTTCGGCGCAGCTACCGGTGCCGGCTCTGCCGCCGCCGCTGGCTGTGCCTCCGGCGGCGTTGGCCTGTGCCGCCGCCGCTGGCCGTGCCGCTGGCGCTGGCCGAGCCGCCGCCGTGGCCGAGCTCCGCGCTGGCCGTGCCGCCGCCGCTGGCTGAGCCTCCGGTGCTGGCTGGCCTTCGGCACCGACTGGGCCTCCGGTGCTGGCTGAGCCGTCGGCACCGACTGGGCCTCCGGCGCTGGCTGGGTTTCCGCTGCTGGCTGGGCAATATCCGCTGACTGCGGCGAGGCGGCGGGCTGATCGTCGGCGGCCACGTCGTGCGAGGCCGCATCCGCCGCCCGCGCCCGTGACACAGGGCGCTCGGCCTGATGAGACTCGCGTGTCGCTCGCTCGGCGCGTGCCTCGCTCTTCCTTCGGTGCGGGCCGATCACCATGATCATGTTGCGCCCGTCCTGCCTGGGCTGTGACTCGACGAAGCCGAGTTCCTCGACATCGCCGGCCAGGCGCTGCAGCAACCGGAACCCAAGCTCGGGCCGGGACTGCTCGCGCCCACGGAACATGATCGTCACCTTGACCTTGTCCCCCGCCCGCAGGAACCGCTCGACGTGGCTCTTCTTGGTGCCGTAGTCGTGCGGGTCAATCTTGGGCCGGAGCTTGATCTCCTTGATGATCGTCTGCGCCTGGTTCTTGCGAGATTCCCTGGCCTTGAGCGCGGACTCGTACTTGAACTTGCCGTAGTCCATGAGCTTGCAGACCGGCGGCCGCGCCGTGGGCGCCACCTCGACCAGGTCGAGATCGGCTTCCTGGGCCAGCCGGAGCGCATCGGTAACACTGACGATCCCTACCTGCTCGCCGTTCGGACCGACGAGTCGGACCTCTGGGACCCGGATGCGCTCGTTAATACGGGGTTCGACGCTGATGTGACCTCCTTGGCTTTTCCCTTCATCCGCCCCTGTACCCATCGGGGACGGCCGACCACCCGTATGAGTTCCCCTTGCCTGTTGGCTCACCGCCAGATACGCAAAAGGCCCCGCACGCCGCGCATGCGGAGCCCACCCCTTCCGTGTCTCCGTGCCCGGCCGCGTAGGCCAGGCGCAGATGCCACGGTCCCGCAACGCCGCGACCCCGGTCGCACGCATTACGCGTGCACCGGCACCGCCGCGTCCGGCCCGCCCGCCGGTTCCCCGGCAGGCCTACCCGCCGGTGAGGGGCCCGCCAGGTGGGAGGTGGTCCTCCGCTTGTACGCCAGCACCAATGTGCAAGGCTGGTCGTCAGGCAAGATTAACAGCAATTTCGCCTGCCCAGGTATTCCACAACCGTGAGGCCGCCCTACCCGGCCCGCCAATCCGCCCGCCGCCCCACCGGACTGCCCCCCGTCGGCCCCCGGCTCCGCCGGATTGTCATGGTTGCGGCAACCAGCACACAAGTTTGTCGTGGTTGTGACAGCCACGACAAACGATGCCGGGATCAAGCGTCGCGGTCAGGTGCGGAGGGCGGCCAGGCCGGCGGTGCGCATTGCCCCGACCGGTGCCTGCTTCCCGGTCATCAGCGCGACCTGGCCGGCGGCCTGGTGCAGGAGCATGGGGAAACCGCCCGCCACGATCACCCCGGCGCGCTCGCGCCGCGGTCGCGAGCGCGGTGGGCCACGGATGGTAGACCACGTCCAGCAGGTGCCTGGGAAGCAAGTCGCCACGGTCGATGCGTTCGGCAAAGATGTCGGCGGCACCGGCGGGGACGGTCGAAATAAGCAGGTCGGGAGCGGTAACGGCGGGCTGGTCAAAGCCGGTGAGCGTGACCTCGACGCCGAGCCGTCGCGCGGCAGCCAGTAGGTCCGCCGCCCGGGCGGGATCGCGGACCGCGGCCGTGACCGCGATGGCGCCCAGGCCACGGACGGCCGCCAGGGCGGAGCAGGCGGTCGCCCCGCCGCCGAGGATCAGCACGGCGCCGGCCGGGCCCGCCATCCCCGCCTCGGTCAGTGCGGCGACCATGCCCGGCACGTCGGTGTTGTAGCCGTACCGGTGGCCACCGGCGAACACGACGGTGTTGGCGGCACCGGCGTCACGGGTCAGCGGATCGACGGCGTCCAGAATCGGCAGCACCGTGCGCTTGAGTGGCATCGTCAGCGACAGCCCGGCCCAGTCCGGGCCGCAACCCTCAAGCAGCGCGGGCAGGCGGGCCTCGTCGCAGTCGATCGCCTGGTAGGACCAGTCGTTCAGGCCCAGCGCCCGGTACGCCGCCCGGTGCAGGACCGGTGACAGCGAATGCGCAATAGGTGAGCCAAGCACCGCAGCTTTCAGTCGCGAGGAGCTTAGTGCACCCGGCAACAGAACTGCTGGGCTCGCGGCGCCCGGGCTGCCCCGGGCGGCGTTGTCGTCGGTCGCCAGCCAACCAGGCTGGCTCCCTCCTCCGCCTTGCCAGGGATTGCCCGGATCGCCGCTCACTGATCCAGCGTCCTATTACCGGGCACTCTTAGTGGTGCTTGGCGAGGTAGGCGTCCAGCTCCTGCACGTAGATCTGGAACTGGGCGTAGCTGTTGGTGAACTTGGTGAGCCCGGTCTTCGGGTTCACCGTCAGGAAGTACAGCCAGTTCCCCTTGGCCGGGTGCAGCGCGGCGTGAATGGCGGCGGCACTGGGGCTGTCGATCGGCCCCGGGGGCAGGCCGGTGTGCAGGTAGGTGTTGTACGGCGACTTGGTGTGCGTCTGCGGAATCGTGACATCGGAGGCACGGGAGTGCAGCGCGTACAGCACGGTGCTGTCCAGCTGGAGCGGCATCTTGGCGTTCAGCCGGTTGTAGATCACGCGAGCGATCTTGGCCATGTCACCCGACGACCGCCCCTCAGCCTGGGCGATGCTGGCGACCTTGATGATGTCGCCCTCGCTGACCTGATCATGGGCCGCCACCGCAGGCAGGTCGAGGCTCGCCGCTTCCTTGTCGAACCCCTGGACGATCTGCCGGAGCACCTGGACCGGCGAGGTGCCGGGCTGGACCGTGTAGGTGTTGGGGAACAGGTACCCCTCGGGGTTGCCCTTGGCGTAGGAGGGCAGGCCGAGGGCCGCGGTGTCCTTGATCGCCTGCTGGTATCCGGACAGGTTGCCGGTGTCCTTGCCGAGCAGCGCGATGGTCTCGTAGAGCCGCAGCCCGGGGGGAACGAGGAGGTTGACCTGGACCCGGGCGGACGACTTGAGCAGCAGGGCGAACGCGAGCGCCGCGCTCATGTGCTTGTGCAGCCGGAAGTAGCCAACCTCGAGAGCGCTGCCGTGACCGCTGGCCTTGGCGGCGTTGGAGAAGGCCCGGACACTGGCGACGACGCCCAGCTTCACCAGTTCCTGGCCCACCTCGGTGGCCGACTCCCCGGACTTGATCTGGACCACGACCGAGCCCGTGCCTGGCCCGGTGTAGTCCGGCGGGTGCAGGTAGGTGCGGTAGAAGTAGTAGCCGACGCCGCCGAGGACCGCTAGCGCCACTATCACGACGGACAGGGCGATCCAGGGCGCGGCACGGCGCATGGCGCTCTTGCGCGGCTTGCCTCTTCCGCCGCCCCCGCCGTCGCCGCCGCGAGAGCGGCCGCCGCCGCCCGCACGGTAGGCACGGTCAGCTACCGGCGTACCCGGCCGGCCGCGCTGGGCGTCCGCGCCGCTGGCGAGCCCGGGCAGGAAGCCGTCGGTGTACTCGTCGTCCGGATCGTCCGCGTCGTCCTCGTCGTCGGCCCAGTCCTGCTCGTCATCGTCGTACCAGCCCCCCGGGTCCGCGTACTCGTGATCATCCTCGTGATCACCGGGGTGGCCGGAGGCGGCGCCGTGCGTGAGCCCGCCGTGGCTGGGCAGGTAATCGTCGCCGTCGTAGCCGGGCTCCTCACCGCCCGGGTAGCCCGCGTGGTGGTCGCCGGGATAGCCGGGCTCGTAGCCGCCGGGATAATTGGGCTGGCGCGGGAGGCCGTCGTCGTCGCCGTAGTCGTTCCCGGACCGGTGGCGCTGCTGGGGGAGGTAGCTCTCCTCGGCCCGGTGGCCGGGCTCCGCCGGGTAACCCGGCTCGCCAGCGTAGTCACCGCTGCCGAAGCCGCCGTCCGGGTAGCCCGGCTCGCCAGCGTAATGATCGTGCTCGTACCCGCCCAGGTCCGCGGCCTGGTCGCCGAAACCGGAACGCCGGTGGCCGGGGTTCGTCCCCGCGTAGTCCAGGTCTGCTTCCCGGCCGCCGCCGAAGCCAGCCCCCGGCAGGCCGGTGCGAAGGTACGGCGCGTCATCCTGACGGCCCGGGTGCGCATCGCGGCCGGAGCCAGGGAAACTGGGATGGTCCGGGTCCAGGTAGGAGCCGGGAGGGTAGCTGGAATCCGGGGCGGGCTCGCTGCCATAGCCATGCCGGGGATAGTCGCCGCCCCGATGGTCACTGCCTGCTGGATCCGGCCAGCTACGCTCGTCGGACGGCAGCGGAGCCAGGGGGTCGGGCGTGCTGCCCGGCCACGAATCCGGCGACACCCTGGGCAGCGGGCCGGACGACGACACGCGGGGCAGCGGGCCCGAGGGGTGCCCGCCGGTCAGCCCCCCGGGGCGGGGACTGCGCCGGATGGGCTGCGAGTCATCCCAGCCGGGCTGCTCCCATGGCGGGCCGGTTACCTCTCCCGGCCCGGTGTCCTGGCTGGATGTGCCGAGCGCACCATGCGTGGGCCGGTGCGCCCGCCGCGCCTGGTCGTCCCGGGATGCCGGGAGGTACTGCCGGGCGGCATCGGGCTGGCGGGGCGCGTTCTGGTAGTCCCCGGCACGCCAGGGCGCATCCTCTTCTTCCCCGTCCGGATCTCCCCTGCGGTGGCGCGTCATTCCCCGGCTCCGCGGGCTGACCCCACAAGCTCACCGGCGGGCCGGCCCGTGGACCGTTCCGCGTCGAGCGCCCCCTGCAGGATCAATGCCGCGGCCGCCTTATCCACGGTCGGACGGCGCTCCCGCGACCCGCGCCCCCCCTGGCGCAGCACGTCGTGTGCGATCACGGTGGTGAAGCGTTCGTCCACCAGCCGCACAGGAACGGGTGCCAGCCGGGCGGCGAGCGACCCAGCGAATGCACGGGCAGCGGCTGCAGCGCCGCCCTCGTGCCCGGACAGGCTGGTCGGCAGCCCGACAATCACCTCGATGGGATCGTGCGTGGCGGCCAGAGCAGCCAGCTCATCGAGGTCGCCCCGGCCACGAGCGATGGTGGCAAGCGGAGTAGCCAGCAGCCCGCTGGGATCGCAGCGGGCCACGCCGACCCGGGTCGACCCTAGGTCAACCGCAAGCCGGACACCGGTTCTCACACACCTGCTCCGCGTGGTCTTAGCCTCACCAACTCGGCAGTAGGGCTGCAGCACGATCTCAAGCTACGCCACCATGTCCTGCGATGTCTCTCACAACCGCACGTACTGCATTAAATGCCTCGTCAACCGCTGCCGACGCTCTGTCACCAAGCGGCGCACCGCCACCTTGCGCGACGTCATCCCTGCCGCCGCCACCGCCGCCCAGCTGACGTGCGGCGGTCTTGACCAGGCGCCGGCCGCCAGGCCGAGCTGACGGGCCGGTTCACTGACCGCGACGACCACGGTCGGGCGGTCCGCCGGCACGCCTGCCACCACTACCACAGCCGGCCGCTCCGCGGGCAGCCGCCCGCGTACGTCGAGCGCGAGCGTACGGACTCCGTCGGCGCTGGTTCCGTCGGGCACGCGGTGCGCGACGAACAGGACCCCGCCGATGTCTTCCGCGCCGCTGGCCAGGTCGCCGCTGGCGCCCAGCAACTGGGCCGACCGCAGCCGGTCCAGTTCCCGCTCGGCCTCGCGGACCCTGGCGACCAGGGCGGAGACCCGCTCGGGAAGCTCCTCACGGCGCGCCTTGAGCTGCTCGGAAAGCTGGCTCACCAGCACGCTCTCGGTGGCGAGGAACCGGAAGGCGTCGGTACCGACCAGCGCCTCCACCCGGCGGACGCCGGATCCGATGGACGACTCCCCGAGCAGTTTGACCAGCCCTAGCTGGCCCGAGCGCACCACATGGGTGCCGCCGCACAGCTCACGGGAGTAGTCCCCGACCTCGACCACCCTGACCTCATCGCCGTACTTCTCGCCGAACAGCGCCAGTGCACCCATCGCCCGCGCCTCCTCCAGGGGGGCGATGTAGGCGCGCACCGCGAGGTCGTTGATGAGCACGTCGTTGACTTCCTCCTCCACCTCGCGCAGCACCGGAGGGGGCACGGCACCGGTGGCGGTGAAGTCAAGCCGGAGCCGCCCGGGCGCGTTCTCCGAGCCCGCCTGGGCTGCCGACTCGCCGAGCGCGCCGCGAATCGCGCGGTGGATGAGGTGGGTGGCGGTGTGTGACCGGGACACCGCACGGCGCCGGTCTTCGTCGATCTCCGCGTAGGCAGGCGCCCCGGCCTCGACCTCTCCCTCGGTCACCACCCCGCGGTGGACGATCAGCCCGGGAACCGGGGACTGAACGTCGCGCACCTCGATCTGGCCGCCCGCGGCGCCGGTCGCCCCCGCCACCCGGATCACGCCGGCGTCGGCGAGCTGGCCGCCGCCCTCGGCGTAGAAGGGTGTCCGGTCGAGCACGACCTCTACCTCGCTGCCCGTCCCGGCGGCCGGTACCGGGGCGCCGTTCACCAGTAGCCCGATGATGGTCGCGTCCCCCGTCGTCTGCTCGTACCCGGTGAAGGTCACCTTCCCGGACCGTTCGAGCAGGTCGGTGAACACCGAGATGTCGGCGTTGCCGGTCTTCTTCGCCTGCGAGTCGTCCTTGGCGCGGCGGCGCTGCTCCGCCATGAGCCGCCGGAAGCCCTCCTCGTCGACGGTCAGCCCTTGCTCGCTGGCCATCTCCAAGGTCAGGTCGATGGGGAACCCGTAGGTGTCGTGCAGCTGGAACGCCTGGTCCCCGCTCAGGGTCGCGGCGCCGCGGCGCTTGACCTCGCCAACCGCCGCGTCGAAGATCGCCGAGCCGGTGCGGAGCGTCGCCGCGAACGCGGCCTCCTCGGCGTCGATCACCGCGCTGATCCGGGGCGCTTCGGTGTGCAGTTCGGGGAACTGCGCCCCCATTGCGCTGACCGCGGTGGCGGTGAGCTCGTGCAGGTACCGCTCGTCCTCGGTACCGCGCCGGGACGGGACGCCGCCCCCGCCGCCGCGCTGCCCACCGGACAGCAGCCGCAGGTTGCGGATGCTGCGCCGGAGGATCCGCCGCAGTACGTAACCACGCGCCTCGTTGCTGGGCAGCACGCCGTCGGCGACCAGCATGACCGCGCTGCGGACATGGTCGGCGACGACCCGCAGCGCCACGTCGGTGCGGTGGTCGGTGCCGTACTTCTGCTCGGTCAGTTCGGCGGCGCGGTCGAGGATCTTCCAGGTGGTGTCGATCTCGTAGATGTTGTCCACGCCCTGCAGCAGCGCGGCCATCCGCTCCAGGCCCATGCCGGTATCGACGTTGCGGAACGGCAGCGGGCCCTCAACGTCGAAGTCGTCCTTGGCCCGGACCGCGCTGAGCGAGTCCTGCATGAAGACGAGGTTCCAGATCTCCAGGTAGCGATCCTCGTCGGCTTCGGGCCCGCCCTCGCGGCCGTACTCCGGGCCGCGGTCGTAGTAGATCTCCGAGCAGGGCCCGCCCGGGCCGGGCACGCCCATGTGCCAGTAGTTGTCCTTCAGCCCCCGGTGCTGGATGCGGCTGACCGGCAGGCCGATCTCGTCCCGCCAGATCGCGTAGGCCTCATCGTCGTTGGTCAGTACGGTCGCCCACAGGCGGTCCTCCGGGAAGCCGAACCCGCCATCCGCCTCTGACCTGGTCAGCAGCTCCCAGGCGTAAGGGATCGCCTTCTCCTTGAAGTAGTCGCCAAAAGACCAGTTGCCGAGCATCTGGAAGAACGTGGCGTGCCTCGTGGTCTTGCCGACCTCTTCGATGTCCAGGGTGCGGACGCACTTCTGCGCATCGGCCGCCCGCTTGAACGGCGGTGTCTGCTGGCCGAGCAGGTACGGCTTGAACGGCTGCATCCCGGCGACGACGAACAGCAGCGTGGGATCGTCGGCGACAAGGCTGGCCGAGGGCACGATGGTGTGCTCTAGCTGCTCGAAATAGGTCAGGAAACGGCGGACGATCTCTGCCGACTCCATCAGCGGCCATCCTTCAGTTCGTCGTTACGGGAGGGGGCACGCCCGAGGCTGCGCCTGGCGTGACCTTCGAGGGTAGTGGGTGCGCGGGCGGACTGCCGGTCCATGTAGAGCGCCATGCCTTCGCGCACGTCCGCGGCGAAACCGGTCAGGCTCCCCGGCCGTGGCCCGGGCCGCAGCGAGCGGACAAGGGCAGTTGCCCGGCGGTACCCGGTCACCCCGAGGACGGCGCCGAGTACGAGAGCCAGAACAGCCGCCGGATCACCGGGACACCCCGCCGCGGCGGCCGTTGATGGCGGCCCGACGCTGCCCAGCCACCCGTGGCCCGGCCGGTGGCGGCCCGGCCATCCGTAGCCCGGCCGTCCGTGCCCCGGCCGTCCGTTGCCCGGCCGTCCCTGGCCCGGCCGCCCGCGCGGTCCGGGCTGGCGCCGCGACGGCCTCCTGAGCGCCTGGCTGGCGCCGCCGGATGAACCGGTACTGCGCCGCCCAGCGCAGCCCCAGCGCCCGGGCGAGCCCATACGTCAGCGCCGCGCTCCAGGTGAGGGCGCCACGGGAGCCGTCCGCGCTGGCCACCGCCGCCGGGGTGAGCGCGGTCACGCGGCCGCGCAGTTCGGCCATGCTGGCGGTCACGTCGTCCATGCTGGCCGTGATGGTCTCAGTCATCGCGATCTGCTCGCCGACCCGGTCGATGGCGATGCTGGCCCGCTCGATCACCAGGTCCTCGCGCTCGCGGAGGCTGGCCAGGGTGGCGGAACTCTCTGTCATCAGCCTGGCGGCCTTCAGCATGACGTAGATGGCTACACCTACGCCGACGACAAAGGCTGCCGCGGCGGCCGTGGCCGCCACCCACACCGCGGTCAGCATGCCCGAATCCCCACCCGCCTGACCCTACCGCCTGTGCACCGGCGGCCAGGTCCTGGTGACGAACTCACCAGGAGCTTTTGCCCGTCGGGGGGTTCCGGGCCGTGGGGTCCGGGGACTTGCTCGAAGGAGCGGAGTGCTCGCCCGGGCCGGCTCAGTGTCAGCGTTCGGTGACCTGCCCGTCTCCAGCTGACCTGCCCAGGATCGCCCTGATCCGCTCGGACCGGTCCGCGTAGCGGGCCTCGGCACCGTGCCGGGTTGGCTCGTAGTACTGACGGCCGGTGATGGCGTCGGGCGCGTACTGCTGGGCGACGATGCCCTCCTCGGCGTCGTGCGGGTACTCATAACCCTCGCCGTGGCGCAACCGCGCGGCACCCGGGTAGCTGGTGTCGCGGAGGTGGGTGGGCACCGGGCCGCCGAGGCCCGCCCGGACGTCCTGCCCGGCCGCGTTGATCGCCTTGATCACGGCGTTGGACTTCGGGGCCAGGGCCAGGTGGATGGTGGCCTGGGCGAGGTTGATCCTGGCCTCGGGCAGCCCGACGAACTCGACCGCCTGGGCCGCCGCCACCGCCACGCCCAGCGCGGACGGGTCGGCCATCCCGACGTCCTCGCTCGCGTGGACGATGATCCGCCGGGCGATGAACCGCGGATCCTCGCCCGCCTCGATCATCCTGGCCAGGTAGTGCAGCGCGGCGTCGGCGTCGCTGCCCCGGATGCTCTTGATGAAGGCGCTGATGACGTCGTAGTGCTGATCCCCGTCGCGGTCGTAGCGGACGGCGGCCCGGTCCACCGCCCGTTCCAGGTCGGCCAGGCCGATCTCGGCCCCGGCAGCCAGCCCGAGCGCCGCCGACTCCAGGTAGGTGAGCGCCCGCCGGGCATCGCCACCCGCCAGCTTGACCAGGTGGTCTTCCGCGTCGGCGGTCAGCGTGACCGCGCCCGCGAGCCCGCGCTCGTCGGTGAGCGCCCGCCTGGCCACCGCGCGTATGTCCGCGTCGGTCAGTGGCTCGAGGGTGAGCAGCAGTGAGCGGGACAGCAACGGCCCCACCACGGAGAAGAACGGGTTCTCCGTGGTTGCCCCGATGAACGACACCCAGCGGTTCTCCACGGCGGGCAGCAGGGCGTCCTGCTGTGCCTTGTTGAACCGGTGTACCTCGTCGATGAACAGGACGGTCTGGGTCCCGGTCAGCCCCAGGTCGCGGCGGGCCGTCTCGATGGCGGCCCGCACGTCCTTGACGCCGGCGGTCACCGCCGACAGCTCGGTGAAACGCCGCTTGGTCACCTCGCTCACGACGTGAGCGAGGGTGGTCTTCCCGGTCCCGGGCGGCCCCCACAGCACCACCGACATCGCGGCATCATGATCAATGAGCTTGCGGAACGGAGCGCCGGGGCCGGTCAGATGCCGCTGCCCGACCACTTCGTCCAGGGTGCGCGGGCGCATCCGCACGGCAAGGGGCGCGGCAGCGTTCTCCGCTTCCCGCGCTGCCGCGTCGAACAGGCTCTCCACCTGGCCATCACTCGCTCTGGCCACACCCCGAGGTTATCCGCTACCCAGGACACCCTGGCATCCCAACCGCACCATGATCACTGCCACCCGCCTGCCCCACTGGCCGTACTCCCATGATCACGTGATTCCGTCCGCACATGCGACGAACAAACTCCCGTGATCATGGACAGCGTCCGACCGGAGCGGATTTCGGACCTGGCGCGCCATGCCCCACCGGCGCCACTTCCATGATCAACGGGACTTATCCTCACGAACGCACGGTTTCACGCCCGGATTGTCCCTATTCGGGCATGCGGAAACGAGGATATGTGCCGGTAGCGGCAGCCGACAGGCCGCGAGCGGCGCTCCGGCAGACCGCGGCGCTCCCGGAGGGTACGGGCGGCGTCAGGTCTGGCCGGGCCGGACGTCGATGCCCGCTTCTTTGCGCTGCTCCGGCGTGATCGGGGTGGGCGCGCCGGTGAGCGGGTCGAGCCCCGATGCCGCTTTGGGGAACGCGATCACGTCCCGGATGGTGTCCCGGCCGGCGAGCAGCATCAGCGCCCGGTCCCAGCCGAACGCGATCCCCCCATGCGGTGGCGCGCCGAACCGCAGCGCCTCGAGCAGGAAGCCGAACTGCGACTTCGCCTGCTCCGGGGACAGCCCGATCACGCCGAAGACCTGTTCCTGCATGGCCGGGCGGTTGATACGCAGCGAGCCGCCGCCGATCTCCACGCCGTTGAGGACCATGTCGTAAGCGTCCGCGAGCGCCTGGCCGGGCTCGACCGCGAACTTGTCCGCCCATTCGGGCAGCGGCGCGGTGAACGGGTGGTGCACCGCGGTCCAGCCACTCTCGCTGTCGTCTTCGAACATGGGCGCGTCCACCACCCACAGGAACGACCAGGCGTCCGGGTCGCTGAGCCCGAGCCGCTGGCCGATCTCGAGGCGTGCCGCGCCGAGCAGGGCACGCGCCTGGGCTGGCGGGCCGGCCGCGAAGAACACGCAGTCGCCCGGGTCCGCACCGACCGCCCCGGCCAGCCCGGCCCGCTCGGTGTCCGACAGGTGCCGGGCGACCGGCCCGCTGTCCGACACGGCCCCGCCCGGGCCGATCAGCACGTACGCCAGGCCGCGTGCGCCACGGGACTTGGCCCACTCCTGCCAGCCGTCGAGTTCCCGGCGGGACTGGCTGGCACCGCCCGGCATCACGACCGCACCGACATGCGGCGCCTGGAACACCCGGAACGAGGTCTGGCTGAAGTAGCCGGTCAGGTCGGCCAGCTCGCAGCCGAACCGCAGGTCCGGCTTGTCCGACCCGAACCTGCGCATCGCTTCGGCATACGTCATCCGGGGAATGGGGCGGGGGATGTGGTAGCCGGCCAGCTGCGCCCACAGCCGCGCCACCAGGTCCTCGCCGACGGCGATGACGTCCTCCCGGGTGACGAAGCTCATCTCGATGTCGATCTGGGTGAACTCCGGCTGCCGGTCGGCCCGGAAGTCTTCGTCGCGGAAACAGCGGGCGAGCTGGTAGTAGCGTTCTATGCCGCCGACCATCAGCAACTGCTTGAACAGCTGCGGAGACTGCGGCAGTGCGTACCAGGAGCCGGGCCGCAGCCGGACTGGCACCACGAAGTCCCGGGCACCCTCCGGCGTCGACCGGGTCAGGTACGGGGTCTCCACGTAGACGAAACCGTGCTCCCGCATGACCTCACCGGCCAGGTAGGACGCCTGCGAGCGGAGGCGCAGGGCGTCGGCCGTCTCGGGCCGCCTGATGTCGAGATAGCGGTACCGCAGCCGGACTTCCTCGCTCAGTTCCCCGGCACCTTCGATGGGGAACGGCAGCGGGTCGGCTTCGGCGAGGACTTCGAGTTCGGTCGCGACGACCTCGACCTGGCCGGTGGCGAGGTCCGGGTTCTCGTTGCCGGCCGGCCGCTCGCGTACCTCGCCGGTCACCCGGATGCAGAACTCGGCGCGCAGCGCGTGCTCGGGCCGCTCCTCACCCTCGCCGCGGAACACCACCTGCACGACCCCGCTGGCGTCGCGGAGGTCGATGAAGACCACTCCGCCGTGGTCCCTGCGCCGCGCCACCCAGCCGGCCAGGGTCACCTGCTCCCCGGCCTCGGCCGGGCGCAGCGTTCCCGCGCCATGGGATCGAATCACGTGATCACCTTTCGTCACAGACCTGGCTGCCTGGGCCCGGGAGGCCGGCTGGCCGCCCCAGAACGCTGGGATGGCTCCGGCCCCGGGGAAAGCCCGGCCAGGAACGGGTTTGCGGTGCGCTCGGCACCGATCGTGGTTTGCGGCCCATGCCCTGGCAGCACGCTGGTGTCATCCGGGAGGGTCAGGCACACCCTGGCCAGGCTGTCCAGGATCGTGGGGTAATCGCCGCCGGGCAAGTCGGTACGGCCGATCGACCCCGCGAACAGCAGGTCGCCGGAGAACAATACCTGCTCGCCGGGGTCGCGGAAGGTGACCGAGCCCGGCGTGTGCCCGGGCGCGTGATCCACCGTGAGTTCCACCCCGGCCAGCCGCAGCGTCATCCCGTCGGTCAGTTCCACCACATCGTCGGGCTCGGCAAAGGTCAGGCCCCCGAACAGCTGCTGCCCCACCGCCAGCGGGAAGCCAGCGGCCGGGTCGGAGAGCAGCGCACGGTCGGCCGGGTGGATATAGGCGGGGATGCCCCGCGCGCCGCAGATCGGCGCCACCGACCAGATGTGATCGATGTGGCCGTGGGTCGCCAGTACCGCCACCGGCCGCAGCCGGTGCTCGGCGATGAGGTCGGTGACGCCCGGCTCGGCGTCCTGCCCCGGGTCGACGATGAGGCACTCCTCACCCGGGCCGGGCGCCACGACATAGCAGTTGGTGGCGAACAGGCCAGCCGGGAACCCGGCGATGAGCACGGGTCATCCTCCCTGGGAAAGCGCCGGTAGGCGGGCGGGCGGGACGTGTCCCAGGCTACCGATCCCCCTGCCCGCGCGACGAACCGATAACAGCGGCGCCGTTTTCTCCCGTGTGCAGGTACGATTCGCGAAGTTTCGCAGATCAGAAACACCGTCGCCACTAGAAGGAAGGAGGGCGGGAGCGTGGCGGGGAAAAGGGAGCGCCGGCGCAAGCTCGCCCGCGAGCATTACGAGAGGCAGCAGGCCAGGCGAGGCCACCAGCACCACCGAACGCGGCGGTTGAGCATCATCGCCGGGGCGGCCGTCGTGGTGCTCGGACTGGGTGCCGGTGCCACCGCGATCTTCTTGAGTGGGGGCGGCAAGCCCCCTTCGGCCGCAGCGGCCACGCCCAAGCCAACTCCTACCGGGGCAGCGACACCCAGTGCGTCACCCACGCCGTCGACCGTCGCGGAACCCGCGTCGCACTGTGTGTACACCCCGAGTGGCACGGCCGCGCGCAAGGTCGGCATCCCGCCAGTCAAGCCGCGCTACAAGGGCAAGGCCTATCTGGCCACCATCAAGACCAACCGGGGCACGATCCGCCTTGCTCTGGTCAACAACAAGGCGACCTGCACGGTCAACTCGTTCCTGTACCTGGCCAGTAAGAACTATTTCAGCAACACCCCCTGCCACCGGCTCACCACCTCCGGTATCTACGTGTTGCAGTGTGGCGACCCGACCGGCACGGGCAGCGGCGGCCCCGGCTACAAGTTCGCCAACGAGAACACCACCGGCGCCCAGTACACGCAGGGCGCCGTGGCCATGGCGAACGCCGGCCCGGGCACCAACGGCAGCCAGTTCTTCCTGGTTTATCGCAATTCGACAACGCTGCCAGCGAACTACACGCTGTTCGGCAAAATCGTCAGCGGACTGGGAATCATCCAGAATGTAGCCAAGGCGGGCAGTGACAACGCCAACGGTCAAGGTGATGGCCATCCAAAGGAGAAGGTCACCATCGAAAGCGTCACTTTTACCAAGGCCTGACTCGCCCTTTACTAGGCCAGGTCTGAGCAGGAGGTTCGCGGTGACCAGCGTCAACGATCCGTGGGGCCGGGTGGACGACGACGGCACGGTATACGTGCGCACCGTCGAGGGAGAGCGGGTAGTCGGGTCCTGGCAGGCGGGCAGCCCCGACGAAGCACTCGCGTTCTTCCGGCGCAAGTACGAGTCGCTGAATACCGAGATCAGCCTCCTGGAGCAGCGGGTCACCACGACTGACCTGTCACCGGCCCAGGCGCGGGCGGCGATCGAGCGGCTGCAGTCGTCGGTGGCGGATGCGCACGCGATTGGCGATCTCGGCTCGCTTGCAGGCCAGGCTGGAGGCGCTGACCGGGAAGGTCGACCAGCGCCAGGAAGAGGTCCGGGCGCAGCGTGATCAGGTACGCGTGGAAGCCAGGACCATCAAGGAAAGCATCGTGATCGAGGCCGAGCAGATCGCGGCCGAGGCGACGCACTGGAAGAACAGCAGCGAGCGGCTGCGCCAGTTGCTTGAGGAGTGGAAGGCCGCGCCGCGCGCTGACCGCTCGGTGGAGACCGCGCTGTGGAAACGCCTTTCGGCCGCGCGCAACGCCTTCAACAAGCGCCGCAAGGCATACTTCGCCGACCTGACCGAGGAACGCGACGCCGCGAAGGTGCGCAAAGAGGAACTGTGCACCGAGGCGGAGGCGCTCGCCGACTCCACCGACTGGTCGGCCACGGCTGCCGCGTTCCGTGAGCTGATGCGCTCCTGGAAGGCGGCGGGCCGGGCGGCTCGCGCCGACGAGGACGAGATGTGGGGCCGGTTCAAGACCGCCCAGGACTCATTTTTCAAGGCCAGGTCGGAGGTGTACTCGGCCAAGGACGCCGCGCTTCGTGAGCACGCCGAGGTCAAGACCCAGCTGCTCGAGGAGGCCGGCAAGCTCGTGCCGGTGACCGACGTCCGGGCCGCGCGGGCGTCGCTGCGGGGTATCCAGGAGCGCTGGGAGCAGGTGGGACCGGTGCCGCGGGAGGCGCACGAGCGGCTGGAGTCGGGGCTGCGCCGGATCGAGGATGCGGTGCGCAAGGCGGAGGACGCACAGTGGCGGCGGTCCAACCCCGAGGCGCTGGCCCGCGCCCGGGGCACCGTCGAGCAGATCCGCACCGCCATCGCCGGCCTGGAAGACCAGCTGGCCAAGGCCCAGACCGCCGGCAACGACCGGGCGGTCCGGGAGGCGGAGGAAGCGCTGGCGGCACGCCGCGCCTGGCTCACCGAAGCCGAGCGCACCCTCGCGGAGCTCACCGGCTGACCAGTTCGGCGTGGTTCCCCGGTGGACGGTCACCTACGGGCGAACCCGCCTAGGTCGAGGCTCGGTCGATGCCCCTGTGGATCCGGGCCGAGCGGTCGATCAGCTCGCGAAGGGCATCGTCATCGACATCATCGAGGTGCTTGATGTACAGGCAGCCCTTTCCGGTCTTGTGCGGGCCGAGCCGCGCCAGTACCGACTGGTGCCGCTTCCTGAACTCGCCGACCAGATAGATGACCAGGTGCTGGCTGCGGGGTGAGAAGCCAGCCAGCGGCGCGTCGCCCTCGCGGCCGCTGGCGTAGCGGTAGTGGTACGTGCCGAAACCGATGATGCTGGTTCCCCACATCGCCGGCGTGTCACCGGTGATCTCCCGCATCAGGGCACACAACCGGTGCGCATCCGCGCGGCGCTGCTCATCAGGCAGACCGTCCAGAAACCCCGCCACCGATGCACCGGTTTGGCGCATATCCGGGCCCTTCTAGTTGGTCACCCGGTAGACGTCGTAGACGCCGTCGATGGCGCGGACGGCGCGCAGCACGTGGCCGAGATGCTTGGGGTCCCCCATCTCGAACGTGAACTTGCTGACCGCCACCCGGTCCCTCGTCGTGGTCACGGATGCAGACAGGATGTTGACGTGCTGGTCGGAGATCGCACGGGTGACGTCCGAGAGCAGGCCGGTCCGGTCCAGCGCCTCCACCTGGATCGCCACCAGGAACAGCGAGTCTTCGGTGGGCGACCAGTGCACGGCCACCAGCCGCTCCGGCTCGGAGTCCAGCAGATGCCGGAGGTTGGTGCAGTCGGCACGGTGGACCGATACGCCGTGGCCCCTGGTAACGAACCCGGTGATCTCATCGCCCGGCACCGGGGTGCAGCACCGGGACAGCCGGGCCCACACGTCCGCCGCGCCCTCAACCACGACGCCGGAGTCGCGCGCGGGGCGCGGCCGCGGCGGCCGGGTCGGCAGCGTGGTCTCGGCCAGGTCCTCCTGGGCCCCCTCGGCGCCGCCCAGGGACTGGACCAGCTTGCTGACCACGGACTGGGCGCTGACGTGCCCCTCGCCGACCGCCGCGTACAGGGCGGACAGGTCGGCAAAACGCATCTCCGTGGCGATGGCAAGCAGCGCGTCGCCGGTCGCCATCCGCTGCAGCGGCAGCCCCTGCTTGCGCATGGCCCGGGCGATTGCGGACTTGCCGTTCTCGGCCGCGGCCTCCCGCCGCTCCTTGGAGAACCAGTGCCTGATCTTGTTGCGGGCGCGGGCACTCTTCACGAAGCCCAGCCAGTCCCGGCTCGGCCCCGCGTCCGGCGCCTTGGAGGTGAAGATCTCCACAGTGTCGCCGTTGTCGAGGGCGCTCTCCAGCGCGACCAGGCGCCCGTTGACCCTGGCACCGATGCAGCGGTGGCCCACCTCGGTGTGGATCGCGTAGGCGAAGTCGACCGGGGTCGCGTCCTGCGGCAGCGCGATCACCTGGCCCTTGGGGGTGAAGACGTAGACCTCCGCCGCACCCAGGTCGAACCGCAGCGATTCGAGGAACTCGGCCGGGTCCGCGGTCTCCCGCTGCCAGTCGACCAGTTGCCGCAGCCACACCATGTCGCTGGTGCCGGATGCCCCGTTCCGGCCCGCCGGGAACCAGCGATTCCTCCTTGTACTTCCAGTGGGCGGCCACGCCGTACTCCGCCCGCCGGTGCATGCCCCACGTCCTGATCTGCAGCTCGACCGGCTTGCCCTCCGGGCCGATGACCGTCGTGTGCAGCGACTGGTACATGTTGAACTTGGGCATCGCGATGTAGTCCTTGAACCGCCCGGGAATGGGGTTCCACCGGGCGTGGATCGTCCCGAGCGCCGCGTAGCAGTCACGCACGGAGTCGACAAGGACGCGGATACCTACCAGGTCATAGATCTCATCGAAGCTGACGTTCCTGGCGATCATCTTCTGGTACACCGAGTAGTAGTGCTTGGGCCGCCCGGTGACCCGCGGCGCCTTGATCTTGGCCTCGCGCAGGTCGGCGGACACCTCCTCGACGACCTCCTGCAGGAACAGGTCGCGCCGGGGGGCCCGCTCGGAGACCATCCGCGCGATCTCGTCGTACCGCTTGGGGTACAGCGTGGCGAACGCCAGGTCCTCCAGCTCCCACTTGATGGTGTTCATGCCGAGCCGGTGCGCGAGCGGGGCGAAGATCTCCAGCGTCTCGCGTGCCTTCCGCTCCTGCTTCTCCCGCGGCAGGTAGCGCAGCGTGCGCATGTTGTGCAAGCGGTCGGCGAGCTTGATCACCAGCACCCGGATGTCGCGGGACATCGCGACCACCATCTTGCGCACGGTTTCCGCCTCGGCGGACTCGCCGTACTTGACCCGGTCCAGCTTGGTAACCCCGTCGACCAGCGCCGCCACGTCGTCACCGAAGCTGCGGCGCAGCTCGTCCAGCGTGTAGGCGGTGTCTTCCAGGGTGTCATGCAGCAGCGCGGCGCAGATGGTCTCGGTGTTCATGCCGAGTTCGGCCAGGATCGTGGCCACCGCGAGCGGATGGGTGATGTAGGGGTCGCCGCTCTTGCGCTTCTGGTCGGCGTGCCACTGGGCGGCCACCTCGTAGGCGCGGTCGATGAGCCTGATGTCCGCTTTGGGATGAGTTCCGCGAACCGTCTTGATCAAAGGCTCAAGCACCGGGTTCACCCCTCCTCCGCGGGGTGCGCCGAGGCGGGCCAGCCGGCGGCGGACCCCCGCTCCTCCTGCGCTGATGCCGGTGGCAGGCCCGGAGGGGGTGGGCTCTGTGGGGGCGGGGGCAGGCGTGGGCTCTGCGGCCGGAAGCGGGCGCTGCGGAGGCGGCTGCCGCGGCGGCCGTGCGGGACGCAGCACGGCGCGGCGCGGCCGCGTCGCGCGTCACCTCGCCGTCCTCCCCAGGGACGGCAAGAGGTTCTTCCTGCCCTTCGCTGGCCGGAAGATCCTCCTGCCCGGGGACGGACCGGGTGACGTCGGCGGCGGCTATGCCAGTCGTTGCCACGTCACCAGCCACATGCTCTCCTGTCGTCCGCCCAGGCCTCTATTCTATCGGCGCTCGTCACAGCGGCATGCGAGGTTAAGCGCACCGGGTGGCGCGGACATTCCCCGGCCCGGAGCGGCCGGCCGGAGGACGCCGGCCGCGTGCGGGATCAGCGGCAGGAGGGGTTTCACACGGCGAGAAGCGCGCGGACGGCCTCGCCGCCGAGCTTGGCCCGGCCGCCGAGGAACGTCAGTTCCAGGATCACGGCCACGCCGACGATCTCGGCCCCGGCCCGCCGGACCAGGGCCACCGTCGCTTCCGCCGTCCCCCCGGTGGCCAGCACGTCATCCACGATGAGCACCCGTTCCCCCGGGCGGAACGCGTCCTGGTGCACCTCGATCGTGGCGGTCCCGTATTCGAGCTGGTAGCTCTGGGCGTAGGTGGGCCCGGGCAGCCTGCCCTGCTTGCGGACCGGGACAAAGCCCGCGCCCAGCTGGCAGGCGGCCGACGCGGCCAGGATGAAGCCACGGGCCTCGATCCCGGCCACCTTGTCGACCGGCCCATGCCCGCTGGCGAGCGCGCCGACGACCTCCTGGAGCGCGGCACCGTCGCCGAGCAGCGGGGTGATGTCCTTGAACACGATGCCCGGCTTCGGGTAATCGGGCACGTCCCGGACCCTGGCCTTGATCGAGGGCAGCCACCCCGGCATCCGGGGTGACCTGGCCAGCGCCGGCGGCCACCTCCTCGCCGGGCATGCCGCTACCGCCGCCGCTTCTTGGCGCTGGGCCGGCGCTTGGCCGCGCTGGTGCGCCGCGGCTGCTGGCGCGGTCCGGACCGGGCCGCGCTACGGGCGGCGGGCTGGCCAGCGCCCGCCCCGACCGGCTCCCCGGTCCCCTGGGTACCGCCGCCGCGGCCTCCTGGGGCTCTTCGGCCCCGGTGTCCGCCTCGGCAACGGCGTCAGTGTCGGTGTCGGTGTCGTCCGGCTCGGTATCACCGTTGCCGGTCACCGCCAGGTCAGGTGCCCGGCCCGCGGCGGCGGCCCGTTTGGCGGCGGCGGTACCTGCCTTGGCCGGGGTGCCTGCCTTGGTCGGCGGCCTCCGCTTTCGCGGCGGCGCGCTGGGCCGCCCGGCCGCCGGCAGCGCGCAGGTTGACCCGCTTGGTGAGCGCCTTGTACTGGGGCTCACGCTCCTTGAGGTCGGCCAGCACCGGAGTGGCGATGCAGATGGAGGAGTAGGTGCCCGACAGCATGCCGACGAACAGCACGAGCGCCAGGTCTCTCAGCTCACCAGCGCCGAGGAGCCCGGCGCCGACGAACAGGATCGAGGCCACCGGCAGGAGGGCGATCAGCGATGTGTTGATGGAGCGGACCAGGGTCTGGTTGAGCGCCTTGTTCGCCGCCTGGCTGTAGGTGGAGCGGGTGGAACTCAGCAGGCCTGCGGTGTTCTCCCGGACCTTGTCGAACACCACCACCGTGTCGTACAGGGAGTAACCGAGGATCGTGAGCAGGCCGATCACCGAGGCCGGGCTGACCGTGAAGTGGGCCAGCGAGTAGACGCCGATGGTGATGACGAGGTCGTGGGCGAGCGCGATCAGCGCGGCCGCGGCCATCTTCCACTCGAACGCGATCGACAGGTAGATGACGATCACGACCAGGAAGGCGATGAGCGCCTCCGCCGCCTTGTGCGAGATCTCGCTGCCCCAGCTCGCCCCGATGGAGGTGACGTTGATCTGGTCCTGCGGGACGCCAGAGGCGTGGCTGAGCGCGGTCTCCACGTTGCGCTGCGTTGCCGGGCTCAGCGTGCGCGTCTGCACCTGCCACTGGGGCGGCTTACCGATCGGCGTGATCTTCTGGACGATGGCGTCACTACCGCCGCCGGATGTGCTCACCGCCTGGCGCACCTGGGTGATCGAGGTGGAGCCGGCCTGGAACTGGTAGACCGAGCCGCCCTTGAAGTCCACGCTGAAGTTCAGCCCGAACACGAGCAGGGAGATCGTGCTGATCACCAGGATCGCGCCCGAGATCGTGTACCAGAGCCGCTTGCGGGCCACGAACTCGATCGAGACCTCACCGCGGTAGAGCCTGCCGCCGATGCCGCCGCCGCGCCCCGACATCACGCCTCCTTCGCCGTGGCGGACCTGGCTGTGGCAGGCCGCGCCGGCCTGGCCGGCGCGCGCGGCCCGCCGCGCCAGGGCGCTCGGGCACCCAGGCGCACCGGATCAAGCCCGGACAGCGGATGGCCGCCGCCGAAGAACGTGGTCCTGGCGAGCAGCGTCATGACCGGGTGGGTGAACGTGAAGACCACCAGCACGTCGATGACCGTGGTGAGGCCGAGCGTGAACGCGAAGCCGCGGACGTCGCCGATCGAGAAGTAGTACAGCAGCGCGGCGGCGAGGAAGGACACCGTGTCGGAGACCAGGATGGTCCGCCGGGCCCGGACCCACCCGTGTTCCACCGCGGTCCGCAGTGTCTTACCGCCCTCCCGCACTTCGTCGCGCAATCGTTCGAAGAACACGACAAAGGAGTCCGCGGTGATACCGATGGCCACGATGAGGCCCGCGATCCCGGCCAGCGACAGCGCCAGGTGCTCGTACTTGCCGAGTGCGATCACCGACAAGTACACGATCAGGGCCGCGATGATCAAGCTGGACACCGCAACGATGGCAAGGCCGCGGTAGTAGAACATCAGGTAGACCACGACAAGCAGCAGCCCGAGGCCAGCCGCGATCAGGCCGGCGACCAGCTGGTCGTGGCCCAGCTGCGGGCTGACCGACTCCACCGACTGCTGCGTGAAGCTGAGCGGCAGCGCACCGTAGGACAGAACGTTCCCCAGGCTGGTCGCGGAACTCTGGTCGAAGTTCCCGGTGATCTGCGCTGACCCGCCGACGATCGGGCCCTGGTTGATCGCGGGGAACGAGATCACCTTGCCGTCCAGCACGACCGCCAGGTCGTCCAGTGGCGACTGGGTCTTGCCGTACGTGTTGTACATCTTCGTGGTCAGGTTGCCGAACGCCGTGGCCCCCGCGGACTTGAAGTTCAGGTTCACCTGCCAGAACGTGGTGCCCTGCTGCACGGAGGCGCTGGCATTCTTGATATCGCTGCCCTTCACCAGGGACTTGTCCAGCGCGAACTTGTACAGCACCCCGTTGAGCGACCCACAGGACACGATCTGGGTGTTCGGGTCGTTCCAGATCTGCGGGGTGTACCCGATCTGCTGCTGCCAGTTCTTGTCGGCGCAGTTGACCTCGTTGAACAGCTTCTTCACCTGCGGGCTGACCAGCGCCTGATCGCCGGCGGCGGTCTGCCAGGTAGAGGTGCCGTTCGCCGACGTGGGCACCGGCGACGGCGTCGCGGAAGGCGTGGCCGCCGCGGACGGGCTGCCGGTCGCGGACGGGGTCGGGCTCGGCTTGGCCGCCGCGGTGAGCGCGGCCGCTCCGCCGAGGCTGCGGGCGCTGCGGGCCATCTCGGCCACTCCACTGTGCGCGCTGCCACGCACAAAGGCCTTCGTTGACGCGCTGGGCGAGGCGTGCGCCGACGGGCTGGGCGAGCCGGTTGCCGTCGAGCTCGGCGTCGGCGTCGTGGTCGGCGTCGGAACCGCTGTCGCCTGGTTCGGCGCCTGCAACAGCACCTGGCGGAACAGCAGTTCCGCGGTCTGCTCGACCAGCTTCACGACCGCCTGCGACTTCTGGCCGGGCACCGAGACGTTGATGATGTTGGTGCCCTGCGGCACCACCGAAGCCTCGGTGAAGCCGCCCGCGTCCACCCGGTTCAGCATGATCTGCACCGCGGTGTTCATGTCCTGCGGAGACGGCGCCTTGCCGTGCGGCGCCTGAGCCTTCAGCGCCACCTGGGTGCCGCTGGTCAGGTCAAGGCCGAGGAGGATGTGGAAGTCCTTCGACCATTTCCCCGGGCTGGCTATGTTGCTGCCTACCACGGCGAGCAGCAACAGAACGATGACGGCGGCCAGCAGTGCTAGCATCCGGCCGGGCTTGGAGGCGCTATTGCTTGGGGGAGCCACTTCTTCCCTGTCCTTCGCTCAACTCGTCGCCACGGCCGCCGTGGACTTCCTGCTGCGACCGTCAGCCGGTCGCAGCGTCGTCTTCAGCCTCGCTGCGCCTCTTGGGCGCGTCCTGCGGCGCGTCCTCGTCCGAGTCCTGCGGCTCGTCGTCGGCCATATCCTCCGGCTCGTCGTCGGCCACATCCTCCGGCTCGTCGGAGTACTCCGTCTCGGTGCCGTCGGGCACCACGTCCATGATGGCCCGCCGCATGAACCGGGCCTCGACACCGGGGGCCACCTCAAGGATGACGTCCTGGCCCTCCACCGCCACCACGGTGGCGTACATGCCGGCCGTGGTACGGACCCGGGCACCTGGCTCGACGTCGCGCTGCGTCTGCTGCGCCTGTTGCTGGCGGCGGCGCTGCGGCCTGATCATCACGAAATAGAGGACGCCGAACAGCACCACGAGCCCGATCAGCAGGTAGGCACTGCTACCGCCCGACTTCGAACTCGCCGCGAGAATCTCATTCCCCATCACGGGGCACCTTTCCCGTTGACATGCCGCGCTCGGATCACCTTCCCCGAGCCGCCGGCCAGCCCGACTTTTCGCCACAGCACAACGCTGTCGCTGGCCAACTGCCGAAGTGTAGCGGCGCGCAGGCGGCGCACCAACAGGCTATGGCCTTCCACGACCGATCGTGACATCCTCGCGACCAAAGTAATCCAACCTGACCAGCGCGCTCCCGGCGGGCCCACCTGGTCAGGAAACGATGCCGTCGTCGAAAAGAGTTCCCGCGCTGGGCTGCGCGACTGCGTCCGGCGCCGCGAGGCCCAGGTACTCCCAGGCGGCGGGGGTGGCCATCCGGCCCCGGGGGGTCCGCGCGATCAGTCCCTCCCGGACCAGGAACGGCTCGGCGACCACCTCGACCGTTTCGGCTTCCTCGCTGACCGCGACCGCCAGCGTGGACAGCCCGACCGGTCCGCCCGCGAACCTGGTCACCAGCGCCCGGAGCACCGCCCGGTCGAGGCGGTCGAGGCCGTTGGCGTCCACCTCGTACAGCTCCAGCGCGGCGTTGGCGACCTCCAGCGACACCACGCCGTCATGCCTGACCTCGGCATAGTCCCGCACCCGGCGCAGCAGGCGGTTCGCGATCCGGGGCGTCCCCCGCGACCTGCCAGCGATTTCCGCGCCGCCCTCCTCGCGTAGCGTCACGCCCAGCAGCGACGCCGATCGCCGGATGATGACCTCCAGCTCGGCGGCCTCGTAGAAGTCCAGGTGTGCGGTGAAGCCGAACCTGTCCCGCAGCGGGGCGGGCAGCAGTCCTGCCCGCGTGGTCGCGCCGACCAGCGTGAACGGGGCGATGTCCAGCGGGATCGCGGTCGCCCCCGGTCCCTTCCCGACCACCACGTCGACCCGGAAGTCCTCCATGGCGAGGTAGAGCATCTCCTCGGCCGGCCTGGCCAGCCGGTGGATCTCGTCGATGAACACGACCTCGCCCTCGGCCAGCGTGGACAGCACGGCCGCGAGGTCCCCGGCGCGCTCGATGGCGGGCCCGCTGGTGATCCGCAGCGGGGCGCCGAGCTCGGCCGCGATGATCATCGCGATCGTGGTCTTGCCCAGACCGGGGGGGCCGGACAGCAGCACATGATCCGGCGGCTTACCCCGCCGCTGGGCGCCTTCGAGCACGACGGAGAGCTGCTCGCGAACGCGGCTTTGCCCGATGAAATCGTTCAGCCGCTTGGGCCGGAGCGTGCTCTCGATCACCCGCTCATCGGCCTCGGCCAGCGGGGACACGAGCCGCTCGTCGGTCATATTGCCTCCCTCGCGGGCGCTTCGCTTGGTCGTGCCGGAGGCGCGCCAAATTGCGGTGCGGGAGGCTGGTCCTCGGCGCCGGGACACT
Source organism: uncultured Actinomycetes bacterium (assembly GCA_963813395.1). Classification (GTDB taxonomy): domain Bacteria; phylum Actinomycetota; class Actinomycetes; order Streptosporangiales; family Streptosporangiaceae; genus DASXKD01. The sequence continues at coordinate 284,463 of CAWEYV010000007.1, forward strand.
GCAACGGCGCCTGGGGCTGCGTCGTGCCGGAGGTGCGCCAGGCAATGCTGCGCAGCGTTCGGCCCGGCGCCTGCGGCGCAGCACGCTCAGCAAAGCAGAAAAGCTTGCTGGTCATGCCCGGCTCAGCTTCCGGAGGGCGGCCCTTAGCATCACGGCCGCGTCGGGCTCAGCGGCGGGCACGCCCGGATCGCCGGCCTCGGCGGCCGCGGACACGTCGGCCTCGACCGCGGCGATGGCCTGGTCGGCGTCGCGGGTCTGCCAGCCCAGGTTGACCAGCCCGGCCCTGACCTGCTCCCGCCACGGTGCCGGGCCGCCCAGCCGGGACAGCACCACACCGCCCACGTCTGCTGGGCTGCCCATACCCGGGGCCCCGAGACGGCCGGCGAGTTCCAGCACGATCCGTTGTGCACCTTTGCGGCCGATACCGGGCACACGTGTCAGCGCGGCGACGTCCTCGGTGGCTATGGCGCGGCGCAGGGCGTCCGGGGTGAACACGGCGAGCATCGCGAGCGCCAGGCGGGGGCCGACCCCGCTGGCGGTCTGCAGCAACACGAACACGTCCCGCTCATCGTCGGAGGCGAAGCCGAACAGGGTGAGCGCGTCCTCCCGCACGACCAGCGACGTGGCTACCCGGACCTGCTCCCCCGCCCGCAGCGTGGCCAGCGTGCCGGGCGTGCACTGGACGAGCAGACCCACGCCGCCCACCTCGATGACCGCGCCCTCGGGTGAGATAGCGCAAACGGTGCCAGCCAGGTGCGAGATCACCGTGGCCCTCCTTGCCTGAGTGCCGCCTGGGCCGCGGCCAGCCGGTGGTGCATCGCGCCCCGCCAAAGATGGCAGATGGCCAGCGCCAGCGCGTCGGCGGTGTCGGCCGGGCGGGGCGGGTCGTCCATCCGCAGCAACCGCATCACCATGGCGGTGACCTGGGCCTTGTCGGCCCGTCCGCTGCCGGTCACCGCCGCCTTCACCTCGCTGGGGGTATGCAGCGCGACCGGCAGGCCACGCCGCGCGGCGCACACGATAGCCACCGCCCCCGCCTGGGCGGTACCCATCACGGTCCGGACGTTGTGCTGGCTGAACACCCGCTCCACCGCGACCGCGTCCGGCTGGTACTCCGCCAGCCACCGGTCGATCTCCACTTCCAGCGCCAGCAGCCGGGCCGCGATGTCCGCGCTGGCCGGGGTCCGGATCACGTCGGCGGCGGCGAGCGCGGGCGGCTTGCCCGCCACGCCATCGATCACGCCCATCCCGCACCGGGTCAGGCCGGGATCGACGCCGAGCACTCGCATGCGTCACCACCCAGCTGGAACGAACATGTGTTCGGAACCGACCCTACCGGCCGGCGCCGTCACCGGTGGCCAGCCACGGTGGCGTGTCGCTACCCGAGTCGCTCGATCACTTCGTCGGAAACTGAGTAGTTGGCGTACACATCCTGCACGTCGTCGGAGTCCTCGAGGGCCTCGATCAGCCGGAACACGCGTTTGGCCTGATCCTCATCCAGAGGGACCTCAACCGCGGGCAAGAACGCCACCTCGGCCGACTCGTACTCCAGCCCGGCGTCGGTCACCGCGGTCCGCACCGCGACCACGTCGCTGGGCTCGGAGGTCACCTCGAAGGAGTCGCCGAGGTCCTCGACGTTCTCGGCGCCCGCGTCGAGCACCGCCACGAGCACGTCGTCCTCGGTGACACCGTCGCCCTTGGGCACCAGCACCACGCCCCGGCGGTGGAACATGTACGACACCGAGCCTGGGTCGGCCATGGTGCCGCCGTTGCGGGTCAGCGCCGTGCGCACGTCGGCGGCGGCCCGGTTCCTGTTGTCGGTCAGGCACTCCACCAGGACGGCAACCCCGCCGGGCGCGTAACCCTCGTAGGTGATCGCCTCGTACTGGGCACCGCCGGCCTCCAGGCCCGCGCCGCGGCGGATGGCGCGATCGATGTTCTCGTTCGGCACCGAATTCTTCTTCGCCTTCTGCACGGCGTCGTACAGGGTGGGATTGCCCGCCGGGTCGGAGCCGCCGGTCCTCGCTGCCACCTCAACGTTCTTGATCAGCTTGGCGAAGAGCTTGCCGCGCCTGGCGTCAACGGCCGCCTTCTTGTGCTTGGTCGTCGCCCATTTGGAATGGCCACTCATAGTCGTTCCCTCACCATGTCCACGAAGTGCCGGTGGACGCGCAGATCGCCAGTCAACTCGGGATGGAAGGAGGTGGCAAGCAGCGGTCCCTGCCGGACCGCGACGATCCTACCGGTGGCACGCTCGGTGCCAAGAATCTCCACCTGTTCGCTGACCGCCTCCACCCACGGCGCCCGGATAAATACGGCGCAGAACGGAGGATCCGGGGGGCTCGCAATCCCCGATAGCACGATGTCACTCTCGAACGAGTCGACCTGGCGGCCGAACGCGTTGCGCCGCACGGTCATCCCGATGCCGCCGAGGGTTTCCTGGCCCGCCACGCCGTCCACCATCCGATCGGCCAGCATGATCATCCCGGCGCAGGAGCCGAACGCGGCCATCCCGCCGCTGATCCGCTTCCGCAGCGGCTCGGCCAGGTCGAAGGCGACCGCGAGCTTCCACATCGTGGTGGACTCGCCGCCCGGGATCACCAGCCCGTCAACGACCGAAAGCTCGTCGGTCCTGCGTACGCTCACCGGCCGGGCACCTGCCTCGGCCAGCATGCGCAGGTGCTCGGCAACGTCCCCTTGCAGCGCAAGGACTCCGATGACCGGGGCCGATCCCACTGATAAACCTCCGCAACTCTGTCCACCCTGATACCGAGGGTAGCCGGGCACGATCCGGGCCCAAGCTCTGTAAAACACCCGGCCAGGCCGATTCAATCCCGCCGCCGTTTCCCGGCGGCGGATTCAGCGCTGCTATGCCTCGCCGCTGGCGGGTGGCTCCCCCGCGCCCGTGGGCGGCCCGGCCGGGGGCTGCTTTGGCCTCCTGGGCGCCGCCGGTTTGCGGGGGGCGCGCGCGGCTGGACGCCCGCCCTCCGTCAGGTGGCCTTCGATGGCGGCGAGCCGCTCCGCGATCAGGTCGAGACGGCTGACCACCTCGCCGAGGCGGGCGGTGATGGCTTCCATCTCGAACCGAGAGCTGCCCACCCGGACGGGCATGCCGCCCGGCTGGCGCGGGCGGCCCGGGTGCGGGGCCGTTGCGCGGCCTTCGCCGGGCACGTCCAGCGGGCCGGGCGACTCCTGCAGAACCTTGACCACCTCGGCACGCACGGTGGGCAGGTCCGCACCGAGCTGGACCAGCACCTGGGCGGCCACGCCGTCGCCCTCGCGGACCAGGCCGAGCAGGATGTGCTCGGTACCGATGTAGTCGTGACCGAACTGGAGCGCCTCGCGCAACGACAGTTCGAGTACCTTCTTGGCCCGCGGGGTGAACGGGATGTGGCCGGGGGGCATGCCCTCGCCCCGCCCGATGATCTCCTGGACCTGCTGCCGTGCGGCTTCCAGGCTGATTCCCAGCGACTCAAGGGCCCGCGCCCCCACACCGTCGCCCTCGCGGAGCAGGCCGAGCAGAATGTGCTCGGTACCGATGTAGCTGTGCCCCAGCTCCTGGGCTTCCTCCTGGCCCAGGACCACGACCTGGCGCGCCCGGTCGGTGAACCGTTCGAACATCTCCGCACTTCCCCGGGAGTTTAGGAGGGGGCGGTCCAGGCGGCCGCCGGTTGTTTACCAGCCGCGGCCGGCGTAGCGGTCGGCGGGCCCGAGCGTGTCGGTGTTGATGCCGACCATGGCCTCGCCGAGGCCCCGCGACACCTTGGCGACCACATCGGGATCGTCGTAGAAGGTGGTTGCCTTGACGATCGCGGCGGCCCGGCGGGCCGGGTCGCCTGACTTGAAGATGCCCGACCCCACGAACACACCCTCGGCGCCCAGGTGCATCATCAGCGCGGCGTCGGCCGGCGTGGCAATGCCGCCGGCCGTGAACAGCACCACGGGAAGCTTGCCCGCCTTGGCGACCTCGGCGACCAGCTCGTACGGAGCCTGCAATTCCTTGGCCGCGGCGAACAGCTCTTCCTCGCGCAGCGTGCCAAGACGCCGGATCTCGCCGGAGATCTGCCGCATGTGCCGGGTGGCCTCCACCACGTTGCCGGTGCCCGCCTCGCCCTTGGACCTGATCATGGCCGCGCCTTCGGCGAGGCGGCGCAGTGCCTCCCCCAGGTTGGTGGCGCCGCACACGAACGGGACGGTGAATGCCCACTTGTCCACGTGATGCGCCTCGTCGGCGGGGGTGAGCACCTCCGACTCGTCGACGTAGTCCACGCCGATCGCCTGCAGCACCTGGGCCTCGGCGAAGTGGCCGATCCGGCACTTGGCCATGACCGGGATGGAGACCGCGCTGATGACCTGGTCGATCATGTCCGGGTCACTCATCCGGGCGACCCCGCCCTGGGCGCGGATGTCGGCCGGGACGCGTTCCAGCGCCATCACCGCCACGGCGCCCGCGTCTTCGGCGATCTTCGCCTGGTCCGGCGTGACCACGTCCATGATCACGCCGCCCTTGAGCATGTCGGCCATGCCGCGCTTGACCCGGGCTGTCCCGGTTACCGCAGCACCGCCGGCTTGGCTCTCCGCGGGTCTGGAGTCCTGGGGCCCGGAACTAGCTGCGGAACTGCTGACTGACACGATGAACCTCACTGGAATCGCTGCGACGGCTCTTCCATGGTAGGCGCTTCCGGCCCCAGAGCACCGAAGCGCCGGAACCCGCACCTCTATGCAGCAGGCGGGTCACCGGCGGTGAGATGCGGCATGTCGGTTGCCAGCCCGGCGCCGTTCCCGGCCACGAGGGAGTCGTCGATCTCGAAGAACTCAGGCATCGGGGCGCCACCGGCCAGGCGCAGCAGCCGGACCAGCCACTTGCGCCGCGCCGAGCGGGTTGCCGCGACAGCGTCGTTGTAGAACTTGCGGGCCAGGAACACCTGGTGCGCGGCGGCTTCAAGCTCGGCGAGCAACTCGTCCCCGCCGGTCCGGGCGACCAGGTCGGTCCGGAACCCGGGCTGGCTGAGCGCGGCCCGCAGGGCGCGGGTGAGGTCGTTCTGCGCGCGTTCATCAAGCTGGCCCGCGGCCCGGGCGTCGTGCGCGGCGCCCGCGATAAGCAGGCTCGTCGCCGGATCGAGCAGGCCACCGGCGGCCAGCTCGAGCGCCACCGCACTGCGCCGGACCAGGGCCGCGTCGAGAGCGGCCCGGGCGCCCTCCACCCGGGCATGCAGCCGGTCCAGCCTGCCCGCACGCCAGGAGACGTAGACGCCAACCAGGATCGCGACGGCGACGATCAGGATCACTTCGGTCAGCACGGCATGTCCTTACCGCGGCCGCGGTCATACTCGCCGCCGGTCGGCGCGGCAGCCGGGCTCAGGCGCGCGGGCCGGGTCATGGCGCGACCGCCACCTTGCCCGCCGCGGGCACCACGGCCTCGTAGACCTTGACCACGTCCCGGGCCACCACCGGCCAGTCGTAGGCGCGGACCGCGTCGGTGGCCGCGGCCGACAGCCGCCCGCGCAGGAAGGGGTCGTCAAGCAGCCGGCCCGCCGCGGCCGCCAGCGCGGCCGGATCGCCGGCCGGGAAGAGTTCCCCGGCCCGGCCGTCCCGCAGCACCAGCCGGAACGCATCCAGGTCGCTGGCCACGATCGGGGCGCCGGCCGCCATCGCCTCGATCAGGACGACGCCGAAGCTTTCCCCGCCGGTGTTGGGCGCGCAGAACACGTCGACCGAATGGTAGAAGCGTGCCTTGTCCTCCTGCGATACCCGGCCGAGCAGGACCAGCCGGTCCCGGAACGCCTCGGCCACCCGGCCGCGTACGTCGTCGAGATCACCGGGCCCGGCGATCAGCAGCCGGAGCCCGGGCCGCTCGCTGGCCAGCAGTTCGAACGCCCGCAGCAGGACGGTCAAGCCCTTGCGCGGCTCGTCCATCCGGCCGAGGAACCCCAGTGCCCCGCCGCTGCCGGGCCAGCCGGGCAGCGGGCTGGCCTTCTCGTACCGGCGCACCGTCACCCCGTTCGGGATCAGCACCGCATCGCTGCCCATGTGCTCTACCAGCGTGGTCCGGGCCGCTTCGGACACCGCGATCCAGCCGCTGATCTTCTCCAGCGCGGTCTGCAGTGCGAGATAGGCGGCGTGCATCGCCCGCGACCGGGGGTTGGCGGTGTGCACGGTCGCGACGATCGGCCCGTCCGCGACCCAGCAGGCGAGCAGGGACAGGCTGGGCGCGGCTGGCTCGTGCACGTGCAGCACGTCAAAGCCGCCCTCCTTGACCCACCGGCGCACCCGGGCGGCCGAGAGGAAGCCGAAGGCGAGCCGCGCCACGGACCCGTTGTACGGAACGGGGATCGCCCGCCCGGCAGGCACCACGTAGTCCGGCAGCGGGGTGTCGTCGTCGGCCGGGGTGATCACGGAAACCTCGTGACCCAGCCCGATCAGCGCCTCGGCCAGGTCCTTGACGTGCTCCTGGACCCCGCCGGGGACCTCCCAGGTATACGGGCAGACCATGCCGATCCTCACGGCCCGCCTCCGTCCGGGTGCCCGTCCAGGGCGGCCCAGCCGCCGGCCAGCTCGCCGGGGCCATCGCCACCGCCGTTACCGCCGGCGCCGTTCCCATCGGCGCCGGTGCCGTTCCCGTCCGTGCCGATCGCGTCGGTGCCCGCCGCCCGCGCCTTCTCCTCCGCCCGGGCGAGGCGGGCCAGGTCCAGGTCGCCGACGAACACCCGCTGGAGCATGTGCCAGTCCTCCGGGTGGGCGCGGATGCCGGCTTCAAAGACCTTGGCCACTTCCTGCATCATCGCCAGGACCTTCTCGCGCCTGGTGCCCTCGGCGGGCACGGGGATCTCCTCATGGATGTGCGCTCCCCAGCCATCCTCTTTGAACCAGAGCGTGACGGGCATCAGGGCCGCGCCGGTCTGCACGGCCAGCGCCGCGGGACCCCCCATCATCAGCGCCTTCTCCCCGAAGAAGTCCACCTCGATGCCGGTACCGGTCACGTCTCGTTCGGTCGGCAGGCAGACCAGGCCGCCCTGGCGCAGCCGCTGGGCGAGGATCCCGAACCGCGCCGTTCCGCCGGTCGCGGGCAGCACCTCGAACCCGAGTTGCTCCCGGAAGGCGAAGAACCGCCGGGCCAGCGACTCAGGCTCGAGCCGCTCGGCCACGACGGTGATCTTGGGCGCGCCCTCGGCGATGATCCACGCCCCGGCCTGGTCCCAGTTGCCCATATGCGGCAGGGCCATTACCACCCCGCGGCCCGTGGCGAGCGTCGCGAACATCGCGTCCTCGCCGGGAACAAAGCCCATCTGGTCCACGATCCGCTCGCGGCTGATCACCGGCAGCCGGAAGACCTCGAACCAGTACCTGGCGTAGGAGCTCATTCCCGCGCGGGACAGCGCGCGCAGTTCCTTGCCGGTCGCCTCCGGGCCGATGACCCGGCGCAGGTTCGCTTCGAGGACCTGAACCGCGGGCCCCTGCCTGCGCCAGGCGATCTCGCCCGCCTGCTGGAACACCCACCGGCCCCACGACTCGGGCACGCGGCAGACGAGCCACCAGCCAACCGCGTAGGAGATGGCGATCAGCCGTCCCTTGACCGCGGTCCACGCCTTACTCATGAGGTCTCTCCCGCTGGCGCTCTGCTCTGGGCTCATCCGGCGCTTCCCCGCCACCCGGGCGGCCGCGGCCCGCCGGTGCCGCGGACCGCGACTGGCTCGCGGCCCCGCGCCGGACGGCCGCTACCCGCTGCCCGAAGGTCACCACGGACAGCACCGCAAGCACCCACAGCCCGATGGCAAGAACATACGGAACGCCGAGACCGGTCAGGCCCGCCGGGACCAGGGCAAGGAGCATCCGCTCGGTGCGCTCGGCGAAACCCACGTCGCAGGGGATGCCCAGCCCCTCCGCCCGCGCCTTGGCGTAGGAGATCAGGGCGCCTGCCACGAGGCAGAACAGCGCCACCCGGGCAAGGGGTTCCTGCCCCGTGCGCACGAGCCAGATGGTGAGCCCGGCGAAGACCGCCGCGTCCGCGATGCGGTCAAGGGTGGAGTCGAGGAACGCACCGAACGCGCCGCTCGTCCCCTTGACCCGGGCCAGTACACCGTCGAGCATGTCGGCCAGGACGAAGCCGGTGCACACCATGGTGCCCGCGAACAGGTGGCCGGTGGGGAACAGCCATAGCGCCCCGGCGGCCACCCCGGCAGTGCCGATGATCGTGATCGCGTTGGGCGTGACCGGCGTGCGCGCGAGCAGTTCCGCGACCGGGGTCAGCACGCGGGCCAGGGCGGGCCGCAGCACGTTCAGCATGGCCATCCGATCTTAGGGGATGTCCCGTGGACCCTCCGCCTGCTGCGCGACGGCAAGGATCCACCGGGCACACCCTACTGGCGCTGGCACACGCCGGGCGATTCTGGCCGGGGGCTTGTGGTCCGGTGGCCAGCGGGTAAAGGCTGGTCTAACGCAGCTGAACGGACAGGAGGCGACGATGACGGACAGGAGAGCATCGACAGCAGCAGGCGGTGCACCAATGGCCGACCAGCCGGGAGGCGTTCGCAACGTCGCGCTGGTCGGCCATTCCGGTTCAGGGAAGACCACGCTGGTCGAGGCGCTGCTGGTCGCGACCGGTGCCATCCAGCGGGCGGGCCGGATGGAGGATGGCACGACCGTCAGCGACTTCGACGAGGTGGAGATCAGGCAGCAGCGCTCGGTCAACCTCACCCTGGCCCCGCTGGTGCACGCCGGCGTCAAGGTGAACTTGCTCGACACCCCGGGTTATGCGGACTTCACCGGGGACCTGCGGGCCGGGCTGCGGGCGGCGGACGCGGCGCTGTTCGTCGTGTCCGCGACCGAAGGGGTCGACGGCCTGACCAGGATGCTGTGGGAGGAATGTGCCGCGGTCGGGATGCCGCGCGCCGTGGTGATCACGAAGATCGACCATCACCGCGGCGACTTCAACCAGGCGCTGGACGCGTGCCGGGACGCGTTCGGCGACGCGGTGGCGCCGTTGTACCTGCCGGTTGGCGGCGCGGGCGCGGACCTCACGGGACTGATCGGGCTGCTGTCGGGCCGCATGTTCGACTATTCGAGCGGTACCCGCACCGAGCGGGACCCCGACCCGGCGGATGCTGACCGGATCGAGGAAGCACGGAGCGTTCTGATCGAGGGGATCATTCAGGAGAGCGAAGACGAGAGCCTGATGGATGCCTACCTCGACGATCCCGCGTCCATCGACGCGAAGGGCCTGATCGAGGACCTGGAGAAGGCGGTCGCGCTCGGCACGTTCTACCCGGTGCTCGCTGCCTCCGCGCCGCACGGGGTCGGCATGGAGGAACTGCTCGAAGTCATTACGCAGGCTTTCCCCTCGCCGGCCGAGCACCCGCTGCCCGCCGTCACGTCCGTGGACGGCAAGCCGGTGAGCGGCCTGTCCAGCGACCCCAACGGTCCGCTGCTGGCCGAGGTCGTCAAGACCAACTCCGACCCGTACGTGGGCCGGATCAGTCTGGTCCGTGTGTTCTCCGGCACGCTGCGGCCGGACACCGTGGTGCACGTGTCGGGTCACGGGCGGGCCGAGCGCGGCCACGCCGACCATGACACCGACGAGCGCGTCGGCGCGCTGACCTCACCCCTCGGCAAGGTGCAGCGCCCGGTGGCGGACTGTCCCGCCGGGGACATCTGCGCGGTCGCCAAGCTGTCCACCGCGGAGAGCGGGGACACCCTCTCCAGCAAGGAGCAGCCGCTGCTGATGGAGCCGTGGAGCATGCCTGAGCCGCTGCTGCCCGTGGCGATCACGGCCAAGTCCAAGGCCGACGAGGACAAGCTGTCCCAGGCGCTGTCCCGGCTGGTGGCCGAGGACCCGACGCTGCGCATGGAGAACAATTCCGAGACCCACCAGCTGGTGCTGTGGACCATGGGCGAGGCCCACACCGACGTGATGCTCGACCGGCTGTCGTCCCGGTACGGGGTCGCGGTGGAAAAGGTCGAGCTGCGCGTGCCGCTGCGGGAGACGGTCGCGGGCAAGGCGCAGGGGCTGGGCCGGAACGTCAAGCAGACCGGTGGCCACGGCGAGTTCGGCATCGCGCACATCGAGGTGGAGCCGCTGCCTTCCGGCTCCGGCTTCGAGTTCGTGGACAAGATCGTCGGCGGCGTGGTGCCGCGCCAGTTCATCCCGTCGGTCGAGAAAGGCGTGCGGGCCCAGCTGGAGCAGGGTGTCGTGGCCGGGTATCCCATGGTGGACATCAGGGTCACCCTGTACGACGGCAAGGCTCACTCGGTGGATTCCTCGGATATGGCGTTCCAGAAGGCCGGCCGGGCCGCGCTGCGGGATGCCGCCGACAAGGCCAAGGTGTCGCTCCTTGAGCCGGTGGACGAGGTGTCGGTGATGGTGCCGGACGACTACGTCGGCGCGGTCATGTCGGACCTGTCGTCCCGGCGCGGCCGGGTGCTCGGTACCGAGCCCGTCGGCGGGGGCCGGACCATGGTCAAGGCGGAGATCCCCGAGCTCGAGATCACCCGCTACGCGATCGACCTGCGGTCGATGTCCCAGGGCACCGGCTCATTCACCCGGTCGTTCCTGCGCTACGAGCCGCTGCCGTCGCACCTGGCCGACAAGGTCGCGGCCGAAGCCAAGAGTTAACCACCCGTCCCCGGTCCGTGCTGCGAGGCCGTGGATGTGAGTTTGGTGCCCATCTGAGGGCTCTTTCACATCCACGGCCCACCCGGGCGCCGGTGGGCTCAGCGCGCTGCTTGATCCTGGGGCCAGGCGGCCGCGATCAGGTCCCTGGTGTCAGCCAGAAGCTGCGGCAGCACCTTGGTGCCGGCGATGACCGGCATGAAGTTGGTGTCGCCGCCCCACCGCGGTACCACGTGCTGGTGCAGGTGCGCGGAGATGCCCGCGCCCGCGACGCCGCCCAGGTTCATGCCGATGTTGAACCCCTGCGCGCCCGAGGCCGCCCGCAGGGCCCGCATGGCCCGCTTGGTGTGCTCGGCCAGCTCGGCGGTTTCCCCCAGGTCGAGGTCGGTGTAGTCGGCCACGTGCCGGTACGGGACCACCATGACGTGCCCCGCGTTGTACGGGTACTTGTTCATCACCGTGTACACCAGTTCGCCGCGCGCGACCACCAGGCCCTCGGCGTCGTCGAGCTTCGGGATCCGGCAGAACGGGCACTCCTCCGGACCGTCGGTGGTGGCCCGGTTCTCGCCCTTGATGTAGGCCATGCGGTACGGCGCCCACAGCCGCCGGAATCCGTCGGGCACGCCCGCCCCATCGCGCTCGGCTGGCTCATCCGCTCCCGGGTTGGACATGGTTGCAGCTTAGGACCCAGCGGACTAGGACCGCCTTCAGACCTGGACGCGCTCGGCGACCGCGGTCACGATCTCGGCGATCGCCTGGTCGATCGGCACGCCGTTCTTCTGCTCCCCGCTGCGGTACCGGAACGAGACCGCACCGGCGGCGACGTCGTCGTCCCCGGCCAGCAGCATGTAGGGCACCTTCTGGCGCTGCGCGTTGCGGATCTTCTTCTGCATCCGGTCCGCGCTGTCGTCGACCTCGACCCGGATCCCCCGCTCGCGCAGCCGGGCGGCGACCTGGTCCAGGTAGGCCACGTGCGCGTCGGCGATCGGGATCCCCACCACCTGCACCGGCGCCAGCCAGGGCGGGAACGCACCCGCGTAGTGCTCGGTCAGGATGCCGAAGAACCGCTCGATGGAGCCGAACAGCGCCCGGTGGATCATGATCGGCTCCTGCCGGCTGCCATCCGGCGCCTGGTACTCCAGGCCGAACCGCTTGGGCTCGTTGTAGTCGAGCTGGATGGTGGACAGCTGCCAGGTGCGCCCGATCGCGTCCTTGGCCTGCACCGAGATCTTCGGCCCGTAGAACGCCGCGCCGCCCGGGTCGGCGACGAGCTCCAGGCCGGATTCCTCGGCGGCTTCGGCGAGCGACGCGGTCGCGTGCTCCCAGTCCTCGTCGCTGCCGACGAACTTCTCCTTGGCCTCGTCCCTGGTGGACAGCTCCAGGTAGAAATCGGAAAGCCCGTAGTCACGCAGCAGGTCGAGGACGAACGTCAGCAGGCTCTTCAGCTCGTCGCCGACCTGGTCGCGGGCGCAGAAGATGTGCGCGTCGTCCATGGTGAGCCCGCGTACCCGGGTCAGGCCGTGCACGACGCCGGACTTCTCGAACCGGTACACGGTGCCGAACTCGAACAGCCGCAGCGGCAGCTCCCGGTACGACCGCCCGCGGGCCCGGAAGACCAGGATGTGGAACGGGCAGTTCATCGGCTTGAGGTAGTACTCCGCGCCCTCCATCTGCATGGGCGGGAACATGTTCTCCTTGAACCAGCCCAGGTGACCTGAGGTCTCGAACAGCTCGGACTTGGTGATGTGCGGGCTGTTCACGAACTCATAGCCGGCCTCGAGGTGCCGCTGCCGCGAATACTCCTCCATGACCCGCCGGATGGTGCCGCCCTTGGGGTGGAACACGGCAAGCCCGCTGCCGATCTCGGTCGGGAACGAGAACAGGTCAAGCTCGGCGCCGAGCTTGCGGTGGTCGCGCCGCTCCGCCTCCTGAAGCAGGTGCAGGTAGTCGTCCTGCGCCTGCCGTGACTCCCACGCGGTGCCGTAGATCCGCTGCAGCTGGGGGTTCTTCTCGCTGCCCCGCCAGTACGCGCCGCCGGTGCGCATCAGCTTGAACGCCGGGATGTCCCGGGTGGTCGGCAGGTGCGGCCCGCGGCACAGGTCGCTCCAGCACACCGCGCCGGTCTTCGGGTCGAGGTTGTCGTAGATGGTCAGCTCGGGCCCGCCGACCTCGACGGCCTCGTCGTGATCGGCGGCCTTGCCCTTCAGCCCGACCAGTTCCAGCTTGTACGGCTCCTTCGCCAGCTCGGCCCGCGCTTCCGCCTCGCTGACCACCCGCCGGGAGAACCGCTGGCCCTGCTTGACGATCGCGCGCATCCGCGCCTCGATCGCCTTGAGATCGTCGGGGGCGAACGGATGCTCCACATCGAAGTCGTAGTAGAAGCCGGCCTCGACCGGGGGGCCGATACCGAGCTTGGCCTCGGGAAACAGTTCCTGCACGGCCTGCGCCATCACGTGGGCGGTGGAGTGCCGCAAGATCGCCCGGCCGTCGTCGCTGGCGATCCCGACCCCGGCAACCTCGTCGCCGTCGGCCAGTGGCGCCGCCAGATCACGAAGCTCTCCATTGACCCGGGCGGCGATCACGGTGCTGGCGGGGGGTTCCCCGGCGGTTCCGTTCTGCATATGAAGGGCGCCGCCGGCGGTCGTGCCAGCGTCCACCACAAGCTCGCGGCCGGCGAGGGTGATGTGAAGCTGCTGGCGTGACACGGCGCTCTCCTGTGCTTGTCGCTGAATCCATGGTTGCTGGTTGACAAATGCTATCGATGGTTAATCCCGCGCCGTACGAATAAACGGCGCGGCCGAGGCGCGGTCAGCCGGAGAGGCGCTGGATCCGGGCGGCGGCGGCCGCGTGCCGGGCGAGCACGTCGCCGGCTCCGGGCACGGTCAGCGCGCCGTCCCGGACGAGGACCCGCCCGGCCACGACCGTGTGCCGCGCCGAGGTCGGCCCGCACCGCAGCCAGGCCTCCACCGGGTCGGTCAGTGCCCCGGCGAACCGCACGCCCTCCTGCGGCCAGCACACCAGGTCCCCGGCGGCGCCGGCGGTGAGCTGGCCGATCTCCCCGTCCCGGCCCAGGCACCCGGCGCCACCGCGGGTCGCCATGTCGAGCACCTCCCGGGCCGTCATGCCCGCGGGCCCGCGGCGCTGCCTGCCGAGCAGCAGCGCGCCACGCGCCTCCATCCACAGCGAGGCGCAGTCGGCCGACGAGGACCCGTCGCAGCCAAGGCCGACCGGGCTGCCGGCCGCGCGCAGTTCCCGTACCGGCGCGAACCCCCCGCCGGCCAGCAGCATGTTCGAGCTGGGGCAGTGCGCCACCCCGACGCCCGCCGCGCCCAGCCGGGCGGCTTCGGCCTCGTTCGGGTAGATGCAGTGCGCGACCCAGGCACGCCCGGTCAGCCAGCCCACCTCGTCGAACTGCTCGACCGGCCGCCGGCCGAAGCGTTCCAGGCAGTAGGAGTCCTCGTCCGGGTCTTCGGCCAGGTGGGTGTGCAGCCGCACGTCGAGCCGTTCGGCCAGCTCGGCGGTGCGCCGCATGAGCTCGGGGCTGACGCTGAACGGGGAGCACGGGGCGAGGGCGACCCGCACCATGGCCCCCCAGCCGGGATCGTGATGCGCGGCGACCAGCCGCTCGCTGTCGGCGAGCACCTCGTCGTCGTCCTGCACCACCGAGTCGGGCGGCAGCCCGCCGTCCTTGACCGACAGCGTCATCGAGCCACGCGTCGGGTGGAACCGCAGGCCGACCTCACGCGCCGCGGCGATCTCGGCCGACCACAGGTCACCGCCGCCGCTCGGCGCCACGTACAGGTGGTCGGTGCTGGTAGTGCAGCCGCCGAGGGCCAGCTCGGCCAGGCCCACCCAGGCGGACAGGTACGCGGCCTCCTCGTCCAGGCCGGCCCACAGCGGGTACAGGCCGGACAGCCACTGGAACAGCGTGCCGTTGACCGTGGGCGCGTACGACCTGGTCAGGTTCTGGTACAGGTGATGGTGGGTGTTGACCAGGCCGGGCGTGACCAGGCAGCCGCTGGCGTCCAGGGTCTGTGCCGCCGCGGGCGGCGGGTCGCCCGCCGCGCCGACCCCGCTGATCAGCCCGCCGGTGACCGCCACCCAGCCGCCGGCCAGTTCCCGCTGCTCCGCGTCGCAGGTGGCGACCAGCGTGGCCCCGGTCACCACCAGATCGGCAGGCGTGGTCACCACTGGTGCTCCGGGTCGCCGCCGCTCCGGCCCGCCCGCTGTACCGCCCCCTCGATCAGCCCGTAGGGGCGGTCCGCCGCGAAGAACACCGCACCGGGGTTGTCCAGGCCGAACGGGGCGAGATCCACCAGGAAGTGGTGCTTGTTGGGCAGCGACAGGCGCACCTCGCAGACCTCGGGACGGGCGGCGAGTACCGCCTCGCCCATCGCGTACAGGGTCTGCTGCAGGGACCGGCTGTGGGTGACGGCGAAGGCCTCCGTCAGTGCCGCCCGGGCGCCGCGGAACGACGCGTCCCAGTCGGTGTCTACGGATGCGATACGCCAGTGCGCCCGGACCGCGGTTGCCAGGATGCGATCGTCGGTGGGTTCCAGCGTCGTGTACTCCTCGACGAGGAACCCCTGGAACTCCGAGCCCGACGACTTCAGCAGTACCAGGTCCGTCACGCCGGCCACGACCTCGCTGCCCCCGTCGGCGTGCGCGATGACGCTGGCAACGCGCGTTCCTGCCTGGCGTTCAAAGGAATGCGGATGGGGTGTCCCGTCCGCCTCGATGCGCCGCCAGCCGTACTGCTCGATCCGCACCTGGGCCCGCTCGACCGGCCCGATGCCGGCGAAGTGGCTGGCCAGCCGCAGGCCGAACTCCTCGGCCGGGGCCACCCCGAACTTCCTGGCGAACGCGTACACGGTGTTCTTCTGCGCGTCGGTGGTGAGCACGCCCGAGTTGTCGCCGGTCAGGTACGTATCCGTCAGGCCGCCGGCGAGCGCGATGCTGACGTTCAGGTCGGTGATCTCGTGCCGCTGTGCGCCGCGGTCCACGTGCAGCACACGCACCTCGGCCTTGCCGTACTGAGCCTGCGTCAGCACCGCGTCCTGGGCCATGTCTAGCTCCCTCGGTAGGTGGTGTAGCCGAACGGTGCCAGCAGCAGCGGCACGTGGTAGTGCTCACCGGGCCCGGCCTCGAACACGACGGTGATCTCCGGGAAGAACGCGGCGCCGTGCGTTCGTACCAGGTACTCCCGGACGGCGAACACGAGCCGGCCGGAGACCGGGCCGGCCGCGCCCGCCGGGGGCAGGGTGGTGACCCGGCCGTCGGGGCCGGTCTCCGCCGTGCCAACGCGCTGCCAGGCGCCGTCGTCCCAGACGTCGAAGGTGACCGGAACGCCCTGCGCCGGGCGGCCCCGCGCGGTGTCCAGGATGTGCGTGGACACAGTCGTCACGGCGTCACCAGCTTCCGCAGCCTGATCGCGTTGATCTTGCCGATCTCCGCCGCCGCGACCTCGCGCTCGGTGCCCGGGTCGTTCGCCATCCGGCGGTGTAGTTCGGCCAGGATCTCGCCGGCGCCGCGGCCGGTGGCGCAGATGAGGAACACGTGCCCGAACCGGTCCTCGTACGCGGCGTTCGCCGCCCGCAGGGCCTGCTCCGTCCCGGCGTCCGAACCCACTCCGGCCTGCTCGCCGTGGGACCAGCCGGACAGGCGCCGCTCCCCGATCCGGGGATGGCCGGCCATCGCCGCGTCGAGGTCGCCGGGCTCCCGGGCCGCCCAGGCGGCGCCGGCCGCGGCCAGCAGATCCGCCTCCGTGGCGTAGGGCCGCCCGGCGGCGACCCGCCGCGCCCACCCTGGCGCGGCGCAGCAGCCCAGCAGCACGCCGACGGCTTCGTCATCAGGCAGCGCGTTCAGCCGTTCGAGGTCGGGCATGGTGCTGATCTTCCCCCTGGCAGCTCCCGGCAACACTCCCGTACCGTGAACCGCATGGCCGAGTACGAACTGGCGGTCCGGGCCCGGCGGGCGGTCACCCCGGACGGCGTCCGGCCGGTCACCGTCGGGGTACGCGAGGGCCGCATCGCCGCGCTGGCCGGGTACGGCGAGATGCTGGACGCGGTCACGGTGACGGAACTGCCCGGCCACGAGGTCCTGCTGCCCGGCCTGGTGGACACGCACGTCCACGTCAACGAGCCGGGCCGGACCGAGTGGGAGGGTTTCGCCACGGCGACGCAGGCCGCCGCGGCCGGCGGGGTCACCACGCTGATCGACATGCCGCTGAACTCGGTTCCGCCGACGACGACCGCCGCCGCGCTGCGCGCCAAGCAGGTCGCCGCCGCCCCCGCCGCCTGGGTGGATGTCGGCTTCTGGGGCGGCGCGGTGCCCGGCAATCTGGCCGGCCTGGCCGGGCTGCACGAGGCCGGGGTGTTCGGGTTCAAGGCGTTCCTGATCGATTCCGGGGTACCCGAGTTCGGCTGCCTGGATGCCGGGCACCTCGACGCGGTCCTCGCCGAGACCGCACGGCTTGGCGCGCTGCTGATCGTGCACGCCGAAGACCCCCGTGTGGTCGCGGCGGCGCCGGTCCCGGCCGGCCGGTCCTACGCGGGCTTCCTCGCCTCGCGCCCACCGGAGGCGGAGGAGTCCGCGATCGCGCACCTGCTCCGTGCGGCGGCGCGGCACGGCGCGCGGGTGCACATCCTGCACCTGGCGTCGGCGGGCGCGCTGCCGCTGATCGCGGCGGCCCGCGCGGACGGCGCCGCGGTCTCCGCGGAGACCTGCCCGCACTACCTGACGTTCAGCGCGGACGAGGTGCCCGACGGCGCGACCGAGTTCAAGTGCTGCCCGCCCATCAGGGACTCCGCGCACCGGGACGGCCTGTGGGCCGGGCTCGCCAGCGGGCTGATCGACGTGGTGGTGTCCGACCACTCGCCCTGCCCGCCAGAGCTGAAACAGCGGGAGTCCGGGGACTTCGGGGCCGCGTGGGGCGGGATCTCCTCGCTCCAGCTTGGCCTGCCCGCGGTGTGGACCCAGGCACGCCGGCGCGGCCACGGGCTTGCCGACGTGGTGCGGTGGATGGCCGCCTGGCCGGCCGCGCTCGCGGGCCTGCCGCACAAGGGAGCACTCGCCCCGGGCCGCGACGCCGACCTGGTCGCGTTCGACGACGAGGCCTCGTTCACCGTCGAGGAGGCCCGGTTGCGGCACCGCCACCCGGTGACCCCCTACGCTGGCCGGACACTCACCGGAGTGGTGCGCCGCACCTGGCTGCGCGGCCGGGAAGCCGGCGAGACCCCGGCCGGAAGGTTGCTGAGAAGGCAATGATGGACTCGCGGGTGAACCTGGCCTCGCGCCGGCTCGGCGCGGGCGTGATCGCGGCCAGCGACGAGTTCTTCGGCGAGAAGGAGAACCTGCTGCGCGCCGAGCCTCCCGGGCACCAGCCGGGCACTTTCGGGCACAAGGGCCAGGTGGTGGACGGGTGGGAGACCCGGCGGCGACGCTCTCCCGGCCATGACTGGGCGCTGATCCGGCTCGGCGCTCCGGGCGTCATCCACGCCGTTGTGGTGGACACCGCGCATTTCACCGGCAACTTCCCGGCCGAGTGCTCGGTGGAGGCCTGCGCCGCCGAGGGCTACCCCTCCCCCGGTGAGCTGCTGAGCGACGCTGTCACCTGGGCGCAGCTCGTGCCGCGCAGCCCGCTGGCCGGCGACACCGAGAACCGGTTCCCGGTCATGGACGGCAGCCGGTTCACGCACTTGCGGCTGACCATCTACCCCGACGGCGGCGTGGCCAGACTGCGCGCCGAGGGAGCGGTGGTGCCGGACCCCAGGCTCCTGGACGGGCAGCCGCTGGATCTGGTCGCGCTGGAGAACGGCGGCACGGTGGTCGACGCCAGCGACCGGTTCTACTCGCCCCCGGAGAACATGATCGGCCCCGGCCGGGCGGCGGTGATGGGCGACGGCTGGGAGACCCGGCGGCGCCGGGACGCCGGTCACGACTGGGTGCTGTTCCGGCTGGCCGGCGCCGGGCACATCCACCAGGCCGTGGTGGACACCTCCTGCTTCCTCGGCAACGCCCCGGCCACGGCGGCCGTGCGCGCCTGCGACGGCGGCGGGGACGGGCCGGACGCGGCGGAGTGGTTCGAGCTGCTGCCGTCGGCCCGGCTGCAGCCCGATACCCGGCACCGGTTCCGCATTGACCCGGCCCGGTCGCATTGCGCCACCCACGTCCGGCTGGAGATCCACCCCGACGGCGGTATGGCCAGGCTGCGGCTGTTCGGCGAGCTGACCGGCGACGGCCGGGCCCGGCTCGGCCTGGCCTGGTTCGACCGGCTGCCCGGCGATCATGCGCTCGCCGTGCTGGCCACGGAGTGCGGGCTGGCCGGGCCGCCCGCGGCGCAGCTGGCCGGCCTGGCGCCCTTACCGGCAGCCGGACCGCCTCGACGCGCTGCTATCCGGCGGGGAACTGCCCGGCCTGGATGCTGCCGCCGCCCGCCGGGTCCGCGGGCTCATTCTTGGCTAGGGCGCCGGGGACGGCACAGGCAGCACCCACAGCCTGAGCACCGGTTCATTTGATGGGGCGCCCGGCGCTCGTGCTCCGCTATTGCGGGGTACTCCGCAGACGGAGCGCGAGCAACAGAGCGGCCTGGTCCTCCAGCGACCCCAGGTCGCGGCCGGTCAGCTCCTCGATCCGGCGGATCCGGTACCTGAGCGAGTTGACGTGCACGAACATCGTGTCGGCCGCCCTGGTCCACGATCCCGAGCAGGCGAGGAACACCTCCAGCGTGCGGACCAGTTCGGTCCCGTGCTCCGCGTCGTAGGCCAGCAGCGGGTCAAGCAGCCTGGCCCGGAACGCCTGCTTCGCCTCGCCCGGCAGCAGCGCGAGCAGCAGCCCCACCGAGCCGATCGCGGCGGCATCCACCAGGCGCACTCCCCCGCCGGGCAGGGCCGCGAGCCGCCGGGCCTGGCGTGCCTGCACGACCGCATGGGAGATGCCGGCCACCGTCCACCCGGTCTCCGGGTTGCCGCCCTCGCCACCGGCATAAGACCCGGCGGCGTGGCTCCCGGCCTGGCCGGCCGCGACGGTGCCGGGCAGCACGCTCAGCCCGAACGCCAGCTCGAGCCCGGGCAGGCGTCCCAGCACACCCACCGCGTCGCGGATCCGGCCCACCACCTGCTCGCCGCCGGGGGCGAGCGCCAGAGCCTCGGATCCGTGCACGCCGACGACGGGCGCCGGCAGCATGTCCTCCAGCAGCACGCGAGCGGCCTGGGGCCCGGCCGCGTCCCCCGGCGCCGGCGCGTTCTCCTGCGGCTGCCGCTCCGCCGGGTACCGCGCAGGCCCGGCGGTCAGCGCGATCGCGACCAGGGGCCCGGCCGGGGGCAGGCCACATCGCCGCAGCGCGTCGGCGGTCTCCCCGTCCTGCGGCCCGGCGACATCGGCGGGCCGGTCCAGCAGTCGCTGCAGCGCGCTGTCGGCTGCCCGGCGCACGCCGCGCAGGCCCTCCTCGTGGCGGGCCCGGTAATCGGCGGCCACCCTGGCCAGTTCGTCGGCGACCGCGCGCTGGTCGGAGTCCCACGCGTGGTAATCGCCGTGGAAGCCCACGAACCAGCGGGCCAGGCGGTGCGGTTGCTGCCCGGCGACGCCAAACAGCGAGTACGGCTCACCGTCCATCCAGGCCGTCGCGGGCAGTTCGGCCGCGCTCAGCCAGGCCGTGGCCAGCGCCTGCCGAAGCCGCTCGCTCGCCAGCGGCGGCGCCCCGAACCAGAGCCGCCCGGCCGCCGAGATCACCTGTCCGGTGATCCCGTACTCGCGGCTGGCCACGGCGAACACGGTTGGCGCGGTGGTCGCCGCCGCTTCCCGGGAGCCCGGGCGCGCCGCCCCCGGCGGGCCACCCGCCAGCAGCCGCAGCCGGGCGACCGCGGGATTGGGCCCGGCAGCGGAGCGCAGCCGGGCGGTCAGTACCTGCTCGGTGATGGCGGCGAACGAGACGTCGACGGGCACCTCGAACAACGGAAGCCGGTGCCGGCGGCAGGCCAGGACCAGGTCGTCGGGGACCGATCCCAGCGCGGCGTCGCCAGCGGCGAGGGCCACCGCCCCGGCGGCCACCACGGTGGACACGAAGGCTTCCGAGTCGTCCGGGCCACGCCGCCACATCAGGCCGGTCAGCACGATCTCGCCGCCGGACAGGTACCGGCGCGGGTCGAGCAGGTCGGTGGTGAACACCCCGCCGACCTGCCGGTCCAGGGCGTCCTCTCCCACCAGCACCCGCAACCGCAGGTCCGGCGCCTCCAGCAACTCACGCAGCAGCACCGCCAGCCTCCCGGTGCACTACCCCAGCCCAACTGCCAGTCTCCCCGGCAATCCGCTGCTCACGGACCGCCCGCCAAGCTGGTGATCATGGGATTGGTGTTGCTGGAACGACACCAATCCCATGATCACGGGGCGGTCCGGGGTCCTCCGGACGCGGTCCCGTGATCACGCTGACGGACCCTTGTAGGAAAGCACAAACGATCCGCCCCTCACCACCCCCGATTCGGTGATTCTGTGCCTGGCCTGGAGCCGGGGACCCCGCTGTACTGTCCGTCATGGAGTTCTTCCGGCCTGCGACCTGGTCGGATGCGCTCGCCGTCAAGGCCGCCAACCCCGGCGCGCTGCCCCTTGCCGGGGGCACGGACGTGATGGTCGACATCAACTTCGACCGGGTGCGCCCGGCCGCGCTGCTCGACCTCACCGGGGTCCGCGACCTGGCCGAGTGGTCGGCCGACGGCCCCGTCATCCGGCTGGGCGCTGGCGTGCCCTACGCGCGGGTGATCAGCGAACTCACCAGCCGCCTGCCCGGGCTGGCCGGCGCGTCCCGCACGGTCGGCTCGCCGCAGATCCGCAACCGGGGCACGGTCGGCGGCAACCTCGGCTCGGCCTCCCCGGCAGGCGACGCCCATCCCCCGCTGCTGGCCTGCGACACCGTGGTCGAGGCGGAGTCGGTGCGCGGGGTGAGGCATATCCCGATCCGCGAGTTCTACACCGGGGTGAAGCGCTCGGCGCTGGCCCCGGACGAGCTGATCGCCGCGGTCCGCGTCCCGGCCGCCGACGGCCCGCAGGAGTTCTCCAAGGTAGGCGTGCGGAACGCGATGGTCATCGCGGTGTCCTCGTTCGCGATCGCGCTGCACCCCGAGCAGGGCCGGGTAGGCACCGGGTTCGGTTCCGCGGCCCCCACGCCCCGCCCGGCCATCGCGGCCGAGGAGTTCCTCGAACAAGAGCTGGCCGAGCGCGGCCTGTGGCACTCGCGCGGGCCGCTGGCGGAGCCCGCCGTCCGGCGGTTCGGCGACCTGGTGGCAGAGGCGGCCTCGCCCATCGACGACGTGCGCGGCACCGTGGCCTACCGACGGCACTCACTGGCCGTCATGGCCCGGCGCACCCTGGCCTGGGCCTGGCGGTCCTATCAGCAGGAGCAGCAGCGATGCGCGTGAGCTGTACGGTCAACGGCTCTCCCGCGGTCGCCGACGACGTGTGGGAGGGCGAGTCGCTGCTGTTCGTGCTCCGCGAGCGGCTCGGCCTGCCGGGCGCCAAGAACGCCTGCGAACAGGGCGAGTGCGGCTCCTGCACGGTCTATCTCGATGACGTCGTGGTGTGCGCCTGCCTGGTCGCCGCGGGCCAGGCCCAGGGCCGCAGCGTCCGCACCGTGGAGGGCGTCGCAGTGAAGGGGGAGGCGGGCGGGGGAGGGCTGGACGCCGTGCAGCAGGCGTTCCTCGACACCGGTGCGGTCCAGTGCGGATTCTGCACGCCCGGGCTCATCGTCGCGGCCGATGACCTGCTGCGGCGCGTCCCAGCGCCCACCGATCTGCAAATTCGCGAGGCGCTGGCAGGTAACCTCTGCCGGTGCACGGGGTACGAAAAGATTCTCGACGCCGTTCGGCTGGCGACGGCGCGACGGCCCGGCGGGGCGCCCGAAAGGGGGGCCGGGTGACCATACCCGGCCCCCCGGGCCCCGCCACGATCACCGGCCGGCCCGGGATGGGCGTGGGCGTGAGCGTGCTGCGCCCGGACGGCACCCTGAAGGTGACCGGCGAGTTCGCGTTCTCGTCCGACCTGTGGATGGCGGACATGCTGTGGGGCGCGACGCTGCGCAGCCCCCACCCCCGGGCGCGCATCCGGGGGGTTGACCTGTCGGGTGCGCTGCGCCTGCCCGGCGTCGCCGCGGTGCTGGCCCACGACGACGTGCCCGGGCGCAAGACCTTCGGCCTCGAAGCCGCCGACCAGCCGGTCCTGGCCGGTGACGAGGTCCGCTACCAGGGTGAGCCGGTCGTGATCGTCGCGGCCGATCACCCGGAAACCGCCCGCCGCGCGGTGGCCGCGATCACGGTCGACTACGACGTGCTCACCCCGGTCACCAACGCGGAAACGGCGCTGCTGCCCGGCGCGCAAGCGGTGCACCCGGGCGGAAACCTGGTCCGGCACGTGCGGATCCGGAGGGGAGACCCGCACGCCCACGCCGACATCGTCGTCAGCGGCGAGTACGAGGTCGGCATGCAGGATCAGGCGTTCCTCGGCCCCGAGTCCGGCCTGGCGGTGCCCGCCGAGGACGGCGGGGTCGAGCTTTACGTGGCCACTCAGTGGCTACACGTGGACCAGGCGCAGGTGGCGGCCAGCCTCGGCATGCCACCGGACAAGGTGCGGGTGGTCCTGGCCGGTGTCGGCGGCGCGTTCGGTGCCCGTGAGGACCTGTCCATGCAGATCCACGCGTGCCTGCTCGCGCTGCACACCGGCCGTCCGGTGAAGATGGTCTACTCACGTGAGGAGTCGTTTTTCGGGCACGTTCACCGTCATCCGGCCAAGCTCTACTACACCCATGGCATAACGCCCGGTGGGCGGCTGGTCTCCGTCACAGCCCGCATCTATCTGGACGGCGGGGCGTATATGTCCAGCTCCCCCGCGGTGGCGGCGAACGCGGCCACGCTCGGGCCGGCCCCTACGAGGTGCCGAACGTCACGATCGACGTCTACGCCGCCTACACCAACAACCCACCGTGCGGGGCCATGCGCGGATTCGGCGCCGTGCAGGCGTGCTTCGCCTACGAGTCCCAGATGGACGAGCTGGCGCGGCGCGTCGGGATGGACCCGGCGCAGTTCCGCATCCGCAACGCCATGTCGCAGGGCTCGGTGATGCCCACCGGCCAGGTGGTCGACTCGGCCGCCCCGGTCGCCGAACTGCTGCGCCGGGTGTCCACCGCGCCGCTGCCGCCCAGCCCGCCGCCAGGGCACGTGGCTGACCTGCGCGAGCTGCCCGGCGGGGTATCCAACACCACCCACGGCGAGGGTGTGGTCCGCGGCGTCGGCTACGCCGTCGGCATCAAGAACGTGGGCTTCTCCGAGGGGTTCGACGACTACTCCACCGCCCGGGTGCGCCTCGGGGCCGTCGCCGGGGAGCCCGTCGTCACCGTGCACACCGCGGCCGCCGAGGTCGGCCAGGGCCTGGTCACCGTGCAGGCGCAGATCGCCAGGACCGAACTCGGGGTGGACCGGGTCGTCATCCACCCTGCCGACACCACGGTGGGCAGCGCCGGGTCGTCGTCGGCCTCCCGGCAGACCTACGTCACCGGCGGGGCGGTGCAGGCGGCCTGCGCCGCGGTGCGGACCGTCGTGTTCGAGTGGGCGGCACGCCAGTTCGGCGTGCCACCCGACGGCCTGTCGCTGTCCGGTGGCAAGGTCTGCTCGCAGGCCGCCGGGGTGCTCACGGACCTGGCCGCGCTGCTCGGCGACGAGGTGATCGAGAAAACCGTCACCTGGCGGCACCGGCCCACCTACCCGCTGGACCCGGAGACCGGCCAGGGCAACGCGCACGTGCAGTACGCGTTCGCCGCGCACCGCGCGGTCGTGGACGTGGATACCGAGCTTGGCCTGGTCAAGGTCGTGGAGCTGACCACCGCCCAGGACGTGGGCAAGGCGATGAACCCGCTGGCACTGGCCGGCCAGATCCATGGCGGCACCGCGCAGGGCCTCGGCCTGGCGCTGATGGAGGAGATCCAGGTGGTGAACGGGCTGGTGCGCAACCCCTCGTTCACCGACTACCTGATCCCCACGATCCTCGACATGCCGCCGATGCACCTCGACATCCTCGAACTCGCCGACCCGCACGCTCCCTATGGGCTGCGTGGCGTCGGCGAGCCACCCACGATCTCGTCCACCCCGGCGATCGTCGCGGCGGTCCGTGCCGCTACCGGCCGGCCGCTGCGGCGGGTGCCGCTGCGCCCGGAAGAGATCGCCGGACTGGCAGGGCCGCCGTCCACGGAACCGGCCGGCGCAGCGGAAGGAGACGGCGGTGCCGCTGATGTTCCTGACCGGTGACGGGATGCGGGGCGGCCCGCTGCACCGGCACATCGCCGGCGCGACGCTGATCGGCGAACGGCGCACGCTGCCGCGGTACCGGTTCTTCTCGGTACGGGACGAGTTCCCGGCGCTGTGCCCGGTCGGCGAGGGCGGCCAGCCGATCCTCGGCGAGCTCTACGACGTGCCCATGGCCCAGCTGCACGAGTTGCTGGCCCGCGAGCCGCCGGAACTGGAGCTGTCGATCGTGGAGCTTGAGCCGGCGGAACTGTCGTTCGGCATGATTCTTCGCCGCGGTGACCGCGAGCACACCTTCCCCGACATCACCGGCTACGGCGGGTGGCGCGCCTACCGCCAAGATGTCTGACGGCGGTCAATCATCCTGGATCACCGACAGGATGTTGCCGGCCGGGTCCTTGAACCACGCGATGAGCGGGCCACCCTGGCGGTTGATGCCCTTGGGGTCGACGAAGTCGTAGTGCTCGAACTTGACGCCCCGAACGGTGAGCTCGTCCACCGCCGACTCGATATCGGATACGGGGAAGTTGAGGATCGTGAACGTCGCGGGCGTGTGCCCGGAGCCCTTGGGGTAGACGATCGTGTCCCGGTCCCCGGCGATATGCAGCGTCAGGATGCCGTGGTCTTCGGAGACCCGCAGGCCGAGCATTCCGCCGTAGAACTCCTTGGCCTGGTCAGTGTCGTCCACCGAGAACCCGCTGAACGCCTTCGTGTCCGTGAACATGGTGCCTCTCTTCCGTTGGTCTGCTGGTAAGGACGGTCCGGCAGGGCCGGACTCATCGCCGCGACCCGGCCGCGGTCCGGCGTATGCCCTGGGGCGTACGCGGAGTGGGGATCACAGGATCGCGGTCCGATTGACACCCGTGTGCCCGCGGGCGTACAGATGCGGGTCATGCGACGACTGATGAGCCCGGCAGCGACGCGGCCCGCCTCGGTCGCCGCCGCGCTTGGCCTGCTGCTGACGATAACCGCGGTACCCGCCTCGGCGGTGCCCCCGCCACGGCCGGGGCACAAGGCACCGGCCTACTTCCACACGCTGCCCCCCGGCGCCAAGCTGCCGTCCGGCGCGCAGTGCGCACGCTGGGTGCGCGCCCGGCCGGTCAAGGAGAACAAGGGCGTCAACCGGCGCTACAACCACACCATGGGCCACCACGTGGGCAAGGATTTCCTGGCCGGTGACGAACCGCAGGCGGACAAGCAGATCGTGCCCAGGATCAACGGGAACTTCACCGGGACCACCGCGGAGATCCTGCGGTGGGCCGCCTGCAAGTGGGGCATTGACCAGGACATCGTCTTCGCCCAGGCGGCCGTGGAAAGCTGGTGGCGGCAGACCACCAAGGGCGACTGGGAGCCCAGCGGCTGCCCGCCGGGCCATCCCCCGGGCAGTGACGGCAAGCCGGGGCTGTGCCCGCAGAGCTGGGGAGTCCTGCAGAACAGGTATCCGTATGAGAAATCGAGCTGGCCGGGGATAGCGAAGTCCACCGCGATGAACGCGGATACCGCGTACGCGATCTGGCGGTCCTGCTTCGACGGCTACGAGACCTGGCTGAACACGGTGACCCACGTGGGCAAGTACCGGGCCGGGGACGCGTGGGGCTGTGTCGGGCGCTGGTTCGCCGGCCGCTGGCACACCCCGCCGGCCCAGCAGTACATCCGCTTCGTCAAGAAGTACAAGCGGGAACGGATCTGGACCAAGCCGGACTTCCAGCAGCCCTGATCTTTCTCGGTCCCGTCGTGGCGGCTGTCACACGACCGGCTTGTTAAGCATCGCTGAGCCTCTTGCGCATCAGCGTCAGTTCCGTGTGGTAAGTGAAGGCGTTGCCCTGGCCGTCGGCCTCCGGCCAGGAGGCCCGTTCATGACCGCATGCTTCGTAGCCGAGGCGGTCATACAGGGCGCGGGCCCTGGGGTTGCTGTCTTCCACGCCGAGCATGGCCCAGGGCAGGCCACGCGCCCGGATCCGGTCCTCCAGCGCAGCTATCAGGCAGGTGCCGATGCCGAGCCCGGTCAGCTCCCCATGGGTGGCGAGCTGCCACAGCGTGCCTGCCCGGTCGTGGGCCGCATAGTCGACGCCGCCGATGGACACCGGCGACCCATCGGGTGAGCGGGCCGCCAGGTAGTCGACCTCGCCGTGTTCCGACCGTTTCAGCGCCTCCGCCACGGCCGGTCTGTGGAGCGGACCGCCGGACCAGGCGATCCGCCCCAGATCGGCGGGCGTCAGGTCGTTCACCGTCAGCGACGCCGCACCATGACACAGGATGGCTGCCTTCGTCGCGTCGAGAACTGCCGGTTCCATGGCGAACGCTTCCTGTCTGTTCCCGTTGGTGGCCCGGGCCTCATCATGTGCACGAGCCCGTGGCCACGCAATCGAGTTTGTTTCCGGCGATTGCGGTGCCGCGCTCCGCGCCGCCCGCCCCACGGGCGGCTCTTGGCCACTACAGTCAGATCCGGTCCGGATAGCGGGCACCCCGACGGGGAATGTCAGCTAACAGGCACACGTGCTGAACCAGCAGGCTTCCAGGGGCGTGAAAGAGTCATGCAGATTTCGCAGTGGCTGGGCGCGGCCCGGGTACAACTCGGGCTGCGGGTGGTGGGAGCAGGATTGCTGGTCGCCGACGCAGCAATCCATCTTGACCTGTACACAAACGGGGGATTCCGGCACATACCGACGATCGGCTGGCTTTTCCTGTTCCAGGTGATCGCTGGCTTCGGCCTCGCCATACTCGTGCTGTTCCCGGGCGGGCGGCTCATGGCAGCGCTCGGCGCCGGATTCGCTGTGGCAACCCTGGGCGGCTACCTGCTGTCGATCTGGTTCGGCCTGTTCGGGTTCCACGAGGTCCGCACCACGGCCGGCATCGTGGCCGGTTTGATCGAGATAGCCGCGTTCGCGGTCCTCGCCACGGTGGCCCTGACCCCGGCGGGACCCGCCAAGGCGGGCGTACCGGCCCATGCGGGCGTCTCGAGCCGGGCCGCCGCATCGGGCGGAGGGGGCACGGCGAACGGATCAAGCCGGGGCGCCCCCGCCGCTGGCGGCACGATGATCGACAGACTCCTGGCTGGTATCCCCCACGCTGGAGCGGTGATCGGCGGCCTGTCGGCGCTGGCCCTGGTCCTGCTGATCGTCGCGGTGGCGGGCGCGGGCTCCAGCTCGGCCACCGCGGGCGGCTCCGGCCAGGAACTCAAGACCACGACGATCCACGGCGTGACGGTGCTGACCAATGCCAAGGGGTTCACCCTGTACCGGTTTGCCCCGGACACCGCGACCAAGTCGGTCTGCAACGGAAGCTGCGCCGCGTACTGGCCCCCCGTGCCGGGACACGTGCAGGCCGGGCCGGGCGTCACCGGCACGCTTGGCACAATCACCCGGTCCGACGGCTCGTCGCAGGCCACCTACAACGGGCACCCGCTGTACACCTACATCAGCGACACCTCGCCCGGTCAGGACACCGGCAACAACCTCAACATCAACGGCGGCCTGTGGCACGACGTCACCGTCTCCGGCTAGTCACGCCCCCGGCCATACCGGCCGCGCCCGCTGATCCGGTCTGGCCGCCGCCCGGCGAGTGGGTTTCATGACCGTTTGGCTGCTATGTATAGTCCGCTTTTGGGAGGCTATGGCGGATACCCGCCTTCGAGGCAGCTAGCAGCCTCGCGGACATGCTCAACGAGGTGATCCCGTGGGCCAGGCTGGCCACGCTGGCTGGGGCGCTTCCGGGTCGCCCGCTGGTCCCGCCGCCGACGGCGCGGCCCCGGGCAACGGCACGGGCCAGGGCAGCGCGCTGACCGGTGAGGCGACGCCGGGCGGCACACCCGGCAGCGCGCTCACCGGTGACGCAGCGCCTGGCACGATGCCTGCCAGCGGCCCGGCCCAGGACGAGCGGACGCCGCCGGCGAACCGGCGGCCAGTGCGGATGCTGCTGCGGGGCGGCCATGGCTGGGCCGGTTCGGCCGCATGCTGGCGCCACTGTTCCCGCCGTCCCCGGCAGCCCCGCCCGGGGGATCAACCGCTGCCCGGCTGCTGGCCAACCTCGCGGCCATCATCCTCGGCACGCTGATCATGCTGGTCCGCCAGACCGGAGTCCCGGCCTGGCGGACCCTGTGGGCGGAGGACCGCAACGTCTTCCTGCCCCAGGCCCTGTCCTCGTCGGCGCGGAGCCTGTTCACCCCCTTCGCCGGTTACCTCGAGCTCTACCCGCGTTTCGCCGCCGATGTGATCGTCAGGTTCCCGCTGCGGGACGCGGCCATCGGCTTCGCGGTCGCCGGGGCTTTCACCGCGTCGTGCCTGGGGGTTTTCGTCTTCCACGCATGCTCCGGCCAC
Organism: uncultured Actinomycetes bacterium; assembly: GCA_963813395.1. Classification (GTDB taxonomy): domain Bacteria; phylum Actinomycetota; class Actinomycetes; order Streptosporangiales; family Streptosporangiaceae; genus DASXKD01. Next base: position 313,664 of record CAWEYV010000007.1, read on the forward strand.
GTTCACCGGACCGAGCTGCGCGTGCTGCTGGCCGCCAGCGTGGTGCTGTTGCCGACGGCACTGGAGGAGATCGCCAACAACGCGGTGAACACCACCTGGTACCTGCTCTTCGCCGCGTTCTGGGCGCTGGTGTGGCGGCCGCGGTCCCGCTGGGGCATGGCCGCCGCGGCCCTGGTCAGCTTCGCCGCGGCATCGTCCAACCCCCTGGCCGTCATCTACCTTCCGCTGGCGGCGGCGCGGGTGATCGCGCTGCCCCGGCTCCGTGAGCACGCGGCGACCATCGGATGGCTGGCCGGCGGGCTCACGCAGGTACCCGTGATACTGACGGTGCCCCGGGGCCACGTGGGCACCACCCTGGCCAAGGCGATGGAGTTTTACGACCAGAACGTAACCCTCGCCGCGGTGGCCGGGCACCGCGGCACCGATGCGCTCCGGTCCGCGGGCTGGCTCGGGCCCGGCGCGATCGCCGCGACCGTGCTCATCGCCATAGCGGTCGTCTGGGCCTGCCGCCAGCGCGACCTTGCGGCGCGGGCACTGGTGATCTCCGCGGTCGCGCTCGGGCTCATCCTCACCGTGGGCGCGGTTCTGATCAGCGGGCAGGTGGCTTTCCGTTCGGCACGCCCTGACCTGTATGTGCGGGGATCGCGCTACGCCCAGCCCGCGATCCTGCTGCTGGTGTCGGCGGCGATCGTCGCCGTGGACGGGTTCCTGCGCCGCACCGGCATCCGCCTGGAGCGGGCCGCGCACGTCACGGCCGCGGTGCTGCTCGTCGCCGTCCTGGGCACGACCTGGGTGTCCGACTTCCGGTATGTCAACTCACGGGCCACCTATAAGCCCTGGTCCTACCATCTCGCCAGAATCGAGCACCGCTGCGAGCATTACCCCCGGCGGGACGTGCACGTCACGGTCGCGGGAATCCCCTGCTCCGCGACGCTAACCTCACGGCGGTAACGCAACGGGCCAGCCGCCGTGCGGCAGGTCACAGCCCGGTTGCTTCGGCTGATCTGCCCGTGAGAATGCGCTGCCGGGCGATCTCGTACAGGATCGCGGTCGCCGCGGCCGCCGCGTTCAGGGAACTCGCGGCGCCGGTCATCGGGATGCTGACGGTCAGGTCGCACAGCTCCTGCCATCCGCCGCTCAGCCCGGCCGCTTCGTTCCCGACCAGCAGCAGCGTGGGCTGGGTGAAGTCGACGTCGAACACTTCGCGGTCGCCGCGTTCGTCGGTGCCGGCGATCATGATCGGGCGCCGCCGGGCTCGCTGCGCCGCCACCCACGCGGCCAGCTCCCGGTGTGAAGGGCTGCGGACCACCGGCAGCGCGAACAGCGAGCCGGTGCTGGCCCGGACCGTCCTGGGGTCGTAGATGTCGACGGCGTGGCCGGTGACGATGACCCCGCTCGCGCCGAACGCGTCCGCCGACCGGACGATGCTGCCGACGTTGCCCGGGTTGGCCGGCCGGTCGAGTACCACGCCGAGGAAGTCGTCGCCGGCCTTGATGCGATCGAGGTCGTCGCCCGGCATCTCGACGACGGCCACAACCTCGGGGCTGCCCTCCGCCTTCTCGCCGAGCTCGGCCAGCAGGCCGGGCGCCATCGCCACCCGGACCGTGTCGATGCCGCGCAGCAGGTTCTGCGCCCAGGCCGACAGTGGCCGGTCAGCGTCGTAGATCAGGGCGCGGAACCGCCAGCCGAACTTGGCGGCCAGCGAGATCGGCCGCACCCCCTGGACCAGGAACTCCCCCGCGCGCTGCCGTTTGTTGCGGTTGCTGAGCAGGGACTCCCACTGCTGGAACCGAGCGTTGCGGGACGAAACCCGCAGCACGCTCCCCACCTGGCCTCCCGCTTACATGTCGCTGACTGGCTCCATCGACACTACGCAACCGGCAGTTCTGGTTACCCGGCGGCCGATGCCCGCCCGCCGTCCGGTGCGCATGGATTCGAATATCGCCCCTAGTCCGGCCCCGGTGTCATCCGGGGAGGGTACCTAAGCGTCCTAGTTATGAGGCTTCTGTACCGTTCGACGACAGTGGCTGAAGCTGCCGGGTCAGGGGCGCCGGGAGGTTTGGATGAGACTTGACAAGATCACTGTTACCGACGGTTTACCACGTAGCGCGCCACTGACTGGCGACTGACTCAGGCGAAAGCTGACTCTGGGAGAAGCTGAACTGCTCACCGGTGCTACCAACGGCGGGGGCTCCGGGGGTCTCGCCCCCGGGCTACACGGCTCCCGGCAAGCAGCCAAACCCGACTCGTAACCACCGAGAAGAGAAACTGGAAATCCCAACCGCAACCACCAGTTGCGGGATCACGGGGCTCGGCTCCTCGAAGGAGAACGGGATCCTCAACCGCAACCACCAGTTGCGGGGTTCCGGGGGGCTCGGCTCCCCGGGCTAGTATCGCGGCTCGCGGCGAAGCCGATCGAAGATCGGTGAGCAGCCGAAGCCAGCTCGGCCGAAGGCCAACAAGCAGGCGAAGCCGGCTCGTGGGCGATACTGGGATCGAACCAGTGACCTCCTCGGTGTGAACGAGGCGCTCTCCCGCTGAGCCAATCGCCCGGGTACCGGGACAGCATCACCGCCCCGCAGCCACCACAGACTAGCGCATCCGGACCGCGGCTGGGCGGCCCGTGGCAGGGCCAGGGCCTGGTGACGATTCGGGTAGCTACCGATCCGCGTGACGGCCTTCAAACCTAACTATTTCCTCATCCGGACCTTTACCCCCGCCACCCATAGTGCTGGACGCCAGTTTCCCGGGCTCCCCGGGGCCGGACGAAGCAGAGGTTTAGCCAGAGTTATGAATACCAGCGCCATCGTCGCAGCGGAGCTTGGCCTGAGACTCGTTGTTCCCGAGCACGGCGGAGTTCCTCTGACGGCGACTTTGAACTACCGGCGTGACGATCCGTATGCGATCCGGATGGCGTTCCATGTCGGCGCCGACGAACCGGTGGAATGGATCTTCTCGCGGGACCTGCTTGCGGTCGGGCTCGACCGGGCAGCGGGGGACGGGGATGTCCAGGTGTGGCCCACCGCGGTGGCACACCGGGACGTGCTGAACATCTCCTTGTCGTCGCCGTTCGGCCAGGCCCACTTCGAGGCACCGCTCACGGCCCTCACCAAGTTCCTGCTCCGGACGTACGAGGTCGTCCCGGCGGGCCGGGAGGCCGACTACATCGACATCGAGAGTGAACTCAACGACCTGCTCCGCTGTCCCTGAGCCCCGCACCGGCCCAGTGCCGGCGGCCACCACGCCCAGGGTTTGTCGTCGGTTGGTCCCCACGGCAAACGGTGGTAAGCCCCGGTACCGGGTCAGCTAACGGGGCAGGTAGGCATCCCCCCCGCCGCCTGCCCCGTTAGCGCAGGCCACCGCAGTGCGCGGCGGCCACATCGACCAGGGACGGCAGCAGCGCGCCCACGGCCGTGATCTGCCCGGCGACCTCCCGGTCCACGTACATCACCGGAACCCGCTCCCGGACCGCGGCGTGTACCGCGCGCAACGGCTCGCTCGGCGCCGCGACGTCGGCCCGCAGGTCGATCCCCTGCGCGGCACAACACACCTCCACGGCCAGGCAGGTTCGCACGTTCGTGACCACGTCCCTGAGCTTCCGCACGGCGGTCCACCCCATCGACACATGGTCTTCCTGCTTGCCGGACGTGGGGATCGTGTCCACGCTGGCCGGGTGCGCAAACACCTTGTTCTCACTGACCAGCGACGCCGCCGTGTACTGGGCCAGCATGAACCCGGAGTTGGTGCCCGCGTCCGGGGCCAGGAACGGCGGCAGGCCGCGGGAGAACGCCGGATCGAGCATCCGGTCCAGCCGTCGCTCGCTGATGCTGGCCAGTTCGGCGAGCGCCATCGCCAGCATGTCGGCGGCGAACGCGAGCGGCTGGCCGTGGAAGTTGCCGCTGATCATCACCTCGCCGTCCCTGGCGACCACGGGATTGTCGACCACGGAGCTGAGTTCGATCTCAAGCACGCCGCGGGCGTAGCTGAGGACGTCGCGGACCGCCCCGTGCACCTGCGGCGCGCACCGCAGGCTGTAGGCGTCCTGCACGGCGTGCCTGCTCTCCCGGTGGCTGGCCATCAGCGGGGATCCGGCCACCAGCGCGCGCAGGTTCGCGGCGCTGTCGAGCTGGCCGGGATGCGGGCGGAGGGCCTGGACCCGCTCGTCGTAGGGCCGGGCGTGGCCGAGCAGCGCTTCCACGGACATCGCGCAGGCGACGTCGGCGGCCCGGACCAGCATCCCGGCGTCCACGACCGAGAACGCCAGCAGCGCCTGCATCGGCTCGGTGCCGTTGACCAGCGACAGGCCTTCCTTGGGCGCCAGCTCGAGCGGCTCGATCTCGTGCTCGGCCAGCACCTCGGCGGCTGGCGCCGCCGCCGCCGGGTCTCCCGGGCCGCGCAGCCGTCCCTCCCCGATCAGCGGCTGCGCCAGGTGCGCGAGCTGGGCCAGGTCGCCGGACGCACCCACAGATCCCTTGCCGGGCACGACCGGCAGCAAATTGCGGTTGAGCATGTCGATCAGCCGGGCGGGCAGTTCGAACCGGACGCCCGAGTAGCCCGCCGCCAGCGTTCTGGCCCTCAAGAGGAGCACAGCGCGAACGGTGGGATCGCTGAGCGGCTCACCGGTGCCGGCCGCGTGCGAGCGGACGATGGCACCCTGCAGGCGGGCGAGGTCGCGCTCCCCCACGCGGGTGTCGGCGAGCGCCCCGAACCCGGTGTTGACGCCGTAGACCGGCGCGTCCCCCCGGATGGCGTCGGCGACCACGGCCCGGCTCGGTTCCATGACGGCGGCGGCGTCCTTGGACAGTTCGGCGGTCGCTTCACCACGCGCGACGTCTACTACGTCCTCGATCGTGAGAGCGTCGCCGTTGACGATCACTTTTCGCATGAGGGACAGCCTGCCACCAGCGGGCCTGTCCTGGCTCCCCCACGCCCCGGCCGGCCGTCGCGGGCCCGGAACGTTAACCCTCCAGAGACCAGCCGAACGTCGCTGCCAGCCCCTCGGCACCGGCCGGCGTCACCCGGACCGCACGGCGCCGCTTCCCGCGTTCGATCCAGCCGAGCCCGAGGAGCCGCGCGGTGATGGCTGACCCGAGTGCGCCGTTCAGATGGGGTTTTCGCTCCGTCCAGTCCAGGCAGGCGCCGGCGAAGCGCCGCCGGGCCCGTTTCAGCACGGCAATATCCAGGCCGAACGAACTAAGCGTGGCCAGCCCGTCTGCCGTTACCTCGAACCGGCCCGGGAGCCGGTGCTCGGCCGGAGCCGCGTTCCGGGCTGACCCGCCTCCGTTCGCGGACCCACCGCCGTCCGGGAACCGCGTCAGGAGCCCCCCGGCCAGCAGAGCGTCGAGAAGCGCCACCCCGGCCCGGCCCGCGAGGTGGTCGTAGCAGGTTCTGGCCTCGGCGAGCGCCGCGGCATCCTGGGACTGGCGCAGGCTGCACACCGGGGTCACCGGGCTCAGGTGCGCGAGCGCCTCCATGACCGCGGCGACCTCGGGCCCGGCCAGCCGGTAGTAGCGGTGCCTGCCCTGGCTGATCACGGTGACCAGGCCGCCGTGCAGCAGGCGGGCCAGGTGCGCGCTGGCCGTAGCCGGGCTAACCCCGGCGAGCCGGGCCAGTTCCCCGGCGGCGAGCGGCCGGTCGTCCAGCAGGGCGGTGAGCATCGCGGCGCGGGTCGGCTCGGCCAGCAGCGAGGCGGCCGGCACGACGTTCACGTCGGAGGCGGTGTAGTCGGCACGTGCACGCATACTTCGACGCTAGCCCAACAATCTTTCGGCCAGCATCGAAGCATGACCGAAGACAATACGGTTGCGACAGCTGATGACGTGGGTGAATCTCCGGACGGGTCCGGCAATCCCGGGCAGCTCGTCGTGAACGGGGTCGAGGCCTGCCTCGCGCTGGCGCGGACCTGGCACGCGTGGAACGGCGGGCCGATAGCGCGCACGGTGGACGGCAGGCCCAGCACCTGGGCGCCGTACAAGGCGCTGCGCCGCATCACCGATCACCTCATCGATCATCTGCACCAGGTGGAGGCGTTGCTGGCCGGGGCGGAGCCGATACCGGATACCTGGCACGGCCGGCTGATAACACTGGACGCCGACTGGAGCCGGTTCACCGAGGCGGACTTCGACGAGGCGTGTTCCCGGCTGCGCCGGCTCGCTCGGTGGTACGTACTGCGTTACCAGAGTGCCGGAGAGGCCTCCTGGGACGAGCCGAGGTCCGGGGAGTGGACGTTGCGCGAGATCGCTGAGCATGTCGCCGGGGTGACCTTCTACGCCGAGCAGGTCGGCTCCCTGGCCGATCCAGGCACGGGCGATGGGGCCTAGCAGCGCTCGATGATTGGTGTCAGACCGGGAGCAGGGTAACCGCCTGCACCTTCTCTCCGAGCCCCTTCTCTGGCGTTTTATTTGGCGTTCTAGCTGGGTACCGTTGCTCTATGGAGCGGGGGGAGACACCGCGCGTGTTCCTGAGCCGCACCAGCGAGCTGGAGGAGCACCCGAAGGATTACTCGTTCGTGGCAGCTGCCATGGCAGCTGTCCGTGGTGCCGACGGAATTATAATTGACCAGATAGACTTTTCTGCTAGCGATAAGAGTCCGGCGGATTACTGCCGTGAACGGCTGAGCGATGCAAGTCACTACGTTGGAATTATCGGACTCCGGTATGGTGATATTGTTGAAAGTAAGTCTTACGTACGTATGGAGTTTGACACGGCGACCTCGCTGGGCCTGACACGTTACGTGTTCCTGCTGGACGAGAAAGCCACCCTGCCCCTGCCGGCCGAGTATCTATCAGATCCCGAACACTCGAAAGAGCAGCAAGAATTCAGGGCATGGCTCTTGAGTAAGAGTGGGGTGACGCTGAAGAAGATAAAAGAACCGGGAGAACTTGCCAGGTTCCTACAAAAGTCACTATCTGACGAAAAAAAACGGAAGGCCGACCAGTCCCGCGCACAGCCGACGCTATGGGAGCCTTCGGCGAATCTTTCCTTCCTGGCTAACAAGGCGGAACGGCAACTGCAGGGTACGCTAACGCAGCTCCGGGATGCTCTGCATATTATGGACCGAGTTGACTATAGCTATGACGCGCCATCAAGTATTGATAGCTGGCCCTGGACCGAGAGGATCCAAAAGCATCAGGATCTAGCAAAGTCAGCACCCGGTCCGGCAAAGGAACTGAAGGTCTGCTTGGAGCAGGTCGCTAGCCAGGCTAAGGCGGCAAGAACAACCGTACGGATGATTAGCGAGCGGCGACCGGAGCGCGCTAACGAGCTGACGTCACTCGTTAGGTTGATATCAGAATTGAAAGGTTTGTCCCAGCTGCTGATTGATAGGATAGCGAGCGCGCGCAACGAGCTCGGCGGCCGGGCCGAATATTACCCAGAATATCAGGACTCTTACGAAATCTTGTTCCAAGCGGATAACCTGATTGATGAGGCAAATGTAGACGCTGTCCGGATGGGGCGGGCGCTTGGCTCGCTACAGGCAGATCCGAAGACCGTGACAACGCCCGACGCCACCCCCGCGGCGGAGCGACTATACCGCGCCGCGGCATCCTCTCAGCGGTCCACGACAATAGGTAGCTCGGTAGAAGATATCAGCACGACTCCTACCCATAGCGACGTGCCCTTGAAAGCAGCTGCCAGGACACAACGTACTACGAAGCGAACCGAGACCACGCCTGATGAGCCCGACTCTGTACCGGTGGCCTCCGAGCGTCTCAGCGGCAGCAATCTTGTCGCGGTGAGGGTGGAGGGAGAGTCCATGGAGGGAGCTGGAATCAAGGACGGCGACTATGTGATTGTCGATACAGAGCAGGTAGCGCAGGATGGGGACATAGTCGTGATTACAGTTGAAGGGCCTGGAGACCCCGACGTACGCGAGGCGATAGTAAAACGGATTCGGTTGAATCCCGACGGGAGCCTCGATCACCTGGTGTCAGAGTACGGTGATGGGCCAGAGCCTTTCCCTATCGACCCGGCGCAGAATCCACTTCCTGAAGGAAAAGTGGTTGGGATATTTCGCTCCATGTCACCATAAGAGACGGGACCGGCGCGGGGTTTCGGCCCGCCAGCATGTTCGTTATGGCGGCTCCCAACTGCCCAGCCGCGGCACAACTCGTGGCTAACAGTTTCCGGATGACGCCTTGTCGGTATACAGTTGGAAGCGATCTGTTCGCTATCGATGGGAGAAGGCCGGTGCGTCACTGACTCAGGAGACACCGCGCGCGACCGTGTCGCGCGCTGCGGAGATCCCTGAGCAGCGAGCGCCTTCCCCGGGTGAACGGCCCTCTCGCGGCGTCACGGCATCCCTGGTGTCTCGTTCCGGTTCGCCAGACACTTCGTCCACGGGAGCCGTCCATGCCGACACCACAACCCGCCGTCATCTGTTCCGGCCTGACCTTCGCCTGGCCGGACGGAACACCGGTCTTCAGCGATCTGTCGCTGGTCATCGGCCCGGGCCGGACCGGCCTGATCGGTCTCAACGGATCCGGCAAGTCGACCCTGCTGCGCCTGATGGCCGGTGAGCTCACGCCTGCGCGCGGGTCGGTTCGCCTCGCCAGCGAGCTGGGCTACGTGCCACAGAACGTGACGCTGACCGGTACCCGGATCGAGGACGCGCTCGGCATCGCGCGCATCCGGGCGGCCGTGGCCGCGATCGAGGCTGGGGACGCCAGCGAGGAGAACTTCGCCCGCGTTGGCACCGACTGGGACGCCGAGGAACGGGCCCGGGCCACGCTGGACCGGCTGGGGCTTGACCAGGTCCCGCTGGAGCGGCGGATCAGTGAGCTGTCCGGCGGCGAGTCGGTGCTGCTGTGCCTGGCCGCACAGTTCCTGCGCCGCCCCGGCGTCCTGCTGCTTGACGAGCCGACCAACAACCTCGACCTGGACGCCCGGCACCGCCTGTACGACGCGGTCAGCTCCTGGGCGGGCGCGATGGTCATCGTCAGCCACGACCGGGAGCTGCTGGACAGGGCCGACCAGATCGCCGAGCTACGCGACGGAGAGGTCCGCTGGTACGGCGGCAACTTCACCGACTACGAGGAGGCCCTCGCGGTGGAGCAGGGGGCGGCCGAGCGCACGGTGCGGGCGGCCGAGGCCGACGTGCGGCGGCAGAAGCGCGAGCTGATCGAGACCAGGACCAAGCTGGACCGGCGGGTCCGCTACGGGCAGAAGATGCAGGAGACCAAGCGGTCGCCCAAGATCCTGGCGAACGGGCTCAAACGGCGGGCTCAGGTCTCCGCGGCCAAGCTGCGCGATACTCAGCTCGACCGCCTCGATGGGGCCGGCAAGCGCCTGGCCGAGGCCGAGGAGGCGCTGCGCGACGACGCCGAGATCCGCGTCGACCTGCCGGAGACGTCGGTGCCCGCCGGGCGCGGCGTGCTCACGCTGTCCGGGCTGGAGGTCCGCTATGGGGCCCGCGCCGAGCTGATCGTCCGCGGGCCGGAGCGGATCGCGCTGACCGGCCCGAACGGGGCGGGCAAGACCACCGTGCTGCGCACGATCACCGGCGAGATCGCCCCGGTCCGCGGCGAGGTGAAGCTGGCCGTCCCGGTCCGGTACCTGCCGCAGCTGCTGGACATCCTCGACCCCGGGCTGACGGTGGTGCAGAACGTGGCCCGGGCCGCACCGAAGGCGACCGTCAACCAGATCCGCGCCCGGCTGGCGAGGTTCCTGTTCCGGGGGCGGCGCGCCGACCAGCGGGCCGGGACGCTGTCGGGCGGTGAGCTGTTCCGGGCCGCACTGGCGACCTTGCTGCTCGCGGAGCCGCCGCCGCAGTTGCTGCTGCTGGACGAGCCGACGAACAGCCTCGACATGGCCAGCGTGCGGCAGCTATCGGGGGCGCTGCGGTCCTACCAGGGTGCGCTGATCGTGGCCAGCCACGACGTGCCGTTCCTGCGCGACCTCGGCATCACCCGCTGGCTCCGGCTGGATGGCGAGCTGGCCGACATCGATGCATTGTGAAGGGAGCTATCAAGCAGAACTCAGCGGTTCACCAAGGAGTACTCAGACTTAGCGGGGAAGATAGGCATCCGTGGAGCAGATCGGCGGGACCGAACCAGATAACGGGGAGACGGCAACACCGGGCGGGCGCACCGGCCGCCGCTGGCTGGCGATTGCGGCGGCAGCGGGCCTGGTGGCGCTGGCCGCGTCCGGCTGCGGGGGTTCGTCCGGGCCAGCGTCCGGCAGCCCGTTCCGGCCGGGTGTGACGGGCCCGGCCATCGCGCACGAGAACAGCGGGACCGGCAGCCGGTCCGGGGTCACCGGCGGTGCCCTGTTCGGCGGCAACACCAGCCTGGTGCCGGAGGAGACAGCGCTGGGCCGCAAGCTGGCGATCGTGCGCGTCTACTACCGGTTTGGCGACAGCTTCCCCACGTTCACCGACAGCCAGATCATGGCCAGCGGCAGCACGCTCGTGGTCAGTCTCAACACCCTCCGCGGCGGCGCCACGTACGCATCCATCGCCGCCGGGATGCAAGACGGCTACATCAGCAGCTTCCTCCGCGCGGTGAACCAGGCCGCGATCCGGTACCACCTGCCCGCCATCTACTTCTCCTTCGAGCACGAGTCGTCCTTGACCAGCAAGCACGCGGGCCTGGGTTCCCCGGCACAGTTCGTCCAGGCCTGGGACCACATCCACCAGCTCGCCGCAGCGATGCACCTGAACTGGAACGACGGCGGCCGGATCCACTGGGTCTGGATCCAGCTGCACGGGACATTCGTCCCAGTGAACCAGCGGCCCGCCGGGTGGCCGATCTACGGTGCTCCGAGCGCGTACTGGCCCGGGCGCAACGAGGTCGACATCGTCGCCGCCGACGGCTATAACCATCCCGGCTGCAACGCGCATGCGGGCCCGGTGACGCCGCAATCGCTGTTCGGCCCGCTGATCAGCTTCGCCCACCAGAACGGGGGGCTGCCGGTGTTCATCACCGAGTGGGGCAGCACCGCCGTCCCGTCGGGCCAGGAGCAAACCGGGTTCATCGGGCAGATGCAGGCCTTTGTCGCCGCCAATCCCGAGATCGTCGCCGTGCTGTACTGGAACAGCCATGGCGCGCGGCCGCGCTGTAGCTTCAGTGTCAACGCCCATCCGGCGTCGGTGTCCGCCCTGGCGACGATGGCCCACTCCGCCGCCCTGCAGGGCCGTCTCGGGTAACTGCGCTTCCACTGCGGGCGGGCCATGCCCGTGGGAGCCGCCCGGTAGCCGGCTTGGCGCTCCAAGGGGCCGCCAGGCCCGGCGTTACGATGTGCCGGATGGGCACAGCAGACACACCGGCCGCGGCCGGGTTCCCGAACGGCCAGGGACCAGACGGCCAGGGTCCAGACGGCCAGCGACCTGACGGCGAGCGACCCGACGGCACACGGGACGCGGTCATCCATACCGAGGACCTGACCAAGGTCTACCCGGAGACCGACTTCGCCGCGGTCGACAAGCTCAACCTCGACATCAAGACCGGTGAGATCTTCGGCCTGCTCGGGCCCAACGGTGCCGGGAAGACGACCACCGCCGGGATGCTCACCACGCGGGTGGTCCCGACCTCGGGACGGGCGTTCCTCGGCGGGATCGATGTGGCCGCCCATCCGGCGCTGGCAAAGCAGTTGAGCGGTATCGTTTCGCAGCAAAACACACTGGACCGCCAGCTCACCGTCTGGGAGAACCTGTACTTCCACGGCCGGCTGTTCGGCATGGGCGCGAAGAAGTCACGGCAGGTCGCCGACGAGCTGCTCGAGCAGTTCCAGCTGTCCAAGTGGGCCAATGCCTCGGTGTACGCGCTGTCCGGCGGGATGGCGCAGCGGCTGATGGTCGCGCGGGCGATCTTCCACCGCCCGTCGGTGCTGTTCCTCGACGAGCCGACCGCGGGGCTCGATCCGCAGAGCCGGCTGGCCCTGTGGGACCTGCTGGGAGAGCTGCACCGCGACGGCCAGACGATCATGCTGACCACGCACTACATGGAGGAGGCGGACCGGCTCTGCGAGCGGGTCGCCATCATGGACCACGGCCGCATCCTCGCCCTCGACACCCCGGCCGCGCTCAAGCGGAGCATCGGTGCCGACACGGTCGTCACGGTGAAGGCGACCGGCGACGTGGACCAGCTCGCCGAGCTGCTCGCCCGCGAGGTAGAGGGCGTTACCCGCACCCGCCGCCTGGACGGCGGGGTCGAGCTGCACGTGCAGGGCAGCGACCGGCTCGTCCCGCGGGTCGCCGCGGCGGCCGAGCGTGGCGGGTTCGACCTGGTGGACCTCTCGGTGTCCGAGCCGAGTTTGGAGACGGTGTTCATCAACCTCACCGGCAAGGAGCTGCGGGACTGATGTGTTGCCGGACCGAGGAGCTGCCGGACCGATGGGCAAGGAGTTGCGGATGATGGGCAAGGAGGCGCGGGGCTGATGGCGGTATATCCGGCAACGCAGGCGCCGTCGCGGCGGATCGGCGGCGGTCCCACCCGTTCGGTAGCCGCCGCGAGCTGGACCGCGCTCGGCGCGCTGCTGCTGCGCGACCTCGTGGTGCTGCGCAAGCACGTCTGGGAGTTCGTGCTGCGCACGCTCATCCAGCCGTTCCTGCTCTGCTTCGTGTTCCTCTACGTGTTCCCGAAGATCGGCCAGGGCATCGGCGGGCGTAACCCGGCGGAGCAGTCGGCGTTCGCCACGATCCTGCTACCCGGGGTGATCGGCATCTCGGTCATGTTCCAGGGCGTGCAGTCGATCGCGCTGGCCATGGCCCAGGAGTTCGGCTTCACCAGGGAGATCGAGGACCGGGTCCAGGCACCGTGCCCGATCTGGCTGGTCGCGATCGCCAAGGTGCTGTCCGGCGCGGCGCAGGGCGTGCTGTCGGCGATCATCGTTCTGCCTATTGCTTCTGTGGTGCACGCGCCGGGCGTCGAAGCCCACCTGACGCTGCACTGGCTGATCATCCTGACGTTCGTGCCGCTCGCGTGCGTCGCCATGGCCGGCCTGGGGCTGGTCCTGGGCACCAGCTTCGAGCCACGCAACATCGGGCTGATGTTCGGCTTCATCATCCTGCCGATCACGTTCCTCGGCGGGACGTACTACTCGTGGACCAAGCTCTCGCCGGTCACGGTCGGCGGGTGGCACTGGCTGCAGACCCTGGTGCTGATCAACCCGCTCATCTACGTCAACGAGGGCATGCGGGCCGCGTTCACCGACGCCCCGCACATGCACTTGTACGTGATCTATCCCGCGGTATTCGCGTTCGGCGCGGTCTTCCTGGCGATCGGCCTGCGCAACTTCCGCCGCCGCGTCCTGTCCTGATCCTTGGCCGGTCCCAGTTCCGTGGCCGGTGCGCACCTGGTCCGGGGACAGCTTTATGCCGCTTCGAGATCGGTCTCCGGGAAATCGTCTCCGACGAAGAGCAGGGGCTCGTTTGCCAGCCGCGCGACCGCGTAGGTGAGGCAGTCGCCGAAGTTGAGCCGGGCCTTGTGCCTTCCCCTGCCGAACCGCAGGTAGGCGTCAACCGCTTCCCGCCAGTGCCGGTCGCCGAAGGGGATCTCCTCAATGCTGAACTCGTCAAGGAGGCGGATGACGAGATCACGCGAATCATGGCCCAGCCGTGCTGCCAGCACCACTCCCGTCTCGGCGAGGGTCGGAGTGCCGATACCTGTCGAAGGTGCGCCCGCCAGCTTGGCGACGAGTTCCTGATATCCAGGTTCGGCGAAGGTGATGGCGACCAGCGCCGAGGTGTCGACGATCACACGCCCTCCGGCCCATAGCCGAGGATCTCGTCCTCTTCGCTCCTGCTAAGGCGGCGGCCGAGCTGATCTTCCGGTATCCGGGGCCAGACCTCATGTTCAAGGAACCGCAGCGCGTCCGCATGCCGGTCGCCGGAGCTGATCCGGTAAGCCAGGCGCTGGCGCCGTTCGGCGAGCGCCCGGCGGATGGCCTCGGTCTTGGATTCGCCGGTCATGCGTGCTACCTCGGCGGCGAGCCGTTCCACTTCGTCGTTCTTGATGTTCAGCGCCACTCTCAAAGTATACACCAAATTTCTACCATGGTGTAAACTTAGCTGCGTCGCCATGACCCTGCTACTGGGGCGACCAGCCGGGATCCCGTCCGGCGAGCGCGAGGACGCGATCGAGCAGCGGCGCGTCGTCCGGCACCGTGCGGCTCGGCCCGAACGGCACCTCCGGCCCGGCCGGTGCGTCCGGGCTGGCGAACATCGCCAGGAAGCTCTGCGCTGCTTTGAGGACCTCTGGCTCCGCGTCGTAGGGCTGTCCGGTCGCGCGGGCCAGGTCCCAGCCGTGGACGGCAAGTTCGTCGGCAGCCACGAGACCGACCACCGACGAGGGAGAGTCGTTGCCCGCGATCCTGGTCATGCCGGTCCACGCGTTGGGGTCGCGCCAGGCCCGTCCGAGAGCCGCGAGGTCACGCGGGATCCGGGTCCGCCAGTCATGACTCAGCCGCGAGGCATCGCCGGCGGCCGCCCGTTCGTTGTGCTCGTTCCGGTCCTTGTTCGCGGCGGCCGTAAACGCGAGCGCCAGCCCGCCTACGTGTTCGACCAGGTCACCGACCGTGTAGGCCGGACACGGGGTCGGCTTGCCCAGCTCGTCGTCCGTGACGCGGGCGACCAGGTCCGCCAGCCGCTGGGCCGCTGGCCCGAGGTCCACAGTGTCGACGTTGTCCATAGTGAATACAACGATGTCAGGGCCTGGAAGTCATCGGTCATGCCGCGGCGAGTCTGCCCGCTACGTCGGGGCGAGTGTCCCCCCACGCCGAAGCGAGTTTGCTCGCCGGGCAGGATCGGCTACAGTGCTCTACGCGCGCCATGCTGATCGGGGGCGTTACGCTTACATCAGCAGGTGGTCACGCGGACGTGGCTCAGTTGGTAGAGCATCACCTTGCCAAGGTGAGGGTCGCGGGTTCGAATCCCGTCGTCCGCTCGGAGGCGTCGGACGCCGTAAACGGTGCCGATGGCCGCACGGCTCCCGGTAACCCCAGGTCTGGGTTCCCAGGGTCCGGGCAACGGCGGAGTGGCCGAGTGGCCTAGGCAAGGGCCTGCAAAGCCCTGTACGCGGGTTCGATTCCCGCCTCCGCCTCGAGGGCGGCTAGCTCAGTGGGAGAGCGCTACCTTGACACGGTAGAGGTCACTGGTTCAATCCCAGTGTCGCCCACCAGCGTAAGCGCAGGTCAGGGGCTTGTTTCGCGAGACACGAGCATTCCGTTTGGCCCTAGAAGTGGCCCTACAGTTTGTAGGGCCAACGGGGGCGGCAGAGCTTCGCAGAGCGCGGTGGCAGGGTGTCCTTGGGGCAGTATGCGGGTGGTGCGCGGTTGGGGAAACTGCCTACGTACTTGTGGTTGTGGCCGATCGAAGGGGTCGTCTTCCTCGTCTTGCTGGAGGCTCGTGATGCGATTCACCAAACTCGGGCACTCCTGCGTCAGGCTAGAGAAAGACGGTGCCATCCTGGTCATCGACCCCGGCGTATGGTCTGACGCGGCCGCGGTCCTGGCCGGAGCCGCCGCAGTCATGGTCACCCACGACCACCAGGACCACCGCGACACGGACGCAATACGCGCCGCGCTCCAGGCCAGCCCGGAGCTGACGCTGTGGGCCAATCCGCAGATCACCGCCCAATTCACCGAGTTCGGCGACCGAGTGCACGAAACCCGGCATGGCGACGTGCTGTCCATCGCCGGTTTCGAGGTGCACGTCTACGGCCACGACCACGCGCTGATCCACACCGACATCCCGTCGGTGGTGAACACCGGTTTCCTGGTCGAGGGCGAACTATTCCATCCGGGCGACTCGTTCACCGTCCCCGACGAGCCGGTCCGGACTTTGCTGGTGCCAATCGCCGGGCCCTGGCTGAGGGCCGGGGAGATGATCGACTACTTCCGCGCGGTCGCCCCCGCCCGCGGCTACGCGATCCACGACGCGATCTTGAACGACAACGGCCTGGGTGTCATGACCAGGTGGCTTTCGGTGGCCGCCGCCCCGAGCGGTGTGTCCGTGGCCAGGCTAGAACCCGGCACCAGCCTGAAGTTGTGATCCTCGCCGATCGCTCAGCGACTGATCCTGATCCGGTTGCCTGATCGCACCCCGTCCTGTCGTGGTTCCAACAGGAGCCGGTTCCCTGCTCGTCTCGTCGTGGCCTGGTGTTGCCCCGCAGTCGCCGCCACTGGCTCCCCTAACTGGCTCCCCAGAGCTCGTTAGCCCGGTCAGGCCGATATCTGTCGTTGCCGGATCGCAGGGAATCGCGAGACCGTCGGGGCGGCGCGATGTCGGTCCCGGCATTCTCCATGATCGTATTCCGGGTCCGCTCGATGTGCGCGGAGAGCGCTGCGACCGCACGGTTAGCGTCGCGGGAAAGCGTTGCATCCATGATTGCCGCGTGTTCGCCGGGCAGGTCGCGAGGCGCTAGCGGTAGTGACCAGCGCCTGTAAAGCTCTGCTTGGTCCGACAGGGACCGAGTGATGTCCCTCATTCGGCCGCTAGGGCAACCACTGAGGATGATCGCGTGAAATTCGGAGTGAGCGTGAATCCAGTCGTAGGTAAGGAGCCCGGACTCGTCCGCAGTCATAGGGGTGTTGGCGAGGCGGTAATGGGCAGCTACTATCTGCGACTCCCAGGTCATGTCTCCGTGTTCGATCGACCAGCGGAGGGCCGTGGCCTCGACGGCGAGCCGTACATTCACAAGATCGGCGAGGTCCTCGAGAGAGAGGTCTGTGACGGCGAAGCCGATCTGCGGTACGGCCCGGACGAGCTGTTCGCCGGTGAGCCTGTTGAGTGCCTCGCGGACGACGTTGAGACTGACGCCGTGCTGTGCGGACAGGTCCGAGATCTTGAGCCGCTGGCCTGGCTGGAGTCGGCCGGAGAGGATCGCCGTGCGAACCCGCTGGTAAACGTAAGCGCTCAGGGTGCCCCGGTCCCCAGTTACGGACATGAACCACAGTTTAGCAGTACCTAGAACGAATCCCTTAACAGACCAGGTTTTGCAAAATCATGGTTTTTCTCTTGATCCGTAGTAGCCTAGGCCCTAACTTAGGACCATCAGGTTCCGGGTGACCGGAAGCCAAAGCAGCTCACCTACGCGAACGTGGCACCGAGCGAGGCCGAGGGAGGTCGTCCCGGCTATCTGAGGCGCCCACGGTGTACCCAGAAGGAGGCTGCCGACGTGAGAGTGGGGATGGTCTCGGCCGGGGATGGTCCCGTGCTGGCGGTGGAGCGGGATGGCCGCTGGTATCGATGGACCCCACCAAGGGAAACACCAGCCAGGACCGGTTGGTCAGCTGTCGACGTTCTCGCGATAGAAGACCACGTCCAGGCGGATGGCTTGCTGCATCCTGAGCGACTGCTTCCCCCGATTCTTCCGCCCCGGAACGTGATCTGCCTGGGGAAGAACTATCGTGCGCACGCCGAGGAGTTCGCCGCCTACGCGAGGGAGCCGGAGAGCATTCCGGAAGCACCGATTGTCTTCACCAAGCCGGCCGCGGCCCTGTGTGGCGCCCACGACGTCGTCACAGTCGAGCGGCACGTCACGACGGCGTTGGACTACGAGGCCGAGCTGGGGGTGGTCATCGGCGTCGGTGGCGCGCATATCGAAGCAGAAGATGCTGAGCGTCACGTTGCCGGATACACGATAATCAACGACGTCACGGCCCGGGATCTTCAACAGCGTCACAGGCAGTGGTTCCTGGGCAAGTCCTTGTACCGTGCCACGCCCGCGGGGCCGGTGATCGTGTCCGCCGAGGAATTCACCGATCTCGCAGGCCGGTCGATTCGGTGCTGGGTCAATGATGATCTCCGCCAGGAAGCCAAGCTTGGGGAGATGATCTTCGGTGTGGCCGAGACCATTGCCGAGGTCTCTCGCATCTTCCCGCTGGAGCCTGGCGATCTGATCGCCATGGGCACGCCGAGCGGGGTGGCAGTCGGGTTCGACCCGCCACGGTACTTGCAAGACGGCGACCGGGTTGTCTGCGAGATCGAAGGCATCGGGCGCCTAGACAACTCGATCCGCTTTGTGTAAGCGCCTCGCGATGCATAAGGAGAGTGCGCATGGCTGACCGATGGCTGCAGATTCGCGGCGGCACCGTTATCGACGGCACCGGTCGGCCACCCAGCCGGGCGGACGTGCTGGTAATGAACAACCGCATTCATACGGTCGGTGACAGCTCGATGCCGGGGCAGGCACCGCCGCCGGACCGGTGCGAGGTCATCGACGCGACGGGCATGACCGTCATGCCGGGCCTTATCGATGTGCATTGCCACATGACCTATGGCGAGGCCAAGGTTGAGGAAGAGATCGACCTCTACACCAGTCATGAGCTCCGCACGCTCATCGCAGCGGCTAACGCCGAGAAGGTGTTGCGGGCCGGGGTTACGAGCATCTCGCAGCCGGGCGGCAGCTATTACATCGGTGTAGGCATCCGCGAGGGCATCAAGCGGGGATTGGTTCACGGCCCGCGGATGACCACCGCCGGCCGGTACCTGACGACCAGCAACGGGCTCGCCGATTGGTATCCAACCTCTGTCGGGGTTCCTGACGGGAACATCGGGATACTGACCAATACTCTCGATGAGATGAGGACAGAGATCCGTAAGCAGGTCAAGAACGGTGTGGACCTGATCAAGGTCGCCGACAGCCCGTTCGGCCAGTACCAGGCATTCACGGATGACGAGCTCAAGTGCATCGCCGATATGACCCACCAGCTCGGCAAGAAGTGCACCATCCACGCACGCGGATCGGCCGAGCTGGATGCCGCCGTCAGGGCGGGATTCGACTGGATCATGCACGGTAACGTCATGACCGATGAGGCCATCGATCGCCTAGCCAGCTCTGGCATCACGCTGGTACCGACGCTGCTGCTGCTGGCCAACATGTGCGGACTGGCCAGAACTCACCGGCACGCTGCCGCATGACATCCGCGGCATGCGCGGAATGCTCGAGAAGACCGCCGACTCGCTGCACCGCGCGCACGCAGCCGGGGTGCGCTTTGCGATCGGAACGGACTCGGGTTTCGGCATTACGCCCTACGGCGAATGGCACGCCCGGGAGCTTGAGCTGCTGACCATTTATGCAGGCATGTCCTCACTCGAGGCGATTACTGCGGCAACCAGGAACGGCGCGGAGATGATGGGCCTTGGTGGCCAGCTTGGCCAGGTCACTCCCGGCTATCTCGCAGATCTGCTGGTCGTCAGCGGCGATCCTGTGGCCAACCTGCGTGTTCTTCTCAACAAGGTGAACATCCGCCACGTCATTAAGGACGGCGAGATCCAGGTCTTCCCCGAGGACCTGGACGGTAAGCGGTTCCAGAATGACCGGCTGCCCGCCGTGTACTCCCAGGTCGACCTGACGTACGAGATGGTATGCGGCGCTGACCCCTCTCCCTCCTACACCGTCGTGCCATGGAGCATGAGCGACAGCAACGATCTGCTCCATGACATCGAATCCCTGCAGGTTCACGCAAGCGAGGAAGCTCTCAGTTCTGACTGAGCCGGAGGTTTCAGAATGCCCGTCGGTGCCCCGCTTGGCGGAGGAGCCGGTTCTTGATAGAAGTCGAAGCCTCCGCGATCCGCGCTACTGGATAGCCCGCAGACCAGATGACAGCCTGAGCCCGACTTAGGGGGATGTAATGCCAACCCGGCGCATAGATAAGCCTTTAATATGCTTGCGCATATGCGGTAGCTTATGAGTCACCTGAATGTACTGGAACAGAATTTCGATCGGCTGGGGCGGCGGTGCCGCCGGTATCGCGCTTGGAGACGGGGGATTCTGAGAGAGGGTTACGACGTGAGCAGACAATCCGGATCCCAGGCACAACATCTGAGAAACGGCACGAAGTCCAGGCATCCGCTGGTCGGCCTCGCGGCCTTGCTTAGCTGTGCCGCCGTGGTTGCTGCCTGCGCCTCCAATGGCAGCGGTGGACAAGGCAGCAGCAGCGGGCGTCTTGAGATCGACAACTTCGATCCCTTCAGTGGGCCGAACTCTGTCTACGGTTTCTACGAACAAGCAGGTTGCGTGCCGGCTGTCAACCTCATCAACGCCGACGGCGGCGTGTTTGGCCACAAGTTCTACTGCGCTATCACTGACAGCCGCGGCGATCCTGCCGACGCCGTCCCGGCCGCCCAGCAGATGATCGCCACGTCGCCCAATCTCGTCGGCATCGTGGACCAGGACAGTGGCGTCCTGACGGCGACAGTGCCGCTGTTCAACGCCGCGCACATCACCGACCTTTCGATCGGCGGGGACATTTCGTTTGACACGAACCACTACAAGTACTTCTGGCGCACCATACCTGGCGACGACGTGGCTGGCTACTCGTTCGCCGCCTACATCAAGCACGACACGACGTACACCAAAGTGGCGTCTGTGTTCACCAACGACCAATCGGCCCAGGGCAATGTCCCGGGGCTGCTGAAAGGCTCGAAGAACCTCGGCCTGTCCATCGTGAACAACCAGACGCTCGCACTCGACCAGACATCGTACGAGACCGAGGTCCAGAAGCTGAAAGCCGCTCATCCGCAGGTGATGGTGCTCGAGTCCGACCCGCAGACTGCCGGTGTCTTCTTCGGGGAACTGAAGCAGGCCAACGCCCTGATGCCGGGAGTGCTTACCTCCGGGACCATCGGCGCCAACTGGGACCGCGCCATGGTCGCCGCCATCGGCAGGGCTGACTTCATGAAATATTTCGTACGCGTCTACCAGTTCGCCCCCAGCTCCGGCTATGCCTGGGAGGTCTTCAACAGGGCGCTCTACGCCGCAGCGAAAGCTGGCCAGGTAAAGACCCCCGCCAATTACGCCAGCTCGATTTATTCCGAAGACCCCTACGACAACGTCAACATGATGGCCCTCGCCATGCTCGAGGCACACAGCACGAAGCCAACCGTGTACAACCCGTACATCCAGAAGGTGACTACGGGTACCACGGTCGTCCATACCTTCGCGCAGGGCAAGGCGGCGCTCGCAGCAGGTAAGACTATCGACTACGTGGGAGTCGAGGGCCAGATCCATTTCGACAAGTACCAAAACTCAGCTGGAGAGTGGGGTGTCTTCCAGCCGCTGACCAACAAGCTGCTGAAAGTCATCCCAGCGTCCTACGTCACCGCCGCCGAGGGCCCGCACTGAGGTGCCCGGCCGCGCGGTGCGAAACGAGCCCCACATGAGGTTGGTGGTCTGGTGTCCCTGATCCCGGGGATTATCGCCTTCGGTCTGTACAGCGCCTGCCTGTACGCCATCGGGGCGGTTGGCTTCACCCTCCAGTTCGGCGTCACCAACGTGCTTAACCTCGCCTACGGCGCCATACTCACCTCGGCGATGTACATCGACTACGCCCTCGGGCACGGGTCGCCGAGCATCTGGTTCGGCATCCTCATCGGCGCGGTGTGGGGAGCGCTCGCCTCGCTGGTGTTCGGCCGTCTCATCGTCATGCCGTACGTCCGGCGGGGGACATCGCTGGTCACCATGGCAATGGTGACGATCGGTGTGGGGCTTATCGTGCAATACACGCTTGAGGCCATCCAGGGCCCGTTCGTCTACTCCTACCAGGTCGCCCAGCAGAGCACGGTCCAGATCGGCGGGGTCACGATGAGCGAGGAGCAGCTCATCATCATCGGGGCCGCCGTCGTTCTCATGATCGCGGTCCACGCACTGCTGCAGTACACGCGCCTGGGCCTCGCCATGCGGGCAACGGCTGTGCATCCGAGCCTCGCCCGCAGCTGCGGGGTGTCGACCGAGCGGGTCCGCAACGCGGCGTGGCTGATCTCCGGAGCGCTCTGCGGTATCTCCGGCGTGCTGCTGGGGATCAGTACCGGCTCGTTCGACTCGGTGTCGGGAGCCAGCTTCTTCATCACCGTGGTAGTTGCCGCCATCATCGGCGGCGTCGGCAAGCCCTACGGCGCCATGATCGGGGCACTCATCCTTGGGTTCGTCAGCGAGGCTGCGGCCGCGGTCATCTCACCCGATTACAAGGACATCGTCGCCTGGGTGATCCTGATCGTCGTCCTCGTGATCCGGCCACAGGGCATCTTCGCTGAGTTCTCGAGCGGGAGGGAACTCATCGGATGAGCTCTGCCACGCAGTTCTACGTCAGCAGCCTCGCCATCCTCTTCGGCATTAACCTGATCGCCGTGTGGGGGCTCGATCTTCAGTACGGACACACCGGGATCTACAACTTCGCCTACATCGTGTTCCAGGCGGCGGGCGCCTATACCACCGGGCTGTTCGCGCTCCACCCCGCGGCTTATTACCAGGCCAATGAGACCTACGTCGGGGGGCTCAACCTGCCCTTCCCGATACCGCTTCTCGCCGGCGCTGCGGTCGGTGGGCTGCTCGCGCTCCCGCTGGGGTTCATCGGCGTTCGCCGACTGAAAGGCGACTATCAGGCAATGGCGATGCTGGTGCTGTCCCTCATCGCGACGGCCTTTGCGAGTGCGCAGGTGAACCTGGTGAACGGGCCAACGGGGATCAGCTTCGTCCCAAAGCCGCTCGCCACCCTGCCTCTTACCCTGCTCGGCTATCAGTGGGTGTACCTAGCCTTCGTCACGTGCATCACGCTGATCGTGTTCTGGATCGTGCGCTCGGTGGTTTCGTCCCCGTATGGCCGGGTGCTCCGGGCAGTACGCGACAGCGAGACAGCCGCCGCCTCCCTCGGCCGGTACCCCAACCGGGCCCGCAGGACAATCTTCGTCCTCGGCGGCGCCCTGGCCGGGCTGAGCGGTGGCCTACTCATGTATTACGTCACCGCCTGGTCCCCACAAAGCTGGCTGTACCCCGAGACCTTCCTGTTCCTCACGGTGATCGTCGTCGGTGGCACCGCCAACCTGGCCGGCAACGCCCTGGGCACGCTGCTGGTCCCGATCTTGATCATCGAAGGCACCCGCTTCCTGCCGCAAATCGGCTACCCCGGCCTCATAGACTCGCTTGACTGGGTCGTGATCGGGGTCGTCATGCTGGCATTCATCTGGTTCCGGCCGCAGGGCCTCCTTCCGGAGCGGCGCCGGAAGTGGGTGACGTTCGTCCCCGAGGGCAAGCGCTCAGTCGGTGATCTCCTGCGGTTCCGCCAAACCCCCGTCATCTCCGCTGGCACGAGCGACGAACGATGAGCACCAGCCAGGAACCAGGTATGCCGATGACCGGGCCGACCGCAGCGGCCCCCGCCCCGCCGGGCGGCGACCCACGTGCCGAGCCGACCGCTAGCGAGCCTGCAGGACAGCAGCAGGCGATCCTTCGCGTCACGGATCTCCGTGTGCGTTTTGGCGGGGTGCACGCGGTCGACGGGGCAACCTTCGACGTGCGGCGCGGCACGATCACCGGACTCATCGGACCGAACGGCGCCGGGAAGTCAACAGCCGTCAACGCGATCGCGGGCCAGATTCATGGCGCAGCTGGGCACGTGATCTTCAAGGACAACGAGATCCTCGGGCGGCGGGTAGAGGAAATCTCCCGGCTCGGGCTGCGGCGCTCCTTCCAAACGGCGAACCTCTTCGGGCGCATGACCGTCATGGAGAATCTCCTAATGGGGGCTGCCCCGTGGAACGGCGAACACCTGCGCGCCAGCATCATCGGCCGTCGGAAGTGGCATCGCCATGAGGCCAAGCTCACCTGGAAGGCCCTTGGCATCATGGAGGACTTCGGTGTCGCCTCGCTGGCCGACGAACTTGCCGCCAACTTGAGCGGCGGCCAGAAGCGCATCGTCGAGATCATGCGCACGATCATGGGCGAGCCCACGATGATGCTTCTTGACGAGCCACTGGCCGGCATTAACCCCACGCTCGCCCGTACGATCTGCGACCACCTGCTGGCACTGCGGGATGCCGGGGTCACGATGCTACTGATCGAGCACGACCTCGCCCTCGTCGAACGGCTGTGCGACCCGGTCATCGTCATGGCCCAGGGCAATGTGCTGTCCGAGGGGTCGATTGAGTGATCTCCGCCGTAACAAGGAGGTAGTGAGTGCCTACCTCACCGGCTAGCGAGCACGCAGCAGGCCGGCCGGAGCCGTATCTCGACGTCGAGAACCTCGCCGCAGGCTATGGCGCCACGCTCATCCTCAGCGGGGTCGGTCTCGGTAGGCCGAGGCGAGATCGCCTGCATCGTCGGGCCTAACGGCTCAGGGAAGTCCACCCTGGTCAAGGCCGCAACCGGTGACCTCCCCGCCAGGGCAGGCACGGTCCGCCTGGGCGGGCAGGACATCACGAACAAGCGCCGTGACCAGCTGGTGCGGCTCGGGATGCGCATGGTGCCTCAGGAGAACGTGGTGTTCGACTCCCTCACCGTGCGGGAGAACCTGGAGATGGGCGGCTATGTGCTGAAGCGCCGTGATGTTCCGGCGGCCGCCGAGCGTGTTCGCGAGATCTTCCCGCCGCTCCGGCCGCTCCAAAAATCTCTTGCCGGGCGCCTGAGCGGAGGAGAGCGGAAGCTCGTGGCCATCGGCCGGGCACTCATGTCCGAGCCGACCGTCATCGTCCTCGACGAGCCGTCCGCCAGCCTGTCCCCGGCAGCGAGCGAGATGCTGCTCAACGGGCAGGTGCCGACGCTCGCCAGCACCGGCACCGCGGTGCTCCTTGTCGAGCAGCGCGCGGTCCAGGCACTGGGGATATCGGACTGGGCTTACGTCATGGTGGCGGGACGGATCGAGGTGAGCCTGCCAGCGCGCGAGATGCTCAGCCGTGGTGATATCGGAGAACTGTTCCTGGGCCAGCGAGCGAGCGGCGATTCAGCGGTCAACCTGACCGCTGAATGACGGCATCCGCGTCGATCTCGATCAGCGCGTCAGCTATCACGAGACCCGCGACCACGATGAGCGTGCTCGCCGGATAGTGCTCCTTGCGGAAAAACTCCGCCCTCGCCTGGTGGATCTGGCCGAAGGCCTCCTGGTCATCGGCGCTACCACGTAGACGCGCACACGGACTATGTCATCCAGGACCCCGCCGACTTGGCCCAATGTCATCTGAAGGTTACGAAGAACCTGTCTGGTTTGCTCTTTCATGTCACCGATGCCGACGATGCGCTCGGCTGCCCTCGACCGTGGCCGCGGCGTCATCGGTGGCTAGCCGACCGCTCAGGTAGACGAAGCGGAGGTCGCCTGAATCGATGATGACTCCAGCGGAGAAGATGGGCTCGGTCAGCCCTGAGCCCTTGAGCTCTTCGAGGCCCTTCCCATAACCCGGATCTACGATCGTCTTTTGCATGTCAACTGCCTATCGGCCGGTCCGTGGCTGCCTGTTTAGCAGCCCTGCAGAAACTTTCAGGTCAGTCAAGCCGAGTGATCGCCTTCCAGATAACGGGTGACAGGAGTCGGAACTCGTCATTGAATTGCCACCCGCGCCTTCCGCCGTTCGATGATCACGTCGGCCGCATTGGAATGATACAAATACTTTATCGTCTGCTGCCAGGCTCGGGCAAGCTCTCAGGACGCCAAGCCCGGGCACCGCCAGGCCTGCTCCAGTTGCATGATGGGGGCACCGACAAATCCCGGCTTCCCAAAGTGACGGCCCGGAACGCTCTGTTGCCGGGCTGGCCTGGCCCCAGAATGTACGGCCGTAGCGTGCAGGCCGGTCCAGTAGTCCTTTGTCACTGCCCGGTTACGGGCATCCCCGCCGGCACATGTAGCTCGGGTGGCTCTGGTATTGCGCGGGTGAGGTTGTAAATGTTACATAAAGGTCTACGTTAAGGAGGAACTATTGTCTGCACGTTGGTTGCTGATCGAGGGTGCGGATGTAATCCACGGCAGAGGCGCCCCACCTGTTCCGGCGACTAACGTCTTGATCCGGAATAACCGCATCGCCGCGATAGGCGCTGGTGCCGAACGCGGCAGGGTACCCAGAGGGGAGCCCCTCGAGATCATTGACGCGGCGAGCCGGACCCTCATGCCCGGTCTCATCGACTCGCATTGTCATATGACCTACGGCGAATGCTTGTCCAACGAGGAGATCGAGATCTACACCGGCGTCGAGACGCGGACTCTGGTTGCCGCGTGGAACCTGAACAAGGTCCTGCGGGCAGGAGTGACCAGCATCTCACAGCCTGGTGGTACCTATAACATTGGCGTCGCGCTGCGTGATGGCATACGCACTGGAATGGTACAAGGCCCTCGCATGACGACCGCGGGCCGCTACATCGTCACGAGCAATAGCCTCACCGGCAGCGAGTATCCCGAAGCCATCGGCAACCCTGCGAGCATGCTTGGTGTCGTGGCCAACAGTCTCCCGGAGATGCTCGGCCAGGTCAGGCGGCAGATCCGCGACGGTGTCGACTTCATCAAGCTGGCAGATAGTCCATACGGCCAATGGCAGGCCTTCACGAACGACGAGATGAAGGCGATCAGCGAGCTGGCACACCAACTGAACCGTAAGGTGACGATACACGCTCGCGGTTCAGCAGAGGTCAACGCGGCCATCGATGCAGGCATGGACTGGATCATGCACGGTAACGTGATGACGGACGATGTAATTGAAAAGCTCGCCGCATCACGAATCACACTCGTGCCTACTCTCCTGCTACTTGCCAACATCGCTGACTTTGGCAAGCATTTCGGATCGCCGGCTGGGCTTCGCGACGGTTGTAAGCGCATGCTCGAGGCTACCGCCGAGACCTTGCATAAGGCGCATCGCGCAGGCGTGGTGCTCAGCGCAGGAAGTGACAGCGGATTCGGCGTCACCTCGTACGGTGAATGGCATGCCCGGGAACTCGATCTATTGGTTACCTATGCCGGCCTGAGCCCGCTGGAAGCCATCACTGCCGGGACGAGAAACGGCGCCAAGATGATGGGTCTAGAGGGGGAAGTTGGCGAGATCTCGGAGGGAGCGCTGGCTGACCTGATCATAGTTCGGGGTGATCCAAGCAAGGAAGTGACCGTCTTGATGGATAAGAGAAACATCGAGACGGTTATCAAGGATGGTCAGGTAATGACCTTTTCCGGCGACGTGGCTGAAGCTAGGCACGCCAACGAGCGCAACAAGGTATATACCACTTCAGCGGTCACCTATGAGAGCGTGTTCGGGGAAGGCGACCCAGTTCGGCCGGAACTCATCTCCTGGCCGGCCGATCAGCAGCGGGAGCTCGTGAATGAACTTTACGGCCCGCAGGCCGGCGCATCCATCGTCGCGCAGAATTGACCTGGGTCCTTGACCTCTTTCAAAAAAAGAAAATGGTGCTGGTATGGCGGCAGCCTTGTTGCGTTGCAGGCTCGCCGCTCACGGGAGGATGAGCCGTACGTTATCACCGATGGTCTTAACGTTTGGAGTGCAGATGAGTAGTGATGCTCAGGTGACCTACGAGCTATTGGCTGAGATCAATGATGCTTTCAACAGCCGCGATGCAGACAGGATCGCCAGCCTCTTCCAGGATGATGCTGTCTTCCACATGGCCAGTGGTCCCGAACCTGAGGGCCGGGCAGTCAGAGGCCGGGAGGCTATCCGCAAGGTACTTGCCGATCGTTTTGAAGTCATCCCGGACATGCGCTGGGAGCATATCTCAGAGTATATAGCGGGCAATCGCGCCGTCACCGTATGGCGGGTGAAGGGCAACGCACTCGATGGCACCATACTTGACTACCAAGGATGCGATCTATTTGAGTTCCGTGACGGTCTGATCCAGGATAAGGATACGTACTGGAAAATCGTTAAGCCCGATTAGCAAGAGGATAGAAACGATGCCGATCACGGAGAAGGCTCAGCCGCCCGGCCGTTATGAGACAGGAGCAGTCACGTGTCACTGCTGAAGGAATTCGATCTCCCGTTCGAAGGGACTACGATACATTACTGGGAGGGGGGATCTGGCAGGCCACTTATTCTTATGCACGGTTCCGGGGCCGGATGTGGCACCTTTTCCAACTTCCGTGCGGTCATCGATGACTTGTGCAAAAGCTTCCACGTCTTCGCGACGGACATGGTCGGGTACGGCCGGTCGGGCCGCCGCCCGGACCCTCCATATTTCGATGTCGGGATGTGGGTAAGGCAACTGCTTGCGCTAATTGATCGTGCAGGCGAAACGCAAGCCGGCCTCGTCGGTCACTCGCTCGCCGGTGCGCTGGCCCTCAAGGCGGCGGCGCAGGACACGAGGGTGTCAGCGGTCTTGACGACCGGCACTATGGGAGCCCCGGCGCCCGAAAGGGCAGGATCTGGCTCATGGAACTTCCCGGAGGATCGCGCGACGATCCGGGCACACATCGAGGGCACGCTGTATAACAAATCACTGGTCCCGGAAGATGAAATTGAGGACAGAGCAAGCGTGTTGTACGCGCCGGGGTACAGGGAATACTTCAACTCGATGTTCGGGGCCGACCGACGCGCCTTCTTCGCAGAATCCGTGGTCACACAGGATGAGCTGGATGCTATTTCCTGTCCGGTCCTTCTAATGCACGGCTGGAACGATACCTTCGTATCTCCCGAGGAAAGTTCGCTGCCTTTGTCGAAGATGATGCCCCACTCTGACGTCATGGTCCTCGGCAGGTGCGGGCACAGCGTGGCACTCGAGTATCCCGACAAGTTCAATGCAGCGGCTACCCAGCTTTTCAGTATGGCGATGCCCTGATCTTTTGCGGGGTTAAATGACCACTTACTTTCGAACTTGCCGGGCCAACGCCGAAATGGTTATGGGGTGGTTCCCGCGCATCTACCGTCGTCCGGGCGGTGAGGATCAGCGCACATGACGACCGCAGAGAACAGGCCCGCGGCCCGCGCACTCGCCCTGTACGCCATCGCGCCCACACTCTTCAGCTCAGATGGCGAGACAGTCGATGCCGCTGCGATGGCAGCGGCCGCGCGGTGGATGGTAAGCGAGGGGATTCATGACTTTTTGCTTACCGGCTCTTACGGGGAATTCCAGAGCCTGACTGACGACGAGCGGGTAAGCGTGTCGCGAGCTGTCCGGTCAGTGACCGGAGTCCGGACCGTGATGGCATGCGCGGCCTTGCCCGCGGCGCCGGCCGCCGCGCGCCTGGGCGAGCGGCTCTTCGGCGAGGGTGCTGATGAGGTGATGGTGGCTGCCCCGCTCGCGGCTGAGGTGAGTCCAGCCGAGGTGCTCCGGCACTTCGAGCACCTGTCCCAGCGGCTGCCTGGGCGCATTGTGATCTACAACAACCCAGCCTTCGGTATCGACCTGCGGCCAGAGGACCTGGCGGAGATCACGTCCTTGCCGGGCGTCGTCGCGGTCAAGCAAGGCACCTCATCCCTGAGCTGGCTGACTGAGAGCATCGGCGCAATCCAGGCTAGGTCATCAGGGCGGGTGCGGGTCCTGGCCGCTTCTGATCTGAGTGCGGTGCTCGGGTTGCTGGCCGGTGCCAGCGGCCTCACCTCGACCAACAGCTGGGCGTTCCCGCAGGCTATCCGCAACATCGTCGTCGCAGCATCCGCCGGAGACTGGGAGAGTGCCAGGCAGACCGCGGCCGCGCTGGAGCCCTACTTCGCGGTGGCCCGCCGCCTCGGCCAGCCCCGGACGGTAAAGGCGGCGATGCGGCTGCGCGGGCTGCCTGGGACAGATGCTGTGCGCGTTCCCTACCAGCCTCTGGATGCCTCCGAGTACAACACGCTGCGGGCGGCTTTGCGCAAGTGCGACGACGCCCTCACCAAGCTGGGTCGTGTACGGCAACAGAGCGCGGAGAGCCGATAATGAGCCAGATCCGTGTGGCCGTGCTTGGTGGCGACGCCCGAGAGGTCTACATCGCCGAACAGCTCTTTGCAAGCGGTTACCAGGTAGCCTTCTTCGGCGCAGCGGCAAGCAGTGCGTCCCAGCTAGCGTCCGCAGCATCATCGAAGGCCGCAGTAGCTGGGGCGAACTGGATCATATGCCCGTCACCCGGCCTGGGTGATGGTAACCGTGTGTATGCGCCTGACTGCCCTGTGCCGATCATCCTGAACGCGGCCTTGTTGACGGCGTCGGAAGCTGCCACGGGCGGGCTGATACTCGGCCGGGCGACACCCGAAGTGATTTCGGCAGCAAAGGCGGCCGACGTAGCTGTGTTCGAGATGAAAGATGACCGCGCGCTAGCAGTCTCCAATGCAACGTCCGTAGCCGAAGCGCTGGTTGCCCTGCTGGTCGGCAAGACCCGCCGGGTACTCCCGGCCCACCGTCTGCTGGTGATCGGCTACGGGGCGACCGGGGCCGCATTCACGGATGCCCTGCTGGGACTGGCGTGCGCCGTGCGGGTCACCGCCCGGCGGGCCGAGCACCTAGAGCGAGCAAGGCAGCGCGGCGCTCAGCTGGTGGCCTATCCCGCGCGCGTGGAAGCGATGGCCGAGTCCGACATCGTCGTCAACACGGTGCCATCACCGGACGCGATCCCCCCCTCGGCCTTCCCGCATCTCCGGGACGCCATCGTGGTCGACATTGCTTCCCCACCCGGAGGCACCGACCACGCGGCGGCAGCCGTGAGCGGGATCGATCTCACCTGGGCGCGCGGGCTGGCTGGCGCCCGCGCACCGCTGTCTGCGGGAGATGCGCAGCTGCGGTTCATCACCGATGCGATCTCCGGCACAACTGAGTGAGGCTGATCCGTGGCGCATTCTCGAGCGGGCGCCTTCGTCCTAAAGGGCGGGCTGCTTGTGGATGGCACTGGCGGCCAGGCCCGCTGGGCGGACGTTGCGGTGGACCACGGCAGAGTCACCGACGTTGGGCGAGCAATCCTTGGCGGCGGAGCGCGGGTCATCGACGTGTCCGGCCTTGTGGTTGCGCCCGGGTTCATCGACATCCATACCCACTGCGACTTCACGGTGCAGCGCTACCCACGGGCCGACGCAATGGTTCGTCAGGGAGTGACGACCGTCGTGGCGGGCAACTGCGGCCACTCGACCTTCCCGTTGGGGACCGGGGAGCGCCGTGACCTGCTGCAGCGCTACAGCGCGTTCTTCGGTGACACCCTGGACTGGTCGTGGTCGGATGCTGCCGGTTTCATCCGGATGCTGGCCAGGCTGCCGCTCGCGGTTAACGTCGCGCTCTTGGTGGGACATGGGACCGCTCGGGTCGCCGTCATGGGCTTCGAGCACCGCGCTCCCACCCGCCACGAACTCGAACAGATGCAGGCCGTAGTTGCTGATGCCATGCAGGCCGGCGCGTTTGGTCTGTCCTCCGGCTTGATATACCCGCCGGGAAGCTACGCAGGCACCGACGAGATCGTGGCTCTGGCGCGTACAGCAGCGCAGAGTGGCGGCTTCTACGCTACTCACCTTCGCAACGAAGGACCCGCCTTGCTGCAGGCCCTCGGTGAGGCGATCGAGATAGCACGGCGGGCCGGGCTCCCGCTGCAGGTCAGCCATCACAAGGTGCTCGGCCGACGGAATTGGGGGCTGACCCGCGCGTCCCTCGAACTGATCGACACCGCGCGGCAGAGCGGTGCCGACGTCACACTCGACCAGTACCCGTACCAGGCGTCGTCGACGACGCTGACAGTACTGCTTCCTGCTTGGGCGGTAGAAGGCGGTATCGAGCAGATGCACGCACGGCTGGCCGATTCGGCCCAACGGTCGCGGATCAGGGCGGAGATCCTTGATGGCCCTGCTGATGGCGGACCGAAGCGGGAGTTCGAGCCGGATACTGTCGTGATCTCATCAGTCCCTGGCGGCAACCGTGAGCTCATCGGGCACAGTCTGGCCGAGGTGGCGGCGGCCCGGGGGGTGCTGCCGGCCGACTTGCTGCTCGATCTGCTTGCTGGGCATGGCGGCGGGGTGGAGGTCGTCATCTTCGCCATCGGCGAGGATGACATCCAGCGGGTGATGACACATCCCCAGGTAGCGGTGGCCAGTGATGGCTGGACCCTGCATCCCGACGTAGGCGGGTGCCCACATCCACGCAGTTATGGCACGTTCGCCCGGGTTCTGGGCCATTACGTGCGGGAGGAAAGGGTGCTCAGCCTGCCAGCCGCGGTACACAAGATGACCAGCCTGCCGGCTCGTCGGCTCGGCTTGGCCGACCGCGGCGTGGTAACGCCCGGCGCTGTTGCGGACTTGGCCATCTTCGACCCCGCCACGGTCGCTGATCGGGCGACGTTTACTGAACCGCACCAGTTCTGCGCCGGGGTGGAGCATGTGTTCGTCAACGGGGTGCACGTGATCGCCTCAGGGGCGGATACCGGGAGCCCAGCCGGACAGGTGCTGCGTGGCCCCGCCGCGGGTCGCGGATGAAAGAACAGACAGGAGGGTTGGACATGGCATCCTCATGGACGCTTATTACCGGAGGCACCGTCATCGACGGGACCGGGAATCCGCCGGAGCAGATTGATGTGCTGGTGCACGACGACCGCATTCACGCAGCAGGGGCTGGCGCGGCCCGCGAGAGCATCCCGCAGAGAGAACCGGTGCGGGTCATCAACGCTACTGGTAAGTGGTTGATGCCCGGCATGATCGATGCCCACTGCCACATGACCTATGGCGAGAGCATGTCGCAGGAGGAGCAGGATCTGTACACCAGCGTGGAGGCCCGCACCCTGCGAGCAGCGTGGAACGCGCGTAAGGTCTTGCGAGCCGGAGTAACCGGAATTTCCCAGCCAGGTGGCAGCTACTACATCGGAGTGGCTGTGCGGGATGCGATCCGCGACCGCATGCTGCCCGGCCCCAGGATGACTACCGCTGGCCGGTATATCACCACCAGCAACGGGCTGACGGACTGGTATCCCGAACCGGTCGGAGTGCCCGACAGCAGCATCGGCACGCTCGCCAACACAATCGCGGACATGAAGGACACCGTCCGGCGCCAAGTGAAGAACGGCGTTGACCTCATCAAGCTGTCTGACAGCCCGTTCGGTGAGTATCAGGCGTTTACCGGTGATGAGCTGAAGACTGTGGCTGACATGGCGCATCAGCTCAACCGCCGGGTGACAATCCACGCTCGAGGCTCGGCGGAAGTGTCAGCCGCAGTGGCCGCGGGATTCGATTGGATCATGCACGGCAACGTCATGACCGACGAGGTGATTGAGCAGCTGGCACGGTCACGAATTCCACTGGTTCCGACCTTGCTGCTGCTGGCGAACCAGGCCGATTACGGGCACCTGGTAGGAGTGCCGCCGGAAGCAAGCGATGGGTGCCGGAGGATGCTGGATAAAACTGCGGACACTTTGCACCGGGCGCACAAGGCCGGGGTCAAAATGGTGATGGGTACCGACACAGGGTTCGCGACCACCCCTTACGGGGAGTGGCATGGCCGCGAGCTGCAGCTCCTAATGGAGTATGCGGGCCTATCGGCGATGGAAGCCATCCAGGCAGCAACCGTCAACGCGGCCCCGATGCTAAATCTGGCCGGGCAGGTTGGGGAGATCCGGCCCGGCTACCTGGCTGACATGCTCCTCGTGGCTGGCAATCCGTTGCAAGACATCACAGTCCTGCAGGACCCTGCGAACATCGAGGTGATCATCCAAGGTGGTGCAGTGCTGGAGTCGCTCGGCGCACCGGACCTGCCTTCGTGGCCACATCGGCGCAGCCGGGTTCAATCCACGGCGCGGCTGACGCGAGATGTGGCGATGGGCGGGGATGCCGTGCCCGGCCACCTTCCCACCTGGAAGCGAGACGAGGCACGCGATCTGTTCAGCGATATCGCTCGCCGCGGCCGGGCTGCGCGGATGCCCAGCCTTGATGAGGCCTAAATGTGGCTGCAGCCGGCACTGCCCCGAAACCGGTTACCGTTGCGGGCCCGCCTGGTTCAGTCTCGGCCGGCCTTCGACGAGCTTTCGGGCGGTGTACTCGGGGTTGGTTAGGAGTACCTCGTGGCCGCCTTCCATGCCGATGAGCCGGAAGAGACCGAGGCGATTGGATAGGCGAGGGTGGCGGCCCCATTCTCCTTGCGGGAGGTCGCTGTCTTCGTAGGGCGCGAGGTAGCTGAACGCGTGGGGCACCTGGTCCCATCCGGTCATGTCGGCGGGATCGGTCATCGTCCCGTAGGGGTGAGGGCGCAGGATGTCGTAGACCTCGCGCGCGTGCTCAGCGGTGCCGTCGTTGAAGAACCCGTCACGCCAGACGGGGAACGGCAGGACAACCGAGCCGTCACCACGTTCGTCGGCGCTGGCTTTCAACCCCGCCCGGTGGTCGGGTGGCAGCTCGTCGATCAAGGCCTTTCCGTGCTTGGGGACGAAGGCGGCGAAATACACAAGCCGCCGGACCCGTTCGGGCATCTCGATGGCGACCCGGGTGATTACATAGCCGCCCCAGCTGTGGCCGACGAGCACATAGTCACGCACGTCGTAGCTCTGGATGTATTCGATGATCGGGGCGGCGGCGCCACGCAGATCGACGAGTTTGTCGTCATCTGGGCCGAGACCGCCTGCGGTCGGGGTGTGGACCTCGTGCCCTGCGGCCTCCAGGTGCGCCCTGACGGGGACCCACAATTCGCCGTAGTGCCAGGCACCGTGTACGAGTACGAATCTCATGCGCATCTCCCTTCACAGACTGGTGACCGTGTTGGCAGGGTGCTGCCCAGTGGATTCGAGGCCCGGTCGGATCATCCGGCCGTGCACCGTCTTATGGATTCCTTTCTTCGCTGAAGCCGAGAGTGCTTTCAGCGAACAACTCGCTCACCGAGAGCTTCCGATCAACGAGCCCTTGATTGGCAAGGGCAGCGACGAAGACATCAAGCACCTGCTGGTTCGCGACTATTCCATATGGCCAGTGCTCGCCGCCGAACAACGCTCGCTGCGCAAGGTTCTCCTCAACACACCACACGAGTCCATAGGGGAGGAAGTCGGTTTCTTGGAGGCGCTCCCAGGCGCGCTGTTTCGCCTCGGCGAAGCTTTCCAGAAGCTCACGTGCGAGCCACTCGTTGGATCGTAGGAGTTCGCGGCGCACGACGACGGTATGCATGATCGGAAACAGGCCTGACCGCTGGAACCAAGCGCGCTCCGCCTGTTTCGGCGTTTTCAGGAGCCGCCTGACTGTGCCCCGCTGGAGGTCACCAGGCATCCTCGGCGTGAGTACCGCATCGAGGTCTCCACCCCTAAGGAGTCCCATCAAGCTTGCCCGCTCGCCGAGCCGGGTGATGCTTACCCCCGCAGGAGCTCTGAACGAAATCCGCTCTGTGGAGGATGGTTCTTCCAAGCCGCCAACCATCCATATGATGTCCGCTGGGCTGATCCCGTGCTCTGACTGGAGCACGTAGCGCACCCAGACCGCCGCCGTCATGGCGTAGTCGGGCACGCCCACTCGCGCATCAGCCAGCTGGCCGAGCGAGTCGAGGACACTGTCTGCCTGGCACGTAAAGAGCGCTGTGGCGAAACATGCGTGACGGGAAGACTGGGATGGCGACGAAATCAGTGACCCCGCGAGAGACCTGAATACAGTAGGTGGCGAGTGACATCTCCGCAGCGTCGATGTCCTGCCTGCGCCACAGGTCACGGAAGATCCGGTCAGTTGTCCCGACCGTCACTGCGAGGTCGGCTCCCCGTACGAGAACCTCACCGCGAATCAGCGCCTCGGTGCGATCCGAATAGGTTACGGCTAGCCGTACTGGCAGACCAGTCACTGGATTTACCCTTCAGGAGCAGGTGAGGCGACATTCCTGGCGGTGAATTCTGGGGCGGCCGGGCGCTGTCGGCTCGAGCGGTGGCACGACGGTCGGCAGCCGCAAGCAGCGTCTTACACGGCACGAGGAACGGAGTCCGGATCATGGCAGAGATTCCCGAGTTCTCTCTCGGCGGGATGACAGCGGTCGTCACCGGAGGCGGCCGCAGTATCGGCCGGGGCACCGCCGTCGCACTGGCCCAGGCCGCGCGAATGTCGTGGTGGCCGGCCGGGACCGCAGCACCTTGGACGCAGTCGCGCAGGAAGTCAGCGGGATAGGAGCAAAGGCGCTGGCCATCCCCTGTGACGTGAGAAAAGACGAAGATATCTCGTCGCTGATAGCTGCGACACTGTCCTCTTTCGGGCAGCTGGATATCATGGTTGCTAATGCCGGGATCTTCCAGAAGTGGGCTTCGTCTGAGAATTTCTCGCTGAGTGAGTGGGAGGACATTTATGCGACCAACCTCCGCGGCGCGATGATGACCTGCATGACCGCGGGGCGTCAGATGCTGCAACAGGAATCCGGCGGCTCCATCATCACCATCTCCTCGGTCCAGGGAGTCACCAGTATCGAAGGAACTATGGCGTATACAGCCGCTAAGCACGGTGTCATCGGGATGACCAAGACACTCGCGGTCGACTGGGCTACCCGGAACGTGCGCGTGAACGCGATCGCTCCGGGCTTCATCGCCCGGGATGACGAGCCGCTGATGCGGGACGAGACTGCGATCAAGTTCGTCAAGGGCCGGACGCCGATGCAGCGCTGGGGAACGCCACGCGAAGTTGGCCTGACGGTGTGCTTCCTCGCTTCGCCGGCTGCGAGCTACATCACCGGGGCTGTGCTGGCCGTTGACGGCGGCTGGCTGGCCCACTAAGGGCCACGCAGCGGTGTTGCTGCCCGATATGCCCGGGACAGTGCCGGTTCCCATCGCCTCGTCATACGGTGACGACGCTTGAACCGAATCCGGCCGGGTCGGCCAGGAAGGCAAGGAGCGTCCGGTTGAAGGCATCTGGACGTTCGTAGTACGGCGCGTGCCCGGTGCGCGCGAGCAACACCAGTGGGGCTCGCGGAAGGACGTTCGAGCGGATACGGTGACCGACGGTGGGCGGCACCCATCTGTCCTGTTCGCCCCACAGCAGGATGATGGGAACCTGCAGATCGGCCAACTGGGCGCCGACCAGCTCGCTGTTAGCCTTCTCGGCCACATAGCGCGCGGTCTGCTGCAGCGCGACCTGAGCGCCTGGCGAGGAGTTGAACCACTTCTCCTCATGGATCCACTGCTCGGTGACCAAGGACTCGTCGTAAACTAGCCATTTCAGTTTGTTGGCGATTCCGGCTTCGGACACGTCATGGATCCGATCGACGGTCGTGCCGGTGTCTCGCTCAACTGAGACGACGCCGATGGATCCAACCAGAGCCAGCGCTCGTACATTCACCCGGGAAGTGACAGCGAGGTAGGCGGCGACGTGCCCGCCGAGGGAGGTACCCGCTAGGACTGGCTGGTCTATGCCGAGCGCGTCCATCGCGCTCGCGACGACTTGTGCGAAGCCGGGCGTGGAATAATCCAAGTCTGGCTTCTTGGACGCAAAACCGTGCCCGGGAAAGTCCAGCGCATAGACGTGATAGCCCGCGGAACTGAGGCCAGCCAGATTCCGTCGCCAGCGGTCGGCGCGCGAACCCGAGCCGTGCAGCAGCACGATAGCATCACCCCCCGCGCCGGCCTCGATCACCCGAATGGTGCACGATCCGACGCCGAGCGGATACGAGATCACCATGGCCTCCGGCCGAACTGCTGCAGTCCTTTGCCCGCTGTCCGTCATGTGCTGGTGTCCTTAGTGGGCCAGCCAGCCGCCGTCAACGGCCAGCACAGCCCCGGTGATGTAGCTCGCAGCCGGCGAAGCGAGGAAGCACACCGTCAGGCCAACTTCGCGTGGCGTTCCCCAGCGCTGCATCGGCGTCCGGCCCTTGACGAACTTGATCGCAGTCTCGTCCCGCATCAGCGGCTCGTCATCCCGGGCGATGAAGCCCGGAGCGATCGCGTTCACGCGCACGTTCCGGGTAGCCCAGTCGACCGCGAGTGTCTTGGTCATCCCGATGACACCGTGCTTGGCGGCTGTATACGCCATCGTTCCCTCGATACTGGTCGACTCCCTGGATCGAGGAGATGGTGATGATGGAGCCGCCGGATTCCTGTCGCAGCATCTGACGCCCCGCGGCCATGCAGGTCATCATCGCGCCGCGGAGGTTAGTCGCGTAAATGTCCTCCCACTCGCTCAGCGAGAAGTTCTCGGACGAAGCCCACTTCTGGAAGATCCCGGCATTAGCAACCATGATATCCAGCTGCCCGAACGAGGACAGTGTCGCAGCTATCAGCGACGAGATATCTTCGTCTTTTCTCACGTCACAGGGGATGGCCAGCGCCTTTGCTCCTATCCCGCTGACTTCCTGCGCGACTGCGTCCAAGGTGCTGCGGTCCCGGCCGGCCACCACGACATTCGCGCGGCCTGGGCCAGTGCGACGGCAGTGCCCCGGCCGATACTGCGGCCGCCTCCGGTGACGACCGCTGTCATCCCGCCGAGAGAGAACTCGGGAATCTCTGCCATGATTCGGACTCCGTTCCTCGTGCCGGTAATCGCTTGCCGAATTCAGGACCTACTGACAGGACCGTCCCGGTCCAGGAGGAGGTGCTGAAGAGTGACGTAATCAGCGGCAATATCGACGGCGCTGGCCTGCCGGGCCGTCGTTTCCATCAGCAATTCCTGATTCAACGCCACAGGTCCTCTCCCTTCTCCTCCATCAGTTCGTCCGATGCGGATGCGGGGACCGAGGTCTCCGTTGTGACGGTTCGGGAGAGCTCACGAGTGAGTTGCCCGATTGTCATCCTTCGAACGCGCTCGAACGAAAGCCTCCTGCGCTCCGGGATCCGCTTGAGAGTCACTTCGCATCCGCGAATGAACAGCGCTCGCCGCCGTGACGTCTCCGCGAGCACGTTGAAATCAAGATCCACCCGCCCCTCGACCACGAGAACGTCTGCATCTTTCCCAGGAGAGATGCTCCCGGTCTGCCGGCCGATGCCAACAGCGTCGGCCACCGCCTGTGTCGACGCTTCCAGTGCTTCGAGGGGAGACAAGCCGATCAGGTCGATGAACAACTGTCCCTCGCGGCTGTGCCATTCTCCGTGGGGACTGATACTGAACCCGCTCTCCGTTCCGGCGACCAGTTTCACGCCTCGCTCCCGGAGCTGGCGAGCCACCTTGGAAGCGATCTCCAGCCGTTCCCGGAAGAACTTCCGGCTCGATTCCGTTATGCCGACCAAATGGCCGAACTCAGCCATGTTAGCGGCCATCGTCAACACTGGGGACAGATACGTCGAGTGCTGGGCGAACTCGTCGAGGTCGGCATCGGTGAGGTAGTCGGCATGCAGGACGACATCGACCCCCGACCGCGCCGCCGCGAGCGCGGCGTATCCGGACCGAGCATGCATAAAGACCGGCTTGCCCTCCAGGTGAGCAAGCTCCACGATCAATGCCACGTCGCGCTCTCGGAAGGTCGGGATATGACTCGTGGAACCTTCTCCGCTCCCCAGAATCTTCACGATGTCGACCCGGTCAAGGAATTGCTTGTAAATCTCGCGGCGAATGCTCGCTTCATCCGGAACAACCACAAGGTTCTCGGTCGGGAGGTTGCCCATCCACGACGGGTAGTTGCTATACGGGCTCAAATACCGGCCCGCGGCGATTACGCGGGGCCCGGGGATCACCCCGCTGGCGATTGCGTCACGTACCGCGACGGCTATGTTGCCCATGGTCCCGGGAACCACCATCGTCGTGACACCAGCAGCAAGGACCTGACCCGCATACCATCCGCTGAGGAGAGCTCGGTACTCGAGCGGTAGATAGAGGTCTTGTTCCTCCTCGAACTCCGCATCGAGGTACGAGATGTGGACATGCCCATCCACAATGCCTGGGACGATAGTGCATCCCGTGACGTCTCGTCGTGCTACCCCTTCCGGGACATCCCACGACCTCGAATCGCCAACCGCCCGGATCCGGCCCTCTTGCACCCACACGTCGCCGACAGCCGTAGCCTTGAAGTCCTCCGCTACGACGTGCCCCCCTTCCAGGATGACGTCGGCCGGTGTCTTAGCTATCTCCGCGGTGAGTGGCATCTTCCTTCTCCTCCTCTGCCCGCGCCAACAGCGCCCTGGTGAGCTCGAGCGTCTCTTGTATGTGACGCACAGCGTCGTTTGCTGCCCGCTCTGCGTCTTTCGCTCCGACGAATTGGTCATTGTTCTCTTGACATTGAAATATTTAAGGCACTGGCTGGACGACTATCATTCCCGGTTATGGATGGGCGGCGATCGGGTACTGGGCGCTGACGCCCAGCCGAGCAGAGCCTCACCGATGTTCCCGCGAGCAAGCAGCCCCGACGCCGACTCTGACACCGTGACCGTTCCTGACACGAGTACATAGCCCCAGGCGGCGACGCGCAGGGCCGCGGTCGCGCGCTGCTCGACGAGCAGGACGGCGCAGCCCGCGACAGCCGCCGCGACAATGTGCTCCTGGAGTAGCGCTTCAGCCAGGTTTTCGGTGAGTCCCGCAGTCGGCTCGTCCAGCAAAAGCAGACGTGGCTCCAGCATCATGACCCGTGCCATCGCGAGCATCTTGCGCTCGCCGCCGCTGAGCTTGCCCGGCGACACGATGGCGCATGCGTCCCAGCGCCGGGTAGACGCTGATTACACGTTCCATCTCGGCCGCGAACCCGGCGCCGCGGAAGCAGGTACCCGCCTATTTCAAGGTTCTCGGTGACAGTCAAGGTGTCGAACACGTCCTGCGACTGAGGCACGTACCCCATTCCAGCGCGCGCGCGTGCCTCGGCACTCATCGATGTGATCTCGCGATCGCCGATCCACACACGGCCCTGGTCGGCGCGCAACTGTCCAACGAGCGCCTTCAGCAGCGTGCTCTTGCCGGCGCCGTTCGTTCCGAGCAATGCAACGATCTCACCGAGGCCACACTGGATGGAGACGTCGCGGACGATCGGTGGGCCCCCGTAGCCGACAGCAATTCCCTGGGCCCGGAGGTACGGCGCCTGGCCGCCTTACCGTTTCGTCATCTGAAGGCATAAGCATCCTGTACCTCACGGCTGGAGCGGACCTCAGCCATCGACCCCTCTGCGATCACCCGGCCCTGGGCCATCACCAGGATCCGGTCGCACAGGCGCTCAACGATTCCCATCTCGTGCTCGACCATGAGCATCGTGAGACCCTCGGCCCGCAGCAGCTCCAGATAATGCTCTATGCGCGGCGCAATGCTCGGGCTCACACCGGCCATGGGCTCGTCCAGGATGAGG
>CAWEYV010000008.1:0-272719 GCA_963813395.1 uncultured Actinomycetes bacterium
AAGCCCCGACTGCTCAGCAACGTCCTTGTCGCCGGCCTTCTTGGCCGCCTCGACCCGGGCAAGCCACCGCTCGTTGCCCAGCAGCCAGTCGAAAGACTCGGTCTGCAGGGCAAGGAGGTCCGGAACCTCTAGCGGTTCCTTGATGCGGGCGAATGAGATACGACGAGTGGCGGAAGCGGTAGCCGAGGCGCTGCGCGATGCTGCCAACAGGGGTCCTTCCAGAGTTCACGGCGTACTTTCACCGCACGCACGCAAAACGCCCTGCGGACACGCCACGATGGTTCGGGCAGGTCGAGGACGTTAGAGTGCAGCGCAAATTGGCAGCGTAGTCGATGGCTACACTGCTTGTCAAGTGTATCTCTTTATGAGGTTCACAGTTCTCCGCAGCATGGCTGGTTCTGGGCGAAACGTCAAGTCCACCAGGCCCGGATGAGGCCGACTGGCCGACGTGACGAACGCCACATCCAGCCAGTGGTGTAGGTCCCATCCCTACGGGTAAAACTACCAGTTCGGTGCCGATGCCGCGGCCGCCTCAACCCAGGTAGCGGCACGTCAGACCAGCGGGCGCTTGCGGCCAGGGCCACGCGACGAAGTCACGAGGCCATGGGGCCATCGGGGGTTCCAGGGCCGCTCCCCCAGGCCAGCACAGACGGGATGCCCGGCCGGCGTGAATCACGCCGGCCGGGCATGGACCCGGGGCGGCCTTCGCCGCCGCGATGCTTACTTGACGGTGACCGTGGCGCCCGCGCCCTCGAGAGCTGCCTTGGCCTTGTCCGCCGTCTCCTTGTTGGCCCGCTCAAGGACCGGCTGCGGAGCGCCGTCCACCAGGTCCTTGGCCTCCTTGAGGCCGAGGCTGGTCAGCGACCGGACCTCCTTGATGACCTGGATCTTCTTGTCGCCCGCCGCCTCCAGGATGACGTCGAACTCGTCCTTCTCCTCGACCTCGGCGGCCGGGGCGGCGCCGCCCGGCGCCGCGGCCTGGGCTACCGCGACCGGCGCGGCGGCCTTCACGTCGAAGGTCTCCTCGAACTGCTTCACAAAGTCCGACAGCTCCAGGAGGGTCATCTCCTTGAACGCGTCGAGCAGATCGCTGGTGCTCAGCTTCGCCATGATGGTCAGTCCTCCGTTGAGTCTTCAGTAGTCGCCTGCGGGTCTTCGGCCGGCGCCTGCGCGTCCGCGCCGGCCGCCTCGGCTCCGTTTGGCATCGAATTTTCGGTTTCGGACGGCGCCGGGGCACCTTCCTGGGATGTGCGCTTGGCCTCGAGCGCAGCGGCCAGCCTGGCCATCTGCGTGGGCAGTGCGGCCATCGTGGCCACGGCGTTCGCCATCGACGCCTTCATGGCGCCGGCCAGCATCGCCAGCAGGACGTCGCGCGACTCCAGATCAGCCAGCCGGTCGATCTCGGCGGGGCTCATCGACTTGCCGTCGATGACGCCACCCTTGATCTCCAGTGCCGGATTGTTCTTGGCGAAGTCACGCAGTCCCTTGGCCGCCTCGACCACGTCGCCCTTGACGAACGCGATCGCGGACGGCCCGGTCAGCAGGCTGCCAAGCTGGTCGGCCACGCCGGCCTCGGTTGCCGCGATCTTCGTTAGGGTGTTCTTGACCACGGCGAACGTGGCCTGGTCTCCGAGCGAGCGGCGCAGCTCGGCCAGCTGCGCCACGGTCAGCCCGCGGTAGTTGGCCAGCACGGCCCCGCTCGAGGTCTGGAACCGCTCGGTGAGCTCGGCAACCGTGGCCACCTTCTCAGCGTTCGGCATGGGCCTCCTTCGGGTCTGCCTCGCGGCTGCTAATGGTGGTATTACCGGTCGGCGCGCGAAGGCTGCCCAGAAGGCAAACGCCCCGGCGCAGGGCACCAGGGCGTGACACCGTCCGGCATAGGCCGGAACGGCGATTCAGCTCAGACGCCTGCGCGGGCCGCCCGCTCTCGCGGGTCCTTCGGTCACCACGTGCACGCACGCGGCAACGGCCGACGGTCTTTGGCTTCGTCCTAAGAATACTCGAACCCCGGACCTCTTGCTCACGGCCCCACCGACGGATCGCGGCGTGCCGAAGGTGGCCGAAGGCCACTGAGCAGCATTAGCCGCCCGACGTCCCGGCTTCTTCGAATTCCTCGGTCAGGCCGCGGGTCTTGCCCGGGTCGACCGGGATGCTCGGCCCCATCGTCGTGGTGATCGCCGCCTTCCTGAGGTAGCGCCCCTTGGCGGCCGATGGCTTCAGCCGGAGCACCTCATCGATGGCGGCGGCGTAGTTCTCCACCAGTGCGGAGTCGGGGAAGGACGCCTTGCCGATGATGAAGTGGAGGTTGCCGTGCCGGTCCACCCGGAACTCGATCTTGCCGCCCTTGATGTCGGTGACCGCCCGGCCCACATCCGGGGTGACGGTGCCGGTCTTGGGGTTGGGCATCAGGCCACGCGGGCCGAGGATCCGGCCCAGGCGGCCGACCTTGCCCATCAGGTCCGGCGTCGCGACGACCGCGTCGAAGTCGAGGAACCCGCCCTGGATCCGCTCGATCAGGTCGTCGCTGCCAACGAAGTCCGCTCCGGCGGCGCGAGCCTCCTCGGCCCGGTCGCCGGTGGCGAAGACCAGCACGCGGGCGGTCTTGCCGGTGCCGTTCGGCAGGTTCACCGTGCCGCGGACCATCTGGTCGGCCTTGCGCGGGTCAACCCCGAGCCTGAGGGCGACCTCTACGGTCGGGTCGAACTTGGTGGGAGAGGTCTTCCTGGCCAGCGCCACCGCTTCGGCGGGGCTGTAGAGCCGGGTCTTGTCGATCTGGGCAGCCGCGGCGCGGTACCCCTTGCTGCGCTTCATGATGTCTCCTTCGAGGAGGTCGTGGTCAGCGGGCCAGCGCGGGCCCTGCCACGGGGGTTGTCTAGCTTGTCCCGGGCTGTCACGACCCGGAACGGTGGTCAGCCCTGAACCGTGATGCCCATCGAGCGGGCGGTACCGGCGATGATCTTCTCGGCCGCCTCCATCGTGGTGGCGTTAAGGTCGGGCATCTTGGTCTGCGCGATCTCGCGCACCTGCGCGGCGGTGATCGAGCCGACCTTGTCCGTGTGCGGCGTGCCGCTGCCCTTGGCCACGCCCGCCGCCTTCTTGATCAGCTCGGGGGCGGGAGGGGTCTTGGTGATGAAGGAGAACGACCTGTCCTCGTAGATCGTGATCTCCACGGGGATGACGTTGCCGCGCTGCGACTCGGTCGCCGCGTTGTACTGCTTGCAGAAGTCCATGATGTTGACGCCGTGCGGGCCGAGTGCCGTGCCCACCGGCGGCGCCGGGGTGGCCGCGCCCGCGTTGAGCTGCACCTTGACCACCGCAGCGATCTTCTTCTTCCTGGGAGCCGCCATCAGCTGATGTCCTTACTTCACGCGTGCCTGGTACTGGTCAGATCTTGGAGACTTGGTCGAAGGACAGCTCCACCGGGGTCTCCCGGCCGAAGATCGATACCAGCACCTTGAGTTTCTGGGTATCGGGGTTGATCTCGTTCACGGTAGCCGGGAGCGTCGCGAACGGACCGTCCATTACAGTAACCGATTCGCCCACAGAAAATTCCACGGCCGCCCGGGTGACCTCCGTCTTCGCCGCCGCCTCCTCGGGCTCGGGCGCGAGCAGCGAGGCCACTTCGCCGACGCTGAGCGGGGACGGCCTGCTGGACAGGCCGACGAACCCGGTGACTCCCGGAGTGTTGCGGACCACGGCCCAGGACTCGTCGGTGAGCTCCATCCGGACGAGGATGTAGCCGGGGAGCACCTTTTCCGAGACTTGCTGCCGCTTGCCGCCCTTGATCTCCATCACCTGGTGCACGGGGACCTCGATCTGGAAGATG
Organism: uncultured Actinomycetes bacterium; assembly: GCA_963813395.1. Classification (GTDB taxonomy): domain Bacteria; phylum Actinomycetota; class Actinomycetes; order Streptosporangiales; family Streptosporangiaceae; genus DASXKD01. The sequence goes on from CAWEYV010000008.1 coordinate 3,827, forward strand.
TAATCCTCCATGTTCAGCGACTGGATGCGGCTTTCCAGGTTGGCTTTCACCCGGTTCTCGTATCCCGCATAGGAGTGCACGACGTACCACTCGCCGGGGAGCTGTCGCAGTTCGGCGGCGAACCGGGCCACCGGGTCGACGTCGGCGGCGCCGTCCACGGCCTCGCCCGCGACGTCCGCCCCGTCCGCGACGTCCGCCCCGTCCGCGACGTCCACCTCGCCCGCGACGTCCACCTCGCCCGCAGTGTCCGCCCCATCCGCCGCGTCAGCAGCCAGGTCAGCCTCGCTGGTCACGCCAGCATCCCCAGCCGACTCATCAGTATCGTCAGCCTCATGGGACTCTTCAGTCTCGTCGACCTCACCGAACACTTCGGCCTCACCAACCTCGCCGTCTGTGACCGGAGCATCCTCCGTCTCATCACTGACATGCACTCGGGACTCGGACACGATTCGCTCTTCTCTCCGCTCTCGCTGAGGTACCGGCACCAAACGTCCTCCCGGCGCGCCGGTTCCTCAGCTGCATTTCGGCGCCAGCTCCAGGAACGCCGTTCCTGGCGCAAGGCCACCCCGGCCGTGGCGTCCTGATCGCGCGCGGCACGCACCATCAGCCCGGTGGCGCGGCACGCGCGACCGGTGGGCTCAGCTGAAGACCGCGAACACCAGCTTGGTGAACCCGTAGTCCAGACTGGTCACGATCGCAACCATCACCAGTATGAACACCAGCGCCACGACCGTGTAGGTGCGCAGTTCCCGGCGGGTGGGCCAGATCACCTTGCGCAGTTCGGCAATGACCTGCCGTAGGAAGAGTGTGGGTGAAGTCCGGTCCCGCTTAGCCGGGCCGGGCTTGTCCCGCTTCTCCGTACGCTGGCCTCGCAGCTCAGTCGCCATGTCCTCACCTGAACAACGCTGGTCGTGTCACTCTTTGACGCCGCACGCCCGCAAACCGCGAACCGTGCTCGCAGGGCAGGAGGGACTCGAACCCCCAACCACCGGTTTTGGAGACCGGGACTCTAGCCAATTGAGCTACTGCCCTGTGATGGCCTGGCCGGAACGAACGGCCGTACCACCTGCGGTGACGCTTCCCATCACCAACCTCATGAGCCCATGCTGGCGCACGGGGCTAGTGAAGTGAACCGCCACCAATGGGTGAAGTGTAGTTGCCCGGCGCTGCGGCGTCGAACCACTCAGGCCAGCGATGACCGCAACTGTGCCGCCTCAGTGACAGTATTAAGGCATGACAATGGCCCATCGTCGCATCTCCGAGCGTGTCAGCGGGATCACCGAGTCGGCAACGCTGGCCGTCGACGCGAAAGCGAAGGCACTCAAGGCGGCTGGCAGGCCGGTGATCGGCTTCGGCGCCGGGGAACCGGACTTCCCCACGCCCGGCTACATCGTGGACGCGGCCAGGCGCGCCTGCGCCGAGCCCCGGTTCCACCACTACTCCCCCACGCCCGGGCTGCCGGAACTGCGGGAGGCGGTCGCCGCCAAGACAGCCCGCGACTCCGGGTACCAGGTCACCGCGGGCCAGGTGCTGATCACCAACGGCGGCAAGCAGGCCGTCTACCAGGGGTTCGCCACGCTGCTCGATCCCGGCGATGAGGTCCTGCTGCCGACCCCCTACTGGACCACCTACCCCGAGGCGATCTCCCTGGCCGGCGGCGTGCCGGTGCCGGTCATGACCGACGAGCGGTCCGGCTACCTGACCTCGGTGGCGGATCTGGAGGCCGCCCGCACCCCCCGCACCAAGGTGCTGCTGTTCGTGTCGCCGTCCAACCCGACGGGCGCGGTGTACCCACCCGGTCAAGTGGCCGAGATCGGCCGGTGGGCGGCGGAGGCCGGGCTGTGGGTGATCACCGATGAGATCTATGAGCACCTGGTCTACGGCGACGCGCGGTTCTCCTCCATGCCCGTGGCCGCGCCGCAGCTCGCCGGCCAGTGCGTGGTCCTCAACGGGGTGGCCAAGACCTACGCGATGACCGGATGGCGGGTCGGCTGGATGATCGGCCCGCCGGACGTGATCAAGGCGGCCGCCAACCTCCAGTCCCACGCGACCTCCAACGTCAACAACGTCGCCCAGGCGGCCGCGCTCGCCGCGGTGACCGGCGACCTGTCGGCGGTTGAGGTCATGCGCGCGGCCTTCGACCGGCGGCGCCTCACGATGACCACGATGCTGAACGAGATTCCCGGGGTGACCTGCCCCCTCCCAGAGGGAGCTTTTTACTGCTACCCGTCCGTCAAGGGCGTGCTCGGCAAGGAACTCGGCGGCGTACGGCCCGCCAGCACGGCGGAACTGGCCGAGGTCATCCTCGACCACGCCGACGTGGCCGTGGTGCCGGGCGAAGCCTTCGGCACGCCTGGGTACTTCCGGCTGTCCTACGCGCTGGGTGACGCTGACCTGGAGGAAGGGATCGCCAGGATGGGCAAGCTGCTGGCCCAGGCGAAGTAGCGCTGGGGGCCACGATCGCTCGCTCGCTCGCCGCCCTGCCCAAGGCACACCTGCACCTGCACTTCACCGGCTCGATGCGGCATGCCACGCTCGTCGACCTGGCCCGTGCGCGCGGCGTTCACCTGCCCGAAGCGCTGGCCGCCGCGTGGCCGCCGCGGCTGAGCGGTACCGATGAGCGGGGCTGGTTCCGGTTCCAGCGGCTGTACGACATCGCCCGCTCGGTGCTGCGCCGTCCCGATGACGTCTTCCGCATGCTGGCGGAGACCGCGGCGGACGAGCGCGCAGACGGGTCGGGCTGGCTGGAGATCCAGGTGGATCCCTCCGGGTATGCCGGGCGCTTCGGCGGGCTCACCCCCACCGTCGAGCTGGTGCTCGCTGCGGCGCAGCGGGCCGCGGCCACGACCGGCGTGGGCATCGGGGTGATCATCGCCGCGAACCGGACCAAGCATCCCCTTGATGCGCGCACCCTGGCCCGGCTCGCGGCACAGTACGCAGGCCGGGGCGTGATCGGGTTCGGCCTGAGCAACGACGAGCGGCGCGGCGCCGCGGCCGACTTCGCGCCCGCGTTCCGCATCGCGGACCGGGCTGGCCTGCTGCTCGACCCGCACGGGGGCGAACTGGCCGGGGCCGACAGCGTGCGGGCCTGCCTCGACGCGCTGCACGCGCACCGGATCGGCCACGGCGTAGCCGCAGCCACCGACCGCGAGCTCACCAAGCGCCTCGCGGCCAGCGGCATCACCTGCGAAGTCTGCCCGACGTCGAATGTCGCCCTGGGCATCGCCGCCCGGCCGGCCGATGTGCCGCTGCGCACCCTGCTCGATGAGGGAGTGCCGGTTGCGCTCGGGGCTGATGACCCGCTGCTGTTCGGCTCCCGGCTGGCGGCGCAGTACGAAATCGCCCGGCACGTGCACGGCTTGGGCGACAGCGAACTCGCCGAGCTGGCCAGAATGTCGGTGCGCAGCTCGACCGCGCCCCCCGCCATCGCCGCCCGCCTGCTGGCCGGCATCGACGCGTGGCTGGCCTCCCCAGCCGGGTGACCGCTGGCTGACCTACCGCTTTTCCCTGCCGACCACGTCCTGCCTGACCTGGTTCTCTGTCGCAGACGCGATCGCCCGGCGGGCGCGCGGTCTCACGCGACGTGGCTGGAGCCCCCGGTCAGATAGGCGTGATCGGAGTGATCTTCCGCTGGCGTACCATGCTGCCCATTTTGCCTTTCTTGGTTATTGGCCGGAAGAGCCCGGACTTCGGCGCCTTTACGGACCCGGGCGGCAGCGGGGCGGTGGTGATGGCCTCGGCGATCAAGTCGGTATAGGCGTCCTCTTTTAGCCTGGTGAGCAGGGCCTGGGCTTCGTTCTTTACCTTCGCCGCCAGCCCGGCAACCGAGAATCCGGCGATCCCGACGGCGGCCAGCAATGTCTTAATCCACGAGGCGACACTTGGCTTGGTAAGGAGCCAAGCGAATACGGCCACCGCACCAGCCGCCAGGGCTGCCAGCAGGAGCTGGAACCAGAACCCGCGGAGCGTTCTCCATACCAGGCGGTAGTTCCGCAGTAGCTGGTAGGGCTGGATGATCGTGGTCGGATCCTGCTTGAGGAGGAGGAGTTCGTACCAGCGCCGTATTTGCTGGTAGAGCTTGGGATAGGCAGTCTTCTGCCACTCTGGCCACGTCGCGACGTTCTGCCATACCCGCACCGAGCCGGCGATCCCCGCCACCGTATAGGGATGAAAGTAAGCGGAAAGACGGCCCAATAGCCGCCCGATTTCATCACAGCGTTCCTGGCCGAACAAGAATTTCCAGGAGTCCCAGGCCGCTGAGTCGGCGGGCAGGGTGGGATCCAGCGACCAATAGCATTCGGCAAGGACGCGGCCCAGTTGATACGCACAGCCCATGATGGGCGGTCGCATTGCCAGCGTGTCCTGGATATGCGCGTCGAACTTATAGATCACCTCTTCCAGAGCATCCCAGTCGCTGGCCACCGTCTCGGTGGCCGCCACCTTGGTCGCGCTGTCTCCCGCACCAGCGGTCCGTGCCATCCGGACAAGGCTCCTCATTGCCCCGGCGAACCGGTCGCCTGCGCTGGCCTGGTCGCCCGCCGCGCTGACCACACCGCCGGCGGCACCAGCCGCAGGCCCCGCCGCACCGGTCCTGCTCCCAGCCGCCTCAGCCGAACCGCCACCCGCACCCGCCGAGCTACCATCCGTACCCGCCGGGCCCGGCCGTTGCCCCTGCGGCCTTGACCGCCAGGGCCAGGCGCTTGGCCGCTATCTCCACCTTGGCCGAGAAACTGGACCCGGAACTATCTGTATCCACCCCCGTCTGGGTGGCAAGGGCCTTGAGTACCGTCTCAGCCTCAATGGACAATTCGGGCGGTGTGCGCTCTATTTGCAGCGGCAGCTCATGATTCGTCCGCCCGGGCAGTTTCAGCGGGGTACCGGGCTGGAAGTGGGGCCGGTTTCGGCCTCGCACCTCGGCTATGTACCAACCAAGCCGGATGGTCGTGAGAACAGTGTCGGAATCACTGGGAGCAGGCATGGCATCGTCCCCCGTCACGAGCATCATCTGCCGCCGGACTGCCCGCCACCAAAGGTGGCCAGCCCTCCGCGGGCACGATCCGGTATGTGCTGGAGGACAACGTATTGCAAGCTCGCCCGAAAGTCACCGGAAGTGCCAGGAAAAATGCCCTGGGCTTCTCGTTAGGTGGTTGCGGACCGCCGGTATCTCACCTCCGCCACGGGTGCACCGAAATCCCGCAGCATGCGCGTGCTATCGGGACTGAACCCCACGGTCGAGTAGAACCACCGGGCGCGGTCGTTGGCTTCGAGCACCCACAAGCTGATATGGTCGCGGCCGGCCTGAACCAGAGCCTCAAGCGCGTGGTCCATCAGCACGCGGCCGATGCCCTTCTGCCACCAGTCAGGGTGCACGTAACAGGCGAAGATTTCGCCGTAACGCGGGCCCTGGCGATCCGGGTCGCGGCACGGGCCGCCGGCGATCCAGCCGACGACGGCACCGTCGGCGACCGCCACACTGTCGCTGCTGCCCGCAGGCAGTTCGGTGAGATGCCGGCGGCGCCTGGCCACGTCCAGCAACAGGCCGTCCAGGTAGTCATCCGGGATGATCCCCCGGTAGGCCGTCCGCCAGCCGGCGATGCGCAGGCGCTCCACCGCCTCGGCATCCTCCGGCACGCTGGCCCGGATGGTTATCCCCGCCATGCCCCGAGGTTAGTGACCCATGCCGAAGCAGATGCCTACGCGGTGGACACGGCGAGGGGCAGGCCGGCCACCAGCAGAGGAAACTCAGGCGACCGTCCACCGCCACGTGGGCATCAGCTCGTCCAGGAGCGCTTCGGTCTCCGGCGCCATTCCCGGCGGCGGGCCGTCCAGCGAGGCACGCGCCCAGACTTCGCTGACCGCGGCGCGCAACTGGTGTTCCTCGCCGGTGGTGTGCCCGGCGGTCAGCAGGTCCCGCCACAACAGCTCGTCGTCGGGAACAAGGTGCAGGCCAGCCCGGGCCGCCTCCATGGCCCCCCAGGGGTCGCCGCCCTCCAGCCGCAGTTCGCACAGCCGGTGCGCGGCGTCACCAACCCTGGCTTCCACCTCGTATTCCAGACCGTCGGTAACGATCCAGGCGTACCTGTTCCGCTCGGTCCCATCCAGGAACGGCCCGGTCACCAGGCCCAGCGCCTGCGCCAGCCTGGCCTCCTCGCGTGCGCCACCGGCCGCCTGCTCTGCCTGGGCGAGAAGCGTGCAGAACACATGCCAGTCCACCCTGACCCCTGAACCCAGCCGCAGCCGGCCGCTGGCGTCCGCGGCCAGGTGCGGGCGGCCGATGCCGTCGCTGCCGAGCCAGGCCTGGACCCGGGCCAGCGCCGCATCGCGCACCTCCTCGGTGACGCCGCGGGGCCAGATCGCCGCCGTGAGCACGTTCGGGTGGACGCCGCCGGGGTGGGTGGCCAGGTAGGCCACGATCTCGGCGGCCAGCGGCAGCCGGTCCGGCTCGATCTCCCCGGCCGCGGTGACCGATACCGGGCCGAGCACGCGGACTTCAACCGGCACTACGGCGTCGGGGACCAGGTGCGGGCCTGGCGCGGCGTCCACTGGCGGCGCGGACATCGCCACGCCCGCCAGGTCCTCGGCCGACTCGAACAGTTCCACGATCGCCGACCTGCTGCTCTTGCGGGATGAGCTGGGCCTCGACATCCAGGCCGAGCTGCGGCGCAGACAGCCGCCCGTCCGGCGCGACTTCCCAGGTCCAGGTCGCGCCCGCCATATCCCCCGGGACCAGGTAGCCCGCGGCGCCGGCATGGCCGATGCGGGAGAGCGCCAGCAGCCGGTCTCGTTCGGCGTCCGACGGCGGCACCAGCGAGATCAGGTAGTGCGGCACCCACGCCTGCGGCTGGATCCCGTGCGCCCGCGCGGCGAGCACCGACTCGGCGCCCGAGGTGGCCAGGGCCTCCTCGACCTCTTCGGCGTGCGCCTGCAGGGCGGGCAGCGCCTCGGCCAGGGTCGCCGCGAGGTGGATCCGGTCCGGCGCGAGCACCGCCAGGTCCTCGCCCGCCCCCACCAGCGTCAGGTGCATCTCGTCCGACCAGAGGCTGGTGGCGAGCTCGGCGGCCATCGCGACCAGCGCGTCGGCGACCAGTTCGCCGGGCCCGGTGACCGCGATGACGCCGCGCGCGGCCTCCACGTCCACGAGCACCCGGCCGGTGGCATCGGCGCCGATCGACACCAGGCCCGGGTACGGAGCGGGAGCCGTCGCCTGGCCCAGGTCGAGCCGCGGCGCGTCCACCAGCGCCAGCCGCCACACCTGGCCGTCGCCCACCGAGTACCAGGGCGCGGGCGCGTCCTGGCTGGCCGGGGTGACCCACAGGTCCAGGTTCTCGTCGCCGACATGCACGGCGAACACGGTCGGCGGCGTGCTGCCCTGGCGGTCCAGCGCGTGGCACAGGTAGCGAAGGCCGGCGTCGAGCATCGTGGCCGCGGCCTCGTCCTCGCCCAGCCGCAGCGCCAGTTCGGCCCACGCGGCATCCGGCTGAGGCGGCGCCACCTGTCTGCGGTACGGCCGGCGTCGCGCCTGCCTGCGCCTTCGTCGTTCGAGTCCAGCCAGTACGCCCGCTGCCAGCAACCCCGCTGCGGCAAGCTCGAGCGGGAGACTGGGGCCGGCCGAATGCGGCGCCGCCTGGGCGGGATACTGCGGTGCGACGCGGCGTGCCGGGGAGCGGACCGTCGGCGCGTGCGTCGGTGCCGTGGCCTTGGGCGTGAGTGCGGCCGGGGCCTGTCCAGGCTCGGCGGTCGCGGGCGTGGCCGGCGCTGGTGCGGTGCGCGGGCGTGGTTGGCGCGGACTTGGCCGGACCGGGCGGGGCCGGCCGCGCGGTGTTGCGCCGGAGGCCGGGCTGCGCGCGGGGCTGGGACTGCGCCGGGGGCCGGTGCTGTGCGGGGCCCGGGTGATGCGGCTTGACCTTGACCACCTCGACGCCCGGACCGTAGGCGTCGTGTGGCATGCGGAGGATCCAGCCAGGCCGGATGAGGCTGGCGATCGTGAGCTTGGTTCCGTCCGGCTGCGGCCGGTCCTTGTTGAGCTCGAAGATCTCGCGGTAGCGCCGGCCGTCGCCGAGGTGGTTCTCCGCGATCTCCCACAGGCTCTCGTGGAACCGGCCGACTGGCGGCTGCACCACGTAGATCTTCTCGGTACGCTGCGCCCAGCTGTCCTGGCTGGCGTCCAGTGCCTGCTCCGGCCCGGCCCCGTCTCCGGTCCGGGCCGGGCACGGCGGGCCGGTCCTCCCGGCTCAGGGCCGCTGCGATCTCCGCGGGCGGGTGCGCGGCCCCGTTGGTCACCGGGGCGGCCACCATGGCCGCCGGGAACGACTGACCGGTGATGGCCGGGGCCGATGCCGCCGCGCTCGCCGACGCCGGGCCGATCGCCGCGGACGCGGCGACCGGGGCCAGCGCGGGTGCCAGCGCGGTGGCCGCCGACAGCAGCAGCGCGGCGCTGACCAGGCGGTGCACCAGCGGCTGGATGCCGCCGGCCAGCGGCACCCGGGACGGCATGCCGGTGTTGCGCACGGCGGCGGTTACCTCGGCGATCACGCACCAGACGAACTGCAGCCAGGCCAGCCACACCACGACGGAGCAGGCCCGCAGCATCGTGGCGGGCTCCAGCCGGTGGGTGAACAGCGACGCCGAGGGCATGCTGTGCGGTATCGGCAGGCCGAAGACGCTGATCAGCGCCACCGGGACACCGGCGAGAAGCACCAGCAGCACCACGATGGCGCCGAGGCCGGTGAGCGTTTCTCCCGTGGTGCGCCGGCGTTTGACCGGCCGGACGGGCTTGCGGGTTTGCGCTGACATCAGCACGCACCTCCCTGGGTGATGCCGCATTCCGTGGTGGCGCTCGCCATGAGCGGTCTCGTGGAACGCCCCGAACACGCCGGGCACCAGCGGGCTGGTGGAGACGGTCACCTGGATCGTCGCGACCCGCGCCCCGGGCGGCGCGACGCAGCTCACCATGGCCGTGCTGGTGACCCGGTCCACCCCGGTGCTCAGCCGCTGCCCGTAGGTGCTGACCAGCCTGGCCGCCGCCCCGCAGGCGCCCGGGCCCATGACCGCGACCCCGGTGTTCCGCAGGTGGACGACGTTGATGGTGTCGGCCGCTGCCCGGGCCGCCTGCGCCGGCGATGTCGGCGGCCCGCTGCTTGGCGTTCATGGCGACCCCCCCGTCGAGGATCAGCGCGAGCAGGAACACCACCGCGATCGCGAAGACGACGACGAACACGGTGACCGAGCCCCGCTCGGCACGCGCGCACACGCAGCCGAACCGCACTGGCGGCGCCAGGCCAGCAGGCCCGGGTCAGCTGCGCCGGGTCAGCATGTGACGTCCCGGCACATGAACGGGTCGAGCGGCGCGACCGCCGTGCCGCTGAAACGCATCTGCGCGGTGAATCCGAGCGCCGCGAACGGGCTCATGTTCACCTCGCAGCTCACGGTGACCGTCACGTCGGCACCGCCGGTGGGCAGCGGCCCGGCCGCTGGATAGCCGCTCACCAGCACCGTGATGCTTCGCGGGGCGCACCAGCTGGTGGACCCGAGATCGGCCACCGCGGCCTGGCGGGCCAGCTGGCTCGCCTGGAGCGAGGACCGGCCCAGCGAGGCCGCCCTGGCGGCGTCTCTGGCCGCGCCGTCGATGTGGCCCTGCGCCTCGACCACCCGCCCGCCAGCGCCGAGCAGCAGCAGGAGCAGCGCCAGTGCGGGGGCGAGCACGACCAGTTCCACCGAGATCGAGCCGCGGCCGTCCCGGAGCCGGCGCAGCCAAGCCCGCGTCCGCCCCGCCCGGTATCGCCCACGGCTCATTAGCAGGCACCGCCAAGGTTTCCGGGCCGGAAGCACTCGACCGGGCCACCGGCGGTCGCGGAGACGGTCAGGTGCAGCCCGAAGAACGGAAACACCGAGTAGCCCAGCGGCCCGCTCACGGTGACGTACACGTTCGTCACGCGGTCGCCCCAGGCGGTCGCCTTGAGCTTGCCCAGGAGCTTTGTGTTCAGCTCCTGGTAGTACCTGGTGGCCGCGGTCTGCGCCGCCGATTGCCAGCCCGGGTCGGTGGCCGCATCCTGCCGCGCCACCACGGCCCCGGCCTGGGCCGCGGCCAGCGCCGCCTGCCGCGCGTTGAACCACAGGCCGAACTGGATGATGAGCATGCAGAGCATCATCAGCGCGGGCGCGAGCACCGCGAGCTCGACCGTGCTCACGCCCCGCTCGGACCCGGCCCGCCACCATCTGCCGTGGCGCCGTCCGGCCCGCTTCGGCCCGGGCCGCTCCGGTCCGGGCCGCTGCCGCCCTGCCCGCTGCCTCACCCGGCCTGCCTAGCCGTGGATCTTGTTCGACTCGGTGTGCACAAAGTTCTTGATCACCAGCAGCAAAGCCAGCGCGACGGCGAGGATGATGGCGGTGATCACGGCGAGTTCGACCGCGGAGGCACCGCGGTCGCAATCTCGCCAGGCCGCGCGCAGCGCTGCCATGTGGGCGCCGAGCAGCGCCCTGGCGTAGCCGAGTGCCGGGATGCCTGGGTAATTACCGTTTTCCATGATCACCTCTCAGATACTTCTGTGAAATCCGTGCCACGCTTCAGGCGCCCAGCAGCACCCCCACGACCGGGAACACCAGGAAGAGCAGGAAGCCCGCGCACAGCATCAGCTGCGCGACCAGCATCGACTGGGACCGCTCCCCCGCCTGGCCCTGCAGGTCGGCCAGCTCGCGGGCCCGCATGGTGGCCGCCCGCGCCACGAGCGACTCGCGTACCTTGGCCCCGTCCTCGGCGACCAGGCTGAGCGCGGCGCCCAGGTCGCGCAGCTCATCGATCTTGGTTTCCTCGCCGAGCGTGCCCAGCGCCTGCCAGGGGGTCAGGCCGGTAATCCGTGCGGCCGCGAGCGTGTCCCTGATCCGCCCGAACGCCCAGCCCGACCCGACGTCCGCCGCGGCCATCAGCGCCTCGGGGACGCCCCGGCCGCCGGACAGGTTCATCGCGACCAGGTCGAGGAAGGAGCCGACCGCGTGCCGGAAATCCCGCCTGCGGGCCGCGGCCTTCTGCTTGACCTCCAGGTCGGGCAGCAGGAAGAAGACGACGCCGAGGGCCAGGCCCAGCCAAATGCCGAACACGGCCGGCACATGCACGCCGGCCAGCCCGGCCGCCAGCACCAGCGCTGGGCCGAGGACAAGGCCGCTGATTCCGAGCAGCACCTTGGTGGCCAGGAAGACCTCCAGGGAGCCACCGGTCAGCGACAGGCTGGCGCGCACCGAGGGGAACTCCACGCCCTGCGACGCGCAAACCCGCTCCAGCCACCCGCCAAGTTGCCCGCGCAAGCCGTCGTCGGCACCATCCCCGGCCGCGGGCCAGCGCCCGTTGCCACCCCGCCGCGCCGCATCGAACTCGGCGAGCTGGCGGGTCAGCCGGGGCCGGGGCGGGCGCAGCGCGTATCCCAGCAGGAACAGCCCGAGACCTGCCAGCGCGCCAAGGATGAACGGAGCGGTCACGGCATACCACCTCGCCAGGCGGCGACCGCCTCGGGAATCTCATCGGGGACTCTGCGGGGCCCCGGCGGCGAGCAAGCGCTCGGGTGCCGGGAACCGGGCCAGTGCCCGCATCCACACGATGCCCAGCGCGTACAGGGCTGCCACGACCACCAGGACCACCTGGCCGGTCAGGCTGTCGTAGACCGCCACGTAGCTGTGGTCGAAGACGGCCAGGGCCAGCGCCAGGCCGACCGACACGCCCACCACGATCTGGGCGCTGCGCCGGGTGGACCGCCGGTCCGCGGTGACCTTCCTGCGCACGTCCAGCTCTTCCCGGACCGAACGGGACAGCGCGCCGAGCAGGTCCCGCAGGCCGGGGCCGCGGAGCCGGGAGTTGATGATGAGCGCGGCGATGATCAGGTCTGCCCCGGGATCGTCCAGGTCATCCGCGAACCGCCGCAGCGCCACGGGCATGGGCTCGCGCGTGTGCAGCCGGTCTACCAGCCGGGCCAGCGGCTCGGCCAGCGTCGGTCCCGCGGCCCGCAGCGAGGCGGGGATGGCCTGTTCCAGGCCGACCGCGCCGGCGATCGTGTCCCGCAGCGACTCGGTCCAGGTGGCCAGCGCCTCCAGCCGGGCCAGGGCACGCCGTTCTCCCGCCGCGCCGGACAGGCCGCGCCAGCTCAGCACCAGCAGCGCCACCCCGACGCCAGCGACGAGCCAGCCGGTCGCCACCAGCGTCACCAGCCCGCCGACGACCGCGACCACGCCGCGGACGCCGGTCAGCTCGCGGATCACCCGCTGTACCACGCCGGGACGGGCACCGGGTTGCCGCGGCGGCAGCCCGCGCAGCGCTACCAGGAACAGGAACAGCCCGCAGCCTGCTACCGCCCCGGCCAGGACCGCGAGCAGGTCCGCGGCGGTCAGCCCGGTCACCAGGCTCTCCGTCCCGGTCCGTAGCCGTGCGCGGCCAGGTCCGGCAGGCAGGCCACCGGGGCGTGCGGCACCGCCCGGCCGTCCGGCCCGGGGGTGAACACCTCGCTGGACAGCACCCGCCCGTCGATGCCGGTGATCTCACGCACGCTGCTCACGAACCGGCGCAGCGAGCCGCCGGTGGAATAGTCGTTGCGCTTCTCGATGAAGACCACGAAGTCGAGGGCGCCGGCGATGAGCATGTGCGTGGCCTCCACCGGAAGCCGTTCGGCGGCCTGGATCGCGTAGGTGGAGATGCGGTTGAAGACCTCCATCGAGGAGTTGGTGTGAATGGTGGACAGCGAGCCGTCGTTTCCCTGCGTCATCGCGTTCAGCATCGTGACGATCTCGTCGCCGAGCACCTCGCCCACGATGACCCGGCTCGGGTTCATCCGCAGCGAGCGGCGGACCAGGCCGGCCATGGAGATGGCGCCCTCCCCCTCGGAGTTCGGCAGCCGCTCCTCCAGCGCGACCACGTTGGGATGCAGTTCGGGGAAGTGGTCGATGCCGAGTTCGAGCGCGCGCTCCACCGTGACAAGGCGCTCGCCCGGCGGGATCTGGTTCGCGATCGCCCGCAGCAGGGTGGTCTTCCCCGCGTTGGTCGCCCCGGCGATCATGAGGTTCTTCCTGGCGGCCGTGGCGGCGGTCAGGAAGTCCGCAAGCTCGGGCAGCAGCGTCCCGTTGCCAACCAGGTCGGCGAGGAACACCTTGCCAAGGCGTGCCCGGCGGATAGAAACGGCGGGCCGCAGCGTTACGTCCATGACTGCGGACAGCCGCGAGCCGTCCGGCAGCCGCAGGTCAAGCTGCGGGTGGGCGGTGTCGAAGGGGCGGCTCGACAGGCCCGAGTAGGCGGCAAGTGCCTGGATCAGCTCGACGAGTTCCTCGTCGCTGTCGGCCACCGGCTCGACCATGACCTCCTGGCCGTCGGCGTAGCTGAGGAACACCCGGTCGCAGCCATTGATGTCAATGTTCTCTATCCGCTCGTCCTCGAGCAGTGGCTGCAGCCGCCCGACGCCGAACAGCGCGGCGTGCACCCCGGTGGCGAGCTCTTCCTCCTCCCGCGCGGACAGCGGGGTCCGGCCGGCGGTGACCTCGGCACGGGCGTGCCCCTCCAGCGCCTGCGCGATGAGCGCACGGGCGAACTGCCGCTCGTCCTCCGGCGACATGGCCGGGAGGCCGGATGCCGCGTCCAGCCGCCGCTGCGCGGCCAGCCGGTCGCCGACCTCGCTGCGCAGCCGCTTAACCAGGCCATGGTCCACCCGGTCACCCCCGTCCCGCGGGTGCGGCGACCGCAGGGGCGAGCGGCGCCGCGAGCCGCCCGGCGAGGTCGCGGGCTGTCCTGATCAGCAGCGACCGGTTAAGACGGCCGCCCCACTCACCGCGCAGCGCCTCGGCGCTTGGCGGGTCATAAGCCAGGCCACCAAGCACGTACCCGGCGCCGTTTGGCCCTAGCGCGCGCCCGACCTCGCCGATCGCCGGGTGGAACCGGCGGCGGCTGGCGACCACCACGACCCGGACTGGAGCGTTCCGGTGCCGGCTGGCGAGCGCGGCGGTGACCGCGGCGACCCGCTCCCGCAGCCGCACCACCTCCGCCAGCGTGTCCCGGGTGACGAGCACCACCGAGGACGCGGACGCGAACAGGTCGTAATGCGGGCTGTCCGCGCCGATCCGGCCGCAATCGGCGATCACGTCCAGGCCGGGCAACTGGGCCAGCGCCGCGCCCGCGGGCCCCCACAGCATCTCGAGCCCGGCTCCCTGCTCCGCCGTGATCACACCGGCCAGCACGTCAAGGCCGCCGCTGAGTTTCTGGGTGTGGTCGAGTATCTGGCCGGGCCCGATGCCACGCCGACCGGCCACCGCCAGGCTGAGCAGCCCGCGCCCGGGATCGAGCCGGCCGCCCCCGGCGGCCGGAAGCCAGCAGGCGAGGTCGCCGCCGGCCGGGTCGCACTCGGCCAGCAGGACCGGCCGCGGCCAGACCACGGCCAGCGCGATGCACGCCGTGGTTACCCCGGGCGCTCCCTTGTCAGCGGCGACTGCGATCAGGGCCACCGTCAGCCCGCTCCGCCGCTGCCCGGCTGCGGGAGCATCGCCACCCCAACGTTGCCGTTCGCGGCGCTGCAGGTAACCGCCCCGGCCGCGGCCGGGGCAAGCGCGACCCGCACGTCGACGGCGGACTGGCTGGCTGCGGCGGCAGGGGCGCCGATTCCCAGCACGATGGCGTTGGTGGCAAGCACGCTGCCCGCCTGCCCGGGGCACGACTGGGCCGCGTCGCTCACCTCGTAGATGTTCACCCGGTCGCCGACCTGGAGCCCGTCGGGCAGTTGCCCGTCTTTGAGCGCAAGGCCCACCACGGCCCTGCCTGCGGCGAGCTTGTTCGTCCTGGCGACCATCTGGCTGGTCAGCAGCGTGCCTTGCGGAATGCCGGTGGCCGCGTAGAACTGGGATACCTGGCTCGCCTCGCTCCACGGCACGTAGTCGAGCCCGCCGCCGGGTGCGATCTGCACCTCGCGCAGCGCGCTGACCGGGATCTGCTGACCTGCCCCGAGTTGCTGGGTGATCTCGATCGCGGCCACACGGTGGCCGTTCTGCACCACCAAATATGTGGCGCCGAGCGCCCCACCGACGATGAGGAGCAGGGCGAGGGCGGCCAGCCCGGGCTTGCGTTCCCGGGCTGCGCGCGGGGCCCTCCGGCTCGCCGGGGCGGTCGGCCGCGGCCACGAGTCTTTTTCCTGCGCCGTGGGCGCCGCGCCGCGCGCGAGCGTGCCTCGGTCACCCGACATGATCCTGGCCCCCTGAATCTCGTACCTCTGTCACAACACTCCCTAGGCCCCCGGGCTCGGCCCGTTGACCGACTGAACCTCTTGCACGGTCACCGTCGAGACGGCGGTCTGCACCGGGACCGGCCAGGGCGGTGATGCGAACACGTGCTGCCCCGGGGAGTCGCTGGCGGTCCACGACACGGTCCACCGTGCGGTAACGGTGATCGTGTAGCCCTTTGACGGGGCGAGGAACGTCACCCCGCACGGCGGGATCGCGCTCGCATTGCCCTGATACGGGCTGCCCACCGCACCGCACTGGTTGTACACGCGCGCCTGGCCCGGGGAGCTGACCGAGATCGACACCTGGGGCTGCGACGTGGTGACCCTGGCCCACAACGGACCGGCCGGGGTCGGCACGGTTGCCGTGTCCGTGGGACTGCGCGCGCCGTTGTAGGTCACCCACACCCACACGGGCAGGTTGACGTCGCTGGGGGTGGGTGGCGCCGGGTTGGTGTGGACCTCGAAGGTGGGCAGCACGAGTTCGGCACGGGCGATGCCGGCGAGGATCTGACCGTCGACCTGGTGCCCGGGGGTGTCGCCGCCGCCGCCCTGCGGGGCCTCGAACTCGAGGTACTGGTCGCTGAAGTTCAGCATCTGGACCAGGCCGGTGGCGCAGGCGAACCCATTGACGCCGCCGTTCACCCAGGACGGCACCCACCACCAGCCACCGCTGCCTTGCTTGCTCTTGAAGACCTTGTTGACGGCCTGCTTGAGGCCGGGAATCCGGCCGAGCACACCGTAGAGGCCGGGCTCCTGGCTGGCGAACCACCACCAGTAGTCGTCCGCGTCGCCGGTCGCGCTCGGCTGGGGATCGCCCGCGTGGAAGGAGTCCGCGCCGGTAAAGCGCGGCTCCAGCCAGCAGGGCGCGGGCAGGAACGTGCCGGGACTGCCCAGGCCACCGGCGGTGGCGTTGCCGCTGACGCTCACGTGGGAAAACGCGAGGGCGGAGTAGCCCGGGCCGCCACCGCCCACCGGTGCGGACCGCGCCTGGGCCGCCTGAGCGCCCGTGGCCGCCGAACCCTGCGCGAGCGCCGGCGCCGCTCCGCCCCCGCCGGACAGCACCACGGAGACGGCGAAGGCCGCGATCAGAGTCAGAGTCGTGGCGAGGCGGATCCTCATCGGCACATTGCTCCCTGTGCGCCAGCGGCCGGGTAGGTGACCGAGCGGTTGACGAACCAGGTGCCGTCGCTGCGGCGGCCCTCGGACACCGCTTCCAGGTAGCGGACCGGCCGGGCCGGCAGCGCCGGGCCCACCTTGGCCCCGGTCTGGGCGCTGACGTCGTGGAACGCCGTGGCGTCCACACAGGAACTCACGCTGGCGCCGTTGCCGAAGTAGACGTTGGTGACCTTGGTGGCGGAGTACCGGATGGTGCCCCGGACCGTCTGGCCGGGCGAGCGATAGCGCGCGACCTCGCGGGTCACGAACGTGAGTGCGTTGCCATCGGCATGGTTCGCGTAGGCGGTGTTCTTGCCATGGGTGAGCACTCCGGCCCACATGGACAGGACGTAGTCCTGGTAGCCAGCGATGATGGCCCGCTGGGAGGCGTCAGCGGGCGCCGGGGAAGTGAAGTCGATAGACACGCCCGCTGGGAAGATGAAGCCGCCGAAACGCTGAACCGCCGGCGTAGGCGCGGCCACCGCCTGCCCGGGCTGGGCCGACAGCGAGCCCGCCGGATGGAACACCGCTGCGCCGCCGCTGCCGCAGCCCGCCAGCGCCGGCCGCCACGCTCGCTGCAAGGATCGCCGCAGACCGGCGCCGGCCCATGCTGCCTCCCTGACCGCCGGAATACAGCAAACCGGCGGTGAGTCAGCCCGGCGCTTCGCGGCCCCGGCATCGTGCCCGGGACCGGTCTCACCCAGATCCACCTAATAAGCTACAGAACGATATCCACCGCTCGCAGCCCGTATTCCGAGATAAGCGGGACGATTCATGGCTTTTCGCGACGCCCGGATCCGTGGCTGGACCCTGGCCGCTGCGCTGACCACAGCCGCTATGGTGGCCGCCGTCGTGGTGCGGTTCGGGCTGAGCCCGGTGTTGCCCGCGTTCTGTTACCTGGCGGCGGTCGGGGTGCCGCTCGCCTTCATCGACGGCCGGCAGCGCCGCCTGCCTGACCTGGCCACGCTGCCGTCGTACCCGGCGAGCCTGCTGCTGCTGGGAGTGGCGGCGCCGTTCGTGGCCGGTGGCACCGGCCGGTTCATCCACGCGCTGATCGGGATGGCCGTGGCGGTGGCGTTCTGCCTGGTGCTGCTGCTGGTGTCGCCGACGGGGATCGGGCTGGGTGACGTGAAGCTGGCCGGGCCGCTCGGCGCCTACCTGGGCTGGCTCGGCGCGGCCGCGTTCGTGACCGGGCTGATGGCCGCCTGGCTGCTCGCGGCGCTGACCGGCATCGGCCTGCTGCTCGCGGGGCGGGCCACCCGGAAGTCACAGTTCCCGTTCGGCCCGTTCCTGATCGCCGCCACGCTCGGCGTGGTGCTGGCCAGCGGTTTCGTCTCCGCGCTGGCCAGCTAGGACGGAGCGGCCCGCCGGGCGGGGCATGATTTCGGTATGGGTGATCACGTGGAACTGCGGCCGGCCGCCGAGGATGATCTGCTGGTGCTGGAGAAGCTGACCTGGGACCCGGCCGTTGCCGGGGAGTTCGCCCAGTTCGGCTGGTTCGACCTGCGGCAGTGGCGGCGGGAATGGATCGAGGACAAGCTGATCGGCGACGACGGCGGGGCGCTCATGGTGGTGTGCGGCAGCGAACGGCTCGGCTTCGTGAGCTGGCGACCGCCAGACGTCCACCCCCGCGGCGTACTACTGGGAGATAGGGGTCGCGCTGCTGCCTGAGGCCCGTGGCCACGGGTACGGTACGCAAGCGATGCGGCTGGTGGCCCGCTACCTGTTCGCGCACACGACCGCGCACCGGATCGAGGCCGCCACCGAAGTGGGCAACGTGGCCGCTCGCCGTGCCCTGGAGCAGGCCGGGTTCACCCAGGAAGGAGTGCTGCGGGCGAACTGCTGGCGCGACGGGGCCTGGCGTGACGGGGTCATCTACAGCCTGCTCCGCACCGACCCGCCCGCCTGAGCCCCCGGATAAACCCCCCGGGATACCGCGCACCAGAACTCCGCACCGCGGGCCAGCGGGCCGGCTTCGGCGCGGCTCAGCTAGAGCGCCACGCCGACGAGGACCGGTTCGGGGGCCAGGTCCACGCCGAACACCTTCCGCACGCCGTCGGCGATTTCCCTGGCCAGCCCGAGCAGGCCTGCCGTGGTCGCCCCGCCGGGGTTGATCAGCGCCAGCGTGTGCTTGGCCGAGATCCGCGCGCCCTGGCCGCCTGGCCCGGGAGCGTAGCCCTTGCCGAACCCGGCCCGCTCGATGAGCCAGGCGGCCGGAACCTTGACCTCCCCCGGGCCTGCCGGGAACCGCGGTATGGCGGTCTCCGGGTCCGCAGGTACCGGCCACGGCCCGTTCCAGGTCGGCGAACCGCGCCAGGCCCAGGACGGGATTGGTGAAGAACGAGCCAGCGCTGCGGGTGTCCGGGTCGGCGGCGTCCAGCACCATGCCCTTGCCCCGGCGCAGCGCGAGCACCGCGGACCGCACCTCGCCCAGCGGCGCCCGGCCCCCCTCGCCGATCCCGAGCGTGCGGGCCAGTTCGCCGTAGCGGACCGGCGCCGACAGCGCCGAGCGCGGCAACTCGAAGGTCACGTCAAGAACCACGAACCTGGGGGTGACGGCGCCGGCCTGGGTGGAGCGCTTGAAGGCGCTGGTGCGGTAGCCGAACTCGCAGTCGGCGTGGGACAACTCCGTCACCGCCCGCGCCGCCCGGTCGTAGGCGCGCACCGCGACCAGCGTCTGCGCCACCTCCTGGCCGTAGGCGCCCACGTTCTGGATGGGGGTGGCCCCGGCGAGCCCCGGGATCCCGGACAGGCATTCCAGGCCGGCCAGGCCGTCCCCGGCCGCCTGGGTTACCACGCCGTCCCAGTCCTCACCCGCCGCCACGGTCAGCCGGACCGAGTCCTCCCGGATCTCGCGACGGACCCCCCGGGTAGCGACGCGGACCACGATGCCGGGAAAGCCTTCATCGGCGATGACCAGGTTGCTCCCGCCGCCGAGGACAAGCAGCGGTTCGCCCTGCTCGTCCGCGGACCGTACCCGCGCGACGAGATCCGCTTCGGTGGCCGCCTCCGCGAAGCGGCGGGCCGGGCCGCCGAGGCCCAGCGTGGTAAACGCGGCCAGCGGAACTTCAGTAGCGACGGAGGCCATCGACCGGCGGGTCAGGGCAGGCGCACAACCGCGCGGGCGCGGGTCAGCACCTTGGCATCACCCGATCGGGCGGTCAGCCCGACCACCACGCGGTTGTCGTCGAGCAACTCCTCGACCGTGCCGCTGACCTCGATGGTTGCGCCGGTGTCGTCGTCGGGCACGACGACCGGGGCGGAGAAACGGACGCCGAACTCCACCAGGACCCCGGCGTCGCCGGCCCAGTCGGTCACGTACCGGCCGGCCTGCGCCATCGTGAACATGCCGTGCGCGATGACGTTCGGCAGGCCGACCGAGCGGGCGATCCGCTCGTTCCAGTGGATCACGTTGAAGTCGCCGGACGCGCCGCAGTACTTGACCAGGCTGAGCCGGGTGGCGGGGTAGGACACCGGCGGCAGTTCCAGGCCGGCGGTGACGTCCGCGTACTTGACGGTCGCGGTCATTCCGCACCCCGTTCCACCAGCGTGGAGTAACCCGTGCACACGTGCTCGCCGTCCACGGTCCGGATCTGCGTCTCGGTGGTGACCATGGTCAGGCTGCCCACCTCGCGGATGCCCGAGATCGTGGACTGCGCGGTCACCACGTCTCCGGCGCGCAGCGGCCGGGAGTAGGTGAAGCGCTGCTCCCCGTGCACCACCATGGCGTAGTTGATGCCAAGCCCGGGATCGCCGATGGCGGCGCTGCTGGCGGCCATGGTGATCACGATCGGGAACGTGGGCGGCGCGATCACGTCCGGGTAGCCCGCCGCCTGCGAAGCGGCGCGGTCCCGGTACAGCGGATTGCGATCGCCGATCGCCACGGCGAACTCCGCAATCTTGACCCGGCTCACCTCGTAGGGCTCGCTCGCTGGATACGTGCGGCCGACGTAGTCGGTGTTGACGGCCACCGGAGTTAGCGGGTTTCGCGGTGCGGCCGGTGGCAGCGGCAGTTCGGGCAGTACTTCATCAGCTCGAGCCGGTCCGGGTCGTTGCGCCGGTTCTTCCTGGTGATGTAGTTGCGGTGCTTGCACTCCTGGCAGGCCAGGGTGATCTTGGGCCTCACGTCGGTGGCAGCCACTCGGGAGTGCCTTTCTCTAGGTAATTGAGCCTGCGAATCAGGCCTTCGAACACACAACCGCCCACGGCCGTGACATCATCCCGGCGTGCGGGCCGCGCGTAGCGGAGGCCGGACTTGAACCGGCGACACAGCGATTATGAGCCGCTTGCTCTGCCTGACTGAGCTACTCCGCCTCTGTCCGGCCATCAGCGACCGCCCTAAAGGGCAGCGCTGGGGCGCCGGAAGCCCCCCCAGCTTACCGGGATTCGTCCCTGGCTGCTCTCCGCGCGCCACCCGGCCGGGATTGCGCTGGGGTTTGGACCGGTCATAGCCGGACTGATCCGCAGGGGTAAGCGATCGCGTGACGAGTGGGGCATCTGGTGCGTTGATCAGGTTTTGGGTTGTCCTGCCCGGAACGGTACTCCTCTCTAAAGTAGTGACGTGATTGATCCGGACTTGCCAGAGCTGGCCTACTTGCAGGTCGCCAACGACCTCGGCCGGCGGATCCAGGCTGGCGAGATCACGGGCAGGCTGACATCGGAGCGTGACCTGGCCGGCGAGTACAAGGTGAGCTACGGGACCGTCCGCCGGGCGATGGGGATCCTGCGCGACCGGGGCCTGGTCGTGAGCGTCCACGGGCGGGGCACCTTCGTCAGCGGGGCGGACCCTTAGGAAGGCCCGCGGACAGGTCGGGCTTGCGGGCCTGATACAGGAGCAGCCCCGCAGCGACCGCCAGGTTGAGAGATTCGGCCGTGCCGGACATGGGGATGCGGACCTGGAGGTCTCCGGCAGCGAGGATGCCGGCGGGCAGGCCCGTCCCCTCGGCCCCGAGCAGCAGCACGAGCGGGCGCGGATACCTGGCCGCCCAGAAGCTCATCTCGGCCTTGGCTGATGTGGTAACCACCGCGACCCCGGACTCAGCGGCCCAGGTAAAGAACTCTGCCTCGGTCGGCGCGTGCGCGACCGGCGTGGTGAACAGGGCGCCCATCGAGGCCTTGACCGGCCGCCGGGTCGAACGGGTCGGCGGCCGGGCCGGCCAGCACCACCCCGGCGGCCCCGGCCGCGTTCGCCGTCCTGATGATCGTGCCAAGGTTGCCCGGGTTGCCGATCTGGTACAGCGCGACGAAGACCGAGTCCGGTGCCACCGCCAGGGCGGCCAGCCCCGGGACCCGGCCACGGACGATCGCGGCCAGGCCGGACGGGCCGTCCCGGGACGAAACCCGGGCGAACAGGTCATCGGTCACCCGGGCCACCCGGACGCCGGCCTGCTCCTGGCGGGCCACCATCTGTGCCGCGGCCGAGTCACCCAGCAACCCAGGGGCCACGACGATGACCTCCAGTTCGGCACCGGCTTCGACCGCCTGCCAGACCGGCTGGATGCCCTCCACCACGAACGCGCCCTCGCGCCGCCGGTGCTTGCGCTCGCCCAGCAGCCGCATTCGCTTGACCACCGGGTTCGCGGCACTGCTGATCAGGTCAGCACTCACGGCGCGCCGGCCACGTCGAGCACGATCTTCAGGTGTTCCGGGTGTTCGCTGGCGGCCAGCGCCTCGGTGACCTTCTGCAACGGGAAGCGGCCGGTGACCAGCGGCGCGATATCGAGCCGCCGGTCCGCGCAGAGCCGGATCGCGGTATCGAAGTCGCGCGGCCGCGAGGCCCGCGGGCAGCGGATCGTGAGTTCCTTGAG
This sequence comes from uncultured Actinomycetes bacterium, assembly GCA_963813395.1. Classification (GTDB taxonomy): domain Bacteria; phylum Actinomycetota; class Actinomycetes; order Streptosporangiales; family Streptosporangiaceae; genus DASXKD01. The sequence continues at coordinate 26,025 of CAWEYV010000008.1, forward strand.
GTACGCCTCGTAGGCCGGCAGCCCGTCGCCGCGAGGGACCACTCCGAACATGATCACCGTCGCACCCGGCCCGGCCAGCCGCATGGCCTGCGCCAGCGTGGCCGAGGTACCTGCCGACTCGATCGCCAGGTCCGCGCCGCGGCCGCCGGTCGCCGCGGCGACGGCCGCGGCCGCGTCGTCCGGGCGCACCACGGCGCTGGCGCCACACGCCAGGGCCAGGTCCCGCTTCCACGCCGCCCGGGTCACCCCGACGATCGTCTGCACCCCGCGGGCCCGCAGCAACTGCAGATGCAGCAGCCCGGACACGCCGAGGCCGATCACGACCGCGCTGCTATCAGGGGCGAGCGGCACCCCGGACTGGGCGTGCACGCAGGTGGACAGGACCTGCACCAGGGCCCCTTCGTCGGCGGTGAGCCCGTCGGGCAGCGGATGCAGCAACGGCTCGGCGACCGCCACGTACTCCGCGAAGCAGCCATCCACGTCCCGCCCGAGCAGCCCGCCGCGCGCACACAGGTTCGGCCGGTCAGCCCGGCACTGCCGGCACATGCCGCAGAACACGGCGGGGTTCACCACGACGGCGGTGCCCGCGGGCACGGTTCCGCCCGGGGCGGGAACCTCCACAAGGCCGGTCATCTCGTGCCCGAGCACCCGGGGCGGGGTGACCGGAATAACGCCCGCGGCGAGCTTGCGGTCGGTGCCGCACACGCCCGCCTGGATCACCCGGACCAGGGCCAGCCCAGCGGCCTGCGGGTGCGCGGTCTCCCGGACCACCACGGCACCGGGTCCCTCGATCACCGCTGCCAGCATGGTGCAATGCTCGCATGGACCGATGGACCAGTGACGGAGACCGTTGGCTTCATCGGACTCGGCGTGATGGGTTCCGCGCTGAGCGCCCACCTGCTCGCGGCCGGCTGGCAGGTCACCGGCTACGACATCGACCCGGCCGCGCTGGCGGCACACCGGGAGCGGGGCGGCACAGGGCGCGGCCAGCCCGGCGAGGTCAGCCGACGCCGCGGAGGTCATCGTCACCTCGCTGCCGCACGCGCAAGCTCTCCGCGACGTCACCCGCCAGCTCGCCGCACCCCCCGGCCGGATAGTCATCGAGACCTCCACGCTCCGGGTGCCGGACAAGGAGCAGGCCCGCGATTTTCTTGCCGAACGAGGCGCCGTGCTACTCGACTGCCCGCTGTCCGGGACCGGTGGCCAGGCAAGGAACAAGGACGTGGTCGCCTACCTGAGCGGCCCGGCCGACGCCAAGGCCCGGGCGGAGCCGGTGCTGCGCGCGATGACCCGCGGCATCCACGACGTCGGGGCGTTCGGCAACGGGTCGGCGGTGAAGTTCATCGCGAACCTGCTGGTCGCCGTCCACAACACGGCCGCGGCCGAGGCCCTGGTCCTCGCCGAGCGGGCCGGGCTCGACCTGACGACGGTCCTGGCGGCGGTGAGCGACGGCGCGGGCACGTCCCGCATGTTCGAGGTCCGCGGCCCGGCCATGGCGGCCGCCGACTACTCCGGGCCCGGCGTGCGGACCAGCGTGTTCGGCAAGGACCTGGACATCATCGCCGGATTCGCCCGCGACGTGGGCAGCCCCACCCCGCTGTTCGCCCTGGCGTCCGCGTTCTACACCGCGGCGCTCGCCCAGGGCCGCGCGGACGAGGACGCCGCCTGCGTGCACGCCGTGCTGCGGGCCATCGCCGGGAGGTGACGTAGTGCTGACCATCGACGTGCACACCCACTTCGTCCCGCTCGACGTCATCGCCGCCGCCTGGCGCGGCGCGGGCTTCGACGGGCTGCGCGCCGAACGCGCCGGGGGCACGGAGTGGCTGGTTCACCGGCAGGGATTCCGCTATCCCGTGCCGCCGGTGTTCTACGACCGGGAGGCACGCCTGACGTCCATGGATGAGCGCGGGATCAGTCACGCGGTGCTCTCGGTCGCTCCGCAACTGTTCATGTACTGGGTAGACGGCACGGAGGCAGCGGGGTTCTGCCGGGCGGTCAACGATGATCTGGCCGCGTTCGCGGACGGGTCCGCCGGGCGCATCAGCGCCGTGGCCACGCTGCCCATGCAGAACCCGGCGGCGGCGGCCGTCGAACTGCGCCGGGCGGTCACCGAACTCGGCATGGTCGGCGCGGAGATCGGCCCGCATGTCGAGGGCACCCCGCTGGACGACCCGGCGGTGCGCCCGGTGCTCGCCACGGCGGTGGACGTTGCGCGTGCCGCTGATCGTGCACCCGTACTACGTCGCGCCCCAGCCCGGGACTCGAGGACTTCTATCTGACCAACCTGGTCGGGAACCCGCTGGCGACCACGGTCTGCGCGGCCAGACTGATCTTCAGCGGGGTGCTCGACGAACTGACCGCGCTGCGCGTGGTGCTCACGCACGGCGGCGGCTACCTGCCGTACCAGATCGGGCGGCTGGATCACGGGCACCGGGTGCGCCCCGAAGCCCACGGCAGCGCCTACCCCCCGTCGGCGTACCTGGACAGGTTCTGGTTCGATACCGTGACGCACGCCCCGGCGCCGCTGCGCTTCCTGACCGGCCTGGCCGCCGCGGACCACGTCGTGTACGGCACAGACTTCCCGTTCGACATGGCCGCCGGCCCGCTCGCCGACCAGCTGGCCGGCACCGGCATCGTCCCCGGCTGACGCCGAGCTGATCGCTGGCCGCAACGCAGCGGCCCTGTTCGGCCTGCGCCTATTTCCATGATCGCGTGAGTCTGTTCACATATGCGGCGACAGACTCACACGGTCTGAACCGGGACTACAAACGATTGCGACGGGCACTGCTATCGTCCGGCCATGGTGATCGACTGGGACGTACCGATCACGATGGACGACGGCGTGGTGCTCCGCGCCGACGTGTTCCGCCCGGACGAGCCCGCCCCGGTGATCCTCACCTACGGCCCGTACGCCAAGGGCCTGGCGTTCGGGACGGCTACGCCGACCAGTGGCGGATGATGGTCGACGCGCACCCCGACGTCGCCCGCGGGTCCAGCAACAAGTACGCCAACTGGGAAGTCGTCGACCCGGAGAAATGGGTGCCCGACGGCTACGCCTGCGTCCGGGTGGACTCGCGGGGCGCGGGACGCTCCCCCGGCTTTCTCGACCCGTTCTCCCCCCGGGAGGCCCGGGACCTGTACGAGTGCGTCGAGTGGGCCGGGACGCAGGCCTGGAGCACCGGCAAGGTCGGCATCAACGGCATCTCCTACTACGCGATGAACGCCTGGCACGTGGCCGGGCTGGCTCCGCCGCATCTGGCCGCGATCTGCGTCTGGGAGGGCGCGGCCGACTTCTACCGGGACGGCACCCACCACGGCGGGATCCTGTCCACCTTCATGCGGAACTGGTACGACAAGCAGGTCATCGTCGTCCAGCACGGGGTCGGCGACCGCGGCGCGCGCAGCGCGGTGACCGGCGAGACCGTGGCAGGCCCGGAAACGCTCACCGAGGACGAACTCGCCGCGAACCGGATCGATTTCGGCAAGCAGATCGGTTCCCGCCCACTCGATGGCGAGTTCTACGGACCCGTTCGGCTCGCTGGGAGAACATCACGGTGCCGCTGCTGACCGCGGCCAACTGGGGCGGGCAGGGCCTGCACACCCGGGGCAACTTCGAGGGGTTCACCCGGGCCGCCTCGCCGCGCAAGTGGCTCGAGGTGCACGGCCTGGAGCACTGGACCCACTTCTACACCGACTACGGCCAGGACCTGCAGAAACGGTTCTTCGCCTGCTTTCTGCACGGTGACGACAGCGGCTGGCGCGACCAGCCCCCGGTTCAGCTACAGGTCCGTGCCCTGGACGGTTTCATTTCCCGTGCAGAACGCGACTGGCCGCTCGCCCGCACCCGCTGGACCCGGCTCTACCTGTGGCCGGGCAAGAGCGAACTGGACGCGGCCCCGCCGGACAGTGACAGCAGCATCGAGTACCGGGCCGACGGCGAGGGCGTCACGTTCACCGCGCCGCCACTGGCGACCGATACCGAGATCACCGGGCCGCTGTCCGCGCGGCTTTTCGTGTCCTCGACCACGACCGACGCCGACCTGTTCTGCGTGCTGCGGGTGCTCGCCCCGGATGGGACCGACGTCACGTTCCCCGGCGCGATCGACCCGCACACCCCGATCGCGCAGGGCTGGCTGCGGGTGTCGCACCGCAAGCTGGACCCGGACCTGTCCACCGAGTACCGGCCGTATCACACCCACGACGAGGTCCAGCCCCTGGTGCCCGGCGAGGTCTGCCAGGCCGATGTGGAGATCTGGCCGACCAGCCTGATCATCCCGGCCGGGTACCGGATCGCGCTGACCGTGCGCGGCCGCGACTGGGAGGTCCACCGCCCGGACGCGCCCCGGCTGGGCTCGTTCAAGAACGAGATGACCGGCTGCGGGCCGTTCCTGCACGGCGACCCCGTCGACCGGCCGCCGGAACTGACCGGCAGCACGCAGACCCTGTGGACCGGCCCGGGACGGGAGTCGTTTGTGCTGCTTCCAGTCGTCCCGGCCGCTGATAGCTCCTGACCGACCGCGTGTGCGTGCGGCGCGGAGACGCCGCGGTATAGCATCGCGCCGGGGTCGGCTCATGTGAGAGTACCGGTGCGCCTAGGGAGGACGGGCTGATGAAAGAAGCGTTCGGCGGCCTCAGTACCGACTGGAAAGAGGGCATCAACTGGCCCGCGGCGCGGCAGTGGCGCCTGACACGTGCCCGGGAGGCCATGGCCCGGCACGGGCTTGGCGCGCTGCTGCTGATGTACGACGAGAACATGCGGTACGTCTCGTCGACGTACACGCCGGGCTGGAACCGGCTCAAGCCCGGGACTGCGTTACGTGGTGCTGTGCGAGGGCCGGGAGCCGATCGTCTACGAGCAGGGTGACATCGGCATTCACCTGAAGGCGCACAACCCGTGGATCCCGCCGGGCAACATCCGGCACTCCTACTCCTGGATCAAGGGGGCGGCCGGGCCTGCGTCGGAGAACCAGGTGCGGAAGTTCACCACCGCGCTCGTCAACGACCTGGAGGAAGCCGGGGTGGCGGGACCGGCCACTCGGCGTGGACTTCATCGACCTCAACATGATTGCGGCGTTTCAGCGGGCGGGCATCACCTGGGCGGACGGGATGACGCCGATGATGGAGGCGCGTTCCATCAAGAGCCCGGACGAGCAGAAGGCGCTGCGTATCGTCGGCGCGATCTGCGACACGCTGCACTACGAGTTCACGCAGTTCCTGCGGCCCGGGCTGACCGAGAACGAGGTGGCCGCGTTCGGCTTCAATCACCTGTACAACATCCCGGGTATGGAGGACGTCGAGGACATCATCGTGTCGTCCGGGCCCAACGCCTGGCCCAACTGGCGCAACTTCTCCGACCGGATCATCCGCCCCGGCGAGCTGGTGATCATCGACCTGGCCGCGCTCACCTGGAACGGGTTCAAGTCGTGCGTGTACCGGACGTACTGCGTGGGCGGCAAACCGACTGACGAGATGAAGCAGTACTACGACATCGCGCACCGGTGGCTGTGGGACGCGATCGAGGTGGTGCGCCCCGGGGTGACCACGCGCGACATCGCGTCGAAGTGGCCGTCCGCGCGGGAAGCCTGGGGGTACGACGAAGAGGACCAGGCGGCCGCGAACCTTTGGGGCCACGGGCTCGGGCTGGCCCAGTACGACCGGCCGGTGATCTCCCGCATCTGGTCGCTGGACTACCCCGAGGAGATCAGGCCGGGCATGGTGTTCGCGCTGGAGACCCAGCACGGCAAGGTGCACGAGTTTGGGGTGCGGCTCGAGGAGATGTTGCTGGTCAACGATTCCGGGCACGAACTGCTATCGACGTACAAGTCCGGACGAGATTATCGAGGTCGGGTGAGGCCAGGCTCGGCTTGTTTCGCTGGTAGACGTCGCGGACGGTACAGGCGAGGGGCCGGACGAGGATGCGGTGGCGCCCGGCTCCTGCAGAACGCCGGGCGCCGCCCCACCGCCTGCCCGTCCGGTGAGCCTTCTCGCCGCCCGGATCGGGTACAAGGCGGAGCGGTTGGGACGGGCCCTGCACGTTGGGCTGCCCGTGCTGCCGGGGTGGGTGGTACCCGTCTCGGTGGGCCGGGAGGCGGTGAAAGCGGGGACGGAAGCGGTGCGGGTCTGCGGGATTGCGGCTGGCCGGGTTGCGGTGCTCGCGTTGCCGGTCGACCCGGGACTCGAAGCGGAACTGCGCGGCGTGGTGGATGAGCTGAGCGGGCGGGTTATCGTGCGGTCTTCTAGCCCGCTGGAGCGGGATGCGGTGTGGAGCGGCGCGTTTTCGTCGGTGACTGGGGTCGGTCGCGATGATGTGGGTAACGCGGTGCGGAGTTGCTGGGCTTCGGCGGTTGGCCCTGACCCGTTGCGGAGGCTGGCGGGGTGCGGGGTGGGGTTGGAGGCGCTGGAACTGGCGGTCTTGCTGCAGCCCGAGATCAATCCGGAGGCGGGTGGGGTGGCCCGCACGGAACCGGGCTCCGGGGCTGGTGTCGAGGTGCTCATCGAAGGCGTGCGCGGGCATCCAGGTCCGTTGCTGTCGGGGTGGGCGGAGGGCGCGGCGGCCCGGGTCCGCGGCGGCGGGCCTGATGCCGCGCAGGCCGGGAGCCTGGCGGACCTGATCGGGCCGGAAACCGTGGCAAACGTGGCTGGTCTCGCCCGGCGCGTCTACACCGAACTCGGCGACGACGTGATCGAGTGGGCGGCCTGCGGCGGCACGGTCTGGCTGCTCCAGTCGCTGCGCGGCACGCCGGCGCCTCCGCGCGATGCGCCGGCCGCCCAGGTACCGGGCACACTCGTCCCGGGACGGCCGGCCGCGCCGGGTACCGCCTCCGGGCCGCTGCTGCCTTGCCGTCCGCACGAACCCGTGCCGCCCGGTTGGCGGGACGCCATCCTGCTGGTGGACCGGCCGCTGCCAGCCCTCGCCCCGCTGCTGTTCGGCGCACGCGGGGTGATCTCCCGGTCCGGGGCGGCCGGCTCACACCTCGCCGAGGTGGCCCGCGGCCTGGGCATTCCCATGGTGACCGGCTGCCGCACCGAGACGGTGACCGGCCCGGATCCCGCTCCCGGCGCCTGGCACGCGGTGATCGATGGTGCGACAGGCGAGGCCCGGCTCAGCCCTGCCACGGGACGAAGGCCGCCTCGCCCAGGAGCGCCTGGCGACTGGCCGTCTGCTCGTCACTGATGACGTGCATGACCGCGTTGATCAGGGCCAGGTGGGTGAACGCCTGGGGGAAGTTGCCCAGGTGCCGCCCGGAACGCGGGTCGATCTCCTCTGCATACAGCAGCAGCGGGCTGGCGTAGGACAGGACCTTGTCACACAGGTCGCGGGCCCGGCGTGGCTCACCGATCAGCGCCAGCGCGGAGACCAGCCAGAACGTGCAGATCGTGAACGTCCCTTCGGTCCCGGCCAGCCCGTCATCGGTCTCCTCCACTCGGTACCGCAGGACCAGCCCGTCCTGGGTCAGCTCGTCCGCGATCGCCAGCACGGTCGCCCGGATCCGCGGATCGCTGGGCGGCAGGAACCGCAACAGCGGCATCAGCAGCTGCGAGGCGTCCAGGGCGGTGGTCCCGTAGTGCTGGCAGAACACGCCGCGGTCATCCAGGGCGTTTGCGCAGATGTCAGCGTGAATCTCATCGGCGGCCTTCTGCCAGATCCGGGCCGTGTCTTCCTCTTCGCGCAGCCTGGCTAGCCGGGCGCCGCGGTCCGCGGCCACCCAGCACATCATCTTCGATGAGGTGAAGTGCTGCGGCTCCCCGCGTACCTCCCAGATGCCGCGGTCCGGCTCCCGCCAGTGTTCCAGGGCGTGTTCCACCTGCTGCCGCACCACCTGCCAGATCCGCTCATCCAGCCGGTCCCGCGACTTGGTGTGCAGGTACACCGATTCGAGCACGGTGCCCCAGACGTCGTTCTGCTGTTGCTGGTATGCGGCATTGCCGATCCGCACCGGCCGTGCGCCCTGATAGCCCTGCAGGTGGTCGAGGACCCGTTCGGTGAGATCGGCCGTGCCGTCGATGCCGTAGACGATCTGGAGATTGCCGCCATCGCGTTCGGCTAGATCCGCGATGAAAGCGAAGTAGTCGCTGGCCTCCCAGTCGAAGCCAAGCGTGTAGAGGCCCCAGAGGGCGAAGGTCGCGTCGCGGATCCAGCTGTATCGGTAGTCCCAGTTCCGCTCGCCGCCGGGGGTCTCCGGCAGCGACGTGGTCGCGGCGGCGGCGATGGCGCCGGTCGGGGCGAACGTCAGGCCCTTGAGCGTCAGGGCGCTCCTGGTGAGGTGGCTGCGCCATCGGTGGTCGGGGAAGTTGCCCCTGGCCAGCCAGTGCTGCCAGTGGTGCGCGGTCCAGGTGAGGCGCTTGTACGCCTCCTTGTAGGTCCGCGGCGGGGTCCGCCGGCCCCAGGACAGCGCGCAGAACCGGGTGTCGCCCTCCCGCAGCAGGGTCCGCCCGCGGGCACTCGGCCCCTCGAACCCGAACCTGATGTCCGAGGTAAGGGTCAGGTCGGGACTGCCGTCGGCGGTGGCCACGGCCTGGTAATAGTCCGACTGGGCACGGGACCAGCGGGCTCGCTGCACCCCGTAGCCGAACACGGGTTCACAATCGAAGGCCAGCTGCACGGCTCCCTGCACGCACCGGACCGTACGGAGCAGGATGTGCTCGGCGTCGTAGTCGGTCGGCGGCCTGATGTGCGCGGTGCGCTCGGGGTGCTCGTGCCGCCAGGGGCCCATCACCAGGCAGTCCCGGACGATGATCCAGCCCTCGCCGCAGTCCCAGCTGGTCTCAAGCACCAACGTTCCGGGCAGGTACCGCCGGTCGGCGGGCACCTCCACGTCTTCCGGGCCGAACCTGAAGAAGCCCGCGCCCCGGTCCAGCATTGACCCGAACACGCTCGGGCAGTCCATTCTGGGCAGGCACATCCATTCAATGGCCCCGCTTGGCGCGACCAGCGCCGTGACCTCGGTATCGGACAGGAAGGCGTAATCGGCGATGGGCGGATAGGCGGAGAACTCACCGTCCACGCCGATCGACTGCGACTCCTCCGGGGATAGGTCATCAAGGGCCGCACCCGGTGGTGCGCCCTGCGGTGAAGTGCCCGGCCCGGCGTCCGGCAGGAATGCGTCCCGGACCGGCGCGGCTGGCTCGCTGTCTGCCATCAGGTTCCCGCTTTCTGCGCCGATATCAGATAGCTACCCCCAGTCTGCGGGGTACATCCCCAGCCGCGGCGCAGGGGTTCTACGTCGACGGGTCATCGCGGTGACCACCGCCCGGCCGCTGCCTTATCAGGCGTTGCCCTCTCCCGCTCCGCCGCCGGTGAACTGTTCGAACAGGGCCAGCAACGCCTCCGGGGCCTCGATCTGCGGCAGATGCCCCGCATCGGGCATGAGATAGAACTCGGCGCCGGGAATGGCTGCGGCGTACTGCTTGCCGTAGGCCGGCGTGATCATCTGGTCGGCCTCGCCCCAGACAACGAGGGTTGGAACGGTGATGCCCGCCAGGCGCTGGGCCAGTTCCGGGTCGGCCATCGACCGGCCGCCATAGGTCAGCAGCGCCGCGCGGTTGCCTGCGGCGATGGCCTTTTGCGCATCGGTCATCGCGGACAGGTCGATCCGGTGCGCGTCGGGGTCGGCATAGCTGAGGTCCACGACCTGGTCGAGGGTCAGCGAGAAGAAGTCCGCGGCGGGGTATTCGGCGCTGTCGAGCCCGGCCGCATCGAGCAGGATGAGCCTGCCGAGGCGCTCGCGCGCGGCGAGTGCGAGTTCCGCGGCGGCCCAGCCACCGATCGAGCTGCCCATGACGGTCACGCCGGTCAGTCCGAGCCGGTCGAGCAGGATCCGGTAGACGTCGGCGAGCTTGTGCATTGAATCGAGCTGATCTGGGCGCGGAGTGCCGCCGAAACCCGGGTTGACCGGGGTCAGCACCCGCACCGGGCACCGCGCGGCGAGCAGATCGGCGAACCCGGCGACCGAGTCGGGACCTGCTCCGCCGTGCAGCAGCAGGACGGGGGCACCCTGCCCGCGTTCGGTGACCGTGACGGGTACGTCGCCGAATGCGGTGGGCAGCGTGAAGGTGCTGGTAGACATCGGGTGTGGTCTCCTCGGGGTGTACTGGTCAGCCGGCGTAGTCGGTGGCCGGTTCGGTCGCGTACCTGCTCATGACCTGCAAGGTCGCCTCCGGTGTCAGGGCCCCGCCCTGCTCGATCATCTGCCGCAGGTCGCGGAAGTACTGCACGTAGAGGTCGGGCGTGAAGGTGTTCAGCAGCACCACCGGCTCGTCGGTCGGGTTGGCGAAGGTGTGCGGGGCACCCGGCGGGATCATCGCGAGCGTTCCGGCCGGTGCGTCGTATGTCGTGGCGCCCACCGTGAACCTGGCCGTGCCCGATACGACGTAGAACCCCTCGTCGTGCCGGCCGTGCCGGTGCTGCGGCGGCCCTTCGGTGTGCGGGGCGATGGTGATCTCGCCGATGCCGAGCCGGTGACCGGTGGTGCTGCCGTCCTCCAGGATCCGCATGGTGATAGGTCCCAGTCGGACAGCATCGCCGCCGTCAGGCTCGACGATCAAAGCCTTGGTCATCGAGGTCTCCTTGTCTCCACCTTGATCTCCACCTTGATCTTCACTTTGATCTTCACTTCGTAAGAGCGAACTCTCACGACGGTAGCTGACTTTCAATTCTGATGCAAGTATGCTCTCATGAAGAGAGAGTGCTATCACAAGCGCACATGGAGGGAGTAGCCTGCTGATGGCCGTTACCGGCGCCGCTGGGCGCACCAACCAGAAGGCGCGGACGCGCAAAGCCATCGTCGACGCCTGCCGCGAACTGGCCGCCTCGGGCGCCGACGTCACGATGCCGCAGGTCGCGCAGCTAGCTCTGGTCTCCGAGGCCACCGCGTACCGCTACTTCCCCGACATAGTCTCCCTGCTACAGGAGGCCCTGGACGGCCTGTGGCCGGACGCGGCGCAGGCGCTTGCGCCGGTCGCCGGGTCGGCCGACCCGGCCGAGCGTGTCGCCTTCGCCTGCGAGTACCTGATGCGCGGCGTGCACGCCTACCAGGGCTCAGTGCGCGCGATGATTTCCCACACGATCGTGGCCCCCGCCCGCGCAGTGGCCCGGCCAGGCATCCGTTTCGCCCTGATCGACCACGCCCTAGCGCCCTTCCAGCGCGCTGACGGGCCAGCGTTCCTGCCCCCCGCTGCCATGGCCGATCTCAAGCACGACCTTGCGATCGTGGTCAGCGCCGAGGCACTGTTCGTGCTGACCGACCTGTGCGGCCTGCCGCCGGACGACGCGATCGCCAGCGCGGTGCGGACAGCGACCACCCTCACCAAGGCCGCCTTCGCCGCCGCCCCTGCCACCTGACCGCCTCCCGGCAGGTCGGCCGGCTGGCTGCCAGCCGGCCGTTGCCACTCGGTCAATCACGATCGGCGGCCCGCCGCTTGCGGCTTGCCCAACAACACCAAACTGCCAGCTTGCTGGTATAGAATCGAATTAGATTTCGAGCAAAGGGTCATCGGCAGAGAACCAGCAGCATGGCAGGTGACGAGCATGTGTGACGGGATGGGCCAGCCCTCGACCGTGACTGAGGCGCTCGGCATGCTGCACCGTGCCTTGGATCACCTCAATGCCGCTGACGCCGGGTCCTTACCCGCCAGCGTTCAGGCTGAAGTCCTGCGAGCTCTGGAACGCGCCGGGGCGAAGCACACTGCGGCGCGGTCCCAAGTGCTGGCTGCTTTCGCGGGCCAAGCCGCCTACGAAGACGATGGCCAAGGCAGCGCGCGGGCCTGGCTGCGGTGGCAGACCCAGGTCACCACCGGTGCCGCCGCGGGTGCGGTTGGCTGGGTGCGGCGGCTGGCCGCGCACCCGGTGGTCGCCACCGCCCTCGCCGCCGGAGACCTGTCCGAATCATGGGCCCGGCAGGTCTGTGCCTGGACCGACCGGCTGCCCCCAGCCAGGCAGGACGATGCCGATGAGATCCTGGCCGCGGCCGCCCGCAGTGGTGCGGACCTGGCCGGGCTAGCTGGCCTGGCCCAGGAAATGTACGAACGGACCCACCGCGACAGCGACGGTGAGGACGGTTTCGGTGACCGGGCGGTGTGGCTGGGCACCACGCTAGGTGGGGCCGGACGGCTGACCGGGGATCTCACTGGGGGATGTGCGGCGGCTCTGTCGGCGGTCCTGGAAGCGTTGAGCAAGCGGGCCGGTCCCGAAGACATCCGCAGCCCCGCGCAGCGCCGCCACGACGCACTGGAGGAAGCCTGCAAGCGGCTGGCCGCTTCCGGCATGCTGCCGGGCCGGGCGGGGCAGCCGACCCAGATCCAGGTGCACATGAGCCTGGCCCAGCTGCGCGGCCTGCCCGGCGCCTCGGCGGCCGAGGCGGCCTGGGCAGCGGCGCGGGCGTCCCAGCCCGGATGGCTGACCGGCCCCGACGCCGACGCGGCGGCCTGTGATGCCAGCGTGGTGCCGATCGTGACCGGCCACATCGACCCCATCGCCCTGGACCACCTCACCGAGATCTACCTCGCCACCCGCCCCTCGTGGAACACCACTACATCCAGCACAGCCAGCGAAGAAAATCGGCAGGAGAACCCGGCCACCGGCGGCCCACCGCTCAGCGCCGATACCCGGCTGCTGCTGCGCCGGGCGCTGCTCGCCCTGGCCGCCGCCGCCCTCTCCGGCCCCGGCGGCCTGGCCGCCCAGCTGCGCACGGCCTCGTCGCGCACCGGCCCCGGCCGCGACCCGCTGGCCTCGGCCAGCCTGCCACTGGACGTCGGCCCGGCCACCGAGACCATCCCCGCGCACCTGCGCCGCGCCGTCACCACCCGCCACCCTCACTGCGCCTTCCCCGGATGCACCCAGCCCGCCAGCGTGTGCGAGGTCCACCACATCATCCCCCGCTCCCGCGCCGGCCCCACCAGCCTGGACAACCTGGTCACCCTGTGCAGCTTCCACCACAAGATCGCCGTGCACCGATGGGGCTGGACCCTGCGCCTCAACCCCGACGGCACCACCACCGCCACCAGCCCCGACGGCCGCACCCTGCGCAGCCACAGCCCACCACGCCGAGCTGCTTAACGGGACTAGTGAACAGCGGGCTGTGACCTGGTGTTGGGCTTGCCGGGGAACTCCGGCACGTCGCTTAGCGAAGGCCGACGGTGGATTCCTTCGAAGCGGCGCTGCGGGCGCGCAGGTGCACTCGTTCGCCCTGTGGGCCGAATATGTTCAGCAGCTCCAGGGGCTGAGGGCCGCCATTGGCCATTGCGTGCGGGATACGGGTGTCGAACTCGGCCGCCTCGCCAGCGGTGAGCATGAAGTCTTTGCCACCGAGCACCAGGCGTAGCCGGCCGGAGATGACATACAGCCATTCGTAGCCTTCATGGGCGCGTTGCTCCATGTGTCGTGGGGGATCCGGATTCGCCGGGATGATCTGCTTGAACACACTGGGTCCGCCCGGATTGCGGGTAAGCGGCAGCCAGGTGTTGCCGCCGTGCTTGATGGGGCGGGGAAAGATGCGCGGGTCGCCAGAGGCTGGGGCGCCGGCCAGTTCGTCCAGCGGGACACGGTGCGCCCGGGCGAGGGGCAGGAGCAGTTCGAGCGTGGGCCGCCGTCGCCCGGATTCCAGCCGCGACAGGGTGCTGACCGAGATCCCGGTGCTTTCGGCTAGCTGTTCCAGGGTCACGCCCCGCTGTTTGCGGAGCGCGCGCAGCCTGGGACCCACGGCGGCCAGGACGGTCTGCAGCTCATCAGCCATCCCCTGAGTTCGCCACTCTGGCAAGTTTCCTTGCCAGCACGCTCGCGCGGCCGCATCCTGCAGCCCATGACGGATCGAAGCAAGAAGACGACACCCGGCGCCGGGTCGGTCGTCGATGCCGTGGTGGCCGGGGGTGGCCTGCCGGCCTGGCCGGGGCGCTCACCCTGGCCCGGGCCAGGCGCTCGGTGCTGGTGGTCGACGCCGGTCATCCGCGTAACGCCCCGGCCGCACATTCGCACGGCTACCTGACCCGCGACGGGACGCCTCCGCTGGACCTGCTGGCCGCCGGGCGCGCCGAAATCGCCGGGTACGGCGGAGAAATTATCGCGGGCACGATCACCTCACTGGCCCGCCTTCCCGGAGGCTATTTCCGGGTCACGCTGGCCGACGGGACCAGCCGGCAGGCACGGCGGGTGCTGGTCGCCACCGGCCTGGCCGACGAATACCCGGACATCCCCGGCCTGGCCGGGCGCTGGGGCCGCGACGTCGTGCACTGTCCGTACTGCTTCGGCTGGGAACTGCGCGACGCACCGCTCGGGGTCCTGGCCACCGGCCCGCATGCCGCCATGCAGGCGCTGATGTGGCGCCAGTGGAGCCCGGACGTAACCCTGTTCCGGCACACCGCGCCTGGCCCCTCCGGCGAGCAGATGGAGCAACTCGTGGCCCGCGGCATCCGCGTGATCGAGGGCGAGGTCACCGGCGTTCAGGTCACTGGCGACCGCCTCAGCGGGGTGTGCCTGCGCTCCGGGCAGGTCATCCCCCGGCGTGCCCTGGTCATCGGGCCCCAGTTCGAGGTGCGGCACGCACTGCTGGACGGCCTCGGCGTGAGCGTCACCGAGCACCCGCTCGGCATCGGCCACCAGGTCCAGGCCGATGCCGCCGGGCTCACCTCGGCGGCCGGCGTGTGGGTGGCCGGCAATGCCGCCGACGTGACCGCCGGCGTCATGCAGGCGGCCGCCTCCGGCGTCACCGCCGCAGCGGCGATCAACGCGGATCTCACCGCCGAGGACACCGCCGCCGCGGTGACAGCCTGGCGGGCCGCGGCCCCGAGCGGGAGCGCGTCCTCGGATCACTCAGGGGATGGATGATGGAGTGCGGAGAGGTGCGTCATGGATCAGCACGAGCTCAAGGCAGCGTGCCTGGCGTTGCCGGGTGCCCGGGAGGAATTCCCGTTCGGTGACGAGGTGTCGGTGTTCAAGGTCGGCGGGAAGATGTTCGCCCTCTCCCACCTGGACGGGCTGCCGCTGCAGCTGAGCGTCAAATGCGACCCGGAGCTTGCGGTCCAGCTGCGGGCCGCCCATCCGGCCATCGTGCCGGGCTACCACCTGAACAAGCGGCACTGGAACACCATCACCCTCGATGGCTCGCTGCCGGACCAGATGGTGACCGACCTGCTCGGCGACTCCTATGACCTGGTCGTCGCGTCACTGCCCAAGGCGCGCAGGCCGGCCTAACCAGCCGAGCCAGGTCATTACCTGCTGCGCCACGACCGGGACCGGACGGTCGTTGGCCAGCACCATGTCCTCCACCCCCACGCCCTGGCCGGCCGCTATCTGCCGCCCTGCCTCCAGCGCCTCTTCTTGCCGTTCGGTGGTCATGTTGGCCGCCAAGCGCTGCTGGATTTCGGGCAGCGGCACCGTCAGGCGAACCACCCGCAGCGGCACCCCGACAGCCTCCCGGATATCGCGCAACTCGTCCTGGCTGGCGACGAAGTAGGCCAGGACAAACACGCTGATTCCCCCCTCGCGGTAGTTCGTTACCACCGCCGCCAAGTTGCGCAGCATGAAGGGGTTGCTGGCCGCGCCGTCGAAGCTGGCCACGCCCCAGCCCAGGAAGTCGACATCCAGCAGGGCGTACGGCTGACGGCGCTGCTCCAGCAGGTAGCAGATCTCCGCGGCAACCGTGCTCTTCCCCGTGCCATAGACCCCCGTAATCAGGACACCCTCATTGCCGAGTTGATTGGAGGCCATCGTAGTCAGCCTGCCATAAGGTTAGGAGATGAGTGAGGCGGGCCGATCCGAGTTGAGCCAGCCCCGGAGGTTGGTGAACCCGGCCGTGCTCATTTCGCTGCGGACGCCGTCAGATGTTTGAATGCCCTGCGCGGAGGCGAAGCTTCGCAGGCTCAGTGTCCTGTCGCTGGAGATGGGCCACGGGTTGTCGTTCGCCAGTCCCGATGTGTGACCTGCCGGAAATTTGGACTGCAGGAGGTCAGCGAAAACCGGGAACGGATTACCATTATCTCTCGTGAGGTTCTTGTAAGTCTGTTTAAAAGTTGCTCCTCCACCCGCGATGATCTGGCTAATCGAGAACCCGAGCTGGTTCCGGAGGTAGTTGATGAATAGCGTGCCACAGCCGATGGAGACGAAGTTGGTATCCGTTGGATCGGTTGAGTTTATGAAGTTAGGCCGGTTGCTGTCGAGCCAGCTTGCACCGGTCCAGAAGCGTGTTTGTGAGTTCGGGTAAATCTCGGCTGCCAGGATCCTCGAGAGTGCTTCTCCGTTGCTCGCCCCACAATCCCAGCCATGGCCGAAGTTGCTCATGAAGACTTCGTCCTCTTCGGCCACGACCAGCATTCTAACCAGATCGGCGTCATTGCCACTAAACGCATCACACAGCAACCCGGTCGCAGAGCACCCGGCATGACTCGCGCCGTTGGAACCATTTTGAATAGTGACCTTGAAGGGCAGTCCGCCGGGAGTGATCCCGCTGAACCAGTCGGCCAGCCTGTGGTAGTCGGCCTCACAGGTGGCCAGGACGGCCTGGCCGAGCGTGCTGCCGGTCGTCACATCCGACTTGTGCTTCACCTGGAAGTGGTCTGTGCTTCCGTCAAGCACGTCGGCCACACCGCCGGCGACGATCGCCTCTGGCGCAGCGGCGCCTTGGACCGTGATCCGGCACGAGGCAGGTGCCCGTGCCGTGCGCTCGCCTGGGTCCAGGGGGCGCTGGCCACGCGAGCGCAGCGAGACGCCGGTCACGTCAGCCCAGCCCAACAAGGACGAGCACCATGCCACAGCCGGTGGCGAGCGGGGTAAGCGCTTTGCCGATGACCGCGCCGAACGCGGCGCCCGGCTCACGGGCTGCCATCGCGTGACCGGGGCGGCCGAAAGTGGTCAGCAGGTCACCGACCTCGATCGGGGCGGACTGCGCGTCTGCCAGGCACCAGGCCTTGCCCACGACGGCGACCGGGCGCCGCGGCCCTCGGTCGGTACGGTCAAGCACAACCGCGGGCCGACGATCACCGAGACCGGACACGATGCCCGCAACGCGCTTGTCATAGGGCTTGCGGCACATATCGACCCGCGCCGAGTCGTCCAGGCAGACGACGCTGCCAGGTATGTCGGCTGCAATGTCGAATTGCTCGGCGACATCCGCGCCGGTGAGTTTGATGTCGCCGGTCACTACCACGTCGCCTTCGAACAGCCCGGCAGTTGCGCCCTTACCGAAGACCCCTACGCCGTTAGGGCTCTCACCCCAGACTCCGGCGCCGCCGGTGGTGCTCACGCTATGGCCGAATACGCCGACCCACGTTGTGCTTTCGCCCCAGACACCGGTGCCCGCGCTCTTACCGCGCACCCCCGGACCGGCGCCATCGGTTGTATTGACGTTCTCGGCCTCGATACCTGCGGCGAAGGCCGCGTGGCTCCTGGCGTACATCCCGGCGCCGGTCTCGGCCTCCCCCATCACTCCGGCCCCACCGGTCGTGCTGTGGGACAAGCCGTAGACCCCCATCCACGTGTCGCTTTCACCCCAGACGGCGGTACCTCGGCTGGTGCCCTTGACGCCCTGGCCGGCCTGATCGGAAGTGTCGTCGTTGATTCCCAGGACCGCGACCTCGTTGGGTCCGGATACCTCCCCGGTGACCTGAGTCATTGAGCCACCGCTCCCTTCTGCTGTGCCGTCCCCTCGGGGAGGCGCGGTGCGTGCCGTTCATTTCCGGCTCACCACATCGTCAGAGATCGGGGGCCAGCCCGGGCTCGGCAGCAAACGGCTGCAAACCTCGCTAGCGATGGAGCTGAACGCTCTTGGACCGGTTGCCCCCAAGGCATACCCCCGGCCCTCCACGCTAACTTCAGGTATTCCAGGAGTCAATGATTCTTAAATCCTGAGCAAATAACCGGCTATGCCAGCGACCTCACCGGTGCGCCCAGTGGTCCACGGTAGCGACGCCGACGATCACGACCGCGGCGCACAGCCCGAGCGCGAGGGCGGACAAGGACCCGGCCGCCAGGCCCAGCAGCGCGAGTATCGCGATCGCGGCCAGCCGCGGCCAGGAGACGACCCGCCATACCGCGATCTTGAACGCGGCGTGCCCGGCGATGAACAGCGCGGCGCCGCCCAGGACCAGCCACGCCGTCGATCCGGCCGCCGGGGCACCGGGCCGGGACAGGACCACCTCGTCACCGGTGGCCACGACGATGATCCCGGCCACCATGATCGGGTGAATGAGGTGATAGGCAGTACGGCCCATCCGGCCCGGGTCCGCCGACCTGGCAATCACCGCGGCCGCCTCCGCGGCACTGCGGTCGAAGTACAGCCACCACAGCCCCACGCTGCCGATCACCGCGGTAACGAACGCACCGATCTCCGCCCAGGTCACAGTCGTGGCCAGTAGCCCTGACAGGGTAGCGCCGATGATCACGACCGATTCGCCCAGCGCGATGAGGATGAACGCCTGGCACCGCTCGGCCAGGTGACCGCCCTCGATCGTCCACTCCGTGGTGACCGAGCGGCCGAGCCCCGGCGTGTAGAACCCGACCACGCCGCCGAGGGCGTCCACGGCCACGGCAGCCAGCCACAGCCAGCCCCTGGCCGGGCCGGTCACGATCCCGCCGGCCACCGCCAGGGTGCCGCTGACCAGACACCAGGCCAGGATCCGCTGGAAGTTCGCCAGAAGCGGCCAGCCCCGCAGCACGATGACCACGAAGATGGTGCGGCCGATCTGCATCACCGCGTACGCGCCGCCGACGATCAAGCCCCATCGGCCGAACGCCGTCGGCAGCGCGGCCGACATCACCAGCGACACCAGTGCCAGCGCGATCAGGAGCAGGCGAACCGGGAGGCGCTCGGGATCCAGCCAGTTGGTCACCCACGCGGTGTACGCCCAGCCCAGCCACACCATGGCCAGCAGCACGGCCGTCTGCAAGGCACCGGTCACCGTGGGCTCGTGCAGCAGATGATGGGACAGCTGGGTCACCGCGAACACGTAGACCAGGTCGAAGAACAGCTCGACGTTGGTAACCCGCGCGGCACCCGTCCGCCCGCGCAGCAGATCGAGCGGTCCAGCCCGCGTCACGATCGCCCGGTGCCGGGCTCTGCCAGCACCGCGCTCACGGCGCCGTCCGCCGCGCCACCATCAGATGTTCCAGCATGACCTCATGATGGCGCAGGACAGCGGCCCGCGCCGCCTCCGTGTCCGCTCCAGCCACCGCGTCGTAGATGGCTTGGTGCAGGTCTAGCAGAACGGAGGACCCGGGCCCGGCCAGCCACGCTGGCTCGGTCTCGGTGCGGACCCAGTGTTCGTACTCCCGGGATAGCACGGCCGTGTGCACGCCCTCGTACAGGGCGGTCAGGTACGCGTTGCCCGCGGCCCGGACGACGTTCGCGTGGAACACGGTGTCGGCGGCGATCCAGGCGGCCACGCTGCCAGTCGCCCCGGCCAGCCTGTGCAGGGCGCCGTCCAGTTCCGCGGCCGGCTCGCCGACCGCGTGCACCGCACCCAGGGTCTCCAGCCACAACCTGAGTTCGGCGAGGTCATCCAGGGACCCGTGGTCGAGGTCGAGCATGAGGCCGACCGACGCGGTCACCATGTCCTGCGGCCGGCGCAGCACATAGGCACCGGAACCTTGGCGGATCTCCACCAGGCCCATCAGGGACAGCATCCGCAGCGCCTGGCTGATCATGGGACGGCTGACCCCGAACCGCTCGGCCAGATCGCGTTCCGCGGGCAGCCGTTCGCCTTCGCCCAGCCGCTCCCGCGCTATCAGCAGCCTTATCTGGTCCGCCACCTGATCCGAGACCCGGCGAGGGGATACCGGCTGAAGACCAGCGAGGTCAGCGGCTCTCGGCCGGCCACCCATCCTGGCGACCCTCCCGGCTCACACGTCCCCCTGGGCTTGCCTGCTTCCGCTACGAAAGCAGGTCACCTCGGGCACAATTGGCATAGCCACTTTACCAAAGAAGATGATCATGCACGCTGCATCACCCGATTTGCCGCGGCTGGCTACGGCGATCCGGCTCAGGGCCGTCCAGATGGTGGCGCCCCAGGGTTTCGGCTACCTGGGGCAGGCCTTGTCGGCGGCCGAGCAGTACGCCGCCGTGTACGGCGTTGCATACCGGCCCGGGACCGACCGGGTGGTCTGCTCGCCAGGCCACTACGTCATCGCCGCCTACGCGGCCGCCGCAGAGACCGGCCTGCTGGACGGCGCGGGCCTGGCGGCCTACGGGCACAACGGTTCTGCCCTCGAAGCCATCGGCACCGAGCGCAGCCCGGTCCCCGAGTACACCTGCGGCTCGCTGGGCCAGGGCCTGTCCGCGGCGGCGGGTTTCGCGCTGGCCGACCGGCTCCAGGGCCGGACGGAGACCAGGACGTTCGCGTTCATCAGCGACGGAGAACTCCAGGAAGGCCAGGTCTGGGAGGCGGCGATGTTCGCGGGGCACTACCGCCTGAACCGGCTGACCGTTCTCGTTGACGCGAACAACTCCCAGGTCGATGGCCCGGTAGACAGCATCACCACGATCGAGCCAATAGCCGCGAAGTGGCAGGCATTCGGCTGGGCCGCGGTAGACCTCGACGGCCACGACGTGGCGGCGATCGTCACGGCACTGGCCGCCAGCACGGGGGCAACCCGTCCCCAGGTGCTCATCTGCCGCACCTCGACCCGGCACGGCCTGTCCTGTCTCCCCGCCGACGCCGACGGTCACTTCATCAAGCTGCCCGCGCACCTGGCCGAGGCAGCGATCGCCGAGCTCACCCGGGCCACACCGTGAACCGCCAGCGCGTGCTCGCCCCGCCGTACCGCACGGTGCTCAAGCCCTATGGCCGGGCCCTGGTCGAACTGGCCCGGCAGCGCCCGGAGATCGTCTGCCTGACCGGCGACCTGACCCGCCAGTGCGAGATCGATCTGTTCCAGGCGAAGTTCCCCGACCGCTTCATCCACGCGGGCATGGCCGAGGCGAACATGATCGGCGTGGCCGGCGCCCTGGCCAGGCAGGGCCTGATGCCGTGGGTGCACTCGTTCGGCGTGTTCACCACCCGCCGCCCGCTGGACCAGATCGTCAACGCCGTGGCCTACCCGCGCCTGCCCGTCCGCATAGTCGGCTTCATGCCCGGCATCTCCAGCCCTGGCGGCCCGAGCCATCAGGCGATAGAGGACGTAGCCCTGATGCGCGCCCTCCCCGGTATGACCGTCATCGACGTGGCCGACGCCACCGAAACCGCCCAGGCGGTCGCCGCCATAGCCGACCTCCCCGGCCCCGTCTACCTAAGACTCAAGCGCGGGGAGATCCCGCTCATCTTCCCGGAAGATCACCACTTCGCCGTGGATCAGGCTCAGATTTCGGCCGGCCCAGAAGGCGACGAGCGAAGCGACGTCGCCCTCCTGGCCAGCGGCATGATGGTCGCACCCGCTCTCGCGGCGGCCGGCACGCTGCGCGCAAACGCCATCCGGGCCACAGTCGTCAACGTCCCGGTCATCAAGCCCCTGGACGCAACCACAGTCCTGACCGTCGCCGAGGCCAGCCAGATCGTTATCACCGCCGAAAACCACTCAATTATCGGCGGCCTGGGCTCCGCTGTAGCCGAAACCCTCGCCGAGTCCGGCCTAGGCCGCCCCCTGCGCCGCGTCGGCCTAGCCGACACCTTCGCCGAAGGCGCCCAAGACGCCCGCTACCTCTTCACCAAATACGGCCTAACAGTGCAGCACCTAATAACCACAGCCTGGTCCGCACTAGACCGCCCCGGCACCCCTCCGAGCTCTTCCCTTCCTGCGGGGGATGCCGAGGCCTACTCCCCCGTGTGACTGCCCGAGCCACAACAGGGCGGGGGCCGGTGGGGTGCCCCGGAATGTATAAGAGCGAAGCGGAGTGGAGGGGCGCCGCACCGGACCACGCCCAGACCTCAGCCACTGATCAACGAGGAGCCTTTGCAATGGTCGAGAACTACTCAGCAACCACGAAACCAGTCCCCATCGCCTCCCCCGGAGCCACCCTAGGTACTGACTGGGAGCAGCGCGTGGATTTCGCCCGGCTCAGGGCCGAGCGCGCGGGAAAAGTCAAGGACGCGCTAGCCCGTTCTGAAATAGGCGCTTTGATTTTGTTCGACATGAACAATATTAGATATGTTACGGCAACGCACATCGGCAACTGGGCACGCGACAAATTGTTCCGCTGCTGCCTGGTCATGCGCAACCAGGATCCTATTCTATGGGATATTGGCTCGGCTGCCCGCACGCACCAGATGTTCGCGCCCTGGAATGATAAGCAGAACTGGCGGGCCGGGATATCGAGCTGGCGCGGGTCGATCCCGGAAGAGGTCGGGGTCGAGCGCGGCAACGCGCGGCGGCTGGCCGGCCTGCTGCGCGATCATGGCCTGGACGGCGAGCCGGTCGGCGTGGACGTGGTGGAACTGCCGGTGCTCCGCGCCTTGGAGGGCGAGGGGCTGCACATTACCGACGGGCACGGGTTCATGCAGGATATCCGCGCGATCAAGACCGCCGACGAGATCGCGCTGCTCGATCACTCGGCCGCCCTTGTCGACGGGGCCTACGACGAGTTGTACCGGTACCTGCGGGCCGGCATCAGGGAGAACGCCTGCGTGGCCCTGGTCACCCGGTACCTGTACGAGAACGGATCGGAGGAGGTCGAGGCGGTCAACTCGATCTCCGGCGAGCGGTGCAGCCCGCACCCGCACGTTTTCTCCGACCGGCTGATCCGGCCCGGCGACACGGCTTATTTTGACATTATCCATTCGTTCAACGGGTACCGGACCTGCTACTACCGCACGCTGAACGTCGGCAGCGCGAACAGCGCGCAGCGGGAAGCGTACCAGCGGGCCCGGGAGTTCATGGACAACGCTATCTCCGAGATCCGGCCCGGAGCTACGTCCGCCGACGTGGTGCGTCATTTCCCGGCAGCCACGGAATTCGGCTTCGCCGACGAGGAAGAGGCGTTCGGGCTGCAGTACTGCCACGGGCTGGGCCTGTCCAACTGGGAGCGGCCGCTAATGAGCCGCTACCACTCGTTCGAGCACCCGGTAGAGCTGAAGGAGGGCATGGTGTTCGCGATCGAGACCTACTGGCCGACCCCGGACGGGTCGGCGGCCGCCAGGATCGAGGAGGAGGTGGTCGTCACCCCGGACGGCTGTGAGCTGCTGACCAGGTTCCCCGCCGACCAGCTGTACGTGGCGGGCACCCGGCTGTTCACGGGGAGCACCGGATGAGCCACGGACGTGCCGCAGGCGCCGGGCCGAACGCCGCTTCGCGGCGCCCCCGCCGAGGGCCAGCCTCCCGCTCTGCCGATTTGCGCGCCTCCGGCACGACCATGCAAAGCGCCCGCGAGGGAGGCCGACAAAGGAGTATCGGCTGGCTGGGCACCGGCCGGATGGGCACGGCCATCGTCAACCGGCTGCTCGACGCCGAGCGGCCGGTCATGGTCTGGAACCGGACCCCGGCCAAGACGGCGCCGCTCGCCGTGCGCGGCGCCCGGATCGCGGACAGCATCGCCACGCTGGCCGGCTGCGACGTGGTGTACGTGATGGTGACCGGGCCTGCCGACCTGGAGGAGGTCGTGCTCGGCGAGGGCGGCCTGCTCAGCGGGGATGCCAGGCCCGGGATTCTGGTCGACTGCTCGACCGTGTCGGAGGAGGTCTCGGCCCGGATCCGGACGGCCGCGGCAGGACTCGACGTGGCCTTCCTGGCCGCGCCGGTCTGCGGCAATCCGGAGGTGATCGCCGAAGGGCATGGGCACGTTCATCGTGTCCGGGCCGGAGCAGGTGTTCGAGCAGGTCCGTCCCGATTTGGAAGTCGTCGCGCGCCCCGTGCACGTCGGCGAGCAGGAGCAGGCCCGGCTGGTCAAGCTGGCGCACAACCTCTATCTCGGCATGATGGTCCAGTCGCTGGTCGAGGTGGTCACCCTGGCCGAGAAGGCGGGCACCAGCCGGGAGGCGTTCCTGGAGTTCTTCAACGGATCCGCGCTGACCTCGCCCTGGATCCGGCGGCGCAGCCCGGAACTCGCCGCCAGGGACTGGCACCTCACCTTCACCAACGAGCTGCTGCGCAAGGACTTCGACCTGGGCCTGGCCACAGCGCGCAAGCTGGAGGTCCCGATGCCCGCCACATCCGCTACCTATCAGCTGATCCAGTCCGCGATAGGGAACGGCCTGCGGAACGAAGATTTCCTGTCCCTGTACGAGCTGCAGGCGAGGGCCGCGGGGCTGTCCAGGTAGACGGGCCGTTCTAGGTCGCGATGTCCGGGTAGGGCAGGCTGACGTGGCTCAGCCGGGCCGCGTACTCGCGCTGGAAGCCGAGCGGCTCGGCGTAGTCGCGCTCGAACATGGCGATGAACAGGGTCAGCGTCAGGAACGGATGCGCCCCCAGCTCGAACAGCCTGACGTAGTCGTGGCTGGCCAGGGCCTCCCGCTCGGTGTCGTCGAAGGCCAGCCAGGTACTGCATTCGGCGGCGGGCACGTTGAGTATCACGTTGGCCCGTTCGGCCTCCCACCAGGCGACCGTCCGGCGCGGGTCGTCCCGGTACCGCTCCACGAGCTGCGGGTCGCGGTCGATCGTGTAGAGGAACTTGTTGAGCAGGTACTTGCTCACTGTGCCACCCCGCTCGCCTTCGGCTCGCCGGTTGCCGCCTCCGGGTACCAGGTGAAGTACGCCTCCATCGTGTGGAACAGGTCGAGCGAGTCGCTGTAGTCGGCCTTCACGTTCTCGCCGGCCACGCCCATCATCAGCATGAAGTCCATGAAGCCGTGCGTGGCGTTGCCGGGCAGCCACAGGCTGTCCAGGCTGACCTCGGCCAGCGCGGACTCCAGGTCGCCCGACGCGATCCAGCCGACCGCCTTGCGGTCGAACTCGGGATCGGGGCCGTGCGGGCCGAACTGGCGCGGGCCGCCCAGCTCCAGCGACAGGTGGCCGGTTCCGATGATGGCCACCCGCTCGGTGCCCGGCCACGATTCGACCAGCTGGCGGATCATCCGGCCCAGCTCGACGAAACGTTTCGGCTGCGGCAGAGGCGGCGCGAAGATGTTGGTGTAGATGGGCACGATCGGCAGGTCCGCCGCTGGGCGCAGGGTGATGAGCGGACAGGTAATGCTGTGATCGATCCTTAGTTCATTGCTGAACGCAAGGTCGAAGCCGGCGTCGAGCCCCTGGCGCAATAGGTATGCGGACAACTCCTCGTGGCCGGCCATGTGCATCCTGGGTAGCCCGAATTCGCGTTCCTCGTTGTAGAAGTTCCCGTCGTAAAAGGGCGCCTTGCCGATGAGGAACTGGGGCATGTTATCCAGCCAGAGCTGGTGGAAATGGTCGCTGCCCACCATGACGAGCACGTCCGGGCGGGCGCGGGTGAGCGTCTCCCGGAAGGCCTCGATCTTGGCGACCCACTCGTCGGCGAACGGCGGCCGGTCCGCCCCCGCCGAGGTGCTCGCCCGGTAGTAGAACGGGTGGTGCGTGGATGCGATGACCGCGGCGATGGTTGCCATGGCTGCTCCTGTCTCAGTCCGTACCTGGGGGGACGTAGACGGCGTTGCGGTCGACCGTCAGGTACATGTCCATACCGAGCGGGCGGCGCATCTCCTCGGCAAGCTGACCGAGCAGGCCAGCGGTCCGGGCCAGCAGCGCAAACCCGCGCAGCAGTTCCGGCGGCAGGCCGAGGTCGGCAAGCGCGGCGCCGCAGGTCCCCGCCCCGTTGAGCGGCAGGGTACGGCCGAGCACCTGGGGGTGGACCCGGCCGATCGCCTGGAACAGGCGCAGGTGCGGGCCAAAGGTGCCCTCCTGCGCCGCGATCTGGAACAGCACCGGGGTACGCGGGTCGGTGACCTTGTGCACGGGATGCCCGAGCCCGGGGATCAGCCGGCCCGCCGCCCGGGCGCGCTGGACCGCGGCCAGGGCTAGGAGGTCCCAGCCCGCATCGTCGCCGGGCAGCGGCTGCCCGGCCGCGGCGAGGGTTTCCGCCAGGAAACGGCCGGCGTCCTCGGTGACGCCGAGGAACCGGGAGCCGCCGCCGAGCAGGCCAGCGGCCAGCGCTCCCTGGAGGGAGTCGGGCGCGCTGAGGTAGGTGAGCCGCGCGGCGATGGCCGTTGGGGTGAACCCGTGGTCGGCCAGCGCAACCAGTACCGCCTCGAAGACCCTGACCTGCGACGTCGTCGGGCGCTGCTGGGTCACCAGCCACAACGCGAGTTCGGAGAACCCCACTGTGCCCATCAGATCCGTGGCGAGGTTCTGGCCGAGCAGCGTGATCGTGTCCGCGTCCGAGGTGCCGAGTGAGGTGGGGAAATGGGGCGGGGCGGCGGGGTGAGGGCTAGCACTGGGCGGGGCGGCGGGTTCGGTCATGAGGTGGTCCCTATCTGATCCGGTGCGGCCCAGGGCGGCGGGCCGGGCGGGCCGGCGAGCCAGGCGCGGACCTGGTCGCCGTGCTCGTCCAGGGCCGGCGGGGGCAGCGGGTAGCTGGGCGGCGTGACGGAGAAGTCGATAGGGTGCCGGACCGTGGGCACGCCCGCCGGGCCGTCCCCGGCGGTGGTGACCGGCCGGAGGCCGATCTGTTCGGCGAACGCCACCCCGGCGTCCACCGTGTTGATAGGCCCGCACGGCACGCCCGCGGCGGTCAGCGCGTCGAACCAGTCCGCGCGGGACCGGGTCGCGAGGAGCGCGGCCAGCCGCGGCCGCAGTTCGGCCCGGTGCGCGGTGCGTGCCCCGGTGGTGCCGAACCGCGGATCGTCGGCGATCCCAGCGTCGCCGAGTACCTCGCACAGCCGGCGAAACTGCCCGTCGTTGCCGGCCGCGATGACGATCTCCCCGTCGCTGGCCGGGAACGGCTCGTACGGTGTCAGGCTGGGGTGCGAGTTGCCCATGCGGAACGGGACCACTCCCCCGGCGACGTAGGCGCTGGTCTGGTTGACCATCCCGGACAGGGCCGAGCCGAGCAGGCTGGCCTCGACGTGCTGGCCCTGGCCGCTGGCGTCCCGGTGGTGCAGGGCGGCCAGGATCGCGATCGCGGTGTGCAGGCCCGCCATCACGTCGACCACGGAGATGCCTGCCCGCGACGGCGGCCCGCCGGGCTCGCCGGTGATGCTCATCAGTCCGGAGGCGGCCTGCGCGATGATGTCGTAGCCCGGCAGTCCCGCGCCGCCGGTGGTGCCGAAGCCGGTGATGGAGGCGTAGATGACCCGCGGGTTGGCCGCGCGCACCGACTCGTAGTCAAGCCCGAACTTGCGCAGGCCGCCTGGCTTGAAGTTCTGCACCATGATGTCGGCGCGGCGGGCCAGTTCCGCGGCGGCCGCGCGGTCGGTGTCGTCGCGCAGGTCCAGCGCGACCGACCGCTTGTTCCGGTTGATCGCCAGGTAGTAGGTGGCCACTCCGTCCCTGGTGGGCGGGATCCAGCGGCGGGTGTCATCCCCCGCCGGGCTCTCTACCTTGATCACGTCCGCGCCCAGGTCGGCCAGCAGCATCGTGCAGTAGGGACCCGCCAGCACCCGGGAGAAGTCGGCTACCAGCAGTCCCGTGAGCGGGCCCGGACGCGATTCGGAACGGGTCACCTGGCTGAGGTGCCACCCTGCATCGACTGGATCGCGGGCACGACGATCGCGCCGCAGGCCACCAGGGCCGACAGCAGGCCGAGGTAGGCCCCGAACTCCCAGTCGGTGCCCGCCGGCTTGAACAGGAACGCGAGGAGCACGATGAGGAACTGGATGCCGGTACCCACCAGCAGCAGCGGCTCGTGCGCCACCGGCAGTTTCACCGGTGGGTTGTCCCAGCCGGCCCGCATGATCAGGTAGGCGATCAGCACGATCGCGGTGAGCAACGGAATGATGAGGTACCCGTGCCCGCTGAACCCGCTCTCCGAGGCCGAGTAGCCGCCGAGGCTGACCCCGAACCAGGGCAGGAACAGGGTGATGATGAGGATCAGTGAGGCTCCGCCGATCACCTGGTCCACCCGGCTGAGCCGCTTGAGGTCAAAGGCGAACGGGGGCCCATGGTGCGGCGGGCCCGCGGGCGGGCGGTAGCCGGGCTGCTGTCCCGGCTGGTCGTACCCGGGCTGCTGCCCTTGCGGGCCGTAGCCGGGCGGTGCGGGCTGCTGGTAGGCGCCCTGCGGCGCGTAGCCAGGCTGGTTGTAACCGGGCTGGCTGTAGCTCGTGGGCTGGCCCTGCGGCGCGTATCCAGGCTGGCTGTAGCTCGTGGGCTGGCCTTGCGGCGCGTAGCCGGGCTGGCTGTAGCCCGGCTGGTTGTAGGCCTGCTGGCCCTGCTGTGGGTAACCGGGCTGGGCCTGCTGGGTCGCGCCGGAGTTGCCCTGGGGACGCTGCCCGGCCGCACCGAACTGGGTTCCGCAGTTCGTGCAGAACGACACCTGGTCGGCCATGCTGGCCTGACACCGAGGACAGATCATCTGTTTACCTCCAAGCCCACGGGGGACATCATCCGCGATAGCGCTGGCCGGGGCCCAGTTACTCCGGCCGGTAGTAGATCGCCTGACCTTGGTTGTCGATGGCCACGCAGAACGTCGCGCTGGCGCAGCTGAGCGAGCCGATGGCGGCGTTCCCGTCCACCTTGGACACATGCGACCAGGTGCCGTTCTGGTAGAGGACGGCCCCGCCCTTGCCGTTCGTGGCCACGCAGAACCCGGCTGCCGGGCAGGCGATCGTGACCGCGGTGGTGCCCAGGGAGGTCACGTTCCATTTCCCGCCGGTGAGCACGGCGGCGTTGCCGGACTGGTCGATGGCCGCGCAGAAGGACTTGTCCGCGCAGGACACGGCGGTGAACGCGTGGCCGGCATCGATGGCGGAGACCGCGCTCCACGAGGTGCCGTCGTAGGTGTAGACGCCGCCGCCGTTGTCCACGGCCACGCAGTTCTTGACGCTGGTGCAGGACACGCCGGTCAGGCCGCCGCCGCTGGTGTCCACGGTGAACTGCTGCCAGCCGGTCGAGGTGTCGGCGTAGGCCGCACCGCTGCTGTCGGTGGCCATGCAGAACGTTGCGTTGGGGCACGACAGTCCGGTGAAGGTGCCGGAACCGGTGTCCACGATGGACGGGCTGCTCCAGGTCCCGTTGGCCAGGGTGAGCGCGTTGCCCGAATGGTCCACCGCGACGCAGGACTGTTTCTTGGCGCAGGAGATGGCCACCAGCCCACCGGCGGAGTCCGTGACCATCTTGAGCCAGCCGCCTGGCGGGGTGGAGGACAAGATGGCTCCGGCGCTGTCCACCGCGTAGCACGCCGTCGGGGTGGGACAGGAGATCCCGCTGACGACGGCGCTGCCGTGCAGCGGCGTGACCGGGAACGGGCTGCTCCACCCGGACGAGCCGACCGACTGGGCCGAGGTGGCGTGACCGGCGCGCTGCCTTCCGGGGCGGAGGCCCGCCCGGCCGGGCTGGCCGAGCCGGCCGGCCCGGCCGAGGTTGCCGGGTTGGCCTCGGCAATGTGCCGCGCGGGCGAGGTGATCCCGGCGGCGTAATGCCGGTGCAGGGCGAGGGCTCCGGCGGTGCCGCCCGCGCCGCAAGACCATCACCAGCGCCACGACGACGATCGACCCGGGTGCGCCGGGGCCGCTGGGGCGCTGGTACCGGGGTGGCCAGCTCGTGCGCCCCAGGCATGCGGGGCGTCACATCGTGGTGCACCCCGCCGTCCGGGCCGGGCCTGTCCTTTGGCTTCGCGCTGCTGCGCCACGTGCCGGGGCGGGCCGGGCCGGACTGGATGGAAGCGTGAGCGACAGCTCGAACGGCTGGGCGGAGCCGGTCCGGGAGTCCACCTTCGGCCCAGCACCGGCCGGTTCGGCCTCCCGCGCCACCGGCTCCGCGAAGTCAAGCCGCGGTTCGGCACTCGCGGGACTCGGCTCCCGCGTCACGGGTTCCCACAGCGAAGGCTTCACCGGGACAGGCTCCGGGGCCGCCGGCTCCCAGAGCGCGGACCCCACCGGACCAGGCTCCAGCGGCACCGGTTCCGGCCCAGGCTCCCAGAACGCCGGCTCCATGGGACTCGGCCCCGGCGCGGCAGGCTCTGGCTCCGCGAGTTCGGGCTCCGGTTCCGCCGTGACCGGGCCGGGCTCCAGCATCACGTGCTCCGGTTCCGGCACCAGGAACGCGGGCTCCACCGGGCCCGGCTCGTCCACCGCAGGACCAGGCTCTGGCTCCCAGAGCGCCGGCTCAGCTTCCGGCAGCGCCGGCTCGGGTTGCCAGGGCGCCTCCGGCAGCACGGGCACGGCCAGGCTGGCGTAGTCGTCATCGCTGCCCGCGATGAAGTCGGTGAACGACCCGCTGCTGTATTCCAGGGCGGGCGCGCCCGCGGCAACCGCTACGGCCTGGCCGGACTGCACGAGCGGCAGGAACTCCCCGCAGATCTCACAAAAACGCTCACCAGCCCGGCTGGCGTGACCCTGGGAGCAGCGGAGCCGGACGTCCGCACCGCATTCTGGGCACGACTCCATTCCGGGGATGACGGAATGCCCCAGACTGCAAGTCGACACCGTGTCCCGCTCTCACTCGCCGCACCGCCGGTTGGTCGGATGGTAGGGCAGATAAGCGCCGCAAGCGGCGCGCTTAACCAACCTGACATTGGCCGATCAACCAGGGTCACTAATGCACGCGGGGCAAACACTCGCCGCCAGCGCAGTCACGGCCCGGCGTGCCCGGTCATAGCCGGGCCGATCCGTTAGGGGGCGCTGCCGTAGGAGAGCCCATGCTCCACAGCGCGGGCTCGTCCCAGGCGCCGACTATAGCGGTGTCGGGGTTCTGGTGGCGCAGCCTGGCAAAGGTCTCGGCGAGCAGTTGAAGCCGGACCGTCATGGGAATCTGCGCAAGAAGTGGCGGCAGCCCGCCGCCCGCCGGTGCTTCAAGCACGGCGACGGGTATCGCTTCCCGGCGGGCCGCCTCTCCCACGGCGCCGGTGAGCCCGTCGGGATCCGCCCGCGGTTCCAGCACCACAAGCCCGTCCGCCGCGGTGTAAGGCACGGCACCGCCGTGGAGCAGGCGGTCGGTGTCGAAGCCCTCAGCGAGCATCCGGGCCCCCTCCCGGATCTTCAGCGCACCTTCCCGCGCCGTGATCCCCCACGGCCCGCAGCCGACGATCGCCAGACTGCGGGCGGGCATGGCCACCGCGTCGGTGCCCGGATCGGCGCAGACCTGGCGGACCTGCTCGGCCACACGAGCGAGTTGCCCGGAGGAGCCGTCCGGCGCACCCAGTTCATGGGCGAGCCGGGCGAGAACGGCGAGCACGGAGGTATAGCTCACCGTGTAGGTATGCGACTCGTCAGGGGCAACGGTTTCGATCGCCTCCGGCCAGCCGCGCCCCACCCCGGTGATCGAGACGACGGGCACACCGGCAGCCATCGCATCGGCCCGCGCCCTGGCCGCATACGCGGTCTCAGTGGTATGCGTGATCACGCACACCACGTCCCCGGCCCGGGGCCCTGGCCCCCACCGGGCCCAGGTAGCGGCCGGGTACCAGCAGGCGTCGAGTCCCGCCTTGGCGAGCATCATGGCACCCAGTTCAGCCGCGTGCTGGCTCGTCCCGGTGCCCACGATGACGACCCGGCTGCCCTGCGCCAGCACTGCGGCCGGACCCGCCAGATCAAGCTGCCCCATCCGCTCAAGCGCGTCAGCCTGAGAATTGATCATGCGCAGCAGCGCAGTCACCGCCATAAACCACCTTCCGCAACTGATCCTGCCACCTCCCCCAGCGCCGGTGCTATCAGCTGAGCCGGCGCTGCACGGTGGTGCAACCTGTGCCGTCCCGGCGCCTCAGCACTCGATGACGTTGACGGCCAGGCCGCCGCGGGCGGTCTCCTTGTACTTGTCCTTCATGTCCGCCCCGGTCTCCCGCATGGTCTTGATCGCCTTGTCCAGCGACACGTGGTGCTGGCCATCACCCCGGACCGCCATCCGGGCCGCGGCGATGGCCTTGACCGAGGCGATGGCGTTCCGCTCGATGCACGGAATCTGGACCAGGCCGCCGACCGGGTCGCAGGTGAGGCCGAGGTTGTGCTCGACGCCGATCTCCGCGGCGTTCTCCACCTGCTCGGGCGTACCGCCGAGCACCTCGGCCAGGCCGGCCGCGGCCATCGAGCAGGCCGAGCCCACCTCCCCCTGGCAGCCGACCTCGGCGCCGGAGATCGAGGCGTTCTCCTTGAACAGCGTCCCGATCGCGGCCGCCGTGAGCAGGAAGGCAACAACACCGTCGTCGGAGGCGCCCGGCACGAACGTCGTGTAGTAGTGCAGCACCGCGGGGATGATGCCGGCCGCGCCGTTGGTGGGCGCGGTGACCACCCGCCCGCCGGCCGCGTTCTCCTCGTTGACGGCGAGCGCGTAGAGCGTCACCCACTCCATCGCGTACAGCGGGTCGGTCCTGTCCCCGGTCCGCTCCAGCGTTTCGCGCAGCGTCCGTGCCCGGCGGCGCACCTTCAGCCCACCCGGCAGCACTCCGTCCGCCGCGCAGCCCGCCCGCACGCAGTCCTGCATCACCTGCCATATCCGCAACAGGCCGTCCCTGACCTCAGCCTCGTCCCGGCTGACCAGTTCGTTGGCCATCATCACGCCGCTGATCGGCAGCCCGGAGGCCTCGGCGTGCGCGAGCAGTTCCGCCCCGGTCCGGAACGGATACGGCACGGGCGTGGCATCGGGCACGATCGCCGGTGCACCGGCCGCGTCCGCACCGAGCACGAAGCCGCCGCCCACGGAGTAGTAGGTGCGCTCGGCCAGCACGGAGCCCTGATCGTCGACCGCGGTGAACAGCATGCCGTTGGAGTGGAACGGCAAGCGCTTGCGGCGGTGCAGCACGATGTCGCTGTCCACGTCGAACGCGACCTCCCGGCCGGTGGGCAGGCGCAGCTGCCCGAT
Source organism: uncultured Actinomycetes bacterium (assembly GCA_963813395.1). Lineage (GTDB taxonomy): Bacteria > Actinomycetota > Actinomycetes > Streptosporangiales > Streptosporangiaceae > DASXKD01. The sequence goes on from CAWEYV010000008.1 coordinate 58,795, forward strand.
CTCCCTGGTCTCGTCGACCAGCGGGGCCGCCGCCGCAGGGTCCACGGTTTCCGGCTCGGCCCCGGTGAGCCCGAGCACCACCGCCTTGACGCTGCCGTGCCCATGCCCGGTGGCCCCGAGCGAACCGAACAACTCCACCCGGATGCCCGCCACCTTGTCTATCTCGCCGTCGGCGGCGAGCGACGCCACGAACATGCCCCGCGGCGCGCATCGGGCCGACCGTATGCGAGCTGGACGGGCCAATCCCGATCTTGAACAGGTCAAACGCACTGATCGTCACGGCCCGGCTCTCTTCCTTCGGTACCAGGTCAGGCCGGCAGGCGGCCCCTCACCCGCTCGCTGTCGGGGTCGAACGGCGGACGGAGGGACACGGTGGCGGCCCGTACCTCACCACCCACATTTACCTGGTAAGAGCCGGTTCGCACGAATTCGGGCGTGACCACGTCGCCGCCGGGATCCCGGATGTAGCCGAGGCCGGCCGTCGTCCCCAGCGCCGCCCCCCACGCGGCCGAGGTCACCTGGCCGACCGCCACGCCGTCCCGCAGCACCAGTTCGCCGCCCCACATCATCATGCCCGGATCCGCCAGAACCAGCGAAACCAGCCGCCGCCGCGGCCCCTCGGCCCTGGCCTTCTCCACCGCTTCCCGGCCAAGGAACGAGATATCGGTGCGCAGCTTGCACGCGAACGTCAGCCCGGCCTCCGCCGGGCCGTAGTCCGGCGTCAGCTCCCGCCCGAACGCGCGGTACCCCTTCTCCAGGCGCATCGACTCGATGGCGTAGTAGCCGGCGTTGACCAGCCCGAACTCGGCCCCTGCCGCGCTCAGCAGCTCGAACACCCCCACCGCGAACTCGGCAGGCACATACAGCTCCCAGCCGAGCTCACCCACGTAGGTGATCCGGGTCGCCCGGACGGTGAAGTAGCCGAGGCCCACCTCCCGGCTGGCCCGGAACGGGAAGGCCGCATCGCTGAAATCGTCGCGGGACAGCGACGCGAGCAGATCCCGCGACCGCGGCCCCATCACGCCCAACACCGCATACGCCGAGGTCACATCCAGCAGCGTGGCCCGGGCTCCGGCAGGCATCCGCGAGGTGATGTGGTGCTTGTCCCGCTCGGTGGTCGCCGCGCTGCTGACCATGAGGTAGTCCAGCTCCGACATGCGGGTCACGGTGAGGTCGGACTCGTAGGTACCGCGCTCGTTGAGCATGCCGGTATAAACCGTCCACCCCGGCTCGACGGCGACGTCCGCGGTGCACAGCCACTGCAGCACCTGTTCGGCGTCCGGGCCGGTGAGCAGGTACTTGGAGAACGAGGTCTGATCGAACAGCGCCACGTCGCGGCGGGTGGCCCGCTGTTCCGCCACGCACGCGGGCAGCCAGTTCTGCGCCCCCCAGGCGTACTCGATCACCGGCTCGTCCCCGGGCAGGGCGAAGAAGTTCGGTCGCTCCCAGCCCATCCGGCTGCCGAAGCAGGCGCCCGCCGCCTCGAGGAGGTGGTGCACCGGGGAGCGCCGGAACGGCCGGGCGGTGACCAGTTCCCGGTTCGGCCAGGGCAGCGCGTAGTGCAGGCCGAGGACCTCGCCGACCCGGTCGTGCAGCCAGGCGTTGTTGCCGTGGAAGCGGGCGAACCGGCGGATGTCCGATGCGGTGAGGTCGATGCCGGGATCCCCGGTGAGGATCCACTCGGCCAGCGCCTGGCCCGCCCCGCCCGCGGACGCGATGCCAACCGAGTTGAACCCGGCCGCGACAAAGAAGTTCCGGCACTCCGGGGCTTCGCCGATGAGGAACTGGTTGTCCGGGGTAAAGCTCTCCGGGCCGTTGTAGAGCTTCTTGACACCGGCGGTGCGCAGCGCGGGCACCCGCAACTGGGCCTCGTCGGCCAGCAGCGAGAAATGGTCCCAGTCCTCGGGCAGCAACTGGAACTCGAAATTCTCGGGCAGGGCGTCCGGGGCTACCCAGGGCTTGGCGTTGGGCTCGAACCCGCCCACCACCAGGCCGCCGACTTCCTCCTTGAAGTAGGTGTAGCCGTCCGGGTCGCGCAAGATCGGCAGGTCGCGGTGCACCCCGTCGATCGGCTCGGTCACCGCGTAGAAGTGCTCGCAGGAATGCAACGGCACGGTCACCCCGCACCAGGCACCCACCTGCTTGGCCCACTGCCCGGCGCAGTTGACCACGACCTCGGCCTCGACATCCCCGCCCGCGGTCCGGACCCCCGTCACCGCGCCGCTGGCGGTCAGGATGCCGGTGACCCGGGTGCGCTCACAGATCACCACGCCAGCGTCGCGGGCGCCTCTGGCCAGCGCGTAGGTCAGGTCAGCGGGGTTGGCCTTGCCATCGTCAGGCAGCCAGATGGCGCCGCACAGGTCACCGGTGTCCATCACCGGCCACAGCTCGCCCGCGCGCTGCGGTGTGATGATTTCGCAGGCCAAGCCGAACGCTTCGGCCGCCGCGGCCGTCCGCCGCAACTGGACCATGCGGTCCGGGGTCCGTGCGACGATGACGCCCCCGCAGCGGACGAATCCGGTAGCGAGCCCCACCTCGTCGGCCAGCCGCGAATAGAGCGCGGTGGAGTACTGGACCAGCCGGGTGCCGCTCTCGGTGGCACGCAACTGGCCGACCAGGCCGGCTGCGTGCCAGGTGGTCCCGCAGGACAGCTGCCCCTGTTCCAGCAGCACCACGTCCCGGCAGCCGGCCCGGGCAAGGTGATAGGCGACGCTGGTTCCGATCACGCCCCCACCGATGATGACGACGCGCGCCCGCTGCGGCAGTGCCCCCTCGGTCATGCCCTCAGTCCTCACGTTGCACGTCTTCCAGGAGCCGGGCGAAGTCGCTGCTTGTTAGCCTCTGCGCGGCCCACTCGTATCGCTCCATTCCCCAGGCCCAGAAGTCGAAGTCGAGTGGGCTTGTCGCGTGCTGGATCGCCCCCCATAGGGTCCAGCCGTACCTGGCCGCCACGCCGAGCAGCCGGGCGCGGGCGATCTTGTTCCGCAGCACCTTGCCGTGGTAGGAGGTGACCAGCTCCGCGAGCGCGTCCAGAGACATGCCGCACTCACCCCAGATGTTGCCAAGCTCGAAGCAGGGATCGTTGTTGCCCGAGTACTCGTAATCGATGATCCAGATCTGCCCGCCGTCGTCGATGAAGTTGGCGGCGAGCAGGTCGTTGTTGCACGGCACCGTCCCGGTCTCACGCACCGCGAGCGCCTTGCGGGCGTCCTCGACCCGCGGCACCAGGTCGTCGTAGCCCGCCGGGACGGCGAATCCGTGCTCGCGGGCCACCGACCGGTACCGGCGCTGGTTGGTGAAGACGTTGAACTCACCGCGGAACCGCGGCCCGTGGTGCAGCCGGTGGCAGGCCAGGGCGATGCGGCCGATGTTGCCCTGGACGTCGGCGTTCCCATAGGTGCGCCCGTCGATGTAGCCCAGCACGAGCAGGCTGTCGCCGGGGTGATAGGCCACCACCGGGGCGCCGACGCCGGCCTGCGCGGCGGCCACCGAGTTGTGGTACTCGTGATCACGGTTGATCGCCAGCAGGTCGCCACGGGACCAGACCCGGGCCACGAACGAGCCGTCCGGCGTGGTCACCTTGTAGTTCCGGTTGGTCAGCCCGCCGGGCAACTCGGACACTGTCCGGGGGGTGCCGGTCAGGGCCGGGACCCGGTCCAGGATCGCGTCCAGGTCAGCCCCGCCGGCGCCTGGCCCGCCGGTCGCGCTCGCGGCGTCGGTCACGAGACGAAGGTTAGACCTCAGGCCGCTTAAGGTCTAGACGTAAAACTGTATGTAATTCCTGTTAAACATAGGGCCCACAAAGGTCTAGACAGTAAGGTGCACCGGCGCTTACGCTACGCCTCATTCTGCGGCAGTACTGGCCCGGGGGACGCCGCCCCCGGACCCGCTCCGCCGGAAGCGGGCAGCTCCTCGGGCTGCCCGGTTCCGCCCGGCATGGAAGGGACCCAGCCGATGAGCGCCAACCCCGGGGTATCCAGCAACGCCGAACAAGATGCCGCTGACCTGGCCCAGTTCGGGTACAAGCAGGAGCTGAGACGCGGGCTCGGGCTGTTCAGCTCGTGGGCGGTGGCGTTCAGCTACATCTCGCCCTCAACCGGCATCTTCACGCTGTTCGCGCTCGGCCTGACCACCCTGGGCGGGGTTTTCATCTGGACCTGGCCGGTGGTGGCGCTCGGCCAGTTCATCATCGCGCTCAACTTCGCCGAGGTGACCAGCCACTATCCCGTGGCAGGCTCGGTGTTCCAGTGGACCAAGTACCTGGCGAACCGAACCTATTCGTGGTTCAACGGCTGGGTCTACCTGTTCGCTGGGATCCTGACGGTGACCGCGGTGGTCGCGACGCTGCCGCTGGCGCTCATCCCGGCCATCAACGGGCTCGGCTGGAAGGGCCTGGGCGCGGGCAGCCCGGACACCCTGCTGCACACCCAGCTGGTGATCGCGCTGATCACCCTGGTGGTGATCACGGTGCTGAACATCTACGGCGTCAAGCTGGTCGCGCTCATCAACAACACCGGCGTGGTCTTCGAGATCCTCGGCATGTTCGTGTTCGCGATCATCCTGCTGGCCTTCCACAACCACCAGGGCATCCACATCGTGACCAACAGCGGCGGCATCCCCGTCAAGGGCAGTACGTTCCTCGCCGCGATGTTCATGTCCCTGTTCGTCATCTACGGCTTCGACACCGCGTCCACGCTGGCGGAGGAGACCCGGGATCCGCGCCGCGCCGCCCCCAAGGCCGTCCTGTACTCGATCGTCGGCGCGTTCATCATCGGCGGCGTGTTCCTGCTGGGCACCCTGGTAGCGATCCCGGGCAACCTGCACAGCGCGATGGCGGCCAACGGCGGCCTGGGCCTTGGCCCGGCGCAGATCATCCAGGCGAACTTCTCCTCCGCGTTCGCCACGCTCTACCTGTTCGTGGTCTGCGCCGCGATCTTCGTCTGCTGCCTGTCGATCATGGCGGCGACCATCAGGCTGTGCTTCGGCATGTCGCGGGACAACACGCTGCCGTTCTCCAAGCACCTGTCGAAGGTCGTACCCAGCCTGCACACTCCCGTCTGGACCTGCATCGTCATCGCGGTTCTCGCGGCGGTGCCGTTCCTGCAGTACTCCGGAGCCCCCATCATCGCCATCGCGGCCACGGCGATGATCTACTTCAGCTACTTCCTCGGGAACATCGCCATCCTGCGGGCTCGTGCCGCCGGCTGGCCGAGGACGAGCGCGCCGTTCCGGCTTGGCAGCTGGGGCATGGTGGTCAACATCGTCGGCCTGATCTACGGCGGCGCGATGCTGATCAACTTCGCCTGGCCGCGGATAGCGAGCAACCCCAAACCCAGCCAGACCGCCGGGCTGCTCGACTTCCACATCGATTTCCTGAACAAGATCCCGATCCTGTGGACGGTCTTCGTCTTCATCGTGCTGGTCGGGACCATCTACTACCTCGCAGTGGGACGCAACAAGCAGTTCGCCCCGGTGATCGCACCCGCCGGGGACGACGCGCCCCTGGTATCGGAAGCGGCCCGTCAGCCCGGCCCGATCAGCCCCCCGGAAGGGTGACAGACACCTCATGACGTCCCGTTCCGCGCTACCCGCAGGCGCCGGTAAGTGCCGCTTAACGACGGGCCCCACGGGCGTGGGGCGGGTCCGGACGGCGGGCACCACGGCGTGGGCGTATCGCAGAGAAAAAGGATGAGCATGCCGTCGCTCCCCCGGCCCCGGTCAGCGCCCACCGCGCCGGAGATCCTCGGCCCGGTACCCCCGCCGATCGTGCGGGGCCCGGGAACCACCGTGCACGCCCAGATAGAGGACTGGCTGGCCGAGCTGATCTCGGTCGGCCGCCTCGGCCCTGGCGACCGGATGCCGACCGAGCAGGACCTGGCCGCGTGGCTGGGGGTCAGCCGGATGACGCTGCGGCACGCGCTGGCCAACCTTGCCCGGCGCGGCCTGGTCACCCGCACCGTCGGGCGCAAGGGCGGGACCTTCGTCGCCGAGTCCAAGCTGGAACAGGACCTGACCACGCTGGCCGGGTTCTCCGAGCAACTGCGCCGCCATGGGATGGTGGCCGGCGCCAGGGTGCTGTCGGCCGCCGAGCGGCCGGCCGGCCCGGTTGCCGCGGCCGCCCTGGAGCTGACCGAGGGCGCACCCCTGTACGAGGTACGGCGGGTCCGGCTCGGTGACGGCAAGCCGATTGCGCTCGAGCACTCGCTGTTCCCGGCCCACGCGTTCCCCGGCATGCTGCAGTGCCGGCTCGACGGGTCGCTCTACGAACTGCTCGAATCCCGGTACGGCCGGCGGCCCTGCCGCGCCAGGGAGAGCCTGGAGCCGGTCACCGCCGGGGTCAGGGAGGCGGAGGCGCTCGAGGTCAAGGAGGGAGCGGCGCTGATGCTGGTCGAGCGAACGGCCTACGCCGACGAGGGCATGCCGGTCGAGTTCGCCCGCGACCTGTTCCGCGGCGACCGGACCCGCCTGGTCATGTGGACCTCGGAGCTCCCCGCCCGCCTCTGACCAGGCGCTACCCGGAACGTGACACTGATCACTTCCCGGCCCGGGTTGGTAACGAACATGGTGGGCACCTGTTGACGCAATCTGGTACCCGACTTAATCTACTAATCGGGTCGGAATAGTCGTATTAGCCAGACGGCTCAGCAAGGAGGTCTCCCCCGTGGCCTTGCCGGACTTCTTCATCATCGGTGCTCCCAAGGCTGGCACCACAGCCCTCCACGCGGCCCTCGCCGCCCATCCGGGCTTGTTCATGTCCACCGTCAAGGAGCCGAAGTTCTTCCTGACCGACGGGCCCCCGCCCACCCGCGGTGGCGGGCCGGGAGACGTCCAGACCTACCGGGAGCACATCTGGCGGCGGCCGGAGTACGAGGCGCTGTTCGACGCGGCGACGGCCGGCGCGCTGCGCGGCGAGTCAACGCCGTTCTACCTCTACAGCCAGGCCGCGCAGGAACGCATCCGGGCGCTCATCCCGAACGCCAAGCTCATCGTGATCCTGCGCGATCCGGTCGAGCGGGCACACTCCAACTGGACCCATCTGTGGTCCGCCGGGCTCGAGCCGATCGGGAACTTCGTGCGGGCCTGCGCCGAAGAGGACGCCCGGATCGCCGCTGGCTGGGCCGACTTCTGGCACTACACCCGGCTCGGCAGGTACGGCGAGCAACTCGAGAACCTCTTCCTGCGCTTTCCGGGGGAGCAGGTCTTCATCCTCCGCTACCGGGCGCTGATCGACGCTCCGGCGCAGACCCTCGACGACATCTGCGAATTCCTCGGCGTGCACCCAGGCATCATCGGCCACGTGCCCAAGCAGAACGTCACGGCGCATCCCGACCGCTCCCTGACCTACCTCACCGTGGCCAAGCTGCTGCGGGGCGCGGCCGCGGCAGGCCGGCACCTGCCCGGCTCAGCGGGCACGGCGCTCACCCAGCCGCTGGAGCGTTTCTTGCAGCAGAACGCGGGGCACCGGCAGCCGTTGTCGTGGGAGCAACGGCAGGAGGTGCTGCCCTACTTCGAGGACGACATCCACCTGCTGGAGCGGATTACCGAGGCGTATTTCGGCGACTGGCTGCGACCACGGGAACGGGCGGGCGGGCTGGTCGGTGCCCGGCCGGCCGGGCAGTACCAGGCCCGCAACGGCCGCCCGCGCTAGCGCAGCTCGGTGCGCAGTTCGTGGGCGCCGTCGGGCCTGGTCATCTCGTAGTAGAGGCGGCGGCCGCCATCCGGGAGGACGAGGATGTCGAGGTACCGCAGTCCCCGGCCGGCATAAGGTGACTCCGCGGCCGGGTCGGCGCCCACCGCTACCAGGGCGGTCGGCCCGGTACCGGTCGCGACCCCGGTGCGCTCCTCGTAGTTCTCCGCCGCGCTGGCCCGCCCGTCGTAGAACGCGACGATCTCCTCCCCGTCCCGCCAGACCGCGCTGATCCTGGTGCCACGGGAGTCCCAGTATCCGGGACGGCCGCTCAGTGCGGTGCCGTGCCAGGTCCAGCCGTACCCATCGGTACTGGTCGCGTACTCGGTCACCATCTGGTCGGCCTCGCCGGGATCGGCCAGCGGATGGCAGCACGCCCAGAGCTGCCAGGTGCCGTTCTGACGGTGGATCACCGGGTCCTTGACGCCGGTCTTGGCATCGCCGGGCAGGACCACCACGCGCTTGCTGATATCCAGCTCGGCGGGGTGTTCGGCTTCGATCAGTTCGATCTGCCAGTGCTTGGTGCCCGGAGTGGCGCAGCTCAGGTACAGGCGCCACCGCCCCGAGCGGTCCCGGACCAGGCCCGGCCGTTCCAGGGAGTCCGCACCGACCTCTTCGCGCCTGATGGTGGTGAGCGTCTGGAAGCGCACCCCGTCCACCGAGCGCGCCACGGCGATGGCGTAGCCCCGGCCGGCGGCCAGCGGGCGGCGCAGCCGGTAGGCCAGATAGATGCCGTCGTCACCGAGCGCCGCGCTGGGCGCCCCGGCCCAGAAGCCCGCGCCGTCACCCGGCGGTGCGATGACAACTGTCGATTCATCCGGATGCGGCAGGAGCGACGCTCCCGGCTCTCCGGCAACTTCGCTACTAATCATATCGGAATACTAGACAGTGTTCGGCCCTCCCGTGGGGCGAAATCCGGGCAGCGTACGGACAGCGATGGAATCACCTTTCCGTGGGCTGACGCATGGCGTCAGGACGCCTCCGCGGCGGTCGGCCCCCCACTCCCCGGCTGTGACCCACGCTCTCGTAGCCGCGTGGCGCGCAGCACCAGCTCCATGGCGAAGCGCGCATCTGGGTCGTCGAGCTGACCGCCAAGGGTCCGCTCCAGCTTACGCATCCGGTACCGCACTGTCTGCGGGTGCACGCAGAGCCGGCCGGCCATCTCGGCCGCGGTCCCCCGCGTCTCCAGCCACGTGCCAAACGTCTCGGTGAGGCGGTCCCGCTGCGGCTTACTGAGCGCATCGAGTGCCCCGAGCCTGCGCTTGCCGAGCTGGTCGATCAGCCCCTCGTCCGCGAGCAGCCAGAGCTCGACCAGGTATTCCTCGCAGAACGTCACCTGGCCGTCGCCGATGATCCCGGCCCGGCTCAGCGCCAGCGCCCGCCGTGCCCAGCGCAGCGACTGCGCGGCATCGGCGATCGGGACGCTGAGCCCGACCGCCGCGCGGCGCCCCGCCAGCGCGGCCTCCAGAGCAGGGCCACGGCACGGCTCCACCTGGCCGGGCAGCAGAAGATGCGGCTGGGCGCTGCCGAGATCGGCCAGGGCATCCGCTGGCAGCGCCGCCACCCGCCCCGGGCCCTGCTCGACCGCGACAAGGCTGACCTCGTCAGGTACCTCCCACCCGACCAGGTCGGCGAGCTCGGTGATCGCCCGGAGGGGCGCCGCCGGGCGCTCCAGGATGAGGCGCAGCAGACGGTGCCGCCACTCCTCCTGCGACTGCGCCGACCGGGCCTTGGTCTCCAGATAGCCCTGCAGCGACAACGACGCCAGCTCATCCATGAACGCGAGCATCGCGTCGGCGACCATGGACATCACCGGCGAAGGGGCCGCACAGCGCAGGCCAACGTCCATCACCCGCCGCCAGGCGACGTGGACGCCGTAGCGGTACGCCGCCTGGAGACTGTCCAGGCTCCGGCCTTCCAGCGCCTCGTACTGGCCCAGCCTGCGGCACATCTGGTCCCGCTCCTCGTGCGGCGCCGCCGGATCGGCGACCGAGTCGAAGAACGAGGTGAGTGCCCTCTGGACGCCCACCCGGAGCGCCTGGCCGTACGGCCCGTTCATCGGCCGCGCGTACTCCGGGATCTTGTCCCGGATCTCCGCGATGATCTCCCGGGCGAGGTCGGGCAGCTCTGGCCGCATGATCGCGGCGAGCTGCGAGGGGCGCATGACCGGCAGCTCACCGGGCCGGTCCTGCCCTGGCGTCTTCATCGTGACACGGTCTGACACAGCTCCGACGGTAACGCCACTCTCCGTGTGTAGCGGCCACAAAGCGGTAACTGCCCGGCCGCGAGCAGCCGGCGCATGCTCACGTTGTGACAAAAACCCCGTATCCTGTTGACCGGGGCGCGACAAAGAAAGTGTCGCTAGGTCCGGTTCATCCTGAGATGCGCTTGCGCGCGATGTTACCGCACCGTACCCTACTCGCCAGTAGCCAAGCTGCGAGCGCAGCAACGCGACCAGATCCGGGACTGGCAGCGGAACATGGCTAGGACGGATCCGATCAAGGAGGAACACACCCCCATGCGCAAAGCCCTCGGCAGCATTCTCTTCACGGGCACAGCCGCAGCCCTGGCAATTGGTTTCGGCGCCTCGTCGGCGCTCGCGACGACGGCGACCACCCTGACCGTCAAGGTCACCAGTGGCGGGTCCTACTCCGCCTCGTCCACGAAGACCACGCTCACGGACAACGGCGTGAGTGTGACCTGCACCGGCTCGAAGACGAGCGGGACCATCGCCACCAAGACCTACACCAAGGCAACCCCGCCGGTGAAGGTCGGCACCGCCGCGAAGCTCAGCTTCACCGGCTGCACCGGCCCGCTGGGCGCGGTCACGGTCGTGGTGAACAGCCTTCCGTACAAGGTCAACGTCGACTCCACCACCAACAGCAAAGGTCAGACGGACGGGATAGTCAGCGGTGTCAACACCGCGGTGTCCATGACCGGCTGCTCGTTCAACGTGACCGGTTCGACGCCGGGCTTCTACACCAACAGCACTCACAAGCTGTCGCTGACCCCCACCCTGCCGGTCAAGGCCCTCGACACGGCGCACTTGACGGTCAGCAACGTCAACGGCTGCGCGGGCCTCGTGAACAACGGCGACCACCCGACCTACAAGAGCACCTACACGGTCAGCCGTGCCATCGTGATCAAGGCCACCTCCCCCTGATCACCACCGCATGACCAGATCTGATCGCTAAGGGCCGCCGGCCCAGGGGAAACCCCGGGCCGGCGGTTCGGCATTTACCAGACATGTGGTGCAGCGGACGAATGTGTGCGATTCGCGTTAACGTTCAGGAACCCGGGCAGTTACCGGCCTGCCGGGGCTGGCCGTCCCGCAGCGACCGCCCGGCCTGCCGGGGCCGGCCGCAGGTGGTAAGGAAGCGAGGACCTGAGTGAGGGGCATGGCGCGGAGGTTGCGGGGTTTCCGGCTGACGGCTCTCGCCTGCGGCCTCACGCTCCTGGCGGGCGTGATGGTCAGCGCCTCGGGCGTGCTGGCGGACGCCACCCCGGCCGGGGCACAGGTGGTGCGCTTGCACCTGGCCTATCGATGCCGGTTCCCCGCTGGCGTGCGCCCGGTCAGCGTCACGGTGGCGGGTACCTTCCCGGCCACCGCGGTCGCCGGCCAGCCCATCAAGGCATCGGGGATGCGCACCACCGTGGCATTCCCCCGCTGGGCCGTGGCTGGCCCCGGCGGGCTCGATGCCGCCAGGGTCACCGGCCGCGACATGCTCAGCGCCGCGGTGGCGGATAACGCGAACGCGGTCACCGCGCGGTGGCCCGGCCAGTTGCGCACGTCAGTTCGCATCCCCCCCACCGGCACGGTGCACCTGGCCTTCCCGGGAACGGCGCCGCCGGTGACCCCGCAGTCGGCCGGGTCCGTGACCTTCTCGGCGACCGGGCTCACCTTTGATCTCCGCAAGGCGGGCGGAGCCGGGGTCAACCTCTCATCGGTGCACGCGGTGTGCACCGTCAGCCCCGGCCAGTCCACCAGGCTCGCTACCGTCCCAGTCGCCTCAGCTCCGTCCGTGTCCAGCACACCGTCCACGAGGACGCGGACGCCCGAGGTCTCGCGCCCCGGCAGCGTCCCCAAGGGCTGTGGCTCCGTACACGTCAAGTCACCCCAGATCGCCTGCGGATACATCACCGGCTACGCAAACGTGACCAAACTCAATGGGGCAGCCCTCCTGCAGCCGGCCAAACCGCAGAAGCCGGGCCTGGTAAGCGTGGCCGAAAATGTCCGCACCGTGGCTCATGATGGCGTTGTCAAGCTGATTAACGTAGGTAAGCTCTATTATCTCGGTCGCGAGCAGCTTCCGCCCGTACAGACGACGTTCCTGGGTTTCGGCTTTACCCCCATCACCGCAACGCTCGAGGTAATAGAGCTCAAACCCATCAAGATTGTAGTAAAGCTGTACAAGATTACCCTCGTTAAAATTACCGCCACAGCGGAAGTGTCCCTGCACGTTTCCAGCGCCAGTGTCAATGGCGTTCCCTGGCCCACCCTTGGGACCAATTGCCAGACACAGACCCCGGTAACCCTCAAGGTGATCGGCAGAGGAAACACAGCTAATGGTGGTTCCGGCTTCTTCAATCTTGCGGCAGGCGGCACCTTGGGCGGCCTGATAACAGTCCCGCCGTTCACCCACTGTGGGGTGGGTGAGAATCTGGATCCTCTCTTCACTGCCTCAATCTCTGGGCCCAAGAATTTTGACCTTATGACGCAGGGCGCGCTCTGCCTCTTCAAGCCTTTCTTCGCTAACACCTGCCCACCGAAAGTTCCGCCGCCACAGCGTCACTGGGACAAAGGATGCCCACTGGGAAAGAAGCCCCCACATTGCCACTAGCTGAGACCACCTGTCCACCCGGCATCCCAATCAAGATCAGTTCGACCTGATCGCTGCTCGCCCAGGAATTCCAGGAGGGTACAGATGAGGCTGGTTCGATTCCGCCGAGTTCGGTTCGTGGGCGCCACCGCTGCTGCCGGGCTGGTTGCCGTGTGCACGGTGGCAGCCAGCGCTGGCCCGGCGTCGGCCGACGTGGTCGTGCACGCCAAGTACAAGGTGACGGGAAGCACCTTCATCAAGGCCGCGAACTTCACGCTGGCCCTGGGGCCCGGCAAGCTGGCCTCGACGCTGGACGCGAACACCGGCAAGCTCACCGCAAAGCTCACCCTGCCCAACGCCACCGGGTCGTTCAAGCAGGACGGGCTCGTCCCGGTGACCGCGACCACGCAGTTCATCAACGACGGGCCGACCACCGGGACGCTCAACTTCGATACCGGCGCCGTCAGCACCACGTCGAAGATCACGCTGCGGATCGTCAGCCTCTCGGTGGCCGGGGTCAGCACGCCCGTCGGCAGCTCCTGCGAGACCGCGCAGCCGACCGTCGTGTCCGTGTCCGGCCAGCCGCCGGCCTTCAACATCCTCAAGGGCGGCAACCTGACGGGGACCTATACGATCCCGCAGTTCGCCCGCTGCGGGCTGGCGACGGCCCTCATCAACCTCACCATTCCCGGCTCGGGCAACACCATCACGCTCACCCTCGGCAAGGCAAAGATCGTTAATCCTTAGGGCGTGTGTCCCGGTACTCACCTTTTTATAAAGACCCGGGGGTGAGTTGGTGTACCGGTGACAAGGACAGCGATTGAACCAGGGCTAGGTGGGCAAGACTCTTGCGCCCGATGTTACGCAGTCGTAATGTACTCGCCAGTAGGTTCGGCTGTGACGCAGCCGTGCCCAGGTCAGCCGGGCTGCCCCGATCGGCAGGCTGACCCCGATGTACCCGATCAAGGGAGACGGATTACATGAGGATACGCAAACGTGCCGGCAGTGCCCTGTTCGTGGTAGCCGCCTCGGCCATGGCGATTGGCCTCGGTGCCACGGCGGCGCTTGCGACGTCGGCGACCCTCACGGTCAAGGTCACTGGTGGCGGGAGCTACACAGCGACCTCCACAAAGACTGTGCTGACGGACAACGGCGTCAGCGTGACCTGCACGGGCTCGAAGGCGAGCGGGTCGATCCCCACCAAGACGTACACGAACGCAACCACACCGGTGACGGTCGGTACCTCCGCGAAGCTCAGCTTCACCGGCTGCACCGGCCCGCTGGGCGCGGTCACCGTCAAGGTCAACGGGCTTCCGTACAAGGTCACGGTCGACTCGAAGACCAACGCCAAGGGCCAGACGGACGGGCTGATCACCGGCGCGAACACCTCGGTGTCCATGACCGGCTGCTCGTTCAAGGTGACCGGCTCGGCGCCGGGCTTCTACACCAACAGCACCCACAAATTGTCGCTGACTCCCAAGCTGCCCAACACGCCGCTGAACAAGGGACGGCTGACGGTCAGTGGTGTGAACGGCTGCGCGGGCCTGGTGAACAACGGCGACCACCCGAGCTACACCAGCACCTACACGGTCAGCCGCGCCGTCGTGATCAAGGCCAGCTGATCACGGGTTAGGCCAGGCCAGACCACAGTTGAATCGCCCGGTGGGGGAAGCCCTTGCCGGGCGATTCACTGATCATGAGCCCTCCGGTGCTGGGGCCGCGGCCGCGCAGGACTCGCCCATGACGGCGAGCCGGTGAGTTTCACAAGCACCTACTCATTGCCTCCATTGAGATCAGCTTTGCCTCAGCACGCCCGGTTACGGTTCGGCACACATCAACCCCGCTAAGGAGACACCACAGATGAAGCTGATGAGACCCCCCCGAATCCGCATGACCGTGGCCACGGGTATCGCCGGGCTGGCCGCCGTCTTCGCTGTGACCGCCACCGCCGGGCCAGCGTCGGCGACGACCAGCACGATTCACGCCAAGTACAAGGTGACTGGAAGCACGTTCCTCAAGGCCCCGAACGCCACCCTGCCGCTGGGCCCGGGCAAGCTGGTCGCGAACCTCGACGCGGCCACGGGCAGCATCAAGGCAACGCTGACCATGCCGGACGCCACATTGTCGTTCAAGCAGTTCGGCGTCATCCCGGTCACGGCCACCGCGCATTTCATTAACAGCGGGCCAACCACGGGGACGCTCAACCTCACCACCGGAGCGGTGACCACCACCTCGAATATCACTTTCCAGCTCGTCAGCCTCTCGGTCGGTGGTGTCCCCGTCCCGGTTGGCCCATCGTGCGAAAGTTCAACGCCGGCCGTCGTCCAGGTGTCCAGCCAGCCGGGCTTCAACATCCTCAAGGGCGGCAACCTCGCCGGCACCTACACGATCCCGCAGTTCGCCCACTGTGGGCTGGTGACACCGCTGATCAACCTGACCCTCACCGGCCCGGGCAACACCATCACGCTCACCCTCGGAAAGGCGAAGATCGGCTAACGATCGCCGCTGGCCGGTTGGGCGGCTACCACCGCTTTCACCCGGCCCCCCAAGGCCGTCGGTGTCCGCCAGTTATCAATGCTCGCTCACCCGGATCCTTCGGCCGTTCCCTTGCGCGCCCTTGTTACGACCTAGTAACCTACTGGCGAGTAGGCAGAACCGGACGAGATAAGAAATGTCACCTCCTTCGAGGCGTGTGGACGTCTGGAGCCGAGTGCCTCCGGTGCGGGTGCGCCACCTCTCAATGGGAGGGGAAGGCAAGCCAGACGAGTCCTCATCATTCTCCGTACCTCGATCAGGAGGAATCGATCACATGCGCAAACATCTCACCGCCGTTCTCCTCGGCAGCGGCGCCGCCGCGCTGGCGCTCTGCCTCGGCACGGCCACGGCCATGGCGACGGCCGCCAAGACCTGGACCATCGCGCCCGGCGGTGCCGTGACCGGAAGCGCCGGCAAGACGACGCTCCTGGACACGACGACCCAGCAGACCCTGTCGTGCGTATCGTCGGCGACGATGGCGACACTGAAGACGGGCAGTGGCCAGACCAACCCCATCGGTAAGATCACCTCGGTCACGTTCAGCACCTGCACCGGCCCAGGTGGCCTGGCGTTCACGGTGACAACATCGGCATCGGCCACCACCCCGTGGAAGCTGGCCGGCAACACCTTCAGCGGCGGCGTGACCCACGGGAAGATCACCGGCATCAAGGCCAGCCTCAGCGGTGCCGGGTGCAGCGCGACAGTGGGCGGTACCACCGCCACGTCGACCGGTACGACCACGGGTACCTATACCAACAGCACGGGCATTCTCAAGGTGAGCGGCGGCAACCTGCACGTCTGGAACGTCAGCGGCTGCCTCGGCCTCATCAATTCCGGTGACGGAACCACCTTCACCGGCAAATACACGATTAGCCCCAAGCAGAAAATCACCAGCCCCTGACGTCACGGCCAGCCTGAATCGGCAGTACCGATGACGCGCGCCTCAGCCGGCCGCCCCGGATCCACTGACCCGGAGCGGCCGGACTTCGCCGGTGGTGAGGAGACCCCCGAGCTTACGCACATCGATCAGAGCGGAGTGATCACATGCGCAAACGTCTGACCGCCATTCTCCTCGGCAGCGGCGCCGCGCTGGCGCTCGGCCTCGGCACGGCCACGGCCATGGCGACGACCGCCACGACCTGGACCATCACGCCCGGCGGTGCCGTGACCGGAAGCGCCGGGAAGACGATCATGAAGGATACGAAAACCGGCACCACCCTGACCTGCAAATCGTCAGCGACCAAGGCCACCCTGAAGAAGGGCAGCGGCCTGACCAACCCGCTCGGGAAGATCACGTCGGTCACCTTCAGCAATTGCACTGGCCCGAATGGCCTGACCTTCACGGCGACAGCGTCGGCGTCGAAAACCCACCCGTGGAAGCTGGACGCCAGCACCTTCAGCGGCGGCGTGACGCACGGGAAGATCACCGGCATCATGGGCAGCCTCAGCGGTAACGGGTGCAGCGCCACACTGGCCGGCCGAACCGCCACGACTCCCGGCACGGTCAGCGGCACTTACATCAACAGCACGCATACCTTGAAGGGCAGCGGCGGCAACCTGCACATCTGGAACGTCAGCGGCTGCCTCAGCCTCATCAACAACGGTGACCCTGCGTCGTTGGTCAGCAGTTACACGGTTTCGCCCCCGCAGACCGTCACCAGCCCCTGACGCGGTCACTGAGTCCGGGTACCCGGCGACGGGCAGCACCCACTGAGACATGACGTGGATGAGGGATGCCAGCATCGTGATCCGGCTGTCGCGCCGGCTAGGTATCAGGATGCCCGCCACAGCGGCCATCCTGGCTGGCATGGGCATCGTGCTGTCCGGCGCCGCGCCCGTGGCGGGACGGCCGGTGGCCGGGCTGAGCCAGTCAGCGAAGCTGGCCAGGGTGCCGGTAACGGCCGCGATCCGGCACAGCCCGGCAAGGCCGGCCCGGGCCAGCCCGCTCCTGTGGGAGGCAGCCCCGGGCGGGAGCTTCTCGGGAAGCGGCGGCCCGGCTAAGCTCCAGGACGGGACGACCGGCATCGTGGTCACGTGCAAGACCTCCGCCATGTCCGGCACGATGAAGTTTGGCCGCGACCTGCCCGCGGCCGGCATCGCCTCGCTTACCTCGGTCACCTTCAGCAAGTGCTCTGGCCCGGACGGCAGGACCTTCACGATCACCGCGTCGGCATCCACAGGCGCTCCGTGGCTGCTCAACGCCCAGACCTACAACCCGGCGCTGACCGTCGTCACAGCGACGGTCAGCGGCATCATGGCTAGCGTCAGCGGCTCCGGGTGCACAGCGACCGTAGCCGGGGCGACCTCCACGCCTCCCGGCACGGTCAACGGCAGCTACACGGACAGCCTGTTCACCCCCACCCTGGGTGTCGGCCCGCCCGGTGGCACCCTGCACACCTGGAATGTCAGCGGCTGCTCCGGCCTCTTCAGCAACGGGGACAGCCTGAGTTTCACCGTCACGTACTCGATCACCCCACTGCAGAACATTACACCGGCCTATTGCCCGCCTTTCCCAGTGAACACGGGATTCCCCTTCAACCCGCACTTCAAGTTCCCAAAGCCCCCTCCCGGCTCCACGATCACCTTTCCTCAGCCCCCACTCCAGGGGTGCGCCTTCATAAAGGGCTTCGCTAATGTCAGCAAGCTCGGCGAAGCCGCGCTGGCGGGTCCCGGGTTCGGAAACATCCAGGTCGGCAAGCGGCTGGTCACGAACCAGAAATTCAACTACTTCGAGACCGATTCGAGCGGGAAGCTCTATTTTAAGCCGTGTCCTGGCAGCGCACCGCGGTGCAAGGCCATCAACGGCCTGCCGCCGGTACAGGCCACGTTCCTGAGCTTCGGTTTCCTTCCGACCGAGGCAACCCTGCGGATCATGCAGACCGGGACCCTGAATATCGTCAGCGTGGGCACCCTCCATAACGGGGTGCTGAAATTCAGCAAGATATTGTCACTGGCGTCGATACGGGTCGAACGGGTC
Organism: uncultured Actinomycetes bacterium; assembly: GCA_963813395.1. GTDB lineage: Bacteria > Actinomycetota > Actinomycetes > Streptosporangiales > Streptosporangiaceae > DASXKD01. The sequence goes on from CAWEYV010000008.1 coordinate 76,814, forward strand.
CTGGTCAACGGGGTTCCGCTGAACGTGGGCAGCAACTGCCACACGGTCAAGCCGTTCAAGCTCGTTCTCATCGGCAAGCCGCCCTACGAGCTGCAGACCGGCGGAGTGCTCATCGGGATGATCAATGTCCCGCCGTTCACAGGATGCGGGGTCGGGGAGAACGTTGACCCGATCTTCAATGCAACGGTTTCGGGCCCCGGGAACATCGTCAAGCTGACTCAGGGCAGCCTGTGCACCGACTGGCCGGTCCCGCCGCTTGCCCCTGGGTGCCGGCAACGTTGCCGAAGCCCGTCCACTGAGCGGACCAGGGCAGAAAGGCCCCGGTCGTGCCCGCAGCGCGAAACAGCGGAAGGCGCCCGAGGGAGCACCAGCGTGGCTGGTGCTCCCTCGATTACTGCCGTTGGGTTACTTCGGTTGCGGCTAGCGCATACCTAGACTCCGGAGCAGACTGCGCAGGTGGGTCGCAGAGAGCCCGTGCGGGAATGTCCGGTGCGCGGTGCCAGCGGTGGTCCCGACGCTGTCCGCGAACGCGTTCAGCAGGATCTTCGACTGATTCTTGGTGTTGAAGCAGTCGGCGATCGCGAAGCTGCCGTTGAGCGTGAGGCTGTTGACCCCGGACGCCGAGGGCAGGCCGGTGCCGGCGTCGAGCGCCGAGTCGATCGAGATGTTGGCCGCGCCACCCGGGCCGCAGCCGGTGACGCCCGGCGCGGTGAAGGTGGTGTCGGAGGCTATGGCCGCCGTGATCAGGAGGACGTCGGTGTTCGGGTGCTTGGCCGGGTTCGGGTCGGGTAGCACCTCTAGCTGACCACCGGGGGCCAGGGAGATATTCGGGTTGACCACGATCGGCTGGTTGTCGTTCCCGACGTAGCAGCGGCTGCCCAGCAGCGGGTTGATCAGCTTGAACTTGATCCGCTGGGTCCATGTGGTCAGCCCGAAGTTCGTGATCTGTCCCGCGGTCTGGGCCAGCGCGTACACGTCGAGATACTTCCCGCCGAAGTTCTCCGCCTTCGTGCAGAGGTTCTGGACGATCGGGTCGGTGGTGGTGGAGCAGCCCAGCGCCGTGGTCAGGCTTTCCGGGATCAGGTCCGGCTTGGTGACCAGCATCGCGGACAGACCCGCCGGCGGTGGCAGGATCCCGCCTGCGAACCCGCTGATCCCGGTGGTCCAGTCGCCGCCGAAGTTGGCGTTCGGCGTCTGCACGCCGCCGAACTGCACGTTCACCGGCCGCACGACCGGCGTCGTGATGTTACCGAGCACGACCGAGCCGGAGGCGACCTGCCCGGCGCTGCAGATGACCGCGGAGCTGGGTACGGCCTCCTTCATGAGGGGGTTGAGCAGCGGGCAGTTGGTGAACGGCTTGTAGATACCTCCTGGCGGCGGGTAACCCGGCCCGGTCTGGCTGACATTCGTGTGCGGTTTCGCCTGGGCGCCGACCGCCGATGTCACCCCGGCAACCAACAGCCCTGCCGCAGTCACGGCCGCCGCGCTAATAAAGAACGCGCGGTGGAATTGCCGATTAGATCCCTTCATCGCCTCTCCTTGTCCCCTTATCCGCTCTCTCTGCTGCCTCTTATCCAGCCGATCTCATTCCGCGCCTAAATAGGCCCTAATGTGGTAACACCTGGGGCAATGTGGCTCAGAGCAGCCACTGACGATGCCGTCACGTCTTGGGGCACTTTCGCCGTCGGCTGGCGCTGGCTAACCGTGCTGTTGATTCCAGGTAGCCCTGGGCGGCTCCCTCTTCACCCTCCGTTCCCGCGCGCCCACGATGGCCTTTAAAAAAACGTGCATGTGTCTGGATTACCCGACAGTAATACCCTGGCGTTGGCTGAGTCAAGATCTTGAAGCTGGTGAGACCCAAGAGGTTCCCGGTGCCGCTGACGGTGGCCCGGTCGGGGCCGACCGGGCCAGGTCCCCGGGGACGCCATGCCCGGGCGCGGCGGGGCACCGTGGCCCAGGGGACGTGGGTCAGCCCGCGGTTACCAGAAACAACGCCGTATACAATGGCCCCAGGGAGCTGCCGACTACCCATCGGCCTGGAGACAGCGAGGTGGCAGTGACTGAGCCAGCGGGGGCTAGCTACGGTCAGGCCGAGCGTGCGACCGACTCCAGGCGCCGGCCAGCTCAGCTGCCCAGCGGGCGGCATGGGCTGTTGCGCAGCTTCGTTGCCGACAACCAGCGCGAGCGCATCCTGGCCGCGGTCGCCCAGGCCGCGGCCAAGCTTGGCTACCCGGAGATGAGCGTGGAAACGATCATCGCCCGGGCCGGAGTGTCGCGGCGCACCTTCTATGAGCACTTCAAGAACAAGGAAGACGCGTTCCTGGCTGCCTACGATGCCGCGGTGCACCAGCAGGCCAGGTGTATCCGGCGCGCCTATTTCACCGAGACGACCGTCCGGGAGCGGCTGCGGGCAGGCATCAGTGCGTACCTGCAGCTCATGGCCAGTGAGCCCGAGCTGGCGCGGATGTGCATCGTGGAGGTCCTCGCGGCCGGCCCGCAGGCCCTAGCGCGGCGGAACGCGGCTATGCGGATGTTCGCCGAGATCATCGAGGACAACATCCACGAACTCATCCCCGGCTGCCAGCGGGCCGAGCTCGCCTCGGAGATGATCGTGGGTGGCATCCACGAGGTCGTGTTCAGCCGGATTCTCGCCGACGGCATCGACGAGCTACCGGGCTTGGCCGATGACCTTCTGGTCACCATCCTGATGCGCGGCCATGGGCGCCCGCTGACCCTCAGCCAACGGCTGAGCAGCACCTAGGGCTCTGGCCGCATCGACCGCACCTGGTGGCTGCGTTCTCTTGACGGGCATGTGACAGGCCGTTAATCTACTGGCCAGTAACCAGCACGTTCGCACGGGTGAGTGGGCGAGGCCCTGACGGGCCCCTGACGGCCGGCCCTCTTTTGTGTGCGCATACGACGGCATAGGCGGGATTGTTCGCGGGAGATGCTTCGATATCCGGGCCCGTCCGGGGGAGCATTTCGGCACGCCTATCGCGAGGCCGTGTGGCCGCTGTGATTCCCCCCGGCGACGTGTATGACACGTAGCGGCCGCGGCCTGACGTGGCGGGCCACGAGCCACAGCACCACGTCACCCGGGTCACAAGTGTGGCGTATGCCTGCTATAGAACCGTATGACCAGGGTATGGTGGCGTGGCTCAGCGCACCCGGGAGGTGAGATGGGCATCGAGGTGGTCGTTGAGGGGCTGACCAAGTCCTTCGGTCGCCACGTCGTGTGGCGCGACGTCTCGCTGTCGCTGCCCGCCGGCGAGGTGAGCGTCATGCTCGGGCCATCCGGTACGGGGAAGACGGTCTTCCTCAAGTCGCTTGTCGGCCTGATCAGGCCGGACCGGGGCCGGGTCATGGTCGACGGCATCGACACCGTGCACTGCACCGAGCGCCAGCTCTACCAGGCGCGCAAGCTGTTCGGGGTGATGTTCCAGGACGGCGCGCTGTTCGGCTCGCTGAACCTGTACGACAACATCGCCTTCCCGCTGCGCGAGCACACGAAGAAGACCGAGGCGGAGATCCGTCAGGTCGTGCAGGAAAAGATGGAGATGGTCGGCCTGTCCGGGGAGGAGCACAAGTTCCCCGGCGAGATCTCCGGCGGCATGCGCAAGCGGGCCGGGCTGGCCCGGGCGCTGGTGCTCGATCCGCAGATCATCCTCTGCGACGAGCCGGATTCGGGGCTTGACCCGGTGCGGACCGCCTACCTGTCGCAGCTGCTGATCGACCTGAACGCGGAGATCGACGCCACGATCCTGATCGTCACCCACGACATCCAGATCGCCCGGACCGTGCCGGACAACATCGGCATGCTGTTCCGCGGCAACCTCGTCATGTTCGGGCCCCGCGAGGTGCTGCTCACCAGCGAGAACCCGGTCATCACCCAGTTCGTCAACGGGCGCAGGTTCGGGCCGATCGGCATGTCCGAGGAAAAGGACGAGGCCACGCTGGCCGCCGAAAAGGCCAGCTCCGGCGACGGCGCGGCCAACGGGACGATGGCGCTCATGCCGCAACTGGTCCCGAGCCCGGGACTGCCGGAGCGGCAAGCCGTGCGGCGGCACACCGACCGGGTGATGGCCCTGCTCCCCAGCCTGCCCACCCCGGCGCAGCAGGCGATCCTGGCCGGCCTCGGCGGCGGCCAGCAGGGCGGCGCGCCCATCACGGTCCCCGCCACCCCGCAGGACGCCCAGGCCCGGGAACGGGAACAGGCGCAGATTCAAGCCAGGGCCGAGGCCTGGAAGCTGGCCAGGGAGCGCGAGGCGGCGGAGCACGAGACCGCCGACGCTGACGAGCCGGCCGAAGGGCCGGGCAGCTGGCCGGCTGACTGGCCCGGAGGCGGCGGGTGACCACGCAGCAGCCGCAGATCATGGAGCGGCCGGACGACGTGACCGCGCCTGGGCTCTCGTTCCCCGGGGCCGGCGCGCTGCGGCAGACCGGCATGCTGTTCGCGCTGGCGGCCAGCGTGATCCGGCTGACGTTCAAGCGGCCGTTCCAGACGCGCGAGCTGACCGAGCAGTTCTGGTTCATCGCCAGCGTGACGATCCTGCCCACCGCGCTGGTGTCCATCCCGTTCGGCGCGGTGATCACGCTGCAGGTCGCGTCGCTGACCCAGCAACTGGGCGCGGAGTCGTTCACCGGCGCCGCGAGCGTGCTCGCGGTCGTCCAGCAGGCCAGCCCGATCATCGTGGCGCTGCTGATCGCCGGCGCGGGCGGCTCGGCGATCTGCGCCGACATCGGCTCCCGCACCATCAGGGAGGAGATGCAGGCCATGGAGGTGATGGGCGTCTCGCCCATCCAGCGCCTGATCGTGCCCCGGGTGCTCGCCGCGATGCTCGTCTCGGTCCTGCTCAACGGCCTGGTGTCGGTGGTCGGCGTGCTCGGCGGCTACTTCTTCTTCGTATACCTGCAGCACGGCACCCCGGGCTCCTTCCTGGCCAGCTTCTCCGCGCTGGCGCAGGCGCCCGACCTCTACATCAGCGAGATCAAGGCGCTGATCTTCGGGTTCATCGCCGGGGTGGTCGCCGCGCACCGGGGACTGAACCCCAAGGCCGGCCCCAAGGGCGTCGGCGAAGCGGTGAACCAGTCGGTGGTCATCACGTTCCTGCTGCTGTTCTTCGTCAACCTGGTCCTGACCGCGATCTACCTGCAGATCGTGCCCCCGAAGGGAACCTGAGCCATGGGCGTGGTGACCGGCGAGGGTGCGCCGCCCGCAAGCACGAGCGTGTGGCCTGCCCGGATCGGGGCGTTCGGAGACCGCTGGCTTGCCTGGCTGGACATGCTCGGCGACCAGCTTGTCTTCTACGCCCGGGCGCTCGCCTGGACGCCCCGCGCCGTCCGGCGCTACCCGCGCGAGATCGCCCGGCTGCTGGCCGAGGTCAGCTTCGGCAGCGGCGCGCTCGCGCTGATCGGCGGCACGGTCGGCGTGATGATCGCGCTGACGCTGTTCACCGGCACCGTCGTCGGCCTGCAGGGCTACGCGGCGCTGAACCAGATCGGCGCGGCCGCGTTTACCGGCTTCGTCTCCGCGTACTTCAACACCCGCGAGATCGCGCCGCTGGTCGCGGGCCTGGCGCTGTCCGCCACCGTGGGCGCTGGGTTCACCGCGCAGCTTGGCGCCATGCGGATCAACGAGGAGGTGGACGCCCTGGAGGGGATGGGCGTGCCGAGCCTCCCTTACCTGGTCACCACCCGGATCGTGGCCGGGTCGATCGCCGTCATCCCGCTGTACGCGCTCGGGCTGATCAGCTCATACTTCGGCTCCCGCGTGGTCACCCTGGTGTTCAACGGGCAGTCCGCCGGCACCTACGACCACTACTTCGGGCTGTTCCTGTCGCCGGTGGACGTGCTCTGGTCGTTCCTCAAGGTGCTGCTGTTCAGCGTGGTGATCATCCTCGTCCACACCTACTACGGGTACCGGGCCAGCGGCGGGCCGGCCGGGGTCGGGGTCGCCGTCGGCCGGGCGGTGCGCACCGCGATCGTGCTGATCAACGTCATTGACTTCTTCATGAGCCTGGCGATCTGGGGCGCCACAACGACGGTCCGGATCGCCCCATGAGCCGCTCCCCGGCATGGGCCAAGGCGCGCCTCCGGCTGGTCGGCGTGGTGTTCCTGCTGGTGTTCGCGCTGCTGATCTGGTTCTCGCTGGCCCTGTACCACAAACAGTTCACCCCGGTTTCCACGGTGACCCTGTACACCGACAGCGTCGGCAACGAGATGCACCTCGGCGCAGAGGTGATGGTGCGCGGCGTCCAGGTCGGCGAGGTGCGGTCGATCTCCGCCGACGGCACCGGGGCCCGGCTCGAGCTGGCCATCCAGCCCGGCATGGTGCCGCACCTGCCCGCCAACGTGACCGCCCTGATGGTGCCGACCACGCTGTTCGGCGAGCGGTACGTGGACCTGCTGATCCCGCCCAGGCCGGCCGTGGCGCGGCTGACCGCCGGCAGCGTGATCACGCAGGACCATTCCGCGGACGCGGTCGAGGTGGAGAAGGTACTCAACAACCTGCTGCCGCTGCTCCAGGCGTCCGAGCCGGACAAGCTCTCGGTCACGCTGACCGCGATCGCGCAGGGCCTGCAGGGCCGCGGCAAGGAGCTGGGCCAGACCCTGGTCCAGCTCGACTCCCTGTTGCGCCGTTACAACCCACACCTGCCCGCCCTGGACAACGACATCAAACAGCTGGCCGGGGTGGCCAGGACCCTCAACCAGGCGTCCCCGGATCTGCTCCAGGCCCTGGACGACTTCACCGTCACCAGCCAGACGCTGACCAGCGAGCGGGCCAGCTTCTCCGCGCTGTACAGCACGGTGACCACGGCGTCCAACGACATCCGCGCCTTCCTGGACGCCAACTCGAACAACATCATCAGCCTGTCCACCGACAGCACAGCCACGCTGCAGATCCTGGCCCGCTACTCTCCCGAGTTCCCGTGCGTCCTGAAGGACCTGAGAAACTTCGTGCCGGCCGCTGACAAGCTCCTGGGCAAGGGCACCAACCAGCCCGGCCTGCACGTCCAGGCGATCATCGTGCCGGTATACAACAACGCCAGGTACCTGCCCGGCGTGGACACCCCGAAGTACGGCTCCAACCTCGGCCCGCACTGTTACTCGGTGCCGTTCAAGGGCATCACGCTCAACGACGGCACCAGCCCGCTGCCCCCTCTCCCGGCCGCGAGCAGCGGTTCGGGCGCGAGCAAGGGCCAGGCGGGCGCGGGCAGCGGCGGGTCGCGCGCGAGCGCTGGCGGATCGGGCGTGACCACCAGAGCGGCCATTGCCGGTACGCCCTCGGAAAGCGAACTGGTCAGGGAGCTGGCCGGGCTGGCGCTGGACAAGCCCCCGTCCACGGTCCCGGCGTGGAGCAGCCTGCTGCTGGCACCGCTGTTCCGCGGCACCACGGTGAGCCTGGTGAGCCGGTCATGAAGCGCAAGAGCATGGCCGGCCCGGTCATCAAGTCGCTCATCTTCATCGCCGTGACGGTCACCGTCACCGCGATCCTGGCCATCAGCATCGCGCACACGGGCGTCTCCGCGACGGTGCCCTACAAGGCCGTGTTTACCGACGTGACCGGGCTCAGCGTGGGTGACGACGTGGATATCGCCGGGGTCAGGGTCGGCGACGTCACCTCGATCAGCGTCTACCAGCGCAACCTCGCGCTCGTCGGCTTCTCCGTCCAGCAGGGCCGCACCCTGCCCGCCTCGGCCACCGCGACGCTCAAGTACCTCAACCTGGTCGGCCAGCGCTACATGGAACTGGGCCAGGGCACCGGCCCGGTCGGGCGTACGCTCCCGTCTGGCGGGACGATCCCGGTGGCACGGACCACCCCGGCGCTGGACCTGACCGAGCTGTTCAACGGCTTCCAGCCGCTGTTCCAGGCGCTGTCGCCGGGGGACGTCAACCAGCTGTCGGCCGAGATCATCCAGATCTTCCAGGGGCAGAGCCCCAACATCACCACCCTGGTTGCTTCCATTGGATCGCTGACCACCACCCTGGCCACCAGGGACCAGGTCATCGGCGAGCTGATCAGCAACCTTGACTCGGTGCTGCACACGGTGAGCAAACGCAGCGGCGAACTGGCGGGCCTGGTGAACACGCTGCAGCAACTGGTGTCCGGGCTGGCCGCGGACCGGCAGCCGATCGGCAATGCCATCTCCGGCATCGCCAGCCTCACCAACGCCACGGCCGGCCTGCTGCAAGTCGCCCGCGCCCCACTGCACGGCGACATCGTCCAGCTGGGACGGCTGGCAACCAACCTCGACAACAACTCCGGGGTGGTCAACACCTTCCTGCACAACCTGCCGGTGAAGATGGAGGAGATCGGCAAGACGGCCTCCTACGGCGGCTGGCTCAACCTCTTCATGTGCGACGCACTGGTGAGCGGCGTCAAGGAGAAGTTCGGCCCGAATCCGACCGGCGTCCCGGTCACCGCCGCGAGGTGCCGCTGATGAGCCGCGAGGCGAGGTGGCGGTCATGAGACGGCCTCTGTCAACCTCAGGCCTTGCCGACGCGCCGCAGGCGCCGGGCCGAGCGCCCGCGAGGGAGGCAGGCAAATGAGACGGCCGACCATGAAGCCGCTGTCCGAGCGCAACCCCATCATCGTCGCGATCGTTGGCCTGGTCCTCCTCGCCCTGGTGGCGCTGGTCACGTTCAACTCGGCCAACCTGCCGATCATCGGCGGCGGTACCGGCTACACCGCGTACTTCGCCGAGGCCGCCGGCCTGCAGGCAGGCAACGAGGTCAGGATCGCCGGGGTCATCGTCGGCCAGGTGACCGGCGTATCCCTGGCCGGCGACAAGGTCGCGGTGTCGTTCAAGGTGAAGAACGCCTGGGTCGGCAACCAGACCACGGCGGCCATCAAGATCAAGACGCTCCTCGGTGACAAGTTCCTGGCCCTCGACTCGACAGGCACCCAGCCGCAGAACCCGGGCCAGCCCATTCCGCTATCCCGGACCACCTCGCCCTACGACGTGACCCAGGCGTTCCAGGGGTTCGGCCAGGAGGTCAGCCAGATCAACACCGTCCAGCTCGCCAAGAGCCTGGAAACCCTCGCGGCCGCGTTCTCCACGACCCCGCCCTACGTCCGCTCCGCCCTGAGTGGGCTCGCCTCGGTGTCCCGTGCGGTGGCCTCCCGGGACGCGCAGGTCACCAGGCTGCTGGCCAGCGCCAAGAACGTCACGGGAACGCTGGCCAGCGAGAGCGCCACGTTCGCCAAGCTGCTCGGTGACGGCAACCTGTTCCTGGCCGAACTGCAGCAGCGCCAGGCCGCGATCCATTCGCTGCTGACCGGGACGCAGGCGCTCGCCACACAGCTGTCCGGGCTTGTCAACGACAACCAGGCCCAGCTCACCCCCACGCTACGGGCACTCGACCAGGTCACCAGCCTGCTGGAGCAGAACCAGGCCAACCTCACCAAGGCGCTAGCGCTCGCCGGGCCGTACTACCGGCTGCTCGGCAACGCCCTCGGCAACGGCCGCTGGTTCGACGCCTACCTGTGCGGAGTACTCCCCAAGTCCTACCTGCCGCCGGGCACGGGCCCGGCGACCGGCTGCGAGCCCCCGAAACCCTGAGGTTCCCCATGCGCTTGCCCAGAGTGAGATTGCCCAGACTGAGGACCCGGCGGGACCGCCTGGTCTTCGGGGCCGGGGTGGTCATCCTCGCCGCGGTGCTGGTGGCCGGCGGGGTACTGGTCTACCAGGCCAACCACCCGACCAAGCAGATCACGGCGTACTTCCGCCAGACGATCGGCGTCTACCCGGGGTCCTCGGTCCGGGTACTCGGCGTCCCCGTCGGCAAGGTCAACTCGGTGCAGCCTGAAGGCACCCAGGTCAAGGTCACCATGACCATCGACGCCGGGGTCCCCATCCCGGCCACCGCACAGGCGGTCGTGGTCTCGGCGAGCGTGGTATCCGACAGGTACGTGCAGCTCACCCCCGCTTACACCAGCGGCCCGCAAATGACGGACGGCGCGACGATCCCCATCCGCCGGACGGCGGTTCCGGTCGAGGTGGACCAGATCTACGCCAGCCTCGCCAAACTCGCGACCGCCCTCGGGCCGAACGGGCTCAACAAGCATGGGGCGCTGAACGACCTGATCAGGACCGGAGCGGCCAACATGGCCGGCAACGGAGCCTACCTGCACTCCATGATCACCCAATTCAGCGCGCTGTCGAAGACGCTGGGCGATTCCTCGGGCAACCTGTACGCCACGATCGCCTACCTGGAGCAGTTCACGCACATGCTGAAGACCAACGACGGCCAGGTCCGGCTGGCCGAGCAGCAGCTCTCCAGCGTGACCGGCTTCCTGGCCAGCGACCGGCAGAACCTGGCCGCCGCGCTGAGCCAGCTGGCCACCGCGCTCGGCCAGGTGCAGGGCTTCATCGCGACCAACCGCAGCCTCATCACGTCCAACGTCACCAAACTGGCGGCGATCACCCACATCCTGGTCAAGGAGCGCGCCTCCCTGGCCGAGACGCTGGACGTCGCCCCGCTCGCGGTGGACAACGTCGTCAACGCCTACAACGCCACGACCCACACGCTGACCGGCCGCGGTGACCTGAACGAGCTCAGCATGGGGCCGGGCGCGCGGCAACTCGGCGCAACCACACCGGCCGGGGCGGGCACCGCCGGGCCGGCCGGCGCGGTGCCGCTGCCCCCCTCGTCACTGCACAAGCTTCCGCCGCTGCCACTGCCCGCCGTCGGCCTGTACGGCACGCCGGAAGCCGCGCTAGCAGGGGGTCGCTGATGCGACTTAGAGCGCCCGGCAATAGGACGTCGGATCAGGGAGCGGCGATCCGGGCAATCCCTGGCAAGGCGGAGGAGGGAGCCAGCCTGGATCGGCTGGCGACCGACGACCACGCCGCCAGGGGCCGCCCGGGCGCCGCGAGCCCGGCAGTTCTGTTGCTGGGTGCTCTTCGGGCAGTACGCTCCCGGCGGGGCAGCCCGCTGCGCCGCCATAAACGCCTGCCGGGCGCCGCGGCCGTGGTGATCTCCGCGGCGACCGCGGTGTGCGTGGCGGGGTGCAGTTCCGGGGGGTTCAACGGGATATACAGCATCCCGCTGCCCGGAGGCGCCAGCCTCGGCAGCCATCCCTACCAGGTGACGGCCGAGTTCACCAACGTCAGCGACCTGGTGCCGCAGTCCGCGGTGAAGGTCAACGACGTGGCCGTCGGCCGGGTGAGCAAGATCTACCTGCCGCCGCACAGCTGGATCGCGCACGTCACCTTGCTGGTCAACGGCAGCGTCCGCCTGCCCGCCAACGCGGTCGCCCTGCTCACCCAGTCCAGCCTCCTCGGCGAGCAGTACATCGCGCTATCCGCGCCGCCGGGCATCCCGGCGGAGGGAAGGCTCCGCGACGGCGATGTGATCCCGGTGTCCAGCACCACCAGCAACGCGACCGTGGAAGAGGTGTTCGGGGCCCTGTCGCTGCTGCTCAACGGCGGCGGCCTGGCGCAACTGCACACGATCACCGTCGAGCTGAACGCCGCCTTCAGCGGCAACGAGCCGCAGATCCGCTCGCTGATTGGCGAGCTCGCCACACTGATCAGCAACCTCAGCGCCCACCGCCAGGACATCGTCAGGGCGCTGGACGGGCTCAACGCCCTGTCGGCCACGCTCGCCGCCCACAACAAGCAGATCGACCACGTGCTCAGTCATCTCACCCCCGGGCTCGAGGTTCTCAATGCACAGCGCGCGCAACTGGTTACCATGCTCAACGCGCTGAACAACCTCAGCGGCGTCGCAGTGCACACGATCAACGCCAGCCAGGCCGCCTTCGTGGCCAACCTCCGGGCGCTCGAACCGACGCTGCGGGAACTGGCCAACGCCGGGAACAACCTCCCGCTGGCGCTGCAGGTGCTGCTGACCTACCCGTTCACCGACCAGGTGCTGAAGGACATCAAGGGCGACTACCTCAACGCCTACCTGTGCCTGACTGCCGCCCCCGGCACCACGGTCATCGCGCCGGTCTCGCCGAAGTCCAGCCCCACGCCCGCCCCGACGGCCTCGCCGCTGGCGGCTCCATCAGCTCACCGGGGGAGGCGAGTACTAGATGCTGACTCGCGCCACCAGGATCCAGCTCGTCGTGTTCGCGGTGATCGCCGTTCTCGTGCTCGGTTACACCTTCTTCCACTACGCGGGACTCGGCCGCGTCATCGGCCTGCGCGGCTACTACACGGTGCAAATGGACCTGTCCAACGCGGGCGGGATGTTCCCCAACGGCGACGTGACCTACCGGGGTGTCTCGGTGGGGCGGGTGGGCTCGCTGCAGCTGACTCCGACCGGTGTCATCGCTGACCTCAATATCAGCTCGTCCGCGCCGCCGATCCCGGCGCGCCTGCACGCCGTGGTCGCGGACCTGTCGGCGGTCGGCGAGGAGTACGTCGACCTGCGGCCGCTCACCACCGAGGGCCCTTACCTGGCCCAGGGCAGCGTGATCCCGCGCCAGGCCACGCAGATCCCGCTGCCGGTGACCAGCGTGCTCAGCAGCGTCAACACGCTGGCCACCTCATTGCCGCTGGCCTCGCTGCGCGTGGTGCTCAACGAGTTCGCCATCGGCTTCGCCGACCAGGGCCTCAACATACAGAAGCTGATCGACGGCCAGAGCAAGCTGGTCCGCGCGGCGAACTCCACCATCTCGCAGAGCATCGCGCTGACGGAGGACAGCCAGGTCGTGCTCGCTACCCAGAACGCGGAGTCGGCCGCGTTCACCTCGTTCGCCTCGAGCCTGCGGTTGTTCGCCGGGCAGCTTGCCGCCTCGGACTCCGACCTGCGCAGGCTCGTCGCCAACGGCCCGGCAGCGGCGACGCAGGTGGCCGGCCTGATCACCGACATCTCGCCCAGTTTGGGCGCGCTGATCGCAAACCTGCTGACCACCTCCGAGGTGTCCCTGACCCGCGGGAACAACCTCGACGAGATACTGTCCGCGCTGCCCGCGGCGATCGCCGCCGGATCGACGGTGATCACCAAGAACGGGGCGCGGTTCGGCGTGGCGCTGACGTTCTTCAACCCGCTCCCCTGCACCGCCGGGTACCAGGGCACCAAGATCCGCAACGGCCTGGACACCTCGCCGGGACCACCGCTGAACACCAGCGCCAGGTGCACCTCGCCGGCCAGCAGCGGGACAGACGTCCGGGGCTCGGCGAACGCGCCGCCCGGCGGCGGCGTGCCACCGGCCGCCTCGCCCGGGATCGCCGGCCTGCTGGGCGTGACGCCATGAGCACCGGAAACCCCGCGTCGCTGCCCCGGCGTAGGTCCCGTCTGGCCAGACCGGCCGTTCCGCTCGCCGGCATCGCCTAGCATTTCTGCACGTGACAACCGCAAGCATGGACGAGACTCCGGCGCAGGCGCCCACGGCGGGCGCCCGCCGGTGGCTGTCCGACCCGCTCTTGGCGGCCGCCCTGGTACTGGTCGTCGTCGCGGCCGCCTTCGCGGGCTGGGCAGGATGGTCCTGGTACAGCGCCGCACACTCGGGCCCGCCGGCCTCCGCCCAGCTTCGCGACCAGGTGCTGCAGGCCGGGGAGCAGGCGGTGCAGAACTTCAACACGCTCGACTACCGGAAGGTGGCGCAGGGCCTGGCCTGTGGGAGCAGTCTTCGACGGGGACCCTGCACGATGAGATCACGGCGGGCCGCGCCCAGTTCGTCCGGCAGATCCAGCAGACCAAGACGGTCACCACCGCGCGGATCCTCGACGGCGCACTGACCTCGCTGAATGCCCGGGCCGGCACGGCCAGCATCATCGTGGCGGTGCAGATCACGGTGACGCCCGCCTCTGGTTCGCCGGTCACCAAGCAGAGCCGCCTCGCCGGCAGGCTGACCCGTACCCAGGCCGGCTGGAAGCTCAGCGCGCTCGGCCAGGTTCCGGTGGGCGCCGCGGCGAACGGCGGCGGAACGGGGCCACCGGTGGCTGACAAAACGCGCGAGGCTAGCACGACCGCCGACGAGACGGACATGACCGCGGACGAGACGATGGCGGCCGCGGACCAAGCACCTAAGACCGCGGATGAGACACCCGAGGTCACAGGCGAGACGCCTGCGGCCGCGGATGAGGCGCCCGAGGCTCCCGTAGCCGAGACACCCGCGGACCGAAGAGACCGGCCCGGCTGCGGAAGCTGGCCCCGATGACGCGACGGACGCCGACGGTTCCGGGGATGCGGCCAAGGACACCAAGGACAGGCCGAGCCGGGCCCGGCTGGCCGTCATCCTGGGCGCGGTCACGGTCGTCCTCGCCGGGTTCGGGGTATGGGCCACGCTGGAGGCGCACAGCCTGCGCAGCACCGCCGCCCCGCAGAACCTCGCGCTGACCGATGGCGCCACTACCAGCGCGGTCAACCGGCAGATCGTCGGCGCGGTCAACACCGTTTTCTCGTACAACTACGCCGACACCGGCGCCACCAGGCGGGCCGCGCAGAGTCTGCTCACCGGCCCGGCGATCCATCAGTACAACACCTACTTCGCGCTGGTGACGAAGGACGCACCGGCCCAGAAGCTCGTGGTGACGACCCGGGTCACCAACAGCGGGGTGGAGCTGCTGACCGGCAACCGCGCCCGGGTGCTGGTCTTCGCCAACCAGCAGGACACCAGGGCCGGGACCCATCAGACGAGTTACGCCGGCGCGCTCTTCGCGGTTACCGCAGTCCGCCAGGGCAACCGGTGGAAGATTGAGAACATCGACACGTTCAACGGCCAGCCGTAAGGAGCGCCGGGAGCCACCGTGGCCGCTGGCCATCGCCGCTGGCCTGCTGACCGTGGCCTGTTCGAGCGCGGCCGGGCCGCAGCCGGTCCAGCAGCCGCCGTTGTCCGAGCCGACGAGCCCCACCATCACGCCGCCGGACAGCCCGGGCCCAAGCCCGGCGCGAACGCCAGCCCCGCGGTCACGGCCCGGGAAACCCCTTGCCGGGAAGGTCGTCGGCATCGATCCGGGCCATAACGGTGACAACGGCGCCGACCCCGCCTATATCAACCAGATCATCTGGAACGGCCGGGAATCGGAGACTTGCGACACCACCGGCACGCAGACCGCCAGCGGTTACACCGAGGCCCAGTTCAACTTCAACGTCGCCCGTTACCTGAGGGCCGATCTTCGGGCCGAAGGTGCGCGGGTGGTAATGACCCGGGCCAACAACCACGGTGTCGGGCCGTGCGTGAACCGCCGGGCGCGGATCATCGATGATGCGCACGCCAACGTGGCGATCGACATTCACGCCGACGGCGGCCCGGCGTGGGGTCGCGGGTTCACGGTGCTCGAGCCCGTCGCGGATGGCCCCAACGACCATGTGATCAGGTCTTCGGAACGGTTCGGCAACGATGTCCGAGCGGCAATGTTGCAGCACACGAGCATGCCGGAGAGCAACTACTACGGCAGCAACGGCATCGAGTTCCGCAGCGATCTGGCCGGGCTGAACCTCACGACGGTGCCGAAGGTGCTCATCGAGTGCGGCAATATGCCCAACGCGACCGACGCCAGCCTGCTGACCAGCGCCCCGGTTCCAGCGGCAACTCGCGGCGACGTTCAACTCGGCGATCCTCACCTTCCTGACCAGGCATAGTTCGCTTGCTCCTGACCAAGCGATAGTTCGTTTTTCAGGGCGTCGCACCATGGGGTGTCCAGCCGTGCGCTAAAGGTGACCGTGAATAATCCGGTGGCCGATAATAAAACTAAATGTTTGACATAGGAAGGATTGCCCTCGTTACGGCCGCATGATGGCATTGGACGCACAAGCAATAGGCGCCTGAACCGGCAGCAGCCAGCCTGACCGTTCCTCTCTGCGATCGCGGCCGGGCCTGCTTGGATTCCGCTTCGCTGGAGGGACCGTGACGACGAGGTCGCGTTGGGCCTGCCGCAACCGGCTGGCTCGTGCTGGCCACCGTGGGGGCTCTTGCGTCGAGCCTGATCCTGCCCGCGCTCAGCGTCGCCGCCGCGGCCGCGACAACCAGGCTTGGCCCACCGAACACCTGGGTCGGGACCGGCCAGCTGAGCGTCGCCCTGGCCAGCCAGACCGCCACGACGCTGCGGGGCGGCAAGGTGCTCATCGCCGGTGGGGGCACGGCCAGCGCCGAGCTGTACAACCCGGCCACCCGGACGTTCTCGCCGACCGGGCGCATGCCGGTCGCCGTGACCGACGCCACGGCCACGCTGCTGCGCACCGGCAAGGTGCTGGTGGCCGGCGGCCTGGCAGGGAAATCACCAGGTATCGAGCGCGGAACTCTACAACCCAAGCACCGGCACCTGGTCAGCCACCGGCTCCATGACCAAGGCCCGGTCCGGGCAGACCGCCACCCTCCTGCGTGGCGGCCAGGTGCTGGTGGCCGGCGGCGGCTGCAACGGCAGCGGGTACGGCTGCGACTCCGGCAGCTTCGAGCAAAGCCAGCACAGCGCGGAACTGTACAACCCGGCCACCGGGACCTGGACGCGCACCGGCTCCATGGACTTCCCCCGCCAGTTCTTCACGGCGACCCTGCTGCGCACCGGCGAGGTGCTGGTCACCGGCGGGTTCAGCAACTGCGACGACGATTTCTGCAGCGATAACAGCAGCGCGGAACTCTACAACCCAGCCACCGGGACCTGGTCTGCAGGCGGGCCACATGCACGTGGCGCGCGAGCAGCAGACCGCCACGCTCCTGCCCGACGGCCAGGTCCTCGTCGCTGGCGGTCTCAACGAGGGCGGCTTCGGCAACGGGTCCAGGTTCTCCAGCGCCGAACTGTACAACCCGGCCACCGGGAAGTGGAGCGCCGCGGCGTCGATGGCAAAGGTCCACGTGGGAGCGACCGCCACGCTGCTGCGGAACGGCTGGGTCCTTGTCGCCGGCGGCGGTACCAAGGTCGCCGAGATCTACGAGCCACAGCGCGGCATCTGGGTGTCGCCAGGGGCCATGAGCATCGCCCGGACCGATCCGGCGGCGGCCCTGCTCCCCAATGGGCACGTACTCGTCACCGGTGGTAACGGCCCGGACGGCCGGCCGCAGACCAGCGCCGAGGAGTTCCTCGCCGGGCCCGGGCCGCTGGTGACCATCACGCCCGGCTCGATCGCCTTCGGCGGACAGCAGGTGGGCACGGTCAGCGGTACCCGCACCTACCAGGTCACCAACGTGGGCTCGGCCAGCCTCGTGGTCAGCGGGACGGCGGTGACCGGCAAGAACCCCGGCGACTTCCGGGTCGGCACCACCTGTGGCGGCGTTCCGGTCGCGCCGGGCGGGACATGCACGGTGCAGGTGCGTTTCGCGCCGAGTTCCATATCGCTGCGCAGCGCCACACCCGCGGTGTCCGACAACGCGCCGCTGAGCCCGCAGGGACCCGCGGTCACCGGATACGGCGCCGGTCCGGACTCGTTCGTTCCGGTCGGGTCGATGACCACTGCCCGCGAGGACTTCACCGCCACCCTGCTGAAGAACGGCAAAGTGCTGATGGCCGGCGGCCAGATCGGCGTCACCCGCAAGCTGGCAAGCGCCGAGCTGTACAACCCGGCGACGCACACGTTCTCCGCCGACCGGATCGCTCCACTTCGCCCGGTCCCGACCCGGCCGCGTCACTGCTGCCGAACGGCCAGGTGCTGATCACCGGCGGTATCACCAGTAACTTCGCCGACCTGTCCAGCGCCGAGCTGTACAACCCGGCCACCGGTAAGTGGACGAACACCACACCGGCGAACGCGCCCGGGTACGCCGAAACCTCCACGGTGCTCCCCAACGGCAACGTGCTGGTTACCGGCTTCGGCGGCTCCGGCACGACTACCGGCGAGGTGTACAACCCCGCCAGGGCAACCTGGACCAATACCGGGCCGATGCCGACCGAGCAGGCCTTCGCCACCGCCACGCTGCTGCCTGACGGCCAGGTGCTGGTGGCCGGCGGGGCCAGCGCGGCCGCCGAGCTGTACAACCCGGCCACGAACGCCTGGAA
Source organism: uncultured Actinomycetes bacterium (assembly GCA_963813395.1). Lineage (GTDB taxonomy): Bacteria > Actinomycetota > Actinomycetes > Streptosporangiales > Streptosporangiaceae > DASXKD01. Next base: position 94,702 of record CAWEYV010000008.1, read on the forward strand.
GGCCACCGGCTCCCTGAACACCCCCCGGCAGGCGGCGACCGCCACGCTGCTGCCTGATGGCGAGGTTCTGGTCGCCGGCGGAGTAACGCCGGGTGGGGCGAGCAACGCGCTGCCGAACGCTGAGCTGTACAACCCGGCCACCGGCAAGTGGACGGTCACCGCCTCGATGAACGCGGGCCGCTACGGCGGAACCGCCACCTTGCTGCCCGACGGCACGGTCCTGGCCGCTGGCGGCTGCACCGGCGGGTGCGGCCATCAGCCCGCCCTGGCCAGTACCGAGATCTACCAGAACGGCTTCTGGTTCCCGATCACGTCGATGACCCAGCCCCGGGTGTTCCAGACTGCGACGCTCCTGCCCAATGGCCAGGTGCTGGTGGCCGGCGGCGGCGAGTCCTTCTACGGTGCCGGGACCAGCACGGCCGAGTTGTTCACCCCGGTCCTGATGTCGGTACATCCCACCAGCGGCCCGGCCGGCACGAAGGTCACCGTGTCCGGCAGCGGCTTCTACGCTGGCGAGCGTGTCGCGCTGTTCTGGGACAGCGGGGAAGTCCTTGGCCGTCCGACGACGACCAGGACCGGCACGTTCACCACCACGATCACGGTCCCCCAGGCGACGGCGGGCACCCACCAGATCGCCGCGCGGGGCCAGCGCAGCTTCGCCGGGGCGAACGCCACGTTCACGGTGACCGGCTGACGGAGCCCAGGAGGAAGGAACCCGAACCGTGATGATCGCTACTCCGGGCCTGCCACAGGCGGATGACCGCGGTCGCCGCCGCGGGAGTTGCCGTCGCGGGCCTGGGCCTGCTGACGACTGTTCCCACGGCCAGCGCGGCGGCAGCGCGCGGGCTCGGGGCGCCGAACACCTGGGTACCGACGGGCTCGATGCTGTTCGCCCATTCCGGCCAGACGGCCACCCTGCTGCCCAGCGGGAAGGTGCTGGTGGCCGGCGGGGGGACGGCCACCGCGGAACTGTACAACCCGGCCACCCGGACGTTCTCGGCGACCGGGCACATGCCTTTCGCTGTGACCGGCGCCGCGGCAACGCTGCTCCACGACGGCAAGGTACTCGTGGCCGGCGGGATGGTCGGCGGACTGGTCACCGGGCGGCCGGTAGCAAGAGCGGAACTGTACGACCCCGCGACCGGGACGTGGACGGCAACCGGCTCGATGCACACGGCACGTGCCAGGGATACTGCCACGCTCCTGCCGAGCGGGCGGGTGCTGGTAGCGGGCGGCTGGTGCACGGGGCGGGACACCCGCGTCTGCAGCCTGGGCAACATCGGGAACAGCCTGACCAGCGCGGAACTCTACAACCCGGCCACCGGGACGTGGACGCCCACCGGCTCGATGCATGCCGGGCGTGCTTTCCACTCGGCCACGCTCCTGGCTAACGGCAAGGTCCTGGTCGCTGGCGGGCTGAACTACTGCTACGACGGTGTCTGCATCGATACCAGGACCGCGGAACTGTATAACCCCGCAACCGGGACGTGGACAGCCACCGGCTCCATGCATCAGGTGCGGGAACAACACAGCGCCACGCTGCTGCCGGACGGCGAGGTGCTGGTGGCCGGCGGCTGGGACGTAAGTGGCAACACCCCCGGAATCTCGGCAGAGACGCATGCCGAGCTTTACCACCCGCGGACCGGGACGTGGACTCCCGCGGCGCCGATGGTCATGCCGCACGTGGGCCAGACGGCGACGCTGCTGCGCAACGGCTCGGTGCTGGTGGTTGGCGGTAACGCAGCCGCCGGGTCTTCGGATGTGGCCGAGATCTATGAGCCACGGCGGGCCGTGTGGGTGTTGCCAGGTGCCCTGGCCACCGCCCGCATCCAGCAGACCGCAACGCTGCTTCCCGACGGGCACGTGCTGGTCACCGGCGGCACCGGCCATGACGGCATGCCGCTCCGGACGGCAGAGGAGTTCCTCGCCGGGCGCGGGCCGCTGGTGTCCATCGCGCCCGCCTCGGTCGCTTTCGCCGGGCAGCAGGTTGGCACCGTCAGCGGGATCCACACCTTCCGGGTCAGCAACGAAGGCTCGGCCGACCTGATGACCAGCGGGGTGGCGCTGACCGGCCGGAACCCGGGCGACTATCGCACCGCCACCACGTGCGGCCAGGCCCCGGTCGCGCCGGGCGGGACGTGCACGGTGTCGGTGCGTTTCGGCCCGACCTTCACCGGGCTGCGCACGGCGACGGCGGCGCTCTACGACAACGCGCCCCGTGCCCCGCAAGGAGCCGCGCTAACCGGGTACGGCGGCGGCCCGGACACCTGGCTCCCGGTCGGGTCGATGGCCGTCGCCCGCGACAACTTCATCGCCGTCCTCCTGCACACCGGCAAGGTCCTGGTCGCTGGTGGCGAAGGCCCCGGCGCGGATATTCCCCCGCTAGCCGATGCGGAACTGTACAACCCGGCAACGCGCTCGTTCTCCCCGACCGGGTCGCTGCACACCCCCCGGTGGGGCGCGGCCGCGGCGCTGCTTCGCAACGGGCAGGTGCTGGTCGCTGGCGGCTTCGGCCCCGCCGGCGGCGTCGCCAGTGCCGAACTGTACGACCCGGCGACCGGCACGTGGCGCTACACCACGCCGATGCACACGACGGGCTACGGGCTCACCGGGACGCTCCTGCCCAGCGGCAAGGTGCTGGTGGCCGGGCTCGGCACCGGGCATACCGCGGAGGTGTACGACCCGGCCGGCCAGACCTGGGCCGACACCGGGCCGATGCCCGCCTCGCAGTTCTTCGGTACCGCCACCCTGCTGCACGACGGCGAGGTGCTCGCGGCGGGCGGGAGAACCGCGCGGACAGAGTTGTACAACCCCGCCACGAACCGCTGGACGGCGACCGGCTCGATGACGGTCAACCAGGAGAGCCCGACCGCGACGGCGCTGCCCGATGGCGAGGTCCTGGTCGCCGGTGGCAGCAGCCCCGGTGCGAATGGCGTCGCCCTGGCCACCTCGGAGCTGTATCACCCGGCCACCGGTACCTGGAGCCGCACCAAGGACCGGATGGGTGGCGGCCGCGCCAGTACGATGGCGGCGCTGCTTCCCAACGGCTCGGTCCTCGAGGCCGGCGGCTGCACCGGGATGTGCGATCGCGGCCCTGCCCTGTCCAGCACGCTGGAGTGGACCCGCCCGCACTGGCTCCTGAACACCTCCATGACCCAGCCCAGGGACAACGCCAGCGCCACGGTGCTGCCTGGCGGGGACGTGCTGGTCGCGGGCGGAGACAGCAACAACAGCGGTCTTGGCCGGCTGAGGACGGCCGAGCTGTTCATGCCGATCCTGGTGTTGATGCATCCCGACCGCGGGCCGGCCGGCACCCGGGTCACCGTGTCCGGCAGCGGCTTCTACGCGCACGAGACCGTCAAGGTGACCTGGAACCTGGTCGGCACCAGGGTCATTGCCCGGGCGCCCACCACGGCATCCGGTACCTTTTCCGCCAAGGTCACGATCCCGGCCGGCGCGCGGCCCGGCAGCCACCTGGTGGAGGCCGTTGGCGACCGCAGCTCGTTCACCAACGAACAGGCCTATACGACGTTCACCGTAACCGGCTAACCAGATCCTGCCCCTGGCCAGGTCAGAGCGGGAGCGTCCGGCCCGCGCCGAGCGCGGCCAGCTTGTCGGGGTTGGCGAGCAACTGGATCGCCGTGATGCGGCCGCCGGCCACCACGAGCGTCAGGACCGTGATTGGGCGGCCTTCCGCCGTGATCAGCGTGCCGAAGGCCCCGTTGATCTCGGTCGCGACCACGGTCATGTCGGCGATGTCCACACCCATGTACGGCCGCCGGGCTATGGCCGCGAAGAAGCGCGCCACCTTGGCGGCCCCGGTGATCGGCCGCAAAGGGGCCCGCGCCTTGCCGCCGCCGTCGGCGACCAGGGTCACGTCGGGGGCGAGCACGGTCATCAGGCCATCTATGTCGCCGCCCGCCGCAGCGGCCAGAAACCGCTCGGTCACCTCGCGCTGCTGACCGGTGTCCACATCAAAACGCGGCCTGCGTGCCTGGACGTGCTCGCGAGCCCGGTGCGCGATCTGCCGCACCGCGGACGGCGAGCGGCCGAGCGTGCTGCCGATCTCGGCGTGGCTGAAGCCGAACACCTCGCGCAGCACGAAGACCGCTCGCTCATCGGGCGTCAGCGACTCCAGCACCACCAGCATGGCCACCGACACCGACTCGGCCAGCTCGGCCCGCTCCTCGGTGTCCGGGCTGGCCTCGGTGAGCAGCGGCTCGGGCAGCCACGGGCCGATGTAGGCCTCCCGCCGGACCCGGGCTGAGCGCAGCCGGTTCAGTGCGGTGTTCGCGATGATCTTGCACAGGTAGGCCCGCGGGCTGGCGACGTCCGGGCGTGGCTCTGCAGACCAGCGCAGCCAGGCGTCCTGGACCGCGTCCTCGGCGTCCGCGATCGTGCCGAGCATCCGGTAGGCGATGGCGAACATGAGATCGCGGTGCGCCTCGAACACCTCGGCATCGGTCAGCGTTGTCACTGCTGGCCCGCCGCCTTGACCGGGATCTCGCATCGGTCCTTGAAGCCCTGCGCGGACAGGCCGAGCGCGGAGTTCATCCGCGAGCGCAGGTTCTCGACCGCCACGATCGCGGTGAGCTCGACAAGCTGAGCCTCGTCGAGGTGCTCGCGCAGCCGCGCCACCATCTCGTCGGTTACGGCAGGCGGAGTAGCGGTCATCGCTTCGGCGTAGCCCAGGACCAGTCGTTCCAGCTCGGTGAACACGTCGCTGTCCCGCCAGTGCGGCACGGCATGGATCTTCTCCGGCGCAACTCCGTGGTTCGTCACGGACTCCCAGTAGCCGAAGTCCATGCACCAGGCGCAGCCGATCACCGCGGCGGACGCCATGACGGCCAAGTCCTTCACCCCGCGGTCCAGCTTCCGCCAGCGTTGTATCTGCAGCTCGAAGATCGCATCGGCGCGGGTCACCGGCATGTTGTGGCCCATGGCGGCCAGCGGTTCTACTTGCATGCCGTACCTGCGCCGGGCATACCAGGCGGTGAGCCGGTAGCTCAGGGTCTTCGGCGGGTCAAGCGAGATGCGCGCCATGACAGATGTCCTTCCCTCGATCGCGGCGTCACCCCCTTCCGACACGCGGGACGGCCCAGATGTGACACCTGGCGTCAAGCCGCGTACGTGCGCACGACTTTCAGCGCGGCCAGGCCGTAGGGGCCGGTGGCGGTCAGCCCGGAGTCCTGCGGCGCCAGCCGCTGCGCGGCCACCCGGCAGAACGCCCCGGCCGGGCCGCTGATCACCGACCCGGCGTCGGCCGGCCCGTACTCCCAGGTGGTGGCGCCGTCCGGGGCGGTGAGTTCGCACCGCACCTGGTGCGGTTCCTGGCCGGCCGCCGTAAACGCGTAGGGCAGCGTCCGGTGCGCCAGCCAGGCGATGTGGCTCAGCCGTTCGGTGTCGGGCAAGGCGATGCCCAGCGGCTCGGTGATGTCCAGGCCATGGGCCCAGTGCTCGGCCAGCCGGGTGGTGGCCAGCGTGGCAGGCTTGAGCGGTGCAGCCACCCAGGGCAGGGGCTGGCCGGCGTCGGCGGCCCGCAACGCCGCGACCGCGCCACGGCGTGCCGCGCGCCAGCGCTCGAAGATTGGGGCGGGCTTGCCGCGTTCTGCCTGAACTAGCTGATCGGCGACAGCGTCCACCGGCGCTCCGGACGCCGGCCACATGCCTGTGCTGGCTCCGGTGGCACTGGCCACCACCGCTTCCTCGCTCTGCGCGAGGTGCAGGACGACGTCGCTGACCGTCCAGCCGTCCGCACCGGACGGTGCCGTCCAGTGCCGCTCATCAAGACCCGAGAGGATGCCTTCCAGCCTGTCCTGCTCTGCTTCCAGGTCGTCAAAGATCGCCATGCCTGGACTATGTCACGGCCATGAGCGCCGGGCCCCAGCCAGCCTCGGGGTCACCGATCTCGGCGATCAACCGCTCCACGAACGCCGACTCGGCGTCGAGCAGGGCCAGCCGGTACTCCTCCTCGACCAGGAACAGCCGCGGTACTCCCCCGCTCAGTGAGCTGTCGATCATGCCCTGGATCTCGGCGCGCTGGGCGGCCAGGGCTTCGAGCCGCGTGCGCAGCAGCGGGACGACCTCGCCCGGCGGCAGCGCGGCGACCAGCGAGAGCGCGGTGACGAAGTGCGGGTACTCGTGTTCTGGCTGGCTGATCAGCTCGCTCAGCCAGTCGCGGGCCTCGTGCCGCCCGGCGTCGGTGATCGCGTAGACGGTGCGTTCCGGGCGCTGCCCCTCCCGGCTGGTCTCCACCTCGGCAATGAACCCGGCCTTGGCCAGCTGCTGGACCACCATGTACAGCGAGCCGTGGTTGAACTTGATGCTGCGCGCGTCGCCGTTGTCACGCAGCGTCCGGCTCAGCTCGTACGGGTGCATCGGCTTCATGGTCAGGTAGGACAGGACGGCAAGCGCGAGCGGGTTGCCGACCTTCCGCTTGTTCGCCATCGGATCCTCCACGGCGCGTGCCGCGCTGTTCGCGCGGCACGCGCCGTCCGTACGTTAGCCGGTGCTAGTTGGTGTGGGCCGGGTCGGCCACCGTGGGCATCCGGTTCTCGCGGTGGGCCTGCCGCAGGTCGGCGAGGAACTCCTTGGAGCACATAGCCGACAGGACGGCCATACCGCCTCGGTGGATCCGGATCTCGCTGTGCCGCATCTGGCCAGTGATCACGATACGCCTGCCGGTGGAGCTGTCCGGGCGCTCGGCGTCCTTGATCCGGCCGCGGCCGGTGCGCCACAGGTCCCAGTCGTCCACCTGGGCGCCGTCGGGGACCAGCAGCTTGACCATGGCGTGGTCGAGATCGGCGTCGATCTCGATGTCACCGTCTGGGATCTGCGGGGAGCGCAGGTCCAGCACAACGCTGCCACGGTGGGCGCGCACCTGGAACTGGCGCTCGGTGGTCCAGTTCCCGAGCCGCTTGGCCGTCGTGTAGTTGGCCGGGATCCGGACCGCGGTCGCCGGGGCGGCTGGGGTGACTTGGGTGGTGTCCATCGGTGTTCCTTCCCTCGATCGGCCGGTGATCTCGACTTCGAGCTCCCCGGCACTCGCCGTTTGGTTGGTCCTAACTATTCATGACTGACTAGTTGATGTCAACTATTTTCTGAAATCATGGTCCTGCGCCTCAGCGCCCGGGCCGGTGGCTAGGGCACGTTCTGGTCCGCTGAGCTAGGACTAAGGCGAGTTCAGCCGGGCTCAATAGGGCGTTTGTGCGATCCGCCAGGCCCGGCCTTACTGCGAGTCTCTAAGCACGGGCCGCGAAGGCGGCCGGCAGGTCGCGAAGGCGGCCACGTGGGCCGCACGGGCGGCCCGGGGCGCGAGGAGAGGCTATGAACGGGATCAAGCAAGGTACCGGCCGCCGGCTGCGGCGCCTGGCAGCGATCCTGCTGCGAGCGGTGCGCGGCGTTGTTGGTCTGGTCAAAGAGCTCAACTACGCGCAACGGCGGAGCACCGAGCTGTTCCTGGCTCGTGACGGCTACCTGATCGGCCCGGCCAGGCCGGCCGCAACCTACCAGGAGTTCCTGGACCGGACGCCGGGGCCGCTGGTGCACGAGCCGTCGGCCAGCACCAGGCTCGGCGGCCAGCCCATAGTGTGACTGAATGGGTTCTGACAACACGGTTGTGGTTGGCGGAGCGGGAACCGGCATTGGCCGGGCGGTCGCCCGCAGGCTCGCGGCCGACGGGTTTGACGTGGTCGCGGTGGGCCGCCGCCGGGCGCCGCTGGAGAGCCTGGCCAGCGAACTCGGGCCGCAAGTCCACACCGTCGACGCCGACCTGGCGACCGAGGCGGGCGCCGCGACCGTCGCGGCGTGGGTCGAATCCCGCGGGCGCGGCTGCGCCGGAGTCGTGGCGGCGGCGGGCGGGGTCTCTGCCGGGGTGCCGGCCGATGACGGCTCCGCGGAAGACGCACTGGGCGCCGTCCGCCGGGACTGGCAGGCGTGCTTCGAATCGAACGTGCTCACCGCGGTTCTGCTGGTGGAGGCCCTGCGCAAGCCAATCGAGCACGACGGCGGCAGGGTGGTGCTGATCTCCTCGGTTGCCGCGCTTCGCGGCAGTTTCGGCGGTGCTTACGGCGCGACGAAGGCGGCGTTGCATGCCTGGGCCTTCGACCTCGCCCGGGAACTAGGCCCGCATGGTGGCACCGCGAACGTGATCGCCCCCGGCTTCGTACCCGATACCGAGTTCTGGGCCTGGCCGCACGGCCGAGTCCCGCCGCGAGCGCGCGGCGCAGACGCTGGTCGGCCGGGAAGGAACCCCGGCGGAGATAGCCTCGCTGATCGCCTGGCTGCTCGGTACGGACGGTGGCTGGATGACCGGCCAGGTGCTCTCCCCCAACGGCGGCGTGGTGCTCGGCCGCTAGCTTCGGGTTGGTGCCAGGCCGCTAGCCCTGGGGTTGAGGCTCGGCCGCTGGCCCTGGGCTGGCGCTCGGCCGCCAGGCCTGGGTTACAGTGCGGGCCATGGACCTGGTGGGTGTTGATGAGAAGCTCGTCGCGGCCTTCGCCGCCGACGGCGTGGTATGCGTGCGCGGGGTGCTGAACCCTGACGAGGTGGCCGCCGCGGCCCGTGGTATCGGCGCGGTGCTCGCCAGCCCCGGCCCGCTCGCCCTGGTGGCCAGCAACGCCGATGATCCCGGCGCGTTCACCGAGGACTTCTGCCGGTGGCGGGACGTTCCCGAGATCGGCGAGCTGGCCCTGCATTCGCGTGCCCCGGCGATCGCCGCCGCGCTGATGGCCACGGCCGAGGTCCGTTTCTACCACGATCACGTCCTGGTGAAGGAGGGCGGGACCACGCAGCGCACGCCCTGGCACCAGGATCAGCCGTACTACAACGTCGACGGCCGCGGCGTGAGCGCATGGATCCCGGTGGACCCGGTACCCGAGGCAGGCTGTCTGGAGCTGCTGGCCGGCTCGCACCTCGGCCCGTGGCTGATGCCGCGCACGTTTCTGGTCGGCGAGGCGCGGTGGTTTCCCGAGGGAAGCCTCGCCGAGTTGCCCGACATCGAAGCCGACCGTGCCGCGTTCGACATCCGCCGTTTCGACCTGGCACCGGGCGACGCCGTCTTCTTCGACTTCCTGACCGTCCACGGCGCGCCCGGGTTCCCCTTCCAAGGCCGGCGGCGGGTGCTGTCGTTGCGCTATCTGTCGGCGGCCGCGAGGCACGCGCCGCGCAAGTGGCGTACCTCGCCCCATTTTGAGGGCCTCGACCGCGAGCTCGCTGCCGGGGCTACTCTGGACCACCCGCTGTTCCCGGTGGTGTGGCCAGGTAATTAGCCGGTATCACCGGGACCGGTCCTCACGACGAGCTGGGCCGGGTAAGCTGGTCCATCGCAGCAAGAGGCGGTCGCTGCCGCCGGTCATCGCAGACCGGGATTTCAAGGACCGCCATAGTAGGAGAGAAAGCACATGCCGCAAGGAACCGTAAAGTGGTTCAACGCCGACAAGGGTTATGGCTTTATTGCCCCTGACGACGGCTCATCAGACGTTTTTGTTCATCACTCCGCCATCCAGACGGAGGGTTTCCGGACTCTCGAAGAGAACCAGCGAGTCGAGTTCACCGCCGGCCAGGGCCGCAAGGGCCCGCAGGCGGAGGAAGTCCGCCCGCTCTGATCCGGATCGGTGCGCGCGGCCAGCAGAACCGCCGCGCCGCGCGCACCGCTACGATCGCATCGCCTGCAGCTCGCAGGGACTTCCTGGCGTAGTTCGCCTCTTTTGGCATGCCTGACGCTGGCGCCGTGGCACTCCCGTCGCGTCAGCGTGTTCCCGTACCACTCGCCCGTGAACCCAGCGGTTTCCCTCAAGAAACAGGGCTCCAAGAGGGTCATGGGGATTGCTGGGCGGCGGCCAGGACCGTGGTGACCATCCGTGTGATGGTGGCGGGCTCCGGGGTGCCGTCGGCGTCGGTGAACAGTAGGTGCGCGGCGCCGGTCAGGGTGGGGGCGAGCGTGCTGATATCGGCACCGGCCGCGACGCGGCCCAGGTCGCGCTCGGCGGCGAGGTAGCCGGCGACCATGGCGGTCGACTCGGAGACGAGCGGGATGCGCGAGCCGGTCGCGGCCCTGTAGCTGGGCGCGCAGGTCGTCACGCGCGATGACCAAGCGGATGAGCGCAAGGATCGCCGGACTGAACAGGCCGGGGAGCGCAGCGGCCAGGTTGCCCGCGACGGTGCCGCTGTCCGCCATGGCGCGCAGGGCCGCCGCCTGAGCGCCGATCCGTGCGACGCGGTCGAGCGCGAGCTCGGCGAGGAACGCGTCGAAGTCGGCGAAGTGCCGGTGCAGCACTCCTTTGGCTACACCCGCTTCCTCGGTGACCGCGCGGCTGGTCAGACCGCCGGGGCCGTCGCGGAGCAGGACGCGTTCGGCGGCGTCGAAGAGCTGCCCGCGCGGGTCGCGGATGGCCACCCCGTCGCCCGCCACCTTCCTCCGCTCCCGCGCCTTGCTTCGCCGTCCGCGAACGCGATCAATAAGTGGGCGCGCGCCCATTTATAGTGGGCGCATGCCCACTCTACCGTCGGAACCTGGGGAAGACCTCTGCGGCCGCCGGGGCTACGACCGGGCCGCAGGCATCGCATCTGCAGCGGCAGGTCGCCGAGGGGTTCGGCGCCGACGCCGGCCGCTACGACCGGGCCAGGCCCACCTATCCGGCCGACCTGGTGGACCGCATCCTCGCTGCCAGCCCGGGACGCGATGTCCTCGACGTCGGGTGCGGTACCGGCATCTCCGCCCGGCTGTTCCAGGCGGCCGGCTGCCGGGTGCTCGGCCTGGATCCCGACCCGCGTATGGCCGAACTCGCCAGGCAGGGCGGGACCGAGACGGAGGTCGCGAAGTTCGAGGACTGGGACCCGGCCGGGCCGCACGTTCGACGCGGTCATCGCCGCGCAGGCCTGGCACTGGGTGGACCCGGTCGCGGGCGCGGCAAAGGCCGCCGCGGTGCTGCGCCCCGGCGGCCGGCTGGCGGTGTTCTGGAACGCCTTCGACCCACCGAAGGACCTGCGCGAGGCGTTCGCCGAGGTCTTCCGCCGAGTGCTCCCGGACTCACCGTCCGGCGGCTTCTGGGCCAGGCCCGCCGTTGACGCCTACCGGGCCGGGTGCGCGAGGGTGGCCAACGTGATACGGCAGGCGGGGGCGTTCGGCGAACCGGAGGAATGGCTGTCTCACTGGCAGCGGCCCTACACCCGGGACGAGTGGCTGGACCTGGTCCCGACCACCGGCGGCTTCACCCAGCACCCCGGGGCCATCCAGGCCGAACTCCTCGACGGCCTCGGCGCCGCCGTCGACGCCGCAGGCGGCACCTTCACCATGTCCTACACGACGATCGCCATCACCACTGCACGGCTGGCCTCTTAGCGGACCCGAGCCGGGGCGCCAAATGTCATTGGTCGCTACCACGGTGCCGCTGCCGGCCGGCCGCCTTTGTGGCTCCTACCGCCACCTCCCCTCCACGGTGGCGGGAGGAGCCTCGCATGTATCAGCGCTTGAAACCTGATGACTTGCTGGATAGTTGCTGCAGGAAACCTGGGTAGGTGGCGAGGACACGCTGACCGATCTGCGGGGGAACGTGAACCGGCCCGGGTGGCGAGGGGGGGATTCGCCACGCTCCGGGCCGGTCGGTTATTACAACGCGCGAACCCAGGCTGCAATTTCAATGAACGGGCGGCGGCTCCCGCCTGATGTTGGCGGCCAGGTCTTCTGCGGTCCACGCGGACAGCAGGATCCCGTCCCGCATGGCCCACACTCGCCGCCGGCCGGGGCCGCTCGCGGCGGTGGCCCATACGGTGCCGAACGTCCAGCAGGGGAACTGCTCGCGCAGCCGGGCAACGTCGGGAGGCTGAGATGATGCTTCCAAGGGTGATCGGCGGTGGTCAGGACTCCAGGTACTTGATGGCGGCGATGACCCGGCGGTTGTCGTTGTCGGAGGGGGCCAGGCCGAGCTTGGCGAAGATGCTGGCGACGTGTTTCTCCACGACCCTGGGCGAGATCACGAGCGCGTCGGCGATGGCGGTGTTCGACCGGCCCTGAGCTATCAGCGAGAGCACTTCCCGCTCGCGTGGCGTGAGCGTGGCCAGGAGTCGGCCTGCCGGCTGGCGCGCAGCAGATGACGAACCACTTCTGGGTCGAGGACGGTGCCGCCGTGCGCGACGCGCGAGATGGCCTCGATGAAGTCACTGACGTCGGCGACGCGGTCTTTCAGCAGGTAACCGACGCCCGCTGGCGCCCCGGCGAACAGTTCCGCCGCGGACTGGGTCTCGATGTACTGGGAGAAGACCAGCACGCCGACCTCCGGATGGTCGGCGTGGATCGACTGGGCGGCGCGCAGTCCCTCGTCGGTGTGGGTGGGCGGCATGCGCACGTCGATGATGGCCACGTCGGGCAGGTGCGCGTCCACGGCCTGCCGCAGCGATACCGCGTCGGCCACCGCCGCCACGACCTCATGGCCTCGGCGGGTGAGCGTCTGGGTGAGCCCGTCCCGCATGATCGCGGCGTCCTCCGCGATCACGATGCGCAGCTGTGCGGACATCAGGCGTGCCCCGGCAACTCGATCGTGATGGCGGTCGGACCACCGGCCGGGCTGTCGATGCCGAGCCGCCCGTCGACTGTCTGCACCCGTTCGAGGAGCCCGGCGAGCCCACCGCCGGGCGCGAGGCGCGCGCCGCCGGACCCGTCGTCGGTCACGGTCATCAGGATTCTCCCGTCGTGTCTCGCGGACGCTCACCGTGGCCCGGCTGGCGCCGCTGTGCTTGGCCACATTGGCGAGAAGTTCTGCCGCGCAGAAGTAGGCCATGGCCTCGATGGCCGGTGACGGCCGTTCGGCGATGCTGACCTCCAGCCGCAACCGGAACCAGGCTCGTTTCCGCCAGGGACGCCAAGGCGGCGCCGAGACCACGGTCGAGCACCGGCGGATGGATGCCGCGGGCGAGGTCCCGCAGCTCAGCGAGTGTTTCCTTGGCGTTGCGGTGCGCCGCGGCGACCAGCATGCGGGTCCGGCCGCTCTCGTCCACGCCGTGAGCCGCCCCGCTCCCAGCGGTCGGACTGGCCGCGTCGAGGCTTTCCTTGATCTCGCCGAGCGTCATGGCGAGCGCGGCGAGCCGGACCTGGGCACCGTCGTGCAGGTCACGCTCGATCCGCCGCAACCTGGCGGCCGACTCGTCGACCACGCGAGCGCGCCTTTCCTGCAGTTCGCGAGCGCGTTCCGCGGCCTGCGCGATCCGCACCTGCGCGTCTCGCTCGGCTTCCAGCCGGGCGGCCCGCTCTTCGAGCGAGGCGTAGTAGGCGCGCCGGTACCGGTAAGCCACGGAGTCGCCGAGCACCCACGCGGTCAGCGCCGCGCCGCCCAGCCCGGCCGCCGCGGCGAACAGCGGGCCCCCGGGATGCGCTCCGTGCGCCGGGGCCCAGCGGGCGATCGCCGCGGCGGAGCCGGCCAGGCAGGCCGCCAGGCCGATGAGGGAGACTCGCCGTGGCCGGTAGGCGGCCACGGTGTACAGCAGCACCAGGATCGCCGCGTCGGCCATGGTGGGCTGGAGGCTGGAGCTCAGCGGAAGGCCGAAATCGGGGCTGGACAGTGCTCCCGGCAGGCTGCACACCGACGGCGACCTGGATGGCCCCGATCACGATCGCCACCGCGAACGCCGCCACCGGGTACCGACGGCGCGGCACCACGGTGGCGGCGAGCAGCACGCTGACGACTGCGATGCCCGCGCGATAATGGCCCTGCCACTGCCCCGAGCTGATCGCGACCAGCAGCAGGGCCAGCAGGCCATCGACCTGCCACGGATGGCGGCGCAGCCACGCGAGCACGTCCGGCACCTCCCCAGGGTAGGTGCGGCTGGATCTGCCGGGGGTGGACACCAGTCCGGCGCGACCACCGGCGGTCCAGCTCATCTGCTCAGGTCTTGCCGGTTCCAATGCTAACCAGAACGAGACGGTCCCCGAGCCGGCCACCGTGATCAGCTGCGCGCGGAACGCGCCTGGGCTTGGCTGACACGGCGTCGCCTCGACCTCGTTCAGCGTGATGGTGACCGGGAAGCTGCCGCTGATCCCGCGGTAGGCGCCGGTGCCAGAGCCCGCCACGATGGGGGTGGTCCCGGTGACGCTGATGAGGTCGGTGCAGGTCTTCGGGTAGATGGGCTCGTGGCTGGTCGCCTTGACGAATGCCTTGTCGAGGGCGGCGATGCTGAGCCGGAACGACCCGTGGGTCAGCCGCAGTTCCATCTGGCTGTTGTGCGCCGGGTCGATCTTGCCGTCGGGATAGACGCTGACGGCCGGCCCGTAGTCACCGATCACTCCGGAAATGATCGCGTGCCAGTAAGCCCCGTCGGTGTTGACGCCGTAGATCATGATGTTGGCCTTGCCACCAGTTGCCGCCGCGGCCCTGGCCGCCGCTGCCGGGCCCCGGCCGCCCGGGTCTTGGCCGCCGCCGCAACACCTCCGGCGGTCAGCAGAACACCGCACGCGGCGATGGCGAGCACGGACATGAGCCGATTCCTGTGCATGACAAACCTTTCATTTCTCATAACGATTAGCCCGGGGCCCATCAGCTGCCCGCCAGGCCGGCCTGGCACCGGGGTTATGCGTCCCGGCGCAGGAAGAGCACGGCGCCAACGGCCAGCACGACCACCGTGTAGGCGCCGAACACCGCGAACTCGCCCCACGCGGAGAACAGGTGCGGGTTGATCTGGCCTGGCGTGCGGTGCTGGTGATCTCGGCGATGACGTCACCACCGGGCAGCCACCGCACCACGTCCGCGTACCAGGCATTGGGCAGCGCCTTGGCGAGCTGCGGCAGCAGGAACAGGAACCCGTACGCCGCGGTGATCGCCCCGGCGGTGCTCCGCAGGATCGCCCCGAGGCCGAACGCGAACAGGCCGCACATCGCGACGTACAGCGCGCTGGCGATCACGGCGCGCAGGACGTCCGGCTGGGACAGCGTCGCGGCCACGTGCGTGCTGGCCAGCAGCTGCTGGCCGATGAAGAAGCAGATGAAGCTCGCCGGGACCGCGATGACCAGGCTGACCGCGGCGAACACGGCCGCCTTGGCGCCATACAGCACCCCGCGCCGCGGCATGACCGTCAGCGACGTGCGGATCATTCCCGTCGAGTACTCCGAGGTGATCGTGAGCGCGCCGAGCACCACGATGATCAGCTGGCCGAGGCTGGCCAGCCCGAGGATGCTCGCCTGAGTCGGGTCGAAGCCCGCCTTGTCCTGCGCCGCCATGTGCGGCCACCGGGACGCCTCGCCCGCGCAGAACGCGACGCTCCACGCGACGCTCGCCACCACCAGCAGGACCAGCGTCCAGTAGGTGGACCGGACCGAACGGATCTTGGTGACTTCCGAGCGCAGCGTGCCCACCAGGGCGGTCCGCAAGCCCGGCGCGGGCCCGGTGCCGCGACGGGCCCGGCCCGTCGTTGCCGCCGCCATGTCATGCCTCCATTCCGTCATGTGCCGATGACCTGGCCCGCGGGTACCCCCGCGTGGTAGTCCACGCTGTCGGCGGTCAGTTCCATGAACGCCTGCTCCAGCGACACCCGGGAGGCGGCCAGGTGGTGCACCGGGACACCTGCGGCCAAGGCGGTGTCGCCCACCTGCTCCTCGCCGAGGCCGCGCACCAGCAACTCGCCCGGCTCACCAGTGCTCGTGACGCTGCCGCCCGCGACGGTGACCGCCCTGGCCAGCGCGTCCGGCTGCGGGCTCCGCACCAGGACCGCCTGGCCGGAGCTGCGGGCGATGAACTCGGCCATGCCGCAGTCCGCGATGAGCCTGCCGCGCCCGACGACCAGGAGATGGTCGGCGGTGTTCTCCATCTCGGACATCAGGTGGCTGGAGACCAGGACCGTGCGGCCCTCCGCGGCCAGCGACCTCATCAGGGTGCGGATCCACAGGATGCCCTCGGGATCGAGCCCGTTCACCGGCTCGTCGAACATGAGGATCTGCGGATCGCCGAGCAGCGCGGCGGCGATGCCAAGCCGCTGGCTCATGCCGAGCGAGAATCCCTTGGACCGCTTCCTGGCCACATCGCCCAGCCCGACGATGCCGAGTACCTCGGCCACCCTGCCGCTGGGGATGTCGTTGGTCTGGGCCAGGCAGAGCAGGTGGTTGTAGGCGCTGCGGCCGCCGTGCACGGCCCTGGCCTCCAGCAGCGCGCCGACCTCGTGCATCGGGCTGGTCAGTTGCTGGTACGGCTTTCCGTTGACGGTGACGGTCCCCGCGGTGGGGTAGTCAAGGCCCAGGATCAGCCGCATGGTGGTGGTCTTGCCGGCTCCGTTCGGGCCGAGAAAGCCGGTCACCAGGCCGGGGCGGACCGTGAAGCTGAGGTCATCGACCGCGAGGGTGGAGCCGTAGCGCTTGATGAGACCGCGGGCCTCGATCATCGAGCATTCTCCCTGGGTAGCGTCATTGCCATGGCAACGACGCTACGGACGGGAGCAGGCTGGCGGCAGCCGGCTACCACCCATCTTCAGCTGGGTGCTACCACGCCCCCAGCCGCCGCGCGGCGGGAACACTGACCGGGCCCGCTCCGGGCCGGGCTCGCACCGGTCCGGCCCGGCAGGGCGGGGTGGTACCGGTGTCAGTGCAGGATCGGCTTGCCCAGGGGGAGCGCCTTGCCGCCGGTGGCCACCGAGGCCGAGCCGAAGAACAGGTACACCCCGATCGCGGCGAACACCAGTACGACATAGCCGGCCGTCTTCGTCAGGCCGCTCGATGCACTAAAGGTGTTGATCAGCAGCAGCAGCAACGCGACGTCAATGAGCAGGAACACCGCCGTGAAGGCCAGCGGCAGCCGCAGCGTCGCCAGGGTGAGCATCACGATGATGACCAGCCAGGCGATCAGGAACAGCTTCTCGGTGTTTACCACCGCGAGTGCGGTGATTCCGAACCACCCGTGGATCAGCCCGACCACCAGCACCGCGTAGCTCAGCCAGAAGCCAGCGAAAATGCCGAAGATACCTGCCACCGCGCTCGCGCCGATGGCCGCGGCCCAGACCGCCGCGATGGTCAGGCCGACCGCTGTGGCCGCCAGGATAATTGCGAGCGGGGCGCCGACGGCCGCGGCTGGGGTGACGCCGACCAGCGCCAGGCCCAACGCGACGGAGCCCACGACGAAACTCGGCAGCCCCAGAATGGCTGGATCGCCGCCAAGCGGCCCTGGCACGGCCACGGTTACTGCTTCCACCACTTCTTCCACGTGGGTACCGGACCGGGAAGTACTGTCAGCTGTCATCGCTGCTCCTCTGACAGATTGCCTCAGGAGCCACACGATCATGTGGCGCCTAATGCCTCTGTACCTCTCACGGAGCGCGCAGGCGATCTCAGTTTGAGCCGCCAAGGATCCGCTGGTCACCGGCCTGCCTTTTGACCGGCTCCCCATTCCGGCTCAGGCGTCGCGGAACCGGAGCAGCAGTCCGCCGGCCACCAGGGCGCCCGGCGGCCCACGCGGCGAGGACGCCGAGGCCCGCCCAGGGACTGAGGGGCAGGTCGCGCAGGCCCGTGGTGACCTGGATCTCCAGTCCGGCCGTCATCGGCGCGAGCTGCTCCAGGTGGCGGTGCAGATCCTGGTTGGTGACCAGCGCGGTGACGATGGGGAACAGGTAGAGCAGGCCGAGCACGAGCCCGATGGCCGCCGCTGAATCCCGCACGGCGGTGGCAGCGCCGAGGCCGAGCAGGGCGATCAGTGCCAGGTACAGGACCGATCCGGCGGCGGCGCGCAGCACCGGCCCGTCACCCAGGGACAGCGGCGGGAAGCCGTGTGCCGGTGTGAAGCCGTGGCCGGGCAGGATGAGCCGCCCGGCGAGCAGCGACCCGAGCACGGCGATGGCCCCAGCGGCCAGCACAAGCCCGGCGACGACGGCCGCCTTGGCCGCCAGCACGGCGGACCGGCGCGGCATTGCCGCCAGGGTGGTGCGGATCATGCCGGTGCTGTACTCGCCGCTGATCACAAGCACGGCCACGATGGCCACCACGGCCTGGCCAAGCTCGACCCCGGTGAGGCTGATCCTGGCCGGGTCCGGCCCGCAGCCGGCGGCCGGGCATCTGGCCGTCGCGGCGGCCGCGGCGCCGAGTGCCACGGTCAGCCCGATCGCGGCGAGCAGCAGCCAGAGCGTGCCGGGCGCGGTGCGCAGCTTGGTCCACTCCGCGTGCAGCACCGTCCCGCGGGCCGGGGCCCGCCGCTGGCGGTACCTGCTGCCTGCCCACCGGCGGCACCTGCAGTGCCTGGCTCATGCGTCCCTCCGGCGCAACAGGACGGCGGCCAGGGCCAGCGCGGCCGCGGCCCAGGCGCACAGCACGGCGAACCCGGTCCATGGGGCCAGCGGGTAGCAGCCCCCGGCGGCCGAGCAGACGTTGCTGACCTGCGGGTAGTTCGGGATGGCCTGCTGGATGGAGAAGGCCGCGGCCGGGGCCAGCTTCAGCAGCCACTGATCCCCGGAGGAGGACAGGAGGTTGGTGACCGAGATCAGATACGGCAGGACGATCACCACGATGACGGTGGTGACCGCGATGGCGCTGCGCCGCAGCGCGGCGCCGACGGCCATGGCAAGGACGGCGGCGACGGCGAGCAGCGCCGCCGTGCCGACCACGATGCGTACCTCGGTCAGCACGTTCACCGGGTAGATGTAGTTGCCGTTGGCACGCGCTTTTGCGTCGTTGAGCGGGATCGCGACGATCGCGGCCGCCAGCCCGGTCACGAAGGCGACCGCACCTATCACGACGGCCTTCGCGGCCAGGACCTGGCCCCGCCGTGGGCTCGCGGCCAGCGTGGCCCGGATCAGGCCACGCCGGTACTCGGCGGTGATGAACATCGCGCCGACGACCACCACGGCGATCAGCCCGAAGAACGTGCCGACCAGGGCTGAGCTGGATGCTCTGGCCGATGCCCAGGCCCATTGTCCAGCGCGGGCGCGATGTCGCCCGACCCGGTCACCGTAAACCTGCCGCCGGATCGGTGGTACCCGCCGCCCGACGGGGTACGCGGCAGCCGGGCCACCTCCGATGAGGTCGCCACGCCACGCCCCGGAGTCGACGTGCCACGGAGGCTGACGTGGTCGAAGACACCGGTGGCAAGGGTGGGCCCGCCGATCCCGCTGTTCCCGATCACACCCTGCGTCACGGTCTGGGTATAGGCCGGGGAGGTGGCGAACAGGCCGGCCTGCACGGTCGCGGGCAGTCCGGCCAGGGTGACGGTGCCGATCCGCGTCCAGTGCGCGCCGCCGGCCGACTCGTAACCGGTGATCGTGTCCCCGGAACGGGTCAGCCGCAGCCAGCGCGGCGTGGCCGCGGAAGGCCGGCCAGCCGGTCCCGCGATGTCCTGGGTGTAGTTGTCCTGCATCCGCACCCCGTGATCGCCGGTGACCAGCACCGCTGCATAGGCCGACCCCTGGCGAGTGCTCGCCTTGATGATGATCCCGGCCTTCGACCACGGCTCCAGGCCCGGGATTCAGGCCCGCCTACGCGCCGTGGCCGACCTCGATCCGGCCGCCCGATGCTCGTGGCAGTTCGCCGCTCAGCGAGGTCACCCGCGCGGTTATGTTGCCGTTTCCGGCCAGCGGCCGGTGCACGAAGTAGAAGCTGTCGGTCACCGCCTCGCCTCCTGGCCCCACGGGGTTGACGACGTGGCAGGCTCCCCCGCTGCTTCCGCAGCCGGTGTGGCTGCCCGCCGCGGACAGGTACCCGACCAGCACGGTGAGCAGCCCGGCGATGGTCATGCCGATCATCCAGCCGCGCACCGTGCGGAACTTGGTCCACTCCGCGCGCAGCACGTGCCCGAAGGTGTCGGCGCCCGGGCGCCGCGTCGGCGCCGCTCGCGCCGGGACCGCGTCTCCGGGCGGTTCGGCGCTGCCGCACCGGCGGTCATCGCCCGGCCTCCGCGGCGGTATCCCGGGGCATCGCTGGCTCCGCGCGGTACTCGACCGCGTCACTGGTCAGGTCCATGTAGGCCTGTTCCAGGGTGGCGCGGTGCGCCGCTACCTCGGAGAACGGAACCCCATGGCGGGTCAGCACCGCCACGATTCGCTCGGCGCTGAGCCCGGCGACCGTGAGCGTGTCGTGGCTGGTGGCGGTCACGGTGGCCCCCGCGTCTTCGAGCACCGTCAGCGCCCTTGGCCGCGCGGTGGTGCGCAACAGCACCCGGTCGCCGGACGCGGCGGCGATCAGCTCGGCCATGCTGATGTCCGCGATGACCTTCCCGCGGCCGGCCACTACCAGGTGGTCCGCGGTATCCTCCAGCTCGCTCATCAGGTGGCTGGATACAAGAACTGCCCGGCCCGCCGCGGCCAGCGACCGCAGGAACCCCCTCATCCAGACGATTCCCTCCGGATCCAGACCGTTGAACGGCTCGTCCAGCATGATCACCGGCGGGTCGCCGAGCATCGCCGCGGCGATGCCAAGGCGCTGCCGCATGCCGAGCGAGTAGCCGCCCGCCCGGCGCCGGGCCGCCTTCTCCAGCCCGGCCTGGCCGATCACCTCATCGACCCGGCGGGCGGTCAGGCCCTGTGAATGGGCCAGCCACAGCAGATGACCCCGCCCGGACCGGCTTGGCTGCAACGCACCCGCGTCAAGCAGCGAGCCCACGTAACACATCGGATGCCGCAGGCTTCGGTACGGCCGCCCGCCGACCAGCGCCGAGCCTTCGTCCGGCGCGTCCAGGCCGAGGATCACCCGCATCGTGGTGGACTTGCCTGCCCCGTTGGGGCCGACGAACCCGGTGACCTGCCCTGGCTGGACGGTGAACGTCATCCCGTTCAGCGCAACGGTCGGCCCGAACCGCTTGTGTACCCCGCTGACTTCGATAGTCGTGTCCATGAGCTGGTTGTATGACAGTGGCGCTAACACGGCCCGAACACAGCCCGTTATCTCGTTGTTAGGTCCGGCCAGGCATCCTGAAGGCGGGACGGCCCGGGCATGATCCATGGGAGGCGATGAGAAAGGTGCCGACGACGCGGCCGCCGCGCCGCTCCCTGCTCCCCCGGCGTACCGTGCGGCTGCGGCTGACCGCTACGTACGGCGTCATGTTCCTGTTCTCCGGCGCGGTGGTGCTGGCCATCGCCAGCGGTGTGGTCTACTCGCGGTCCACGTCGGAGGTCGCCCGCGCGCCCAGCCAGGCGGTACCACAGTCCGCACTGGGACAAGCCCAGGCCCGCATCCAGCAGCTGCAACACCAGCTAGCGGCGGCAACGGGCCAGGCACGCAATGGCGTATCGCACAATCTCCTCATCGGCTCGGCAATCGCCCTGGGCATCATGACGGTGGTATCGCTGCTGCTGGGATGGGTCATCGCGGGCCGGGTGCTGCGCCCGCTACGGCAGATGACGGCCGCGACCCAGCGGATCTCCGCGGACAGCCTGGACGAGCGGCTGGCCATGCCCGGCCCCGACGACGAACTGAAGGAACTCGGCGACACCATCGACGGGCTGCTGGAGCGGCTGGAAGGCGCGTTCGCCGCGCAGCGGCGCTTTGTCGCCAATGCCTCACACGAGCTGCGCACGCCGCTGACCACGATGCGGGCCTCGCTGGACGTGGCGGTGGCCAAGCCGGGCCCGGTACCGGCGTCGACGATCGCCCTGGCCGGGCGGCTGCGCGCCGAGCTCGACCGGGTCGACCAGCTCCTCGAGGGCTTTCTGGTGCTGGCCCGCGCGCAGCACGGGGAACTCCCCGGCCGCACCACGCTTTCGCTCGAGTACGTCGCGTCCGCGGCGCTGGCCGCGCGGGCCGGCGACATCAGCGCCAAACGCCTCACCGTGCAGCACACCACCGGCCGCGACGGTGCCTGGGTGGCGGGCAGCCCGGCGCTGCTGAGCCGGATGGTCGAGAACGTGATCGACAACGCCATCGGCCACAATTCCGCTGGCGGCTGGATCAGCGTCACCACCGGGGCCGACGGGCGGCACGCCCGCCTCGTGATCGAGAACGGCGGAGACGTCATCGACCAGCAGCAGGTTGCCCAGCTCGGCCAGCCGTTCCGGCGGCTCGGCGCCGACCGTACCGGCTCGGACAACGGGGCCGGCCTCGGGCCTGTCGATCGTCGCGGCCATCGCCTCGGCGCACCGCGGCGCCCTGCACCTGCACGCCAGGCCGGAGGGTGGCCTGCGGGTCAGCGTCACGCTGCCGCTGGCCGCGCGGGGGGGCACGCCGCACAAGGCGCCGCGCACGCCGCCCGGGCGGGTGTCCTGGCATGAGGGTGCTGGTGGTCGAGGACTCGCGGTCGCTCGCCGAGGTTCTGGTCGAGGGCCTGCGCGACCAGGGCATGGCGGTGGACGCCGCCCAGGACGGGCTGGAGGCCGCGGCCAAGCTCGACGCCAGCGCCTACGACGTGGTCGTCCTCGATCGCGACCTGCCGGGAATCCACGGCGACACCCTCTGCCAGATGATCACCGAACGGGACAACCGGGTGATGGTTCTCATGCTCACCGCCGCAGGCTCGCCCGGCGACCGGGTGAGCGGCCTGGGCCTGGGCGCCGACGACTATCTCGCCAAGCCGTTCCACTTCCCCGAGCTGGTGCTGCGCATCCGCTCCCTGGCCCGCCGCCAGCCGTCCGTGCGGGCCAGGATCCTGCAGGCCGCCGGAATCGAGCTGGACCCACTGCGGCGCACGGTCACCCGGGACGGGCAGCACGTCGGCCTGTCGGTCAAGGAATTCAGTCTCCTGGAGGCCCTCCTGCGCGCCAGTCCCGCCTTCCTGTCCGCCGAGGACCTGCTCGAACAGGTCTGGGACGAGCACGCCGACCCGTTCACCAACACGGTTACGGTGACGATAGGCCGCCTGCGGCGCAAGCTCGGTGACCCGCCGGTGATCACGACGATGCCGGGTGTGGGATACCGCATCGTCGGCGGGCCCTGACAGACTGGTCGGGTGTCCGACCGGCCCGCGCCCAGCCGCCCAGCGGCAGCCGCCGCGCGCAGCTATCCGGCGGCCGCCGCCATCCTGGCCGAGCGCGATCCCGTGATCCGCCGCCTCGTCGCCGAGGCCGGCCCGCCCCGGCTTTCCCGGACGACGGAGACCCATTTCGGAACGCTGGTCCGTGCGATCGTCTACCAGCAGCTCGCCGGCCGGGCGGCGGCCGCCATCCACGGCCGCCTGATCGCCGCGCTGGACGGCGACCTCACCCCGGAACGGCTACTGGCCTTGCCTACCGAGACGCTGCGCTCGGTCGGCCTGTCCGCCAGGAAGGCCGCATCCCTGCAGGATCTGGCGAGCAAGGTGCTGGACGGAACCGTGGTGCTCGACCCGGCCGGGCTGCGGGCACAGAGCGACGCCGAGCTGATCGAGCGGCTCTCGACCGTCCGGGGCGTCGGCAAATGGACGGCGGAGATGTTCCTGATGTTCCAGCTACGCCGCCTGGACGTGTGGCCGACCGGCGACCTGGGCGTCCGGAAGGGTTTCGGCCTGGCCTGGGGCATCCCAACCCCCACGCCGAAACAGCTGGATCCGCTGGGCGACCCGTACCGCCCGTACCGCTCGGTCGTGGCCTGGTACTGCTGGCGCGCCGCCGAACTCTACGGTCGCGCGCAGGACAGCGCGCTCACTCGCTAGGCCCGCTGGCCGGGCCCGGGCCCATAAGAACACGTCAGTATGATCCCTTTGCCAATTCTTGGTGTCCGTTGAACCAAGGGCCGCTCGCGCGCGTCTACTTGCCTAGGGGGCTACTGACGCAGAGGACGGGGACTCTCGTGCAAGTACGGCTTCTTGGGCCGGTTGAGGTCATGCTGGATGACCGGTCGCGACAGGTGCCGGCCTGCGGCGCAAGGCCGTGCTGGCAACCTTGGCGCTGCAGGCGGGCGAGGTCGTCAGCACCGATCAGCTGATGGACGTGGTGTGGGCGCAGCGCCCGCCGCCGACCGCGGTGAACACGCTGCAACGGCACGTGTCGCATCTGCGCGGCGCGCTGGGCTGCAAGGACGCGATCGTCGCCCGGCCGCCCGGCTATGTGCTGGATCTCGGCGACGACGGCACCGATGTGCAGCAGGCGGAGCGGCTGCTGCGGCACAGCACGCAGGCGGCCGACCCGGTCCAGCAGGCGCGGCACCTGCGGGCCGCGCTGGCGCTGTGGCGCGGCCGCCCGCTGGCGGACGTGCCCGGGCTGGCCTGGCTGGAGGAGCAGGCGCGGCGGCTTGAACTGCTGTGCCAAACGGTCAAGCGGGCACTGTTCGATGCCAGGCTGGCCGCCGGGGAGCACGTGCAGCTGGTGCCCGACCTAGAGCAGATGGTGGCCGAGAACCCGCTGGACGAGCAGGCCTGCGCCAGCTCATGCTGGCGCTGTACCGCAGCAGCCGCCAGGCCGATGCGCTCGACGCCTATCCACCGGCTGCGGCGCACGCTCGCCGAGGAGCTGGGGATCGACCCCAGCCAGGCACTGCGCGACCTGGAAACGGCGATTCTCCGGCAGGACCCGGCGCTGGACGCGCCCGCGCCAGCGGTCACGCTGCCGGGGACCGCGTCTGCCGGGGGCCGCCGGCGCGTGAGGCGCCGCCGCCGCCGCCGGTGCCGGCGCAGTTGCCGCCCGCCGCGCCGGCGTTCGCCGGGCGCGATGCGGAGCTGGCCAGCCTGGACGCGAGCCTGCGGACGGCCCAGGCCGAGCCGCGCCGGCACGGCGCCGGCGGTGGTGATCTCGGCGGTGTCGGGCACCGCCGGTGTCGGCAAGACCGCGCTGGCCGTGCACTGGGCACACCGGGTCACCGCCCGGTTTCCCGACGGGCAGCTGTATGTGAACCTGCGCGGGTTCGACCCGGGCGGGGCGCTGGACCCGGCCGAGGCCGTGCGCGGGTTCCTGGACGCGCTGGGCGTGGCGGTCGCGCGGATCCCGCAGGGCCTGGACGCGCAGAGCGGGCTGTACCGCAGCCTGCTGGCCGGCAAGCGGATGCTGGTGATGCTCGACAACGCCCGCGACGCCGAGCAGGTTCGCCCGTTGCTGCCCGGCTCACCGGGCTGCCTGGCGATCGTGACCAGCCGCAACCAGCTGACCGGCCTGGTGCCGCCGAGGGCGCCCGCCCGCTGAGCCTGGACCTGCTGTCCACCGCCGAAGCCCGCGACCTGCTGGCCCGCCGCCTGGGCGCGGACCGGGTGGCCAGCGAACCCGGCGCGGTTGACGAGATCATCGAGCGCTGCGCCCGGCTGCCGCTGGCCCTGGCCATCGCCGCCAGCCGCGCCGCCACCAGCCCGCGCTTCCCGCTGGCCGCCATCGCGGCCGAGCTGCGCGCAGGCCAACCGGGCCCTGGACCCGTTCGACGGCGGCGATCTGGCCACCGACGTGCGGGCGGTGTTCTCCTGGTCCTACCGCTCGCTGACCGCCGAGGCGGCCCGGCTGTTCCGGCTGCTTGGCCTGCACCCAGGACCGGATATCGCGGTCGCCGCCGCCGCCAGCCTCGCCGCGCATCCCGCCAGGCCAGGCCCGGGTCGCTGCTGGCCGAACTGTGCCGCGCGCACCTGCTGTCCGAGCACCGTCCCGGCCGGTACGCCTTCCACGACCTGCTCCGCGCCTACGCCACCGAGCAGGCCCAGGCGCACGACGGCGCCGACGTCCGGGAGGCGGCGGTGGGCCGGGTGCTCGATCACTACCTGCACACCGCGCACGACGCCGCGATGGTGATGGAACCGTACCGGGACCCGCTCGCGCTGGCCCGGCCGCGGCCGGGGGTCATCGTGACCGGCAGCGGGCACCGCCGAGGACGCGCTGGCCTGGTTCGCCGCCGAACACGCCACGCTGCTTGCCGCCATCCGCGCCGCCGCCGACGCCGGGTTCGGCACGCCACGCCTGGCAGCTTGCCTCGGTGCTGACTCCGTTCCTGCTGCGGCGCGGGCTGTGGGACAAGCAGACGACCGCGTGCCAGGCCGGCCTGGACGGGGCCCGCCGCAGCGGCGACATCGCCGGGCAGGCCCATTCGATGTACCGCCTCGCCTCCGGCTACGCCAGATCAGGCCGCGACCGCCAGGCCGCGCCGCTGCTGCACCAAGCCCTGCGGCAGTTCGAGCGGATCGGCGACCACGCTACCCAGGCGGCCGTCCACCTCAGCCTGAGCTGGCTGGCGGTGCGGCAGCAGCGCCCATACGAGGGGCTCAGCCACTCCATGCGGGCCCATGATCTGTACCGCGCGGCGGGTCACGAGACCGGCGCAGGCGCGGACGCCTCAACAACATCGGCTACAGCCATGCGCTGCTCGGCAACTACGCCGAGGCCCTCGCCTACTGCGAGCAGTCCCTGGCCGGGATCCGGGCGCTCGGCGAACGCAGCTGGGACGACGTCGCCGCCTGGGACAGCCTCGGCTACATCCATCAGCACCTCGGCAACTACGCCCAGGCCATCACCTGCTATCAGCGGGCTGTTGACCTGTGCCGGGAACGCGCCGACCGGTACAACGAGGCCGTCACGCTCGATCATCTCGGCGATGTCCAGCACAGCGCGGGCGAGGAGCGCGCTGCCCGGCAAGCCTGGGAACAGGCCCTGCGCATATTCGGTGAGATCGATCATCCCGACGGCGACCAGGTTTGCCTCAAGCTCTACTCCGGCGAGCTCTGCGTGGCCTGACCGCGGGGCCACGGCTCAGGACGTTGCGGCTGCGCCCGGCGGCTTCCGGGCCTGGCTCGCTGTGTAGCCGCACTGCCGCGGCGGCACGCTGGCAGACTGGCCCGGTGAACACTTCCGCGAGCCACCCGGCAGGACCCGGGCCCGACCTGCCGGCATGGCTGGCGACCGCACGGGTGGCAGACGAGGTACGGAGCCCTGCGCCCGGACTACGCGGCGCAGCTGATCGCCGCCGACGGCCTTCGCCCGGGGCCCAGCGACGAGGCCAGCGAGGCTATCCTGGCCGCGGCCGAGGTGCGGGCCGCGAAGCACCTGGCAGGCTCGCGGCCCGAGGACCTGCCCGAGGTGGCCCAGTGGCGGGAGGCGTTCCGCGGCTTCGGCGCCAAGCCGCAGCGGACCCGGCCCAGCGTCGAGGCGCTGCTGCGCCGCCTGGAGCCGGGCCTGCCGCGCATCGACCGCATCACCGACGTGTACAACGCCCTTTCCATCGCGTTTCTGCTCCCGGTCGGCGGCGAGGACCTGGCCCACTACACCGGCCCGGCCCGGCTGGTCCGGGCGGCGGGCGATGAGGACTTCGACACGTTCGCCGCGGGCCAGCCCGCCGTCGAGCACCCGGAGCCGGGTGAGGTGATCTGGCGCGACGATCGCGGCGTGACCTGCCGGCGGTGGAACTGGCGCCAGTGCGCACGTACCCGGATCACCGCCACGACGACAACCGCGCTGTTCGTCCTCGACGGGCTCGGCGCGCTCGGCACCGATGGGCTGCGCGCCGCGGCGGCCGAGCTCACCGCGTCGCTCGCGCGGCTCAGCCCGCAGGCCCGGTTCGCCTCCCGGCTGATACGGCCAGACCGAACATGATCGCGCCCAGCTCACCGCCACCTCGGCCGGCGGGCTGGCCCGCGGCCAGCACCCGGGCGTGCGGCGCTGCCGGGGTTCAGATCCAGCTGCTGAACCACATCCGGGACAGCCAGGAGCTGTACGGGATGACCTGGCCGGCCAGCAGCGGGTAGATGTAGTAGAAGTTCACCAGGACGGCCAGCAGGTAAGCGCCGCAGATCGCGGAACCGGTGACTCGGCGGACCGGGCCCGCCCGGGCCGGGCCGGCGATCAGCCCCAGGCACAGCGTGATGGCGATGACCAGGAACGGGTCGATGGCCACCGAGTAGAAGTAGAACTCGGTGCGGTGATCGTGCCAGTAGAACCAGATCCACGGGAGCCAGCCCGCGGCGACGCACAACAGCATCGCAGCGGGCCTCCAGTCCCGGCGGGTCAGCCACCACGCCAGGCAGACCACCAGGGCAAGGCACGCCCCCCACCAGATCAGCGGCGTGCCGATCGCCAGCACCTCCTGCTCGGTGGACGTCGCCCCGCCGCACAGCTTTTTCGGCAGGCACACGGAGTAGAACGCGGTCGGCCGGGCCAGGACCAGCCACCCCAGCGGGTTGGACTGGTACGGCGACGACGAGTGCAGGCCAAGGCCGAAGTTGAGCATGGACTGGTTGTAGCGAAGCCACGCCGAGATCGTTCCGGTCGGATGGCCGCCGTTAAGGGCCGCACCGTTGCGGTTGTAGCCGTAGCTGGTAGCGAACCAGCCGGTCCATGAGGCGATGTACGCAGCGGCCGGGGCGACGATGAACCAGACCGACAGCCACGGCCCGTCGCTGTGCAGGACGCCGGTCCAGCGGGGCTCGAACCCGGCGGCCCGTCGCGCGCCCAGGTCCCAGGCCACGACCAGGGCGGCAAAGGCGACGATGAACCAGACGCCGTTCCATTTGCTCGCGCAGGCACAGCCCAGGCACACGCCCGCCAGGACCAGCGGCCAGCGAATGCCGAGCCGCGGCCCACCGGTGCCGTCTGGTTCCGCCGACGCGGCGGCCGCGGCCAGAGCGGCCCTGGTCCGGTCCCGGTCGATCACCAGCAGGCCGAAGGCCGCCAGCACCCAGAACATGACAAAGATGTCCAGAATCGCGGTGCGGCTCAGCACGAATTCCAGCCCGTCCAGGGCCAGCAGCAGGCCCGCGATGCAGCCGAACAGGGTCGACCGGGTCATCCGGCGGGCGATCCGCGCCGTCATCAAGATGGCCAGCGAGCCCACCACGGCCACCGCGAACCGCCAGCCGAACGGCGTCAGCCCGAACGCCCACTCCCCCACCGCAATCATGATCTTGCCAAGCGGCGGATGGACCACGTACTCCCCGCCGGTGCCGGCGAAGATGTGCGTACTGCCCCGGGTCAGCAGCGCATTCACGTTTTTGACGTGGTTGAGCTCCACGCCATGCCTCAGGATTGAGTAGGCATCGGGGGCGTAGTAGGTCTCGTCGAAGACGACGGCGTGCGGAATACCAAGCCGGTTAAGACGCAGAAATGCCCCGAAAATGGTCACCAGCAGGGGCCCGGCCCAGCCCCAGAACACACTGCCGGTCATCGGCGGTACCAGCCGTTCGCGCAGCCTCACCGCGCGCGCAGGACTCGTGCCCTCCGGCGCAGGCGGCGAACTCACGCCCGGCAGGCCAGCCGGGTCAGCTGCCAACCCGCCTCCTTCGCTGGGCCGGCCAGGCGCGTCAGGTCTTCTTGCCTGGCGCAAATCACGCTGGCTATCCTTGGGTATGGTCTTCTTCACTCTGAAGAGTGGTGCCCGTTTGGGCGCATTGCTGGGAATCGTATGCCTTGGGCTCGCCGCCGTTGGCTGCGGTAGCTCCTCCTCTTCCTCGCCCACCGCATCGCACTCGGCGGCGGCCAAGCCTTCGGGCACGGCAAACGTCGCCTATGCGGCCTCACTTTTGTACCTGAACGAGAAGATTGTCGCACCCGCGTTCCAGAGTGCGACCGGTCTGAAGTACTCCGGACGGGCCGGCCCGTCCGACGGGCTGCAGGCCGAGATTTCGTCGGGCGAGATCAGCCCCAACGTGTTCCAGGCCATCGGCGGCGACAACATCACGCCGCTGTTCCCCAAGTTCACCAAGTGGTACATCCAGTACGCATCCACCTCGATCGTGGTGGCCTACAACCCCAAGAGCAAGTACGCCAGCGACTTCAAGGCCATCGCCAGCGGCGCGAAGCCCATCCAGGACCTGTTCACGCTGATGGAGAAGCCGGGCTTCAAGCTCGGCCGCACCGATCCCAACACCGACCCGCAGGGCCGGGCGTTCATCTACATGCTCGAGCTTGCCCAGGCTCAGTACCACCTGCCGAAGGACACGGTCTCCAAGATCCTCGGCACCTCGAACTTCGCTGATCCAAACTCCCCGCAGATCTACGACGAGGCGGCGCTGCCAGCTCATCTGCAGGCGGGCCAGCTCGACGCCTCCAGCGCCTACCAGTCGCAGGCGATCCAGCTGCCGCTGAACTACATCGCGCTGCCGGTCACGATCAACCTCAGCTCATTCGCCCTGGCCGACCACTACCACACCGCGTCGATTACCATCACGGGCAACGTGACCAAGCACGGTTCGCCGCTCGTCGTCGACATCACCACGATCGCGCCACCGAGTTCGACCGGCGCCGCCTACGTCAAGTACGTGCTGTCGCCAGCCGGACTGGCCCTGTACAAGAAGGGGGGCTACACGGTGCTCAAGCCGACCGCGTTCGGCACGACCAGCGCGATCCCCTCATCGATCAGTAGTGAGCTGGGCTAGCCGGGTATCCGCTTCCGGCGGCGCTGCCCTGGGCGGCCCCCCGCCGCCAGGGCGGCGCCAGCCCGGCGAGACGGGCTGGGCCGTGGCCAGCCCGCGGGCCTTGCGGCTGGCATCCGCGGCCGCCTCGATCGGCGGGGCCGCCATCATCTGGCTGGCCCTGCTCGGCCCGGTCATCGCCCTGCTCACCCACGTGTCCGCCGGTGCGATCAAAACCTCGCTGACCACACCCGGAGCCCTTCAGCCCCTGATCGTCTCGCTCCAGTCGGGGGCCGTCACGCTGGGCGTCCTTGTGTTGCTTGGCACGCCGCTGGCCTGGCTGCTCGCCCGGGGGAAGCTGCCGTTCCCGCGGATCTGGGAGGCTGGCATACTGTGCACCCTGCTGCTGCCACCGCTGGTGATCGGGCTGCTGCTGATCTTCCTGGTGGGCCCGTACACGCCCATCGGCGAGTGGCTCGGTGCGCTGCACCTGTCGGCGACCAACACCTTCCTGGCCCTGGTTATCGCCCAGGTCTATGAGTCGGCCCCCTACTACGTGCTGGGCGCGCTGGCCGCGTTCAGCGGCGTGGACCCGCGGATGGAACAGCAGGCCGCGCTGCTCGGCGACCGGCCGTCGCGAGTGGTACGGCGGGTGACCCTGCCGCTGGCCGCGCCGGGGCTTGCCATGGCGCTCTCCGTCGCGTGGGCCAGGGCCATGGGAGCGTTCGGGGCCGTCATCATCATCGCCTACCACCCCTACGGGCTGCCGCTGCAGATCTGGGTGACGCTGCAGGAGACTGGGCTGGCCTCCGCGCTGCCGTTCGCGCTGGTCCTGATCGTCGTCGCGCTGCCGCTACCGCTGGCCGCCTACATCTGGAGCGCCCGGGCCCAGCGCCGCCGGCAGGCCTGACCCTCGGGCCCGCGCCGCCCAGCCACTTCCCACACGTCCCCCGGATCCCGCCAGCAACGCGGTATGGCCGGAGCACTCAGCCTGTTTGTTAGCTTCGAGGGGGGAATGGGAACAACAGGCGGGATGCTGCGAGCGGGTCGGTGGACCCGGCGGTCGCTACGGTGGCTGGCCGGTCTGCTGATGCTGGTCGTGCTGGCGGGTGCGGCGATCGCGGTCGCGCTCCTGGTGACCCCCTTGCAGACGGTCACCGTGGCCGGGCAGGTGATCCAGGTCGGCGCGACCGCGCCGAGCCTGAGCTGGTCCGGGCCCGGGGAAATCGACCTGTTTGGCCAGAGCCTGCCGACGGACCTGCGGTTCACCGGCCCGGTGCGGCCCCGGGTGCAGCTGTCCCAGATCTCCATCAACAGCGAGCTGACCACGTTCGTCGAAGGCCATGGCGGGGCCGATGCGGAGCGCATCCTCGGCGCCCGGCTGGCCGACGGGTGGAAGCAGTACTTCGCCTGGGAGACGGCCGTCGTCGGGGCGGGCACGCTGATCCTGGTGGGGGCGGTGGCAGGCTGGCGCCGCCTGCCGCTGGCCAGCACGCTGAAGCTGCTGGCCGCCGGGCTCGTCGTGGCCGAGGCCATCAACGTGGGCGCCATCATGGCCACCACCTACACCGCGCCCGCCCTGCTGCGTCAGGTGCACTCGCTCAACGACCTGGTCGGCACCGAGACCCAGCTACCCCGGATCCACCCGACCGGCCGCCCGTTGCGGCGGATTCAGGCCGTGGTCATCGGGGACTCCACCGCGGCCGGGGCGGGGCTCGCCGCGGCGCCCGGCGCAACCAGTACCGCCCGGACCTGCGGGCGCAGCTCCGACTCCTATGCGGCGGACCTGTCCGCCACCAACGGCTGGCAGGTTCTCAACCTAGCGTGCGACGGCGCCACCATCAGTCACGGGCTGCTCGGGCCGCAGCAGCACGGCGGGCGCCTGCTGCCACCGCAGCTTGCGGTGGCCGAACGGGCCAAGAACGCGTCGGTCGTCATCGTCAGCGTGGGCGCCGACGATCTGAATTGGGGAGGGTTTGTGCGTTACTGCGCGATCACGCCGCGCTGCAACGACCGTGCCACGGCAGCGTACTTCCAGCAGCAGCTCGCCTCGTTCAGCAAGGACTACCTTGACCTGCTCAGCCGGCTGGCGGCGCTGCCCTCCCACCCAGAGGTGATCGTCAACCGCTACTACAACCCGTTCGGCAACCAGCCTGGGTGCCTCAGCCATGTCGGGAGCCATGCCGGGCTCACCACCGCGAACCTGCAGACGCTCACGTCCCAGCTGGCCACGCTGAACGCGGTGCTGGCCAAGGGCGCGGCCCAGTTCCGGTTCTCCTCGCCGCAGCCCGACTTCACCGGGCACGAGCTGTGCACACCGCAGCCGTATGTGCAGGGGCTGAGCGCACCGGCCCCGTTCCACCCGACCGTGCTCGGCCAGCTTGCCATCGCGCTCGCCGACCAGGCGGCCCTGGATCAGCCCGGGCCAGGGCTGCACCAGCCGGGCACATAGCCGCAGCGGCGCGGCGCGGCGGCCCCGGCCGGGACCGCCGCGCCACACCATCTCGTGCTCTTCGGCCACAAACGCGTCATAGTTGTCTTCGCCCCGCGATCGGTCGCGCTCGGCGGCGGCGCGGTGGGCGGCACCGTGCGTTACGAAGGGGTGAATTCAAATGCCACCAGAGGTACAGCGGCGCACGCTCGGGCTGGCCGGCTACGACGTGCCCGTGATCGAGCTGACCGGCGCAGCGGACGGCCCGCGGCTCACCGTGCTGGCCGGCGTGCACGGGTGCGAATACGCGCCGATGGCGGCCGTCCGCCGGTGGACCCGCGCCCTGGCGCAGCGCGAATTGCGGGGGACGGTGCGCGCGGTCCCGGTGCTGAACCTGCCGTCGTTTCGCGCCCGCACCCCGTTCGTGGTTCCCGATGACGGCAAGAACCTCAACCGGTGCTTCCCCGGGGATCCGGCCGGGACCCTGGCGCAGCGACTGGCCTACGACGCTTTTACGCAGCTCATCGTCGGTTCCGACGCCCTGGTCGACGTGCACGCCGGCGACATGGTCGAGGCGCTGGAGCCGTTCGCGCTCTACGACGCGGGCACCAGCGAAGCGCGGGCCAGCGAGCTTGCGGTCAGCTACGGCCTCGGCTACGTGATCCGCCAGGAAGCTGGGCCGGACCGTGCGGTCGGGGGCATGACCAGCACGGCCGCCGCCGAGATCGGCATCCCTGCGATCATCGCCGAATCGGGCCAGTGCGGGCTGGTCGAGTCGGCCGCGGTGGACCGGCACGTGCGTGGGCTTGACCGGGTACTCGCACTGCTTGGCATGGCGGACGACCCGGCCCCGGATGCCGCCCCCCGGCAGGCGCCGACCCGGCTGCGCCGGTTCCTGTGGATGTACTCGACCAGCGCAGGCTGGTGGGAGGCTACTGTGCGCCCGGGCGAGCAGGTCGCCGAGGGGCAGCTGCTCGGGACCGTCAGCACGCTCGACGGGGCAGAGGTGCTGCAGGAGGTGACGGCGCCCTCGCCCGGTGTCCCCATGTTCATCACCAGCTCACCGGCGGTAGCCGCGGACGGCCTGCTGCTGGGCCTGGGCGCGGCCTGACCGCCCGGTTCCCGTCCAGCGGCTAGGCGAGCACGGCGCTGAGGGTGCGCTGGCCCATCCCCGCGATCTGGGCGTTGTCGGCCGAGTGGGCCAGGTACACCAGTGACATGGCAAGCGCCCAGCCCTTGGCCCTGGCCCAGCAGGCGTCGTCCGCCGGATGCCCGGCGCTCGCGCGATAGGCGCTCTGGAACGTCTCGTGGTGCTCGGCGGGCAGGAGCATCCAGGCGATGGACAGGTCACCGGCTGGATCACCGCCAGTGACGTCGCCGAAGTCGATCACGCCGCTGATGCGGCCTTGGTGGACCAGGATGTTGGCGGGATGGAGGTCGCCGTGCAGCCACAGCGGGGGCCCGGCCCAGGCGGCGCCGCGAGCGCCACGGCCCACCGGCGGGTCACCGCACCGCGGTCGACCTGGCTACCCAGGACGTCCAGGTTCTGCGCGAGCACCGCGCTGCGGTCCGCGAGCGGGATGCCGCGGGAGGCGTGGACGGGTGCGTCTGGCGCGGCGGGGGTGTGCAGGGCCCCCAGGAACCTGCCCAAGTCAGCCGCGGCCGCCCCGGGGTCAGCGGGCGGGTTCCCGGCGGCGGGCTGCCCGGGCAGGAACGGGACGATGCTCCACGGCCACGGGTAGCCAAGGCCGGGCCGTCCGGCCCGTACCAGCGCGGGGACCGGCAGCGGCAGACGGGAGGCAAGAACCGGCAGCCATCGCTGCTCGTGCAGGAGAAACTTGACGGCCATCGCCCGCCGCGGCAGCCGGGCCACCAGGTCGTCGCCGATCCGGAACATGACGTTGTCCCACCCATGTGCCATCACCCCGACCGGCAGGTGGGCGAGGTCGGGCTGCTGGGCGGCCAGCAGCCGCCGGACCAGATCGGGCGAGATGTCCAGCTCGGCGGCCGGCATGCGCTGCGGCCCCACCCTGCGGACCCAGACCCTCGTCAGTGACTCGCTGGCTAGCGGCTCTCCGCTTCTGAGCAGCCGCCGTCCCCGGCGACCAGCCCCCACAGCCACCGCAGGCGGGCCGCGCCGGCGGCGCCGCTGCCGGGCGAGCTGGCACGCAGTTCCTTGTTCCGCTGGGCGGCGGCCGCCGCGATGATCATTGGATACATGGCTTCCTCCTCGGTCGCGGGCTCCGCGGCGAGCGTGTCAGTGGTGTCGCTGTCGATAGGTATGACGACGGCGCCACCGGTAGTTCATCGCTGGCAGGCCTGCGCCGGGAGCTGGCTGGGCAGGCCGAAAGCCGGGAATATGCGCTCGGTGTCCAGGAACGAGTCGATGCCGGCGATGCGGTCCCCCGAGATCTCAACGACCTGCAGGGCCCACGGTGTGTATCCGCCGTGCCCGTCGGGCTTGTAGTGCGCGAACGCCGGGCTGCCGTTGGCCGCCTGCGGGATGAGCCGGGAGCCACGGCAGGAGGCTCCCGGCCCCAGCATGAACCGCCCGATGTCGCCGGGCCCGCGCAACCACATGGCGAAA
The DNA here is from genome assembly GCA_963813395.1 of uncultured Actinomycetes bacterium. Classification (GTDB taxonomy): domain Bacteria; phylum Actinomycetota; class Actinomycetes; order Streptosporangiales; family Streptosporangiaceae; genus DASXKD01. The sequence goes on from CAWEYV010000008.1 coordinate 129,828, forward strand.
GGGGGCATCGACTGGACTGCGTCATCGTGCAGGAGCCTGACCAGGCTGTCTATGTCGTAGCGCTCGAAGGCGTCCACGTAGCGAGCCAGCAGGTCGCGCTGCTGGGTGCCGACCGGGTCCGCTGTCACCTCGGTCCCGGCCGACGCCATGGTGGCCCGGGCCCGCTGCAGCGCGCTGTTCACCGCCGCCACGCTGGTGTCCAGCAACTCGGCGGTCTCGGACGCCCGCCAGCGGAGCACCTCACACAGGATCAGCGCCGCCCGTTGCCGGGCCGGCAGGTGCTGCAGCAGGGCAATGAAGGCCAGCCGGATGCTGTCCCGGGTGAGGGCCACCTCCGCCGGGTCGGCCTCCGGCGGAAGCACCCGCTCGTCGGCGATCGGGGATATCCAGCTTCCTTCGGGCAGCACGGCCTCCAGCGAAGACTCCACCGGGGGGCGCGAGGGACCGAGTTCCATGGGCCGGGCCCGGCGCTGGCGGCCGCGGAGCATGTCGAGGCACACGTTGGTGGCGATCCGGTACAACCAGGACCGGACGCTCGACCGCCCCTCGAAGGCCTCACCGGCCCGCCAGGCGCGCACCATCGTTTCCTGAACGGCGTCCTCGGCGTCGAAGCCTGACCCCAGCATCCGGTAGCAGTATCCAGTGAGCTCCCGGCGATGGCCTTCGAGGTCTTCGGGTGCGGTGGTGTCGGGTCCTGCGGTCACAAATCGTCATGCTACGTCGAGGTCCGGACAGAATGCCGCAGTAGGGTCAGCCCGGGCCGTCACGCAGGCCGGGCCGGGAGCGTTCCTCCACCGGCAGCGGGCGGTCGCTGACGACGTGCTTCATGACCAGAGTTGAGGTCAGCCGCTGGACGCCAGGCAACGCCGCCAGTTGCTGATCGTAAAGCTGCTGGTAGGCGGCGAGATCGGCGGTAACGACGCGGAGCAGGTAGTCGGGGTCGCCGAACAGCCGCTGGGCCTGCAGCACGTGCGGTATCGCGGCCAGGGCCTGCTCGAAGCTGGCGACCGTATCGCGGTCTTCCTGGCGCAGCGTGACAAACACCAGCGCCTCGAAACTGAGGCCGACGGCTGCCGGATCGACGATGGCCCGGTAGCCGCGGATCACGCCGGTGCGTTCCAGGTCGCGCAGCCGCCGGTGGCATGGCGAGATGCTCAGCCGCACGCGGCCAGCCAGGTCGGTGATCGTGAGACGGCCATCCCTTTCCAGCTCGGCAAGAATCTTTCGGTCTGTGGCGTCCATGGAGATTATTCTTCTCCGGATCGCCAAGGATGCGGAGATCTTCAGCAACGTCGCCAGCTGGCCGGCAGGCCAGACCTGACCTGCCTGCCGGTGACCGGCTACCGGTCCGCGGCCGGGCTACCGGCCTGCTATTGAGCTACCGGGCACCTGCCGGAGCTGGCAGCCGCCTCAGCGGTCCGCCGCCGAGGCGGCTGCCACCGCCGCGCGAACCGCGTCCTCCACGTTCTCCAGCGGGACCTTGCCGTCGATGCGCTGGCCGTTCACGTAGAACTTGGGGGTCGCGTTCACCCCGTTCCGGACGCCTTCCTGCACGTCGTCGTTGATCCTTGCGGAGTAGGCGTTGCTGGCCAGGTCGGCGCGAAACCGGGCGACGTCCAGGCCGATCGCCTCCGCGTAGCCCACCAGCGAGTCGGTGTCCAAATCGGCGTAGGGCTGCAGCAGGAGCTCGTACATCTCCCAGAACTTCCCCTGGGCAGCGGCCGCCTCGGCCGCCTCAGCGGCCTGCTCCGCGTGCGGGTGGACCTGCGGGATGGGGAAGTTGCGGAACACGAACCGGACCGCGTCGGGATAGCGGTCCAGCAGCAGGTGCACGTCCCGGAAGGCGCCCCGGCAGTACGGGCACTCGTAATCGCCGTATTCGAGGACGGTGACTGGTGCGTCGGCAGGCCCGCGCAGGTGGTCGTCCGCGGTTACCTGCGGTGCGGCAAACTCCATGCTGCTAGTCGAGCTGCTCAAACGACTTCACGTGGCTTTCCTGGACCCGCACGATCGCCTCCGGCCCGCGGAAGAGCACGAGCCAGCCGTCCTCTCGCACCACCGAATCGATGTTGGCGTATGTCTCGGTCACCATGTTGTCTTCGTCCCCGTAGACCATCTTGTAGCTCGTCATGCTCGTATCTCCTTGTCCGTTGGACAGCCGGCCGTCCATCACGACCCGGGCATGCCCGGATCAGGCAACGCCCAGAATGTACCGCGCGGCGGGGCTGAGCCGGGCCAGCGTTTCAGGACGCACGCAGGCGCGCTGGTCCAACTGCTGCTTGAGCCCGCGCCGGCAGAAGTAGGAGTGCAGCGCCCGGCGCGGCCGGTCGGTAACGTTCCGGGTGCCACCGTGCCAGAGATGACTGTTGAAGATAACCACGGTGCCGGCCTCGCCGAGCACCTTGATCTCGTCCGGGTGCGGGCCGAACGGGTCGGCGATGATCTCGCGTGGCAGCCGGGCGCTGCGGTGGCTGCCGGGGACCACCCGGGTCGGCCCGTTGGCCTGCGTGAAGTCGTCGATCAGCCAGATCGAGTTGCACACCCGGTAGTTGCCCGGGGTGACCGCCACACCCCAGTCGGCGTGCAGCCGCTGCTGGCCGTGACCGGGCAGCGCGGCCCGGGCGTTGAGCGAGGAGAGGGTGAAGTCGCCAAGCACATGGGCCATGGCGGCGAGGATCTTGGGGTGGGTGAAGCACACGTCGAAGACCGGGTCCTTGTTCACCAGGTCGGCCAGCCGGTCGGTGCCCTCCTCTTGATGTACCTCGGCACCGGCCTGCTGGCCTTCCGCGGCGGACAGTTCCGCCAGGCGGCGGCGGATCGCCTGGAGTTGCCCGGCGTCCAGGATGCCGGGCAGCGGCAGGAAGCCGTCCCGGTCCAGCCGCGCCTTGTCCGGCCCGGTGAGCTGCCCGGCCGAGACGCCCAGTTCGCGCAGGGCCGTCGCGATGTCCATCAGGGGCCAGCCACGGTTCTGGGGGCGCTGGTCGTGCCGTGCACCCACGTGGTGGTCCGGTCGGAGACGATGCTGCTGGAGCCGTCGGCGTCCCAGGCGCGCTTGCTGCCCTGCAGGTAGCACCCGGCGAGCACGGCCCGGCCGCCGCCGGTCACCCGGATGGCCTGGTGCGGTGTGAGCCTCCCGCTGCCGTCGTCGTTGACCCCGGGAAACACCTGGCACCCGGTGATCGTGACCGGCCCGGCGAACCGGCGGATGCGGATGCCGGCGTAGGCGGCGCGGTTGTTCGCCCCGTCGCGCTTGAAGGTGCAGCCGGTGACGGCCAGCGGGATCGCGACCCCGCCGGTGGCCAGGAACCCGTTGCCGGCGGAGCGGTCGGTCCGGCACCCGGTGAAGGCGACCGCACCGGAGGCGACCTCGTTGTTCCGGCAGGTGTACCAGTAACCGGACTGCCCGGACCACTCCGACCGGCAGCCGAGGTACTCGGTATTGCCGGTGGTGTCGAGATGCCACCCGTCCTGCCCGCTGTTGGTGGCAAGGCACTTGGTCCAGTTGCTGTCCGCGGAACGCAGCAGGTAGCCGTGCCCGGCGTTGTACCGGGAGAAGACGTGCCAGCCGGTCCAGCCGCCGGGCTGGATGTAGGGATCGTGGGGATACTCCTGGTGGATGCCATCGCCGGTCATGCGCCCGATGTGGACCTCGCGCAGCTGGACCCGGGATACCTGGTCCAGTGAGGCGATGCCATGCACAATCTGCCCCGTGGGCAGGGCGGAGCCGGACAGCATCAGGTGGTGAAAGTGCTGTTCTTCCGACCGGGTGGCAAAGCCGCCGATGGCCTGGTCGAGCAGGGCGAACACCGCGTTGAGCGGGCAGTCGCCCTGGTCCCAGTCCGGGCCGGGCTTGATCACGCTGCCGTACTCGGCCCAGGTTCCCACCAGGACAGTCCCCGGGCTGCCCGCCCAGCCAACGTACGGCGGGGCGATGATCGGCCGCCGGACCTTGTAAACCCCCGCCGGGATCCCGATGGTCTGCCCGGGCCTGGCCCGGGCAGCCGCGTCGGCAAAGGCATCGTCGGAGTAGCTACGCCAGGTCGGGTCGGCGCCGCAGTCGGCGACCACGTCGATGTCGCCATAGCTCATAGCAAACGCTAACGCTGGCTACCCGGCCGGATGGTCGATGTTCACCGGCGGCAGCTCCTGCACGTCGGCCTTGGTGATGCTGAGCCGGATACCGTCGTCGACGCTGGTCACGGAGCTGATCGGGATGGCCACTTCCTTGCGGCCCCACAGGTGTCCCGCTTGGAGCAGCACATGTGTCACATGGTGGTTGCGCGGGTCAATGACGAGGCCTTCGACGTGCCCGATATGCCCGTCAGTGGCATGGACGGGCTCGCCCCGGCGCACCTCCACCTCACCCAATGGGACTGTGTCGAAGGTGACCGTTTCTGAGACCCCGGAGACCGCCGCGCCCACCACACTTGGCTCACCACCGAGGCTGGCGTAAGGCCACGCAAGGACCTGCTCAGGGCCATAGGACTCGTAGCCCCTCGTGCCCGGCACGAACTGCGTCTCCTCGGCGGGATCAAGCTGCCCGAACTCTGCCAGGGTGCAGCGCAGCCGGATCTCGCCGCCGCTGGTGTCGACAAGGTCGAGCGGCACGAGCCGGCTGAGCCCTTGGCGGCCCTTTGGCTCAACCGCGAGATGGGTGACCGCCCGCGCGACCGGGTCGACCACGACGCGGCGCACCTCACCACAGACCCCATCAGTGCAGCTGGCTTCGGCCCCGATCGTGATCGGTGTCGTCTGGTCCATAGCCACCCCTTCTTGTCACTTTGGACCCTAACGCGGGCCAAGCATCGCCATGGTGGCTTCGACGGCTACCTCGGTGATATCGGCTATGTTGCCGCCGTCCTCGACGGTGATGGCGATGAGTTCGCGCAGGCCAGCGAGCAGCATGATGGAGAACTGGCGGGGCGGTGGCACGATGCCGGCGGCGCGCAGCTCCGCGGTGTCGGTGAGCGTCTGGATGAGCACGGCGAAGGCCTCGAGCACCTCGCGCTGCAACTGCCGGGCGTCGTCGCCGAGCGACGGGACCTCACGGATCCAGCTGAGCGTGAGGGTCGGCTGGGACTGCGCGCAGGCGAGCCAGGTCTCGATCGCCTGCCGCACCTGAGTGCCCCACGGCGCGCGCGGGTCGACCGCGGCTGCGATCTGGCGCACCATCTCCGCGTTGGCCTCCTGCAGAAGCGCGATGAAGCAGGCCTGCTTGCTGGCGAAGTGCTCGTAAAACGTCCGCCGCGAGGTGCGAGCATGGCGCACCACGTCAGCGATCGTCGACTCGCGGAAGCCACGTTCGTGAATGGCCGCGGCCATGCCATCAAGCAGCCGCCGCCGGTACTCACCCGGCTCCTCCGCGACCGGCCGGTACTCGCCTGGCTCGTCCACGGCCGACCGGAACTCGGCCGGTTCCTCCGCGGTGGTCTGGGCGCTCACCCATCCCTCCCTCGTCAGCCAGCCGTCACTACCAGGCCCGTACTACCAAGCCTCGCTAGCAGGCCCGCACGAAGCAGGCTTGCACCTCATGGTACGCTAGCGTACCGTCAGTATGGTACGCCCGCGTACCAGCGACTGAGAGAGCACGACGTGAGTACCGTGATGCTGCCGAGCGGCCCATCTTCCCCGCGTGCCGTGCAAGGGGGTTTCGCACTGGCTGGCCGGTTGCGGGCAATGCGCCGCCTGCGCGATCGATACGGCTCCGCGTTCACCATCAACGTCCCGATCTTTGGCCGGGCGGTCGTCGTCAGCGATCCGGCCGAGATCAAGCAGTTGTTCATGGCCGGTCCCGAGATCGCCAGCAACCTCGAGGTCAACCTAGGCCGGGTGCTCGGCCCCAACTCGTTCTTCGCCTTGGACGGCGACGCGCACCGCAGGCAGCGCAAACTTCTCGTTCCGCCGTTCCACGGCCGCCGGCTCGGCGTGTATGAAGCCGTCGTCGAGGAGGAGGCCGTCCGCGAGATGGCGTCGTGGCCGGAGGACCGCGAGTTCGCGACGCTCGACTCAATGATGCGGATCACGCTCAATACGATCTTGCGCGCGGTCTTCGGCGCTGACGGTGCCGAGCTGGCGGCGCTGCGCGAGCTTCTGCCCAAGCTGGTCCGGCTCGGCTCGCGGCTCGCCCTGGTGCCGATTCCGCATACCGACCTCGGCCGCTACAGCCCGTGGGGCCGTTTCTATGGCTATCGCCGCGAGTACGACGCGATCATCGATCGGCTGATCGGGCGAGCCCAGCAGGATCCCGGACCGGGTGAGCGCGACGACGTGCTCGCGCTGATGCTGCGCAGCAGGTACGACGATGGCTCGCCGATGAACCGCGGCGAGATCACCGACCAGTTGCTCACCCTGCTGACCGCCGGGCACGAGACCACGGCGACGACGCTGGCCTGGGCCATCGAGCGGCTGCGCCGGCATCCAGCGGTGCTGCGCCGACTCACCGACGAGGTCGACGCCGGCGGGTCGGACCTGCGCAAGGCGACCATCATGGAGGTGCAGCGAGTGCGCCCGGTCATTGACGGGGTGGCTCGCCAGGTGCGCGCCCCAACCATGCGGCTGGGCCGGTGGACGCTGCCGAAGGGGCAGGTGGTGATCGCGAACATCTACCTGGCTCACGACAACAACGCCGTGTTCCCGCACGCCCGCACCTTCGACCCAGATCGCTTCCTGGGCAGCAGGCCCGACAGCTATCAGTGGATCCCGTTTGGGGGTGGCGCCCGGCGGTGCATCGGCGCGGCCTTCGCCCAGATGGAGATGGACGTGGTGCTGCGGACGCTGCTCCGCTACTTCACGCTCGAGCCGACGAACGAGCGCGACGAGCGGTGGCATTCCCGGGGCATCGCCTACTCGCCCGCCAAGGGTGGCCGCGCGGTGGTGCACCGCCGTCCCGCGCACCCGCTGCCACAATCACATCCGCCCCGCTCTGGCAAGGAGTTCCGATGCCCCGAAACCGTAGGGTCATCACCGGCCGACCCGTGATGATCACGGGCGCCGCCTCGGGCATAGGCCGGGCCCTCGCCCAGCGCCTGTCCAGGTCAGGCTCGCCGGTGGCCGTCGCCGACATCGATGCGGCCGGCCTGCAAGAGACCGTACGGTCACTGCCGGGCCAGGTGCTCACCCGCGTTCTGGACGTTCGCGACGCCGAGGACCAGGTCCGCTTCGCGGCGGAGGTGCGCGAGTGGCTCACCGCTCCCCTGGCCGCAGTGTTCAACAACGCAGGTGTCGCGGTCGCCTCCTCCGTCCTCGACGCCGACCCCGGCGACGACGAGTGGCTGCGGCAGATCAACTTCGACGGTGTGGTCAACGGCACTCGCGCGTTCCTGCCGATCCTCGTCGAGCAGAACGAGGGCGTTATCGTCAACACCTCCAGCGTGTTCGGCCTGGTCGGCATGCCCTACCAGAGCGCCTACTGCGCGGCGAAGTTCGCGGTGCGCGGCTTCACCGACTCGCTGCGGCAGGAGTTGCGCGGTACCGGCGTCTCCGCCGTGACCGTCCATCCGGGCGGCATCACCACGAACATCGCCCGTAATGCGCGCATCCGCCGCGATCCGGAGGGCCGCGGCCGCAGCCCCGCAGAAATGGCGGACGATTTTGAAGCGGTGACGATGACCTCGCCCGGCAAGGCGGCGGAGATCATCTGCCGCGGGGTCGAGCGGGGCAAGGCCCGCATCCTGGTCGGCCCGGACGCCTATGTCTTCGACGCGCTGGCCCGGGTCGCGCCGACGCACTACTTCGACGTCATGGCTGTCCTGGAGAAGCAGCTCCGGTCGCGGCAGGAGGCAGCGCGAAGGACGGCGGGGCGGCAGGCCGCGGCCCGGCCAGCGGCGGGCCAGGAAGCCGCAGGCCGGGAAGCGGCGGGTCAGGAAGCCGCGGGCCAGGAAGCGGCGGGCCAGGAAGCGGCGGGCCAGGAAGCCGCGGAGCGCCGGTGAGCGGCGTGGTGGTGAGCGAGGGCGCGGCAGGCGCCGGCGCGGCGGCGAGCGAGCACGTCGACGTCCTGATCGTCGGGGCCGGGCTGTCCGGGATCGGCGCCGCGCACCACATCCAGACGGCGTTCCCGGGCAAGACCTACACGATCCTCGAAGCCCGCGACGTCATCGGCGGCACCTGGGACCTGTTCCGCTACCCGGGAGTGCGTTCTGACTCGGACATGTTCACGCTGGGCTACCGCTTCCGCCCGTGGCTGAAGGCCAGGGCGATCGCGGACGGTGGCTCGATTCTCCGCTACGTCCGTGACACGGCAGCGGCAGGAGGGATCGACGCGCACATCCGCTTCAACCACCGGGTCACCCGGGCGTCGTGGTCCACCGCCGAGGCGCGATGGACGGTGGAGGCGGTCCACGGCACCGAGACAGTGTCAGTTACCTGCAGCTTCCTGCTGATGTGCAGCGGCTACTACCGGTACGACCAGGGCTACCTGCCCCAGTTCCCTGGCATCGAGGACTTCAAGGGCCTCCTCGTGCACCCGCAGCACTGGCCCGAGGATCTGGACTATACAGGCCAGCGCGTCGTCGTGATCGGCAGCGGCGCGACCGCGGTGACGCTGGTGCCGGCCTTGGCGCAGACCGCGGCGCACGTGACGATGCTGCAGCGCTCGCCCAGCTACATCCTGACGCTGCCGGCCGAGGACGCCATCGCCGACCGGCTGCGCAAGTTGCTCGGCCCGCGGCGCGGGTACGCCGTCGCGCGCTGGAAGAACGTGCTGCTGGCCACGCTGCTCTACCAGCTCAGCCGCCGCCGTCCCGAGATGATCCGCAACCTGATCCGCAAGCTGGCGATCAAGCAACTGCCCGCCGGTTACGACGTCGACACACACTTCAAGCCGGCCTATAACCCCTGGGACCAGCGCCTGTGCCTGGTGCCCGACGGCGACCTTTTCCAGGCAATACGCGCAGGCCGTGCCACTGTCGTCACCGACAGCATCACAACTTTTACCGAACGCGGCCTGCTGCTCGAGTCGGGTGCCGAGCTTGCCGCGGACATCGTGGTGACCGCGACGGGCCTGCAGCTACTTGCTCTCGGCGGCGCGCAGCTCGTGGTCGACGACCGGACCATCTCGCTGCCCGAGACGATGGCCTACAAGGGCATGATGCTCAGCGGTGTCCCGAACTTCGCGTTCACGATCGGATACACCAACGCGTCGTGGACGCTGAAGGCGGACCTCGTCAGCGAGTTCGTCTGCCGGCTGCTCGGCTACATGGACTCCCGCGGCTACGCCGAGTGCGTCCCGGTCAACGATGACCCGAGCGTCAGCGAGCAGCCGTTGCTCGACTTCTCGGCGGGTTACGTGCTCCGCTCCATCGACCAGTTCCCCCGGGCCGGCTCACGGTCCCCGTGGCGGCTAGGCATGAGCTACGCGCACGACGTGGTTAGGCTGCGGCACGGCAAGATCAACGACGGTGCGATGCGCTTCTTGCGGCGGGCCGCCGCGACCGAGCCGGCCCGGGCACGAACGGGCTGATCCTCACTTGCCGACGCCAATCCTCGCTGAACGGCGCCGACCCCCACCACGCTCGCGGCCCTCCTCCACCCCCGCCGACCCCACCCCATCGGCGCCGACCCTCACTGACCTGCGCTGACCTGCGGTAACTAGCCCAAGCGGGCTAGTTAAGCGTGGGTAACGGATCGATCAACGTCGCGACTTCAAAGATCGGTCACCTGACCGATGTCTTTCCGTGCAACTTGCACCAGTATTTGTGTTGCAACCGCACTAGGCAGGGTCAAGGGTTGGACCGGACCTCCCGGGCGGGCCGCGCAGGACGACTTGCCGGTCTCTCGGACCGGGCCAAAACCGGCCTGGCAAGGAAGTCAGATGGACACGATTGCGCCAATCCGCCCCACCGTTCTACGCGAGCGGCGCATCTCGCTCATCGCCGGACCAGCGGCGGCAGGCACCGCCCGCCGCCAGGTACGGTCTGCTATCTACGCCTGGAACGTCCCCGTCGACCCGCCGACAGCGGTCCTGCTGACCAGCGAGCTGGTGACCAACGCCATCAGACACGAGGTAAGCGGGACCGTCAAGCTCATCATCACCTGTGCCTGCGGCCGGTTCCGCGTCGATGTCCACGACACGTCGCGCTCGGTGCCAGTACCGGTGGATGAGCCAGCCGACGCGGAGGCAGGACGAGGCTTGATGCTGGTCGCCAGCCTCTCCGCTGACTGGGGTTATTACTGGACCCCGGCAGGCAAGGCTGTGTACTTCGTGCTGGCGTTCGAGGACGACCTCGACGAAGGCGGTGGCGGCCACCACTGACTGCAGGGCGTGTCCGGTGGATCATGATCCCCGGCGCATTCACCGGGCGCGCCTTGCATACCGACCGCAGGGCGTGTCCGGTGGATCATGATCCCCGGCGCATTCACCGGACATGCCTTGCATACCGACTGCGGGGCGTGCCCGGTGGATCATGATCCCCGGCGCATTCACCGGGCACGCCTTGCATACCCGCTCCATCCCCGCGCCGGGATCACTTCGGCGTGATGGTGCGCAGGGCCGCCTCACGGGCGATATCTATCCGCGAGTTAACCCCGAGCTTCCTCAGGATGTGGGAGACATGGGTCGCGACGGTTCTCCGGGACAGCAGCAGCTTGGCGGCGATCTCCGGGTTGGACAGACCCTCTCCCACGAGCGCGGCGACCTTGGTCTCGGTCGGCGTCAGGCTGTCCCAGCCGCTCCTGGCCCGGCGGTGTTTGGCATGCGGGCCGCGCCGGATGCCATGAGCCCGGAACCTGGCTTGTAGCCGGGCGGCGTCGGTGGCGGCGCCGAGTGAGGTGTAGATGTCCCCGGCCCGGGTGAAGGCGCCCCGGGCCTGGTCGCGGTCGCCGGTGTCGAGGAACACTCCCGCAGCCGCCTCCAGTGCCTTGGCCGACAGCAGCGGCCGGCCGGCTGGGTGTAGCGCTCGGCGGCGGTCAGCAGCCGGGCGGCGTCATGATCGAGCAGGGCGCGGCAATACAGCGCGTTCGCCTGCCGGTGCGGGATCTCCGAGTCCGCGGCCAGGGCCGCGGCGTGGCCCGCCAGAGCCTTAGCGGCCGCCGCATCGCCGGTCTGAGTGGCCAAGCGGACACCGTCCGGCAACAGGTCCTCGATCTCATCGAGCGCCTCGGTGTTGTCGGTGAACCCGGCGGTCAACTCGGCAAGGGCTGCTGGCAGCTCCTCGGCCTGCTCGTGGTCCAGGCTGCGGGCCAGAGCCAGCGGGCCGATCACCCGGTTGCCGATCCGCTCGGCATGCGGGACGGCGGCGGCGAGGTGATGGCGTGCCTCGGGGTACTCGCCGCGGTGGAAGCAGATCACCGCGGCGATGCCCAGGTCCGAGCAGGCCGCGATGGGTTCCTTGAGGTCTTCGGGCAGGGCCTCCACCTCGGCCATCGCATCGGCCCAGCGCCCACTGTTGAACAGCAACTGGCCCAGCGCACCATGTGCCTGAACTCGCCGGATGACCGTGCCCGCCTGATCGGCGAGGCACAGCGCCTGCCGGGCCGCGGTGAGCGCTTCCTGGTACCGGTCGAGGTTGCCGAGGGTGACGGCCTTGTTGATCTGCAGCAGCAGTCGCAGGTCGGTCAGCGCCGGATCGGCCCGCGTCGCGGTCAGCGCCCGGTCGAACAGCGGCAGCGCGTCGGTCAAATGCCCCTGCATCGCGGTCACGATGGTCAGTACGTGCAGCGCCCAGCCGATCGCCCAGTTGTCGCCGGCCTCCTCGGCCACCTCCAGCGCTGTGCCGGCGACCTGGCCGGCCTTTTCGACCTCACCGAGGTTGTTGTGCGTGCGCGCGGCCAGCACCAGCAGCCGGGCTCGCTGCCGGGCCGAGATCCCCGGGGACGCCAGCGCCTTGTCCAGGGTGGCCAGGGACTCTTCGAACCGGCCAACCCGCATCCGGCACTGCGCCAGCGTCCAGTGCAGGTCAACGACCAGATCAGGGTCCATGGCATGCGCCAGCGCCTGGTTGGCTACCTGCTCGGCCTCGGCCGCATCGCCAACGCGATACAAAGCGTCCGCAAGACGCACGACGAGAATGTCGTGCTGGGCCGAGTCAGTCGAGCTCGCCACGGCCTGGCCGAGGAGTTCCACCGCCACCTGGGGCGCCTGGCTGACCAGCGGCTCCGCGGTGCGAGCCAGCCAGCCCAGGATCCACTCATCCATCGGCTCGGCTGTACCGCCGGGTCCGCTAGTTGCCCGCAGCAGCTGGCGAGCGACCCGGTCCGCCTGGCGCACCAGCCTTCGCCAGAGCGCGCCCCGCATCGCGGTGCCAGGCGGCGCGCACCGGCACAGGTATCTCCTCGTACAGGGCCGCACGGATGAGCGGATGCCGGAATCCCATACCGTTACCGGACTCGGCCAGCACACCCGCGGTACGCGCTGCGTCCAGGGCCGGAACCAGGTCCACCACGCTGCGGTCCGCGACGATGGCCAGATCCGGCACAGCGAAGTCCACGCCGAGCAGAGCCGCCGCCCGCAGCACCTCCCGGACCGGCCCGGACACGAAGCCCAGGCGGTCTGCGATGGCGGCCGACAGGGACCCTGGCGCGGTACCGCCGGTCAGCTCGGCGGCTCCCGCACCGGTGATCGTCACCCGTGAGCTGCGCGCCAGCGCTGCGACCAGCTCGGTGATATAGAGCGGGTTACCCGCAGCCCCGTCGGCGAGCCGCAGCAGCTTCCGGTCGGGCTTGCCCCCGGCCAGGGCCTCGACCAGGTCGGCCACCGCAGCCTCGGTGAGCCCGGCGAGCGGTAGTCGTGCGTCGTCCCCGACCGCCCGCCGCAGCGCCAGCAGGTCTTCCCGCTGCGGCACCGGGCGCATCGTCCCAACCAGCAGCAACGGCAGCTGGTCCGTCAGCTTGGCCAGCCGCCGCCACAACGCGACGCTGGCCTGATCGGCCCACTGCAGATCGTCGATCACCAGGATCGTCGGCCGTACGGCGCACTGCTCGGTGATGAGTGCCAGCAACTGCTCCGCCAGCGCGGCGGAGGTGTCCGTGCCGGGATCGACAGCGACCTCACCGCGCAGTAGCTGGAGGATCGTCTTGCGCCGGGGATTCGTGGACCGCTCACGCACCCGCAGCCCGTCGAGCAATGGCAGCAGCGGCAGATTTTCCCCTAGCTCGTCACCAGCGCCCCAGAACACCTCACAGTTGAGATTGGGATCCGCGGCCAATGCCGCCCTTACCAGCGAGGACTTGCCTATTCCCGGCTCACCCTCGATAAGTACCGCGCCGCCCTGCCCCCCGGCCGCCTCTGTCATGAGCCTGACCAGCACCGACAGCTCGCCATCGCGGCCGATCAGCGCGCCAGCCAAGGTCACGGTGGGCACGCAGCGAATTGTACTACTAGAACATTTTGGCAACAAGTGGCATTTACCGGACGCAAATGTTTACCGCCTAAGCATCTTCTGGTAATAATTGAGCGTTCTGTTGCACCGGTATCGCGCCCGTGCAAGTTGCAAAGAACCTTGCAGTGCACGGACAGGTTAATCTTTCGGTACACGGAGAACCGCACCTTGCCCGCAAAGAGGCAGCGTCAATTGTCGCAAGGATTGCATTTTAGAAAAAGAAAAGATTTCGATTGCAGACGTGCATGAAATAGTCAGAACGCGACAATACTCCAGGTGACATTGAAGTGCCGCCTGGGTCACTAGCCGACCCGCTGACCTGGACATTCGCCATGGAGGAGACCATGCGCATCCGGCGAGCAATCATCATCCCCGCTATCCTTGCGCTCGGCGTGGCCGGAGCGGTCCTGCCGGGCGCCGAAATAGCCATGGCAGCTGGGCATACTGCCGTTGTCCACCATCACACAACCCATCTCCCACTGATGTCTCGTACCTATTACCACGGTTGATCCAACTAACATCCGGCTGATCCAACTAACGAAAGCTTCACGGCGCCGCGGCACCGTCCGGTCCGGGGGGTCCGCATTGCGCGGGGCTATCGGGGGCGGGCGGCAGACGTGAGCGACTGCGGCCTGGCCCGGGCTGATCACGCGCGGCATGCTGCTGCGATCTTGGGATCATGGCAAGCCAAATCCGAAGCCGACCGCGCGGCCACCCTTCATCCCATGACCACAGGCCTTTCCCATCGCACGGAGCACGCCCAGAAATAACCCCGCATGTTGATCTTGGTGATTGCGCCCAGTCTGCGCAGGTCACGCGGGTGGCGCGGGTGGACTGAGAGGCCGGCCCGGTCGGCGCGGCAGCCTTCATGATCACAGGGGGTTGGTCATGCCCACGGCACGCCAGATCCGAAAACCGTGGCATCCCGCCGCCGACGGCCACTCGCCCGCCCACCATGCGGGCAGCGCTACCCGACATATCCTCGTTTCTGCACGCGCAAAACGGGACAAGCCGGGCGCCAGGCCGTGCGTTTCTGAGGATATGTCGTCTTGATCATGGAAGTACCGGCGGCGGATCGGACACCCGGCCGGCGGCGGATCGGACACCCGGCCAGGGACGGACACCCGGCCAGGGACGGACACCCGGCCAGGGACGGACACCCGGCCAGGGACGGACACCCGGCCAGGGACGGACACCCGGCCAGGGACGGGGCGGTCACCCCTCTGGGGCCGAAAGCTGGACAGGGGGCAAGCCAGTCACCCGGCCGGGGCGGCCATCGCTCTGAGGCCGAGAGCCAGGGCAGGAAGCCGAGCCAGTCACGTGGCTGGGGCGGAGGCCGATGGGCTTGGCTGGGGATGGGATGCGGGCCTCCCTCGTGATTGCTGTGCAACACCACAAGGGCTCCCGGGGTTGTTGCGTCCCGTAGTGACGGGCACCCCACGGGCCGCGTGCCTGCGCCCGCGCTGGCGTGCGCCGAGGATTGCACTGGATCTAGGCGTACGATGTAATGGAAGATTCATTGCGACTTTTATAGAAATTGATGGACAGTCGCCCTGGCCCGCCCGCGCGACACCGAGAGGAGGAACAAGGGATGACCTTGCCGGGTAGCCCCACGGTACGGCGCCGCCGCCTTGCTGCTGAGCTGCGCGGGATCAGGGAAAGCATGGGCAAGAGCGGAGATGCTGTCGCGGCGGCCCTGAAATGGTCACCTTCCAAGATCAGTAGATACGAGCGGGCCAAGACCGGTTTGCAGCCGCGGGAGGTCGAGCGGCTGCTCGACTACTACGAGATCACCGGGCCGCGCCGTGAACTCCTTCTCGCTCTTGCCGAAGATGCGTCGCAGAAGGGCTGGTGGGAGCAGTTCACCGATGCCCTTTCCCCGGACTATCAGGAGTTCATTGGCCTCGAGCATGAGGCAAGCACGATCGCTATATGGCACGTTGACGTGGTGACCGGCCTGTTGCAGACCGAGGCTTACGCGAGGCACATCATTAGCAGCTACAGCAAGGTGGAGCCGATCGCGCCAGGCATGATCGAGCGGCTGGTCAAGGTCAGGATGCAACGCCAGCGGGTGCTGAGCCGTGAGGAGCAGGTTCAGCTGGAGGTTGTGCTCGACGAGTCGGTTTTGAAGCGCCGGGTCGGTAATGACATGGTGATGTATGAGCAGCTTCAGCGGCTTATACGTGAAGCTGACCGGCCGAACCTAACATTGCGAATCCTCCCCCTTAACGCGCAGCACACGGTCTTCGGGGAGTCGTTTGTCATATTTGGCTTTGGGCCAGATAACGATGCGATGCTACAAGACGTGGTCAGCGCCGAACATCTGAGAAATGGTGTCTCGTTGCAGGGCGAGCGGGAGACTTACTTGCACCGGATCGCGTTCGACATGCTCGCGGACGCCTCGCTCGACGCAGAGTCATCGAAAGAACTCATACTCAAGACGGCCGAGTCGGATTGGTCAGGCGGCCACCGGATCCGCTAGCGTGCCGCTCACGTCGATCGTTTATCCCGGTCTAGTTCACGGCCCCATCGCGCATATTTGTCCCGGGCCGGTTCCCCAAACGATGATGACGCAGCCGCTAGGAGCTGGCTGCGGACGGATCAGCCAGGTGACGCGGGCGGACGCCCCTCCCTGGCGCTAAGGAGCGTTCGCCCGCGGCCCTGATCGACAGCTAGCAGAGACAGCAAGCTAGAAAGCGCTGCCCGTAGCAGTCATTTCTCCCCGAAGCCGTCGAATTCCCCATTACGTACGCCGCCGAGGAATGCATGCCACTCGTCAGGCGTGAATCGGAGGACCGGGCCTTCGGTGTCCTTGCTGTGCCGGACACCAACCCGCCCGCCTGCCAGGTTGGCTACCTCGACGCAGTTGCCGTTGGAGAAGCTGAGGGAACTCTTAATCCAGACCGTAGCTGGATCCGGCCGTACGGGCTCGTCGAGCGATGAGCTTCCCATGTCCTTACCTCCTGAATTTGGGGTAATTAGGGGGTCCAGAGTACGATTACGCAGAGTTGTTAAAAGGACACAGTGCGCGCTTGCACCCTAAACCAGGGAGACATCCCTGGCCTCAGGGGCTTCCAGGGATGTCCGATTACTAGAGGAGACTACTGGGATCAACGATGACCAGTGAACTAACTGGGAAGGAAAAAGCAAAGAACGTCGACCTTCGTGTCTCCCCCAGCCATCCAGAACAGCCAGCGCCGCTCAGATTCACCCCACAGAGGTGATGCGCTGCGCCGCCGCGCGCAGGAAGCTGACAGCACGGCTGGCCTGAGGCGAATGGGCAGGTCATGAGCAGTGCGATGACGGGGTGGCCGGGGCAACCGGTGATCTATGAAGTCAATACGGCGGTCTGGCTGGACTCGCTGTCCCGGGCGGCCGGACGGCCGCTGACGCTTGCCGACGTGCCATCGGCCGACTGGGATGCGGTCACCCCGGCTGGTGTCGACGCGGTCTGGCTGATGGGCGTCTGGGAACGAAGCCCGGCGGGGGTGGCCCTGGCGGAGGCGAACGCGGACCTGCAAGCCTCGTTCGCCGAGGCCCTGCCCGATCTGCAGCCAGCGGACGTGTTCGGATCGCCGTACTGCGTGCACCGGTATGTGGCCGACGCACTCTTTGGCGGCCCGGCCGGGCTCGCCGCGGCGCGCGAGGCCCTGGCCGCTCGCGGCGTTCGGCTGCTCCTGGACTACGTGCCCAACCACGTCGCCCCCGATCATCCCTGGGTGACGACCCAGCCGGAGCTGTTCGTGCACGGCGACGAACACGACCTCGAGGCCGATCCGGCGGGCTGGCTGGACGTCAACGGGCACGTGCTGGCCCATGGACGCGACCCATACTTTCCGCCCTGGCCCGATGTGGTGCAGCTCGACGCGTTCTCGCCAGCCATGCGCGCCGCGACCGCCCAGACGCTGGCCGACATCGCCGGTCAGTGCGACGGAATCCGCTGCGACATGGCCATGCTGCTGACCAACGAGATCTTCGCCAAGACCTGGGGCAGCCGCACCGGACCTGCGCCAGCCGAGGAGTTCTGGCCAGCCGTTATAGCCGAGCTGCGCACCCAGCACCCCGAGACCGTGCTTCTCGCCGAAACCTATTGGGATATGGAATGGGAGCTTCAGCAGCAGGGGTTCAACTTCTGCTACGACAAACGGCTCTATGACCGGATCACCGGCGCGGACGCTCCCGCGGTCCGCGCCCACCTGGGGGCCGATCTGAGCTACCAGTCCCGGCTGATGCGCTTCCTGGAGAACCACGACGAGCCCCGGATCGCGGCTCGCATGTCGCGTGATGCCGAGCGGGCCGCCGCCGTGGCCATCGCTACGCTGCCCGGAGCGACCTTGTGGCACGAGGGACAGTTCGAGGGCCGCCGGGTGCGGCCGCCGGTCTTCCTGTCCCGGCGGCCGGATGAACCGCCAGATCTGGACCTGGCAGGCTGGTACCGGCGGCTGCTGGCCACCGTCGCAGATACCAAGGTTCGCGCGGGTGTGTGGCGGCTGCTCGACGCCAACGGCTGGCCCGACAACCAGTCCTGCCGCAACCTCCTGGCCTGGTCCTGGACCGGCGACGGAGCCCGGCACGTGGTGGTGGTCAACCTTTCCGGCCAATCGGCGCAGGGACGGATCCCGCTGGGCTGGGCGGACCTGCCTGGCCGGAGCTGGCACCTCACCAGCCAGCTGGACGACAGCGCCTTCGAGCGGGACGGCGCCGAACTGGCCGATCCCGGGCTGTTCGTCGCGCTCGAGCCGTGGCAGTTTTACCTGCTCACCCTGGGGTGACCCCCCCGCCCGCAACGGCGCCGCTGCAATTCCCCCCGGTGCGGGTGATGTGGCCGGGTCCCGCAGCGGCGAGCATAAACGCCATGAGCGCTCCTCCCGCCGACCACGACGGCAAGAGCCCCGCTAACAAGCGGAGCAAGGCGATGCTGATGGCCTCCGCCGCCCTGGTCACTCTGCTGGTCACTTTGGTTGTCGGCATCGTCATTGGCAACGCGACGAGAAGGAGATTCGACAAGATGAGTCACGGTTACGGCTGATGTGACCGCGGCGCTGGCCACGCTGGCACCCGCGAAGAACTGTCGGACTTTACGCCGCATCCGGCCGCCCGCCCTGCGCCATGCCCAACCGGTCGCGTACTCGCCCTCGGTGGGTGATGTCGTGCGGACATTCGCGGGGCATCCTTGGCTATCGGGTGAGGGCGCCCGAAACGGAGCGGACCGGGCGGCGCGCACGGTCACGGCACAACAGAAAGCTGGACGGCAATGCAGGACGAGACACCACGTAGCGACCACCCGGCCGAAGGTGTTGACCTTCCGCTGCCCGGCATCCAGACCGCTCACGACATGCAGGCTGCCGAGGAACAGCTCACGGACATCGGCATCGATCTCGAAAGCAACGAACTGCATGCCAGCGGCCGGACGTGCGCGCGCTGCGGGCAGACCATAGGCCCGGCCGAGGATGCGCGCCGCACCGCCAGCGGCGCTTACCAGCACGAGATCTGCCCGCACTGACTCCGGCGTGGGCCGTCGGCGCCCGCGTCTAGCCTGTGCGTATGCGGTTGCCGTGCCCGGTGAGGCACCTCCATGGCTGACGCTGACGACGTGCGCCGCCTGGCGCTGGCCCTGCCGGGCGTCGAGGAGATCGACAGCGACGGCTTCGACTTCCGGGTGGGCGGCAAGGGGTTCGTCTGGTCCTATCCTGAGCGCAGGGCGGGCAAGCCCCGGATCATCCGCACCGACATCGCGGTGCTGTTCGTCGGCGACGAGGCCGAGAAACAGGCCTTGCTCCTCGGCGAGCCGGGGCTGTTCTTCACCGCACCGGGGTACGGCGACTGGCCGCTGGTGCTGTTGCGGCTCACGGAGGTGGACACCGGGCGCCTAGCGGAGCTGGTGACCGACGCGTGGCGGATGCGCGCCCCGGCGGCGATCGCCAGCCAACTCGGCGGGGAAGCCGGCCCGGCGCCGGCACCTGTGGCCGACGGAGGATCAAGGGCGTGACGCCGCGTACCGCGGCCCGGGGCCAGCGCGGCCGGGTGCCGGTGCGAGATGATGCTCGGAACACCGGAACCAAGATCGAGGTGCGGGTTTGCCGGGGACAGCGCCGAGCCCAGCAGACATCACGGCGGTGCAACGCCGCCTGCGGGCCAGCCAGGGCGCGTTCGTGCCCAAGCCGGTGCTGCCGATCATCGACGAGATCATCGCGACCGTCCTGTCCCAGCACACCTCCGATGTCAACTCAGAGCGGGCGTTCGCGCAGCTCAAGGAAAAGTTTCCCAGCTGGGAGCAGGTTGCGGACGCGGATCCGGCCGAGGTCGCGAGCGCCATCCGCTGCGGGGGGATCGCGGACCAGAAGGCGCGCCGTATCCAGCAGATCCTTGCGGCCATTGAGGAACGGGAAGGCCGCCTCGATCTCGGCCGTCTCAACGATCTTGACGACGAGTCGGCCGAAAGCTATCTTCTTTCGCTGCCCGGCGTAGGCCCCAAGACGGCCGCGTGCGTGCTTGTGTTCTCGATGGGCCGGGCCGCGTTCCCGGTCGACACCCATGTCCACCGGGTCGCCATCCGGCTTGGCTGGATCCCGGCGAACACGACGGCGGACAAGGCGCACCAGCTCCTCGCGCCGCGCGTGCCCCCCGGCATCCGGTATGACCTGCACGTCGCGCTGATCGCCCACGGGCGGACGGTCTGCCGGGCACAGCGGCCCCGCTGCGAGATATGCGTGGTGCGCGACCTGTGTGAATACGGGGGCGCCTTGACCTGAACGGCCGCCGGGCTGAGACTACTGACTGGTAAGTAACCATCGCCTAGCGGGGCCGGTTGGCCGCCGTGGCTCGGGGCCGGCGGCGAGCCCAGGACCCGGGACCGGGAGCTGAGGTCGGCCATGCGCAGAACACGATTCCTCATTAGCCGTACCGGCCGGTTCACGCTGGCTGCGGTGGGCCTGACATTAGCGCTATCCGGGCTTACCGCGGCCGGCGCGTCGGCCTCCGGCCGTGCCGCAGGGCCGCTGCCGCTCGTCGTGCGGACCGACCACGGTCTGGTGCGTGGCTTCCACAAGAACGGCGCCCGTGAGTTCCTCGGCATCCCCTATGCCGCCCCGCCGACCGGCGCGAACCAGTGGCGGCCGCCGCAGCCGTTCCCGCCGTGGCGCGGCATCAGGCCAGCGACCAAGCCGGGGCACGATTGTGCGCAGACCGGCAGCATCGCCACTGGTGTGCCGGCCACCAGCACCTTTGAGAACTGCCTGTTCCTGAACGTCTACACCCCGCCACAGGCGGCGAACCGGCCACTCCCGGTGATGGTGTGGATTCACGGCGGCGGTTTCACCGGCGGCGCGGGCAGCATCTATGACGGTGCGCTCCTCGCCGCCAGGGACCACGTCATCGTGGTGACGATCAACTACCGGCTCAGTGCGTTTGGTTTCCTCGCGCTGCCGTCGCTGGACGCCGAGAGCCAGGACAACTCCAGCGGCAACTACGGGCTGATGGACCAGCAGGCGGCCATGCGCTGGGTGCAGAACAACGCGTTCGCCTTCGGCGGCGATCCCGGCAACGTGACGATCTTCGGTGAGTCCGCGGGCGGCGCGAGCGTGTGCGCGAACATGGCCTCGCCGACCGCGCTCGGCCTGTTCTCCCGGGCGATCGCGGAAAGCGGGTGCATCTTCCCCGCCCAGACCAAGCAAGCCGCCGAGAAGCAGGGCGCCGCCCTGGCCAAGAAGCTGGGCTGCTCCAACCCGGCCACCGCGGCGGCGTGCCTGCGCACCAAGCCGGCCGCGGCGATCCTGAAGGCCGAACCGTCCGCCGGGCTGTCCTGGGGACCGGTGACCGGCGGCTTCACGCTGCCGCTCGATCCGATCACGGCCTTCGAAACCGGGCACTACCTGCACGTCCCGCTGCTCCAGGGAAGCAACCACGACGAGGGACAGTTCTTCGTCGGGATCGAGTTCGACCTGCTGGGCGGCCATCCGCTGACCGCGACGCAATACCCGAAGGTCGTCACCGCCCAGGTTGGTGCCAAGGACGCGAAGAAGGTCCTCGCCCACTACCCGCTCTCGGCGTTCAAGTCCCCCGACCTGGCCTTCGCCCAGGTGCTCACCGACTCGGAGTTCAGTTGCCCGGCGCTGCTGACCGACATCCTGACCCAGGGCAGCGGGTCCTACGCCTACGAGTTCAGTGACCCGCACCCGCCGAACGACTTCGGTGTCAAGTTCTCGTTCCCGCTCGGTGCGGCACACAGCACGGAGTTGCAGTACGTATTCGGCAAGATCCCGCTGCTGGACACCACGCCGCCGTTCAAGCCGGACCAGTTCGCGCTGTCCGCGCAGATGATGGGTTACTGGACCCGCTTCGCGGCCACCGGCAACCCCAACGGCACAGGAGCACCGAACTGGCCCAGGTTTGGTGGTGCGAAGGCGCACATCCAGGAGCTGATCCCGAAGGCGACCGCCCCCGAATCCGAAGCCGTCTTCGCCAAGGGGCACCAATGTGCCTTCTGGGCAACCATCGAAGGCCAGGCGCCACAGGGCGCCTCCCCCGTCGCGGCCGGCTGATCCTGACGGGCCATCCCGGATCCGTTCCGGGATGGCCCGGATCACGGTCACCGGCTATCTTCGCGCCGCCAGGACCAGCGGAATCCCACGACGGCTTTTTCGACCGAACGCAGGTAGCGGTGTACCTCGTGCTGGCCGCCCAGGGATACGGGTTCCCGCTCGACCAGGTCCCCGTCCAAGCCGTCCCAGACCGCCCACCAGATGTGGGCCGGCAGCATGTCCGGGTGAAACTCCACCCGTATCTCGATGTTCTCCAGCCGCCTCATGACGGCCCGGCGAAATTCCCGTTCCTGCGGATCGTCCAGGTTCCCGGGGTAGCCGTAGGTCGTCGTGTACTCGATGCTGCTCGTCTCGCCCACGGACAGCTCTTTGGCAAGCGGGATCATTGTGGCGTACACGTCGTCGCTGACCTGGTAAAGCTCACCGGTGATGTCACCACATCCCTGCCCGACCTCCAGCGTCACGGCGTTGGTGTCATACAGGTAGGGGATGCGGTCAAGACCGTCGGCGACAGCCTCGACGACCTGAAGGGTGCGGGTCCGGGCGATCCGGCCGTCGGAGCCGATGTAGACGTGATCGTGCAGCGACAGGGTCTGGTGCCTGGCTGGGCCGAAAGCCAAGTGCAGGTCCTTCTCGATCCTGACCCCCATGGCTCGCGGCCCGGACAGGACGCTGATCCGTCCCGAACCTTCCCACAGCCGCCACAGCCGCCTGGCGTCCGCATCAGAGATCCGGAACGCGTCGATGAACAGGGCGAGGGTCGGCAGGCTGAGCAGCGTCCCCGACAGCGCCCGGGCGACGGTGTCCTTGAGCTGGCGCGGCAGCACGTCCTCGTCGCCGGCCACCCGCGGATGGCTCCACAGATGCTGGGCGAGCACCTCGGCGACGGCGAGCTGAGTGATCTCACTGGACCGGGAGCGCACCACGTGCTGCTCCCAGCGCCGCCGGTAGGGGCCCTGCTGAGTCAGTAGTTCGCGCAGGTAGTTGGCGGCCGCGCGGCGGCCAGCCGGGCGCGGTACATCGCTCACGTGACTCAGCCCCAGCGCTGGTGCGAACTAACTGCGACATCCAACGAATACCTTACGGATGCGGGTCCTGTATTGGGGGGACGGCCCGCCGCTACGGCGGCGGGCCGGGGGACCTGTGTGCTGAGCGCCCACGCGGCGCGTGCGGGGCACGTCCTTGACTCTGCGGGCCGGAAGCACCGGGCCCGCCGGCCATCGTGAGGGCGTGGCCGACGGGCCCAGTGGCTGGTGACCGTTACTTCTGGTGCACGATGGCCATGCTGTGGCCGGTCCCCGGGCCCGACCCGAGGGCGGTGACGACCAGGTTGGCGGGTATCTGCGCCTGGACCGGGGTGTCGCTGCCGCTGAAGCTGCCCTGGCCGAGTTCCCCGTCAGCACCCTGCCCCCAGCCCAGGACCTTGCCCTGGCTGGTCAGCGCCAGACTGTGGCGGTTGCCTGCGCCCAGCGTCGTCACGGTGGCACCGGGCGGCAAGTCGGCGAACGTGGGGACGTTTCGCTGGGTGAAGCTGCCGTCGCCGAGCTGCCCGAAGGTGTTGTCGCCCCAGGCCAGCACGTCGCCGCTGTCGGTGCGGGCGAGGAAGTGGAAGCTGCCGCCGACGGCCCCGACCACCTTGACCCCGGCGGGCACCTGCGCGAAGACGGGGGTGGTGGCGTCGCCGAGCGCGAGATTGTCACCCAGCTCGCCGAACCCATTGTCGCCCCAGACCAGGACCTGGCCCTGAGTGGTCACCGCCAGGCTGTCGCCGAAGGTAGCTGTCAGCCCGGTCAGCGTGACCCCGGCCAGGGTGACCAGCACCGGGGTGTTGGAGTCGGTGCGGGTCCCGTTGCCAAGCTGGCCGAACTGGTTGCGCCCCCAGGCGAAGACCGCGGTGCCGGTGCTGGCCAGGGCCAGGTTGTGGTACTGGCCGGCGGTGATCGCCGACACCTTGATGCCCTGCGGCATGTCAACGAAGACGGGCACGTTGCTGTCGGTGTTGAGGCCGTCGCCGAGCTGCCCGAAGAAGTTATAACCCCACGCGAGCACTCGGCCGGTGCTGGTCAGGGCGAGGGCGTGAAGGCAGCCGGCCCGGATCTGGGTGACCTTGGTGCCGGCCGGCAGGCTGACCTTGACCGGGACGGTGCTACGGCCGCCGGTGGTGCCGTTGCCGAGCTGCCCGAAGCTGTTATCGCCCCAAGTGAGCACCGATCCGGTGCTGGTGAGCGCCACCGTGAAGCTGCAGCCCTGCCGGACCTGGGTGACCTTGGTGCCGGACGGCAGCTTGACCTTCACCGGCACATCTGAGCTGTTCGTCGTGCCGTTGCCGAGCTCGCCGTCGTCGTTGAAGCCCCACCCGCGGAGCGTGCCGGGGCTGGTGACCGCCGCAACGCCTGGGCCGGCGCTGGCGCCGCCGTGCGGCAGCGTGGCCGCCCCGGCAGCGGGCAGCGCGGGGATCGCAAGCGCCGCCACCGCGGCGCTGGTGCCTGCCATCAGGCGCCAGACCAGCGCCCGGCCCCGGCGACGAGGTTCGTTGGCTTCCAGTGTCATCTCCGCCTTCTCCGTGTTGGGTCGTGTGATCGTCTCTCAGCTGCAGTGCAGGGCGAGCGTCTGCCCGGTGGTATCCGACACGGCGCTGCCCACGGCCCAGGCGTTGCCGGAGGAGGACGCGCCCACCCCGAACAGCGCGCTGCTGGTACCCGTTGTGGGGATCTGCACCTGCTGCCAGCTACTGCCGTCCCACCGCGCGATGAACGCCTGCTGGTTGTTGCTGCTGTCGTCGAAGCTGCCCACCGCCCACGCGTTGCCGGTGGCGGTGGTTGCCAGCCCGGAGAGCTCGTTGTCCGCGCTGGAACCGCCTGGGTTAGGCGACGTCACCCGTTTCCAGGCGGTCCC
Organism: uncultured Actinomycetes bacterium; assembly: GCA_963813395.1. GTDB lineage: Bacteria > Actinomycetota > Actinomycetes > Streptosporangiales > Streptosporangiaceae > DASXKD01. The sequence goes on from CAWEYV010000008.1 coordinate 154,576, forward strand.
GTTCCAGTGCAGGATGAGCGTTTGGTCCGCGGTGTCGGTGGTGGAGGTGGTGCCGACCGCCCAGGCGTTGCTTGTCGAGGTTGCGCCGACCCCCTGGAGGAAGTCGAAGGCACCCGGGCTGGGGCTAGTCACCTGGCTCCACCTCGTGCCGTTCCAGTGCACGATGAAGGTTCTGGGATCGGTACGGGCGGCGATGTGCGTTCCGGGCCGCAGCATGTGGCCAGCGAGGGCACTCGTGCTGGAGACCAGCCCCACCGCCCAGACATCGGTCGATGATGTCGAGGTCACCCAGTCCAGGTCGTTGACGACCGCGGGATTGGGACTGGCTACCCGCTTCCAGGCGGTGCCGTTCCAGTGCAGGATGAGGCTCCGGGTCTCCCCGCTGCTGCTGCCGAAGCTGCCCACCGCCCAGACATCGTTGGCCGACACAACCCGTACCGCCTCGACACCGCTGAAGGCGGTGCCCGGGCTGGGGCTGGTCACCTGGCTCCACTTGGTGCCGTCCCAGTGCAGGATCAGGGTCTTCGTCACCACGCTGGGCCCGCTGGTGTCCTCGAAGCTGCCCACCGCCCAGACGTCGTCCGGCGAGGCGGCACGCACCGCGAAGAGGAAGTTGTTGCCGCCGCCAGGATCCGGGCTGGGCACCACCGACCAGGACGAACCGTCCCAGTGCTCGATCAGGGTCTGGTCCGGGCCGGCGTCGTGGCTGACGCCCACCGCCCAGGCGTCAGAGCCGGACAGTACGTTCACGCTCTCGAGCTCGTTGTCTTGCGTGCCCGGGTTGAGTGGTGGCACCGCGGTCCAGGTCTGGCAGGCCGGTACCGCCGCTGCCGGGCCGAGCCCGGTGGTGAGCAGGCCCGCCAGCATCAGCGGCCCGGCGAGTGCACCCAGGTAGCGTCCTTGACCCCGTTGGCTGCGCATTGCAGTGAATTCCCTTCACATTCGAAGGCCCCCGTGGCCCTCGCTGCCGTAGCCAAACGTTGCCAGCGGCCGCTGAAACGGCACTGAAATGGTGCTGAAACGCCTGCCCGGAGGGCATCCGCTCCGAACGCAACGACACAAGAAGATGACGTTCCGGCGGCGGCACTACCCCGCGGCTGGCAGCAGGGCGCAGACTTGCTCATAGCGTTGGCCACCGCGATGGCTGCGGAGGTACTGGCGATGGGGCTGACCTGGCGAGACTTGGTGTCGTCGGTCACCGCGCTGGCGATGGTTCTGGCCTATGGGGCATTTGCGACCGGGACGCACTTCCCGCTGTTGTCCACCGCCTGGTCCACGAGCGCGGTGGAGCTGGTCCTCGGCGCCCTCTGCGCGGTAACTGGCGCCGCTGACCTGCATACCAGGCCGCAGGAACGACAGGGAGTGATCTTCCGGAGAGTAACGACCGTGCTTGGTGCGATCGCCCTGCTGGCCGGGCTGGCCGGGCTGCTCACCGATAACCGGCGCCTAGTGGAGATCGTCGTCGTAGCCACCGGCTTCTTGTGGCTGACGACCTTCATCTGGCATGTGCTCTCGATCGGATCCGAGCAATAAGCGCCGGACGTTCAGGACAGTTGCTCGAGCAAACCCGGCAGGCCGGCGAAGGAATCCAGGACGTGGTCAGGGGTGCCGCTGGCGTTGTGGTGCGCACTGGGCAGATATTTGCCGGTCTTGACCAGCACCCCGGTAAGCCCTTGCCGCTGGGCGCCGAGCACGTCGTTCTCGATGTCGTCGCCGACCATCACGGTGCCCGCAGCGTCCGCGCTCAGGTGCGCGAGCGCGGCAGCGAAGAACGCCGCGGCGGGCTTGCCGACCACCTCCGCCTGGATCCCGGCCGCCTGTTCCAGGCCCGCGACGAACGCCCCGCTGTCTAGTTGCAGGCCGTCGCCCGTGCGCCAGTACAGGCCACGGTGCATCGCCACCAGCCTGGCCCCGCCCTGCAGGTGGCCGAAGGCGCGGTTGAGCATCTGGTAGCTGAACTCCTCCCCCGCGCCGCCGATCAGCACCACATCGACCGGGCCGGGGTCGTCCGCACCGACCAGGGTCACCCCGGCCAGGTCCGCAGTGATCTGTCCATGGTTGAGCAGCAGGCACCGGGCTGCGGGGTAGTGATCGTTCAGGTAAGCGGCGGCGATGGCGGGCGCGGTGAGAATATCGGCGGCGGTGACCGGGAACCCGGCCTCAGCCAGCGCCATCGCGATCGACGCCCGGGGGCGGGAGGTGGTATTGGTGACCAGGGCCAGCGGCAGACCCGCCGCACGCAACCGCTGCAGCGCCACGACGGCCCCGGGCAGTGGCCGCCACGATACGGTCAGCACCCCATCGATGTCGATCAGCACCGCGCCAATGCGCATGCCGCGACCATAGCCGTACCGGCAGCCCGCCCCAAAGCGCCTAGCTGACCGTGGTGTGAACGCTGACCGCGTTGGCGGTCACGATGGCGGCGATCGCGAACCAGTCGGCGAACCCGAGCGACTGGCCAAGCACGACGAGGCCGGTCAGCGCCGCGAACACCGGGTTGACGCTCATGAAGACCCCGAAGAACTTGGCCGGAACGCGCCGCAGCGCCGCCAGATCGGCGACCATCGGGACGGCCGAGCACAACAGGCCGGCCGTGGCCGCGCGGCCCAGTGCCGCGCCCGTCACCGGATGGCTGGCCAATGCCCAGATGCCGATCGGTACGTACAGCAAGGCCGACAGGCCGGCCGCGGCCGCGGGTCCCTGGGCGCCCGGCAGCCGGGCTCCCACGACGCGGTTCACCAGGATGTAGCAGGCCCAGCAGACGGCAGCCAGCAAAGCCAGCATGATGCCGGCGTAGTCGGTGCTCGGCTGCGGCCTGGCCAGAACGACGACGGCCGTCCCGGCGATCAGGGCGCACCCGAGATCGGCGAGGCGGCGTGAGGCCAGCAGGGCCACCGACAGCGGACCGAGGAACTCCAAGGTCACCGCCAGGCCCAGCCCAATCCTGTCGATCGCCAGGTAGAGCGACAAGTTCATGGTGGCGAAGATCAGCGCCAGCGCCAGCACGGGGCGCCACTGCTGCCGCGTGAAGGAGGCAAACCGCGGCCGCGCGGCGGTCAGCAGCAGAACGCCCGCCACCCACTGGCGTACCGCGACCACCCCGGCCGGCCCAAGGACCGGGAAGGCCAGCGCCGCAGTTGCCGCGCCGAACTGATTGGACGCGGCGCTGCCGGTCATCAAGGCGATGCCGGTGAGCCGGCCGGGCTGCCGAGCGATGGCCGTGCCGCCGGCCGGGGCGGGACGGTGCTCGCGCATCGAGATCGTCATGGCAGGAGCATGGACCCCGGCGACGCATACGCAAAATGCATGCATGGGGGCAGCTATACGCTTTGATTATGGATCTGGAACTGCGGCACCTGCGTTGCCTGGTGGCGATCGTGGACGCGGGAACCTTCACCGACGCCGCTATCGAACTCGGCATCTCGCAGGCTGCCGTATCACGCAACCTCATGGCACTCGAACAGGTCCTCGGCGTCCGGCTGCTCCACCGCACCAGCAGGACCATCACCCCGACCACGGCCGGCGTGCGCATCCTGGCCCAGGCCAGGCAGATACTCGCCGCGGCGGACAACCTGGTCGCCGAGGCGACCACCGGGCACACCACGCTCCGCATCGGGCACGCATGGTCGGCCATGGGCCGGCATACCCGCGAGTTCCAGCGCCGCTGGGCCGCCCGCTATCCCGGCGTGGAACTGCACCTGATCCGCACCAACTCGCCCACCGGCGGCCTGGCCGAGGGCCTGTGTGACCTCGCTGTGCTGCGCACCGCCGCCGACAGCAACCGCTTCGCCAGCGCCATCGTGGGCCACGAGCGGCGCTACTGCGCCCTCGCGGCCGACGATCCCTGGGCCAGGCGCCGGTCCATCAAGCTTCACGAGGTGCCGCGGCGCACTCTGCTCATCGACCGGCGCACCGGGACCACAACCCCGGACCTGTGGCCACCCGCCGCGCAGCCGCACATCCAGGAAACCCGCGATATCGACGACTGGCTCACGATCATCGCGGCCGGCGGCGGCATCGGCATCACCCCCGAAGGCACCACGGCCCAGTACCGGCGCGACGGCGTCGTCTTCCGGCCGCTGCAGGACGCCCCGCCAATCGCGGTGCGGATGATCTGGCGGCGCCACGACCCCCATCCCTCGACGCACGCGGCGATCGCCCTGCTGACCGAGCTATACCGCCGCCCATCGTGACGCGATAACGGCGAGTGCCTCTTCAGCGGACCGGGCCCGCTGGATAAGATCCCGCTTGGCGGGCTTGGCCGGCCGGGATCACCCCGATGACCCGGCCACCGTGACCAAGGGCGGCATCGGCCAGGTCACCCGCCGCGGGCCGACAGACCGCTCAGCGGAGCATCTGGTCGGTGTCGTAGTTCTGGCCGAGCATGTTGTACAGCAGCATCAGGTTGGCGATTCGCTGAAGCTCGCTCGGCTGCATGACCAGTGGGTAGCTGGGCAGTGCCATGAGCCCGGCGACTTGGGCCGATATCTTCGCGAACCGCTCCACACCGTGCCAGACCGCAGGGAGGTCACTGGAGGCTATTTGCTGCCCCTCCGTCAGGGCACGCCGGAACGCCGCCGCGGTCCCCGGATATTTCTTCTCCCACGACTGGGTCACCATGTAACCGCCCAGCGGGAGGTTCTGGGTAGCACCCGTGTCGGTGTCGACGAGCGGTGTGGCCCCGGACATCTCCGCATAGGTCACGAACGGCTCCACCAGCCATGCCGCGTCGATCTTGTGCGTCTGCATCGCCTTGGTCATGTCCGGGAACGGGACGGGCACGAGGCGGATGTGGTCCTGTCGTACCCCCATCGCGTTCGCACTCAGCAGCGCGTCGATGAACACGGTGGCGATATTGTTGGGCGCGTTGACACCGATTGTCTTATCTTTGAGATCGGCGACGGTCTGGATCGGGGAGTTGGGCGGTACCACCAGCGCCGAATCGTTAGGGCTATCCGCCGCTCCTGGCGCGAGCATCCGGAACTGGTCGTTGTGCAGCGCGTCCGCGAGGATATACGAGACGTAATTCCCGAACACAACGTCGTACTTGCCGGCCAACTGGCCCGTGGTGGCGTCCGCGCCGCTCACAATCGTCTCGATCTTCACGTTCAGGCCCTGAGCCTGGAACAGGCCCCGCTGCTGAGCGATATACAACGCCGCCGCGTCAGCGACCGGGACCGCACCGACTACCACGTTATGCTTTTCCACCGGCGGTGATGCTGCCCCACTGCTGCTGGCGCATCCCCCGCTCAACAGGGCGATGGCCACAGTAGCAGCTACTGCGGGCACGCCCGGAAACCGGTGCTTCATCCAATCCCCCCCCCGGACTGGGACAAACAGCCAAGCGGTCTAACGGATCTTGGCCCACGCATACAGCGGCCGGGCATCAAGACCTGCCACCGAAATCTCCGTCCCGGCATCACTGTGCCGGAATGGCTTTACCCGATGAGAGCGAGCTGCCGTGGCAATTACGCGGGGCGTCCCTGCCGTTGGACTAACCACCTGCCACGCCGAAGGGGAATCACGGTCGTCAGCCACCTCCCCCACTACCGAAACTCGCTGAGGGATGCCGCGCTTCGCGCAGGCCTTTCCCCCACCATTCCAGGCCAGGCACTCGCGTATAGGCCCGGCGACGGCGGGACCCGCCGTGAAGGACGACGGTATCGGCGGGCGCGCCAGGTGTCAACGCATACCGCACCAAAGTTCGCAAGGCGGTCTTACGGGTCACCGAGCGTAGCCACCAGCCCAGCGCGGCCATTAGAGCCGGCCACTGGTCTACGGTGTTCCAAGCGGAAGGGATTGCCATGCGGGAGCGCACCCGTAGCGATGGCCAGGCCGGTGCCCAGGATGATGCCTGGGCCCGCGTCCGCCAGGAGATCAGCGACGTGGCCGGGAAGACTCCCCAGCAGATCCGGCAAGCCTGGCTCAGGCGCGCCAGTGCCCTGCTGCGCTATCACGCTCAGCAGAGCCTCAATCCTGCCTACCGCGAGCTGCTTGACGATGCCGGCGTCGACCCGGCCGGTGCCGGGCAGCCGTCCTGGGTGTGGAGCCAGGTACCTGTCATTGATAAGCACTGGATGGCCCAGGCCGGTTACCACCGGCAGCCTGCCTGTCCGGGCCGCGTGCTGGTCATGAGCACCAGCGGAAGTACCGCCACGCAGGTCCTCGTGCCGGTGACGGCCAGATGCGCGAACCGTGGGCTCGGCGACAACTTCCTGCGTGCGCTGGCGATGAGTGGGGTGGGCCCCGGCCAGCGGCACTGGGGGATCGAGCACCGGCCGGACGGCCAGGAGCAGGGGGTGACCGGCTCCTCGGTCTCCATGACCTGGCTGGCCCGCCACTGCAGAGCCAATGCCCTCGTCACCGTGGCCACCGATCCGCTGGAGGCGCAACTGCGCCGCGCGGCCGCCTTTGCGCCAGACACGATCTCCGGGTCGCCGGGGTTCCTCCAGCAGGTCGCCCGGGCGGCGGGCGGCCTGCACCCCCAACTCCTGGTGTATGGCGGTGCGGCGCTCGCGGACACCGACGCAGGCCGGCTGCGGGCTCGCTTTTCCGGCGTCCGGCTCGCCGCTTTCTACCCCACGACCGACGCCGGAGCCCTGGGCGTAGCGCCCGCGAGCGACGGCGTTTACCGCGCCTTCACCGAGACGCACCTCATCGAAGTGCTCGGCGACGATGGGCATCACGTCGCTGCCGGTGCCCGTGGCGATGTCGTCGTGACCCAGTTCGACGCACGGGCAGCACCGATCATTCGCTACCGGGTGGGTGACCGGGCGACTTACCAGGGCTGGGAGCAGGGACGGCTTCTGCTGTCCGACATCGAGCGGGCCGCCGAAGCCGCCATCGGGTCGACCTTCGTCCCCTACGGTGACCTGCGCACCTGGGCGCCGCGGCTGGCGGTACGCGACCCGTCCGTCGTGGCGGTTCAGCTCGTCCGCAGGTACTCCCCGGGCGGCCGCGAGCAGCCCGTCGTGCGCGTCATCGGCGGGGCTGGCGGCGCCGGGCTGACCGCCGCCGCGCGCGCCCTGCTTGACGACTTCCCGCAGATCGCCAGCGAGGTCGCCAGCGGCGAGCTGGCACCCGCCCTGGTCGAGTTCCGCGACCCTCCGCAGACCCTGGCCGGCCACTGGAAGATCCCGCTCTATGCCGACGAACGGACAACGCGAGAGGATGCGCAATGCCCGAGCGGCTGACCCTCGCCAGGCACGATCATCTGCCGGATCATGCCGGCTGGCTGGCCCAGTTCGGTACCGTCCAGATGCGTGATATCCACGCCAGCCAGGTCGCGGAGCTGGCGATGGTCCGCCTGCCGGGCGGACCACCCCAGGCGCGGGACAAGTTCATCGCGGAGTATGCGGCCAGGCATCCGGGGGTCTGGTCCTACTACCCCTGGCTGAACGTTGCCCTGCGCACCCTCGAGCCTGCGGAGCTGTTCGAGCTCCGCACCAACCGCAACCGGAATCTCGTCACCCGGTCAGAGCAGGCCGCGCTGCAGCGGGCACAGGTGGCAATCGCCGGACTGTCGGTAGGCAGCAATGTGCTGTCGGCGCTGGTACGCCACGGAATCGGCAGCACGTTCTCGCTCGCCGATCACGACGTGCTGGCTACCTCGAATCTGAACCGCATGCATGGCAGCCTGCCCCACGTGGGCATCCCCAAGTGCCAGCTCGCCGCCCGCGCGGTATGGGAACTCGATCCGTTCGCAGCGTGCGTTCTGTATCAACAAGGCCTCGATGACGAGACGGTGAGCTCTTTCGTCGCGGCCAGCGACGTCGTGTTCGACGAGGTAGACGACTTTCGGGTGAAGGTCCAGCTGCGCCTGGCGGCGCAGCGGCACGGCAAGCCCCTGCTCATGGTCACCAACCTGGGCGACACCGTGCTGATCGACGTCGAGCGCTGGGACAGCCCGCACGATGACCTCGAGCCCTTCAACGGCCGGCTCGACGGGGTGTCCCTGGCGGACCTCATGCGGACCGGCCTGTCCCCCGAGGACACGTCCCGGTTCGCGGCCCAGGTCATCGGCGTCGACAACGTCCCGCTCCGGGCCCTGGAGTCGCTCCCATTGATCAACCGCGAGCTCGCCGGCCGCCCGCAGGTTGCCAGTACCGCAAGCATGGCCGCCGGTGCGGCCGCGATGGCGGCCCGGTCGGTGCTGCTCGGAGCGCCGCTGCACAGCGGGCGGTACCGCCTTAGCCTCACCGAGGCGCTCGGCCTGCCCGATGACCGGGGCAGCGCGGATCAGCGCGCGGCGATCATGGCACAGCTCCTGCCCGTCCGTCCTGTCGCGGGCCAGCGGCCCACTCTGCCCGACCCCGGCACGCTGGCCAGCGACGGCACCGACGTCGCGCTCACCCGGCTCGCGGCCTATGCCACGCTCGCCCCGTCGCCGCACAACACGCAGCCATGGCAGTTCCGCGTCGCCGGCGGATCGCTGATCATCGGTCCCGAGCCGGCCCGTGCGCTGGCCGTCGCCGATCCGTACCGGCGTGCCATGACGATCAGCCTGGGCTGCAGCGCGATGAGCGTCCTCGTGGCAGCCGCCGCATCCGGCCTGGGCATGGCCGTGGAGATCGGCGCCGATGGAGAGGTACGGCTCGGTGCGGCCGGCGCCGGGGCCGATGATGAACTCGCGCGACTGTTCCCGGCGCTGATCTCCCGGGTAACCGACAAGCGCGGGTACCCGCCAGCGGCGATCGAGCCGCCGCAACTGCCGTTGCCCCAAGGCATCGGCGTCCACTATGCCGCTGACCGGCAGTCCCTGGACTACCTGGCTGACCTGCATCGCCAGGCCGTTGGAGAGCTTGCCCACACAGGCTCCTTCGCCGGAGAACTGGCACGCTGGCTGAGAACCGACCCGGCAGACCCACGGCGGGACGGCATGACCGTGCCCCCGCACCCGGACGCCGGTGCCCTCATCGCCGCGCTCAGCGTCTCCGGTGAGCCGCTGCGGGAGATGGGCGAGCGCGATGCGCAAGCCCTCGCGGCCGGACCCATGATCGGCTTGCTGACCTCCGCGGACGAAAGCAAGACGGCCTGGGTTCACGCGGGGCTGGCCTGGCAGCGGCTCGCCCTGGTCGCCCACACGTGCGGCCAGGCCGTCGCCCCGCTCACCGCCGTCGTGGAGAATCCGCGGACCCGGCAGGCAGCCGCCGCCCTCATCCCGGCGGGTCAGCACGTTCAGATGCTGTTCCGCCTCGGCAGGTCACCGGGCCCGCTTCCGCCGACCGCCCGGCGCGACCCCACCTGGTGGAAGCCGCCGGAATCAGCCACAGCGGGGTGATGCCACCTCCGACGGCATCCCCGGCCTGTCGCGCAGCTACTCCTGCCCCGCAGCGGCAAGCCCGGCCCAGTCGAACGTCGCGCCGGTCTGCTCGAGTGCGGCTTTGGTCTGCTGGTCGCACAGCGCACCGCGCAGCCCGGCCAGATAGCAGTCCCGGGCGGATACGCCCAGCTGCCTGGCGGCCGCGTAGTCGGCGGTCAGGTCGGTTCCGAACATCGCCGGGTCGTCGGTCGACACCGAGCAGGCGACACCGGCCGCCACGAGCCGCGGCAGCGGGTGCTCGGCCAGCGAGGCAACCACGCCCGTCCGCAGGTTCGAGATCGGGCACACATCCAGCACCACCCCCCGCGCGGCCAGGTCGGCAACCAGGCCGGGATCGTCGACGGCCCGGATCCCGTGGCGGATCCGGTCCGCCCCGAGGCTGTCCAGCGCGCCGCGGATCGAGGCCGGGCCCGCCGCCTCACCCGCGTGCGGCACAGAGCCCAGCCCGCCATCCCTGGCCACCTCGAACGCCCGCGCGTACAGCTCGGGCGGATATTCGGCCTCCGAGCCGCCGAGGCCAACGCCGACCACGCCGCGATCGCGGTAGGCCACCGCATGGCGCGCGGTGAGCTCCGCGGCCTCCAGCGGCCAGCCGCGCGGAATGTCCGGCGTCAGCCGGACCTGAACGCCGTGCAGTTCCGCCGCCTGCTGGGCGCCGTCGCAGTAGCCGGTGAACACCTCATCCCAGCCGGCCCCCCGGCTGACCGGCTCACCCGGGGTGAAGATCCCCTCGATATAGACCGCGCCGTGGCTGGCCGCCTCGGCAGCGTAATCCACCACGACCTGCCGGAAGTCCTCCTCGGTGCGCAGCGCACCGGTGGTCAGCAGCCACACCTCGAGGAAATGGGCGAAGTCGCGGAACTCGTATAGCCCGGCGAGCCCCTGCACCGTGCCGGCGGGCAGCGGCACGCTATTCCGCCGGGCGATCTGCAGCAGCGTCCCGGCCCGGACGGTGCCCTCCAGATGAACGTGCAGCTCGATCTTCGGGAACGTCACAGCAACCGATTATCACCGGCCGCTGGACCCGGGCCGGGACCGGCGTTGCCCGGACGACATTGAGGGCGTGTCCTAGGCGAGCGTGGCGACGAGGATCGCCTTGATGGTGTGCAGGCGGTTTTCGGCTTGGTCGAACACGATGCTGGCCCCCGAGCTGAAGACCTCGCCGGTGACTTCGAGGCCGGAGGTCATGCCGGTGTGCTCCATGATTTCGCGGCCGACCGTGGTGTTGGGGTCGTGGAACGCGGGCAGGCAGTGCATGAACTTGACGGCCGGGTTCCCGCTCTTGGCCAGCAGGGCGGCGTTGACCTGATACGGCTTCAGGATATTGACCCGCTCGGCCCACACGTCCTTGGACTCACCCATGAACACCCACACATCGGTGTGGATGAAGTCGACCCCGGCGACGGCCTTATCGGGGTCCTCGGTGATGGTGATGCGCGCGCCGGTGAGGCGGGCGATGTCGGCGACGTCCTTCGGCGGGTGCAGTTCCTCCGGGCCGGCGAGGCGGACGTCGCTGCCCATCAGCGCGCCCATGACCAGCAGGGAGCGGCCCATGTTGAAGCGGCAGTCGCCGGCAAAGGCGTAGGCGATGGCGTCGTAGGGCTTGTTGCTGGACTCGTGCATGGTGAGGAAGTCGGCGAGCATCTGGGTGGGGTGCCACTCGTCGGTCAGCCCGTTGTACACCGGCACCCCGGCGTGCTCGGCGAGGGACTCGACGTCGACCTGGCGGTTGCCCCGGTACTCGATCGCGTCGTACATGCGGCCCAGTACGGAGGCGGTGTCGGCGATCGATTCCTTGTGCCCCAGCTGGGAGCCGGACGGGTCCAGGTAGGTGACGTGCGCACCCTGATCGTAGGCGCCGACCTCGAACGCTGAGCGGGTGCGCGTGGAGGTCTTCTCGAAGATCAGCGCGATCTCCTTGCCCACCGGGCGCTGGGTCTCGGTGCCGGCGTACTTGGCCATCTTGAGCGCTTCGGACAGCTTCAGCAGGTAACGCAGCTCACGCGGGTCGAAGTCGATCTCTTTGAGGAAGCTGCGGTTTTCAGATTGAACGCCATTGCCCTCTCCGGTCGGGGTCGGCTCGGTGTCTCGGTCGGGTCAGATGAATGTCTGCGGTCAGGTCAGAATGCCGGGTCGCGCTCCAGCGGGCAGGTCATGCAGTGGCCACCGTCACGGCCCTTACCAAGCTCGAACCCCTCGATCGTGATCACCTCGATGCCCGCCTTGCGCAGGGCGGTGTTCGTGCCGAAGTTGCGGTCGTAGGCGACGACGACGCCGGGTTCGAGTGCGACGACGTTGTTCCCGTCATCCCACTGTTCGCGCTCGGCCTCGAAGGAGTCCCCGCCGGTCTCGATGACCCGCATCCGGTCCACGCCCAGCGCCTTGGCCATGATCTCGGGCAGCCACCCCTGCTGTTCCTCGGTCACCAGATCATCGGCCGACCCCCCCGGGCGGATCGCCCAGGTGCGCGCCCCGTTGACCACCTGCGGGAACAAGGTGACAAGATCGCGGTCACACATGGTGATGACCGTGTCCAGATGCATGTAACTGCGCGACTTCGGCAGGTGCACCGCCAGCACGAGCTTGGCCGCCCCTGCCCGGAATAGCGACCGGGCGATCCACAGCACCGCCTGGGGGGTGGTGCGCTCGCCCATACCGATCATCACCGCGCCGTTGCCGATCGGCTGCACATCGCCGCCCTCGACATGGCACCGGCCCCAGTCCTCATCCGACCCGCCCAGCCAGATAGGAAACCCCTCATCAGCGAACATCGGGTGGAACCGGTAGATGGCTTCGACGATCTTGGTTTCCGGCACGCGGGCCGGCTTGGTCATCGGGTTGATGGTGACGCCGCCGTAGATCCAGCACGAGCAATCCCGCTGGAACAAGAAGTTCGGCAACGGCGGCAGCAACATGCTGGTCGGGTCGGCCGACTCCCACACAAGGCCCACGTCCTGGGCGACATCGGCCTTGGTGATCCCGCCGATCAGGAACTCCGCCACGGTGGCCGGCGCCGCGGTCTGGACCCACTCGTGGGCCTGCTGCGCCGCGGTAATGCCGATCTGGCGCTCGGACAGGATGTGCTCACACACCCAGTCCTTGACCTCGGGCTTGGCCAGCGCCTCCGCCAGCAGCTGCTCCGCCTCGAACACCTCCACGCCACGGTCGCGCATCGCTCCGGCGAACGCGTCGTGCTCCTGCTTCGCCCTGGCCACCCACAAGACGTCATCGAACAGCAGCTCTTCCGCGTTCGACGGCGTCAGCCGGGTGTGCTCCAGGCCCGGCCGGTGCACCATGACCTTGCGCAGCCTGCCCACTTCCGAATGCACTCCGAGGGCCATCCCGGCCTCCTCGCTTGTTAACAACGGGCGGTTCCGCGTCCTGAGCGCGCCCCGCGGCGCGGGCCGCGTCGTCACCCTTGCGCGGGTGAGCTTCGCCTTTACGGCCACATAACGGGACATTGACCTCTTCCTTACGGTCACTGACCGTGATTAGCTAAGAAAATGGCTGCCGTGACTGGGGGCAGTACCGGGGCGAGCGCGCGGTTCGCGCGGATGAAGTTCCGGCCCCCGGCGCTGCCCGCAACACTGATCACCCGGCCCGCGTTGCACGAACGGCTGACGGCCGGGGCCGCTCAGCGCCTGGCCGTCGTGGTGGGGGCGGCAGGAGCGGGCAAGAGCGTGCTGCTGGCGGACTGGGCGGCAGCGAGACCACCTGACCTTACTTCCTGGCTGTCCTGCGACGGAGCCGACGCTGACCCGATCCGGTTCTGGACCGGGTTTGTCGAAGCCCCCCGCGTCATCCACCCTGGGTTCGGCGCGGACGCCGCCAACCTGCTGGCGATGGACGGAACAGCGTCGCCCGACGTCATCGCGTCGATCGCCAACGACGCCGCGCGCCTGCCCCCGGGATCGGCGATCATCGTGGACGACTTCCATTACGCATCGGTGGCGGCAGCCAGGAACATGACCGATCTCGTCGAGCGCTGGCCGGCCGAATCCGTTCAGCTGGTGCTGGCCAGCCGCTTCGACCCGCCGCTGCGACAGCAGCGGCTGCGGATGTGGAGCGAGCTGTGCGAAGTTCGCGACCGTGACCTGTATTTCTCGCTGGCCGAGAGCCGCGACCTGCTGGCGAAGTTCGGCGTGGAGATCTCGCCCGCCGACCTCGAGCTGCTGCATCAGCGGAGCGAGGGCTGGGCCGCGGTCTTGCAGATGGCGGCGCTGTCGCTGCGCGGCAGCACGGATCCGGCGCGGGTAGCCCGGGCACTCGAAGTCCGCAACCACACGATCGCTGAGTACTTCATTTCCGAGGTTCTCGACCAGCAGCCGGCCGAAGTGGCCCGGTTCATGCTCGACACGTCCATCCTCACCGAGCTGACCGCGGATGCGTGCGCGGCGGTCACCGGCAGGCAGGACGCCGCGGCGCTGCTGCGCCGCATCGACACGGCCCACTTGTTCCTGGTGGCCCTCGATGAGGAGCGGACAACGTTCCGGTACCACCGTCTGGTGCGCCAGGTGCTGCGCGCCGAACTGCGGGCCAGGGACGAGGCGCACGAGCAAAAGGTCCAGGTGCAGGCGGGCGAATGGTTCGAGGGCGCCGGCGACACGCGTAAGGCGGCCGGGCACTTCCTGGCGGCGCGGCAGGTGGACCGCGCGCTGGCCCCCATGCAAGACCAGGTCATGGCCGACTTCCTGCACGACCCGGTGGCGCCGGCCCGGCTGGAGCCGGGCATGGTCGACCCATCCCGGCTCATGGGTGCCCCGGACCAGCTCCTGGCCCTGGCGGCCGACGTGCTGCTGTGGGGTGACCCGGCCCGCGGCGGCCGGTACTTCGAGCTGCTCGAGCAGGCCCGGCCCGCCATCGCGCCCAAGTCCCGGCTGGCGGCCCGGTTCGCGACGATGCTGTCGTTCCGCTACGGGCTGGCCGGCCAGCCGGACCAGGCCGTGCGGGAGGCCATGACCGCGCGGGCCATCCAGGAGCAGACGGAACTTCGCGACGAATGGAACGCCGCCGTCCCGCTGATTCTGCTGCGTGTCTATACCTACACCGAGGACCTGCAGGCGGTGGCGCGCGAGGCGGCCACGGCCCTGGCGATGCCAGAGGTCACGGAGCCGATCACGCTGGTGATGGTGCCCGGTGCCCTGGCGCTGGCCTGGTTCCAGCGCGGCCAGCTGGCCAAGGCCGCCGATGCCGCCAGGGCCGCCGACGCCGATGCCCGGCGGCTGGGATTCGGCCAGCACTTCTTCGCCGTGGATTACCTCCGCACGCTGGCCGGCCTGGCGCTGGAACGCCGCGACCTCGACACCGCCGAGCGCCTCACCGAGCGGGCGCTGTCGGTAACCGAACAGCACTGGCCGGCCCTGGAGTTCCTGACGTTGCTCGACCGGGCCCAGATCTGGGCCGCCCGCGGGCAGGCCCATGACGCGCTGGATACCATCAAGGCCGCGCGCCAGGTCCTGGCCGGGCCCAAGTCGGTGCTCCAGGCCCGCGCCGATGCGCTCGAGGCAGTGCTGCGTTTGTCCCTCGGCGACCTGCGCTCTCCCGCCGAGCTGGGCAGCAGGCTGCCGGCCGGCCGCCGCGGGCTGCTGAGGGCCAGGATCGCCCTTGGCGCGGGCAACCACCACCTAGCCCAGGAACACCTGCGATCGCTGTCACTGGGTGACCTGACGCCGCGCCAGGAACTGGTACGCCAGATACTGCTGGCGGCCATCGCGATCGAGCATGACGACTCCTCGGCCGAGAGCATCCTGGGCAGCGCCCTTCATGTGGCCCGGCATCAGGGCTTCCTCAACACCGTCGTCACCACCGCACCGCAGGTGACCAGCTACCTGATCGAGCACGCGGCCCAGCTGGGGCGGGATCCCTTTACCGATCTGCTGATCGCGGCGGCCCGCGAGGTCCACGCCGCCCAGCCGGACGCCGCGCAGCCCCGGAACGTGCTCGCGGAGCCCCTGACCGCTACCGAGCAGCGGGTACTCAAGCTCCTGCCGACGAGCACGTACCTGCAGATAGCCGACACGCTCTACGTGTCACGCAATACGGTAAAGACCCATCTCCGGTCGATTTACCAGAAGCTCGGGGCAACGTCACGCGCGCAGGCCCTGGCGCGCGCCGCCGACCTGCGCCTGATCTGAGGCCTGCGGGCGAGCCATCGGTGACGGTCAGCCGCAGCGATCACGCCCGCTGCTGCCGCTGCGCCACCTCACCTCGGCGGGGTGATGACACCGGGCCACCCCCTGGGGAAGCCTGATGGCAATGATCAAGCTGGCGGGCGGCCTGTCCCTCTCGTCGTTCCGGCGCGAGTGGCTGGCCAAGGACGTTGTGGCGGGGGTCGTGCTCACGACCCTGCTGGTTCCGCAGGGCATGGCCTACGCGGAACTGGCCGGCCTGCCGCCGATCACCGGCCTGTACACGTCCATCTTGTGCCTGCTCGGTTACGCGGCGGTCGGCCCGTCACGCATCCTGGTGCTGGGCCCGGACTCCTCGCTCGGCCCGATGATCGCCGCGACGATCCTGCCGCTCATCGCGGCCAAGGGCGACCCCAAGCGGGCGGTCGCCCTGGCGTCGATGCTCGCGATCATGGTGGCGGCGATCATGCTCGTGGCGGGCATAGCGAAGCTGGGATTCATCGCCGACCTGATCTCCAAGCCGACGATGATCGGCTACCTGAACGGCCTGGCGCTCACAATCCTGATCGGGCAGTTGCCCAAGCTGTTCGGGTTCAAGGTCGAGGCCGAGGGCCTGATCCGCGAGTTCACCGAGTTCGTCAAGGGCCTCGCGCACGGTGAGGCGATTGCCGCCGCGGCCGCGGTAGGCATCGCCGGGATCGTGCTGATCCTGGTGCTGCAGCGCTGGCTGCCCAAGGTCCCGGCGGTGCTCATCATGGTCGTGCTGGCGATCGCCGCCACCTCGGTGTTCAGCCTGGCCTCCCACGGCGTGGACCTGGTCGGGGTGCTCCCCAAGGGGTTCCCGCCGCTCACGCTCCCGCACGTCGGCCTGGCCGATCTCGCGCCGCTGCTCGGCGGTGCCCTGGGGATCGCCCTGGTCTCCCTGGCCGACACGATCTCCACCGCCACGGCGTTCGCGGCCCGTACCGGGCAGGAGATCGACGGCAACGGAGAGATGATCGGCATCGGCGTGGCGAACCTGGCCGCCGGCCTGTTCCAGGGGTTCCCGGTCAGCACGAGCGGGTCGCGGACCGCGGTGGCGGAGCGGGCGGGTGCGAAGACCCAGCTCACCGGCATCACCGGCGCCGTTCTGATCACCCTCATGATCGTGCTGGTGCCAGGCCTGTTCCGTAACCTGCCCCAGCCCGCGCTGGCAGCCGTGGTGATCACCGCGTCGCTGTCCCTCGCCGACATCCCGGGAACGGTGCGGCTCTGGCGGCAGCGCAAGGCGGAGTTCCTGCTCTCGATCGCGGCCTTCCTCGGCGTCGCCCTGCTGGGGGTGCTGGCCGGGATCGCGATCGCGGTCGGGTTGTCGATCCTCAACGTGTTCCGGCGGGCGTGGTGGCCCTATGACACGGTGCTCGGGCGGGTGGACGGGCTGGCCGGCTACCACGACACCCGTTCCTATCCTGCCGCCACCCAGCTGCCTGGCCTGGTGATCTACCGGTTCGACGCCCCGCTGTTCTTCGCCAACGCCAAGACGTTCCGCGACGAGGTCAGGCGGCTCGCCGCGGCCGAGCCGAAGCCCCGCTGGATCGTCATCGCCGCCGAGCCGGTAACGGACGTGGATACCACCGCGTCCGACGTGCTGGAGGATCTGGACGAGGCGCTGAACGCCGAGGGCATTTCCCTGGTGTTCGCCGAACTCAAGGACCCGGTACGGCGCAAGATCGAGCGTTACGGGCTGACCCGCACGATCGACCCGCATCATTTCTTCCCGACCGTTGGTGCCGCCGTCAAGGCCTTCCGCCAGGAAACCGGGGCCGAATGGCCCGCCGGCAGCGGCGAACCACACGATGTCCCCGCACCGCCGGCCGCCTGAGGCTGGAATTTCTATGCTGAACGGCTGCCGCGGGGTGGCCCCGGTGCCGGACGTCAGTGTGATTCCCCGCTGGCCTCCGGGGCACTGGCATTCCCCAGCAATCTGCGGGCCTTGCGGCGCCGGTAGTACCGTGCCGCGAGCGTGATGCACCCGGCCGCGATCGCCAGCCCGGCGACCAGGGCACCCAGGCTTCCTGCGTCCTGCTCGCTGGCCGAAACCTTGCCGGCTCCGTACGCGGCGGGGCCTATCGACAGCACGTATACGGCGCCGACGATGAAGTTCCACACTACGAATTGGGAGTATTTCATTCGCAGCATGCCGGAAACCATGGTGGAGGTGAAGAAAACGGCAAGACGGCCCCATTTCGCGTACACGTCTTCCGCCTTGGCTACGGCCTGCTCCCGCCGCTCCTGCCAGGGCCCCCGCCATTCCACGAGCTTGCGGCCCCACCGCTCGCCGATGGCGTAACCGGCCAGGCCGCCGGCCTCGGCACCCAGTGCCGCCACGATCAGCACCGCGACAATGTTGAGCTTCCCCTGGCTGGCCAGGACCGCCGCCCAGCCGACGACGGCGCCGCCAAGTGCCGGTATTCCGGCGAACGACAGCGCCATCAGCACGAACACGACCAGATAAGCCCCCGCGCCGTACGGTGCCGTCTCGGCAGCCGCTGCAAAGGCATGCATGGTCGCTGCCTCACAGTGGCCGGTATGTCGTGATCTGTGGGAGATCGGTCATTGCTCGGGTGGCAGTGCCACGAGACTCACGTCAATCACCTCGAGCCCTAGGCCGCTGATCCGCTCCATGAGCCCGGAGAGGGCTCCCTGGTCTGGCAGGTCGGCACGAAGAGTGGTCGTACCTGGGCCGATGGTGACCTCGCAGTCGTCGAACTCCGCCGATAGCGTGCTGCCCGCTTGACCCAAGAAGGTGATCTCATAAGTCTGTGATCGCACGGGGTGATGCCTCGCAGTCCGCTGGTTCGTTCCGTCCTATCAGCGTCCCGTATCACCTGGCCTGCGTCATCACCCATTCGTGGGTGACCTGCAGGTGACCTGCGAGTGACGCGCAGGCAAACAGGGCCGGTTGCCGCCCGGCAGCGTGGGGGTAGACCCGTCGAAACTTTGTGGGGGTAGTCCCGGCGAACTTTACAATCCCGGGCGCCCAGGCAAAACCCCCGTCCGGGATGGTTCCCCGGGGCGCCGTTGCGGCGACCCTAAATAATGACGCCTTGTCACGACGGTGGCGTGCGCACCGAAGACTGCCAGAGGAGTTAGCACGGCCTGTGGTTCCGGCGGAGGAGGGACTGCGGGAGGGCTGTGACCCAACAGATGACGAACCCAAGCGGCGCCCCGGCGGGCGCCCGCTTTGCGCTGACGAAGTTCCGGCCGACGACGCTGCCGCCGACGCTGGTCTCCCGGTCGGTGTTGCATACGCGGCTGGCCGAAGGCGCTGGCAAGCGCCTGACCGTTCTCGTTGGGTCGGCAGGCGCGGGTAAGAGCGTGCTGCTGTCGAGCTGGGCAGCGACGAGGCGACCCGGAATGACTTCGTGGCTGTCCTGTGATGTGGCTGACGCCGACGCGGTCCGGTTCTGGAGCGGATTCATCGAGGCTCCCCGGGCGGTTGGGCCGGACTTCGGCGCCGAGGCCGCCGAGTTGCTCGCAATGGACCGCGGCATGTCGGCCGATGTCACCGCGTCGATCGCCAACGATGCGACCCGGCTGCCCGCGGGTTCGGCGATCATCGTGGACGACTTCCACTTCGCGGCGGCCGCGGCCGCCAAGGACATGACCGCCCTGGTCGAGCAGTGGCCGGCCGAGACCGCCCAGCTGGTGCTGTCCAGCCGCTTCGACCCTCCGCTGCGGCTGCACCGGCTGCGCATGTCGGGTGAGCTGTGCGAGCTTCGTGACCCTGAGCTTTATTTCTCGCTGGCCGAAAGCCGGGACCTGCTGACGAAGTTCGGCGTGGCGGTGGCCGCCGCCGACTTGGAGCTGCTGCATCAGCGAAGCGAGGGCTGGGCCGCCGCCCTGCAAATGGCGGCGCTGTCGCTGCGCAGCAGCAACGACCCCGAGCAGGAGGCGCGGGCGCTCATGGTGCACCGCCACGGGATCGCCGAATATTTCGTCTCCGAGGTTCTCGACCAGCAGCCCTCCGACGTGGTCCAGTTCATGCTCGACACGTCCGTCCTCGGCCAGCTGACCGCGGGCGCGTGTGCGGCCGTCACCGGGAAGCAGGACGCGGCAGCCTTGTTGCGCAGCATCGACGCGGCCAACCTGTTCCTGGTGGCACTCGACGATGAGCGGACGACGTTCCGGTATCACCGGCTGGTGCGCCAGGTGCTGCGCGCCGAGCTGCGCGCCCGGGACCGGGGCCGTGAGTACCGGCTGCACCTGCGGGCGGCCGAATGGTTCGAGTCAACGGGTGACCTGTGGCGTGCCACCCATCACTTCTTCGGGGCGCAGCAGGTGGACCGGGCGCTGGCCCTCATGCAGGACCGGGTCGTGACCGACTTCCTGGCCGACCCACAGATGCGCGGAGCGCTGGATCTGAGCATGGTCACCCCGTCGTTGCTCGCGGGTTCCCCTGATCGGCTGCTGGCGGTAGCGGCTGACCTGCTGATCCAGGGTGACACGGCTCGCGGCGGTGAGTACCTGGACCTGCTCGAGCAGGCCCATCCATCGAACCCGCTGGAGCCAAGGCTTGCGGCGCGGCTCGCGGCGATGCGCTGCTTCTACTACGGGCTGACCGGCCGATTGCACGAGGCCGAGGCCGAGGCGGCCAAGGCACGCGCCGTCCAGCAGCGGGGCCACCTGAGCAACGAGTGGAATGTCGCCGTCCCGCTGATCATGCTGCGGGTTTACGCGGCCCTGGAAGACACCGAGGCGGTGGAGCGTGAGGCCGAGCTGGCCCTGGGGATGCCCGAGATCACCGAGGCAGCCAGGCTGGTGATGGTGCCCAGTGCGCGTGCACTGGCCTGGTTCGAGGCCGGCTATCTCGCCCGGGCCCGTGAGCTGGCGGAGGCCACGGCAACGGAAGCGAAGCGGCTGGGATTCGACCGGCATTTCTTCGGCGTGGATTACCTGCGGGTGCTGGCCGGCCTCGCGCTGGAACAGCGGGATCTCGACACGGCCGAGCGTCTCGCCGAACAGGTCCTTTCCATCACCGAACACCGGCGTCCCATCTTCGAGTTCCTGGCACTGCTGGACCGGGCTGAGGTCTGGGCAGCCCGGGGGCAGCTCCGCGACGCGCTAGCCACGGTGGATGCGGCGCGCGACGTTCTGGCCGGGACCAGGTCGGTGCTGCGGGCGCGGGCCGATGAGGTGGAGGCACTGCTGCGGCTGTCGCTCGGCGAACCGAACTCGGCCGCCGAGCTCTCTGCCCGCCTCCCCGCCACACCACGCGCGCTCCTGCGGGCCAGGGTCGCGCTGGCCGGCGGCGACCATCATTCGGCGCAGGAACACCTGCAGTCCCCGGCGCTGAGCGACCTTCCGCCGCGCCGCGCGCTGGTGCGCCAGCTACTGCTGGCCGCCGCCGCGATCGAGCGCGGCGACCCCATGGCCGCCAGCCTGCTCGGCGGTGTCCTCGAAACCGCCCGCGCCGGCGGCTTCGTCAACACCGTCGTGACCACGGCTCCCCAGGTGACCAGCTACCTGATCGAGCATTCGACACGGCTGCGGCCGGATCCCGTTATCCAGCGGCTGATCGCCGCGGCCATCGACGCACACGCCACACAGCCCGGCAGTTCCCCGCCCGGCAGCGGGCCCGCCGAGCCGTTGACCGCTGCCGAGCTGCGCATCCTGAAGCTGCTGCCGACCAGCACCTACCTGCAAATGGCGGCCACCCTCGGCGTATCGCGCAACACCGTGAAAACCCATCTCCGGTCGATCTACCAAAAACTCTGCGTGGCGTCCCGCGCGGAGGCTATCGAGCGAGCGGTCGAACTGCGCCTGATTTAAGCGGGCCGTTCCCCGGTGAGTTGTGCGGCGAAACGCCCTGAACCTTAAGCCGCGCACGTGGCCGTGTTCACCCTCCGAAGGGTGACGACACCCCGCAGATGGCTCGGCCACGATACGTGGCACCGCCCCCGACCGGAGGGCAGCACACGACGGCCACGCACCACCGCGGGCCAGGGGTGAGCGATGACGGACAAGGTGGACATCTCCGGCGACGTCCCCGGGACCACTGGCAAGTCGGCCGAAGGAGAACAGCCGCATCAGATCGGCCTCGCCGCGGCGATGGCGCTGATTGTGGGCAGCATCATCGGCGTCGGCATCTTCAACCTGCCGACGTCATTGGCCGTCTATGGGCCGATCACGTTGGTATCGGTGGCGCTGCAGCTGATGGTGTACGCCACGATCTTCAACATCAACTCCGGCATCGCCCTGTTCCCGCTGCAGCTGCTGTTCTGCAAGTTCTTCATCGTCATCACCGTGGTGATCGGCTTCATCGCCGACGTTCCCGACCCCAGCGTGATGCACCGGCCGCCGCGCAAACCCGGCACGAAGATCGTCAACACACCCCAGCTCATCCGCTGGTTCGTCAGCGGCCTGCTGACGTCGGTCATCGCCCTCTGCGTGCTCGCCTTCGGGCCCGGCAACCCAAGCACGAAACATGCGTCGGTCTCGATGACGATGGCCTTCGCCATCGTCTCGCTCAGCGCGGTCAACCTCGGCCTGGTGATGCGGCGCGAACGCGAGCCTGCCTGGTCACCGCCGGTCTTCCCCTACCTGGGCTGGATCATCCTCGGCTGGATCCTCACCTGGGCCGCCGTGGAACTGGGCATGCTCCAGCGCTTGCTGAACACCGAGTCGCTGACCGGCAGGCAGTGGCTGGTCGTGCTCGGCCTGTCGCTCGTCACGCCGTTGGCGGTCGGGGTGGACAAGGCCATCCAGCTACGCCGCCAGCGGGCGCCCGGCGCTCAGGCAGGCCGGGAACCCACGGCCACGCCGGTTATCCAGGCAAGTGCCGGATGATGCGGGCCCGGCTATGAACGTGGCCCTGGGACGGGAGGGGCCTGGTCAGCGACGGCAAGCATGGTGAACGATAAGGGAACGCAGAGAGATCAACCGGTGAAAGCGACTTGAGCACAGCCGGTCGAATCGGAGGCACGGACATGGCGGTGCAGGCCGGCACGATGGGACAACCGGCGACGGCGGGCGGTAACTGGTATGCACAATCGCCGGACGAGGTCGCCGCGAATCTGGGCGTGGATCCGGCGGCCGGGCTGACGGCTGGGCGGGCGGCCGAACTGCTGACCGCGAACGGCCCGAACGCGCTGCCGGAGGAGAAGCCGAAGCCGGGCTGGCGCCGGTTCCTCGACCAGTACACCAGCTACATGCAGATCATCCTGATCGCGGCGGCGATCGTGTCGCTGCTGATCAAGGAGTGGAGCACCGGGATCCTGCTGCTGGCGCTGACGGTGCTCAACGCGGTGATCGGCTTGCGGCAGGAGGGCAAGGCCGAGAGCGCCATGAACGCGCTCAAGTCGATGATGAAGGCGACCGCCCGGGTGCGGCGGGACGGATCGGAGTCGCAGATCCCGGCCGAGCAGGTGGTGGTGGGCGACGTCGTGCTGATCGCCGCCGGCGACGAGGTGCCCGCGGATGGCCGCATCATCGCGGCCAGCGCCCTGCAGATCGACGAGTCGGCGCTGACCGGGGAGAGCGTCCCGGCGGCCAAGGACGCGGAGACGCTGTCCGGCGGCGAGCTGGGCCCGGGCGACCAGACGAACATGGCGTTCATGAACACGCCGGTCACCCACGGCAGCGGCACGGTGATCGTCACGGGACGGGCGCCGGGACCGAGCTGGGGAAGATCTCCGGGATGCTGGCCGCCACGGCCACCGAGGAATCGCCGCTGACCAGGGAGCTCAACCGGCTCACCCTGTGGATCGCGGCGGCGGCCGGCCTCACGATGATCGTGATGTTCGTGCTGGGCCGGGCCCGCGGCCAGGCCTGGGATGCGTTGTTCACCAGCGCCGTCTCGCTGGCCATCGCGGCCATCCCGGAGGCGCTGCCGACGGTGTCGCAGACGATCCTGTCGCTCGGCGGCGTGGACCTGGCCAAGCGCAATGCCATCGTGAAGGACCTGCCCTCGGTGGAGACGCTCGGGTTCACCTCGGCGATCAACTCCGACAAGACCGGCACGCTGACGATGAACCAGATGACGGCGGTCGAGGTGGTGAACCCGACCGACCGCTACACGATCTCGGGTATCGGCTACGGCCTGGACGGCCAGGTCCACCACGCCGCGGGTGCCGCGGCCAGCATCGAGGACGCGATCCTGCCCTATCTCGTCGCCAGCGACGCCAAGCTCGTCGAGGGCAAGGTCGTGGGCGATCCCACCGAGGGCGCCCTGCTCGTGCTGGGCTACAAGGCCGGGATGGACATCGACGAGACCCGCGAGCGGCTGCCCCGGCTGGCTACGCTGCCGTTCGACCCCACCTACAAGCTGATGGCCACCTTCCACTCGGCCACCGATGCCACCGGCCAGCCGGTCGTGCGGTGCTTCGTCAAGGGCGCTGCCCCCGCGGTGATGGCGCGGGCGGCCACCGCCCTGTCCGGCGGCACCAGCGTCGCGTGGGACGCCGAACTGAACGAACAGCACGAAGCGCACATGGAACGCATGGAGGGCGAGGGCCAGCGGGTGATGGCCGCCGCTACCCGTGACCTCGACCCGTCCGGGTTCGATTCCGGCGGCGACCTGCTCGGCTACGTCACCGACCTGCAGGTGACCAGCCTGGTCGGCATGGTCGACCCGGCACGGGATGAATCGAAGGACGCCGTGGCCAGCGCCCAGGCGGCCCACATCCGGGTCCGGATGGTGACCGGTGACGACGTCACCACCGGCGCCGCCATCGCCAAGCAGGTCGGCATCGGCGGCGAGGCCATCCTGGGCGCCGACTTCGCTGCGCTGCCGGAGTCCGAACGCCTGGCCCGCATCGACGACATCGGCGTGCTGGGCCGGGTCGCTCCCGAGCACAAGGTGCTGCTGGCCGACACGCTGAAGAAGAAGGGCGACGTCGTGGCCATGACCGGCGACGGGGTCAACGACGCCCCGGCCATCAAGGCGGCCGACATCGGCATCGCCATGGGCAGCGGCACCGAGGTGGCCAAGAACGCCGGGCGGATGATCTTGTCCGACGACAACTTCGCCACGATCGTGTTCGCGGTCGAGCAGGGCCGCAAGATCTACGACAACCTCACCAAGTACATCCGGTTTGTCCTGGTCCTGCTGGTTGTGTTCGTCCTGACGTTCCTGGGCGCGACGCTGTTCAACATCGCCGCGGGCGAGCCGTTCACCCCCGCCCAGGTGCTGTGGATCCACTTCTTCGTCAACGCCCCGTTCGGCTTCGCGCTCGGCTTCGACAAGGAAAGCCCCGGGCTCATGGCGCGCAGGCCGCGCCCGCGGGGCGAATCGGTGCTGACCAGGGGCGTGCTGATCACGGTCGGGCTGGCCGGGCTCGCCATCACGATCGGCCTGCTGTCCATGATCGCGCTCGGCCAGCACCACTTCGGCAGCATCCGCATCGGCCAGTCGATCGCGTTCACCTCCTTCGCGCTGTGCCTGATCGTCGCCGCGGTCGAATGCCGCAGCGAGACCGGCACGGTCCTGACCACCGCCACCTTCGACAGCAAGCAGATGAACTGGGCGATGCTCGGGGAGTTCATTGCCGCCGTCCTGGTCACGCAGATGGACGTCTTCCACCGGCTGCTCGGAACCGTCGACATCAACCTGCGCCAGTTCGGCTGGGCGCTTATCCCCGCTCTCGCCCTGCTGGTGCTCTGGGAACTCGGCAAGCTCATCGCCCGGCGGTCGGCCGCGCACGAGGAGCTGACATGATGGCCAACGGTCAGGCCGGGCTCGGCTGGATGGTGGTCCTCCTATGGTGGTGATTTTCGGCTTCGGAGCGGGACAGCCGGACGATTTGGGCGAGGTTGTGCCGACCGTATGCCCGAACTGCCACAACCAGGTGTTTCTCCACCACATTCGGTCGAAGAAGTCGGTGCGCCTCTACTTCGTGCCGGTTGTGCCCTACGGCACGGATGACTACCTCGTGTGTCCCGTCTGCAGCCAGGGTCTTCAGCTCAGCGCTCCGCAACTGCCGCAGGTGCGGTCGATGGCGGCCACGGTGGCGGCGTATCGCAGCAGGCCGGCTTTCCCAAGCCCAGCTCATGGCGCAGGCCGAGGCGTTCTGGCGGCGACTCGGGGTGAGTCCCGCGGGCCAGCGGCCACCGGCTCCGCCCGGCGGTGCCTTCGCGCCCGCCCAGCCAGGTCCCCCGCCGCGGCCAGTAGCTGCGCCCCAGCCAGCCGCTCCAGGTCAGCCGGTGGCCGCGGCGCCCTCGCCGGTGGCCGACGACGAGAAGTCGTGGATAGCGCAGTTGCGCAGGCTCTCCGAACTGCACGACCGGGGGGTGCTTTCGGACGATGCCTATGCGGCAGCCAAACAGCGCATCATCAACCGGGAGTAGCCGCCGTTGTGAAGGCCGGCCGGTGCTTTGCGCAGACCGTGGGCGTCCTGGTCCTGTTCAGCGTCGCGCGCACGTTTCACCTGCTGGGCCCGGAGGGACTGGGCGTCGGCCTGCTCATCGCCGTACTGCTCCTGATCGCCTGGAGTAACGGCGCAACGCCTGCTGACCTCGGCCTTGGCCGGCCGGACGTGTGGGCGGGCCTGGCTTACGGCGCGGGCGCCTGCGTGGTCGTGTTGCTGGTCCTGGCCGTGGCCGCCGTGATCCCCGCGACGAACGGCTTCCTGCACGATTCACGAGCGCAGATCGACGGCGGGCGGCTGCTGTTCGAACTGGGGGTGCCGATCGTGCTGCTCACGGCGATCCCCGAGGAACTCGCCTTCCGCGGTGTCCTGCTGGGGTCGGCGCTGAAGCTGTGGGGCCCGTGGCGCGCGAGCCTGATCACCTCGGTGCTGTTCGGTCTGTGGCACATCGCCCCGACCCTCGGCACCATGTCGGACAACCACGAGTTCAGGAGCGCGGCCGCCAGCGTCGGCGGGGAGGTACTGCTGGTGCTGGGGGCGATCGCGGTGACGTTCGCCGCTGGTCTTGTCTTCTGCTGGCTCAGGCTGCGGTCCAAGAGCCTGATCGCGCCGATCATGGCTCACGCCGCGACCAACGGCCTCGCGCTGACCGTCGCGTGGTTCGCGGTCCACCACTGCCGGGGAGTCTGCTAGGCGGATTACCGCACCTTCCCGATGACCGTCCTGAGGCTGGCCAGTTCCTGGGTGGTCAGGCCCAGGGCCGCATGACGGCGTTGAACCCGTCGACGTACTCGGCCGAGTACCGGTGGCCGTGCCCGTCCGGGACGCCGGTGGAGAACGGAAGGTCGGCGGTGACCTGCCAGAACGTTATGAACGGCATCCAGAACATCGTCTTGAGCACGTCCTTGCCGGGCGGCTCGCTGATCCAGTCCGGCTGGCTGAAGATCAGGTGAGGGCTCCACCAGACGATCGGGTCGGATGGGTGCATGCAGGTAGAGGACCCGGGTGCCCGTTCCAGGGCTGGCCCTCCGGCGGGATTCCGGTGGACGCATCGTTGGTGAACCGCACGATCCGTCCGTTCTGGTAGATGGGCTCCACCTCGCGAGCTGCCAGCGTCGCGGTTGTTGCTGAACTTCCGTAACAGCGTGTTGAAGTTGGGCGGCCCGGCGAACAGCGCGCCGTTGGTGCGGTTGGCCAAGGTCGTTTGCGCCGGTAAAGGCGGCCTCACCACCGAACGACCCCAGGCTCTCCCCGGCGACGATACAGCTTGGGCCGCTGTCCCAGGGGCATCTTCGCCCATACGCCGTAGACCGCGTCGAAGAGCGCCTGGCCCGCCGCCAGGGCCTTCGCCTGGTCGACCAGGTAGGAGACCCACGACGGCAGGTAGGAGTACTGGATCGCCACGGTCGCGCAGTCGCCGCCGCTGAGGTACTCGAAGCAGTCCACCAGCGCCGGGTCGACCCAGCCGCTGCCGGTCGTCGTCACCACGAGCAGGTTCTTGCGCTGGAAACCACCCGCGCGCTGGAGGTCCTTGACCGCCAGCAAGGCCTGCGCCTCCGCGCCCTTGGCCGACGCCAGCCCGGCGTAGATCCGGATCGGCTCCACGGCCGGATGGCCGGTGAGGTCTCCCGATATCGCTGACCGACGGGCCCTTGCCGATGAAGTTACGCCCTTGATAGCCCAGCGAGTCCCACGGGATGACCGAGCCCGGCCCGCCGGACCGCAGGCTGGTTGTGGGCTTTTGTACTCCTTCGGCGGTCGTCGTGTCGCGCGTCCCATAAGCCGCGTTCATGACGTTGACGAAGCCCTGCAGCAGCAAGCCGCTGACCACCAGGTAGGTGAGACCGACGACCAGGACCCAGCCGACCCCGCGGGCGGCACGCGGCCCGATCCAGCGGCTGAGCAGTTTCGCCGCCCAGCGGTACAGGCCGCGAAGACCGCGCCCGATCAGCAGGAAGAGGCAGAAGACCAGCGCCGCGACGAAGGGCGAGGCAACGACGAGCGGGATGTTGTAGTCCGTCACCCCCATCAGCTTGCGGATCTCGTACTGCCAGTACTGACCGAGCGCGAAGCCCGCTGCGTACAGCGACCCCCCCGGCGATGAAGAAGGTAAGCCAGGCCCAGCGCCGCGGGCGCCGGGGATCCCGGTCGGCGAAAGCGCGCCAGATCGACGCGGCGAGCACGCCGAGCCCGTAGCCGATGGCCGCGGTGATGCCAAAGACCACGCCCTGGATGACCCCGCCGCGCGGGAGCAGCGACGGCGTGAAAGAAAGGCACCCGAATATGAGCGCTCCCCAGCAGCCGGGAAGCGTGAGATAGAGCAGCTTCCGCTGTTTCCCATGCCTCGCCGGCCGGCGGGACCCGGTAGCCACGGTCGGCTGATCGGCTTCGACCGCGCCCACGGCACTCTCGCCCACCGCGTCTGGAGGCTCGTTCGGTGACGGACCGCCCGGCGGTCCCGCTGCGTCGCGCACCATGACTGATCATGTTCGGGCAGCCACCGGCGTGTCGTCACCCTTCCGGGGGTGATCCGGGGCGACGCCAGCGGCGCGGTGCTGGTGATCCGGGCGCCGGGATGTTCCCGGGGCTGCGCCGCTGACCAGGGAAATGCGAGCATGGACTGTGGCCACCCTCTCCCGCCGGGTACTTCAGCGATCCCCAGCGCGCGGCTGGGACGGCTCACAAGCGTGATCTACGGGCTGGTCGCGGCGGTCGGATGGGGTCTGTCGGCCGTGGCAGCCACGCACGCGGCGAGGCGCGCCGGCACCTACATCGCGGTTCTGAGCGGCCAGGGGCTCGGTGTCATTGTGCTGTTGCTGCTGACAGCCGTCCTGCGTCCCTCGTTCGCGGGGATCAACGGCCACGTCGCGGCGATTCTGGCCGGCGCCGGGCTCCTGGGGCTGCTTGGTTACCTCACCTTCTACCGCGCCCTGGAGTACGGCGGCGCGGTCGGCCTGGTCAGCGCCATCAGTGCGACCTATGGCGGGGTTACCACGGTGCTGGCGGTGATCCTGCTCGGCGAGCACCTGGGTGCCTACGGCACGGCCGGCGTGGTGCTCGCGGTGGCCGGCGTGGCCATGGCCTCCGCCTACTCCCCCGCCACGGCGGAGACTCCCTGCGGTTGCCGTCGGCGAGCCGATCGTCGGCGTCGCGCCCGCGCCGTCCAGGATCCGTAACCTGTCCCGGGCCGGCATCCCGCTGGCATTCGCATCCGCATTGACCTATGGCGTCGGTGGCTTCCTGCTCGGCGACTACTCCGCGCAGGCGGGCTGGCTCACCTCGGCCCTCCTGGCGCACGGGACCTCGGTGACCGTGCTGCTGGTGGCACTGCCGTTCCTTGTCCGGCGAAGGACGTCCCGCCCGGCGGCATCCGCCATCGGCTGGGCCGCTGCCGCGGGCCTGACCGACGTCGTCGGCCTGCTGGCGTTTTCTCGCGGCGGATCGGTCGGCCAGGTGGCCGTGACCGCCGCCGTCTCCAGCGTTTACCCCGCGATCCCGCTGGTCGCCGGGCTAGCGATCTTCGGCGAGCGGCTGAGCCGCCGCCAGTTTGCCGGCGTCGGCCTCATCATCGGTGGCTTGGTCCTGATCGGCCTGGCGTCTGATCTGCTCTGCGGGGCTCGCGGTCCGTCAGCGCTCGGCCAGGGATCATCCGCTCTGTTCGGTCATGGGTTCGCGTCAGGGTTCGCGGTCAGCAGTCCGGATTCGATGGCCAGGGCGGGATCGTGCCAGATCGCCATCGCGGTGTTCATGCGCAGGAAACCGAGCCGGCTGTAGAAGCCTTCGGTGCCCGGGTTGGCATACAGGATGATCTTTTTGTGTCTCTGCGAGAGGGCCACCAGCCGCTGGATGATGGCCGTGCCGAGCCCGTGTCCCTGGTGGTCCGGGTGGACAGCCACGTCGGCGATATAGGCGGCAGTCGAGGCCGTCGGCAAGTACCCGCCCGGCACCGACGAGGACGTCTCCGGCGTAGACGAAGCAGATGAACATGCTGTTGCCGAACACCGTCGCGAGCGCCTCCGGCGGCTTTTCCCCGAGCGGGGCGATCCGGTACAGGCCGGAGAGTTCGTCCAGGTCCACGTCAGCCGTGTCGTAGAACCACGCGTAGTCCTCCACTCCGCCTCCCTTCCACGGCTCCCCTCCGGGGCAGGCCACCACCCCGGGCACAGGCCGCCACCTCCCGCGGCACCGGCGCCCGCAGGGGCCTCGCCTGGGGCTCTGCGGGGTTTAGGGGTTTACTGGTGAGGCGGCGGGCGGCGGCGGCGATGTGGCCCGCGTCGATGCCGGCCCAGGCGAGCAGTTCCGCGCCGGTTCCTGAGCCGGGCATCTCGCGGACGGCGAGGTGGGTGACGGACAGGTCCTTCTGCCCCGCGGCGAGCAGGGCGGCGGTGACGGCAGAGCCGAGACCGCCCTCGGGGTGGTGGTCTTCGGCGATCACGACGCGCCCCGAGGTGGCCTCGGCGGCCGCGGTGAGGGTGGCGGTGTCGATCGGCTTGATGGAGTAGCAGTCGATGACGCGGGCGGTGATGCCTTCGGCGGCCAGGGTCGTGGCGGCGTCCAGGCATTCGTGCAACGTGACGCCGGCGCCGATCAGGGTCACGTCGTCGTGGTCGCTGGAGCGGAGCACCTTGGCGCCGCCGATGGGGAAGCTCTCCCCGGCAGGGTAGAGGCCGGGGTAGGCGCCGCGGGTGGTGCGCAGGTAGCTGATGCCCGGGGTACCGGCCATCGCCTCGACCAGCGCGGCGGTGCTGGTGCCGTCGGCGGGGTACAGCACGGTCGAGCCGTGCACCGCGCGCATCATGGCCAGGTCTTCCAGCGCC
Organism: uncultured Actinomycetes bacterium; assembly: GCA_963813395.1. Taxonomy (GTDB): domain Bacteria; phylum Actinomycetota; class Actinomycetes; order Streptosporangiales; family Streptosporangiaceae; genus DASXKD01. Next base: position 185,189 of record CAWEYV010000008.1, read on the forward strand.
ATCTGGGAGGGCCCGTCGGCGCCGATCTCGACCCCGGCGTGCGAGCCCGCCAGCCGCAGGTTGGCACCGGAGATCGCGCCCATCCGGATGAAGTCATACGCCCGGGTGAAGAACGCGGCGAAGGTCGACGCGAACGGTTTGTAACCGCGGGCGGCCAGGCCGGTGGCGGCGGCGACCAGCTGCTGTTCGGCGATGAACATCTCGAAGTACCGGGCCGGGTAGGCCTGGGCGAACTCGAGCGCGAAGGTGGAGTTCTTGACCTCTCCGTCCAGCGCGACAATCGTCGGGTCGGCGGCGCCGAGGGCGACCAGCGCGTCGCCGTAGGCCTTCCGGGTGGCCACCTTCTCGCCCACCGGGTAGCTCGGCATGGCCGGGGCGGCCTTGGCCGGGGCCGGCTTCGGTCTGCCCAGCGGGAACCGGCTCCGGGCGCGGGCCGCGGACCATCAGGTTGCGGACGCCGCCAAGCTCGGCGATCGCCCGCTCGGCCATGTCGGGCGGGAACGGCCTGCCGTGCCAGCCCTCCTTGTCTTCGACCTCGGAGAACCCGCGGCCCTTGATGGTCCTGGCCAGGATCACCGTGGGCTGCTCGCCCGCTGCCTCGCCGGCTTCCGCCAGCGCGCTGTCGATCGCGGCCAGGTCGTGGCCGTCGATCACCAGCACCCGGGCACCGAACGCCTCGAAGCGGCGGGCGTAGGCGTCCAGGTCCCAGCCCAGGTCGGTCGGGCCGCTCTGGCCGAGCCGGTTGATGTCCATCATGGCCACCAGGTTGGACAGCTTGTAATGGGAGGCCTTGTCCAGCGCCTCCCAGATGGAGCCCTCGGCGAGCTCACTGTCGCCGCACAGCACCCAGACCCGGTAGGGTCGCCACTCCAGGTACTTGCCGGCCAGTGCGACCCCGACCCCGTCGGGCAGCCCCTGGCCAAGCGAGCCGGTGGCCACGTCCACCCACGGCAGCACCGGGGTGGGGTGACCTTCCAGCCGCTGCCCGAAGCGGCGGTAGCCGGTCATCAGCTCCTCGTCGGTGACCACCCCGGCGGCCTTGAACACCGCATACAGCAACGGGGAGGCGTGGCCCTTGGAGAAGATCAGATGGTCATTGCCGGGCTCGTGCGGGTCAGTCCAGTCATAACGCAGGTACCGGGTCATCAGCACCGCGAGCAGGTCGGCGGCCGACATGCTGGAGGTAGGGTGCCCCGACCCGGCACTGGTCGAGGAGCGGACCGAGTCGACCCGTAGCTGCGCGGCCAGGTCAGCGACCGCGGTGAGGCTGCTGTCCGAGGTGAGTTCGGTCATCGTCATGATCACTCCCGTACTGCCGGCTGGTAGTGCTGACGGCGGCTCTAACACTAGTCAACGCCGGCCTGGCGCCCGCGACGCAGGGCGCTCCACCGTCCTCGTCAGTGCTCCGCCGTGCGCCCGCAGGGCGGCGTTCTGCTGCAGTCTTACCGTGGTAAACAGTGGGCCGGCACTGCTGCCTGAGGTGTCTCAAACTGGGATTATTCGTTGTCTTGAATCTTTCGTGTTTGGGCCGGTAGGGTCTTGCGCCATGACCGCGTCCCAGGCTCCGACCACCGCCGAAGAGTTGCGCGGTGCCGGCCTGCGGGTGACAGCCGCCCGCGTCGCATTGCTTGAGACCGTCCGGGACGGTGATCACCTCGACGTCGATGCGATCGCCGCTGAGGTGCGCGGCCGCATCGGCCACGTCTCCCTTCAAGCCGTGTATGACGCCCTCCACGCGCTCACCGCGGTGGGACTCGTACGCCGCATCGAACCGGCCGGCGGCCCGGCCCGGTTCGAGGGACGCGTCGGTGACAACCACCACCACGTCGTGTGCCGGTCGTGCGGCGTCGTCGCTGACGTCGACTGCGCGGTCGGCGAGGCGCCGTGCCTGACCGCGTCCGACGACCACGGCTTCTGGATCGGCGAGGCCGAGGTCGTCTACTGGGGCCTGTGCCCCGGCTGTTCCGCCCCTGACAGTTCCCGAGCACCGTGATCCGCTAGCCCGGAAGGATTTCCCATGTCAGAGAACCATGATCCAGTAGTCGCCGAAGGCGCGACCCCGGAGAGCGGGGGATGTCCGGTCGCGCCCGGACTCATCCACCCCACCATGGGTGACGCCAACAGTGAATGGTGGCCGAGCAGGCTCAACCTGAAGATCCTCGCCAAGAACCCCGCGGTGACCAACCCCCTCGGCGCGGATTTCAACTACGCCGAGGCGTTCAAGACCCTCGACCTCGCAGCGGTGAAGCGGGACATCGCGGAGGTGCTGACGAATTCGCAGGACTGGTGGCCGGCCGACTTCGGCAACTACGGCCCGCTCATGATCCGGATGGCGTGGCACGGCGCGGGCACCTACCGGATCAGCGACGGCCGCGGCGGCGCGGGCTCCGGCCAGCAGCGCTTTGCCCCGCTCAACAGCTGGCCGGACAACGTCAGCCTCGACAAGGCCCGCCGGCTGCTGTGGCCGGTCAAGAAGAAGTACGGCCAGAAGATCTCCTGGGCCGATCTGATGGTCCTCACCGGCAACGTCGCCCTGGAGACGATGGGCCTCAAGACCTTCGGCTTCGGCGGCGGCCGCGCCGACGTCTGGGAGCCGGACGACGACGTCTACTGGGGGCCCGAGACGACCTGGCTCGGCGACGAGCGTTACCACGGCGACCGGCAGCTCGAGGAGCCCTTCGGCGCGGTCCAGATGGGCCTCATCTACGTCAACCCGCAGGGCCCGAACGGCAACCCGGACCCGATCGCCGCGGCCCGCGACATCCGCGAGACGTTCCGCCGGATGGCGATGAACGACGAGGAGACGGTAGCCCTGATCGCGGGCGGTCACACGTTCGGCAAGACGCACGGGGCGGGCCCAGAGGACAACGTCGGCCCCGACCCCGAGGCCGCCCCGATCGAGCAGCAGGGCCTCGGCTGGAAGAACAGCTTCGGCACCGGCAAGGGCGACGACGCGATCACCAGTGGTCTCGAGGTCATCTGGACGCCGACGCCGACTACATGGGACAACAGCTTTCTGGAGACGCTGTACGGCTACGAGTGGGAGCTGACCCGCAGCCCCGCCGGCGCGTACCAGTGGCAGCCGAAGGACGGCGCCGGGGCGGGTACCGTCCCGGACGCCCACGATCCGTCCAAGCGCCACCCCCCGACCATGCTGACGACCGACCTCTCGCTCCGCATGGACCCGGTCTACGAGCGGATCACCCGGCGCTTCCTGGAGAATCCCGCGGAGCTCGCGGACGCCTTTGCCCGCGCGTGGTTCAAGCTGACCCACCGCGACATGGGGCCGATCGCGCGGTACCTCGGCCCGGAGGTCCCGGCCGAGACGCTGATCTGGCAGGACCCCATCCCCCCGGTGACGCACGAGCTCATTGACGCCGCAGACATCGCCTCGCTCAAATCCCAGGTCCTCGCCTCGGGCTTGACGGTGCCCCAGCTCGTGTCCACCGCGTGGGCGGCGGCCTCGTCCTTCCGGGGCAGCGACAAGCGCGGCGGCGCCAACGGTGCGCGAATCCGCCTCGAGCCGCAGAGCGGGTGGGAGGTCAACGAACCCGAGCAGCTGGCGACGGTGCTGCGCACGCTGGAGGGGATCCAGCGGGCCTTCAACGCCGCCCAGACCGGCAGCAAGCGCGTCTCGCTCGCCGACCTGATCGTGCTCGCCGGTAGCGCGGCCGTCGAGAAGGCCGCCAAGGACGCCGGCTTTGACGTCGAGGTCCCCTTCACGCCGGGCCGCGGGGACACCACGCAGGAGCTGACCGACGTGGAGTCGTTCGCGCCGCTCGAGCCGAAGGCGGACGGGTTCCGCAACTACCTCGGCAAGGACAACGGGCTGCCGGCTGAGTACCTCCTGCTCGACCGGGCGAACCTGCTGACCCTGAGCGCCCCCGAGATGACCGTCCTGGTCGGTGGCCTTCGCGTCCTTGGCGCGAACCACCAGCGGTCGCCGCTCGGCGTCTTTACCACGACCCCCGGGTCACTGACCAACGACTTCTTCGTCAACCTGCTCGACATGGGCACGACGTGGCAGCCGACGGCGCAGGATGCGAACAAGTTCGAGGGCCGCGACGCCGTTACGGGCGAGGTCAAGTGGACCGGCAGCGGGGCCGACCTCATCTTCGGGTCGAACTCCGAGCTGCGCGCGCTCGCGGAGGTCTACGCGAGCGATGACGCGAAACAGAAGTTCGTGAACGACTTCGTCGCGGCGTGGTCCACAGTGATGAACCTCGACCGGTTCGACATCGCCTGATTCATGACGTCCAGGCCGGCCCGGCTGCGGGCCGGCCTGGACGTCGGTCCTCAGCCTCTAGCCGCTGGGGTCATTGCGGCCTGCGGCGGTACCAGCGAGGATGACCGCTGTGACCGCAGCTCATCTGCCAGATCTCCTGAATGCTTACGCGTCATCGCAGCCCGGCAAGCTGGCCGTCGTCGATGACCGGCCGGGCGCGAACGCCGTGTCGTGGACCTACGCCCAGCTCGAGGCGGAGGCGAACCGGCTGGCCAACGCGCTTGGCTCGCTGGGCGTGGGCCCGGGCGAGAAGGTCATCTGGTGCGGGCCTAACTCGGCACAGGTCGTCGCGGTCGTCAACGCGACCAGGAAGCTCGGGGCGGTAGCGGTTCCGCTGAACTACCGCCTGACGGCCGCGGAAGCCCGCTATATCGTGACCCATTCCGACGCCCGCGCCGCTTATGTGGACGCGGAGTATGCGCACCTGATCCCGGCCCCCCGCGACGAGCAGCTCGGCAAGCTGCGTCACGTGCTCGTCCACAGCGGCCCGGTTCCCGCCGGGATGCTCGGCGAGGACCTGCTCGCCGGGGCATCGGCGCAGCCCCCGGCCGGGGAGGCCGAGGGCACCACCGCGACCATGATCTACACCTCCGGGACGACCGGCAAGCCGAAGGGTGCCTACCGCCGCACGACCGACATGAGCACGGCGGTCGCGCTGATCGGCCTCATCGGCTACACGCCGGACGACATCTACCTCACCTCCGGTCCGCTGTATCACAGCGGGCCGCTGGCGTTCATGAGCGCCGGGCTCACGCTCGGCCAGACGATCATCATCCAGCGGAAGTTCGAGCCGGAGGACTGGCTGCGCCTGGTGGACAAGTACCAGGTCACCTCCACCTTCTCCGCGCCGCCGCTGATCCGGCTGGTGTGCGCGCTGCCCGCTGAGGTCAAAGCCCGCTATGACCGGTCGTCGATGCGGATCATGGTGGCCAACGCCGCGCCATGGAGCATGGCTCTCAAACAGGCCTACCTGGCCGATTTCCCGCCGGATTCGCTGTGGGAGGTCTACGGATCGACCGAGCTCGGGGTGAACTGCGTTCTCGAGCCCAGGGACCAGCTGCGCAAGCCCGGCTCGTGCGGCAGGCCGGCCCCGGGCGTGCGGATCAGCTTGCTCGACGCCGACGGCACCGAGGTCAGCGGAACCGGCCCCGGGCACTCCGGCGAGCTCTACGTCTCCTCCGCCGCCGTCTTCAACGAGTACTACAAGCAGCCGAACAGCTACCGGGCCGCCAGGCACGGCGACTTCCACACGGTGGGTGACATCGCCTACCGGGACGAGGAGGGCTACTACTACATCTGCGACCGCAAGAACGACATGATCATCTCCGGCGGCATGAACATCTACCCCGCCGAGATCGAGGCCGCCCTGGAACAGCATCCGGGCGTCTTCGACGTCGCGGTCTTCGGGATCCCCTCCGACCAATGGGGTGAGCAGGTGCACGCCACCGTGGTACTCGCTCCGGGAGCATCGCTGGCCGAGGCGGATGTGATCACTTACGCTCACGAGCACCTGGCCAGGTACAAGTGCCCCCGCTCGGTGTCCTTCACCGCCGAACTCCCCCGCACCGGCTCGGGCAAGCTGCTCAAGCGCAAGCTCCGGGCACCCTACTGGGCCGGTCACACAACGCAGGTCAGCTAGGCGGCCTGCCAGATGGTGTGGGCCGGCTCGCCGTAGGAATTCGCCTGTGTCAGGCCAGCTTCCAGCACGGGCGCGGCAATGGCGGCGTCGAGCAGGTCGGTGCCCATCACGGCAGCTGCCGCGTGCGCTGCCGAGCCGTCGCCGGTACTGAAGGTCAGCCCGATCCCCTGATTGGCCCCCGAACCGTACGACATGATCGGCCAGTTATTAAAGGACAGGTCGCTGGCCTTGTACCAGGTCTCCAGCGTCCGGGCGCTCTTCCCGGCCGGCAGCGACGACGCCGATGCCGTCACCATCGTCCCATCCCCCGACACCGCCGCGTTGGTATCCCCGGCGATCGCACCCGCGACGCCCTGGACGGCCCCGGAGCCGTAGGTACCGGCTACGCCATGGCCAGAGGAATCCTTCGCGACCGAGCCTGAGGTCTCCCCCAGCCGGTAGTACACCAGTGGGCCGTCCGCCAGTACCGTCTCGGGATAGCTGGCCGGGGCACTGGCCTGCGCCGATCGTGGCGGCGCCGCGGCGGCACTGGCAGACGCTAGCGGCGGTGAAACCAGCGACGCCACAAGCCCGAGCACCACTATCACGGGCAGACACACGGGCAGCCTTCTCACATGGCCAAGCACCACGACCGTTTCCCCCTCCTCGAACCACACCAAGGTCGCCGGCGCTTGACATAGGCCGAGCACTGCGCCGCCACAGGTACGACGCGCGGCGAACCGCCCGCGTTGTCGCGCAAGCCCAGCGGAGGTAAACGGCAACCCACGGCGGCCTGGAGCGCCTTGTCTATCTCGTGAGGACTCCATGACCAGGACGCCGGCGCAGCGGCTACGCTGTGCCCGCGGGCCGAGTGATTGTGCGTGGTCCCGGTAGCCGCCGCTCAGGGGGCACGCCAACGTTAGGGGGTTGCCTCATCAGCGTCCCGGAGATGGAATCCGCCCAGGCAGCGGAACCCGCCCAGGCAGCGGAACCCGCCCAGGCGGCGGAACCCGCCCAGGCCGAGGAAGGCGCGGCCGCTGAGACAGCCGCGCCGCCGAAGGCGGATCCGTGGACTGATCCGCGGCTGCCCTGGTATGGGAAGCCGGGGGTAGCCGACATTCTCTGCTGGGCGGGCATCGTGCTCAGCGGCGTGTTCTACTGGGCGCTGCTGCCGTTGCGGCTGTCGCTGATCGGCACTCACCCGGTCGAGGCTGAGCTGCTGAACGGCAGCACCGAATCGATTATTTCGGCTGCCGCGTTCGCCAGGGTCGGGGACGGAACGCTGGCGGTGGTGCTGCTGGCCGCGATTCCGGGGCTGATGAAGTTCGACCTCTTGTACTGGTGGGCGGGGCGGCTGTGGGGCGAGCGGTTCATCAAGGCGCTGCTCGGCAGCCAGCGTGCGGATAAGCACATGGCGCGTGCGCAACGGGCCGGCCGCAAGTTCACCTGGCCAGCCGTGCTGGTCAGTTCCTTCCTCCCCATCCCCAGGGCGATCATTTTCGTCCTGGCCGGCTGGTCGGGGATGAGGCTCGCCACGTTCCTCATCCTGGACCTGATCGGCGTTCTGCTGTGGGCAGGCCTGCTCGCCGGGCTGGGGTACACGCTAGGTCATGACGCCGTCGTCGCGGCCAAGACCGTCTCCCACTACAGCTTGTGGTTCACGATCGGAATCGTCGCGCTGAGCGTGTTTGCCGTTGTGCGCTCCCAGCGTCAGGCAAGACGTCCTTCCGGCGGGGCCGAGTAGCAAGACGTCCATCATCTGCCCGGCATGAACCTCAGTACCTGGCCGAGGACGTCGGCAACCCGGTCGAGGGTGGGCGGCGGGGCGGTAAAGGGGAGCCGCAGATGCCGGTCGTCGCGTCCGTCGGCCGCGTAGGTGGAGGCAGGTTCCAGCAGCACGCCGAGCCGCGCGCAGTGCTGTACCACGTCATAGGAGGAGCGGGAGTGGAGGTCAAGCCACAAGGTGACCCCGCTGGCCGGGCTGTGCCAGCGGAGCCCGGCCAGGCCGATGCCGCGCAGCCGCCGGTCCAGGTGCTGAAGGTTTTCCGCGAGCAGCCGGGTGCGCCGCTCGATGATCGAATCCAGCGCGGGCAGCAGCCGGGTGGCGGTGATCTGGTCAAGCGCGCTTGGGCCCGCGCCCATCGCGGCGGCGGCACTCCGCAGCTGCCGGGTGGTGGCCGCCGGGGCGCGGATCCAGCCCAGGTGCAGTCCTCCCCACACGGTCTTGCTCAACGATGACACGACGATCACACGGTGGTCGCTGTCGGCAAGCGAGGGGGCCCTCTCGCCGGTCAGGTGCAGCGGCCGCATGGTCTCGTCGGCAACGACCAGCCAGCCAGCCGCGGCCGCGCGGCCGACCGCTTCTCGCGCCGAGGGGGGCATGGTAGCGCCCGTGGGATTGTGGCCGTCGGGCTGCACATACAGCACGCCGCGCGAGCCCGCGTGCAACAGCCCGGCCAGGTAGCCGGGATCCCAGTGAGCCACTCCTGCGGGCCAGCCGCGAATTCGCCGGTTGCGCTGCGACAGGATGCGCAGCGCTCCTGGGTAGGTGGGTGTCTCGGTCACCGCAGGCCCACCGGCGGGGCCGGCCACGTCAACGACCAGGCCCAGCCCTGTCATGGCCCCGGAGGTGAGTGTTAGCTGCTCCGGCCGGGTAGCCAGGCCGGAGCTGGTGAGGTAGTGGGCCAGCAGTTCGGTGAGCGTGCTGAGGCTGCCCCCCGTTGTCCCGTCGCCGCGTAGCGCCGCTGGCAAGGCGTCGTGGACCGCGGCCTGGACGATCTGAACGAGGTCAGCCGCCCCGGCCGTGGTCGCCCAGCGCAGGTCAAGAGCATCCGCATAGCCCGCCCCGGGTGGTGAGGGGCGGGCGGGATGGGCGGCGATCGTGTCAACGAGCCGGTCGGTCGCTGCGACGAACGTGCCGGAACCGTGGCGGGTGACGACAAGCCCCTCCAGGCGCAGCCGGGTCAGCGCACGGACCACCGTGACCCGGCTGACGTTGAGCCGTGCCGCGAGCGCCCGCTCCGAGGGCAGGCGCATGCCGGGACGAAGCTCCCCGTGCGCGATGCGTCCCCGGAGCGTGGCCGTCACCTCGTAGGTAACGGAAGTGCCCGCCGCCCGCGGGTGCGGGCTCAGTGCAACCATGAGTCCACTTTAGGCCCAAGTGGACTGCTAGGCAGCTCGCTCAGGTATCACAGTTGCTGGCATGGACTTCGAGCACGTTGACGTCTTCGCCGATGCACCGTTCACGGGCAACAGCGTGACGGTCTTCCTTGGCAGCGGTACTTTGGCCACGGCTCAGATGCTCTCGATCACCCGTGAGTTCCGGCATTTCGAAAGCATCTTCGTCCAGCCCGCCGGGGATGAAACCCGCTGGCGGGCCAGGGTCTTCGACCTGGAGGAAGAGCTCGGCTTCGCCGGCCACCCCGTCCTGGGGGCCGCGACGGTTCTGCACGACCGTTTCGGTGGCGGCACGACGCGGCTGTGGACGATCGAACTGCCCGCCAAGACCGTGACCGTGCAGACCACCCGCGACGGCGGCGTGTTCCGCGCGACGCTCGACCAGGGCCGCCCCGAGTACGGTCAGTCCGTTACCGGCGCTAAAGCCGCCCCGATCCTCGACGGCATGGGGCTTGGCGCCGCCGACCTGGTGCCGGGGCTCGAGCCGGCCGTGGTGTCCACAGGGCTCCGCTACCTGGTAATCCCCGTGTCCGCGCCGGCGCTCGCCCGCGCCGCGATCACCGCTGCGGACTTCGGCGGCTGCCTTGCGGCGGTGGGTGCCCAGTTCGCCTACCTGCTCGACCCGGACGGCCTGGAGGGACGTCACTGGACCAACGATGGCCGCACCGAGGACATCGCGACGGGAAGTGCGGCCGGGACGGTCGGGGCGTACCTGGCCCGGGCCGGCCGGGCCGCGCTGAACCGGCCGTTCACCCTTCACCAGGGCCGCTTCACCGGCCGGGCCAGCCGGATCCAGGTGGAACCTCGCGGTTCGGCTGGTGAGGTGGTCCAGGTGCTTGTCGGCGGGCAGGTCGCCCCGGTCGCGCGAGGGACACTGCGGAGCCTGCCGGGGGCGACCCGGTGACCATCCCCATCCACGGTGCCGGAGAGCTCCGGCGGACGGTCCACTTCACCGACCTTGTCGAGCCGCTGCGGGCGGCGTTCGGTGAGTTCAGCAGCGGCCGGGCACAGCAGGTGATGTCGGCCATCTGGCCAGCCCGCCGGCGTGCAGACGGCAACGTCCTGATCAAGGCCGGCTGCATCACCGGCCACGATGTCTTCGTTGTGAAGGCGGCCCCCTGGTTCCGGAGCAACCAGACGGCGGGCCGCCCACAGGGCGGCATGGTCACCGCGTTCGACGCCGGCACCGGATATCCCGTCGCCATCTTCGCCGACGAGCACTACCTCTCCGATATCAGGACCGCGGCCACCGGGGCGCTTATCGCAGAGACCCTCGCCCCGCCCGGGGCCAGCACCGCCGGCGTGCTCGGCACCGGGGTACAGGCATACTGGCAGGCCCGGGCCCTCGCGCACGTCCGGCCGCTCCGGCGCCTGCTGATTTGGGGGCGGCATCGCGGCCGCGCAGCACACCTGGCGAAACGGCTCGCAACAGAACTGCCCGGCGTGCACATCCAGACCGTTACCACAGCCGAGCGCGCTGTCAGGGAAAGCGAGGTCCTCATCACCGCGACCGCCGCTACCGAGCCACTGGTCGCTGCGGCGTGGCTGCACCGTGGCCAGCACATCACGGCGGTAGGTGCCGACGATCCCGGCAAATGCGAGCTCGAACCCAAGGCGCTCGGGCAAGCCGACCTCATCGTCGTCGACAGCCGCGCTGCGGCCGCCGGCAACGGCAACACCAGGAGGGCGCTACAGGCGGGTGTGCTCGCTGAAAGCGACCTCACCGAGATCGGCCAGATCGGCGCGTACCAGCGCGACCCCCACGCCATCACGATCGCCAGCCTGGTCGGTATCGGCGTCCAGGACCTCATCGCGGCCGAGACCGCGCTCGCCATCATGCAACGGGCAGGCCAGCTCTAAGCGCCAGGTTCGGAGCCGGCGTCCGCGTCGTCTAGCTCGGGGTCGATCCCGCCTTCCCTGTGCTCCTCCTGGACACGCATCACGGCCCGCATCATGGCGGCCTCGCTGGCTTCGTCCACCACCTCGGGCTCGCCTTTCGGCTCGTCGCCGGAGCCGCCCGGCACCGGAGTTTGGTCACTCATGGCCACAGCCCTTCTTCGGGAGTTGTGTCTTCGGGGTTGTGCTGCTCATCATCAGGTGCGGTGCCTGGCGCCGCAGCGATTGAGCTGGCGATTTCGTTGAGGGCGCGAATGCGCGGATTCTCCCGGCCGGCGCGCCAGACCAGCCCGAGTGGCAGCGGGGGCAGGTCGTCGAGGGGGACGAGGACCACGTCGTCGCGGTTGAAGATGGGGACGGTGGAGCTGGTGGGGTGGACGATGCGCCCGCGGGCCACCAGCGAGAGGATCTCGTTGATCGTCTGGACGGGCTGGGTGCGGCGGATCGGGCGCCCGGACGGCGTGCGCGGGGGAACGAGCAGGTCGTAGACGGCCGACGGCGTGGTGGAAGGGAGCAAGGCGACCTCCTCACCGGCCAGCTCCTCGATGGAGACCACGCGCTGCCCGGCGAGGCGATGCGTCGCGGCAACGGCCAGCGCCCGCTGGTAGTAGGCGAACGCGGTGCCCGCAGCGAGATCTGGCTCATCGACAGCAAGCCAGTTGCACAAAACATCGATGTCGTCCCGGCGCAGCGCCCGGTACGCATCAAAGGTCTCGACCTCCTGCAGCCGAACCTCGCAGGCGGGGTAGCGGGCCTGGAACGCGGCGACGAGCCGGCTGAGCGCGGGCCCCTCGGTGGTCAGAACGAAGCCGACGCGCAGCAGCCCGCGGACGGCATGGGACAGCTCACTGGTTTCGGCCAGGGCCCGGTCCAAGGCAGCCAGCGCCGGCACGAGGCTGCATTTGAGCCCCTCCCCCGCGGGCGTCAGGCGGACCCGCCGGCTGGTCCGGTCGAAGACCTTGACGCCCAGCCGGGACTCGAGGATCCGCACGGCCTCGCTCACCCCGGGCTGGGAGATGCCAAGGCGCTCGGCCGTCCGGCCGAAGTGCAGTTCGTCGGCGAGCACGAGGAAGATCCGCAACTCGCGTAGTTCCACGTCGTGCCACATCAATCAGAAATCCTAATCAGTTCGATCAGCTATCGTCACTTGATCAGCCCGGGCCGTTACCCCAGGTTGGGACGAGACATTGGAGGTCCGACATGAGCCACAGCGCCGGGCGAACCCGGGCAACTGCGGTTATCACCGTCCAGAAGTACGAGCCGTCGGCGTATGACGAGCCAGCCGAAGGGCCCGTTCTGACCAGGATCCACGTCGAGGAGAGCTTTTCCGGTGACATCACCGGTGACGGCGCCGTCGAGTTCCTGCAGGCGGCAGACGCAGATGGATCAGCCAGCTTTGTGGGCATCGAGCGGGTCACCGGCGAACTCGGCGGGCGGCGGGGCACCTTCCTGCTTCAGGACGCCGGCACGGTGCAGGACAACATCGTCAGCGGCGACTGGTTCGTGATCCCCGGGTCGGGCACCGGGCAGCTGGCTGGCCTGCGCGGCGAGGGCGGGTTCCGCGCCAACCTCGGCGAAAGCGCCCAGGTAAACCTGGACCTACTGGTTCGAATGAACGCCCGGCCCCGGATCGCCGCGGGAGTGACGTTTCTTTGCCGGCGATGCCGCAGGCCGGGTCGCCGCCCAGCACCCGCAAGAGAACCGGACGGCGGGGAAACGTGACCTGCCACGGCACTAGTTCGCTTAGCCTGACTCCTCATCGGCAAGCCGCACGTCAAACGGGCCGTGGAAGAGCAGGACGAACAGGCACGGCGCATCCCCAGCCGCCTGGTGCCGCATCACTTGCCCCGCGGGGAAGTGCGCGTAAGAACCGGGGCCGACGACGCGGCCGTTCGCGTCGAGTTGTCCGTCGAGGACGACGATCGTATGCGCCGCCGTGTGAAGGTGCGGCCGGCCCCTGAGGCCCGCCGGGTACCTGACGAGGTAATGCTCCTCGCCGCCGCCCCGCTCCTCGTGGAGCAGCCGCAAGCTGATCGGCTGGTCGTAGATGGCAGCAGCCGCGGCGGAGGCTTCTGTCAACTCGAGCGAGGTCAGCTCGTCGATGATGACGGCCGCACCGTATTCCATGCCGCGCCCTTTCTGTGTGCCGTGCATTGGCCTGCCGGAGCGGTCACTTCATGCAGACGCAGAACCGGTCCTGGAACTCATCCAGCGCCCGGGACCCAACGCGCCCGCACGGTACCACGCCGGCACAGCCATAACCCGGCGGGCAGGTAATGGGCTGACTGGTCAGGGAGTGATCGCGATGGCTTGCGACTGCGCGCCCACAGTGATCGGCTTCCCGGCGTGGTTGGTGGCCGTCGTGATGGGCGTCAGTGTGTCCGGCGTGAATCCCCGTCCCTGCTGGTGCTGGCCGAGCACGTAGGCGGTCTTCCCGTCCGGGGTGATCGCGATCGGGCCTCCCTCCACATTCCTGCCGCTGATCTTGATGGGGGCACCGGGGGTATTGGTCGCGGTGCGGATCGGTGTGACGTCTCCGGAGTAGTAGTTGGCGACGTAGGCGGTCTTGCCGTCCGGGGTGACCGTGATATCGACCGGGCCCGACCCTACCGGGATGGGCTTGCCTGCGGTGTTGGTCGCGGTGCGGATCGGGGTGACCGTGTTCGCCTCGCCGCCGCCCACATAGGCGGTCTTGCCGTCCGGGGTGATCGCGATCGGCCCGGTATCCCCCGAGCCGTTGATCTTGATGGGCAGGCCGGGCTTGTTGGTCGCCGTGCTGATCGGCGTCACCTTGCCGCCATAGTCAGACACGTAGGCCGTCCTCCCGTCCGGGGTGATGGCGATCTGGGACGGCAGTTCGCCGACGCGGATCGCCTTGCCGGGCTTGTTGGTCGCGGTGCTGATCGGTGTCACGGTGCCCGAACTCGCGTTGACCACGTACGCGGTCTTCCCGTCCGGGGTGATCGCGATGGCGACAGGAGAACCTTTCACCGGGATAGGCTTGCCCGCGGTATTGGTCGCGGTGCTGATCGGCGTGACCGCGTCGGGCGACTCGAGGTTGGAGTCGGCCACGTAGGCGGTCTTCCCGTCCGGGGTGATCGCGATCGCGAAGGGGACGAAACCTCCTACCTTGATGGGCTTGCCTTTGGTGTTGGTCGCAGTGCGGATCGGGACAACTATGCCGTTGGTGTTAGTGTCCGCCGCCCCCACGTAGGCAGTCTTCCCGTCCGGGGTGATCGCGATAGGACCCAGGCTGATCCCGGCCTTTATCGGCGGCCCGGCCGTGTTGGTAGCGGTATCGACCGGTATCACCTCACTCCCGGTGTAAGGGTTGATCGTGACATAGACGGTCGGCGGCGTGGCCGGCACGGCGCGGCCCCTCGCGGCTGCCACCGGGTGACCGCTCGCGGCGCTGGCAGCACTCCCGCCCGCGCCTAGCGCCAGCATGACCCCCGTGCCGATCAGCACCGTGCGCCGTCGTAGTGACCTCATGGTAAGGCTCCAATGCTTAGGGCTCTCACGCTGACGGAGCACGAAAGCTGCCCCCCAGATACATCCGCAACACTGCCGGATCGCCTGCACAGAGCGCTGGCCCGGAGTGCCGCTTCGGGCTGCCCGGACCGGGCAAACGTTGCCGGGAGCGGCATTAGCTGGCGGATGCCTGGCCGTTCAGAAAGCAGGCTAGCGCTGCCCCTATCTGACCTGGTGTTTTCGCCAAGGCCTCATGCCCGGTACCAGGAAGTTCGCTCACCGCTGCTGCCGGGAGCGCGGCGGCCAGCGCCGCGGTAATTTGGCTGGCCCAGGGTGGGCTGGCCGTACCCAGCAGCAGCAGCACCGGCTGGCGGACCTTCCGGGCGGCGCCGGCCAGGTCGGCGGCGGCCAGCGCCCGGGCTTCGCGGGGCAGCGTCGCAGCGACGATGGGCAGGACGTCCCGGCCGCCCGGGGCATCCCGCAATGCCTCCGCCTCAGCACGCGTCAAGCCGATGATCTCGGTCAGGAACGTGAATGCCGCCCGGCCCACCTGGCCGTCGGCCACCATGGTGGCCACGCGCTCGGGCGCCAATGCGCACACCATCCGCGCCGGTGACCCAGTGCCTGGTTCCCTCCACGGGCAGGCAGCCTACGTCCCGGGCTGTGACGCTGTCGCGCCAATATCTGGCGGTGCGGATGGCCGAGCTTGCTGGGCAGTGACATGGTGACTTGTCCGGCCGGCGGTGGGAATGTGGATGCCATGTCCTTTGCGGCGTTGCCCCGGGAAGCGGCGTGGCAGCATCGGGGCGCCAGGGCCGGCTTCGAGGTGGTGTTCTTCGATGAGCGGGATGGCGGATGCCTGATTCACGGATGCACCGCCGCAATCGAGGACGGCACACCGTGGACAGTCGAGTACGCCATTGAGCTGGACAGCGCCGGGGCGACCCGCAGCGCCCGGATCAGCGGCCGGTCCGCCGCCGGGCCCCGCTCGGCGCTGCTGGAGGCCGACGGCGCGGGCCGCTGGCTGGTTAACGGCCAGGCTGCGCCGCTGCTTGACGGCTGCCTCGACGTGGACTTGGAATCCTCCGCGATGACCAACGCGCTGCCCGTGCGCCGGCTCGCCCTGGCGGTCGCGGCGGAGGCATCAGCTCCCGCCGCCTACGTCCGCGCGGCCGACCTGGCCGTGGACCGGCTGGAGCAGAGCTACCTGCGCACCCCCGGCCAGGGCGCAGGCGAGTGCTATGACTACGCCGCTCCCGCCTTTGATTTCGAATGCCGCCTGACCTACGACCAATCCGGGCTGGTTCTCGACTACCCGGGCATCGCTACCCGGGCCGGCTGACCAGCCCACCCGGCCAGGCGGCCCAGCGCAGTGGTTACTGGTGGTCCTGAGGGAACCGGCTGGCCCGCCAGAAGCCCTGCCACATCAAGGCCTGCTCGCCATGGATGCGCTTGAGCGCGCGGGCACCGCGCCGTACTGCCTGAAACGCAACCGGGGCGCGCCGGGGCGTGTGCTGGTTGGCTGTCATCGAGATCACCACATTCTGGTTGTGCCGTTCGGACTTGGACACTTACGAGATTCGCGGTAAGACCCCCCACCTCACATTGGGTGCGTGCCGTATTTCTGCCGGCCTTCCCCACGGGCGCTGCTAAGACCGGCTTAGCCGGCTGCCAGCTCGTCCAACGATGAATGTGGGAGGGCTAAATGTCCGAGGCTGATGGCAGAATTCCCGGCATGATCCGACCTGGGACTGCGAGGATCCACCGCTGGCCGCGAAAGGCCTTGGACCGGCTCGACGGCGCGGGACGGACCGCGCAGGCGGGAGCGTGCTGAGCCGGTGGCGACGTTCGTTTTGGTGCACGGCGCGTGGAGCGGCGCACACGGCTTCGGCAAGGTCCGCCGCCTGCTGCACTCGGCCGGGCATGAGGTATTCACACCGAGCCTGACCGGCATCGGCGAACGGGTTCACTTGACCAGCCCGCAGGTCAGCCTGACCATGCACATCGCCGATGTCGCGAATGCCGTTCTGTATGAGGATCTGCGCGACATCGTGCTGCTGGGTTTCTCCTACGGCGGGCTGGTGACCACCGGAGCGCTCGACCATGTCGCTGACCGGGTCAGCCACATGGTCTACCTGGACGCCTTCGTTCCCGCAGACGGTGACAGCCTCGAAACCCTCACGGCGGCCGCGATACCCGCCCCCGCCATCGGGCCGGGCGTGCTCTGGCTCGTACCGCCCCAGCCGCGGGAGTTCGACGACCCGGCCGACGCCGCCTGGTCCACGGCCCGGCGCACCCCGCATCCCGCCGGCTGCTTCACCGAACCGGTCCGGCTCGCCCGCCCGCTGGAGGACTACCCGTTCACCCGGACCTACATCAAGGCGTCCGCCGAGCCTCGCACCGAACCACCCAGCCCATTCTGGGCCGCCGCGGACCGGGTCAGGGAGTCTCCGGCCTGGCGCTACCGGGAACTTGACACCACCCACATGATCCCCAGCAACCGTCCCGGCGACCTCACCCGCCTGCTCTCAGAACTCGCTTGACGGCCCAGCCGGCCCGCCGGGTGCAGTCCAGCGACCCAGATGGGCCTGACAAACGGCCATGCTGACGCGCCTCTGGCCGGGAGGATTCCGTGCTGAGCCGTCTGGTTCGTAACCTTGACGGTATGACCGTGGCGACGACCTTGTTCCGGCTCGATGATTCCTACGCTCGCGAGGTGCCGGGCCTGTCGGTGCCGTGGGCGGCGGCGCCGGTGCCCGCTCCGGAGCTTCTGGTGCTCAACGAGGAGCTGGCGATGGAGCTGGGTGCCGATCCTGCGGCGCTGCGCGAGCCGTGGGGTGTCTCGCTGCTAGTGGGACAGGCACCGGAGGGAATTACGACGGTCGCTCAGGCCTACGCTGGTCACCAGTTCGGCGTCTACGTGCCCCGGCTCGGGGACGGCCGGGCACTGCTGCTCGGCGAGGTGATCGATGCGGCCGGTCGCCGCCGCGACCTGCACCTGAAGGGTTCGGGGCGCACCCCGTTCGCGCGCGGTGGGGACGGCAAGGCCGTGGTGGGCCCAATGTTGCGCGAGTACCTGATCGGCGAGGCCGCACACGGCCTGGGAATCCCGACCACGCGGGCGCTCGCGGTAGTGGCTACCGGCGAGCGGGTGCTCCGCGAGAGGGCGCTACCGGGTGCGGTGCTGACCCGGGTCGCCGCGAGCCACCTGCGGGTGGGCACGTTCCAGTACGCTGCCGCGTCCGGCGACCGGGACCGGCTGCGTGCGCTGGCCGACTACGCCATCGGCCGTCACTACCCGCAGGCCGCCGATGCCCCGAACCGCTACCTCGAACTTTTCCGCTGCGTGGCCGCGGCGCAGGCGGCGCTGGTGGCGCAGTGGATGCTGGCCGGGTTCGTGCACGGGGTCATGAATACCGACAACACGACGATCTCCGGCGAGACGATCGACTACGGTCCGTGCGCGTTCATGGACGCCTACGATCCGGCCACGGTTTTCAGCTCGATCGATCACGATGGCCGCTACGCCTACGGCAACCAGCCGGCGGTCATGCAGTGGAACCTGGCCAGGCTGGCCGAGACCCTGCTGCCGTTGATCGACGAGAACAGCGAGGCGGCGGTCGAGGCGGCCACAGAGGTCTTGACAGGGTTCGCCGACGCTTACGAGCGGCACTCGGACGAGGGCATGGCGGCCAAGCTCGGTCTCGCCGCGCCGAACCCGGAACTGGTGAAGGACCTTCTGGAGCTGATGCGCACGCAGGAGGTGGACTTCACGCGGTTCTTCCGCGCGCTGTCCGCCGGCACCGCGCGGACGTTGTTCCCAGACCCTGAGCCCTTCGACGCGTGGGCCGCCCGCCGCGCGGCAGCGATGGCTGAGGACCACACCGCGGTCGCCGTTGCGATGGACCGGGTCAACCCGGTCTATATTCCGCGCAATCACCGCGTTGAGGAGGTGCTTGTGCAGGCAACTCTTGGTGACATGGGGCCGTTCCGCCGCCTCCTCGATGCGGTCTCCCGGCCTTTCGAGGAGCGGCCTGGCCTGGAGGACTACACCGGTCCGGCGCCTGCGGGCTGCGCCCCGTACGTCACCTACTGCGGCACCTGACATGACTGCGGCCGGAGATCTGGACCGGGCCCGGATCGGTGAGCTGCACGCCCGGGAGGTGGCGCGGTTCCAGCAGGCCCGGCCGAAATCGCTGGCTATGATCGCCCGGGCGCGGGCGCACATGCCCAACGGGGTACCGATGGCGTGGATGGCCTACTACGAGGGCCAGCTCGTCTACATCGATCATGGCCGGGGCCCGGGTTTCACCGACGTCGACGGATTCGGCTACGTGGACTTCAATGCCTCGGACATGGCGATGTTCTGCGGGCATGCCAATCCCACGATCGTGGCCGCGGTGCAGGCGCAGGTGGCACGGTCCAGCCAGTTCCTGCTGCCTACGGTGGAGTCGGTGGAGGTAGCCGAAGAACTCGCCCGCCGCTACCCGGTGCCGCAGTGGCAGTTCACGTTGTCGGCCAGTCAGGCCAACACCGAGGCGATCAGGCTGGCCCGGGCCGTCACCGGGCGCGAGGTGATCGTGCTGTTCCAGGGGCACTACCACGGTCACTTCGAGGAGGGCCTGGTGGACGTGACCGACGGCCGGGCCGGCCCGGTGCAGCGCGGCCTGTCCAAAGGGGTCTCCGGCCGGGTGCGGATCGCCCAGTTCAACGACCCCGACACGCTGCGCAGGGCACTTGAGCCGGGTGACGTAGCGCTGGTGCTGACCGAGCCCGCCATGAGCAACAACCTCCACCTGCTACTGCCCGAACCCGGCTGGCATACGGCGCTGCGCGACCTGACCCACCACTACGGCACCTTGCTGGCCCTCGACGAGACGCATACCCATGTCGTCGGGCCCGGCGGCGCGACCGGCATGTGGCAGCTGGCGCCCGACATGGTCACCATCGGCAAGGCGGTCGCCGGAGGCCTGCCCATGGGCGCCTATGGGGTCACCGCCGAGCTGGGCGAGCAGCTGGATGTGGCGCACAACGTCGCCACCGGGGGCACTCTGTTCGGCAACCCGCTGTCGGCGGCAGCGGCGAAGGCGGCGCTGACCGAGGTGCTCTCCCCCGGCGCCTACCAGCACACCACCGAGCTCGGCAGCGAGCTCGCCGACGGGATCGGGCAAGCGATCCGCTCGGCAGGCCTGCCCTGGACGGTGATCCGGTTCGGCCCCCGCTCCGGGCAGTGGTACGGGCCCATGCCGCGCACCGGTGCTGAGGCATACGCGCTCACCGACGACCAGCTCACCCGCCTCATCCGGATCTGGCTGGCCAACCGCGGCATCTGGGACGCGCTTCCCGGCGCGGGCCCCACCGTCCCCATCCCCGTCACCAGCGCGAATGTAACCAGCTACGTCAATGCCTACGCCGAGTTGCTAGCCGAGCTGCGCTGAGCGTCCCACCGTCGTCAGCCTGGCTGACGCGCGCATGCGGTCACGCCTGTCCTGCCCGCTGTCTCACTAGCATGGCTGGATGGCCATCTACCTGTTCGCAGGGATACCAGTCAAAGACTTCACCGCCGCGCTGGCCTGGTACGAGACGTTGCTCGGCTCCCCGCCATCGTCCTTCCCCCACGACACCGAGGCCGTGTGGGAACTCGCCGAATACCGGTTGGTGTACATCGTCCAGCAGCCGGAACATGCTGGCCACGCCCTGCACACGGTCATCGTTGACGACCTCGACACGCTGATGGCCCAGATAGCCGAGCGGGGACTGGAGCCGGCGAAGCAGGAGACGTACGCCAATGGCGTGCGCAAGACCACCTACGCTGACCCCGACGGAAACGAGATCGGGTTCGGCGCAGTCCCACGCTGACCGGGAGCGATGGCTTCGATGGACCTCATGGACGTCGATCTGGATCTCGGCGATGGCCTGCGGCTGCGTGTCTTGGCCGCCGCCGATGCCACCGCGCTGGCCGAGGCCACCAGCGGGGAGCCGGGGTCGTCATTGTGGGGCCCTCGTCCAGTAGGGCCTTACTCGCTCCGCGACGCGCACGCGGCGCTGGCTGCCTGGGATCCCGCCGCAGGAGGTCAGTTCTGCCTGGGCATCCTGGGGGGCCCGCGGCTGCTGGGTGCGGTCGGGCTGATGCCGGACAACCCCGGCAGCATCGAGCTGGCGTACTGGGTACGGCCAGAAGAGCGGGGCAAGGGCCTGGCCTCCCGGGCGGTGCTCGCCGCGACGGCGTGGGCCCACCGCGAGCGCGCCATCCCCCGGACCTGGCTGGAGATCGAGCCGGGCAACGAGCTCTCCCTACGGGTCGCTCGGCGCGCCGGCTACCGGTTCGAACAGCGCATCGCGCACCACTGCCGCGATTGGGCGTGCGACGACGCGGAACGCGATTCGTGGCACGACTGCCTCATCTGGGTCCACACAAGCGGACAGAGCTGCTGACATATCCTCGTTTCCGCACGCGCAAATCGGTACAAGCCGGGCGCCAGGCCGTGCGTTCGCGAGGATAAGTCGTGGTGATCATGGAAGTACGGCTCAGCGCCTTAGGATCTCGGGGCAACGACCCGCCCGCTACCGCCGCGGCGGTGCTGGCCAGGGCCGTGGGAGCTTAGACCGCCAGGATGAACTTGCCCACCGCGGCCCGGCGCTCGAACACCCGGTGGGCTTCCGCGGCCTGTTCCAGCGGAAAGACCGAGGTAACCCGCACTTCGATGGCGCCCGAGGAGATCAGGGCGACGGCATCAAGGAGCGACGGCCTGACCAGGCCCGGGTCCCGCAGCGGAAGCTGGCCGCCGGAGAACCCGAGGTACCCGACGCAGCGGGCCCGCATCCAGGTGGCGTCCGGCACCACCTCCGGCTCGCGGGAGATGTTGCTGTAGGTGACCAGCCGGCCGAACGGCGCCAGCAGCTCGAACGACCCCGCCCGCACCTGGCCGCCCACCGGGTCGAGCACCACGTCCACGCCCCGGCCCGCCGTTGCCGTCAGCACGCCCTCGGCGAAGTCGGTGTACCCGAACACGTGGCTGTAGCCGTACCCGCGAGCGAACTCGGCCTTGGCCGCGCTGGAGGCCGTGCCCAGCAGGGGGCGCAGCCCGAGGTGGCGGGCCAGCTGGCCGGTGACCGTGCCCACCCCGCCGGCCGCGCCGTGCAGCAGCATGGTCTCCTCCGGCAGCACCCGGGCCACCCGGCGCAGCAGCATCAGCGCCAGCGGGACGGTCACGAACATGCCCCCGGCCTCCGGGCGCCCGGCCAGGTTCTCCGGCAGCGGGACGGTCAGGTCCGCAGCGGCGCTCACCACCTCGGCATACCCATGGCCGTGGGTGAGGGAGGCCACCGGCTGGCCGGGGCGCAGGCCGGTTACCCCGTCACCTACCCGGCGGATGGTACCTGCGACCTCCACGCCCGGCACGAACGGCACCACGCCCAGGCCATCGCCGATCCGGTTGCGGACGTCGGTGAAATTCACCCCTGCGAATTGGACGGTGATCGTGACCTCACCCGGACCCGGCTCCGGCTCCGGCAAGTCCGCCAGCCTGAGCACCTCAGGACCGCCGTGCTCGGATACCACCACAGCCCGCATATGACTCCCTTCGCACCGCCGGGTACGGGGCACGCGCTCATGAGCCCATTACGATCCGGTTAGGTTAGGTTTACTATCTCTTGACCTGGTCGGTCCTGCCGTGCTACCGAGGTAACGGACTCCTCCGCATGACTACCACCCTTCGACCGCACAGAAAGGGGGTCTTTGACAATCGAACTGAGTTGGTAGGCACCGGATAATCGGTGTGACGACCGGAGCCGTAGGTGGCTGCGTTTATTAGCCATTATTGCGGATGATTAGCCGGACTTGCTGACTTGGCAGGGCCGCCCGAGCCGATGAGCGCTGGCGCACTTCTGCCTGCCGTGGTCGTCCACCCATCGGCTGCACCATGGGCCCCCGCAGCACATGGCCCTGAAGCATCTGAGTCAGTGCCGACGTAGTCAAAGGAGTGCGCCATGAGAGAGAGAATTCATGATCTTGTTCGGCGGGGCGCCGGTATGGCCCGCGTGCCACTGAAATCCCGCCGGGGAGCGGTGACCGCGACGGTGACTGCCGCCGTGCTGGCCGTCGGCACGGTTGCATCGATATCCGCGGCGTCAGCAACTACCGCCTCGGCCAGCGGCGGCCCGGCCTACCTCAACCCGCGCCTGCCCGTTCAGGCACGGGTCGCCGACCTGCTGGGCCGGATGACCCTGCCCGAGAAGATCGGGCAGATGGTGCAGATCGAGGCCACACAGGTCACCGACACCACCGACAACTGCACCAGCCAGGGCGGCTTCAACATGCCTAACCCGGTATGCGAGCAGAAAATCTTCGTCGATAACCACGTCGGGTCGATCCTGGCCGGCGGGACCGATATCCCGCCCGACACGACCGGCCACGGCGGCACCGGCAATACCGGCCTGGACTGGGCCAACGAGTACAACATCATGCAGTCCTACGCGATGCAGCACTCGCGGCTGCACATCCCGGTGATCTTCGGCGTCGACGCCGTGCACGGGTTCGGGCACCCGTGGCAGGCGCCGCTGTTCCCCCAGTCCATCGGAATGGGCGCCACCTGGGACCCGGCCGCCGCCAAGACGGGCGGTGAGGTCACCGCCAACGGGTTGCGCGCCACCGGATGGGTCTGGGACTTCGCTCCCGTCCAAGACCTATCGCGGGACAACCGGTGGGGCCGTACCTACGAAACCTGGGCTGAGGAACCCGTGCTGGCCGCGGAGATGGGCGGCGCGTTCGTCCGGGGCGTGCAGAGCATCCCCGGCCGCGGGCTGGGCGTCACCGCTACGGTGAAGCACTTCGCCGGGTACTCCGAGTCGATCAACGGGCACGACCGGGTTCAGGCCGAGCTGCCGCTGCGTTACCTGCAGGACATGTTCCTTCCCTCGTACGCGGGGGCGATCAAGGCTGGGGCGGGCACGGTCATGGTGGACTCCGGGTCGATCAACGGAATCCCCGCCACGGCGTCGCATTTCCTGCTGACCACCGAGCTGCGCCAGCGGCTCGGCTTCAAGGGCGTGGTCATCAGCGACTACGGTGACGTGCCCGCGCTGGCGACCACCTACCACATCGCCCCCGATCTCGCCGGTGCGGCCGCGGCCGCCATCAACGCCGGCGTCGACATGGCCATGCTGCCCTTCAACGCCGACCAGTGGCAGACCGCTGTGCGGCAGGACGTGTCGGACCACAGCATCTCCATGGCGAGGATCAACCAGGCTGTCCAGCGGATCCTCACGCTGAAGTTCCAGCTCGGGCTGTTCAATCACCCGCTGGTCAATACCAGCAAAGCGGACGCCGCAGTGCAGGCCGGCCGGGCCGCCACGTTGCGGGCCGCGCGCGAGTCGATCACGCTGCTGCGCAACCAGAACAACATTCTGCCGTTGTCGCCGACCAGCAGGCTGGTGGTGACCGGGCCGAACGCGGACGCCATGCCCTTCCAGGTCGGCGGCTGGAGCGTCAGCTGGCAGGGCCCCTTCACGAGCGGTCACGTGTGCTGTGAGGGCCCGCCCGGCCAGATCCCGCCCGGTACCACGGTGCTCAAGGGTCTGCAGAACGAGGATCCCAACGTGACGTTCGCGCCGGACCAGGCGACTGCGGTCGCCGACGCCGCGTCGGCGGACGCCGTTGTTGTCGCCGTCGGCGAGAAGGCGTACGCCGAAGGGCTCGGGGACAACCCGGCGCCGCAGCTGACTCCGGACCAGCAAGCGCTGGTCACCGCACTGGAGCAAACCGGCAAGCCGGTGATCGTCGTGGTGGTCGCGGGCAGGCCGCTCGGCCTTGGCCCGGCGGAGCAGGCCGACGCCATCGTGATGGCCTACCAGGGCAGCACCGAGGCCGGCCAGGCCGCGGCCGACGTCATCTTCGGCAAGGTCGACCCGAGCGGCAAACTGCCGGTGACCTGGCCATCCGACGCGGCGGCACCCGGCGGGGACTTCAACACAGGAGCTCCGTCCCCGCTCGGCGATCAGCCGAAGTTCTTCGACCAGCTCCCCTACACCGGCTCCGGCCAGGGCAGCGGCTACAACCCGCTCTACCCGTTCGCCTATGGGCTGTCGTACACCACGTTCAACGTCACCGGGCTGAAGGCGCCATCCAGCGTCTCCGGCACCGGCACGCTGACCACCACCTTCACCGTGTCCAACACCGGCAGCCGGGCGGGCACGGACGTGGTGCCGGTGTACGTTCACCAGCCCGTGAGCACGGTGGTGGTGCCGCCCCAGCGGCTGGTGGGGTTCACCCGGGTGACGCTGGCACCGGGGCAGACCAAGACCGTGCACGTGGCGTTCCGCGTCTCGGAGCTTGCCGTTACTCCCGGCGACATCGAGGCCGACGCGCCCCCGCAGGTGGAACCCGGCTCTTACCAGGTGCAGATCGGCACACCGGCGACCCTGAGCGCCGACTTCACCATCCACGGGTGACGCCGCCCTAACTGCCCGGCTGGTGCTGGCACGCACCCGAATACACAGAAAGGACGCTGTAGGCAAGGAGTGACACCCTCGCGGCAGCCGTTCCGGGCGCATGCCCGAACGGCTGCCGCCAGGCGCGGTCGACCGGTTCGGGCCCGCCTTCGGGCTGCCGCCCGCCTACAGCGGGCACATGGCGTTCTGGTACTGGGGACCGCCGCCGGCGAGCGCGGACACCGTGGTGGCGGTGGGCTTCGGCGCCGCGCAGCTGACCGGGGTGTGCAGGCAACCGCTGCTGGCGGGTCACTTGAACAACCGGTTGGGCGTCAGCGACCAAGAGCAAGGTGCTCCGGTCTGGGTGTGCCACCGTGCGGGCCAGCCGTGGCGGCGGGTCTGGCCGCGATTGCGTGACTTCGGGTGACCGCTCGCGCAGGCAGCGCCAGGTCAGCGCAAGGACCCGGGTGGACGTGCCGGCTCATGCCAGGCCCTGGCCGATGAAGGCGAGGGTGAGCTTCTCGAGGTGACGGCGGGTGGCGCCAGGGAGCTCGCGCAGGGGCCCTTGCCCGGTGAGTACGGCCAGCCCGTGCACGGTGGACCAGATCGGGTACTCGATGCCCTCGCGGCGCCGCCGGTCCAGCACGCCGGCGTCGACCAGTTCGTCGAGTACGTCGCGGAGCTGATCCAGGGGCATACGCTCCGGCCCGGTCCCGTCGTCCGTGGCGCCGTAGGCATGCTGGGCTGGCAGGGCGAACGCGGTAGCGAACAGCCCCGGTTCCTTGCCAGCGAAGTCCAGGTAGGCCTCACCGATCGCGGCAAGCCGGCGGCCGGCTGCGGCGGGATCGCCGTGCTTGCCGCGCACGCGGGCGACGCCAGCGGCCATGCGGCCGGCGAGTTCGCGCATGGCCGCCGTGCAGACGGCGGCGAGAAGCTCGTCACGGTCGGCGAAGTGCCGGTAGGCAGAGTTGGGCACCACGCCTACCATCCGTGTCGCTTCACGGAGCCCTACGGCGTCCGGGCCACCGGTCCGGGCCAGTTCGAGCCCTGCGGCGATGAGGCCGTCCCGGACGGCGCCTCGCGGCCGCCTCCTTGCCCGTGTCATCTCGCCAGCTGATCGGTCGGCCGTCATGACGACAGACTAGTGGACACTGTCCACTTTCTCAAGTATGGTGGACACCGTCCACTAAAAAGGTGGACGGTGTCCACTTGTGACGAGGAGGTTCCGGTGAGCAGGACCAAGACGGCAGGATTGCGG
This sequence comes from uncultured Actinomycetes bacterium, assembly GCA_963813395.1. Lineage (GTDB taxonomy): Bacteria > Actinomycetota > Actinomycetes > Streptosporangiales > Streptosporangiaceae > DASXKD01. The sequence goes on from CAWEYV010000008.1 coordinate 211,322, forward strand.
CAGGACCGGGCGCGAGTGACGGCGGCAGAGTGGTTCGCCAGCGGGCAGCGGATTTGGTACGACCCGGAGTCTGCGCGCGTGCTTACCCAGGAGGAGGCCGCCGCGGCCCCGGGCGCGCTCCAGGTTTTCGAGCGCGTGGCTGCCGCGGAGCACGGCGCGGACGGTGTGTGGCTCACGCTGCTGCCCGGTTTCCCCGACGGCTCCTATGGCTGGGCCCAGGCGGACCGGATGCTCGCCGACGGTCTCGGCCCGCGGCTGTATGTGGAGCCGGTCGGGCAGGGCGACTCGGACAAGCCCCGGGACTATCGTTATTCCACTGTCGAGCGCGCGGACCTGACCGAGGCGTTGTGGCGGCATCACAGCGTGCGCCGGACCGTTGTGGTCACCTTCGACTACACCTCGCTCGCGGTGCTTGAGCTGCTGCGCCGCCAGCTGGACCGGCCCGCCTCGGGCGAGGCCGCCACGGTGATCACGGCCGTGCTCATGGTCAACGGCGGCCTGTTCGCCGACGCGCATACTCACCCGTGGCAGGGCACGCCGCTGCTACGTAGCCCGCTGGGCGCCCTCGCGATGCGGGGATGGCAGCGCTCGCCGCGCGCGTTCGGCTCGGGCTGGAAGCGGGCGCGCATGTACTCCCGCAGCTACCATCCCGCTCCAGACGAGCTCGCCGAACTGTGGTCGGCGATCACCCGCCGCGGCGGCGCGGCGTTCTTGCACAACGCCGCGGGGTTCGTCGCCGAGCACCGCCACCACGCACGGCGCTGGGATCTCGCCACGATCGCCCGCGACCTGGACGGCACGGTCGCCCTCTACGTCGGCGGCAGCGAGGAAGACCCCTACGAGCACCGGCAGATCCCGGCCACCCGCGAGCGGGTGCCCCAGGCCGAAATCCTGACCTTCCCCGGTGGCCACCTCACCACGAGCGAGTACCCCGGCCTCCTCGCCGCAGCGATCAGCGACATCGCCATCCGCCACGGCGTGGGTACCCCCGCCACCGCCGGCCGATAACACCCACCCCAGGAAACGAAACGGGAAGACGCCATGACCAAGATGACCCCCCTGCTCGAGCGCAACGAGCAGTTCGCCCGCACTTACACCCCCGCTCCCCTCGGCCTGCCCAGCACCCAGATGATCATCGTCACCTGCCTCGACCACCGCGTCGACCCCGCGATCGTCCTGGGACTCCAGCTCGGCGACGCGCCCGTCATCCGCAACGCCGGGGGCCGCGTCACCCAGGCCGTCACCGACGACCTCGCCTTCCTCGCCTTCCTCAGCGAGCAACTGGGCGCCGGCCAGAGCGCGGCCGGCACACTCTTCGAAGTCGCGATCGTCCACCACACCCAGTGCGCCACCGGCTTCCTCGCCGACCCCAGCTTCCGGCAGCAAGCCGCCGCAGCGACCGGGCTCCCCGGGGCAGCACTGGAAGCCATTGCCGTCACCGACCCGCACACCACCGTCAAAGCCGACGTCGAGCGCCTGCTCACCTCACCCCAGCTCTCCCCCAAGGTGAGCGTCTCCGGCCACGTGTACGACATCGCCACCGGACGCCTCACCACGACCGTCGACGCCCGGCACCCGTAACGGCTCGACAAGGTTCTCGCGACCTGGCGCCAGCCAAGCCGCCGCACGTGGCCAACCGTTAGGTCCGCCCGGGCGGTGTCTTAACTCGGTACGGTGACCACGGCGTAGCGGTCACGGGAAGCGTCGAAGTCGGTGTCGACTTCGGTCAACCCTGCGAGGTCAAGCCGTTCGCGCAGTTCGCTGATCGTGAAGGGACGGAACGCGATCTTGTGTTCGTGTGGCTCAATCCGGCCACCTTCGTCGAAGAGGAACACCAGATGGGCGACGTGCTCCTCGCCGAGGCGCTCCGGTATCTCCCAGGCATAGAAGACCAAGCATCTCCGCCCCCCACGAGCTACCACCCGGTCGGCCACTTGAACGATCTGGCGTTCGGCATGGAGCTTCTCCCAGTTACGGGAGTCAACCACCACGTGCCCACCGGGACGGGCCATTTGCCGCAGCCCGGCAAGCGCCTGAACCATGGCGTCGCGGCCGACGGCGTGTACCAGTGAGTTCCCGATACACAGCACCACGTCAAACCGTTCGCCGGTAGCTGCGGAGAGATCGGCCCACCGGCTGCGGAAGAGTGGAATCGCCAGCCGCTCCCGGCGGAACCGGGCGGCCGCGGCCTCGGTCATCGCCTCGCTTCCGTCGGCCGCCCACACCTTAAAGCCCCGCCGTGCGAGCACCGCCGCGTCGACGCCCGTGCCGCAGGCCGCGTCCAGCACCGCGCTTGTGGGGCTGATCCGTTGCAGCAGGCGAGCCGTCGCCGGGTGGTTTATCGCCCGCCCGCTAGCACGCGCGTCGTCATCGAACATCCAGTCGTAGTCGGCAGCGAGGGTCTCATAGGCACCGGCCATGGGCCGTAGTCTGCCAGCTTCCCGATCAGCGGGAGAATTATCTGCCTGCGATCTCACATCCGCGCGCTGCCGCCCGTCTTCGGTGTGAGCGCTCCGGAATGGAGCCGCCGACCACCGTTACCAGGAAGGGCCGATCCATGTCGATCGAGGAGAACAAGGCCATCGTCGGGCGCTGGTTCACCGAATTCTGGGGCAAGGACTTCAACCCGGCCGTCATCGGCGAACTCGCCGCACCGAATATCCGCTTCGAGTACTCGCTGCACGCACCCTGCCGGGGACGCCAGGAGGTCCGCGCTTTCGCCGAGAAGTTCCGCGCGGCCTTCCCCGACCTCAACTTCTGGGGTACCGCCGACCTTATCGCCGAGGGCGACTACGTCGTCGGCCAGTGGGAAGGCGGCGGCACACATACCGGCGACGCGTTCGACGACATGCCGGTCGGCTCATTGCCACCTGCCACCGGTAAGACGATGCGCTTCACCGGCACTACCATCCTCAAGGTCGAGGACGGCCTCATCACCGAGGAAGTCGGCCTCGACGACGGCGTCACGGTCCTGCGGCAGCTCGGCCTCATCACTGCGGGCTGACCGGCCGGCGTCACCGAACCACCACGCCCGGAAGGCTGCGCCGCAGCCTTCCGGGCGTTCTGGTCGACCCAAGAGGTCGGCGGGGGCGATTCAGCCCTTCTTGGCCAGAGTCCGCAGCCGGTTGTGGTCGCCGTTGAAGACGTCCTGGTCTCCCGGCAGACTGCCCGAGTCCGAGTACTGCCAGAAGGTGTAGAAACCCCAGCCGCGGGGCAGCGTGCCACCGTGGCTGGCCGAATAGTTGGCAATCCAGAGCGGGTCGTATTTACCGAAGCCGCCGTAGTTGCCCGTGCAGGTCTTCCACCAGTTGGTGTTCGTGTAGATCACCGGGTAGACATGCTCTTTGTAGGCGTACTCGTGGACGAAGTTCTTGATCCAGGACACCATTTGCGACGGGGTGAGCAGATAGCACTCACTCCCGTAGGGGTTGAACTCGATGTCGAGGGCGCCGGGCAGGGTAAGGCCATCACTGGACCAGCCGCCGCCGTGCCTGATGAAGTAGTCGGCCTGGGCCTGGCCACTCGAGTTATTCGGAATGGCGAAATGGTAAGCCCCCCGGATCACTCCCTGGTAGTAGGGGCCCTCGTACTGGTTGTAGAAGTAGGGATTCTTGTAGTCAGTGGCCTCGGTGGCCTTTGCATACGAGAAGTCGATATAGGGCGCGACCGATGGCCAGTTGATGTTGCCCTGGTAGGAGCTGATGTCTATCCCGGGCAGCTGGAGTACGGCCGAGTTGATCTTCACCGGCCGGCGCCCCGCTGCATGAGCAGCGGTGACCGCTCCCATGGAGTCGGCGCCTGGATGGGTGATCTTCTCGGGGCGGACCGGCGTCGGGATGAATTTCGGCCTGGTCACCAAGACCTTCTGTCCCGACACGGTTACCGCCCAAACAGCTCCCGCGCGGGACCCGGTGCCGGCCGGATGGCCTGACGTGCTGGTCATGCCCGGTATCCCGGCCGCCAGCGCGAAGACAGCGGCGACGGCGGCGAGGGGATATGAGCCTTTGAGCGTAGTGCGGCGTCGGGGCGTTATCACTGCGCCTCCTCCTTCTGGAACTCTGCTGCGGAGCAGAGGAGCGGTATCCGGCGACATTGTTCCGTACTGATAGGCATCGACGCAGACATGTCACAGAACTCTCTGGCACCGCGACTAAGCGTGCAGATCACGGGCGAAATTGAAGGGGTTCAGAGGTCAGAACATGACCTCAGCCGTGACGGCTGGTTAATTCAGATACCCGCGAAAGCTAAAGAAACAAATGAGGAAATTAGGACTAGTGGTGCACCTGCGTGCCCTGTGCCGCACGGGCCGAACCCGCGGAGGTTCAGCTGGCAACGACCGTGGCGGCGAGCGCGATCCGATGGTCCTTGGTCCACGGCGGTCCCAGCGTCGCCCGTGGCCCGTGGAGCACCTCGCGGGCTCGCCCACCGAGGATTCTGGCCGCCTGCGCCTCGACACCCTTCGCGTCGAAAACGTGAACCTCCCAGCCGCGGACGTCAGCACACTCCGCCAGCACCTGGCAGTACATGACCGAGTCAGCCCGGGACTCATGCGGCGGGCGGCGTTGCACGACGATGTCGTCCGGGAAGTCGAGCGGCCAGGCCCGCAGCGACACCGAGACGACCGGTTCGGGCAGTGAGGCGGCGAGTTGATCCAACGACGCCGATGTTTCCCGCAGCGCCGATGCCCGGACCTCCGCGACCATCCTGGCCGCGGCGCCGCCGCCGAGAAGCCTGGCTTCGTGTTCGATCGGTGCCGCCGGGATACCGGGTTCGATCAGCTCGATCCGCCGGCGGTCCACGACTTCATGGCCGGCCGATGCGGTGACAGCAACGGCCCAGCCGAGATGATGGGCGATCCCCACACGCATACCTTCAAGTATCTTGCGTCGCGGATCTAGCGGGTCGCTACCGGCGGATCGGTGCCACCCCACGAGGACGGCGCCTCACCCTTGCATAGGTGAGACGCCGTCCTCCTGCTTCTGTGCGGGGCGCTATGCGTTTGTCACGGTCAGGGTTGCGGTACCCGAGGAGCTGGCATAGCCGTTACCACCGGAGTACTTTCCGGTCACGGTGTCGGTCCCCGCCGGGGCGTTGGTGGCTCCGCAGGCGGCGACGCCACCGGACAGGACGGCCGTGCACAGGCTGGTGGAGCCGGTGGTGAATGAGACTGTCCCGGTCATTGTGTCGGTGCCCGACGTTGGGGCCACCACGACCAGGTAGATGACCCTGGAGCCCACGGTGACAGTTGTCGGGCTCACGGTCGCCGAGGTTGTGGTGGGCTTGGTGAAGGCCGCCTCCGCCGCGCCGATGGTGCACCGGGTCTCACCGTGCCCGGGCCTGGCGACGCCGCGCTGGTCGGTACCTGGGCAGACCTTGACTCCCCGCAAGGTGGTGGTCTTGGGGATCACGTTGGCGGCAGGGCTCTTGGTGCCGGGCAGCATGGTCTGCGTCGGGCCGCCGTTGCTGGCGAGGGAACCGAGGGCAGGATTCTTGCCCACCAGGTCGGTCGCGGCGGTGAAGCTACAGGCGGTGCCGTTGGTGTCGTTGGTCAGGTTGTACCCGGCGCTGTCGAGGCTTGCGGCGTCGTACCCGTCGCAGTTGCTCCCGGTGTTGTTGGCCACGACCGTGGCGCCCAGGCTGGCGGTGTCATCCTGGCCGCTGTAGATGCCGCCGCCGGTATTTCCCGCGATGGTGCTGGCGATGACCGTCATCGTCCCGTTGTTGTCAATGCCAGCGCCAACGTTGCTGCCGCCCGGCGCGCCGGAGTTCTTCGTGATAGTGCTGTCAACGATGGTCATGGTGCCGCCGCCGTAGTTCCAGATTCCGGCGTATGGTTCGGCCGCGGTGGCGTTCCCCGTCACGGTGCTGTCGGTGAGAGTGAGGCCGCCCTCCTCGTTGAGGATGCCCAGAGCCCCGTTCTCGACAGTCAGGTCCTGGAGGGTTACGCCGGTAGTCAAGACGGTGACGACGGTTCCGCTCGCCGTCCCGTTGAGCACCGCGGGCGAGCCCGCCGGGCCGCCGGGCCAGGTGGTGATGGTGACCGGGATCGAGATGCTCGGATGGTCGTTGATCGTGCCCGAGACCTTGATGGTGGCGCCGGAGGCGGCCTTAGTAAGGGCGTAGCTGACGGTGGCGCAAGGACTGGCCGAGGTACAGGTGCCGCTGTCGAGACCTCCCTGCGACACGTACAATGCCGGCGGCGCCGCGGCCTGGGCGGCGGCAGGGGCGAACGCGCCCAAGGCCAGCACTGCCGCCCCCAGCGCGGTCGCCGCGTATCTTCCTGTGCGCCCGCGCATCCAGGAAAAAGCTCGTGTGTTCATGGAAACCCCCCTCGGGCTGCCGGTGACCGATCTGGTCAAGGCAGGCGCTGACACTACCAGAGGCCGCATTGTCCACGTGCCACCTCACCTGCGCAGATGTGCACTGAGCGGGTTCTTCGCCTCGATCCCATCTCCACCCTTGGGCCCGCGGCCCGCCCAGGTGGCGCAGCAGCAGACCCAGCCTGCACGGGGATGGGGTCACCACAGCAGGGGCCGGACGGCCCCAATCGAGCACGGGCAGAATTGGGCCGATCGGCCTATTGGTTTGGGCGGGCGCGGCGGGAAGAGGGCGGTTCAGATGGCGGTGCGGCCGCCGTCGGCGGCGATGACCGCGCCGGTGATGTAGCCGGCTGCGGGCGAGGCGAGGAAGGCGATGACGTCGGCGATCTCGGCGGGCTGGGCGCCGCGGGCCAGCAGCGTGGTGCCGCCCAGGGCCGTGGTGCGGTCGGGGGACGCCCCGTCGGTGTAGACCGGTCCGGGGGCGATGGTGTTCACCCGCACGCCTTTGGGACTGAACTCCGCCGCCCAGGACCGGGTCAGCGCGGCCAGCGCGGCCTTGGTCGCGCTGTAGGCGGCACCGCCGGCCAGGCCGACCTGGCCGGCCATGCTGCCCATGTTGATGATGCAGCCGGTGCCGCGCCCGGCCATCTGTGGCGCGAGCGCTGCCACCAGGTAGTAGGCGGAACGCACGTTGGCGGCGAACATCGCATCGAAGGTGGCGGGGTCGAGCTCGGCGGTGGGCCCGAACCAGGAGAAGCCGGCGTTGTTGACGAGGATGTCGACCTGGCCTGCCTGGCGGGCCAGGCCGGCCAGCTGGGTGAGGTCATTGAGGTCAGCGGCCACGAACCGGGCCGTGCCGCCCGCAGCGATGACCGCGTCGGTCACCGCCGCGCCGCGCTCGGGGTTCCGTCCGTGCACGATGACCTCGGCGCCATGCCGCCCCAGCGCTTCAGCGACCGCCTTGCCCATCCCAGCGGTAGCGCCAGTGACCAGCGCGCGCAGGCCCGTGAGATCACGATGATCGTCCACTTGTCATCCTTTCAGCTGGCACCACACGCCCGCGAGAGGAGCTGGAGTGACAAAGATTGTGCCAGGACGCCTCACATCGGCGGTTCCGGCATGGATCTCGATGGTGCGGTAGCGTCGGGCGGTGCGGGCAGATGCCCTGATTGACCAGCCTGGCACATCTACCGCAGAGGGATGGCGCCACACCAGCCGCACCCGGTTCCACGGCAGAATGCGTTAGAGGACCCACGGCCGAGAAAGCGAATCAACAACGTGACACCTCCTGCCGTTAAGCCGGTGCACCAGCGGATCGCCGGGGAACTCGGCGCGGGCGAACGGCAGGTGAGCGCCGCCATCGACCTGCTGGACGGCGGCGCCACTGTGCCGTTCGTCGCCCGGTACCGCAAGGAGGCGACCGGCGGCCTGGATGACGCCCAGCTCCGCACGCTTGAGGAGCGCTTGCGCTACCTGCGCGAGCTCGATGGGCGCCGTGAGGCGATCATGGAGTCGATCCGCGCCCAGGGCAAGCTGGACGACGCGCTGACCGGGCAGCTCCTCGCGGCCGATTCCAAGGCCCGGCTGGAAGACATCTACCTGCCGTACCGGCCCAAGCGCCGGACCAAGGCACAGATTGCCAGGGAAGCAGGATTGGCACCACTGGCTGACCGGCTGCTGGCAGGCCAGGAGGACCCGCAAGCTACGGCGGCGGACTTCGTGGACCCAGGCAAGGGCGTCACGGACGCGGCCGCCGCGCTGGAGGGTGCCCGGGCGATCCTGACGGAGCGGTTCGGCGAGGACGCTGACCTGATCGGCGCGCTGCGCGAACGGATGTGGTCGCGTGGGCGGCTGAAGGCGCAGGCCCGCGAGGGCAAGGAGGAGGAAGGCGCCAAGTTCGCGGACTACTTCGACTTCGCCGAGGCATTCACGTCGCTGCCTTCGCATCGCATCCTCGCGGCCTTCCGCGGCGAGAAAGAAGAATTCCTCGACCTCACCATGGACCCAGGGGACACCGAGCCGGCGGGCGAACAGCTGGGTGACTTCGAGTTCCAGATCGCCAGGCACTTCGGTATCGGCCCTGGCAGCGGCCCGGCCGGGCGCTGGCTTGCCGCAGCGGTACGGTGGGCGTGGCGGACCCGGATCCTCGTTCACCTTGGTGTCGACCTGCGGATGCGGCTCTGGCAGCGCGCCGAGGACGACGCGGCCGCGGTATTCGCCTCCAATCTGCGTGATCTGCTGCTGGCCGCGCCTGCGGGCACCCGGCCGGTGCTGGGGCTGGATCCCGGGTTCCGGACCGGGGTGAAGGTCGCGGTGGTGGACGCGACCGGCAAGGTCGTCACGACCGAGACGATCTACCCCCACGAGCCGCACCGGCGGTGGCAGGAGTCGCTGGCGGTGCTGACCCGCCTGGCCGCCGCCCACCACGTCGAGCTGATCGCGATCGGCAATGGCACCGCCTCCAGGGAAACCGACCGGCTCGCCGCTGACCTGATCAAGGCGCACCCGGACCTCAGGCTCACCAAGGTCATGGTGTCGGAGGCGGGCGCCTCGGTGTACTCCGCATCCGCCTACGCCTCCCGTGAGCTGCCCGGCATGGACGTGTCCCTGCGCGGGGCGGTCTCGATCGCACGCCGCCTGCAGGACCCGCTGGCCGAACTGGTCAAGATCGATCCCAAATCGATCGGAGTCGGGCAGTACCAGCACGACATCTCCGAGTCGAAACTGTCGCGGTCCCTGGACACGGTGGTCGAGGACTGCGTAAACGCGGTCGGGGTGGACGTGAATACCGCGTCGGTACCGCTGCTGGCCCGGGTGTCTGGTGTCAGCGAAGGGCTGGCCGCCGCGATCGTGGCGCGACGCGACGCAGCCGGGCCATTCCCTACCCGCGTCGCGCTGCGGACAGTACCGCGGCTGGGCCCCAAGGCGTTCGAGCAGTGCGCGGGATTCCTGCGCATTCCCGGCGGCGATGACCCGCTGGACGCCTCCGCGGTACACCCGGAGGCCTACCCGGTCGTGCGGCGAATCCTGGCCGCGACCGGCACCACCATGCCAGTGCTGACCGGGAATACCGCGGTGCTTCACTCGCTGCGGCCACAGGACTTCACCGATGAGCGGTTCGGGGTCCCGACGGTCACCGACATCATCGCGGAGCTGGAAAAGCCCGGCCGCGACCCGCGGCCCGCGTTCGTCACCGCCGCGTTCCGCGAGGACGTGCAGACACTCGCTGACCTTGCCCCTGGCATGGTGCTGGAAGGCGTGGTCACCAACGTCGTCGCCTTCGGCGCATTCGTGGATATCGGCGTGCACCAGGACGGGCTGGTGCACGTCTCGGCGATGTCACGCAGCTTCGTCTCCGACCCGCGGCAACTCGTCAAGCCCGGCGACGTGGTCAAGGTCAAGGTGCTCGGGGTGGACCAGGCCCGCAAGCGGATCTCGCTGACCATGCGGCTCGATGACGAGCCGGACGGCCCAGGCGGCGCACCGGGCCAAGGCCCGGGACATGCACGTGAGCGGGGCCGGGGAGACCGGCGCCAGGACAGCCGGGGCGGCGACCGCGGGAGCCAGGCGCCTGGCCCGGGAGGGACGATGGCCGACGCTCTGCGCCAGGCCGGCTTGGCGTGACCCAGTCTCCTGCCACGGGAAACACCCTCGAGCCCCTCAGCGCTGCTTGGCGCCCGGCCAGCTGGCCGCTACACGGCGGGCTGTTGCTGGGTGGCGCAGTGGATGCCGCCGCCGCCCTCGGCGAGGTTGTTGATGGTGAGCTGGATGACCTCGCGGTGCGGGTAGAGGCCGCGGACCAGGTCGCGGGCGGTTTCGTCGGCACACGGGTCGCCGAACTTGGGGATCAGTACGGCGCCGTTGCACACGTACCAGTTGACGTAGACGTTGACGAACAACAGGGGGTGTCTCGTGCGGCGGGATCGTCGTCGACTCCCGGGAGATGCGGCAGCGCAGCGGCGGCCGGCCGCGTCGGCAGATCGCCGCAGGATCCGCAGCGCCTGCCGCTCGGAGATCGCCCAGACGTTGCGGGAGTGCGGGCCGCCTGGGGTCGCCGTGACGCTCACCCGTGAGCGGAGAACGGGGCAGGCATCTCGAGCGCGACGCTCTGGCCGCCGATCGCCCCGTCCTCGCTCGCGATCGCCCCGGTCTCATTCGTCAGCCACTCGATCTGCAGGCTGCCTTTCAGCCCGTCTGGTCCGGTCAGGCTCAACTTTGCCGTCAGCAGCGACGACATCCTGTTCCACTTCGCCGTTCCGGAGACGTCCAGGTTGGGCACGAACCGGGTCGACGTGAAGCGCAGCACCAGCGGGCCGTAGGAGTAGTAGCCGCCGGACACCGTGAACAAGCCCCCATACAGGCCGTATCCGGGTCCTCCGGCGAGCAGGTTGAACCAGCGTTCGAGGGCGTCGCCGATCGTCTGGGTGGCGACCCAGGCGGCCTGCCGGTCGAGCCTTGTGGAGTGGTCCGAAGTCCCAGCAGATACCGCTTGTGGTGCAGTGCCGACGCTCGCCGGGAAGGCGGGCACGACGTACTGGGCAGGGATGTGGTGAGCGCATGAGGTCTTGCCCGCAGAGCGGGTGCCAAGAAACTGGCGCACGATCACCGAAACGCAACGGAGGAAGTCGACCTGAGCGGTGATGTGGTTCGAGTTGGCCACGCGGACGAAGGTCGCATCCGGCCAGGCGCGCGCAACCTTGCTGGCGTCGCCGAGTGGAGTCGCCTGGTCCAGCAGGCCGTCCAGAACGAGCACCGGGATGTGCGGGAACCGGGTCCCCGGCGGGAAGGGCGGGTCGGCCACTGCCGGACGTGGCCAATCGAGACATCCGTAGACGAGTTCGTTCTCGTCGAGCGAGGCCAGCCACACCCGTTTCGAGAACGGGAAGAACACCCCGTGCGGGAGCCGTTTGATGGCTCTTTGGAGCTCTGCGGCACGCCGGTCATCATTGGACCTCCTATCCCAGGCGGTCGGATAGTCGTGGCACGACACTGCCTCGAGGTCGCCCGCGGAGTAGCCGCCGGGCGCCCCGCCCCCGGCGTTGAAGTTCACGTCCTCGGCGGCAAGACGCTTGAGGGGAGCGAGATCCCGGTGCCTGGCCGCTACGAGGGCGGCGGGAAGGTCGCGAAAGAACGTGTAGCTGTACGTCGCGTCCAGCACCAGCTGGGCGAAAGCGGCGGACGTGAGGTCGATGTGCTCCGGCTTGCCGTACTCATCGTCTGCCACACCGACGATCGGATGCCGTGCGAGCCTGCGGGCAAATGCGCCGATGTCGTTCAGCAGATCGCCGCCCTTGCACCGGGGGAAACCCGTGCAGATGGTGTCCCATGCCCGGCGAAGGGCCGTCACCGCCTCTGGTTCGAACGGGTTGAATTGCTGGCCGTAGGTGGCGTCGAGGACGAGGTCGCGGACCAAGCCCGGGTAGTGCACGGCGAAAACCTGGGCCGCGTAGCTGCCGTAGGAGTCGCCGTACAGGTCGACCTTCCGCACATGGAGCGCACCGAGCACGGCCTTGAGGTCCTCGGCCACCGCCGCGCTGCCAAAAGCGTTCGCCTTGGCACCGAGCCTGTTCGCACACGCCGCTACAACAGCGGGAAAATCCTTCGGCCGGACAAGGCCGTCGTAGTTCTGCACGCCGGGACAATCGATGGCACCCGAGCCCCCGGTGCCGCGCTGATCCATCAAGATGAGATCGTGGCGCTGCCGCAGCGAGCCGATCATGAACAGGTAACTCGCCGCTGATCCGGTCGACGGGTACCCCGGGCCGCCCTCCATGGCAACGATCGGCTCGAGAGCGGTGAGGGACGAGTCGGTATGAAGATACTCGTCAAAGTGCACGGTGAGGCTGCCCAGCTGCGGAGCACTCCAATACAGCGGCACCTTGATGCTGCCGCACAGTACGCCCGTCATCCCAGGGCACGGCCTGACCAGCGTCCCCGGCGCTGACCGCGCCAGCACGGGGCCCGGCGCAACCCCCATCCAGCCAGCCCCGCACAGCAGCCCGGCGACAAGCACCGCGACGGCGGCCAGCAGGCCGCGGCGACGGACACGAGCAGGCCCGCCGAACATGTCCAGGATCATGCGATGACCACGCTGCCGGAACCTCCTTGGCCGCCACGCTATCCCGGCCCCTCGGCAGACGTCTCGCCACGGCAGTCGTCGGCGCTGGCGTTGCCAGGCGGTTGGCCTGGCGCCTGCCGTCAGCGGATGCGTGGGCGCTTGTGGTCAGAGGACGTACGGGATCAGCATCTTCGTCGCTCGCTTGTAGGGCGGGTAGGCGGCGGGAAAGAGCTTGGCCATGGTGCGTTCCTCAACGACGGCGCTGAAGAGGAAGTAGGCGCCGAGGAACGCGACCGCGATCAGCCAGTAGATGCTGACGGCTATCGCCGTGCCTACCATGCCGAGGATGATGCCGGTGTAGATGGGGTGGCGGATCTTCGCGTAGGGGCCGGTCGTGACCAGCTCGGGGTCGGCCTTCTGCGACATCGGCATGCCCCAGTTGCGGCCGATGTACACCCTGGCCCAGACGGCGAGCGCCAGGCCGAGGACGAAGATCGCCAAGCCGATGCCCAGCAGCCACGGATCGCCCGTAGCCGCCGCCCCGTGGCCCTTGAGGACCCGTAGCCGGATCAGGAGCAGGATGACGAGGATGATTCCCACCCGAACCCCGGCGAACTGTGTCCACCGGGATCGCCCAGCCTTGGCGGTGACGGCCATCGCGAGCCAGTAGGCCCAGAAGACGATCCAGCCGACTCCGATGATGATGTCGATCGCTTTCATCGCTGTCACCCCTTCCCTGCCAGGCCAGGTAAGGCCTCAGTTGCGCGCGCAGCGGAGACCGCCACGCCCCATCAAGTGAACTGGTTTGGCGAAGATCCGGTTCCAGCGGCCGCACGCTAAGACGCGAAGGGTCTTTCGGTGCCCGCCGTCCTGCCTCAACGCTACCCAGATGCCTGGAGCTGGCCCAGTGCTGCGGATCCTGTCCTGGGCGTGACGGATGTCATGACCCAAGCGGCGTGCTGTTACTGACCGGCTGTCGCTGGTATGCGTGCGTCGGAAACGGCCCTGCGCAGCTGGCGATAATCGCGCTCGTTCTGCTCGGCATAGGCGAGCGCGAAGTCGGCGACGGCGCGCTCGAAGTCCTCGCCGCTGCCCAGATAGCCGGAGATCATGGTGGCCCGGCCGGTCCTGGCATGGGCGCGGGCGAGCGCCCAGCCGCAAAGCCTGGCGTAGTAGTTGAGCTGGTGCGGGTCCATGAGCGTCACGCTCATGCTTCCCTTCATGTCGCGCAGCTGGCGCACGTAGTAGTCCTTGGCGGCCCTGTGCAAGCCGTCGTGGGCCGCGCCGCCGGTTCCGATGCCACTGGTCCAGCCCAGGAACGGGTCGGAGGTGGCCTGGGTCAGCTGCTGGCCCTTGACCACCCGCTCGCCCTGGTGAACGTATTCGCTCTTGCCGGCGAATGGGGCCAGCACCGACTCTCGTGCCTCCTTGAGCTGCAAGAACAGCGGCTCGTCCGCGCGGTCGCCGATGAGCAGCAAGACGAAGGCCTCCAGGCCGACCGAGCCGACACCGACGACCTTGCGGGCAAAGTCGCCGAAGTAGTAGCGGCGCAGCACCTCACGCCGGTCCGTCTCCAGCGTCTCCTGGTAAAGCGCGATGGCATGCTGGAGTTCCTCGAGGATGGCGGGCTGGCGCTCGATGGAGAAGCGGACGATCACCGGGTAGACCGGACGGATGCGGTACTGCCCGTCGACCTGATCGCACATCTTCAGCAACGCCTTCAGGCTGGTGTGCCGGCGCGCCTTGGCAATGTCGTCGCGGCGGCGCAGCACCGCCTTCCTCGGCTGGAGCGCATCAAACAGCCGGGTGACCTCATCAACGTCGATCCTGGAATACCACACCTTCATGAAGCGCATCCGCGCGTAGTTGCCCATCTCGATGCGGTAGCTGCGGACCGCCATCCGGGCCGCGGTGTGCGCTTCCTCCTCACCGGCCGCCCTTTCCCTGGCGGCAATGGCGAAGCTGGCCGCCAGGCGCTTGACGTCCCACTCAAACGGCGCCGGGAGGGTTTCATCGAAGTCGTTAACGTCGAAGACCAGCCGCCGGTCCGGGGCGGCGAACATACCGAAATTCAGCAGGTGTGCGTCACCACATGCCTGCACCCTGATACCCGAGGTCGGCGTGTGCCCGAGATCCCAGGCCATCGGCGCTGCGGCGCCGCGGAAGTAGGCAAACGGCGAAGCTACCATGCGCCCATAACGGATCGGCACTAGATCGGGCACCCGGGTCCTGGCCTGCTCCTGGAGAACGTCGACCGGGTCAGGCCGGTCCGGCGGCGGGTCCCACTGCGCATGGCTCGGACGGGGCGCCGACTTGCGCCGTGCCCGTCCCCGCTGCCGCCACTCCTCCGGTGTCAGCAGCTCATGGGGTGGCGCGAGAACACCCGGTGACATTCTGCTCATCACGTCAACCCCCGAACGACAGCGATAGACGGCCACTGCTGCCCAATGAACCAGCGAGGGCCCCGGGCTAACTCAAAAGCTGCCTCATCACGACTAGAACGCACCGCGACCAGCGAGGTCAAGGGGCCAGCGTCAAACCGGCCGGCTCACTGTGCCTTGCTCACAGCGACCGGTACGGTGCGGCTGCGCCAGAGCCCGGGACCGGTAGCCGCGCGCCAGAGCTTCGAACCGGCGCGGGGCTCCCGGCGGCGACCGGTTCGCCTGGCCGGGTCAAGGCGTGGTCGCCCGAGTTGGCGAACGGCTTCCAGATTCGATCGCGCAGGGGTTTTCGCCTGGGTTGTGTACGAACCTGTGGATGGCTTGTGTAAAACTGCACTTAACTTGTGCACAATCCAGAGAAATCGGGGGACGGCCCGGGGTGGCCCGCCCTTATAACAAGGCTGCTGCCTGGCGAAACACTATCCACACCCTGTGCACAGCAAGAACTGCCAGCTTGTCTAGATGCCACACCGTCACGACTGCTAAGTAAGCCGAATATTTATCTTAAATTCATCCATCTGTGATCGGGGCTTAGGACTGTGAGATATTGACGTAAAGATGGTGCGCTCATGCTAGGGGGCGGGGCCAAACGTTGCAGGTGATGTGCGGCCACGCTAGCACCGGCACAGCCCGGAACACCCGGGGAACGCCGAGCGGCTGCGGCCGCATCGTTCCGCCCTCGTGTTCCTGTTCGGCGGGGACAGGTTGACGGCTGCAGCATGGCGCTCACAGGTGGTGAACGGGAGGGACTGTGCCTGAAGACTCGGGCAACCGGCCCGGTGGCCGGATGGCTGATCAGGCCGCAGGCGATGGCATTGCTGATCGCACCCTGCCCGGCCGCGCGGGCGAACAGCCCGCTATCGGCGCAGATACCACGGTTCGCGCTGACTTTCAAGGGGGGCAGATCATGACTGATCAACATCACCCGACCATGCCCGGTGGAGAACCGGCACCGATCCGAACGTGCTGGTTGTGCGGTATTCGCTTGCCCGCTAGCCAGATGGTGCCCGATGGCGGCAGGGCTTGCTCCGACCTCCGTTGGTACTGCCGGGACACATGGGCATGCACGCAGCGCTGGACCTCGCATGCGGCGAGGCTGGCTGCCATCCGCCAGGGCACGCCCGAGCCGTCGAAGACGCCAGACGCGCAGGCCGCGGACGTAGACGCCGCCCGGCCGGTGCCTGTTTAGCCAGGCAGGGCCGCTTGCCAGGCGGATGGCCCCCGGCCGTGTCACCCACGGGATCCCCGCGCACAGCTATCTGGCTAGATACGGGTCCCTTCGTTCCCGTCCCGTCATGGCAGCCCTCCGGGTTAACGGCATCGGTGCGGGTAACTGCTGAGTCGCCACAACGGATTTCTTCACGTCATCCTCTGGCATCAAAGCCATCCGGTGGTATTTGTCTCAGTTCATCCGCAAGACTTGTGCACACCTGTCCAGGTCCTGGACTTGCCGGGGCTGGCGTGATACGAGCATGCTCTCACGCCAGCCCCGGCAATTACGACACTGAATGCCCAGTAGGTAAAGGTCCGCAATACCTCCAGCTGGCGGCGGGAAATCGCGGCAAGAGCCGCCCAAGTCAGCCCGCTTGAACGACATCGAAGCCGGTGATAACACCGTGGTGAACCGTATACGTGCCCTGATAGGTGTCGACCGTGCCGTCGCTCTGCTGGGCGTTGAGGCGGGCGGTGACAACGTCACCTGAGACCGACAAGATGGCCAGCGTGTCTTTCGCGGTGCCGTTGAATCCGCCGACGAAGCTGGGATAAGACCCTCCAGCGTTCCGGCCGCCGAGGCGCCAGGCCCGAGCGTAGTGGTGGCCGTTGATGGCAGCTACATACGCGCGCACGGTGGCCGCTGGGCGCACCGGCGTCCGCGCCGGGGCAGTGGGATACGGAGCGACCCGGCTGGGCTTGGGTCCGAAGGACGCCTCGTTCAGCCCATCGTGAGCGACAGCATGGTTCGCGGCCGCTGGCGGGGCGCCCGAGGCATGCGGCGACCCCGTAAGGAACTTGTACCCCACGAAACCGAGTGCCGCTACCAGCGCCAGGCCCAGCACCGCGGACCAGTTCAGCCGGCGCCGCCGAGGCGTTTGGGCCGGCGCCAGCAGCTCATCGAGGCTCACCGCCGACAGCACACCTGGCGCACGGTGCACCGCGTCGTACTCACAGATCAGCGGCTCGGGATCAGCCCCGACGACCTTGGCGATGCTCCGGATATTTCCCCTGGCATAAAAGTCGCCACCACACGCCGAGTAGTCGTCGTCCTCGATCTCTGTGATGATCACTTCCCTGATGCGGGTCCGCTGGCTGACCTCAGCGACGGTGAGGCCGGCCCGCCCGCGGGCTTCCGCCAGCGCTTCTCCGACCCGCACGCCGCGCCTCCACTGCTCCGCCGGGCTGCCGCGCCGCAGCCGTTGCGGGGTACGATCATGACCGCTTCATTACCGCTATGCCCGCGACGGAACCAGCCAAAAGCCAGACCCCCTGCAGGACCGAGCCGTGGCGCGGCCCTTTTATGTCGCCAAACGGCTGGCGCGTGGTGACCAGAGTCCGGCGCGCCAGCCGTTTGGCATGAAAAATCAGGTGCTTGGTAGCTAGCTGGCTTGCCTGATCCAGCCGGCCATCGGTTATGAGTGCCGGAAGCGCGTGGCGAAGGCGGTACCGGTGCTCGACAACGTTCCGATTGCGATCTGGACCGTGCCAAGGCTGTTCACGCGCTGGATTGCCTGCGGATGCAGGCTGGCGAGGGTCTTCCCGTCGATGAGGCAGTCCCTGAACTTCAGTTTCCCGAAGTCCGGCACGTGCTCCAGCTTCCCGCTGCTGTCAACCCATCCGGTGTCGCCGATGAGGGCGACCCGGGCCCGGGCGCCCGCCACGGTACGTTTCTCAGTGACGCCGGTGGTCACGTCGGTGACCTGGACCCGGGTGCGATTGGTGCTCACCTTCGTGATCAGGTCGATTACGTCACCGGCGGCGAAGGGGCTCGATGTGAAATCTCTCTCTCTCCCGTTGAAGACCAGCCCCGGAAAGTAGACGGCTGTGCCGTTCACGCACCCGGTGAACACAAAAGCCGCCGAGAGGCTCCTGGGGGCGTGTGTCTCTATGCTCGTGCTGGCAGCAATGGCGCGATCCGTAGTCGTACAGGACAGCGTGGGCACGGAGAAGCTCGCCACCGACGTGGTCGCCGATCCCGCAGCGACCAGGGCCGCGTAGCCGGCGAAGACGCGTGAGCTGGCCACCCTGGCGGTCAAGCCGGGCGCGTGAACGTTGTTGCTGAGGCGTAGCCCTCCGCCACGACCGGCGACGATGCCGGCTGGGCCGGTGATACCAGGGTGGATCGTGGCGCTGCCACCCGAAGCGCTCGCCGCGGTCACCCCCCACGTGCCAAGCGCAACACCCGCCGTCGCGACGGCACACACACGCATGCAAAACCGGTGCATCACATACATCACTATTCCCATCACTTGCTGGCCGGATACTGCATGGCTGGGCAGGTGACCGTGGATCAGGCGTGCAGCAGCACCCGGCCTCGAGGGAAGCGTCGGCGCACCGAACCAGGACTAACCCGCCCCTGGTCAGCTGTGATCCTGGCACGGGCTAGCAACAGCGTCAATGGGTGATTTGCCCGGTACACCGCAAACCATTGCACGCCGCCGTTTCTCGACGGCTGACCGGCCGGTTCACTCGGATGTGCTGGTGGCCGGGCCGGTTGCGCCGAACGCCTCGCCCATGCTGGTCAGGTCCAGGGGGAGCGGTTCCGGCGCGGGGGCATCCTCCCGGGATGGGCGGATCGCTTCGAGCGCGGCCAGGATCTCGCGCCCGACCTCGCCCGCGGGCCGCATCGCATCCACCGAGACCAGGATCCCGCGGTCTCGGTACCACGCGAGGATGGGAGCTGTCACGTCGTGGTAGAGAGCCAGGCGCTGGGCGATGACCTCCGCGGTGTCGTCGGCGCGGTGCTCGAGCGCGGCTCGCGCCAGCAATCGGCGGGTGAGCTCCGCGTCGTCTGCCTGCAGGTGCAGCGCCACGTCCGCGGTCATCCCGAGTTCGCGGGCGATGTCGTAAGCCGCGCGGGCCTGCGCCATATTCCGCGGGATTCCGTCGAGGATGTACCCGCCGCCTGCCGCCTTAGCAGCGATGATCGCTTCCCGCGTCATATCGAGCACGATCTGGTCGGGCACCAGTTCACCACGATCAAGGTAGGCCTGAACCGCCTGGCCCAGGGCGGTCCGCCGCGCTACGTGATCGCGCAGCAGCTCACCTGTCGCGATATGGGGGATGTTGAAATGCGCGGCAATCAGGGCGCCCTGAGTCCCCTTGCCCGCGCCGGGGGGCGCGATCATCAATATCCGCATGCTCATCTCCTTCAGGCATCATCGCGCGCCCACCGCCGCGGTCGATAGCCCGCCGCGGTGGACCGTCTGCCCGCCAAGAGCGAGCAGGTAGATGCTCTGGCCGGTCAGCCAGAGTCCCAGCGCCAGGCACACGATGATGACTATCTTCTTGCCGTGCTCATCCAGCCAGGCCCGCAACGCCGCCAGCCGGGTGCTGGCGGTGCCGGGCGCGAACACTGACCACAGTTCCAGCGCCACGAAGCTCGACGTTGCCAGCAGGCAAAATGATGCCAGCGCCAGATAGTCACCCACGCTGGACAGCTTGGCCTGGGTCGCGGTGACAGCACCGGCGGCGACCAGCGTCCACGGCTGCACGATGGCGGCTATCAGCGCGGCGGTCCAGGGTGACATCGTGTCCAGCCTGGCCAGGACCTTCGTGAGGATGCGCGGGCGGCCGCTTCGGCGCGATTGCATGGCCGCGATGGCGATGAGAGCAACACCCAGCGCAAGCTTGGCGATCACCACCGCGGTGCCGGTGACGGTCCGGAAATGAACCGGCCTGCCGCCGGTGATCAGCACTACCCCGGCGATCACCAGGACCAGGCAGGCCAGCCAGCCCAGGATGAAGCCCAGCCCCTTTCGGTTACCGTTCTTGGTACTCAGGATCATGATGAAGGCAGACAGGCGGAACGGCTGCAGGGCGATCCCAATCCGATGAGAACGAGATCAGGCACCACGCCACAGCTCACCTCACCCCGCAAGCAGATCAGGCCGCCACGTTCTTGGCGCCCGTCGATCAACGGTTTCACACTGCTTCTCATCGTGACGGACGCGCACCGAATGATGCGCGCCCATGGCCCGAACCGGGTAACTATCCTGATGCGCTGAGCTGGCCGGCACCGGGTCCGCTGACGATGGCAAGGGAGAATCGATATGGACAAGCTTCTGTCCCAGGTCATCGAGGCGCATGGCGGCCTCGACCGCTGGTCGGCGGTGACCGGGATAACCGCGCACATGACGATCGGCGGCCCCTTCTGGGCCTCGAAGGGCCAGCCCGCCATCCTCCGCGAGCAGACCGTCGATCTCGACGCCCGGCGCGAGCACATCGGCCTGACCCCGTTCGGCGGTGCGGACTGGACCCTTGAGTTCGGCGTCGGCCCCGAACACGCGGTCGTGCGGGACGTCGAGGGAGATGTCGTTGAGGAGCGCACCGATCCCCGGGCCTCGTTCGCCGGCCTGGGAACAACCTCCGCATGGGACCTGACGCAGACCGGCTACTTCATCGGCTATGCCCTCTGGAACTACCTCACCCAGCCGTTCCTGCTTGCTTATCCCGGCGTCGAAACTCACGAGATCGAGCCGTGGGAGGAAAGCGGGGAGGTATGGCGCCGGCTGCACGCCACTTTCCCGGACTCGATCGCCACCCATGACCCCGAGCAGGTCTTCTACTTCGACGAGAGCGGCGCGCAGCGGCGCATGGACTATGTGCTAGAGGTCAACGGCAGCACCCCGATCGCGCACTACACCGACAAGCCGAAGACCTTCGGCGGCATCGCCGTACCGACCCGCCACCGCGTCCGCCCCCGGCTCGAAGACGGCACCGCGGACATGGCGATCGACTACATCACGATCGACATCCACGACGTCGAATACCGCACCTCATAAGCGCTGCGGCGAATTGATCGTCAGTTCGCGTTTCATCAGCCTGCCGATGATTTCCCCGTCCGGCCTGCGCTAGCTGACCATACGTTCAGCGTTGATCAGAGCCGCTATTGCAGGGTGGCGGCGCAGCTTATCCAGGCAGCGGCTGCGGCTTGGCCCAATGCTCCCGATTGGGATGCCCAGCGTGGCGCTGATCTGGGCGTATGGCACGGGGGGGTCTTCGGTCAGCAGGGCGAGTAGCCGCTGGCAGGATGGCGGCAGACAACTGAACGCCTCGCGCAGCGCGGCGTGGCGCTCGGCTGTCAGCAGTTCGTCCTCGGCCACGCCGGTCCGCTCGTCCGGGATAGTCTCGTCCTCCAGCGTCTGCCAGGAACCGTGCGGTCCCCGCGCGGCGCGCAGTGCCCGAGCGCATTCCCTCTGGGTCGTGGTGACGAGCCAGCCAGGAAGCGCGGCCGGTTCGCGGATTCTGTCCAGCTGGTCCACCAGCCGCAGCCAGACGTTCTGGCCTACGTCCTCGACGTCAATGCCGTCCAGCCGGTACCGGCGGCAGATGGACCAGACGAGCGGGGCGTACCGCTCAACGAGTAGGTCCCAGGCCTGTTGATCGCCGCTTCTCGCGCGGGCGACCAGGTCAGTGACCGATGGATCATCGCGCATGACGCTGCCTCCTTCCGGTTGCTGCGGAGGCGCGGTGCTCAAAGGTGATCGGATCTTGGGATAGGGGCTTTCGAAGCCCGCGAGTACCGAGCTGGACTGGCCGACGATCGCTGCTAGCGGCCCCCGCCGGCGTTAGCAGTGGGCCCGGGTGCCCGGGCGTAGACTCCGGCGAGCCAGCGGGCGGCCCTGGTCAACTGGTCGGGTGCCTCGCGGGTTAGGGTCAGATTCTTTTCCTCGCGGTGGATGGCGACGCTCATCATGGCAATAACTGCGGCAATTGCCCCGGCGATGAACGTTCCAATGGCTCCCAGGGCGGTCAAGGTAGCCATGGCGGGTCCTCCTTCAGTGCGGAAATGACCACTGCGAACAGAGTGGCTCGCCCGCGCCTGGCCGTCAGTCACCTACCCGACGCCGCTGCTGTCCGCTTGCCGACACCTAGTTACCGGCGAACCGGCCTTTGCCAACGTGGAACTGCGACCTGCCGGTGGGATAACCCGCCGGCCGCTGGGCGAGCCCGGCCACCCTGCGCCGTCACAGCAGGCGCCTGGTCTGCTCCACGTCCCAGGTGAGGCCCACGGCCCCGAATCGCTCCAGCGCCTGCGTGAGCAGTGCCCGGTCGCCGCGGGCGACACCGAGCGCGCGGAGCGCGAATGGCTCGGCGAACGATCCCTGTTGCAGCCACTGGGGTGCCTCCGCCTCGATGCGGTCACGATCGCCGAGCGCGGCAAGGGCGTCCAGAAAGGTGGACACCGGCTCCCACGGCCAGTCGAACTCGGGCGGCAGCAGTTCGGCGACCCCGCCGAGGTCATGCCGGGCGAGCGCGAGGCGGATCCGGGGCGGCTCGAACCAGCTCTGATACCACCGGTCGCCTTCCATACCAATCCCCTGCGTTTTGCCCTCCAGCCGACGGGCCTCGTCTTCGTCGCCGGCATGCGCGCTGGCGGCAGCACAGTTCAGGAGGATGGAGACGTTGGAAACGCAGGGCGTGGCCGCGGCGAGGTTGGCGTCCACCACCCGCTCGGCCTCGGCCGCCCCGGCCCGTGCCTCGTCCCAGCGCCCGGTCGCGCTCAGCAGCAGGATCTGCCAGGACGCCGCGTGCAGGCGGTGATGCGGGGTCAGCCCGGCCGCGGCTTCGGTGGCCATCGCGGTTGCCCGCGCCGCAGCGCCGAGGTCGCCGGAGCGCAGATATACGAAGAACGCGACGAGCAGCTCTACGGAACTGGCGTCCGGATCGTTCAGCTCGGGAAGGTGCGCCATCATCTGATCCATCAGCACGGAGGCCCGCCCGAAATCCTTATGCTCGAGGGCCACGGCGGAGAGAGTGCCGAGCGACGTGCAGCGAAGGCCGAGATCGCCCAGGCGTTCGGCGATCGCCAAGGCCGAGCGGGCGGCGGATTCGTCATCGTCGCATAGCGCCCGCGCGGCGAATGCCTTCCCCTGGGCGCGGGAGCCCTCGTCCGCGAGTTCCAGGGCCCGCTCAATCCAGCCATCGAGGAGGGTCATGTCCGGCTGCTTGACCCACATCCCGGCGCGCTGACCCGTTTCCAGGGCGAGATCCGCGTACACCTCGGCCGAGGGGCCACCGGTGTCCAGCGCCTGCCTCATGGCCTGCCAGAAGCCTTCGCCGTCGTACTTAAGGGCGCAGGCCAGGCCGATCCGCTGCCAGATCGCGCCCTGTTCCCGCGGCTCGGGTTCGAGGCTGACGGCCCGGCGCAGCAGGGCCAGGCCCTCGTCGATCTCGTAGCGGGCGATGGCTAGGTCCGCGGCCCGCCGCGACCACGAGACCGCCTTGGCGCACAGGACCTCGGCTTGCCCTTCCCGGCCGGACCAGGCGACATCGAGATCTTCGGGAAGAACCGCCTCGCCGTAGTGGTGCGCCAGCAGCGCCGCATGCTCGTTCTCGTCCTTCGATTTTCGCTCCAGCCACTGCGCGAAGCCGGCGTGCAGCGGTGCCCGCTTGGCCTTGAGCAGGCTCCCGTACGCGACCTCGCGGGTCAGCGCGTGCTTGATCATGTACTCCCGCTGGCCCCCGATCGAGGAGCCGGCCCGGCGGAACACGAAGTCCCGTTCCTCCAGCAGGCCGAAGTCGGGGTCCGCGTCTTCGGCAAGGTCGCGAACGGGGCCGCTCCAGAAGACCCGCCCGATCACAGCGGCCGTCTGCAGCGCGGCCTTCTCGGCCGGGGGCAGCAGGTCGATACGGGCGGCGAGCACGGCCTGCACGGTGTCCGGCACCAAGAAGCCCTGCGGCAGCTGGCCGAACCACCAGCCACCATCCCGGCGGGCAAGGACCCCCCGGTCGGCGAGCGTCGCGACCAGTTCCTCGACGAAGAACGGGTTACCCTCTGCCCGTCCGGCAATCAGCTCCCGGATGGAGCCGGGACAGTCACGGCCAAGCAGGGCACTGATCAGTTCCTGTGCCTGCCTGGACGGCAGCGCCTCCAGCCGCGCCAGGGACACCTCGGCCGGCCGGGCCCAGCCTGGCCGCTGATCGAGCAGCTCAGGCCGCGCCGTCACGATCATCAGCAGCGGCCCGTGTACCCGGTCAAGAAGAGTTTGCAGCAGGTCGCATAGCTCATCAGACGCCCAGTGCAGGTCCTCGACGAGGATGGCGGTGGGCAGCTGATCGGTCAGCTCTTGCAGGAATCCCAGCCAGGAAGTATGGATCCGGTCGCGCACCGTTAGCGGGTGCATGTCCTGTGGCGGCGCGAGGCCGAGCGTGAAGCCCAGCCCCTCGCGGCCAGCGACCCGCTCCGCGGCCACCTCCGGCGGGTCGCTCTCCAAGATCCCAAAGTGCTCCTTCAGCACCTCGCCGAGCGGCCAGTAGGTGATCCCGTGGCCATACGACAGACACCGGCCCGCCCGCAGCAGCGGCGGCCGCCGGTGCCCGCCCAGCCACTGCCAGAACTCACGCAGCAGCCGCGTCTTGCCGACCCCGGCATCCCCGACAACGGTGACCAGATACGGTGCGCCGCTGGCAACGATGCGGTCATAGGCCTCCCGCAGGTCCGCCAGCTCGCGGTCCCTGCCGACGAATACTGGCTGCAGCCCGCCGACCCCGCGCGGGCGCATCAGCGACAGCGCTCGGACCAGCTTGTTGCAGACGATCCCGGCGGGCTTGCCCTTTGCCTCGATCCTCACCGGCTCGGTGAACTCGAACGCGCCCCGCGCGGCCGCCACAGTCCGGTCGCCGACCAGGATCTCCCCCGGCGCGGCCGCCTGCTCCAGCCGGGCGCAGACGTTGACCGCGTCACCGGTGACGAACGAGCTGCCCTCGCGCGGCCGCCCCACCACCACGTCGCCGGTGTTCACCCCGATGCGAAGCCGCAGCCGCCCACCGAACAACTCCCGCAACTGCCGCTGCATGCCCAGCGCCGCATGGAGCGCCCGCTCCGCGTCGTCCTCATGCGCTGCCGGAGCCCCAAAAGCGGCCATCACCGCATCGCCGACGAACTTTTCGACCGTGCCCCCAGCCCGCTCGATCTCCACAGCCATCGCGTCGTAAAAGCGCTCCAGCACGGCCCGGACGCGCTCGGGATCCTCACCGCCCGCAAATTCGGTCGACTCTACGAGATCCGCGAACAGAACCGTCGCGATCTTCCGTTCCTCAGCTGGCACACCGAAATCCTCCCCCCATGCCCAGCCGGTCCGCCAGGTACGTCACCTGCCAAACACAGCTGGCTGATAGCTCCGCCGCCTCACCCCGGATCAGGCGGCGGTGATGAAGGGGGCAGTTCGGCCCGCAGCGGGGCGCTCAGTCCCGGAGGACCCACAGGCATTGCGCGTCGCCCTCTCCCATGTTGCGCCAGCCGTCGATCCCGCGGCGGGAGGCGAGGAGCGTTTCGCCGCGGCGGAGGACGGGACGGCCCGATGACAGCAGCACCTGGACGAGGCCGCTGACCACCCCGACCAGTTCGGCGCCCTTGTGGGCGAAGGGAGCCTCGACGGTAGCCGATCGCGGCAGAGAGACGAGGTAGGCGCGCATGCCCGCTTCGGCGTCGTTGAGCAGCGGAACGATCGAGCCCGCGGGCGCGTTGCCGAGGCCGTGACGCCTGCCGATCCGGTAGTCCGGGGTGACCTCACCGCCGAGCAGCTCGTCGAGGGTGACGTTGAGGCGTGCGGAAAGGGCCATCAGTGTCTCGAGGGAGAGCCCTCTTTCTCCCCGCTCCACTTGGGATATGGCGCTCGGGGAGACCCCGGCGAGGCGGGCGAGATCGCTCTGGCTCAGATCACGGCGCAGGCGGTAGGCGCGCAACGCCGCACCAACGCGCGCCGCTGCCTGGGTCGGCTGCAGTTGCAGCCCTCCGTCCTTGACCGAGTAGCGGAACATCTGGCCCTGCGCTCCTGGCGGGCGCCCCTCGGCCTTGCTGATGCGCAGCCGGCCCTCGCCGACGACGATGATGCACTGGGTGATCTGCTCGATCTCGCGGTGCATGGTCCGGTATGAGCTCGCCCCCGGCACCGACCAGTAGGCGATCGCGCCGAGGTCGAGCAGCATCGGGCAGCAGTGCCCGAAGAAGCCACTGGCGATCCGCATACCCCAGCGGTCGGCCAGCGGCGCCAGCGAGTCGAACAGCAGCAGCGGGCGGGGCGCTCGGATGCAGAACTGGTGTACCGCCTCGAGCAGTTGGCGCGGGCTGTTGGCCTGCGTGCCCGCCCGCGCATCGAGGATCTCGATCCAGGGCCACCGTGCCGTTATCTCGGCGGGGTCGCTTGACACGACGACATACCCCGCGATGCCGAAGTCGTCGCGGCGCTGGGCGATGGCGTCGTAGAACAGCTGCTGGTGGGGCTCGCTGCCCTCCCACACCCACACCACGTTGTCGCCCCAGTACAGGCCGTCGAGGGCTCGGTCGAGCTCGGCCACACCGGTGCCGGTCGATTCATTAGCCATGCTTCCAAGCATAGGGGAAACAGGAAGCCTTAGAACACCCAACGGCGTGGCTGCTGTCGGCCCCGGGAACCGGCCGCCGCTCCCCCAGGCGGCGGTGACAGCTGTACAGCACTGCTGTTAGGAAGTTGGGAATCTAGTTCAGCTGCTTTACCGTTGTGGGAGCGTGAACCGCCTGGCGCTACTCTAGTCCGGGCGGCCAGAGTAAGGAGCTTCTCATGACGATCCAGATGACGGTTGACGACACAGTGCTGGCGGCCGACACGCAGACCACGACGCCGCCCCTGTACCAGCGGGTGCTCATCGCGGTCGCCGATGCTGACCAGGTAGGGCCGGTGGTGGAGCTGGCACGCCGGGCCGGCGTGCGCGAGGCCCGCGTCCTGCACCTCAACCTGCGCGAGAGCTACGGTGGCCGGCGCTTCCCGCTCGAGACCGATGCCGCAGCCTCCTACGCCGCCGAAGCGGCCGTCTTCGAGCTTCGCATGGCAGGCATGAAAGCCTCGGGGCAAGTCCGCCATGCCCTGATCGGCAAGGCCGCCGAGGCCATCACCGCCGACGCCGCCGAGTGGGGCGCCGACCTGATCATCCTTGGCCCCTCACGCCGCGGTGATCTGGCGGCCCGGCTGCGCGGCAGCGTGACGCTGCACGTGCTCCAGCACGCGCCGTGCCCGGTCCTGGTGGCCTCCCCCGCGGGTAAGGCCGACTCTCACCGTGTTGCCGCGGCAGAGCATGCTGCCGCCGTGCGCTGACAACTCAGGTTCGGCCTGGCCGGGTCAGGTCGGCGAGCTTGAGGGCTAGGTGGAGTCTGAGCCGGTCATCGCCCCGGCTCAGGTCGATCGCCAGCAGCTCAGTCACCCGGGCCAGGCGCCAGTACAGGGTTGTCCGGTGGATGTGCAGCAACGCGGCGGTCTGCTGAGCATTCGCGCCGCAGTCCAGGTAGGCCCGGATCGTGGCCTCATACATCCCGGTGCGTTCGGCCAGCAGCGCGGTTATTCCAGGGCAGATCCGCTCCGGCGCCATCTGGTCGCGGGGCAGGTACTGGAAGACGGCGTAGCTGCCCAGTGCGCCCCAGTCCGCGGCCCGGCCGAACGCCGGAACGGCGGCGGCGACCTCGGCTGCGTAGCGCGCATTGCCTAGTTCCGCGTGAACCGCCTCAAGTGCCGCAGCGGCGCCGGCCGTGCCGATGACCAGGTGCGGCCCGGGCAAGGCCCGGGCCGCATCGCGCAATGGGGGGGTCGCGTCCCGGGTGGTGACCGCTACCAGCTCGTACTGCTCCGGGGTGGCCAGCACGAAGCTGCCGGGTACCGAGCGGCGGCGCAGGTCGCCGGCCACCCGCAGCAGGTCGTCGTGCCCGCCCGCTGGCGCATCCGCCAGGTACCGGATCAGCGCCAGAGCATAAGGTGGCGAGCCGGTCAGCGCGGCCTCGCCGGTCAGCGTGCGCGCCGCCGCAGCGCGGTCCCTTTCACCGCCTTGCAGCAGGGCGTCGGCCAGCGCAGCGAAGGTGCCGAACTCCGCGGCCTGGCGAGCCGCCCGCTGTTGCAGCAGCCGCGAGGCCTGCGCCGCAGCGGCCTTTGCCCGCTGGATCTGCGCCGTGGTCAGGGGTGGCTCGTCGATCAGCCACAGGAAGCCGAGCAGCTGATCGCGGGGGACCAGCGGCAGGCACAGCCTGGGCAGGCTCCCGGGTTCGGCGGCCGGGATCGATACCGGTTCGCGCGCCTTGAAGATCCCGCGCTCGGCGAGCATGTGCCGGTGCTGCGCACTGGTGCGCCGCTGCAGCACAGCCTCGACCCGGCTGGCGTCCACCAGCCCGGTCTGCGCGCTGACCGCGACCGGCCGCAGCGCGGCATCGTCGATGATCACCGACCGGCCGCAGGGCGTCCGCGAGCTGCTCGGCAAGGACCTGGAGCTGCTGCTCGAACACGCGCCCCTCCCGCTCAGCAGAATCCTACAGATGTAGAACTCAGCGGACCGGAATCTCCGGCTGCTGTGCGATGAGCCAGCCGCGACTTGCTGGTTACGCTGACTGAGCCACCCGGCCGGCGCTGGACTGCGGCTGGCGGGCCTGGGACCGCACGCGCCTGGGGCAATGGGGCTTACGCGTTTGCCGCGAAGGAGGCCTGCGTGATCGCCGAAACGGATGTGCTCACCCCGACGCTGGAGGGCGCCTATTACACCGATCCGAGCATCCTGGTGGCTGAGTTCGAGCGCATCTTCGAGCGGGAGTGGTACTACGCGGGCCGCGCCGACGAGATTCCTGTCCCGGGGCGGTTCATCCGGCGGCGGGTGGGCCGCGAGACGATCGTGCTGGTGCGCGGCCGGGACCAGACGATCCGGGGGTTCCTGAACGTCTGCCGGCATCGCGGCGCGCAGCTGTGCCTGACCGACAGCGGCGAGGTCGGCCGGACGATCCGCTGCCCGTACCACGCCTGGACCTACGGCCTGGACGGCCAGCTTGTCGCGGCGCCCAACTGGCGGGCGCTGGATGGCATCGACCGCGGCCGCTACCGGCTGCATCAGGTCCACGTCGCGACCTGGGAAGGGCTGATCTGGGTCAGTCTCGCCCGGCAGCCGGGGCCGCTGGAGGAGCAGCTGCGGCCACAGGTCGAGGCCCGGCTGGCCGACTACGGCAAGTTCGAGCGGTACCGGCTCGGCGAGCTGACGGTTGGGGCCAGGGCCGAGTATGACGTGGCGGCGAACTGGAAGCTGATCTACGAAAATTTCCAGGAGTGCTATCACTGCCGGAACATTCACCCGGAGCTGGTGGCGACGATCCCGCAGTTCAAGTCGCCGGCCATCGGGACGGGGGCTACGACCCCGGCGGCTACCCGATCGCGGCAGGCCGCCCGTCGTTCTCGCTGACCGGGCAGACCGTGCTGCCCAGGCTGCCTGGTCTGCTGCCCGCCGATGACCGGCTCTTCTACGGCATGGTGGTACGCCCGAACTGTTTCCTCTCGCTGGTCAGCGACCACGTGATCGTGCACAGGTTCGAGCCGGTCGCGCCGGACCGGACGCTGGCCGTGTGCGAGTGGCTGTTTCCGGCCCAGACGCTGCAGGCCGGGCGGTATGACGTGGCCGACGCGGTTGCCCTGTTCGATAGGGTCAACGAGCAGGATTTCGCCGCGGCGCAGTGGTGCCAGCCGAACATGAGCTCGCGTGCCTACGCCCACGGCGGGGTACTGGTGCCTAGCGAGGCCCCGGTGATCTCCCGCTACTACCAGTGGTACACCAGCTTGATGGGGGAGGCATGCCGCAGCACTACCGGGTGATCGTCATCGGTTGCGGCGCGATCGGCGCGGCGACCACGTACTGGCTGAGCCGGCGGCTGGGCGGCGACGCGGTGCTGGCCCTCGAGCAGTACGAGCTCGGGCACGGCCGTGGCGCGTCCGAGGATCACTCCCGGGTGATCAGGCACGCCTACACCCGGACGGACTACACCACGCTGACGCCGGCCGCGTACCAGAGCTGGAACGTCGATCGAGCGGGAGACCGGCCTGCGGCTCGTCCACCGGACCGGCGGGCTGATCATCGCGGAGCAGGGCAGCGCCGGGATCGAATTCGTTGAGGCCACGGCGGCCGCGATGGCCGCCAGCGGCCTGCCTTTCGAGCTGCTCAGCGGCGTCCAGGTGAACCAGCGCTGGCCGCAGTGGCGGCTCGGCAGCCAGCACACCGCAGTCTTCGATCCCGAAACCGGGATTCTCGATATCCGCCAGGCCACCGCCGCGCACCTCGCGCTGGCCCGGGCGCGCGGCGCGACCGTCCGGCCCGAAGCGCCCGTGTCGGCGATCGCCGAGTCGCCGCAGGGGTCACGGTCACCGCCGCGGGCGAGCGCTACACCGCCGACCAGGTGGTGCTCGCCGGCGGCGCGTGGAACCCCGTCCTGCTCGAGCTGCTCGGCACCAGCCTGCCCATCACGCTGACCCAAGAACAGGTCACCTACTTCGCCACGCCGAACGTGCGCGACTTCACCCCCGCGCGGTTCACCGTGTTCGGCCTGATCGCCGAGGACGGCCTGCTGTACTACGGCCTTCCCGTCTACGGCGAGGTGGCGGTCAAGGCCGGTCTCGACGGCGCGGGGCCCGAGGTCACGCCGCAGACCCGGACCGACATCGCTGACCCGCACCGAGTGGCGCAGGTGCGAGCGTTCCTGGAGCGCTACCTGCCCGGCGCCCTCGGACCTGAGCTCTACACCCGCGTCTGCTGCTACGACTTCCCGCCCGACCGCGACTTCATCGCCGACTACCTGCCCGGCTCGGCGCGAGTGCTGGTCTGCGTCGGGGCAGGGCATGCCGGCAAGTTCGCCGGCCTGCTCGGCCGGGTCCTGACCGAACTGGCCATCGACGGCACCAGCCAGTTCCCGGTCAGCACCTTCCGCGCCGACCGCCCAGCCATGACCGGCACCGGCACGGTGCCTGCTCGGGCCAACTCGCTGTAAGCGGCCCGCCCTGGCGCCAGTCCCTCGAGGTGATGGGCGGCGCTGGTTTTCGTCAAGCGAGCCCGCCAATGTCAATCCACTACCGAAATTTCTGCCAGGGGGCGAGCCACTGCGTAGCGCCGCAAGGCTATCTTGGCGCTCTATGAGCGCCGAAACACCGCCCGTCCGCGAACTGCACCTCATCGTCGGGTTTGACGGCTCTCCCGCGGCCACGCGGGCGCTCGGCACATCCGCACGCCTGCTGGCGGTCCGGCCGCCGGGCCGGATCACGGTGGTCTGGGTGGCTCACCTGACCAGCACGGTGCGCCTGTCGGCCGACGCCGTGGAAATCGTGGAACACGACTTCGGCCAGGTTGCCCAGGAGCTTCGGACGGCGGCCGCCGAGCGGCTGGGTGACAGCCAGGTGCCCTGGGACTTCCAGTGGCGCCAGGGCCTGATCGCCCACGAGCTGATCGCGGTGGCCGAGTCGGTTCAGGCCGCCCAGCCCGACGACGTGGTAGTCATCGAGGTCGGAAGTTCGTCCAGCGCCATGCACCGCATGGTCGGCTCGGTCGCGGTCAACCTGGCCCGCCACTCACCGGTGCCGGTCACCATCGTGCCCTAATGGGTCTCGCTCCGCTCGGGGACGGGTGCCTCGTGGGCGCGGGCGGCGGTGACGATGAGCTCGATGACCGTATCCAGGGGTATCGCGGTGGAGTCGAGCACCAGG
The DNA here is from genome assembly GCA_963813395.1 of uncultured Actinomycetes bacterium. Lineage (GTDB taxonomy): Bacteria > Actinomycetota > Actinomycetes > Streptosporangiales > Streptosporangiaceae > DASXKD01. Next base: position 242,823 of record CAWEYV010000008.1, read on the forward strand.
TGGTAGAGGGACCCGTCGGCCGGGTCGCACCGGTAGAGACGGCGGACGTAGGCGGTACGGGCCTTGTCGGCCGCGCGCAACCGGTCCCTCGCGTGTTCCTCGCTGATGCCTTCGATCACGGCTCCTTGGGCGGCGCGCCGATCGGCCGGGCCGTCCAGCCGGACGTGAAAGCCCCGGTCCTTGCCGAGCACGACCGCCGCCGCCCGGCCCAGGATCACGCCACCGCCACTGTCGGCCAGCAGGCGGTCGATCCCGGCCTCGCCGCGGCTGCGCAGGTGCTCGTCCTGGTGGTGGGTGGACGGCGGCGACTGGGTGGGCCCGGCCGGCATCGCCTGGGTGAGATGGGCCAGCAGGCGGTGCACCGGGGTGGCCTTGACCTCCTCTGCCGACAGTTGCTCATCGCACGGCCCGGGCTCTGCGATGTGGCCCTCGGAGGTGGTGACCCGCTGCAGGAAGGGCAGGCCGAATCGGTCGGCCAGGGCCGGGGCGACGACGCTGCCGCCGGCGCCGTAGGCCGCCGACACGGTGATCAGCCGTACGGCGGGCCCGGGCGGGGCGGCGGAGCGGCCGGGCGGGCGGAGGGAGGGGGCGGGCGAGGTAGGGATGGACGGGGTAGGGCTGTCAGGCTGCCTGGGGATCACGGGCGCTCATCTCCTCCCTTGGTCGCGCGGCGGGCTGGGCGGCCGGGCAGGCGGCTGGCGTCAGGGTGCCGGAGGGTAGCACCAGCGCGCACACGAGCGCGAGCGCCGGCCAGGATCGCGGCGGAGACCCAGAACCCAACGACGTAGCTGTGCACCGCCGCCTGGGCCAGGGTCAGCGGGCTGTGCCCGTGGGCCAGCACGAAGCTGGCCAGGGCGCTGGCGGCGAGGGTGTTCAGCAGCGCGGTGCCGATGGAGCCGCCGACCTGCTGGTTGGTGTTGACCAGGGCCGAGGCGACGCCGGCGTCGGCGGCGCCGGTGCCGTAGGTCGCGGTGTTCAGCGCACAGCCGAACACCAGGCCCAGGCCGGCCCCGGTCAGCAGCAGGGCAGGCAGGATCCAGTCCAGGTAGCTGGTGCGCAGTCCCAGCCGCGCGGCCAGGATGGCTAGGCCGCCGGCCGCGAGTACCATGCCGGCCGGGATCAGGGGCCGGGGTCCGACCCGCGGCATCAGCACCCCGCTGGAGATGGTGGACGCCGCGACGATCGCCGCGACCATCGGCAGGAAGCCCAGCCCGGACTTCACCGGCGAATAGGCCAAGGTCAGCTGGAAGTAGTAGGTCAAGAACAAGAAGATCCCGAACACGCCTATGGCGGACAGCCCGATGGCCAGGTACGCGCCGCCGCGGAACCGGTTCACCACGATTCGCAGCGGCAGCAGTGGATGCTGAACCCGCCGCTCGACCAGCACGAACACGGCCAGCAGGACCACCCCGGACGCCAGCAGCGCAAGGGTCGTCGGCGCGCCCCAGCCTGCGGTGTCGGCCTCGGACAGCCCGTAGACCAGCGACACCAGCCCGGCCGCCACCAAGACCGTTCCCGGCCAGTCGATCTGCACGCCCCGATCACGGGGCTGTGCGGTCAGCAGCCGCACCGCGCCCGCCACCGCGACGGCCCCCAGGATGACGTTGACGTACAGGCACCACCGCCAGGACAGATACTCGGTCAGCACCCCGCCCAGCAGCAGCCCCACCGCCCCGCCCGCCCCGGCGATGGCGCCGTAGACGCCGAACGCCTTGCCGCGCTCGGCCGGGTCGCTGAACGTCACGGTCAGCGTCGACAGCGCGGCCGGGGCCAGCATCGCGCCGAACGCCCCCTGAAGTCCGCGGCCGATCACCAGCATCCCGAAGCTGGTCGCCGCGCCGCCCAGCGCCGACGCCGCGGCGAAGCCCACCAGGCCGATGATCAGCATCCGCCGCCGGCCGAACAGATCCGACAGCCGGCCGCCGAGCAGCAGCAGCCCACCGAAGGCCAGCGAGTACGCCGTCACCACCCACTGCCGGTCGGCGTTGGAGAACCCCAGCGCACTCTGGGCCGAGGGCAGCGCGATGTTCACGATCGTGGCGTCCAGGATCACCATCAGCTGGGCCAGCCCGACCACGCCGAGAATCCACCAGCGCCGGGCCGACTCCGCACCCACACCAGACGGCCCAGCCCGCTCTGGTACGGCAACCGTCGGCTCGCTCATTCCAGGAGCCTACGTCCGCCGAAGAAGGTTGAGGAAGGCGGCCTGCTTGTCCTTCGGCCTGTCCCCTGCGCGATGGCCCGCCCACTGCGGCCGCTAGTGCCGCAACGCCGATAATGGGCCGCACACCCGGCGCGTTGATCGCACAACCACTGCTGGAGGTCGACCGAGCATGACAGCAGCCGACGACAGGCCTGAGGAGTTCCGGCCGCCCACCGCGCTGGAGTCGGCTGTCCGCGCTATCGGAGCGGACACCATCCGCTACCGGGCCGACTACATCATGCTGCCGATGCGGGACGGAATCCGGCTGGCGACCGTCGTCTTCCGGCCGCGCGCTGAAGGCCGCTATCCCACCCTCCTGATCCGGTCGCCGTACGCGGCTGCCATCCCCGATCGGTCCAAGCCCATGCACACTGCGCAGTTCAAGAAGAGCTACGTGCTGATCATGCAGAACGAGCGCGGCAGTGAATGGTCGGAAGGCGACTTCGGCTTCCTGACCATCACCACCGCGGACGGGCAGGACACCCTCGACTGGATCAGCGCGCAGGAATGGTCCAATGGCAAGGTTGGCCTCTACGGTTGCTCCTCGACCGCCGAGAACCAGCTGAAACTCGGCGCCATCGGCCATCCGGCGCTGCGCGCTTGCGTGCCGATGAGCTCAGGCGCGGGCGTGGGTGACATCCCGGGTGCGGAGGGATCGAACGGCAGCTTCTTCCACGGCGGCGTTCCCATGATCAAGACGTGGGCGCTGTGGTATGGCCCGTTCGGGGTCCGGCAGCGGCCGAAACTGCCCGCCGGCGCCGAGGGCGACGAGCTGGCCCGGATCTTCCGGCAGTACTCGGTGACCGCGCCGGACTTCCGTAGCCCGGAATACACCGCGGCCCTCGATAAGGCGACGCTGCAGGCGCCAAGCGGTGACATATTGCGGCGGATGGGCTCACCGCTGACCGGCTACGAGACCTTCATGGCCGCAGGCCGGCCAGCCCGGCCTGGAAGGTTGTTGACCTGATCAACGCCAGTCATACCGGCGCGACACCGTCCATCAACATCAACGGGTGGATGGACGTCGGCGCATACGAGACCGTCAAGCTATTTGAGTTCCAGCAGCACCATCCCGACCAGTACCTGATCATGGCGCCGACGGAGCACTGCCGGATGCTGGTGACCGGCCCGGAGGCCCGCCTGGGCCAGCGGCCCATGGGCGACACCCGGTTCCCCTACGACGAGATCATCATCTCGTGGTTCGACCGGTTCCTCTGCGATGAGGCAGACGCCTGGCAGCCGATGCCGAAGGTGCAGGTCTTCCTGATGGGCGCGGGCACCTGGCTGACCGGCGAGTCCTGGCCGCTGCCCGAGACCGAGACGCGGACACTCTTCCTGGCCGGTGACAAGTCCGCGAACACGCTGTGGGGCGACGGTGCCCTAGGCAGGCCGCCCGCGGCGCCGGGACCGACGAGTTCATCGCTGACCCGCACAACCCCGTGCAGTCGCTCGGCGGCGACCTCGCCGCCCATGACCCGATCTGCGTGGATCAGCGGGTGATTGAGTGCCGGGCCGATGTCCTGGTGTACAGCACGCCCGTGCTGACAGAGCCGATAGCGATCGTCGGCGACGTCAGCGCGGAACTCTACGTCTCCGCCGACGTCGAGGACGCGGATGTCTTCGTCAAGCTCGTGGACGTCTATCCGGACGGGACCGCCTACAACCTCGCCAGCAGCTGCTTGCGGCTGCGCTACCGTGACGGCGTCGGGCAGCCAGCCAAGCTCGTGCCCGGCGAGATCCACCAGGTCCGGATCGGCGGCATCACCACCGCGAACTACTTCCCGGCTGGCCACCGGATCCGCATCGAGATCGCAGGCTCCAACTTTCCGCTCGCGGACCGCAACTGGCATGCCGGCGACCGCAACGACCTTGCCACCGACGGCCCGATCGCCCACCTCACCCTGCACCACGGACAGGGTCACGAGTCAGCGCTGCACTTCCGCGCCTACACCGGCGAGATCACGATCAACGCGCCGATGTCCGACACCCGGTAGCCGGCGGTAACGGCCTAGGGACTCCGGCGGGCCGTTCCGGAAACCGATGACCTTTCTCCGATATCGAGGGATTGCTGTCAGACTGGGCTGATGGCGCAGGTATTGTGCCCGGTCGTGATCGGCAGGGACGCCGCGCTGGAGGCGGTTGAGGCGGCGCTGACGGCCGCCATGGCCGGGCACGGCGGGTGTGTAGTGATCACCGGGGAGCCGGGGATCGGCAAGTCGCGGCTGGCCCTGGAGACGGCCAGCCGAGCGGCCAGCCGTGGCATCCGGGTCGTTACCAGCCGGGCGGTGCCGCAGTCAGCGACCGTTGCTTACCGGCCGGTAACGGACGCGCTCGTGCAGCTCCTCCGGGACCGGGCCGTTCCCGATGACGCGATGATGGAGCCCTGGCTGCCGGCGCTGAGCTCGCTGCTGCCGGGGATGGCTGGCCGCGCTCCGGCGGGTGGAGAGGTTTCACCTGGGATCCGCGGTGAGGCACTGATCCAGCTTCTTCGGCGCCTCGCGCCGCAGGGGCTAGTCATAGTGCTAGAGGACCTGCACTGGGCGGATCCGGACACGGTGGCCCTGATGGAGTACCTTGGCGAGCACCTTGATGGCGAGTCGTTGCTGTGCGTACTTACCATGCGCGCCAACCGGCCGTCGGCCGCACTCGAAGTGTCCCGCCGACAGCGAGGCCGGCCCGGCGTCCTTTACCTCGGTCTTGACCGGCTCAGCGATGAGGACATGGCGCGTATGGTCCATGCCTGCATCCCGGGAGCAGAGGCGGATCTCCTGCGCCGGGTGCAGGCCTCCGCCGAAGGAATACCGCTGCTGGTGGAAGACCTGCTGGCGTCGCCCGGGCTGCCGGAGTCGTTCACCGAGACGGTCCGCGAGCGCCTGGCCGGGTTCAGCGAACCGCAGCGATCGGTGATCGAGGCCGCTGCCATCCTCGGCCGCCACTTCGACTGGGAACTGCTCCCGGCCGTGAGTGGCCAGACCGCGGCCCTAGTGGCGGAGACGCTCGGGTTCGCTGTCGAGCAACTGCTGATAAGCGCCGACGGTGCGGCCTTTCGCTTTCGGCACGCGCTGACCCGCGAAGCGGTGCTCGATGCCATGCTGCCACCCCGCCAGCGGGCCCTGGCCTCGGTGGCGCTCGCCGTTCTGGACGCCGCACACCCGCGCCTGGAAGGCGGCCTGCGCGAGCTGGCCGTCGAGCTGGCGGACCGTGCCGGGGACCGCCGCCGGGCCGGAACGCTGCTGAGCGAGTCTGGCGGCCAAGCGCTGGCCTGGGGGGCGCTGGCCACTGCGATCGGTACCCTACGGCGTGCCGCTGACCTCCTCGAAGGCACTCCCGAGCGGGACCAGGCGGAACTTCTGCTGGTCGAAGCGCTGGCCCTGGCCGGGCGGGTTGAGGAGGCAGCGGCGGCCGGCGGCCATCTCATCACCCGGCTCGGGACAGAGGGGGCGGAACTCCGGACGGAGGTTCACCTTCGCCTCAGCCAGGCGGCGGCCGGCGCCTCGCGGTGGGAGATGGCACGTCACCACCTCGGCGCCGCCCGGCGCCTGGCCGGAACCGCCCCACCGCCTGGCGTGCGCGCCCGTATGGGCGTCATCGATGCCGAGGTGGCCTTCGCCGCCGATGACCTCGATGAGGCCCGGCTTTTCGCCGAGGACGTCCTCGCCACCGAGGGCAGTGCTCCGGATGTCCGCTGTCATGCGCTGGAGCTCATCGGCCGGAGCCACCGGCTGCGTGATCTCAGCGCCGCCCGCGCAGCGTTCGAGAGCGCGCTGGTCATCGCGGAGGCGGTCGGCCTGCCGTTGTGGCGGCTTCGCGCCCTGCACGAGCTGGGTACCATCGACCTGCTTGATCATGCCGGGGTGGAGCGGTTGTCCGCGGCGCGGGGCGCTGCCGAACAGATGGGTGCGCTGAGTACCGTGGCGATTCTGGATCTCCAGCTCGCCGCGGGCTTCACCTGCCGGTGGGAGCTGGACACGTGTGATGCCCACGCGCAGGCCGCAGTTGGCCTCGCCGAGCGGCTCGGCCTGGACCAGGTCCGGGCCAAGGCGCTTGCGGTACTTGCAGGCAGCGCCAGCATGCGCGCCGACGCCGGGCAGACAGAGCGCTACGCCGCCCGCGCCATCGCGGCCGCTCCGGACGACCAGATGGTCGAGGGTATCTGCTGGGCAAGCCGGGGAGCAGTGGTTCTGCTCGCTGGCGAGGCCGCGGCGGCCGTGGAACCCTACGCCCGGGGGATGGCAATCCTGGCCCGCCTCCCGCATGCCGAACCCGCGGGGCTTCGGGCGCTATGGCCGCTGCTCCTGGCCTCGCTTGGTGATCACCGGGCGGCAAGGGCGATCGAGGAGGCCCGCCGGCTGGGCGTCGGCGCCATCCGCCACAACCGGAGCCTTCTCGGCTATGCCGAGGCGGTTCTGGCCGGGCGAGCCGGGCAGCGGCAGCGGGCCAACGAACTGGCGGCCGGCTGCGACGTTGGCTTCACGAACTGCGAAGCCTGGGGTGAGCTGGCGAGGTTCTGCGCCGCCCCCGCCGCTCTCGCCGACGGATGGGGCGACCCGTTTCGCTGGCTGGCCGAGGCCGAGGCAGGATTTGATCGCCGGGACCTGCCCCGCCTGGCCGAGCGCTGCCGCGAACTGCTCAAGGAGTCGCAGCCCAATCCCTGGGTGGCGGCGGGAATCACTGTCAGGGAGGCGGACGTGCTGCGCCTCGTCGCCGATGGTCTGGCCAACAAGCAGATCGCAGCGCGGCTGCATCTGTCGCCACGGACCGTGGAGAAGCACGTCGAGAGCCTGCTGCGGAAGACCGGCGCTCGCTCCCGAACCGGTCTGGTGGCGGCCGTATCACAGGCCGCAGCCCGCGACTCTCCGCGGGCGTTTCCTCCCTCGGCGACTACGTAGTCCCGGCTGGCATCTACGTGTTGTTCCCGATGTGACGGCGGCCGGTCCGCTTGCATGCTGGCCTGGCAAGCAAGGCCAAGGGAAGGCAACGCCGGATGCTCGAAGCTACGAAACTCATCGTGGCAATCAAGAACATCGAGACGCCCGATGAGCGGCACGCGTTCGAACACGCCTCGTACAACGTGGTCAACCTGCCCGGCGTCACGATCGCTCGCACCGTGTATCAGCCCGGTTGGAAGTGGTCGACCGACGTCAAGCCGGTCGTCGGTACGCAAGCCTGCCAGGCGGCCCACACCGGCTACATCATCTCCGGCCGGCTCCACGCCCGCATGGACGACGGCCGCGAATACGACTTCGGCCCGGGTGACGCGCACGTGGTGTCGGCCGGTCACGACGCCTGGGTGGAGGGGGACGAGCCGTGCGTCGCGCTTGACCTCGCCTTCACTGGACGTGCACTAGCCGGGCACGTCGGGCGCTGCCCCTGCGGGGTTGAGTTCCGGGTCGCTAGCGACGACCAGTTCGGCCAGCTTGTCGCCGCCATCCGCGAGCACGCGCGCAGTTCCCATGGACACGAGCTCACCACCCAGCAGGTGCTCGCCGAGGTGATGGCATGATCTACCCCGGCCTGCCGGGCGCCGACCTGGAAAGCCGGGTGGCGAGCTGGGCCGCCAGCGGCATCAGTGGCGACGCAGCTGCCGTGCGTGCGGTGATCGAGGCCCATGGCGACCGGCTGGCGGCGGCCGATGTGGCCGGAGCCACTGGAAGATCACGCAGCCCACGTACCAGCACATGCCGGAGCAGTCAGGAGGGGGCTGCTCCGTCATCTAGCGAGTCCGCCGCCCGGATTCGGGTGCGTTCCGCATCCGCTGCGGTCGCCGAACACGACGCGGCTCCATCTACGCCGATGTCTAGCTGCCCGTACAGGGGCCGTGCAGGTAGACGTCGGCGTAGCCGGAGCCGTCCGGGTGCCTGCTAAGAGGGGCTTGGCGAATCCCGGCGTTGGCCTTGTACGGGCGTTCAGGCTGGGCGTAGTGTCGCCCTTGACCGCCCCGCTAGGCCCTCCCGGCTGGGTTGCCCCCGTACCCGGCCGTCGTGAAGGGCCGCCAAGGACCCCCGGGCTGGCGCTCCACCGGATGTCTCTAGCCCGGGGGTCTCGACTGCCGGGGCACGCCCTGAATGGCAGCCTCTTCCCGCGCTAACGGGCGAGGGTGAGGGTGCCGTGCGGGGCAGCGGTGTCTTTCTGCGGATAGGCAGTGTCGGAGCCCTGGCCGCTGGCGCCGGCGAAGATGCCGGTGCTGTCGGCACCGTCGGTGGCCCAGAGGGCCCTGACCTGGGCTGTTCCTGACTCGGGGCACAGCAAACCGGCTTCGTGCAAGACGAGCTTGCCCTTGCTGGTGGTGATGGTGCGAACGATCCGGTTCACCCACTGCGAGCCGGTTCCGCACGGCGGCTGGTTGGTGTCGGCGGTGATCACGGTGGTGAAGGTGACTGACCCATAGGGGGTCAGGGTCCCGTGACCATGGTTTTTGACGATGCAGACCCCGGCCGTGCACACCGGCGGCGCGGTGTGGGTGACGGTTAGCTTGGCGCTGATGTGCACGGTCTGCGGCCCGGCTGCGTGTGGCCCGGTGGCCGCGGCGGCCGGGATCGCGGCCAGGGCGAGGCCCGCGAGCGGGATCGCGGCCAGCAGGACGCGGGAAGCGTTGAGCGGTTTCATGATGTCCTCCGTGGATCTTGGCGGTACGCGGCTGACGGGCTCAGCTGCCTTCTGCGAGATTGCGCGGTGGGGGGGCTGTTCCGCTTCCGTGAAGCCCGCAATGTTGCCTGCCTGCCGCGCGGCCGGGCGGCGGCTTACGGTAAGCGTTCGGGCTGGGATGTCAGCCGGGGACGACGCCTGCGGTCGCCAGCCGACGGGTCAGTTCGGTCCTGGAGGCGACACCGAGCTTGCGGTAGGCGCGGGACAAGTGGAACTCGACGGTGCGGGTGCTCAGGAATACCGCCTGGCCGACCTCGGCATTGGTCCGCCCCTGCGACACCAGCAGGGCGATCTGCAGCTCCTGGGGCGTCAGTTGCTCGCCGCTGCTTCGGGGGTTCGTCATGGTCTCCCCGGTGGCGCGAAGCTCAGCCCGGGCTCGCTCAGCCCACGGGCGGGCGTCCAGCCGGTCGAAGATCTCCAGGGCGGCCCGGAGCTGGATGCGCGCATCCCGGCGGCGGCGCGCCCGGCGCAGCCGTTCCCCGTAGCACAGGTGCGTTCGGGCATGCTGGAACGGGTCCGAGGAGCGCTCGTGCAGCCGGATCGCGTCCAGGAAGTACCCATCAAAACCGTCGGCCGCGGCGATGCCCCGGCATCGTGCCGCGATGGCGGCGAAACGAGGGCTGGCATCGCCGGTCACCAGGGCCAGGTACTCGGGCAGCAGCGCCCGCCCCTGATCGACCGCGTCGGCCCGGGCGTATGCCTCGATCAGATCGGGAATCGGCGAGGTGAACGCGTCAGCGAAGCCCTGGCCGGCCGCCAGACGCCGCACCTCCTGGTAGTGGACAACCGCCTGCTCCAGCTTGCCCTGGCCAAGTTCCAGCAGCGCCAGGCTGGAACGGACCCCCATCTGCAGCAGCGAGAGGCCAAGTTCACCGGTCAGCCGGTCAGCCTCACGCACATGCCGGACACAGTCGGTGTCACGGCCCTGGGCCGCCTCGACCGTAGCGAGGAGCATCAGCGCCTCGCACGCCGTGAGGCTCTGCCCGGTGGTCACCGCCAAATCCAGGGCCTGGCTGCTATCAGCCAGCACCCGGGACCACCGCCCGGCCTCGAGAGCAAGTGAGGCGGTCAAGGCCAGCAGGTCCGCAAGGTGGCTGACAGCACCCGCGCTGCGCGCCAGTTCCACCGCCTGGTCGCAGAATCGCCGGGAACGCTCGGAATCTCCGGCGTCCTCCACGACCCAGACGATGTCCGCCAGAAGCTTGGGGTTCGCGGCGATGAGAGGATTCGCGTCCAGCCTGGCGACAGCCTGCCGGAGACGGCCCTTGCCATGGTCGGCATCACCCCGCCGCCATCCCAGGTAGCCGTTCGAGTAATCGGCGCGGAATCTGGCGGTCTCGTCGGATCGCTCCGCCAGCCGGTCCATGCGCTCCGCGGCCTGGCTCGCCCCGTCGAACAGCCCGGCCTCAAGAGCTGCATAGACGGACTCGGCCAGCAGCTCAACCGCCTGTGGCGGATCAGCGTCGGCCAGGAGGTCCGCCGCCTCCCGCAAAGACCGCTGCGCAGCCGCCACCCTGCCCGTCAGCCGCTCGACTCGGCCCTTGACAGCGAGCATCCTCGCCCGAGGGCGGGTGTGTTCCGCGGCGGATACCGTCTGGGCCAGGCGCCTAGCCCGGTCCAGGTCACCGCCGTCGAGCGCGGCTTCTGCGGCCCCGGCCAGCCACGCGAGGCTGCGTTCTGCAGAAATGGAAAGGCCGGCCGCCCGCTCCCATGCGGCGGCGGCCGCAAGTGGCGCGCCCTTCCGGGCCGCCAGGATTGCCGCGGCGCCGAGAGCGGCGGCGGCCATCTCGTCCGGGCCGGTCGCGGCCGCTGCCTGGTGCCAGGCCGCGCGCTCGGCGTCCCGGGCGGCCAGCTCTTCTGCCAGCGCCCGGTGCGCCGCCCGCCGCAGTGCTGGGGCAGCAGTGTGGTAGGCGACCGACCGGAGCAGTGGGTGGGAGAACTCCACCTCCTGGGAGGTGATGCGGATCACACCGGCGGTCTCAGCCTCGCCGAGTGCCTGGCCGGCTCCACCGTCGATGTGTCCTGCCGCCGCGGTCACCTCCGCTGCGGTGCACTGTGACGCCGCCGCGGCGACCACGAGCGCCGCCCCGGCCGACGGGCTCAGCCGCTGCAGGCGCTCGGCGAACCGCTGCCTGATCGCCGCGCCGGGCTCCAGCGGCAGCTCAAGCATCTCCGCTCCAGCAAGCTGTCCGGCCGTCAGCTCCGCCGACAATTCCACCAGCGCAAGCGGGTTACCCCCGGTCTCGGCGTGCAGCCGCCGGGCAACCGCGAAGGCCGGCCTCAGCCCGGCGACTTCCTCGACCAGCTGTTCCGCGGCCTCATACCCGAGGCCGACGACATAGTGGCAGGGCAGGCCCGGCGGTGCGGCCGCGCCTGACCGGATCGTCATCACGCAGGCGATGGCATCGCTGCTCAACCGGCGCAGCGCGAACGTCAGCGCTTCCTGGCTCGCCGAATCCAGCCAGTGCAGATCGTCCACCAACAGCAGTAGTGCGCCATGCTCCGCCGCCCCAGTCAGCAGCCCGTGGGTTCCTGCGGCGACCGCCAACCGCTCCGCAGGGATCTCGTCCTCGCCGAGGCCGAGCGCGGCCCGCACCGCCGCAGCATGCCGCTCTGGCAGCGACCCGAGATATCCAATCAACGGATGCAGCAGCGAATACAGGCCAGCGAAGGCAAGCTCCTGCTCTGTCTCGATGCCAGTGGCCCGCAAGATCCGCATCGACTGCGCGCAACCGGCCGCATAGCCGAGTAGCGCAGTCTTCCCGATTCCCGGATCACCGTTCAACACCAGCACCCCGCTGGTCCCCGCCCGCGCCTGCCGGAGCAGCAGCTCTAGCTGATCTTGCTCCGCCTTACGCCCCAGGAGCATGCCCGAACCATAAGCCACCACCCCTGACCGGACAAGCAGCCAGGCATCGACGCCTGGCCGCATCGCTGACCAGCCATCCCGGCTCCTCGACGGCGGCTCAGGTGATGAGCACTGCGATCGCGACGAATTGGCACGTGGCGGCGGCGCATACGAAGGCGTGAAAGACCTCGTGATAGCCGAACACTGAGGGGATGGGATCGGGCCAGCGACGGTGATATGACAGGGCTCCGGCCGTGTACAGCAGGCCACCGGTGAGCATCAGCACCGCGGGTACCACGCCGGCATGAGCCCACACCCATGGCAGGGCAAGACCGGCTAGCCAGCCAAGCGCGACAAACATCGTGCCAGCTATCAGCTCGGGTGTGCTCATCCGCGCCATGCGGAGCGCGGCCGCGGTGGCAGTCAGTGCCCACATCACCACCAGGCAGACCAGCCCGAGGGTGCCGCGGACGGCCAGGAGGAAGGCGGGTGTCGCCGTGCCGGCGATGAGCAAAAAGATCATCGCGTGATCCAGCCGCTGCAGGCGCTGACGCCAGGTGGCACTCCAGATGCCGCGGTGATACAGCGCGCTGATACCGAACATCCCGCTCACGCTGGCCGCGTAGATGGCGCTGGCGGTGATTCGCGTGGCCCCATGCGCCCATGCCAGGAGCAGGGTCCCGAACACCAGCGACACCTCGAACCACAGCAGGTGCAGCCAGCCCCGCAACGCGGGCTTTGTGTAATAGATATCGCGCCGCGCGTCGTAGAACGCTTCTGCCGCCGGCGGCTCCGCCGCGGAATCGGTGGCCGTCACCGTCAGCCCCCCCAACTCGCTAGGCCCGGCGACCTCACAGGTTGCCGATGTCGCCGTCCCAGTGTCACCTGGAGCCGGCAGTCCCCCGGCCAGCGGAAAGGACCATGGATGAGAACGGGGCATGGTATCGACCGCAGTGATAGAGGAGCCGACGTGGCTCGCCGGCGGGCGTGGTTGCTCTGTTGCCAGATATGTGGGTGACTGGGAGCGTCATCCGCGCGTGTGTGAGAGGCTGCCAAGACGCAGTTGTGAGAGACGCTGGGCCCGTCCCCATGGCGGGCGCCGCGTCTAGAACGAAGAAGGTCAAGATGGCGCAAGGTACGGTGAAGTGGTTCAACGGCGACAAGGGCTACGGTTTCATCGAGGTTGAAGGTGGCCCGGATGTCTTCGTGCACTTCAGTGCGATCACCGGTGACGGCTACCGCAGCCTCGAGGACGGCCAGAAGGTCGAGTTCGACATCACGCAAGGCCAGAAGGGGCCCCAGGCGGAGAACGTAAAGGTCATCGGCTAACGCACCGGCAGCCGCCGCCCCGGCCGCGTGGTTTTCTGGGTGAGCTGGGCGCGGCGGCCCGGCGTGGGTCGGGAACGCCGCTGGCCAGTGCCGCGGGAATGCTGCTCGCCGGACTAGGTTGGGATCAATGAGCACCGGCGCACATCCCTCCCCACTGGGTCACTTTCTCGCCCAGCTGGGTGAGTTGCGGTCCGGTGGCGTCCCCGACATGGGCGAGGTAGGGCGGCTGCTGGTGGAACTGGCCGCCGACGAGGAGTACTTTGCTCCGCTGATCGCGCAGATGCCGCCTGAGTCGCCCGGAGTGCAGTGGCTCGCCCAGCCTGCGCGGGGCCCGCGCCTGGTGCTGGTCCACCGCTCCGATGGAGTGATGGCCTACACCCACTCCCACCAGTGCTGGGTCGCGATCGCCCCGGTCCAGGGGGTGGAGACGCACCAGCACTGGAACGCGGTTCGCCATGACGGCGGCCGGGCCGAGTTGAGCCTCGCCGATGAGCGCGCGCTGCACCACGGGGACGTTGTGACGCTGATCCCGCCCGACGACGTGCACAACCACGGTCATGTCCTGGGCTCCGGCCCCAGCCCTTACTCGCTCATCCTGCTGGGTGATGACATGCTCCTGTTCGAACGCCAGGAATATGACCCGGACCAGGGCACGTGGCGCGGTCTTGGCCCCGGTGACCCCGGCCGGTCGCATCGCTGATCAGCTCAGCAGGCCCAGGGTGCCGCTGATCACCGTGCAGCCGTCAGCGAACAAGGCGGCGGCGGCCAGGATCTGGAGTGCGGTGTTACCAGGCGGCCGCGACTGCTGTTTGCGGCGCGGCACCGGGCAGCGCGGTGAACCGGCCGCGGTCGAGCCTGCCGAACTTGCCGCAGCTGACGAGCAGGTGGTTACCGGTTGCGTCGATGGATGACAGCAGGCAGCTGGTGATGTACCACCCGGCGTCGCTGGAGTGGGCCGCGCGCTGGGCGAGCAGTGTCCGCAGCGGCCGCCCCGTCTGCGCGGACACCTCCACGATCCCACCGACGACCGTGCCCCGGGTCAGCCGCATGGTCCCGTTATAGGTGACCGAGGCGATGATGGTGCGCGCGTCGGGGTTGAACAGCGCGGATTGAACCTCGTCCGGGCCTACCGTCTGTGGGAGGAGCCGCCGTCCCGACAGCAGCGCGGTGCCGGGGGCGCTGGTGTCCAGGAGCCACAGCCCGGCCACTGAGGTGGCGCCCGACCAGAAGAACGTCAGCCGTCGGCCGGCCGCGTCCCAGGACAGGGCTTCGGGCAGCCCGTCCCCGCCGCGCGTGGTGGTCCATGTCCGGACAGCGCCGGTGGCCAGCGTGATCACCTCGACCTTCCCGTCCCGGCCGCCGGTCTGGATGGCCACGGCAAGCCGGGTGCCATCGGGGGTGAGCGCGATGGCGTCCGCGGCTTCCCGGGCCGGCAGCGGGGGGATGGCCAGTGGGGTCAGCCCGGCTGATTGCCCGCTGGCGGTAATCCGCAGCGCATAAAAGCGGGTTCCGCGGGCGGATGAGAAGAGGGCCAGGACGAACGTCCGGTCATCCCCGGCCGCGGTGACCTGGGTCAGCTTCGGATCGGTCCCCACTGGCAGCCGGACCGTGCTGTGGAGCCGCCCGGTCGCCGAGTCCCGGACGTATGCGGCCGGCTGGTTGTGGTCCGTCACGACATAGAAACGCGGCATACCCTGCGCTGCGGCGGAGGAAGACGGCGCCGTGGCCACTTTCGCCGCGAGCAGCAGGCCGGCTGGGCTGGCCTCCAGGCCCGGCCCTGGCGACGGGCGCACCACCGTCACCTCCAGGGTGATGGCGGCCGCCAGGACGGCCGCGGCGGCCATCACCGCCGCCGCACGTACCGCCGCGCGCCTGCGCCGGTATCCGGTTGCCCGCCCCAGCAACGCGGCCGGCTCGATGACTGTCCGGGCGATCGGGTCAGCGTCCTCGTGGAAAGCTGCGGTGAGCTCCCGCTGGAGGTCCTCATCGGTCAGCATGCCGTTTCCTTCCTCCTTGTGCTGTCGCCGGGTGCTCCGCTGGGAGGCTCAGCCAGGACCTCGCGCAACCGGGCCAGCGCCCGGTAGGTATGGGACTTCACCGTGCCCGCCGTGCACCCGAGCACCGCCGCCGTCTCCTCCACCGACCGGTCCTCCCAGAACCGCAGCACGAGCACGGCCCGCTGCTGCAGCGGCAGCCGGCGGCAGGCACGCAGCAGCAGCTGCCGGTCGAGCACCGCAGCGGCGGCATCGCTCGCCGACAGCAGCACCGTCAGGTCCGGAGAGAGCGTTTCCGCATGCCGGCGCCGCCGGGCCCGCCACCGATCCCTGACCAGGTTGAGCAGGACAGTCCTGCTGTATCCCGCCGGGGACTGGCGGGCCGCGGACCAGCGGCCAGCCGTCCGCAACAGGGCCTGCTGCACCAGATCCTCGGCATCGTGCCGGTTGCCGACCAGCAGGAAGGCAAAACCGAGCAGCTGCCCGCCGTCCCGGGCCACGAAGGCCGAGAACTCCGCTTCATCCCCGCCGGTCAGCGTCCAGCCCGCTCCTCGTCGCCTCACACTGCATCCAACGACGCCCACCTCCGCCAGGTTGTCAGCAGACGGCAGAAGACACAAAAACATGATCTGCGCACAGCAACCCCATCAAGAAGGCCAGCTCCGGCCGCTTCGAGTCGGTGATCCGCGCTGCCTGGATGTCATGGGTGGGCGCAGCCGCTCGCCCGTTCGCATTGTGGCCCGGGCGCAGGCAGTCATAGCCTTTGGGCATGACGCCCGTTGGCCCGTGGGCACGCGGGGCTGGTCTGGTGGAGTTGCGGCGATTGCGCTGCGGTCTCCCGGGTGGGGCCATCCGGCGCCTGCTGGCCTGGGCTGTGCCGGGCCGGTTTGTCGCGGCGCTGGCCCGCGTTTGCAGCGGGACGGGAGGGAGGCTTGGTGGCGGATGACGCGGCTGGGCGGCCGGGCCCAAAGCTCGACACGACGGTGTCACATTCCGCCCGGATCTGGAACTACTGGCTGGGCGGCAAGGACAACTACGCGGTCGACCGGGAGGCGGGTGACAAGGTGGCTGCGATGTTGCCGAGCATCGTGGCCCAGGCCCGGGCAGACCGGGCGTTCTTGGGCCGGGCGGTCCGGTACCTGGCCGGCGAGGAAGGGATCCGCCAGTTCCTCGACATCGGCACCGGGCTGCCGACCGCGGACAACACCCACCAGGTGGCTCAGCGGGTAGCACCCGAGGCACGGATCGTGTATGCCGACAACGATCCGCTGGTGCTAACTCATGCCCGGGCGCTGCTGACCAGCTCAGCCGAGGGAACTTGTGACTATGTCGACGGTGACCTGCGTAAGCCGGACGAGATCTTGGCCCAGGCTGCGCGCACCCTCGACTTCGGCAAGCCGGTTGCGCTGATGCTGCTGGGCATCGTGCACCACATCCCCGACACCGGGCAGGCTTACTCGATCGTCGGGGATCTGGTGGCCGCGCTGGCGCCAGGCAGCTTCTTGACCATCAACCACTCCACCAGCGCCGTCCACGGCGCGGCCATGGAACAAGCGGTCGCGCACTGGAACAAGGTCGGTACGCCCTCGATGACCTTGCGGACTCCCCAGCAGATAACCCGGTTCTTCGACGGGCTGGACCTGCTGCCGCCGGGGGTGGTGTCGTGTTCCCGATGGCGCCCCGACCTCACCCTGGCGGGCGGCCAGCTCGCAGAGGTAGACGAATTCTGCGGCGTCGCCCGTAAACCGTCGGCAGCCCCCACTTCCCCGTCAGCCTGACGGGACAGGCTGGTAGATGAGGTAGGCGATGCCGCCCTCGAGGGTCTGGGTGCCGGTGAGGCGCATGGGTTTTTTGCCGCTGGTCTCGCCGAAGAGGCGCTCGCCGGCCCCGAGCGCGACCGGGAAGATCCTTAGCCGCAGCTCGTCGACCAGGTCGTGCTCGATCAGCGTGTGTACGAGCTGGAAGCTGCCGGCGATGACGATGTCCCCATCTATCTGCTGCTTCAGCGCCGGGACCTCGGTGAGGACGTCGCCCGTGAGGATTGTCGAGTTGCTCCAGGCGGGGTGTTCGAGGGTCGCGGACACGACGTACTTGGGCAGGCTGTTCAGCCGGTCCGCCAGCTCGCCGCTGCGGGATGGCCACCGCGCGGCGAGCCACTCGTAGCTGCGCCGGCCCAGCAGGAAGGCCCCGGCGGCCAGCGCCTCGTCGAGCGCGAGCTTGGCAAGCTGCGGGCTATTGCCGATCAGGCCCACCCAGCCGCCGTGCCGGAAGCCTTCGTCACCGGCTGGGTCCTGGACGACTCCGTCGAGCGTCACGTTTTCGCTCACGATGATCTTTCCCATTTTCGGTTCTCCTTCGGATTGGTGTTGTCAGCTACCGCCGCCGGGCGGCGTGGGTGGTAAGAACCGGTGTGCTGTTCGCTCATTTCGCGCCTGACCTGATCGCCCCATCTCCTGCGGCAGCGGCGCTGGCCGCCGGGACCGGCTCTGGCCGCTCGTGCGCTGCTTTCGGCGGCCGGCCGGGGAGCAGGAGTGCCAGCGTCAGGCCGATCCCGGCCAGCACGGCGCAGGCCAGGAAGGCGGACTGGTAGCCGGCGGTCAGCGCGGCGAGCGGGTTCGCGCCTTTGTGTCCTGCCAGGTAGTGCTGGGAGCGGGAGACGGCAACGGTCGTGACGATGGCGACTCCGAGCGCCGTGCCCATCTGCAAGGCGGTGTTGCTCAGGCCCGAGGCGAGCCCGGCCTCGTGCCCGGCGACGCCGGTGAGCGCCGCGACCGTGGCGGTCACGAACGCCAGGCCGATCCCCAGACCGCACAGCAGCAGCCCGAAGAAGATGTCCGGGAAGTAGGTGCCGTGGACCGAGACCTGCGTGAGCACGAGCGACCCCGCTCCCATGAGTGCCAGGCCGGTTGCTGCGACCGGGCGGAAGCCGGCCTTGCCGATCGCGCCCTGGCCGGTGATCGCGCCGGCCGTGGCCCCGGCCGCGAGCACGACCGAGCTGACGCCGAACTTGAGGGCCGAGTAGCCGAGCACCTGCTGGGCGTAGAGGGTCAGGGCGACCGGCATGCCGACCGCGACGGTGCCGATCAGGACCGTCAGGGCGTCCGCGGCGGCGAGCGTACGGGAGCGGAAGATGCGCAGCGGCATCAGCGGAGCCCGGTGGCGCGACTCAATCAGCGTGAAGGCGGCGGCCAGCACGGCCGAGCCGGCCAGCGGCAGGATCGTCCGCAGGCCGCCCCAGCCGGCGCCCGGTGCCTCGACGACCGCGTACACGAGCAGGACCAGCGCGCCGGTGATGGTCAGTGCCCCAGCGGGGTCGTAGCTTCGCCTGGTCAGCTCGGCCCGGCTCTCGCGCAGCAGCGCGGGCGACAGCGCAAGCGCGGCCAGGCCGACGGGGACGTTGATGAAGAAGATCCACCGCCAGCCGGGGCCGTCGACGAGCGGGCCGCCGATCAGCCACGCCGTGGTGGCGCCGACGCCGCCCAGGGCGCCCCAGATCCCCAGTGCCTTGTTCCGCTCGGTGCCCTCGGTGAAGGTCGTGGAGATGATCGACAGGGCGGTCGGAGTCATGATCGCTGCGCCGGCGCCCTGGGCCACGCGGGCCGCCAGCAGCGCCGCCGGCGACCAGGCCAGCCCGCACAGCAGCGACGCCGCCGTGAAGACCGCGACACCGGCCATGAACACCCGCCGGCGCCCGAGCAGGTCAGCCGCCCGCCCTCCGAGCAGCAGCAGGCCGCCGAAGGTGAGCGCGTAGGCGCTCAGCACCCATTGCAGCCCCTGCTCCGACAAGCGCAGGCCGGCCCCGATCGAG
The DNA here is from genome assembly GCA_963813395.1 of uncultured Actinomycetes bacterium. Lineage (GTDB taxonomy): Bacteria > Actinomycetota > Actinomycetes > Streptosporangiales > Streptosporangiaceae > DASXKD01. The sequence continues at coordinate 261,650 of CAWEYV010000008.1, forward strand.
GGCAGCGCCACGATCGTGATCGTGCCGTCCAGGAGCACCATGAAGAACGCCCCGCACAGCAGCGCAAGCGCCTGCCAGCGGCGCGGATCGAGAACACCGGGCGCCACGCGCCCGGCCGATGCTGACGATTCCATCGTCAACCTCCCAGGGTCGTTTCCAGCTGCCGCGGCACGATCCGGCGCTTGGATCGTCCGGGCGGTCGGTGATGGATACACCGCGGCGCTGGGGAACTGGGCGCCCGCGTGCCGCCCAGTTCGCCCCCCGGGCGGTGTCTGTACCGGGTGGAAGTGCCACGTGGTGCGGAAGGAAGGCGCGCAAGATGGTGACAGCCGGTCTGCTGGCACGGGCGCGGGCCGGGGATGGCGAGGCGTTCCGGGAACTGACCGAGCCGCACCGGCGCGAGCTGCAGGTGCACTGCTACCGGATGCTGGGATCCTTCGCCGACGCCGAAGACGCCATCCAGGACACGATGCTGGCCGCCTGGCAAGGCCTCGGCGGGTTCACCGAGGAACGCGCCTCACTCCGTACCTGGCTGTACAAGATCGCCACCAACCAGTGTCTCAACGCGCGCCGTGCAGCGAGCCGCCGCCCGGCCAGGGAGTGGGACATGTCTCGGCTCGAACCGCCCGTGCCGGCCCCGCGCGACGAGGCCGTGTGGCTACAGCCGTTCCCTGACGCCCTCCTCGAAGGTGCCGGCGACGTGCCGCTTGGGCCGGAGGCCCGCTACGAGCAGGCCGAGGCCATCTCGCTGGCGTTCGTGACCGCCCTGCAGGTGCTGCCGCCGCGCCAGGTCGCCGTCCTCATCTTGCGGGACGTCCTCGGATTCCACGCCAGCGAGGTGGCCGGCATGCTGGAGGTGACCGTCGAATCTGTCAACAGCGCCCTCAAACGAGCCCGCGCCAGCCTCCAGCGCCGGCAGCAGCCGACCGCCGGCCACCAACCACCGCCCGCCGCCGGCTCAGCTGCCGAGGACGCGATCGTGGCCAAGTTCGCCCGCGCGTGGCAGTCGGCCGACCTCGACGCGCTGGTGGCCCTGCTGACCAACGACGTCTTTATCGCGATGCCGCCGATGCCCTTCGGCTACGAGGGCCGGGACGTCGTGACCCGCTTCTGCGCCAGCCTGTTCGCCGCGGGCCGCAGGTTCGACCTCGTCCCGGCGCGAGCTAACGGCCAGCCCGCGTTCGGTGCTTACCTGCGCGCCCCGGACGGCAGCCGCCACGCGACCGCGTTCTACGTGCTCACCCTTGCCGGCGACCAGATCTGCGCCATGACTCGCTTCGAGGCCAGCGTGCTGCCGTGGTTCGGGCTGCGCGATGACTTCCGCGGTCGCCGGGCGTCTTAGCTGCCAGATGCTGCTGGCCGGGATGTCCGCTGGACGATGGAGGGGATGCTTGATGGAGGTCATCAATCTGGGTCAGGCCGAAGGGCTGCCGCCGGTGGACTGGGCAGCGGTTGCTGACAAGCTTGCTGCGGGGCCGGCGCCAGCCCCGGACGCGGCGAACTCCCGCACGACGTGGCTGTCCACCATCAACCAGGACGGCAGCCCGCATGTGACCCCGGTCGGTGCCCTGTGGCTGGAGGGCACGTTCTGGTTCCAGACGGGCGCGGGCACGCGGAAGGGACGCAACCTTGCGCGCGATCCGCGGTGCTCGATCGCGGTGTCGGTCCGCGGCGCGGACGTGGTAATCGAGGGTGACGCGGCGCGGGTGACCGACCCGGGCGCGGTGGCGCGTGCTGCGAAGGCGTGGGCGGACATCGGCTGGCCCGCTGAACCCGACGCCAGCGGGCCGGGCATCACCGCCCCGTTCAACGCACCGTCGCAAGGGCCACCGCCGTGGAACGTGTACCGCATCGAGCCACGCTCGGCGATCGTGGTCTTGGCGGCCGAGCCAGGCGGCCTGACCCGCTTCCGGTTCTGACGCCGGCCGGGCAGGGCTAGTCATCCGCTCAAGCATGCCGAGAGTGCGGGGCTCAGCGGGGCCTGAGTGGAACTGTGCTGGTGCGCCGGTTGTGGGGCACTATGGGGCAGATGACCGACCGCTCAACGGTGAGCCGGTGGCTGGCGGGCTATGAGGCCGCCTGGCGCTCGCCCGGCACCGAGAGCCTCGCTGGCCTGTTCACCAGCGATGCCACCTACCTGCAATCGCCCTACGAGCAGCCCGTTGCTGGGCTGGATGCGATCAAGCGGATGTGGGAGGACGAACGAGAGGGCCCTGATGAGGTCTTCACCCTGGCCACCGACGTTCTGGCCGTCGATGGCCCGGTGGCGGTGGTCCGGGCCGAAGTCCGGTACGGGGATCCACCCCGCCAGGAGTACCGCGACCTGTGGGTAATCCGGTTCGCCGGTGAGGGCCGGTGCACCTGGTTCGAGGAGTGGCCCTACTGGCCCGGGCACCCCCACACCACTCACGGCGACCTGGCCTAGTAGGCTACTGCGGCGCCATCGAAGCGCACTTGCAGGCGTCTCAGTCAGGATGTAGCGTCGCGCGAGATCTCACGCAACCGGAAAGTGATCAACACAAAGTCCGCCCTATGACAATCAGAACCGAGAGCCGCATAAAGATCGCCAGCAGCGTCCATGAGGTGTGGGCTTATGTGTGTGACGTCGGACGCTGGCCGGAGTGGGCGCCAACGGTTCTCGAATGCCGGGTTCGCGGAGGAGGGCCGCTTCAGCCCGGCTCGTGGGTGGAGCAGCGGGCGAAGGACTTGTGGCGGACTCACGGCCGTAGCCAGGAAGTGACCGCTGTCGAGGCGCCCCGCTACGTGGCGTTCGCCGGGCGAATGGGTACGTCCGCGGCGCGCTGGGCGATGGAGCTCGAGCCGGTGGACGATAGGCAGACCGACGCCAAGATGTGGATTGAGGTCGACCTCGCGGGCATCATGCGCGCGGTCTCCGGCCTTCTCAAGGGCAGTATTCAGCGCGTAAGCGATCGCGAGATGGCGGCGATCAAGGCTGCGGTCGAGTCCGCTGCGCCGGGAGGCGCGGAGTCCTAGATGGGGTGGCGCGCGGTTCTACCGCGACGCTACCGGGATCGAGGAGCACACCGTGAGCCAGACCGACGGCAGGCGAGATCGCCTGATCGAGACATACCGCAAGAAGGCGAAGCACTACGACATCACCTCCTGGCTCTACCCCGTGCCCGGCTACCCCCATCGGGCCCAACGCCTCCGGGCCGTACAAGCGCTCGGTCTTCGCGCGGGTGACAGCGTGATCGACATCGCATGCGGCACGGGTCTGAACTTCCCGCTGATTGAGGAGCTGATCGGTCCCGGCGGCCGGATCATCGGCGTCGATCTGACCGACGCGATGCTCGCCCGCGCCAAGGATCGGATAAAGGCGAACGGCTGGAGCAATGTCAGCCTCGTGCAAGCCGACGCGGCCGAGTTCGACTTTCCAACCGAGGTCGACGCGATCCTGTCCACGTATGCCCTGACGCAGGTCCCCGAGTGCGCAGAGGTCATCGCCCACGGCGCCGCGGCCCTCTCCGGAGGCGGACGCTGGGTCGTGCTGGATCTCAAGGTTCCCGACAACACGCCGGGGTGGCTAGCGCAGCTCGGAACCGCAAGTGTGCGGCCTTTCGCCGCCATAGATGAGTGGATCATGCGCCGTCCGTGGGAGGCGATTCGCGCAGCCATGCAGGAAGAACTGGCCGATCTCTCCTGGACCGAGTTGTTCTTCGGAACCGCATTCCTCGCTGCCGGGTCCCGCGGCCGGCCGTCATCCGACATCTCGTAGTTCTTCGATGGTCAGCCGCAGCGCACACAGCGCATAGTAGGTGCGGGATTTCACCGTCCCGGGCGCGATCCCCAGGGCATGCGCGGCCTCTGCAACCGAGCTGCCGTGAAAGCAGCACTCCCGCAGCACATCCCGATGCTCCTGCGTCAGCCGGCCTAGCGCGGCGGCCACCAGATGGCGGTTCACGACCCGCTCGCTGGCGTTGCCGATGGGCTGCTCAGGGAGGCGGCCAGTTACGATCTCGGGGCTCCGTTGCCCTCTGCGCCGCCACTCCTGTCGCGTGATGTGTACGGCGGCTGCGATTGGTTCACCGGAATCAGCTCCGTCCCGGATCGCGTTACCTGGCTCGCAACACGAACCGATCGTACTGCGAGTTGCGATCAAAGCCGGCGAACCAAGCAGCCGGGCACGGGTGCCGGGAAGGTCGCGCTGGCGCCACGGGAGAAGATGTCAGCGCCCGGAGGCCCCGCTCACGTGATGGTTCGGGTGTTGCGTCTATGGGGCCGACGCCGTTGGGGACGAGGGCGTGCTGAAGGCGTCGAGGAACTGGTTGCGGAAGGTGTCCATTAGTTCGAGCGGAGCGGAGCGGCCGGGCAGCAGCCCGTTCTGCCAGTGCCAGGAAGCAATCTGCCGGAACACGGAAGGGTCGTGGGCGACGATCGAGATCGGCACCTCGTGGCTGGCCCCGGGGCCGGTGATAGGGCTACCGGGCTGCTCGTCGCCGAGCAGGATGAGCACGAGGTTCGGGTCATGGAGCTCGGTAACCCATGAGGTGAGGGTCTCCAGCGAGTATTGGAGCGACCGGCCGAAGAACTGGCGCACGGTGCTGGCATTGCGCCAGACCGCGATCGGGGATTCGCTCCGCGCGGGCATGGAGTCGAATATCGAGCCGTTGCCGACCTTGTTCCAGGGCACCATGGTCGGCAACGGGGCCCAGGGCGTGTGCGAGGAGACCGTGTCGATCTCGGCCATCACGGGCTTGTGGCCTGGGCCGAGTTCGTTCCGCTGGAACTTGGCGTAGGTGTACTGGTCGGGCATCGAGGCGTAGCTGAAGGCCGGGCCGTGGTAGCCGACGTTGAACCGGTTGTAGAGCTTGTCGAAGTGGTAGAACTGCGTGCCGGGCGGCCAGACGGGGTCGTCCTCAGGGCTGTCGCTCACGGTGCGCCAGCCGGCCTTGTCGAAGGCGTCACTGAGGGTGAACCGGTGGCTGGCGACCAGGTCGGCATACCGCAGTTCGGTGTTGACCCACAGCCCCGACTGCAGGGTGGAGTGGGCGAGCTGGCTGATCCCGCCGAAGCCCGGGGAGGTGATCCAGGCGCTCCGCGTGGACCAGCCGGCGCGGGCCAGTGAGGCGGTGCTCCGGCGCAGGACGGCGTCGACGCCGCGGGAGAAACTCGTGCCCTGAACGGCGACCTGCCCGTAGCTTTCGACGAAGTCGATCATGACGTCCTTGCCGCGCAATCCGGTGAGCAGGTCCGAAGCGGGGACGCTGGCTTCAGGGTCGGAGCGGTGGAGGGCCTGCTCGAAACGGCGCTGGTCGCGGAGCGCTGCCTGGGTGCTGCGCACCTGCGCGACGGCAAGCCGGGCGGCGCTGGTCGAGGCGACCGGGGATCCCGGGACGAGTTGCAGTGACAGGCCCGCGCACAGCGCCCAGACCGCTGTGAGGGCGGCGAGTCCGCGGACCGCGTCGCGGCGATGCCGGGCAGCCGCGGTGGTGATGTGAATCGTCGCCGCGGTGATTGCGCCGACGAGCAGGATGAGACCGAGCCAGAGCGCGGCGAGCGCGATGTTTGTGCGCGCGGCGCCGATCGTGGCGCGTACCACGCCAATGGCCGGGGGGATGTCGAGCCAGCCGAACACCGGGCACCGCGGCTGCCCGGCGTCGCCGCGACGCGGTCGCAACCCACAGCGGTCTGGGCGCTGTGCGCGGGCCCCTGTCGCTCCAACTCGTCCGGAATCCCCGGTCGCCTCGACCAGCGCCGCCGGCTTGCCGTCGCGCAGGTGCGCAGCACCCAGGCAGCGCTCCGCGACCAGCGCCGTTTCGAGCACCACTCCCGACCCCTGAAGCCAGCGTCCCCGCTTCGGACCTGCTGGCCCGGACGGCAAGGACGTCATGATGCCGACTTCGTCGAAAGCCTCGGGCAGGTCGCCGTTCAGGGCACGAGCTTCTCCCGCGGCGTCGACGCCGTCCTGCGCCGGAGCACCGCCTGCTCGGCCCGCGCCAGGCTGGTCCACGCGGAGCGCCTGGATCACCTCCCCGGGCTTCGGCGGGATCGGCCAGCTCCCCCACTCCACCCTGCAGTCGGGGCTGTGGGCCGACACCAAACTGCGGGGGTATTGCCGACCTGGTCGCCAGCCACCGGCTGCGGTGACGCCTTCGACAAGGCCAGGCTGGCGCACCGTGAGCGACAGCCCTGAGGACGACCGTTCGGTCTGGGCCGCCGGGCGCGCGGTTCTACCACTTCGACAACTCTACAACCGTTTGAGAACGTCGGCTACCACGGCCCGGCCTTCAGCTACGCCTCGATGTCCGACCAGTACACCTACGCCAAGTTCCAGCGGAACGAACTCGGCCCAGGCCACAAGCCCGTGATGGCCGAGATCGACACGGTCTCCTCGCACACGCCCTGGGCCCCGTTGCCGACCATGGTGCCCTGAACAAGGTCGGCAACGGCTCGATATGTCGACTCCATGCCGCGCGGAGCGAATCCCCAATCGCGTGTCTGGCGCAATGCCCCAGCACCGTGCGCCAGTTCTTCGGCCGGTCGCTCCAATACTCACTGGAGACTCCTCACCTCATGGCCGCTCCATGACCCAAACCTCGTGCTCATCCTGCTCGGCGACGAGCAGCCCGGTGGCCCTCGCCCGGCCCCGGGGCAGGCCCACGAGGTGCCGATCTCGATCGTCGCCCACAACCTTTCGTGTTTCAGTCTTCCTGGCACTGGCAGAACGAGTTCTGTCCGCCGCCTCCGCTCCACTCGAACTCAATCGGACACCTTCCGCAACCAGTTCCTCGACGCCTTCACGCACGCCCCTCGTCCCCAAGCCGGCGTCCGGCCCCATAATACCGCAACACCCGATCCACCATAGTGAGCGGGGCCTCCGGGGCGCTGAGCATCTGTTCTCGTGGCGCGCGCGACCTTCCCGGCGCCGGTCCCCGGCTGCTTGGTTCGCCGGCTTGAATAGCAACTGGCCGTACGATCGGTTCGTGTTGCGGACCAGGTAATGCGATCCGGGACGGAGCTGATTCCGGTGAACCAATCGCAGCCGCCGTACACATCACGCGACAGGAGTGGCGGCGCAGAGGGCAACGGAGCCGATGGCGTAACTGGCCGCCTCCCTGAGCAGCCCATCGGCAACGCCAGCGAGCGGGTCGTGAACCGCCATCTGGTGGCCGCCGCGCTAGGCAGGCTGACGCAGGAGCGGTCGTGCTGCGGGGGGTGCTGCTTTCACGGCAGCTCGGTTGAGGCCGCGCATCCCCTGGGGATCGCGCCCGGGACGGTGAAATCCCGCACCTACTATGCGCTGTGTGCGCTGCGGCTGACCATCGAAGAACTACGAGATGTCGGATAACGGCCACCGCGGAAACAGCCGCGAGGAATGCGGCTCCGAAGAACAACTCGCCCCAGGAGAGATCGGCCAGTTCTTCCTGCATGGCTCGCGAATCGCCCTCCCACGGACGGCGCATGATCCACTCATCTATGGCGGCGAAAGGCCGCACACTTGCGGTTCCGAGCTGCGCTAGCCACCCCGGCGTGTTGTCGGGAACCTTGAGATCCAGCACGACCCAGCGTCCGCCTCCCAGGAGGGCCGCGGCGCCGTGGGCGATGACCTCTGCACTCGGGGCCTCGGTCAGGGCATACGTGGACAGGATCGCGTCGACCTCGGTTGGAAAGTCGAACTCGGCCGCGTCGGCTTGCACGAGGTTTTTGCTCCAGCCGTTCGCCTTTATCCAATCCTTGGCGCAGCATCGCGTCGGTCAGATCGACGCCGATGATCCGGCCACCGGGACCGATCAGCTCCTCAATCAGCGGGAAGTTCGGACCCGTCCATGCGATGTCGATCACGCTGTCACCCGCGCGAAGACCGGGGCGCTTGTACGGCCCGGAGGCGTTGGGCCCGATGGGGGTAGCCGGGCACGGGGTAGAGCCAGGAGGTGATGTCGTAGTGCTTCGCCTTCTTGCGGTATGTCTCGATCAGGCGATCTCGCCTGCCGTCGTTCTGGCTCACGGTGTGCTCCTCGATCCCGGTAGCGTCGCGGTAGAACCGCGCGCACCCATCTCCAGGACTCCGCGCCTCCCGGCGCAGCGGACTCGACCGCAGCCTTGATCACCGCCGCGCCTACGCGCTGAATACTGCCCTTTGAGAAGGCCGGAGAGCCGCGCGCATGATGCCCGCGAATTGCGACCTCAATCCACATCTTGGCGTCCGTCTGCCTATCGTCCACCGGCTCGAGCTCCATCGCCCAGCGCGCGCCGGACGTACCCATTCGCCCGGCGAACGCCACGTAGCGGGGCGCCTGGACCGCGGTCACTTCCTGGCTACGGCCGTGAGTCCGCCACAAGTCCTTCGCCCGCTGCTCGCCCACGAGCCGGGCTGACAGCCTGTCCGCGAACCCGGCATTCGAGAAGCGTTCAGCGCCCGCTGCCCGGCCAGCGTCCGAGCGTCCCCGCACACATAAGCCCACACCTCATGGACGCTGCTGGCGATTTGATTGTCATAGGGCGGATTTTGTGTTGATCACTTTCCGGTTGCGAGATATTGGCACGAGTACGTGTCACTGACGCCTGCAAGTGCGCTTCGATGGCGCCGTAGCCTGCTAGGCCAGGTCGCCGTGAGTGGTGTGGGGGTGCCCGGGCCGGTCGGGCCACTCCTCGAACCAGGTGCACCGGCCCTCACCGGCGAACCGGATTACCCACAGGTCGCATTCTGGCGGGGTGGATCCCCGTACCGGACTTCGGCCCGGACCACCGGCCACCGGGTCATCGACAGCCAGAATCGTCAGTGGCCGGGTGAAGACCTCATCAGGGGCCCTCTCGTTCGTCCTCCCACATCCGCTTGATCGCATCCAGCCCAGCAACGGGCTGCTCGTAGGGCGATCCAGGTAGGTGGCATCGCTGGTGAACAGGCCAGCGAGGCTCTCGGTGCCGGGCGAGCGCCAGGCGGCCTCATAGCCCGCCAGCCACCGGGGCAACACGTAGCGGTCGGTCATCCCCATAGTGCCCCACAACCGGCGCACCAGCACAGTTCCACTCAGGCCCCGCTGAGCCCCGCACTCTCGGCATGCTTGAGCGGATGACTAGCCCTGCCCCAGCAGCATCAGAACCGGAAGCGGGTCAGGCCGCCCTGGCTCGGCCGCCAAGACCACGATCGCCGAGCATGGCTCGATGCCGTACCGATTTTCCACGGCGGTGGCCCTTGCGACGGTGCGTTGAACGGGGCGGTGATGCCCGGCCCGCTGGCGTCGGGCTGACGGGCCAGCCGATGTCCGCCCACGCCTTCGCAGCACGCGCCACCGCGCCCGGTCGGTCACCCGCCGCCGCGTCACCCTCATTACCACGTCCCCGCGCGGCGGACCGACACCGCGATCGAGCACGCGGATCGCGCGCAAGGGTGCGTCCCCTCCGCGTGCCCGCGCCCGTCTGGAACCAGAACGTGCCCTCCAGCCACAGGGCACCGACCGGGGTCACATGGGGCTGCCGTCCTGGTTGACAGCCACGTGGGCCTGCGGGAGTTCGCCGCGTCCGGGGCTGGCGCGGGCCCCGCAGCGAGCTTGTCAGCAACCGCGGCCCAGTCCGCGGCGGCAGCCCTTCGGCCTGACCCATGATAACCTCATCAAGCATCCCCTCCTCGTCCAGCGGACATCCCGGCCAGCAGCATCTGGCAGCTAGACGCCCGGCGACCGCGGAAGTCATCGCGCAGCCCGAAGAGCGCTGGCCTCGAAGCGAGTCATGGCGCAGATCTGAGTCGCCGGCAAGGGTGAGCACGTAGAACGCGGTCGCGTGGCGGCTGCCGTCCGGGGCGCGCAGGTAAGCACCGAACGCGGCTGGCCGTTAGCTCGCGCCGGGACGAGGTCGACCAGCCCGCGGCGAACAGGCTGGCGCAGAAGCAGGGTCACGACGTCCGCCTGCGTAGCCGAAGGGCATCGGCGGCATCGCGATAAAGACGTCGTTGGTCAGCAGGGCCACCAGCGCGTCGAGTGCAGGCCGACTGCCACGCGCGGGCGAACTTGGCCACGATCCCGTCCTCGGCGGCTGATGCCGGCGGCGGGCCGGCGTCAGTGGCCAGCGGCGGCTGCTCCAGGCACTGGAGGCTGGCGCGGGCTCGTTTGAGGGCGCTGTTGACGAATTCGACGGTCACCTCCAGCCGTCCGGCCACCTCGCTGGCGTGGAATCCGAGGACGTCCCGCAAGATGAGGAGCCGCGACCTGGCGCGGCGGCAGCGCCAGGCGGTCACGAACGCCAGCGAGATGGCCTCGGCCTGCTCGTAGCGGGCCTCCCGCCCAAGCGGCACGTCGCCGGCACCTTCGAGGAGGGCGTCAGGGAACGGCTGTAGCCACACGGCCTCGGAGTCGCGCGGCAGGCACGGGCGGTTCGAGCCGAGACATGTCCCACTCCCTGGCCGGGCGGCGGCTCGCTGCACGGCGCGCGTTGAGACACTGGTTGGTGGCGATCTTGTACAGCCAGGTACGGAGTGAGGCGCGTTCCTCGGTGAACCCGCCGGAGCCTAGGCGGCCGTCTCCTGGATGGCGTACTCAGCATCGGCGAAGGCATCCCAGCATCCGGTAGCAGTGTGCCGCGTCCACTCGCGCCGGTGCGGCTCGGTCAGTTCCCGGAACGCCTCGCCATCCCCGCCCGCGCCGGTCGACCGGCTGTCACCATCTTGCGCGCCTTCCTTCCGCACCACGTGGCACTACCACCCGGTACAGACGCACCAGGGGGCGGAACTCGGCACGCGGGCGCTTCCCCAGCGCCGCGGTGTATCCATCACCGACCGCCCGGACGATCCAAGCGCCGGATCGTGCCACCGGCACCCCTGGGAGGTTGACGATGGAATCGTCAGCATCGGCCGGGCGCGTGGCGCGCCGTGTTCTCGATCGGCGCCGCTGGCAGGCGCTTGCGCTGCTGTGCGGGGCGTTCTTCATGGTGCTCCTGGACGGCACGATCACGATCGTGGCGCTGCCTCGATCAGGGCAGGCCTGCGCTTGTCCGGAGCAGGGGCTGCAATCGGTGCTGAGCGCTACCGCGCTCGCCTTCGGCGGCGCGCCTGCTGCTGCTCGGAGGGCGGGCGGCTGACCTGCTCGGCGCCGGCGGGTGTTCATGGCCGGTGTCGGC
>CAWEYV010000009.1:0-315938 GCA_963813395.1 uncultured Actinomycetes bacterium
CGTCCGGGATGAGCACGGCGTCGGCGTGGACAAGTCCAGGTACCTGCCGAAGATGTTCAGCGCCGACGACCTCGACACGATGCAGCTGGTGCGCTGTGCCTTCGACCCGGTGAGCCTGTGCAACCCGGGCAAGATTTTCCCGACACCCCGCCTGTGCGGGGAGGTGCCAGGCGCCCGCCGTGGTCCGCATCCGCTGGTCGCTTCAGGCCAACTGGATCAGTTTTGAGTTACCAAACGGCTAGCGGTACCACCCCGCGGTCCGCCGTGCTGACCTTGATCCGGGGCGGCTCCCGTGCTGGCTGACCCGGTCCTGCGGGCCCTGACGGCGGCCTGCCCTGGGTCACGCCCGGCGTCCCCCGGGGATGCCGTCGCCGGAGGGACGCCACGTTTTGCCGCCTCCCCGGCCTCGGTGGCCGAGGCGAGCGCGGTCCTGCGCGCCGCCGCCGAGCACGACCTGGCCGTGGTTCCGCGCGGCAGTGGCAGCAAGCTCGGCTGGGGCGTCCCGCCGCGCCGGTGTGATCTCGTGGTGGACACCCTGCGGCTGGACCAGGTGCTCGAGCACGCCGCCGGCGACCTGGTGGCCCGGGTGCAGGCCGGGGTCGGCCTGCACCGGCTCGCCGAGGTCCTGGGCGGGGCCGGACAGGAACTCGCCCTGGACCCGGCGCCGGGCCTCGGCGCCCCCGACGGCGTGGTGCCGGGCGGAGCAGGCGTGGACGGAGCGGGCGTGGACGGCGCCGGGCCCGGCGGTCCCGGCGCGCACCCGGAAGGCGGCACCGTCGGTGGCACGCTGGCAACCGGGGCGGCCGGTCCCCGCAGGCTGCGTTACGGCACGCCGCGCGACCTGGTAATCGGGATCACCGTGATCAGGGCGGACGGGACCGTCGCCCACTCCGGCGGGAAGGTGGTCAAGAACGTCGCGGGCTACGACCTCGGCAAGCTGTTCGCCGGGTCGTTCGGGACGCTCGGGCTGATCGTAGAGGCCGTTTTCCGGCTGCACCCACGGCCCGCGACGGCCGCCTACGTGACGATCGAGTGCGCCGATGCCAGCCGAAGCGCACCGGGCGGTCGCGGCCGCGTCGGCCAGCGTCCTGGCGCCCTCGGCTATCGAGATCGACCGGCCAGCCCGGGACCAGCCGATCACCGTCGGGGTGCTGCTGGAGGGCGAACCCGCCGGGGTCGGCGAGCGGGCCGCGCTGATGGGCGAGCTGCTCGGCGCCGCCGCGCGGCGCAGCCGTCGCAGCCGGCCTGGTGGGGCTGGCCCGGCAGTGACCCGGCCGGGCCAGCTGGCACGCTCGTCCGGGTCGCGTTCTGGGCCGCCGCCCTGCCCCGCGTCTTTGCCGTGATCGACGGCGCGGCACGGTCCGTCGGCCTCGACCCGGCGGTGGGCGGCTCCGCGGCGGCCGGGGTGATCTACGTGGCCGCCGGGCCCGGCCCGCACCCGGCCGCGGTCGCGGCGTTCGTGTCCGCGCTGCGCGCCGCCCTGGCCCGGGGTGAGGCGGATGCCAGGCCCGCGCCCGCGGCCGTGAAGGGGGAGTGGAGCGGGACGGGGAGGTGGGCGGGGGGCGGGGTCCCGCCGGTGCTGGCCAGTGCCGTGGTGGTGCACGCGCCACCCGCCGTGCGCGACCAGGTGGACCTCTGGGGGCCGGTGCCCGCACTGCCGCTGATGCGCGCGGTCAAGGACCAGTTCGACCCGGGCCACCGGATGGCACCCGGCCGCTTCGCGGGAGGGATCTGATGGACGAGGATCTCAAGGCCGGCCCGGCCAGCCCGCTGGATCCGGGCGGTCACCTCGCCGCTGCGGCGGCAGACTGCGTGCACTGCGGCTTCTGCCTGCCCGCCTGCCCGACCTACCAGCTGTGGGGCGAGGAGATGGACTCGCCGCGGGGCCGCATCAATCTCATCTCCCAGGTGCTGGACGGCGCCCCGGTCAGCGAGTCGGTGACCACCCACCTGGACCGGTGCCTCGGCTGCATGGCCTGCGTGACCGCATGCCCGTCCGGGGTGCGGTACAACGAGCTGATCGAGGCCGCCCGGGCCTGGCCACAGAAGCCCGCCGCCGGGCCTGAGCCCGGCCCGGCACAGAGCCCCGCCCCGCCCGCCGCGGCGGCCCGCTCGCTCCGCGAGCGGGCCGTCCGGAACGCCATCTTCGCCACGTTCCCTTACCCGAGGCGGCTCCGCGCGCTGTCCGGCCCGCTCCGCGCGGCGCAGCGGGCCGGCCTCGACCGCCTGGTCCAGCGCCGCCTGGTGACCCGCTACGCCCCGGAACTCGCCTCGTCCCTGCGCCTGGCGCCGCCGGCGCCCGACCGCCGGGGCGGGGTCTTCCGGCGGGACCGGCCCACCGCCCGGCCTGGGCGGCTGACCGCCCGGCCGGGCAGACTGCCCGCCCGGGTCCCGGCCGCGGCGCCGCGCCGGGCGGTGGTCGGCATGCTCACCGGGTGCGTTCAGCAGGTGTTCTTCCCCGAGGTCAACGCGGCAACGGCGCGGGTGCTGGCGGCCGAAGGCTGCGATGTGATCATCCCGCCCGGGCAGGGCTGCTGCGGCGCCCTGTCCCTGCACGCCGGCCGGGCGGCCGAGGCCGCCCGGTTCGCCGAGCAGACCATCGCCACATTCGAGCGCGAAGGCGTCGACGCGGTCGTGGTCAACTCGGCAGGCTGCGGCTCGGCGATGAAGGAGTTCGGCGCGACGTTCGCCCGCACGGCGCCGGACAGCGCCGTGCGGGCTGGTGACCCAGCGGGCGGCCCGCCCATTGCGGAGCGGGCGGCGGCGTTCAGCGCCACGGTGCGCGACCTGAGCGAGTTCCTGGCTGAGTTGTACCGGGATAGCGGCGGCCCGCGAGCCGCCCGGCACCAACTGCCGGTGGCCGCCGCCTACCACGACGCCTGCCACCTCGCGCACGCGCAACGTATCCGGCAGCAACCCCGGGACCTGCTGCGCGCCATTCCCGGGCTGGACCTGACCGAGGTCGGCGACAACATGACCTGCTGCGGCTCGGCGGGTGTCTACAACCTGCTGCAGCCGGAGGCGGCGGCCGAACTCGGCAAGCGGAAGGCCGCCGCGCTGCGCGCGACCGGCGCCCGCCTGGTAGTGTCCGCCAACCCCGGGTGCAGCCTGCAGATCGCCACCGCACTCGCGGCCGACGGTGGCGAACCGGTCGCGGTGGCGCACATCGCCGAGGTGCTCGACGCTTCGCTTCGCGGCCTCCCGGTGACAGCTCTCACCGATCGCTGAGGGTTCCCGCCAGCCGAAGGAGACAGCCCGATGAAGGCCGGTTCCCGCCTGGTCCTCGCGTTCGTCCTGGCCGTAGTCACCACGCCGGGCGCTGCGGCGGCCGGGCAGGCGAGCATCCCGCGCGCGGGCGGTTTCAGCAGCCTGTGCGGCGCCATGGACGGCACGCACCCGGCCACGGTGAAGCACGTGATGTTCATCCTGTTCGAGAACAGGTCGTACCGCGCCGTAGTGGGCAGCGGTTCGGCGCCCTACCTGAACAAGGCACTGATCCCCGGCTGCGGGCTGGCCACGAACTACCACAGCTACTCACATCCGTCCACGCCCAACTACCTGGCCCTGACCTCGGGCGCCGTTCACGGGAAGGCCACGAAAAAGGACTGCATGCCATCCGCCTGCCCGCAGTCACAGAATTCGATTTTCGGCCAGCTCGGCAAGGCCGGACGGGCGTGGCGGGAATACGCGGAGGCGATGCAGGGCCACTGCCGCACGACGAACGACAACGACAAGACGTACCAGAACGCGAACGGCACCACCGGCGAGAAGTACTACGTCCGGCACGCCCCGCCGCCGTACTACACCTCCGCGCCGGTGCCGGCCGAGTGCCCGGCATGGGACGTCCCGCTGGGCACCAGCACGTCAGGGAAATTCCTGACGGCGCTATCGCCCGGCCACGACGGGCTGCCTGCGTTCAGCTTCGTCACCCCAGGCGGGTGTGATGACATGCACGACTGCGGCACCGGGGCGGGCGACGACTGGCTGCGGGAATGGATCCCGATCATCCAGCGGTCGGCGGCCTACCAGAGCGGCCAGCTCGTGGTGTTCATCACCTGGGACGAGGGCGAGGGCTCCGACAAGGCGAACGGCGAGACCTGCTGGGACGCCAAACACGCTAATTCCCTGGCGTTCCCGTCCTGCCATGTCGCCACCATCGTGATGTCGCCGCACACCACGCCCGGCACGAGATCGAGCGCCTACTTCAACCACCTGAGCCTGCTCGGCACCGCCGAGCACCTGCTGAGCCTCCCCCGGCTCCCGGCCACGCGGCGATATCCCGGACTGGAATCCGCGTTCGGCCTCTGACGGAACGTCGTGGTCGCTGACGCTACTGGGCCGCCAGCCAGGCGGGGTCCAGGTCGCCTTCGGCGACGATGACGGCCGGGCCGGTCAGCCACGCCCGGCCCGCCTCCAGGGTGACGGTGAGCTCGCCGCCGGGGACGGTGACCGACCAGGGACCCTCGCCCTGCCCGGTCGCGGTGGCGGCGCGGCGGCAGCCGCCGCCACCGCGCCGGTTCCGCAGGACCGGGTCTCGCCCGAACCTCGTTCGTGCACGCGCATCGCCACGCTGCGCGGGCCGGTCAGGCGGACCAGTTCCACGTTCCCGCCCCCGGGGAACTGCCCCGGATCCAGGCCGGGCGGGCGGGACAGGTCGAACGCGGCAAGCGGGGCATCGACCAGGCAGGCCAGGTGCGGGTTCCCTACCGACACCCGCAGCCCCTCGCAGGGCTGGCCGCCTATCACCGCGCTGCCCGGGCCGAGGACGGCCACGCGGCCCATGTCGACCGTGATCCCGCCCTCACCGCCGGGGCCATCGAGCCGCACCTGGCGAGGCCCGGACCGGGTTCCCACGGTGAACTCCTTGCCCCCGGTAAGGCCGTGCTCGGCCAGGTACCGCGCGAACACCCGGATCCCGTTGCCGCACATCTCGGCCACGCTGCCGTCGGCGTTCCGGTAGTCCATAAACCAGTCGGGGCCGGGCTCCGCACCAGGACCCGGCACGCCGTTCTGGGCGGAACCGCTCCCGGCCGCGCCGGTCCCGGCGGCCTCCGCCATCACCGTGGTCCGTACCGCCCGCAGCACTCCGTCCGCGCCGACGCCCGCCCGCCGGTCGCACAGCCGGGCGGCGAGGGCGCGGGTAAGCCCCTCCCGGCCGTCTGGGTCGAGGAGGATCACGAAGTCGTTCTCGGTGCCGTGGCCTTTGGCGAACCGCATGAACCGATGGTAGCCAGCACCTGGTCCACCAGGTCGGCCGCGTCCGCGGCGAGCCAGGTGACCCGGGGGTCGCGGCGGAACCACGATTCCTGCCGCCGGGCGAACCGTTTGGTTGCCAGGACCGTCTGCGCGCTGGCTTCCTCCAGCGTGTACTCGCCATCAAGAAACCGCAGCACCTGCGCATAACCCAGCGCCCTGCTGGCCGTCTTCCCCTCGCGCAGGCCGGCCCGGTCCAGTCCGGCCACCTCGTCGACCAGCCCGGCCGCGAACATCCGCGCGGTCCGCTCCGCGATCCGCCGGTCGAGCTCCGCCCTGCCGGTGGCCAGCCCGACCTGCACCTCCGGGTAGACGGACTCGTACTCCGGCAACGTCGCGTCGAACGGCTGGCCGGACAGCTCGATCACCTCAAGAGCGCGCACTATCCGGCGCCCGTTGGACGGCAGGATCGCGGTGGCGGCCGCCGGGTCGAGCCGGGCCAGCCGCGCGTGCAGGACGGCCGGCCCATGCTCGGCGAGTTCGGCCTCAAGGCGCTCGCGCAGCCCCGGATCGGTGCCGGGGAACTTCAGCGGGTCCAGGGCGGCGCGAACGTAGAGGCCGGATCCTCCGGCCAGGATCGGCACCCGGCCGCGCCGGTGGATGGAGCCGATCGCTTCCCGGGCCAGCCGCTGGTACTCCGCGACGCTCGCCGTCTGCCGGATATCCCAGATGTCGAGCAAATGATGCGGCACCCCCTGGCGCTCCGCCAGGGTGAGCTTCGCGGTGCCGATATCCATGCCCGCGTACAACTGCATCGAGTCGGCGTTCACGATCTCGCCGCCGAGCGAGTGGGCGAGCCGCAGCGCCAGGCCGGACTTTCCGGCCGCGGTGGGCCCGACGACGGCGATGACCAGTTTCGGCATGACGATCAGTCTGTCCCGGATTCCTCCCAGGAGGCGACCAGGTACGTCACTCCGTACGGGGCGCTCATGCACAGCAGCCGCCCGTGCAGCCGGCATCCGCGAGCGGTGCCACCGGCCGCGCCGGCCAGGACCTGCCACGCCACCCGGCCCGCGACTACCAGTTCGTTATCGCGTGCCGGGTCGAGCCCGGCGAGCCAGCGGGCGTCCGCGGCGGCCAGCGCCTCGGCGACGTCCTCGTCGTACTCCTGCGCGGGCAGGTCGGGCACGCCGGGCGCCTCCCGGGCGGGCCGGGCGGACGCGTCACCCATCGCGAGCAGGGCGACCCGGGGGGCACGTTCGGCGATGACCATGCCCAGCTTGAGGCAGTCGCCGGGGGAAGCACGCTGGGCGACCTCCTGGAAAAGCACCGCCGCCGGCTTGTCCCCCGCTGCGTCGCCAGCCGCATTCGCGGCCACGCCCGCCCCGCCCGCGGCCGCACCACCTGCTACGCCGCCTGCGTCCTCCAGCACCCCGGCGCGCTCCAGCAGCCACCGGCCGACCGTGAGGGACAGCGGCAGGACCGGCTCACCCGTCCCCACGGTGAAGCCGATCCCGTAGTCGTGCAGGCCGCCGGAGGCTGCCGGGCCGTACTCGCGGTCCACCGGGCCGCCGCCCACCACGGCGATCAGGTCGGGCCGCGCCGAGGCCAGCCGCGCCACGGCCTGCGCGGCGGCGTCGGTCACCTTACGCAGCTCGGCCGGCGGGTCGCTCGCGGCCGCGCCAAGGGCGGCCGGGATGAGCAGCGGTGGATGCGGGCACACGGCCCCGGCGACCAGCATGCGCGTCAGTCTCCCGCCGGGACCCGCCCGGTCATGAAGCGGGCCGGCCGACCGCGGGCATGCCCAGCAGAACCGGTGAGCCGCCGCTCCCGATGCCGGCGCCAGCAAGACCTTCCTGAGCAAGACCTTCGTGGGCGGCGCCGTCCTTGCGCGCCTGCCAGGCGTCACCGCCCCGGGTCCGCCGTACCGCGAGCGGCGCGCCGTCCGCGATGAGGTAGTGCGGGGCAGCCTGGGTCACCACCGTGGTCACCACGTCACCGGGGCGCGGATCGGTGCCAGCGGGCGCGAAGTGCACCAGGCGGTTGTCCCTCGCCCGGCCGCTCAGCCGGTGGGTGAGCACGTCCTTGCGCCCCTCCCCCTCGGCGACGAGCACCTCCACCTCGCGGCCGGCCAGGGCCTGGTTCTCCGCGCCGGCGATCTCGGCGACCAGCGCGGCCAGCCGCTCGTACCGCTCGGCGACCACGGCCGCGGGCACCTGGCCATCCATGGTCGCGGCGGGTGTGCCCGGCCGGGTCGAGTACTGGAACGTGAATGCTCCCGCGAACCTGGCCTGCCGCACGACGTCGAGGGTGTCGGCGAAATCGCGGTCGGTCTCGCCGGGGAAGCCCACGATGATGTCGGTGGTGATGGCCGCGTCCGGGATCGCCGCCCGCACCCGGTCCAGGATGCCCAGGTACTTCTCCCGCCGGTAGGACCGCCGCATCGCGCGCAGCACCGCGTCCGAGCCTGACTGCAGCGGCATGTGCAGGCTCGGCATGACGTTGCTGGTCTCGGCCATCGCCGCGATCACGTCGTCGGTGAAATCGCGCGGGTGGGGTGAGGTGAAACGCACCCGCTCCAGGCCACCGATCTCCCCGCACGCTCGCAGCAATGTGCCGAACGCCTTGCGGTCGCCGAACCCGGCTCCGTAGGAGTTGACGTTCTGCCCCAGCAAGGTGACTTCGAGGACGCCGTCCGTCGCCAGCGCCCTGACTTCGGCGAGCACGTCGCCTGGCCGGCGGTCC
Organism: uncultured Actinomycetes bacterium; assembly: GCA_963813395.1. GTDB lineage: Bacteria > Actinomycetota > Actinomycetes > Streptosporangiales > Streptosporangiaceae > DASXKD01. The sequence continues at coordinate 7,939 of CAWEYV010000009.1, forward strand.
TCCTCCCGGCCGCGCAGGCTCGGCACGATGCAGAACGTGCACGTGTTGTTGCAGCCCACGGAGATGGCAACCCAGGCGGCGTAGGGGGACTCGCGCCGTGCCGGCAGGACGGACGGGAACCGCTCCAGCGATTCGACGATCTCGACCTGCGCCTCGGCCGTTACCTGGGCCCGCCGGAGCAGGGCAGGCAGCGACCCGATGTTGTGGGTGCCGAACACCACGTCCACCCACGGGGCCCGTTGTGCGATGCCGGACCGGTCCTTCTGGGCCAGGCAGCCGCCCACCGCGATCTGCATGCCGGGATGTGCCGCTTTTACCGGCAGCAGCTGGCCGAGGTTGCCGTACAGCCGGTTGTCCGCGTTCTCGCGCACCGCGCAGGTGTTGAAGACAACCACGTCAGGGACCTGATCACCCTCGGCACGCTGGTATCCCGACTCCTCGAGCAGGCCGGCCAGGCGCTCGGAATCGTGGAAGTTCATCTGGCACCCGAAGGTGCGAATCTGGTAGGTGCGCGCCGCGTTCATATCAATATCAGAGGGTACGCTCCCGCGGCGCGTGTCCGGAATCTCCCGTGGCCCAAGCCGGGCGTGATAGACGATATTGCCATGACAGAAAGCACCACCGCACCGCCGCTTCCCTGCGGCACCTGGCCTTCGCCAATCACCGCATCCGACGTGGCCCAGCAACAGCGCGAGGTCGGTTTCCCGCTGGCGATCGACGGCGAGGTCTGGTGGCAGGAGCTACTGCCCGGCGAGCAGGGCCGGACCACGGTGGTGCGCCTTGACGCGGATGGCCAGCGAAAATCGCATGCTGCCCGCGCCGTGGAGCGCGCAGACCACGGTGCACGAGTACGGTGGGCGTTCCTACCTGCCGGTCCCGGTCGGCGACAGTCCGAGGCGCTGGGCGATGGTGTTCGCGAATCATGCCGATCAGCGGCTCTACCTGGCGGGTGAGCCAGGCCCCAGCGGCGCCGGGTTCTCACCGAAGCCGCTCACCCCCGCGCCGCTGCGCGGACCGGGTACCACCTCGCTCCGTTTTGCCGACTTCATCCTGGCTCCGGGCGGAGCGGAAGTGTGGTGCGTGCAGGAGCGCCACGACGACGCCAAGGTGACCCGCTCGATCGTCGCGGTGCCGCTGAACGGATCGGCCGCCGCGGACGGCAACGCCATCCGCCAGCTGGTGACCGGGGCGGACTTCTACGCGTTCCCGACCCCCTCACCGGACGGCCGCCGGCTGGCGTGGATCTGCTGGAACCATCCGCGGATGCCCTGGGACGGCACCGAACTGCGGGTCGCTTCCGTCGAGGACGGCATGCCGGGCAAGGGCTGGCTGGTCAAGGGCGGTGTCGGGGAGTCGGTGCTGGCGCCGCTGTGGCGCGACGAGACCAGCCTGTACGTGATCTCGGACTGGCCCGGCTGGTGGAACATCTACCATGTTGAGCTTGAGCAGCGGCATTGCCGAGGCCATCTACCCGGCCGAGGAGGAGTTCACCGGCCCGCTCTGGCGGCTCGGGCACCGACCATACGCGGTGCTGAGCGACGGCCGGCTCGCGGTGCTGCACGGCTGCGGCGGGATGCGGCTTGGCTTGCTGGACCCCGAGACCGGGGAGCTGTCCGATCCCGACATTCCCTACCGGGTCTTCGCGACCGGGCTGTCGGCCGACGGCATGTCCGTCGTGGGCGTGGCGGGCGGGCCGTCCACGCCGGCATCGGTGATCCGGGTCGACGCGGAAACCGGGAAGGCGAAGAAGCTCTATTCGGCCGCAGGCCGCTGCCTGCGCCCGGTTTCCTGCCGAGGCCGCGCAAGCTGCAATTCAACGGCAAAGTTCGGCCAAACGGTGCACGCCTGGGTCTACCCGCCAGCCAACCCGGATGCCATGGTGCCCGGAGGGCGAACGCCCGCCGTACGTGGTCTGGGCGCACCGTGGGCCCGCTTCGCACGCCGACCGGCTTCTCGACCTGGCGAAGGCGTACTTCACCAGCCGGGGCATCGGCATCATCGACGTGAACTACGGCGGCTCCACCGGCTACGGCCGCAGCTACCGGGAACGCCTGCGCGCGCCAGTGGGGCGTGGTGGACGTGGAGGACGTGATCGCGGCCGCCCAGGCCCTCGTCGAGGCGGGCGACGCCGATCCCGCGCGCCTGGCGATCCGCGGCGTCTGCCGCGGGCGCCTGGACCGCCCTGGCCGCGGTAACCACCCACGCCAGCAAGGAGCCGGTTGTTCAGGGCGGCCACGTCCTACTCCGGCATAACCGACCTACGCGATTTCGCCGCCAAAACTCACGACTTCGAATCCCACTACGCCGACGGCCTGGCCGGCCCCCTCCCGGGCTTCCAGGCCCTCTACGCCGAACGCTCCCCCGTCGGTCACGTCACCGACGACACCTCCAATCCTCCTCCTCCACGGCGCGGACGACCACATCGTCCCGCCGTCCCAGGCTCAAGCCATCGCCGAACAGCTCAATTCCCACAACATCCGCCACGCCCTTCTGATATTCGAGAGCGAATCCCACACCTTCCACCGCACCGAAACAATAACAACCGCCCTGGAATCAGAGCTCTCCTTCTACGCCCAGACCCTAGATTTCAGCCCACCCCGAAGTCCCGCCCGTAAAAATCATCAACTCTCCGCACCCCAGCACCCCGCAACCACCCCCCGCTCCCCCTCCTTCGAGGTCGATGCCGGACCCCGGCCCTCCCGGCACCGCGCAAACCGACCGCCAGAGCAGCAGCCTTCCCGCGCCTAACCGTGCGCCGGGGCTAAACACCGCGGCAACCGGTCGTACCGGGGTGCCGGGGTCGCACGGACCAGCGTTCTGTTAGCTGGGCCGCGCAACCCCGGTACGTCGTCCCTCCTCCTGCAGGGCCGAGCCGTCCCTTTGCAAGCCCGAACTTACCTTTGCAGGGCAGAACCATCCCTTTGCAAAGACCCGGGCCGTCCCTTTGCAAGGGCAGTTCAGCGTGCAAATTCCGTAGCTCTGGACTCCCGAACCACGGTCACCCGGATCTGCCCCGGATAAGTCAATTCTTCCTCGACCTGCTTCGCCACATCCCGGGCAATAACCTGTGCCTGCATATCATCGACCCGATCCGGCTTCACCATGACCCGGATCTCCCGCCCCGCCTGCATGGCAAACACCTTTTCGACGCCCTCATGCGCGGTCGCGATCTCCTCCAGCCGCTCCAGCCGCTTCACATAGCTCTCCAGCGACTCGCGCCGGGCGCCAGGCCTGCTGCCGCTGATCGCGTCCGCTGCCTGGGTGAGGACCGCCTCCACGGTCCGCACCTCGACCTCGTTGTGGTGCGCCTCGATGGCGTGAACGACGTCGGCTGGCTCGCCATACTTGTGCGCGATCTCGGCGCCGATCAGGGCGTGGCTGCCCTCCACCTCGTGGGTCAGCGCCTTGCCGATGTCGTGGAGGACCGTGCACCGCTTGAGCAGCGCGGGATCAAGGCCAAGCTCGCTAGCCATCATCGCGGCGATGTGTGCGGACTCGACCAGGTGGCCCAGCACGTTCTGGCCGTAGGAGGTGCGGTAACGCAACTGGCCGAGCAGCGTCACCAGTTCCGGGTGCATGTCGGTGATGCCCAGCTCGACCATGGCATCCTCACCGGCCCGCACGCATAGCTGCTCTACTTCGGCCTTGCTGCGCTCGTAGGCTTCCTCGATCCGCTGCGGGTGGATCCGGCCATCCAGCACGAGCCGCTCCAGAGCGAGCCTGCCCACCTCCCGGCGGACCGGGTCGAAGCAGGACAGCAGCACCGCCTCCGGGGTGTCGTCGATGATCAGGTTGACCCCGGTAACCGACTCGAAGGCACGGATGTTGCGGCCTTCGCGGCCGATGATCCGGCCCTTCATCTCCTCGCCGGGCAGATGGAGCACGGAAACAACGGACTCACTGGTCTGCTCGCTGGCGATCCGCTGAATCGCGAGCGTCACGATCCGCCTGGCCCGGCTCTCGCCATCGCGGCGCGCCTCGTTCTCGGTGTCCCGGACGATGAGGACGGCCTCCCGTTTGGCCTGGTTCTCGATGGTGGCAACGAGCTCGGCTTTGGCCTGGCCGGCGGTGAGGCCAGCGGCGCGCTCCAGCACCTTGCGGCGCTCGTCCTCCAGGAGGGCAAGCTCGGCCCGCTGGGTGTCGAGATCAGCCTGTGCGTTGTCCAGGGCAGCGGCACGCTGTTCCAGCTTGCGCAGTTCCTCGTCGAGCCGGCCCTCGCGCTCGGCAAGCCGCGCCTCCCGCCGCTCGAGGTCGGCGCGCAACAGGCCGGCTTCCTCCTTGGTGGCCTTGACCTGGGCCTCGGCGGCGTGCTGCGCCTGGGCTACCTTCTGTGCCGATTCTTCCGCCCGCCGCACGATGGCCGCCGCATCGGACTCGGCGCTGGCCCGGACCTGACTGGCCGTCCGGCTGGCGTCCTCGAGTTGCCGCTGCGCCTGGGTGGCGACGAGGTCGGCCTCGGCGATCCGCCGCTCCGCCTCGGCCGCCAGCTCCGGGCTGAGAGCTCCCTCACCCGTGGCGGCCTCCGGCCGCGCCGTCACCGGATGGGCTCCAGATCTGCGCAGCACGACGAGCAGTGCACCAGCGGCGGCGAACAGAGCAAGGATCCCGATCACTGCGATCACCACAGCGATTGTGTTGCTCATGGCGCACCTCAATCCTGCTCGCCGCCCCTGGCTCCGTTGTGCGGCGCCAGGGCTTGTCCCTGTGGCGAGGGGTTATGCGCGCCATATGTGGCGTCGGCCACGCCAGGCGGTCGGTGGCCGCCGTCCGGCGGTCACCCGGTCACCCGCAGACAAACCGCAACAGCTTGCCCACGTGGCCGCCAAACCCGCCGCCAGTGGATCCGGCGGCCAGCCCTGCCAGGCGGCCTTCCCGGTGACCCGGGAAACCAGCGACCTCCAGGATCCCGCAGGACCAGGAGCATCCCGGCGACCCAGGACCACGCGATCCCGCAGGACCAGCGAAATCCCGGTAAGCCGGGGAACCAGCAGCCTCCGCTGCCCGGCGGGACCGTCGATCTCCCCTGCCGGCTGTGGTACCGGACGTGTCAGAAACTGCTAGGTATGAGGGGCCCATCCGCGAGTCCCAGGCTGCGAACCCGCGCGGAGCCTCTTCCGTCTCCTCACCGGCCACAATGCCCGCGCGCGGGCCGTGGCCACTGCCGAGCCGGTCCCGCGCCCGGAGCCGACCTGGCTGGTCAGCCCTTCGACAGCACCGGCGATGGCCGGATCCTTCGTCCTAACCAGCAACTGGGCGTAACCAGTTGCCGACCATGTCGTATCTTCAACCGCCTGTTGTCGGCTAACACCTCGCTGCCGTGAGGTTAAGCGCTGATAACAATTTGGGCAAGCTCGGCAAAGTGACACTGTGGTAACTCTCCGCAGCTTCGCGCGCTCACGGCCAGTCGCTACCAGTGGATTCGTCGCAAATCAGCGCGAGATTCAGCCGGGCGTCGGGATCGTCGGCCTCCTCTTGCTCCAGCGCCTCCCGCACCACCTGAGCGGCCAGGCCAGCCGAGTACCCCTTGCGGGCGAGCATGCCCAGCAGCTGGCGGGCACGGGTCGGCAGCGGACGGCCCCGGGTGGCCGCCATCCGCTTCAGCACCAGTTGCCGGGCGGCTGCCATCTCGTCCTGCGGCCCGAGCGAATCGACGGCGGCCCGCACCTCGCCATCAGCGATCCCGCGCTGGCGCAGTTCCGCGGCGAGCGCCTTGCGGGCCAGGCCCCTGCTGTGGTGCCTGCTTTCGACCCACGCCTTGGCGAAGGCCGCATCGTCGATGAGACCGACTTCGGCGAACCGGGCCAGCACGGACTCGGCGATGTCATCCGGAACCCGGCGACGGCGCAACGCGGCGGCAAGCTGTGCCCGCGTGCGCGGGGCACTGGTGAGCAGCTTCAGGCAAGCCGCCCGCGCTGCTTCTTCACCGCCGAACCACTCCTTCTCGGCCGTTCCGCCCCGCACTGCACCGCCCCGGCGATACGGCCTCCCAAGGTCTCCCCGGGTTTCAAACTCCCGCACCGCGTCCTCGTCGCCGGACCACAGCCCCGCGGCGGCCATGTCCGTCCCGTCCGGGACGATCGCCTCGTCCGGCGGCGCCCAGCCCAGCGCCGCGTCCTCGTCGCCTGGCCACCCGCTGACGGCCGCCCCGCCCGCGTCCGCGTCCCAGTCACCGGGTCGCTTCCTGGCGCGCGCCCTGGTTGACCTGCCCGGCCTCGCCTTGCCCGGCACCGTTCTCCGTGCCGTTCTATCCCGCGCCGCCCGGGGTCTCTGCAGGCTTGCTGGCCGCTCGGGCGCCAGCCGCCCCCGCGGCCGTGCCCGGCGCCACGCTGGGGACCGCCCGCAGGCCCGGACCTGCCGCTACCTCCCCGTCCGCCGCCTCCGCGTCCAAGCGCGGGCCGATACCCAGCTTTTCCTTGATCTTCTTCTCGATCTCGTTGGCGATATCGGGGTTGTCGAGCAGGAAGGTCCGTGCGTTCTCCTTGCCCTGCCCGAGCTGGTCGCCCTCGTAGGTGTACCAGGCGCCGGACTTGCGCACGATCGACTGCTCAACCCCAAGATCGATCAGGCCGCCCTCCCTGCTGATCCCGAATCCGAACAGGATGTCGAACTCAGCGGTCTTGAAGGGGGGCGCCACCTTGTTCTTGACGACCTTCACCCTGGTCCGGCTGCCCACTGCATCGGTACCGTCCTTGAGCGTCTCGATCCGGCGGATATCGAGCCGGACCGACGCGTAGAACTTGAGCGCCCGGCCACCCGAGGTGGTCTCCGGGCTTCCGAACATGACGCCGACCTTCTCCCGCAACTGGTTGATGAAGATCGCGGTGGTCTTGGTCTGGTTCAGCGCGCCCGCCAGCTTGCGCATGGCCTGGGACATGAGCCGGGCCTGCAGGCCCACGTGGCTGTCCCCCATCTCGCCCTCGATCTCGGCCCTGGGCACCAGGGCGGCGACCGAGTCGATGACGATGACGTCGATCGCGCTGGAGCGGATCAGCATGTCCGCGATCTCCAGTGCCTGCTCACCGGTGTCGGGCTGGGAGACCAGCAGGGCGTCGGTGTCAACGCCGAGTTTCTTGGCGTACTCGGGGTCGAGCGCGTGCTCGGCGTCGATGAATGCGGCGATCCCGCCACCCTTCTGCGCATTGGCGAGCGCATGCAAGGCGACCGTGGTCTTCCCGCTGCCTTCGGGCCCGTATATCTCGACGACCCGGCCGCGCGGGAAACCCCCGATGCCGAGGGCGACGTCCAGCGAGATCGCCCCGGTCGGGATCACCTCGATCGGCGCCCGGCTCTCGTCGCCGAGCCGCATGACCGAGCCCCGGCCGAACTGCCGCTCGATTTGGGCGAGGGCGGTTTCCAGGGCCTTGTCCCTGTCGCCGACCTTGCTGCCCGGCCTGTCGATGCCTGCCATGGGTACTCCCACTGGGATAAGTGCTTTCTGTCGGGGATGACGCTACGCGGTACCACCGACAAAACTCCGCACGCCGATGAACGCCGTTGAAACTGCGCCGCGACCTGCCTGGCAAGCCGCACAGATCACTACCCTAGCCGAACAACTGTTCGATCACGGGCAAGACACGCCCACACACCGGAACGTCCCGGCCGTCTCGTCTCAGCGCGACTTTTCGGGGATCTCGAACGCCTCACACACCGCCTGCCACACGGCTTTGGGCTCGATCCCTTCGGCCAAAGCCTGGTCCACGGTCCGGCCGCCCAGGCCCGCCAGCGCGTAGTCCTTGGCCACGCTGGCGGCGTAGGCGTCACCGAACTGCGCCCGCATCTTCTCCCAGAATCCCGTGAGCCGCACGGCGCCAGGGTACCGGCGGCCGGCCGCGTCCGTGCCAGCCGCACCAGGCATGCCGCGTCACGGCAGGTTCGCGACGTCCACCGTCTCGAGTTGCCGGGACGTAAAGTCGGTCACCAGCAAGGTGCGCCCGTTTGGTTCCAGGGCCATCTGGCGCGGGAACCCGCCAGCGGGCAGGTACCCGGCGAGCGCGGGCTTGCCCGCGAGGGCCGCTGCGACGTTGACCACCGCGAGGTTCGACGACGCTCCTTGCTGGCCAAACCGGTTCGAGTCGGCGACCACGATTCGCTGCCCGCCGTCGGCCAGCGCGAGCCCGACCGGAGCCTCACCCACCTCGACCCGGGCGATCAGCGAGTGCGCCGGATCGGTCAGCAGCCTGGCCGCGGAGAAGGCCAGCAGCGCGTCGCTCTCCCGGGCGGTCACCCACACGTCGCTGCCGTCCGCAGAGGCGATCACCCGCACCGGGCTGCAACCCGCGGCGACCACGGCCACAACCGCATGCGCCGGGTCGGTCTCGGCCTTGTTCAGGTCGATCACCGACAGCGTGCCCTGGCCGCCACGCAGGGAGCCACCCTTGGCGGCCGGCGCCACCTCGCTCGTCGCGTACAGCAAGCGCCCCCCGGGGGCCACCGCCAGCCCGACCGGGGCGATCCCGGTAGGTATGTACCCGACGAAGCCGGAGGTCCGGAAACCGCTGGCCAGAGCGCGCGGCAGGTTGAAGACGGCGATCTCGGACGAACCTTCGAGGCTGACGAACGCGAACCGGTCGTCCGGCGACACCGCCACCTCGATGGCGCCACCGCCCGCTGCCCCGTGCCCCGTCTCCCCGCTTCTCAGCGCGCCAAGGACATGGTGCGAGACGCCTTCCTCAGCCTGCTGCACGCTGAGCACCACGGCCCCGCTGCCACTAGCGGCGAGCAGGTAGCGGCCATCGTGGGTGATCGTCACGCCAAGCGGTTCCGCCGCCGGAATGCTCCGGACCAGCTTGGGCGCGGCGGAGCCAGCGTCGGCGAACACGCCGATCCAGCCGCCGGCCGGGCCCGCGCTCGAACTGAGCGGAGATGAAACAAACGACCAGCGCCCATCGGGCGTCACGACCACGCCGAACGGGTCTCCGGAGACCGGCGACATCTGCACGTCCGCGGCGGGCAGCCGCGGTCCGGCCGTGGTCTTGGTGCTGCACCCGGGGCTGCCCTGGGTCATGACCGGGGTCATGACCGTGGTGCGGCGTGGCAGACCGACGCTCGCGACCGGGTTCGGCGCTGGCGTGACGGCAGGCGCGGTCTTCGGTGCGCCAGTCGAGCAGGCTGTCAGCGCCAGCACGGCGGCGATGGCGGCAAACCGCCACGGGAGCCTCACAGCCAAACGGTAACTCTTCCAGCACTCAGCGCAGTCTCAGGAGCCCCGAAGCAACAACCAAGCCAGGACCACGAATGTCTGGGGAGTTACCGGGAACAGTCAATGGCAGAAGCTTCTAGCACAGAAGCTTCTGCGACGGGGAGCTGTGATGAGCGAATCGCCCGGGGGCGGCACCGGTACCAGGAGCTTCGATCCCCCCGCACCCGCCCCGCGCGACCCAAGCGCAGTTCATCAGGGAAGGGGACTTGGCCTCGTCCTGGCCGCGCTCGCCGGTGCGCTTGTCATCGCCGCCGTCGTGGTCACCGCCGTGCTTGTCAGTCACCGCCAGCACCACACCCAGGCCACCCATCCCCTGCGCGGCACGGTTTTCCAGCTGCGGCCCGGACAGTGCATTAATTTTGGCCCAAACGGAACCGCCGTGGCTCACGTCATCCCCTGTGCGCAGCCCCATGACGCCGAGATCTACGGCGCCTTCACCGTGGCGGGCCGTCACTGGCCAGGAACCGCCACCCTCAGCGCGCAGGCGGGGCAGGGCTGCCAGAGCAGGCTGAGCGGGTACTTGAACCCGCAGCTCGGCCCGAGCGGCATGGCCGAGTTCTACGTCTACCCGAACCCGGGTGCCTGGGCCGCCGGCGGCCGGTCGATCATCTGTGAGATCCGTGGCACCCACGGCAAGCTCACCGGCTCCGTCCGAGCCGCGGGCGGCTGACAGCAGGCCGGTGACCCGGCCCCCACTACGGGTTCCAGGGGAAGCTGGGAACGGCGTTCAGGGCCGTGGTACCCGGGAAGGCGACGTACTCGTTGACGATCGCGGTGAGCCAGGGCAGCTGTGTCACCTGGCCGCCGGAGAGCAGCAGGACATGCGCCTCGGTGACGCCGTTCCGCGTCCCGGTCGCCGGCCTGTGCTGGAAACAGAGCAACAGCATCCTCCGGGCCGAGTTGCTGAGCCACAGCGGGCCATAGCAGCCGCTGTTCTGGGGATGGCCGGTTCCGCTGCCGGGTGCTCTGGGGGACGGTCCGGAATGTCGGCAGCACAAGGCAGGATGGATAGGTGCCTGCGAGATCTTCCGTAACGGGCGCCGTGCGGGACCCGGCGCTGCCGGACGCGCCCGCAGCCGGGCATACCGGCACGGGCGCTGACCCCCTGCGCGCGTTCAGCGCGCTCACCAGGGAGTGGTTTACCGGCGCGTTCAGCGCCCCCACCCCGGCGCAGGCAGGCGCGTGGGCGTCGATCTCCAGTGGGGACAACACACTCGTGGTGGCGCCTACCGGCTCGGGCAAGACCCTCGCCGCGTTTTTGTGGGCGCTGGACCGGCTCGCTGACAGCCCCGCCCCCGCCGACCCGAGGCTGCGCTGCCGGGTGCTCTACATCTCCCCGCTCAAGGCCCTCGCGGTGGACATCGAGCGCAACCTGCGTGCTCCGCTGGCCGGAATCCGCCAGGTGGCGAACCGCCACGGCCTGGCCGAGCCGGACATCCGGGTGGCCGTGCGCACCGGCGACACAGCCGCCGACGAGCGACGCCGGCTGTCCACCAAGCCGCCGGACATCTTGATCACCACCCCGGAATCGCTGTTCCTGATCCTCACCTCGAAAGCGCGCGACTCGCTGCGCGGGGTGGACACGATCATCGTTGACGAGGTGCACGCGCTGGCGGGCAACAAGCGCGGCGCCCACCTGGCCGTATCCCTGGAACGGCTGGATGCCCTCAGGGGTGACGTGGACGGGGAACCGGCGCCGGGCGCGCCCCGTCCGGCCCAGCGGATCGGGCTCTCGGCGACCGTGCGCCCGGCCGAGGAGGTGGCCGCGTTCCTCGGCGGTTCCCGTCCGGTAACGATCGCGGCCCCGCCGCACGAGAAGCACATCGAACTGCGGATCGTCGTCCCGGTCGAGGACATGAGCGACCCGGATCCGCCGCCGGTGTCGCGGCAGCGGCCAACGGTGACCACCGGCGGCGTTGGCCCACCCGGTGTCGCCGAGGGACCGCCGGATGACGGCCCGCCGGCCCAGCGCTCGATCTGGCCGCATGTCGAGGAGCGCGTGCTCGACCTGATCGAGGCACACCGCTCCACGATCGTGTTCGCGAACTCGCGCGGGCTGGCCGAGCGGCTCTGCGGCCGGCTCAACGACCTGGCCGCCGACCGGGCGCTGGCCAGGGAAGAGGCCTCCGCCCTGGCCGAGCACGCCGCGTCGCGGCCCGCTGGCCAGGCTCCCCCCGCCCAGATCATGGCGCAGTCGGCCGCGGCGTCGGGTGCCCCGGCCGAGGTGGCCCGCGCCCATCACGGCTCGGTCTCCCGGGCCGAACGGGCCCAGATCGAGGAAGCGCTCAAGGCGGGCAGGCTGCCGGCCGTGGTCGCCACCTCCAGCCTGGAACTCGGCATCGACATGGGCGCGGTGGACCTGGTCATCCAGGTCGAGTCGGCGCCATCGGTGGCCAGCGGCCTGCAGCGTACCGGCCGGGCCGGTCACCACGTCGGCGACGTGTCCCGGAGCGTGATCTTCCCGAAGTACCCAGGCGACCTGGTGCAGGCAACGGTGGTCGCTCAGCGGATGCGCGACGGGGAGATCGAGGAGCTGAGCATCCCCCGCAACCCGCTCGACGTGCTTGCCCAGCAGATCGTCGCGATGGTGGCGATGGACGACTGGCAGGTTGGCGACCTGGAGTTGCTGATCCGCCGGGCCGCCCCCTTCAGCGGGCTCACCAGGAGCGTGCTCGACGCGGTGCTGGACATGCTGGCGGGCCGCTATCCAAGCGAAGAGTTCGCGGAGCTGCGCCCACGGCTGATCTGGGATCGCACGTCAGGCACCTTGCGTGGCCGCCCGGGCGCCCAGCGCCTCGCGGTCACCAGCGGCGGCACGATCCCCGACCGGGGACTGTTCGGCGTGTTCCTGGCCGGCCCGCAGCGCCAGGGCAAGAACTCGCACCGGGTCGGTGAGCTCGACGAGGAGATGGTGTACGAGTCGCGGGTTGGCGACGTGTTCGTGCTCGGCGCCAGCTCCTGGCGGATCGAGGACATCACGGCCGACCAGGTACTCGTCTCGCCCGCGCCGGGACAGCCGGGGCGGCTCCCGTTCTGGCATGGTGACATGCAGGGCCGGCCCGCGGAACTGGGCCGTGCGCTGGGGAAGTTCTGCCGGGAACTCGCCGCCCTGGACGGAGAACAGGCTGCGGCGAGGCTGCGTAATGCAGGCCTTGATGATCTAGCGGCCGGGAACCTCATCCGTTACCTGGACGGCCAGCGGGAGGCCACGGGCTACCTGCCCGACGACCGGACCCTGGTGCTGGAGCGGTTCCGTGATGAGCTCGGGGACTGGCGGCTCGTGCTGCACAGCCCGTACGGCGCGCGGGTGCACGCGCCCTGGGCGCTGGCTATCGCCGCCCGGCTCAGGGACCGGTACGAGGGCATGGACGTGCAGGCCATGCACACCAACGACGGGATCGTGCTGCGGGTGCCCGATACCGACGAGCCACCGACCGCGGCCATCGTGGAGCTGGCGGCCGACGAGGTGGAATCGCTGGTCACATCCGAGCTCGGCGGGTCGGCGCTGTTCGCGTCCCGGTTCCGGGAGTGCGCCGCGCGGGCGCTGCTGCTGCCCCGCCGCCGGCCCGGGCGGCGTTCCCCGCTGTGGCAGCAGCGGCAGCGTTCCGCGCAGTTGCTGGCGGTGGCGGCCAAGTACAGCACGTTCCCGATCGTCCTCGAGACCGTCCGGGAGTGCCTGCAGGACACCTTCGACGTGCCTGCCCTGGCCAGCCTCATGCAGGACCTGACGAGCCGGAAGATCCGGCTGGTCGAGGTGGAGACGCCGGTCCCGTCCCCGTTCGCCCGGTCGCTGCTGTTCAGCTACGTGGGCGCGTTCATGTACGAGGGCGACTCGCCGCTGGCCGAACGCCGCGCCCAGGCCTTGGCGCTGGACTCCTCGCTCCTTGCGGACCTTCTCGGACAGGCGGACCTGCGCGAACTACTCGACTTCGCGGTGGTGGAGGAAACGCAGGCACAGCTGCAGCGGCTGGCACCCGACCGCAAGTGCCGCGATGTCGAGGCCGTGGCGGACCTGCTGCGGCTCATCGGGCCCCTGTCGGCGGCGGAGGTCAGCGAGCGGTGCGCCGAGCCTGGCCAGGCGGCCGGCTGGCTCACCGAGCTGGACGCCGCCCGGCGGGCGATCGAGGTCAGGATCGGCGGCGAGCCCCGGTGGGCCGCCATCGAGGATGCCGGGCGGCTGCGCGACGCGCTCGGCGTGCCGCTGCCCCCCGGCGTGCCGGCGGCGTTCGCCGAACCGGTGCCCGACCCGCTTGGCGACCTGGTGGCCCGGTACGCCCGGTGCCACGGGCCGTTCACCGCGCTGGCGGTTGCCGGGCGGTACGGCCTCGGCCAGTCGGTGGTGGGCGGCGCACTGCACCGGCTGGCCGCGGAGCACCGCGTTGTGGAGGGCGAGTTCCTGCCGGGCGGGCGCGGCACCGAGTGGTGCGACCTGGAGGTGCTGCGCCTGCTGCGGCGCCGCTGCCTGGCCAAGCTCCGCAAGGAGGTCGAGCCCGCGCCGCCGGAGGCGCTGGCGGCGTTCCTGCCCGCCTGGCAGAACGCGGGCCAGCCGGCCGACGGCGCGCGCCCGGGCAGCCCCTTGGTGGGCCGGGCAGGCCGGAGGTGGCGGCCGGCGGGCCCAGACGCGGTCTATGACGTGGTGGATCAGCTCGCCGGCGCGGCCGTGCCCGCCTCCGCCCTGGAGACGCTGGTGCTGCCGGGCCGGATCCCCGGATACCAGCCGGCGGTGCTCGACGAGCTGACGGCGGCCGGGGAGGTCGTCTGGGCCGGCGCGGGCGGGCTGCCCGGCAGCGACGGCTGGGTGGTGCTCGCGCCCGCGCCTGCCGCTCCCCTGCTGCTCCCTCCACTGGCCGAAATCACGATGACGCCGGTGCACGATGCCGTGCTCGAGGTGCTGGCTGGCGGCGGCGGGCTGTTCTTCCGGATGCTGGCCGACCGGGTGGCCCGGATGCTGACCGACCACGACTGGCGAGGCCTGTCCGACACCGCTGTGGCCGCGGCGATCTGGGACCTGGTCTGGGCCGGATGTCTCACCAACGACACGCTGGCTCCGCTGCGCACCGTCCTTGGCTCCGGCCGCCCCGTGTACGAGGGGGTGCCGTCCGGACCGTCCGCGCGCCGGGAGCCCGGGGCGGGCCTGGCCCCGGAAGCCAACCCGGTAGCCGGGGGCGACCGGGACACCGGAGCGGGCCCGGAAGGAGCACCGCCAGTGGCCGGTGCGATTTACCCGGGTGGCCGGGGTGCCCTGGTCCCGAACGGTGCTGGAGGTTCCTTCCCGGGCAGGGAGGTCTCCGGCCGCCCCGGCCGGGCGGGCCCGTCGTACGGCGGGCCGCGCGGCGGCGGCAGATCTGGCCGGATGGGTTCCCGCCGCTATGGCAGGCCGCTGATGCCCACCCGTACCGGCCCGCCCACGGTGACCGGCCGGTGGTCGTTGCTGCCCGACCGCGACCCCGATGCCACCCGGCGGCTGCACGCGGTCGCCCAGGCCCTGCTGGACCGCCACGGCATCGTGACCCGTGGCTCGGTCGTGGCCGAACGCGTGCCCGGCGGGTTCGGCGCGGTCTACCCGGTGCTGCGTGCCATGGAGGAAGCGGGCCAGTGCCGGCGCGGGTACTTCGTGGAAGGACTGGGCGCGGCGCAGTTCGCCCTCCCCGGCGCGGTAGACCGAATGCGCGCCATAGCCGCCGCCCAGACGTCCATTCCCGGCGCATCCACCGCGCTGGCCCCAGTTCCCGGAATGCCCGCAATCCCGGGACCGCCGACCCCGGGAGCACCGCTCGGCCCGGCCAGCGCGCTGGAGATCCCTGCGAGCCCGTCCGGCGCGCCTGGCGTCCAGACGGTGCCGGGCTGGCCCCAGGCCTCGGAGAGTCTCTCTGGCAGCGCCGGAACCCCGGGAGAGGCCCCAGTCCCGGGAGGAGCCCCTGGCCCGTCCGGCGGCGCCGGAGCCGGGGAGCACGGGCCAGGCTGGCCCGAACCCCCGGCCGGCCCGTTCCACGGCTCGTCACCGTCCGCAGCCACGGCCGGCGCCCCCTTCCTTCCGGACATCTCGCCCTTCCTTCCGGACGCCTCGCCCGGGCGGGGCTGGCAGGCCGCGCCCGTGCCGGAAGGCCCAGCGGTGACAGAAGCCCCGCCGATTACCGTGCTGGCAGCGGCCGACCCGGCGAACGCGTTCGGTGCGGCTCTCCCGTGGCCGCCCCGGCCCGGCGAGGTGCCCGGCGGACACCGCCCGGGCCGCAAAGCCGGAGCGCTTGTCGTGCTGTCCGGCGGAGACCTGGTTCTCTACGTGGAGCGTGGCGGCAAGACCCTGCTGTCGTGGACCAGCGACCCGGCGGTACTCGTCCCCGCGGCGGAAGGGCTTGCCGCCGCCGTCCGCGGTGGCGCGCTGGGCCGCCTCACCGTGGAACGCGCCGACGGGACCGGCGTCTACGACACGCCGCTCGCGCAAGCCCTGGCGGACGCCGGGTTCCGCCCAACCCCCCGCGGCCTGCGCCTGCGCAACTAACTCCGCACCACAGGGCTTAACTCCGCGCCACCCGGGCTGGCCTCGCTCCCCCATTTCATGATCCGGAAGCCCCGTACTGCACTGTGCAGGACAAGGCTTCATGGTCATGGATTACGCCGAGTTCCACAGCAGGTGCAGTGACGGGGGCTTGCGGAACACCAGGCCACGCGGGGCGGCCGGGCGTTCCGGGTCGAGACGCAGCCCGGGCAGGCGCAGGACGGCGTAGACGGCCGCCTGGGCCTCGAGCCTGGCCAGGTGGGCACCCAGGCAGAAATGCGGGCCGTGGGCGAAGGCGAGATTCGCCCTGGCGTTGTGGCGGCGGACATCGAAGGCGTTCGGGTTGATGAAGACCGCGGGGTCACGGCCCGCGCCCGCCAGTGACACTGAGACGAGGTCGCCGCGCCGGATCGCGGCCCCGCCAACCCGGACGTCCCGGGTCGCGTACCGGTCCACCACGGCGGCGGCGGGCTCCAGCCGCAGCGACTCCTCGACTGCACCAGGCACCAGACTCCCGTCGGCCCTGATCAGCGCGAGCTGGTCGGGATTGCTGAGCAGGTGCAGGATCGCGTTGCCGATCATGCCCTCGGTTGTCTCGATACCGCCGAACATGATCACGGCCGCGTTGGAAATGGCTTCCTGTGCGCTCAGACCGGTGCCGGCGCCACCACCCCGGGCCCCAGCCGCGTCGGCGAGCAACGAGGGCGGTCCGTCGGCCGCACCGATGACCGCGAACAGGCGCTCGCTCAGCAACCGGAACGCGGCCGCGCCCGCGGCACCGACCTCTCCCTGGCCGGCAGCCAGATCGGACACCGATCCGACGATGGCGGCATACCAGTCGAGCACCGTCGCGGGGTCGGTGTCGCCAAGGCCGAGCGCCTCGGCGACGACGGCCACGGCCAGCGGACCTGCCAGGCTGCGCCGGGCATCCGCCGCGCCGGCGGGCCGCATCGCCGCGACCAGACGGTCTGCTTCGGCCGTCACGAACGCGGCCAGCCGGGCATGGATTTCCCTGCGGCTGAACCCGTGGGTGAACGGAGCACGGTGACGGCCGTGTTCTGTGCCATCGAGGGACAGCATGCTCGGCCCGACGACCCGGGCCGTCGAGAACCGGGGATCATCTACCGTGAACGCCGCACTGTCCCGCATGACCGCCACCGCAAGGTCGTGCCGGGTCACCAGCCACCCGTTCAGGGCGGGCAGCCACGAGACCGGCTCGGTGTCGCGCAATCGCGCCAGCCATGGGTGCGGGTCGTAGTCGAGATCGGCCGCGGTGATGGCCGCTCCCACCGGAAAACGGTCATGGTCCGGCCCGGGATGAGCCTCCGCCTCCCGGCTCTGGTCACGGAAGGTCACCCAACCGACGCTACCCCACCCGGTTTGCGGTACTTACCGACGGGACGCAGTGGCCCTGCTCACACATAGTGGTGGCCAGAAGGTCCATAATGCAAGTCATGAGGTTGTCTGCCCGTGCCGACTACGCGCTGCGCGCGGCGGTTGAGCTGGCCGCCAGCAGTGGCGACCATACCACCGCCGAGCAGCTGGCGCGGGCACAGCACATTCCGGCAAAGTTCCTGGAAGCGATCCTTACCCAGCTGCGGCGGGCCGGCCTGGTGCGCAGCCAGCGTGGCCCGGAGGGTGGGTTCTGGCTGGCGAAACCCCCCGATGAGATCTCGCTCGGCGACATCATCCGCGCCGTCGACGGCCAGCTCGTCGGCGTCCGCGGCGAACGCCCGGAGAATCTCGGCTACATAGGCGCCGCAGAACCGCTGCAGAGCGTGTGGATTGCCCTGCGCGCCAACGAGCGGGCGATCCTGGATGAGGTAACGCTGGAACACATTGTGACCGGCCGCCTGCCCGACCGGGTCCTGGAACTAACCAACGACCCCCGAGCCTGGGCCTAGCCACCCACTCAGCACGCCCCACCAACAGAACTGGCGAGCGAACGAGTAGGCAACGGCCCACTGGCGCCCTTCCCCGCCTTCTTCTAGGGCGTGAACGTGACAACCATGCCCCTAGAAGGGCAGCAAACTCACATTCATAAGTGCGAGGGCCGAGGTGTCGGGTGGGGTTATCCGCGCGGGGCGCGGTGCCAAACTAGCCGGGGCGCCACCGAGCAGCGTCAGCCGCCGCTTAAACCGGCACCATGTCCGTGATGTCGCGGATGCGGCGGGCCACGTCGTCGAAGCCGGAGGTGCGGCCGGTGGGCAGCTGGATGGGGTCGAGGACGGGCTCGGTACCGTCGCCGAGCTTGGCGCCGTCGCTGAGCTCCGAACTGGTAGCCAGGTTCAGGCTCGCCGGCACGGCGCCGCGGAACGCCCGCGCTACCGGTGTGTCGAGCTTGGTGTCCCCGCCCGGCGCCAGCGACGGCTCCCTGGCACCCGCCAGCGACGGCTCCCTGGCACCCGCCAGCGATGGCTCCCTGGAGCCGGACAGGACGGGCTCGCTCTGCAGTTCGGCCAGCGCGAAGTTGTCGGACACCTCGCGGAAGACTTGCGACAGCGGGGTTCCCAGCGCGGAGCAGATCGCCGCGAGCAGTTCCGAGGATGCTTC
Source organism: uncultured Actinomycetes bacterium (assembly GCA_963813395.1). Lineage (GTDB taxonomy): Bacteria > Actinomycetota > Actinomycetes > Streptosporangiales > Streptosporangiaceae > DASXKD01. Next base: position 26,187 of record CAWEYV010000009.1, read on the forward strand.
CTTCTGGCCGCGCTCGACCTCGGACAGGTAACCGAGGGACACCCGGGCCGATGCAGACACCTCGCGGAGGGTACGACCCTGGCGCAGGCGTAGTCGCCGCAGCGCGTCACCGAGCAAGTGACGAAGCAGGACCATGGTCGCGCTCCCTTCCCCGAAGTGGATCTGACAGTTCCACCGTACCTGGCTCCACCGACACTCGGGGAGAGCAGGCCGGGCCGTGTTCGCTGATGACGTAACGCTGTAATCAGGGGCATTCTTCCCAAAGCATGTTCCATAGCAGCCGCAGGGCTTGCTCGACAGCACCGCGCCGGACCTCGTCCCGGCCGCCATGAAGGGCTAGCTCGCGGGTAACAGGCGCGGTCCCGGCGCTGACCGCGATATGCACGGTACCTGGCGGTTTGCCGTCCGCCGGGTCCGGCCCAGCCACTCCGGTGGTCGCCACACCGAACGTGGCACCAAGCCGGTCACGGGCACCAGCGGCCATCGCGGCGGCCACGTCCGGATAGACCGGGCCGTACGACGCCAGCAGCTCGGCAGGCACGCCGAGGAGCGCGGCCTTCAGTTCTGTGGCGTAGGCGATGATGCCGCCCCGGAACACCACGGAGGCGCCCGGGATGTCGGTGATCGCCGCACCGAGCAGGCCGCCGGTGAGGGACTCGGCGACCGCGACGGTCTGCTCCCGTTCCCCGAGCACGCGGACGATCTGGGCGGCCAGCTCCCGGCCATCCGTGGGCCCGCTCATGGCAGCTGGCCGGCCCGGCCCGGCAGCGGCACGCGGCGCAGCCGCCTGGCCTGTAGCGCGTAGTCGGCACCGGTGACCAGCGTGACGAGCACGGCGGCCAGCATGACACTGGCCCGCAACCACTCGGGTATCCCCGGCAGTATGTACAGCGAGATCGCCACCACCTGAAGCAGCGTCTTCAGCTTGCCGCCACGGCTGGCAGCGATCACGCCATGGTGGATGACCCAGAACCGCAGCGCGGTCACGGCGATCTCGCGGACGAGAATCACGCAGGTCACCCACCACGGCAGCCAGCCAAGGAACGACAGGGTCACCAGCGCCGCGCCGGTGAGCGCCTTGTCGGCGATCGGGTCAGCGATCTTGCCGAAGTCCGTTATCAGGCCACGGCTGCGGGCGATCCGGCCATCGAGCAGGTCGGTGACCGAGGCTATGCCGAACGCGAAAAACGCCGCCACCCGCCATCCCGGCCCCCCGGCAAGCAGGCACACCACGACGACCGGGACCAGAACCAGGCGGACCACGGTCAGCCCGTTGGCCAGATTGACCAGCCCGGGTGCTGCCGCGGGCGCGGTCACACCCTGCGACGCTGGCTCAGTCTCCGCCGACATGGGCGCCCCGCCGGATCAACGCGTTCCCGCCGTTCCGGCCGTGGCGCCGACGAGGGACTCTGCCACCAGATCGACCCCCTCCGAAGCCACCACCTTCGCACTGATGATGTCACCCGGACGCAGAACCGCACCAGAACGCACGGTCGTCACCCCGTCCACCTCGGGTGCCTGATGTGCCGCGCGGCCCTGGTAGCGGTCCTCGCCAAGGTGTTCTTCGATGAGGACGCCGACGGTCTCGCCGCACCGCTCGGCCGCGCGCTGCGCCATGAGTTCTTCGGCCAGATCGGAGAGGTCATCCGCGCGGCGCGCGATCTCGCCGGTGTCCAGTTGCCCGTCCAGCGACGCAGCCTCGGTCCCATCCTCGTCGGAGTAGCCGAAGATGCCGATCGCGTCCAGGCGGGCCGCGCCCAGGAACCGCTCGAGCTCGGCCAGGTCTTCGGCGTTCTCGCCGGGGAAGCCCACGATGAAGTTGGACCGGACGCCCGCCTGCGGGCATGCCTGCCTGATCTGGTCGAGCAGCGCGCAGAACCTGGCCCGGTCCCCGAACCTGCGCATCGCCCGGAGCACGCTTCCGCTTGCGTGCTGGAAAGACAGATCGAAGTAAGGCATGACGCCAGGAGTCGTCGTCATCACGTCGATCAGGCCGGGACGCATTTCAGCTGGCTGCAGGTAACTGACCCGGATCCGGGCGATCCCGGGTACCGCGGCCAGGGCTGGCAGCAGTTCGTCGAGCAGCCGCAGATTCCCCAGATCCTTGCCGTACGAGGTGGAATTCTCGCTCACCAGCAGCAGTTCGCGGACCCCTTGTCCGGCCAGCCACTGCGCCTCGGCCAGGATGTCCTCCGGCGGCCGGGACAGGAAGGCGCCGCGGTAGGCTGGGATCGCGCAGAACGAGCAGCGCCGGTCACACCCAGAAGCGATCTTGAGCGGTGCCACGGGCCCGCCGTCCAGCCTGCGCCGCAGCACCCGTGGCCCGGACGCGGGCGCGGTACCCGGGGGCAGGTCGGGAATCGCACTGCCGCCGCCGGGCACGCCGGCCGCCGAGTCCGGCCGGGCGGCCATGCCGTGACCTGGCACGTGAACCGCCCCGGACCCGGGCCGCCGGACGGGGCTGATCGGGAGCAGCCGCCGCCGGTCCCTCGGCTGGTGGGCTGGCCGCCGCTCGCCCGCCAGCACCCCGTCCAGCCTGGCGCCGATGTCGCCGTAGTCGTCAAAGCTCAGGATCTCGGCCTCCGGCAGCGCCTCGGCCAGTTGCGACCCGTACCGCTCGGCCAGGCAGCCCGCCGCGACCACATGGGCGCCCGAGTCCCCGCCGTCGAGGATCTCGGCGATCGACTCCTGCTTCGCCGCCTCAATGAAACCGCAGGTGTTGACCAGTACGACCGCTGCCTCGTCGCGGTCGGTCAGGGTCCAGCCCGAGGCCTCGAGGCGGCCGGCGAGCTCCTCGGAATCGACCTCGTTGCGGGCGCAGCCGAGGGTGACCAGGCTGACCGTTCGCCGCCCTGACCCGGGGGTGCGCTGACTCGAATTCACACCGGAAGACTACGTGAGAGCACCCGGTAGTAGGCGCCACAAGCCGCTCCCCCGCCGGGTGCGCTGGGCGCCGTGCGGCGCCGGTGCTATCACATGAGCCGGTCTTCGGCGGCTGCACTACACCGGCCGTCCCCGGCGTCCTACCCGGCCGTGGCGTGCGGCAGCTTGTGGCCGGGCCCGAAGTTGAGCGTCACCGGCTGGCCGACTGCGCCGGGATGGCCAAGGTCCTTGCCGTTCACGGTGAGCAGGATCCCGCCAGGGTTGCCGATCTGCATAGACACGGCGTGCTTGAACCGCCAGGTCTTGGAATGGCCGGCCAGCACGTAGGTCTGGAACAGTTGATGCCCCCCGGGCTTGCTGAACTCGACCCAGCAATCCGCGCTGGCGGTCAGCCTGATCACCAGCCGGTGGCGAGTGGACGGCGCCGCGGCGGACGGACGACTTCGGTGTCGCTTTCGGCGACGCTGAATGGCTCGGGTGGGTCGGGGTGTGCGCGGCCGCCAGCGGACGCGGCGGGGAGGATCCATGATCCACGAGCCGGTACACCCCATAGCCAAGGACCAGCGCGAGGACCAGAACCATCAGCACGCTCCAGTTGGCCCTGCGCCGCTCGCGCAGCTTGATCGGGGTTGATGGCTCAAAGACCTCGGCCGCCGTGATCTCTTGCTGCACGCCGTGGGTGGCGTCGTACTCGTGGATCAGCTCATCGGGATCGAGCCCGACAACCCGCGCAATGCTCCTGATATGGCCCCGAGCGTAGAAGTCGCCGCCACACGCGGAGAAATCGTCGCGCTCGATCCCCCGGACGATCGTCTCCCTGATACAGGTTCGCTGACTGACCTGCGCAATGGTGAGACCAGCCTGGCTGCGCGCCTGCGCCAGGGCATCACCAACGCTCACGCCGCGCCTCCACTGCTTCAATTGAACTGTTCGCTGTACTGCATAGCACTCAACTGCTGGTCACCCGAGATGCGGGCGCGGTGACCCGATGCATGAGGCCCCGGAGTACGGGAGCCGTCACCAAGTGTAGACATGCCCCCACAGGGCCACGAAAACCCTCCTCGGTCAGCTGTCTTGGCCGCCCTGCAACGATGCCAGAACCCCAGGCAGATCATCCGGGAGAACCAGAACATCCCTGGCCTTGGAGCCCTCGCTGGGGCCAACGATTCCCCTGCTTTCCAGCAGGTCCATCAGCCGGCCGGCCTTGGCGAAGCCCACCCGCAGCTTGCGCTGGAGCATCGAGGTCGACCCGAACTGAGTGCCGACCACCAGCTCAGCGGCCTGTACCAGCAGGTCGAGATCGTCGCCGATGTCCGCATCGATCTCCCGCGACCGCCCCTCCGCCGCCGCGACGTCCTCGCGGTAGGCGGGCTGTGCCTGCTTGCGGCAGTGCGCGACGACCTCCCGGGTCTCCTTTTCCGAGACGAAGGCGTTCTGCAGCCGCAGCGGCTTGCTCGCCCCCATCGGCAGGAACAGCGAGTCGCCCTGGCCGATGAGCTTCTCCGCACCGGGCTGGTCCAGGATGACCCGGCTGTCGGCCAGGCTCGCCGCGGCGAAGGCGAGCCGGGACGGCACGTTGGCCTTGATCAGCCCGGTCACCACGTCCACGCTGGGCCGCTGGGTGGCCAGCACCAGGTGGATGCCGGCCGCGCGGGCCAGCTGGGTGATGCGGACGATTGCGTCCTCCACGTCCCGGGGCGCGATCATCATCAGGTCGGCGAGTTCGTCCACGATCACCAGCAGGTACGGGTACGGCTGGTAGACCCGCTCGCTGCCGGGCGGAGGGGTGAGCTTGCCCGCCCGGGCCGCCTTGTTGAAGTCGTCGATATGCCGGAATCCGGACGCCGCCAGGTCGTCGTAGCGGCGGTCCATCTCGCCAACCACCCACTGCAGCGCCTCGGCCGCCTTCTTCGGGCTGGTGATGATCGGCGTGATCAGATGCGGGATGCCCTGGTAGACCGCCAGCTCCACCCGTTTCGGGTCGATCAGGACCATCCGGACATCATCGGGCGTCGACCGCAGCAAGATCGAGGTGATCAGCCCGTTGACACAGGTCGAGTTGTGTGTAGGGATGCATGAGCGGCTGGCGAGGTAAAGGCGGCTGGGGCTGCTGACCTGGATGCAGCGAACCGGCACCGAGTCGATGGCCCGCACATCGGTGATGTATCGCTGCCGGGCAGGGCTGGTAGGGCTTACCTGACGCTGCCGTGCCAGCTTGCGGCTGAGGCGGAACACCGGCTCGTGCGGTGTGAAGGCGACCGTAAAGGCTGTGGACGTGTTCTCATCACGGCCCTTGCAGGGCTTGGTTCGCAAAGTGGCCTTGTACCCGAGCCCCAGTGCCAGCTCCAATACTCCATGCGCGAGTTCCCGTCTGGTCACCACGAACTCAACTATCCCGCCAGGACTGCAGTAGCCGTCTGTGTCTAGCAGCCCCGCAAGCAGAGCGCGGCGCTGTGAGACGGACGCATGAAGGTATATCTCCGGAATGTGCTTGGCCCCCACCTCACGGAATATCTCGGCCATGGTCTTGTAGCGCTCGCGGGGGGGTGAGGACGGGATCAAGGTTCCCCTGCGGCCCTGCGGGAATCGACCGCCTGCAGCCCGGAGCGCAGCAGAAAGGCCGACACCAGCGTGGCGAGCAGCCCTCTCGACGCTCATTCCTCGTGCTGCGAGGTCGAGCGCCTCAACGATGCGCCGCTCACGTTCGGGACGGTTTGAAATCGTGTACTGCATCCGGGTGCTGGGGTGGTGGGTGACGACGTACCCGTCAGTCCGGATGTTGTCCAGGATCTCCTTATCAGCGCAGGTAAAGCCGGCGCCCATCGTCGTTCCGTCCCCCAGCCAGCAACCGAACGTGTATGGGGCCACCGGCAAGTCCCGCTCCGGGTACTGGAGTGGCCCGCACGGCGCGATCGCATGATTGAGACGTCCCCAACGGCGAAGCGACCCAGCGATCTGCTCGGTTGTGACAGGCTCCGCGTCGGGCTGGCGAATCCGGCAGCTATTAACGGGAGCGCTGACGCGTTCAGCGAGCATCTTGTACACGAGATGGCGGGAATAGGCTTGCACCCAGAATCCGACGTCGCGTCCGCCTCGTCGGTACGTCTGCCGGACGATCCGGCCTTCCTTGGGAAGATTCTTGACGCCCTGGTAAATGATGTTCCGGAACTGGGCACCCACATCCGCCAGCACCTCGGCTGTACCAACAGGGCGATCGGGCTCGCTCAGCACCTCGGCAGCTCGCTCATGAACGCGAGCAGCATCCGACGCAGGCCAATAGGAAGCGCCCCGTGGTGGTCGTCCACGCTGTTGACGGCCCAACGCTGTGCGAGTTCGCCATAGGTGCTCGGCGTCAGCCACGATGACGGTGCCATCAGAGAACTCGACCTCGTAGCACGGCCTGCCATGCATGATTGGGGTGGCGGCGGTAACAACGCACGCGTTGCCCCGCTCGTCGAAGACGAGATCACCTACCTGGATCTCACCCATGGTTGTCCAGCCGTGGGGCGTGGGAATCGGCGTATCGAGGGCGAGAGCTTTTCCGGCTCCGGTGGCGCCTGCAATAAGGATGTGGGGCATCTTGGCGAGGTTGGCGATCACGGTCCGGCCTTCGACGTCCTTGCCGAGGCCCACCACCATCGGATGGTGGTCGGCCAGGGCGACCGGCGAGCGGAGCACGTCGCCCAGGCTGACGATCTCCCGGTCGGCGTTCGGGATCTCCACCCCGATGGCGGACTTACCGGGAATCGGCGACAGGATGCGCACATCCGCGCTTTTCACCGCGTAGGAGATGTTCCGCGACAGCGCGGTGACCCGCTCGACCTTGACCGCGGGGCCGAGCTCGATCTCGTACCTGGTCACCGTCGGCCCGCGGCTGAACCCGGTGACCTGGGCGTCCACGTCGAACTGGTCGAACACCTCGGTGAGGGCGCCCACCACAACGTCGTTGGCATGCGTACGTGCCTTGGGAGCGGTCCCCGGCCGCAGCAGCGCAGCGGGCGGCAAGGTGTAGCTGGAGTCGCTCGATCGCGGCGAGCGTGAGCTGCTCGCTCCGCCCACTGCCAGCCGCCTCGGCCTGCGGCGCTCCCCCTCGCCCCGCCGCCTGGGCGCCAAACCCAAGCGCCTCGAGCATGCCCTCGTCGCCGCCCTCGGCCGCCGTCCCCGCCAGCTCGGCGGGCGCGGCGCCGCCGGGGCGGGGGGTCTCGCCGGGCAGGACGGCGCCCTTGCGGCCGGAGCCGGCACCACCGCCCCCGCGCCGCGCAGTAGCGGCGAGTCGTACGGCTTATTGTGGTCGCCCGCCTCGATGGCCGCTGGCTGCTTGCGCCCGAAGCGCCCCTGCCCACCCGGCTGCTGGCCGTCGGTGCCGGCGTCGTCCGCGCTTGTCCCGCGCAGCTCAGCGAGCCGGTTGGGCACCCGGTGCAGCGGCGTGCCGGTGATCACCAGCAGGCCGAACCCGCACAGCAGCGCCAGCAACGGAGCCGCGACCCACGGGGTGAGCCCGGCGACGAGCGGTGCCGAGACGGCGTATCCGATCAGCCCGCCCGCGCCGCGCACCGCGTCAGCCCCGTTGCTGGGCGACGGCGTGCCGTGCGCGATGTGCACGAGCCCGAGCGCGCCGATGACCAGTGCGGCCCCGCCGATGGTGATCCGGCCGGTCTCGGCGTTCCGGTCCGGGTGACGCAAAAACCGCCACGCGAGCAGGGCGAGCAGCAGCGGCACCGTCCAGGCCAGCGATCCGAACGCGCCGGTCACCACCGCGCTCATCAGCCGGCCCAGACCGCTGCCAATGCCTACCCAGGTGGTGGCGGCGACCACGACGGCCGCGCCGAGCAGGGCCAGGCCGATGCCGTCGCGGCGGTGCATCGGGTCGAGATCCCGCGCGCTCTTGCCGATGTGGCGCACCGCGGCACCCGCCGCGTGCGCGGCCACCATCCACACCGCGGCGATCGCACGCCCGATCCACTCGACCAGGATCACGAATGGGCTGGTCGGCTGCTTCTTCTGCGGACGCCGCCCTTGCCGCCGCCGGACCCACCGCGCCCCTTGGCCGACTTGCCCTTCCCGCTGGACGACCGCCGGGAACTGCCCGGGCGGGAACGCGCCGGACCCGCAGGGGGGGTACGGGAGACCATCCGGCCCTGCGGGCGGGTACCGCTTCTAGGCGGACCACTCTTCGGGACACGGGTCGCCATGCTGCCCACGGTAACGAGAACCCCGCGGTCTAGCCGAATGACACGCCGCACGTCTCGCGGAGGGCTTAACGCGCCCGGGCAATCGTCCTTATCAGGAACGCACCCGGCTCAGACGTCCACCACGACCGGGATGATCATGGGCCGACGGCGGTAGTTCTCGTTCACCCAGCGGCCCACGGTCCGCCGTATCAGCTGGCTGAGCTGCCGGGAATCGTTGATCCCCTCGGCCGCCGCGGCGGCCAGCACCTCCTCGATCTGCGGGATCACGGCGCCGAACGCCGAGTCGTCGATTCCCGAGCCCCGCGCGTGAATCTCCGGCCCGGCGGCCAGCTTGCCGGTGGTGGAGTCGACCACCACCACGATCGAGACGAAACCCTCGTCGCCGAGGATCCGCCGGTCCTTCAGCGAGGTCTCGGTCACCTCGCCGACCGAGAGCCCGTCGACGTACACGTACCCGGCCGATACCGCGCCGGACACCGACGGCCTTCCCGTCGATCAGGTCGACGACCATGCCGTTCTCGGCGATCACGATGCGGTCATCGGGCACCCCGGCCAGGGACGCCAGCTGGGCGTGCGCGCGCAGGTGCCGCCACTCCCCGTGCACCGGCATGAAGTTACGCGGGCGGACCAGGTTCAGCACGTACAGCAGCTCGCCCGCGGGCGCGTGGCCGGAGACGTGGACCAGTGCGTTGCCGCGGTGGTAGACCCGCGCGCCCCACCGGGTCAGCGCGTTGATCACCCGGAACACCGCGGTCTCGTTGCCCGGGATCAGCGAGGACGCGAGGATGACCGTGTCCCCTTCGGCGACCCGGATGGGGTGGTCACGGCCGGCCATCCGGGACAGCGCCGACATCGGTTCGCCCTGGGATCCGGTGGAGATGAGGACGATCCGGTCGGCCGGCATCTCCTCGGCCTCCTTCAGGTCCACCATGAGGCCGCCAGGAACCTCCGGGATCCGCAGGTAGCCAAGGTCGCGGGCGACGCCCATGTTGCGCACCATGGACCGCCCCACGAACGCGACTTTCCGCCCATGCGTGGCAGCGGTATCAAGAACTTGCTGAACGCGATGGACGTGGCTGGCGAAGCACGCCACGATGATCCGCTGCGTGGCTGAGGCGAAGATGTCGGCCAGCACCGGGGAGATGTCGCGCTCACTGGTCACGATGCCGGGGATCTCAGCGTTGGTGGAGTCCGACATCAGCAGGTCCACGCCCTCGTCGCCGAGCCGCGCGAAACCGCCGAGGTCGGTCAGCCGCCCGTCCAGCGGCAACTGGTCCATCTTGAAGTCGCCGGTGTGCAGGACCAGGCCGGCCCCGGTCCTGATCGCGACCGCGAGCGCGTCCGGGATCGAGTGGTTGACCGCCAGGAACTCGCAGCTGAAGGGGCCGAACGACCGGCGCGCGCCGTCGCGGACCTCCACGGTCTGCGGCGTGATCCGGTGCTCGGCGAGCTTGCTCTGGATCAGAGCGAGGGTCAGCTTGGAGCCGACCAGCGGGATGTCGGGACGTTCGCGCAGCAGGTAGGGAATGCCGCCGATGTGGTCCTCGTGCGCATGGGTGATCACGATGGCCTCGATGAGGCCGTACCGGTCGTCCAGGCTGGAGAAGTCGGGCAGGATCAGGTCAACCCCTGGCTGGTCCGGTTCGGGGAACAGTACCCCGCAGTCCACCACCAGCAGGCGGCCCCGGTACTCGAACACCGTCATGTTCCGGCCGATCTCACCGAGACCGCCGAGACCAACGAGGCGCAGGCCGTTACGCGGCAGTGGCGGGGGCGGGCTGAGGTTCGGGTGCGGGTGGCTCACCAGGCGGCCCGCGCCGCTGGGGTCGGCAGGCGTTCATGCTGCGCTCTCCTGGCAGCTTCACGCCGCCTGCGACCAGATCGGTGCGAAGCTGCTCGATCTGGGCTTGCGTCGCGTCGACCAGCGGGAGGCGGGTGACCCCGCCCGGCAGGCCCAGCAGGCGCAGCGCGGCCTTCGTCATGATGGCGCCCTGGGTGCGGGTCATGATCCCGATGACGACCGGCAGCAGGTCGAGGTGGATCTGGCGGGCCTCTTCGACGCGCCCGGCCCGGTAGGCGTCGATCATGTCGTGCAGCCGGTCACCGACCACGTGGCCGACCACGCTGACGAACCCGGCCGCGCCAACCGACAGCCACGGCAGGTTGAGCATGTCGTCCCCGCTGTAGAACACCAGGCCGGTCGCGAGCATCACCTGCGAGGCCGCGCCAAAGTCCCCCTTGGCGTCCTTGACGGCGACGATTCGCGGGTGCTGGGCCAGCCGGATCAGCGTCTGCGTGGCGATCGGCGTCCCGGTGCGGCCGGGGATGTCGTAGAGCAGGCACGGCAGCCCGGTCGCATCGGCGGCGGCGGTGAAGTGCGCCACCAGGCCGTCCTGGGGTGGCTTGTTGTAGTACGGCGTGACGAGCAGGAGTCCGTCAGCGCCGGCTCGTTCTGCCTGCTTGGCTAGTTCTGTGGTGTGTGCGGTGTCGTTGGTGCCGACCCCGGCCACAATCGTGGCACGATCACCTACCGCCTCGATGACCGCGCGCAGCAGCCGGTCTTTTTCCTGGTCGGTGGTGGTCGGCGATTCACCGGTGGTGCCACTGATGATCAGGCCGTCGTTGCGCATGTCGTCGACCAGGTACGTGGCGAGGCGCGAGGCCCCGTCGGCGTCAAGTGCCCCGTCAGCGGTGATGGGCGTGATCATCGCGGTCAGCATTCGGCCGAACGGCGCCCCGCCCCGGGGTGCGCCGCCGGGCTGGCCCGCGGACGCCTGTTGAGTGTCGGTCATACCTGCAAACTACCGGTGAGCACGCGACCGAGCACGCAAAGACGCGGACGACGTGGGCTCGGGGGTACCCACGTCGTCCGCGTCTACCTTGTCATCGCCGAGAAGCATCACGGTGTTACGCGCCGTGAACAAGCACGGTCAGAAGACCGGGATGATGTCCTCGGGGTTGATGTCGTCGGCCACGTCGACGCCCTCGATGTCCAGTTCCGGAATGGCCGGGAACGCGATGCCCCAGCGTTGGACGATCGCCCGGACCCGGGCCATGGCCACCCGCCAGTTCTCCGCCTGTTCGGAGTAGGAGAGCACGCCGAGGCCGGCGTCGCGCGCGTAGCGCATGAGCACGCGGTGGTTGGGCAGGAAGTACGGCGGCAGTTCCCAGAACCCCGACTCGGGTGGCTCCCAGAGGATCATCGACAGGAAGATGAACCCGGCCCGGAGCTGGCGGGTGATCAGGTCCTTGACATCCTCGGTCAGCCCGGGCCACTCGTTCTCCAGGATCGTTATGCAGATCTGCAGGTGACGCGACTCGTCCCGGCCGATCCGGTGGAACATGTCCGAGAAGACGGGGTGTGTGGTGCCCGACGCCATGCCGCGGAACAGGGTCGACGCGGCCATCTCCCCCATCATGAAGCTGGTGAACAGCACCGCGAGCGAGTATTTGCCGACCGCCTTGTTGTAGCCGTTCCAGTACCGGCCGCCGTTGTGGTACAGCCATGCGATGTTGTTGTGCGCGGCCTGCTCCAGCGGCGTGGCCGGCTGCCAGTCCAGCGGGCCGCCCGGCCACAGCTTCGCGATCGTGCGCTGGCAGCACTCCTCGTGGTTCATCTCGTCCCGGGTGATCGAGAAGAAGCACTTGCGGACCGGGTCTTCCGCGTGCTGCTCGAACGCGTGGATGGTGGCACGGGCGAACACCGCCGGCCCGGAGGCGTCGAAGTTGGCCAGCACGGAGAACCAGTACATGATTCCAAGGCGCTGCTCGGCCGTGAAGTCCTCCGCACGCAGGCCGTCCCAGGGCAGGTCGGCCGGGTTCCAGGCGACCCGCTTGGACTTCTGGTAGATGGCGGCGAGCTTCTCGGTCTCCACCCGCCATTCCATCGGATAGATGTTCGGCTGGGGGATCTCCGGGGCCGGCCAGAATCCGCCGTCCGGGATGACCAGCTCACGATCGGCGTCTGCCACGTGCCCGCTCCGTCCTGCGCTGTGCTTCTCCCGCGCTGTGCTAGTCCGCCGCCCGCGCTGTGCTTCTCCCGCCCCCGCGCTCCGCGCCCACCCCCGCACGGCGCCCGCCCCCGCTCTGCGCCCGCCCCGCTCCATGACAGCGGCGCTCTGTGAGGGGCTCTATGACAGAGTAACGCCGATTCTGCGTTAGACCGTCACAAGACCCGCGGTCACAGCCCGAGGCCCCGGCCGATGATCTCTTTCATGATCTCGGTGGTACCGCCGAAGATCGTCTGCACCCTGCTGTCGGTGAACGCCCGGGCCACACCGAACTCACGCATGTAGCCGTACCCGCCGTAGAGCTGCACGCACCGGTCCACCACCCGGTTGCACAGCTCGGTGTTCCACCACTTCACCATCGCGGCGTCCTCGACCGACAGCCGGCCGGCGACGTGCTCCATGACCGCCTTGTCGGTGAATGCCCGCGCCACGGCCAGTTCGGTCGCGATCTCGGCGAGGACGAACCGGTTGTGCTGGAACTTGCCGATGGGCCGCCCGAAGGCCTCGCGTTGCTTGCAGTACGCCAGGGTCTCGCCGAACACCTCTTCCGCGCCGGCCAGTGCGGTCGCCCCGATGGCCAGGCGCTCCCTGGGCAGGTTCTGCATGAGCGCCACGAAGCCGCCGCCCTCCTCGCCGAGCAGGTTGTCCTACCGGGACCGAGACGTCGCGGAAGAACAGCTCCGAGGTGTCCTGGGCGTGCATGCCGACCTTGTCCAGGTTGCGGCCGCGCTCGAAGCCGTCCATGCCGCGCTCCACCACCAGCAGGCTGATCCCCCGGTACCCGGCGTCCGGGTCGGTCCGGGCGGCAACGATCACCAGGTCGCAGAGCTGGCCGTTGGAGATGAACGTCTTGGACCCGTTGAGTAGGTAGTGATCGCCGTCCCGGACCGCGGTGGTCCGCATACCCTGCAGGTCGCTGCCGGCCCCGGGCTCGGTCATGGCGATCGCGGTGATGATCTCGCCGGAGCAGTAGCCGGGCAGCCACCGCTCACATTGCTCGGGGGTGGCGAGGCGCTGGAGGTACGGGCCGTTGATGTCGTTGTGGACGGCGAAGCCGGGGCCGGTCGCCCCGGCCTTGGCCAGTTCCTCGTCGAGGATCAGGTAGTACCGGTAGTCCCGGGTGCCGCCCCCGCCGTACTTCTCGTCGATCTCGATACCGAGCAGCCCGGCCTTGCCCGCCGCGAGCCAGACGTCCCGCGAGACCATCCGGTCCGCCTCCCACTGCTCGTGGTAGGGCGTGACCTCCTTGGCGATGAACGCGCGCACCAGGTCGCGGAACTCCCCGTGTTCGGCGTCGAAGATGTCACGCTGCATGAGGCGCCCTCCCGGCCCGTGGTTTCCGTGGTCCGAAGGTAACACCGCAAGCGGCGTAACCCCTGCTCTACGCGGCGGCGCAGAGCAAGCAACTACGCAGCTGACGCTATTGCGAGTAATTTGCAATAATCCAGGGATGGTGACCAGGCGTGGAACTGAGGACCGTGGAGCTGAGGAGAGGTGCACCGATGGCTGACCCCCGCGCTCGCCTTACGAAGATCCGGGACGGGCTGACTCCTGGCGAGTGGGCCCGCACCGGGGGGATGGCGGGGTCGATCATCGGGCTGCACATCCTGGGCTGGGGGATGCTGGCCGCCGCGGTCGGTGGTCACTACCACATCACCAGGACGGAGATCTTCGGCTTCGGGACCGGCATCCTCGCCTACACGCTGGGCATGCGGCACGCCTTCGACGCCGATCACATAGCCGCGATCGACAACACCACCCGCAAGCTCGTCGGCGAGGGCAAGCGGCCGCTGTCGACCGGGTTCTTCTTCTCCCTCGGCCACTCTTCCGTGGTGTTCGTGCCTGGCCGTGCTGCTGAACTTCGGCATCAGGGCGCTGGACAGCCAGGTGCGCAACGGCAGTTCGGGCCTGCACACGATGACCGGGATCATCGGCACCGGGGTGTCCGGGACCTTCCTCTATCTCCTCGCCGTGCTGAACGTCATCGTCCTGGCCGGCATCGTCAAGGTGTTCCGGGAGATGCGCGCCGGCGCCTACAACGACTCCGAACTGGAGGAGCAACTGGCCAAGCGCGGCCTGATGAACCGGTTGCTCGGCCCGCTGGCCCGGCGGGTGGACTCGCCCTGGAAGATGTACCCGATCGGTGTGCTGTTCGGCCTCGGGTTCGACACGGCCACCGAGGTCGCACTGCTGGTGCTGGCCGGCTCGGCGGTGGTCAGCGGGCTGCCGTTCTACGCCGTCCTCTCGCTGCCGATCCTGTTCGCCGCGGGGATGTGCCTGTTCGACACCGCCGACGGGTGCTTCATGAACTTCGCCTACGACTGGGCCTTCGCCCGGCCCATCCGCAAGGTCTACTACAACCTGACCATCACCGGCCTGTCGGTGTTCGTCGCGTTCTTCATCGGCACCGTCGAGATCCTCGGCCTCATCGAGCAGCAGTACCGTCTCGGCGGCCGGTTCTGGACGTTCATGGGCAACTTCGACATCAACAAGGCCGGCTTCGTGATCGTGGGCGTGTTCGTGCTCACCTGGGTCGTTGCGCTGGCCGTCTGGCACTTCGGCAAGATCGAGCAGAAGTGGGAAGCCAGCGCCGAGACCGCCGGATGCCGGGCTGACACCACTTACCGGCTCAGGCCGCGCTGGACTCGGCCAGGTAGGCCGCCCACTGCGGGTCGCCGTCGTGGATGGCGACCGATCAGCCGCCAGTGCGGCGCCGTGGGGCACGCCCGGCGGGTTGCGCAGCGTCCAGCCGAGTTCCTCGACCAGCCGGTCGCCCTTGCTGTGGTTGCACCGCATGCACGAGGCGACACAGTTTTCCCAGGTATGCAGCCCTCCGCGGCTGCGCGGAATCACATGGTCGATGGTCTCGGCCCGGCGGCTGCAGTACGCGCACATGTAGTTGTCACGGCGCATCAGCGCGCCCCGGGTGAGCGGAATGCGGCTGCGGTACGGCACCCGGACATAGCGGCGGAGCCGGATGACCGACGGCATCGCGAGCACCAATGACGCGGAACGCAGCAGCGTGCCGCCCGCGTCATCGTGGACGACCTCTGCCTTTTCCC
The DNA here is from genome assembly GCA_963813395.1 of uncultured Actinomycetes bacterium. Taxonomy (GTDB): domain Bacteria; phylum Actinomycetota; class Actinomycetes; order Streptosporangiales; family Streptosporangiaceae; genus DASXKD01. The sequence goes on from CAWEYV010000009.1 coordinate 41,334, forward strand.
CGAGCACAAGGCACACCGCGCGGCGGAGGCCAACCGTGGTAAGAGGCTCATACGTCACGTTGAGCAGCAATACCCGTCGCACGCCGCCTCCCATTCTGGGTGTGCTGTGCCAAGCACAGCCTAACGGGCGCGGCTGGCAGTCCCTAACACTTAGTGCACCCCAGCAACTCCACTGTCAGTCCCGCGGCCCGCAGCCTGGCAGCCTTCGGTGCGCGGCGAGGCCACCCGGGGCGCGCCGGACAGCTTCCGGTGCAGGTCACGGCGGCCTCGCGACGCAGAGCCGGCGCTCTCAAATGAGCGGTCGCTGCGCGGTGATGCTGCCTGCGCCGTCCGGCTCCCTAGGCGCTCGCCAGCGCCTCTCGGTACTCGCGCACGGCAGGGAACTCGCCATGCCGTCCGGCGACCGAGTCGCCGAGGGACCGGGCCGCCCGCACCATGATCTCCGAGCGGTGCTCACGCGGCACGCCGAGCACGGTATCCCGGCTGAGCCGGAGTGCCTCCTCCGGCTCGTCGGCCTCGAGCCGGCACTGGGCGAGGCCGAGGGTGGTCAGCGACCGGTCCAGGATCTCCTCCGCCGAGTACAGCCGCAGCGCCCGGGTGAACGCCCGCTCCGCGCCCTCGGCATTCCCGAGCGTGACCAGCGTGTCGCCCTCGTGGAAGAGGAGCTGACGCTCGGTGTAGCCGAACGCGGTGTCGCCGCGTTCGGCTTCGGGCAGCCGGGCCAGCGCGTCATGAGCGCTGTCGAGCAAGCCCGAGACGCGCCGTAGCCCCTGCAGCTTGGCCGGGCCGCCGCGCCGCGCCGACACCCGGGCCATGGCCCTGGCCTCCAGCACCGGCGCCATCGCGGCGGCAACGCACAGGTTCCGCCCGGCAAGGCCCGCACCGGTCCGGGCCAGGGCACACGCTTCGGCCGGATCTCCGTAGTAGAGCGGCACGAGTGCCTCCCGCGCCGCTACCCAGGCCCGTAGATGCCGGTCTCCGGTGTCGTCCGCCGCGGTCCGTGCGGTGCGGAAGAACGACCTGGCCATTCGCTGCTGGCCGACATCGATCATGAGCATGCCGGCAAGCGCGCCCAGTTGCCCAGCGAGGCGGCACAGCCGCTCGCTGAAGTCCAGCGGCTGACGGTGCTCGCACATCCGCCGCACGTCGCCGAAATCCAGCAGCACGTCGCAGATCAATCGCATCGGCGGCATGGTCATGTACTGGCTGCCATAGCCCGCCGCGGTCGCCTCCCACTGATCCAGCATGGTTGCCGAGACCGTGCCGCCGACCAGGGCGTCATCCATCCTGCGCCGGATGCGCTCCACGGCACCAAGGAACGTGCTGTCGACCCGGGCGGCGGTGTCGGCGATCATCCGCAACTGGGCCCGGCGGATCATGTCGTCGTCGTCTTCGGCCTCACGCGGATCGGGGCTTGGAGCGCCGCCGTTGGTGCTCTCCACGGCCACGGACTGCGGGGCAGCGAGGGCTGGCGCCGTCTGCGGCGCAGACGGCCTGGCGCGATGCGTCCGGCCGCAGAAGCACTGGCCGGGATACCCGAGATCTGGCGGCTCGGCCCGGTACACCGCGCAGAGGTAGTGCAGATACTCAGGTCCCGGCCGTTTCTGGCCGCTCTCATAGGCCGAAAGCAGCGTCTCGCTGAACCTCGGCGCCGCCCGCCCTTCGCTCGCGTACCAGGCGCGAACCTGGGCGACGAGATCGGCCAGGGATACCCCGAGCGCGAACCGGTAAGCCCGGATCCGGCTTGTCCCGGCGATCGGGCCGCACTGGTCGTGGATGTCCTCGGCGATTCGCGCGGTGTTGAGCCCGGCGACCAGGCCCATGGCCCGGATCTCGCGGGCTATGGCGATCTCCTGCCGCGCCTCGCCCCCGGCAGGCGCCAGCCTGCCCACCGCGGACGGGGGCGATTCAGCTGACAGTGGCGCGGACGGCTGCGGTGCGGGTGACGATTGGGTTGACGGCGGGGAAGCTAGCGGATTGGTGTCCTTTCCAGGAGGTGTCGCCTCATCAGGCAAACCTCGCAACATCCCGGGCCCCTCTCCCTCTGGGCACTGGCCCGCTCCCCGGCCGGGAGTACCGACTCAAACTAACTTGTGAGTCGCTCATCAAGAATCGGTATCCGACAGATCAAGATCGCGGATCCGACTGGCGATGACAGACGGCGTGATTCACTATGCACGTTGCAGACCCGGACGGCCGGGCCGCCTGAGTATCCGCAAAATGTAGCCTTTGAGTTAGCTTCGCCTAACCGGCATGGCCGTGGCTACCGGCAACATACGCTGGACGCCAGCATGGACACCACGACAGAACCCGCCAGCTTCTACGAGGCAGTCGGCGGCGAAGATACCTTTACCCGGCTGGTCAGCGGCTTTTACCGGCGCGTTGCCGAGGATCCGGTCCTGCGGCCGGTCTACCCCAGCAAGAGCCTCGGGCCGGCCGAGGAGCACCTGCGCCTGTTCCTCATCCAGTACTGGGGCGGCCCGCGCACCTACGACGAACTGCGCGGCCACCCCCGGCTGCGGATGCGCCACGCACGCTTCACCATCGGCGAAGCGGAACGGGACGCCTGGCTGCGCCATATGCGCGCCGCCCTGGACGAGATCGCCCTGGACGAGGCCCACGACGCCCAGCTCTGGGACTACCTGGTCATGGCCGCGCACAGCCTGGTCAACAATCCCCGGGAGTCCGGCGGCCCCGATCTGGGCCTCACCCCGGCTTAGCCCCTGGTAAGCCTCCGGTAGGTGACTCGGTGCGGCCGTGCGGCCTCAGCGCCGAGGCGCTCGATCTTGTTCTTCTCGTAGCCTTCGAAGTTGCCCTCGAACCAGAACCAGGACGCGCCGCCCTCCCAGGCCAGGATGTGCGTGGCGACCCGGTCGAGGAACCACCGGTCGTGGCTGGTGATCACCGCGCAGCCAGGGAAGTCGAGCAGCGCGTTCTCCAGCGAGGACAGCGTCTCCACGTCCAGGTCGTTGGTGGGCTCGTCAAGCAGGAGCAGGTTGCCTCCTTGCTTGAGGGTGAGCGCGAGGTTCACCCGGTTGCGCTCCCCGCCGGACAGCACGCCAGCCGGTTTCTGCTGGTCGGAACCCTTGAACCCGAACGCGGCCACGTAGGCACGGCTGGGGATCTCGGTCTTGCCGGCCCGGATCGAGGCCTCGCCGTCGGAGATGACCTCCCAGACGTTCTTGTCCGGGGCGATCCGGGACCTGTTCTGGTCCACGTAGGAGATCTCCACGGTCTCGCCGACCGTGATCGTGCCCGCGTCCGGCTGCTCGTCCCCAATGATCATCTTCATCAGCGTGGTCTTGCCCACGCCGTTCGGCCCGATGATGCCCACGATGCCGCCCTGCGGCAGCGAGAAGCTCATGTCCTCGATCAGCATCCGGTCCCCGAACCCCTTGGCGAGGCCCTGGGTCTCCACGACCAGGCGGCCGAGCCTCGGGCCGGGCGGGATCTGAATCTCATCGAAGTCGACCTTGCGCCGCGCGTCGGCCTCGGCCGCCATCTCCTCGTAGCGCTGCAGCCTGGCCCGGCTCTTGGCCTGGCGCGCCCGCGGGTTCGACCGGACCCACTCGAGCTCGTCCTCGAGCAGCTTGCGGCGCTTGGCGTCTTTTTGCCCCTCGATCTTGAGCCGGGCTGCCTTCGTCTCCAGGTAGGTCGAGTAGTTGCCCTCGTACGGATAGGCGTGGCCCCGGTCGAGCTCCAGGATCCACTGCGCCACGTTGTCGAGGAAGTACCGGTCGTGGGTGACCGCCACCACCGTGCCCGTGTACTTCTCCAGGTACTGTTCCAGCCAGAGCACGCTCTCGGCGTCCAGGTGGTTCGTCGGCTCGTCGAGCAGCAGCAGATCCGGCTGGGACAGCAGCAGGGCGCACAACGCAACCCGGCGCCGCTCGCCGCCGGACAGCACGCTCACCTCCGAGTCCGGGGGCGGGCACCGCAGCGCGTCCATGGCCTGCTCGACCTGGCTGTCCAGGTCCCACGCGTCGCGATGGTCAAGCTGCTCCTGCAGCTTGCCCATCTGGTCGAGCAGCGCATCGGAGTAGTCGGTCGCCATTTTCTCGGCGATCAGGTTGTACTCCTCCAGCAGCGCCTTGGTTCCGGCGACGCCCTTTTCCACGTTGCCAAGCACGGTGAGGCTGTCATCCAGCTCCGGCTCCTGGGCCAGCAGGCCGACGGTGAAGCCGGGCATGAGCCTGGCTTCCCCGTTGGACGGCTGTTCCAGGCCCGCCATCATGCGCAGCAGCGTCGATTTGCCCATGCCATTGGGCCCCACGACGCCGATCTTCGCACCGGGGAGGAACGCCAGGGTAACGCTTTGCAATATGACCTTGTCGCCGTGTGCCTTCCGGACACCGCGCATCTGGTAAATGAACTCGGGCATATCTCCAGACTAGGGCTTGAAAGCAGGTCTTGCGGCGGGGCCCTGGGGGCAACCGGAGGACGCCCCCAGGGCCCCGCCGCGAACTCCATCCCGCCAGGTCAGCGGCCGACCAGACCGGGCCGGAACCAGGGCGCCGATCAGGACTGCGGGCTCGCGGCTGGTTCCGCCTCGGGATCCGCGGCGGGCTCGGCCTCGGTGTCGGCCGCCGTGTCCCCGCCGAGCGCGGACAGTTCCCTGGCGAACTCCGCCACGGCCTGCTCATCGAGAACGGCACCGTCCTGCCCGCCGGGCGGCTGATCAGCCTGGTCCGGGCCACTGTCCACGTCCTGTCCGGCCACGCCATCCCCGCCGGCCACCTCGGGGCGTCCGCCCGCCGACCGGAGGGCGCGGGAGAAGTGTGCCATGCCACGGGTCAGGTCGTGGCCGACCGAATGCGCTTCCACCTCCACGGCGGTCCGGGTCTTGCCCTCGGCATCGTTATAGCTCCTGACCCGCAGGCGCCCCATGACCAGGACCGGCTCTCCCTTGCGCAGGCAAATGGTCACGTTGTCGGCCAGCTGCCGCCAGCACTGGACGTTCACGAACGTCGTCGCCCCGTCCGTCCATTCGCCGGTTTCCCGGTTGCGGCGGCGGGCGGTGTAGGCGACCCGCAGCTTCGCCGATGAGATATCGTCACCGACCTTCTTGAACTTGGGGTCGCTCGTCAGGAATCCGGCCAGGTACACCGGTGCGTCAAGGAACATCTCGGTCCTCCTTGTCTCGCCGGAGGAGCGCGCTAGGCGCCCGTTCCGGAGCCGGCCGGGCCCGGAACGGGCGCCGGCTGGCACCACGGTCGCCCGGCGGGACGGGGACCGGCCACTCGGCATCTCGTGCCTGTGGACAGCCACGCAAGAAGGCGTCATCTGTGGATGAGAGCGGGGACGTCAGTAGCGTTATGTGAGAAAATCCGGGCCGCCCTCCGGCCGGTCAGCGCCGGTCAGGCAGCAACCAGCTCAGACGGTTCGGCTATGACGTCGACCAGGGCACCGTTGCGCATGACGGTAATCGCCAGCGGGCGGCCGATCGCCTCCTCGAACATCAGCCGCTGCAGGTCCTGCGCCTTCTCCACCGGCTGGCCGCCCGCCGTGAGCAGCAGGTCGCCGGTCCGCAGCCCGGCGCGCGCCGCCGGTCCGCCCGGGACGACCTCCACCACCCGGAGCCCGCTCGACCGGCCGAACCGCTCCCGCTGCGCCGCGGCGAGCGGCGCGGGCGCGCTGACCAGCCCAAGGTAGGCGCGGCGCACCCGGCCGTGCTGCATCAGCGTGGAGATGATCTTGCGGGTGGTCGCGTTGACCGGGACCGCGAGGCCGAGGCCCACCCCGGCCACGGCGGTGTTGATGCCCACCACCCTGGCCTTGCTGTCCGCGAGTGCGCCGCCGGAGTTGCCGGGGTTCAGCGCGGCGTCGGTCTGGATCACGTCCTCGACCAGCCGGCCCGCGGCACCGCTGCGGGTGGGCAGCGACCGCCCCAGCGCGCTCACCACGCCTGCGGTGACCGAGCCAGCCAGCCCGAGCGGGTTTCCCACAGCGACCACCAACTGGCCGACGACGAGCCCGTCCGCCTCACCGAGCTGGGCGGGCGGTGGGGTCGATCCGGCCGCGCGCAGCACGGCAAGATCGGAAAGCGGATCCGCGCCAACCGTCGTGAACGGCGTTGAGGTGCCGTCGCCGAACGAGGCCGTGCCAGACTGGGCACCGCCGACGACGTGCGCGTTTGTCAGCAGGAAGCCATCGCTGGTGTAGACGACGGCGGAACCGAGGCTCTCCCCGCCCCGCCCGCCGCCTTGGCGGGGAACGCGCAGGCTAGCCACCTTGGGGGTTAGTTCGGCCGCCACACCGGCCACGATCTGGGAGTACACATCGAGCGAGGGGTCCATCAGCATGCATCTCCTGTTACTGCGATTACATCATTACAGTAACTCCGGAACGGCACCGATGCTTCCTCGCCGGCTCGGCTAACCCAGCCGCCCGCGCCCGTCCCGCCAGAGACACTTTTGTCGTGGTTATGTGGCAACCACGGCAGTCTGATGGGGCGGGGCGGTGGGGTGAGGGGTGCTGATGGGGCGGGGCGGTGGGGTGAGGGGTGCACCGTACTGGTAGCCACAACAACGACATTCGGCCGGCCAGTCCGGCGGCCAGCGCCGGCTCAGCGGATTCAGCTACGGGCGATCGCCAGTTCCTGCCGGAACCGGGCGAACTCCGACAGTTCCCGCTCGACCGGCGCCAGCACCATCTCCTGCGCGACGCCAGCGATCGCCTCGTGCATTTTCTGCTCGGCCCGCTCCCGCTCCTCATTGGCCTCGCGGGCCACCAGGCCCAGGCAACCATTGGCGGTCAGCCAGCCGAGCAGCAGGACCGCGGCCGCGATGAGCACGACCCAGGGCAGCAGGCCGACGTCGCTCAGCAGCGACGAGGCGTGCGATGAGGCGTGGAACACGCCGACCACGATGATCGCCAGCAGCCAGGCCACACAGACCGCGGCGGCGCCAAGGAGCAGGCCCTGCCAGGCGGCCACCATCCGCCACCAGGGCGCCACGCTGTTCTCGGCCGGCAGCGACTCGGCGATGGCGGTGCCGAGCGCGGCGGGGATCTCGTGCGCTCTGGACCTGGCCGCCGTGCGGATGCTGGCCTGCCACACCCCCGGCAGGCCGTGACCCGCTTCCTCGGCCACCGTGGTGAGCGCGTTGTCGATCTCAGCCTGCTGTGCGCCTATCGACCCGGAGGCCGCACCGCGAAGCTCCTGCCAGAGCCTGGCGAGCCGCACCTTGCGCACCGGGTCCCTGCGCAGCACGGGGTCGGCCAGCCAGACCACCGGCCAGCCCACGTAGTCGACGGCCTTCAGCTCTCTGGCACTTTGCAGCGCCTTCCCCACCCCGCTCACGCCAGCGGACCGGGACAACGCCTCCGCCAGCCCGTCCGTGGCCGCCTGGGGCAGGGACTTGACCGGCTGCCCGTCCTGGTCGCCCGCAGGGTCCCAGGCCAGCGGGTCGCCTGCCTCGCCCACGTAGGGCGCGAACCGTGCCGCCAGGGCGTCCACGTCGGCACCGATCCGCTGCACCGCCGCCTGCCGGGCGATCACCGTGTCGATCAGCGCCGTGCGCAGATCGGGAAGGCCCGCACCGGTGACCGCGGAGGTGACCAGGACCCTTGCGTCGTGCAGGCCCTCGGCGTCCAGCAGGCGGCGCAGGTCGGCGACGCAATCCTCGGCCTGCTCCGGCGCGAGCAGATCCGCCTGGTTGAGCACGGCCGCGATCACCGACGCGTGCCCGGCCATCGGCACCAGGTACCGGCTGTGTACCGAGGCGTCGGCGTACTTCTGCGGATCGAGCACCCACACCATGAGGTCGGCCTGTGCGACAAGCCGGCTCACCTCGGCGGAGTCACCGGACAGGACCGAGTCATGGTCGGGCAGGTCCACCAGGAGCAGGCCGGTGAGCGCGCGCTCCCCGTCGTCCAGGGCGCTGGACCGGGCGTAACGGTAGTGCGGCTCGATCCCCAGCCAGTCAAGCAGGGGCCCGGCTCCATCCATGCCCCAGACGCACGCGCGCGGCTTCCTGGTCACCGGGCGGAGTACTCCTGCCGGGGAGAACTGCGCACTGGCCAGCGCGTTGAACAGCGAGGACTTGCCGCTGCCCGTCCCACCGGCGAGCACCGCGATGGTGTGCTGTGACGACAGGCGCAGCCGCTCCCCCGCCTTGGCCAGCAGCGCCTCCGCATCCCCCATCAGCTCTGCGCTGAAGCCGTCCGCCCCGCCGCGGGCTGACCCGATCTGGACCAGGCGCGCCACGGCCGTGAGGCGTTGCGACAGGCTGGCGCCGCTGGTGTAGTTGCTGTTCGCAAGCACGCCGGCGGCGCTGCCGTGTGCCCCGCGGTGGATCACGGCCTGGCCGACCAGCTCAGACCCTGACGTGTCCACCTCCATCACCATGTGCCCCCCTTCGCCGCGCGGGGCCGGCTCACCGGGCCCTGGCTCACCGCGCCACCTCGAGGGCATAGGTCGCCTGGTAGAGCTGAAGCCCGGCCATGGCGTTCGGAGTGCCCACCGCGTCGATCAGCTCGGCGAACCTGCGCATCTCCTCGTCGAAGATCAAGTTGATCCGGTGCCGCAGGTCCGCGCTGGTGCGAGTGGCGACGTCCCGCAGCGGGCCCGCCCCGAACAGCGAGGTGAGCAGCCGTCCGGGGATCGCGGCCGTGCTGGTTTCGTCGTCGCCGGAACCCAGCAGGCCGATCATCAGTACGGTCGCCAGCGAGTCGTCGTCGAGGGACACGGCCCTGGCGATGGATCGTTTGGTGACGTTCTCGGCGTGTACCAGGTGCGCCACCTGGTCTTGCCATCCGCTGACCGCCCGGGCCGACCGGGTGGCCAGGTCGGGCGAGGACCGGCCGAGCGCCGCCGCCCGTTCGCCGGGGCTGCTGTTCTCGTCGTCCAGCGCCGCCTGGGCCGCGCCCATGCCGCCCAGGTCCCAGCCGAAGATGAGGTCCGCTTCCGCGGCGAACTCAGACCCCGGCCAGGTCGCCGGGTCGCTCGTCGCGGTCAGCCGCTCGAGCAGGGCAGCACCCGCCGGGTGTTCCCGCCAGTGGGCCAGGCAGTCCTCCGCGGCCCGGTCCGCGACCGAGACGATCAGCGACTCGATCGCCGCGCGCGCGGCCGCCTTCAGCGCCTCAGCCCGGGCCGGGCTGCGGTGCCGCCGCTGCTTGCCGCCCCGCCGCGACTGCAGCGTGCGGAGCAGGTCACCGGTGCCGGCGAAGTCCTGCCACCGGGCGAGCACCTCGCCGCTCATCAGGGAGCCGTCCTGCAAGGTCTTGTCGAGCTCGGCCAGGGCCGCCTGATAAGCCGCGGCGATCATCGTGGTCAGGCCGGAGCGGAGGGCGACCTGGCCCTCAACCTGGGCGGCGAGCGCCGGCACCCGGGTGCGGAACGTGTCGAGGACACCGGCCATCGTCTGCGTCAGCACGGCAACCCGGCGATCGGGCTGGTCCGCGGTCTCCTTCAGCCAGTCCCGGACCGGCGCGCACACCTCGGGGGGCAGCTTGCCGTCGATGAGGACGGTCTCGGGGATGAGGAAACGCTGGTTATCGCCCAGGCCGTTGGCTTCCAGCATGGCGTGGAAGTGCCCGACGACCTCGGGACCGGCGGCCGGCAGCACACGGGAGAGCACGATGGCGAGCGCCGCTCCCCGGTCCCTGGCATGCTGCAGCAGTTCCCACACGGTAGCGTCGGCGTAACGGCTGGCGGTGGTCATGAACAGCCACAGGTCGGACGCATCGAGAAACTGATGCGCGAACTCGTGGTGCGCCTCCACCACCGAGTCGATGTCGGGGGTATCGAGCAGCGCGACGCCCTTCGGCATGCCCTTGTTCGCCGCCAGCACGAGCAGGCCGTCTTTGCCGGACCGGGCCAGCCCCTCCTGGCGTACCCGTGGCACGGTCGGCAGGAAGACGTTCTCGGCGAACCAGCCGACGTCGTCGGGGTGGCAGGCGAGCACCGGGCTGTTCGTGGTGGGCCTGCGGATACCGGTCATGCTGACGTGCGCACCGACGACGCTGTTCACCAGCGTGGATTTGCCCGCCCCGGTCGAGCCGACCAGGGCTACCAGGATCGGCGCACCGGACTCGCGCAGCCGCGGCAGCAAGTAGTCGTCGATCTGGCTGAGCAGCTTGTGCCGCTCCACCCGCGCTGCGGCCACGCCGGGGGCTTCCAGCGGCAACGTGGCGGCGACAATGGGCTTGCGCAACGCCAGGATCGCGGACTCGATGAGCCGGGCGTCCACCCGGACGTGCGGCTCGATCTCCTCATCCTCTGGCGGCACCTGCGCCCGGTCAGCCGTCGTCCCGCCTGCCATAGCCCGGCCAGCATCGGAGCGAGCCTGGCGGGCGCCCGTGATGGCCTGGGCGGCCCAGCCGGGGTGGCCAGGCTGGCGGACGGCCGCGCTGGAACCGTGCGCGGGCTCGGCAGGCCCGGCGGCGGCCTGCGGAGCACCGGCTGGATCCGGTGTCACAGGCCGGGCCGCGTCCTGCGGGTCGCGCGCCGCAGCGGCCGTCACACCCGGACCCTCGGTCATCGCCCTTCCATTATCCTGCTCACACTTCTAACACTGCTGCCCCACTGGTCATAGTGGTGCTCTCTGGCCGCCACGGACAGTGGTATGCATCACGCTGAGCCGGCACCAGCCTGCCTGCGATGCTGGCACTGCGCAGTCACTGTTAGTGAAAGCCCATCCTTCCGCACGGGCGCGTTACGTGCTGTGGTCATTATGTACCGGCTGGGCAGAGTACCCACCTCAATGGCCGAAACAGGGCCCTCCGGGTACCCGGCCCGCTGGTCACAAAGCCAAGACCGCGGGGCAAGGCCCGGCGCGACGGGCCCGGCACCCGGGCCTGGGACGGCAACGAGAGGGCCGAGGGCAGCGTTATGCAAAAGAAAGGTCTAGGCACTGCCAAGCGCGGCCGCCGCCATGGCGCCGACCGCGGCTTCACTGTGATCGCACGCGCAACCTGCGGCTACACTGACCACGCGCCCCGCCGTGTACCCCCTGGCTGAGGACGCGCAGCACGGCAGCCAGGGCCCGGCCGAACAGCAGGGCACCGGCGGATCCGGTGCCCGCAAGGGCCGGATCCCGCGATGCAGCCCAGCGACTGCGCGCACGATTCCGAAGATCACCAGGGCTCACGGAGGCCGGTAGTACCAGGTAGCTTCACCCGACCGGGCAACACAGCTTGCTGAAACCCGGTAGAACCGGGTGCAACACAAATATGTCGTGAATCGGATGCGGAGAACTGATGACGGCTGAACATCCTTCCCGGGTGCTGGTGACCGGCGGCTCCGGGTTCATCGGGCGGCGGCTCGTTAAGGCGCTGCTCGGGACCGGGGCGGAGGTCACCGTGGCAGACCTGCGCGAGCCGGCTGAACCGGGAGTCCGTCCCGTCGTCGGTGATCTGCGCGACCCGTCTGTCGCCGCCCGGGCGGTCAGCCCCGGCACCGATGCCATCTTCCACCTGGCCGCGATCACGTCGGTGCTCAAGTCACTCGACGACCCCGTGGGCACATACGAAACGAACGTCGCCGTCACGGCCAGCCTCCTCGAGCTTGCCCGCACCCGGGGCGTCGGGAGCTTCCTGCTGGCCTCCACCAACGCCGTCGTCGGCGACGTCGGCACGTCGGTCATCACCGAGCAGTCTCCGCTGCGCCCGCTGACCCCCTACGGGGCGACCAAGGCGGCCGGGGAGATGCTGGTGAGCTGCTATACCGCCGCCTACGGGATCAAAGGCTGCGCGCTGCGCTTCTCCAACGTGTACGGCCCGGGGATGCAGCAGAAGGACAGCTTCGTGCCCCGGCTGATGCGTGCCGCCAGGGACGGCGAGGGGGTGCAGATCTATGGCGACGGCACCCAGGTCCGGGACCTGATCCACGTCGATGACATCGTGTCCGCACTCCTGCTGGTCCGGCGCACCGGGCACACGGGCTCGCTCATCGTGGCGGCCGGAGAGTCGGTCACGGTGAACGACATCGTCGCCGCCGCCCGCAGCGTCACCGGGGCGCCTATCCCGGCCGAGCACGTTCCCGCCAAGCCGGGCGAGATGCCGGCGGTGATCGTCGACATCTCCGCTGCGCGGGCCCTGGGTTACCAGCCCACGCACGATCTCAAATCAGGAATCGCCACCGTGTGGCCGGAGTGGGATCCACAGGATGCCCAGCGCGGGCTGCAAACTGTGGAGAGAGAGGCTGGGCTGTGACCGACACCAGGCGTGCTGACGAGACGATCGACGCTGCGGCGGCGACCGCGTTCTTCACCGGCAACGGGGACAAGGCGGCCACGCTGCCGCCGGTCGCCGTTGTGATCGCGGCCTTCAACGAAGAAGGGGTGGTCGGCTCGGTCATCGACGCGCTGCCGGTCAAGCTCTGCGGGCTGGAAACCGCCGCGATCGTCGTCTCGGACGGTTCGAAGGACGGCACTGCCGCCGAGGCCAAGGCGCACGGCGCGCTGGTCTGCGACGTCCCGGTGAACCGGGGGCAGGGCGCGGCGCTGCGCCTGGGCTACCGGCTGGCCCGGGAGGGCGGCGCCGCCTACATCGTGACCACCGACGCCGACGGGCAGTACAACCCGGACGAGATGGACCGCGTGCTGGCCCCCGTGGTCGCCGGCGATGCCGATTTCGTCACCGGATCGCGCAAGCTCGGCAGCCAGGAGACCAAGGACCCGGTCCGCCGCCTGGGCACGTGGGTCTTCGCGGTGACCATCAGCCTGCTGACCGGGCAGCGCATTACCGACTCCTCGTTCGGCCTGCGGGCCATGCGGGCGGAGGTCACCGGGGCGGTCCGGCTGGAGCAGCCGCAGTACCAGTCATCGGAACTGCTCATCGCGGTGCTCACGCACGGGTTCCGGGTGGCGGAGGTACCCGCCACCATTCACAAGCGCAAGGTCGGCGAGAGCAAGAAGGGCCACAACGCCATTTACGGGCTCCACTACGCCAGCGTGGTGCTCGGCACGTGGCGGCGGGAGCGCCGCCGCCGGCCCGCCGCGGCTCAGCGCCGGGTGCCCGCCTCGGGCAGCCCGGTCTCGTCGCGCGATGACCGCCGGCCCGGCGACCGTTCGGCCGAGGTCCACGAGCCGTTTGCCCGCCCGGAGGAGCCAGCGGCCGCGAATGGCGCTGCGGTGGTCTCGGCGTCGGCCGACGAGGCTGGTTCGGTTGGCCTGGCTCCTGGCAGCTCCGAGGCAGGCAGTTCCGAGACCAGTTCGGACACCCTGGATCCCCGGTCCTTGAAGAGGACGTAGTGGAAGATCAGGAAGCGGGTTAGGAACGTCACACAGTTCGCCAGGAAGTAGCAGGCGTCGACGAAGAGCACCTGCTGCGTGTCATTGAGGCCCATCGAGATGGCCTGATGGTTCGCCCACTTCGCGGTGAGCGTTAGCACGACCGCCGTGCCGATGGCGACGATCCAGAACGGCAGCGTCTCCTTGAGCAGGTTCGGCCTGCCCTTGCGCTCCCAGGCCCACCGCGACAGAACGTAGCTCACGGCCGCGCCGGCCACCCAGGCCGCGATCGCCGACTTACCAGCGGTCAGGCCCACCGGGCCCAGGCAGATGGTCAGCGTGAGCTGGCTCGCCACCACCGCGGCGGCTGCCACCAGCAAGAACCTGCTGAACCGCTTGCCTAGGGTGGTCTGGAACCTGCTCTTCACGGCCGCGCTGATCCGAGACGGTCCGAATGTCATGAGGCATCCTCGTCTTGCCGGAAGGCCGCCGGCTGCGCGGCCGACAACATTAAGTTGCGGAAGCCCTGGCGGCAGGTAGCGGGCGGCCACTGGGCTGCGATCCTGGCCACGCTATCGCCGCGGCGCGCGTGCCGCAGCGAAAGCACGCGACCAGGGTTTCCGGGCCGTACCCGGCCAAGGTTACCCGGTTGTTCTGGGACTATTCGCCGCCGCGCCGAATGGCGCTTCCGGTAAGGCCGTGCGCGTGCGTCGATGCGGGCGGGCGGATTGCCGGTACCGGCGGGTGCGGCCCGGCCTAGGAGGGCAGGCCGACCATGCGGCCCAGGCAGGAGGCGGCGTAGCCGAAGAACGCGTCCCGGTCGGTGACCACGTTCTCGAACTGCCCGAACAACTCGAAGCTCACCAGGCCAAACAGCCCTGCCCAGGCGCCCAGCGTCCGGGCCGCGACGTCGTCGGGGATCCCGGCGAGGACAGCGTCCCGCAGCCGCGCGGCGTCGGGCCCGAACGACTCAGGTACCGGCGGGCAGGCGACGGGCCCGGTCACTGCTCCATCCCGGTACGCATCGCTGACGATCTTCCCGAACACGGCGGCCGCCCGGGACGCCGGGCCGATCGTCTGGTCCGGCGCCCGGTAGCCCGGCACGGGCGAGCCGTAGACCAGGGCGTACTCGTGCGGATGGGCCAGGGCCCAGTCCCGCACAGCCTGGCACCCGGCGAGCCAGCGTCCGTGGTAATCGTCCTGGGGGCACGCGGCCTCGGCCTTCTCCACGGCCGCGCCGACCGCGTTGTACCCGTCGATGATCAGGGTGGTGAGCAGGTCGTCCCGGCTCGGGAAGTACCGGTAGATCGCGGAGGAGACCATGCCCATCTCCCGCGCGACCGCGCGCAGCGACAGCCCGGCGGCCCCCTCGGTCGCCAGCTGCCGCCGGGCGATCTCGGTGATCTCCCTGATGAGCTCGGCCCGGACCCGCTCCCTGGCGCTCCGGCTCGCATTCACGGTGCCATGTTATCAGAGCACCGCTCTCGAAGTAAGAGCGCCGCTCTCTTCCTCGTGATCCAGTAGGGTTTTCGCCCTCATAGGGGAGGACAATTTCCTACCGGATCATGAAAGCGGCCGCGCTAAGCCCGCGCCGGGGTCAGGCGGGTTCGGACCAGCCGGCCATGGGGAACCCGGCGAGCAGTTCGCGGACTTCGGCCGCGATCCGGTCGATGGTCGGCTCGTCGTCCTTGATCGCGGCGCTGACCGCCTCGTCGATCCAGGCCGCGATCTGCGGCATGTGCTCCTCCCGTAGTCCGCGGGTCGTGATCGCCGGGGTGCCGAGCCGGATACCGGACGGGTCGAACGGCTTGCGCGGGTCGAACGGCACGGTGTTGTAGTTGGTCTCGAGGCCGGCCCGGTCCATGGCCTTGGCGGCAGGCTTGCCCGCGATGCCCTTGGACGTCAGGTCCATCAGGATCAGATGGTTGTCGGTCCCGCCCGACACCAAGTCGAACCCGCGCGCCGTGAGCGCGTCGGCCAGTGCCTTCGCGTTGGTCACGACCTGCTGTGCGTAGGTGCGGAACTCAGGCCGCGCGGCCTCGTGCAGCGCAACGGCGATCGCCGCCGTGGTGTGGTTGTGCGGCCCGCCCTGCAGGCCGGGGAAGACGGCCTTGTCCAGCGCCGAGGCATGCTCCTCCGCGCACATGATCATGGCACCCCGTGGCCCGCGCAGCGTCTTGTGTGTCGTTGTGGTGATCACCGGTGCGTACCCGACCGGGGACGGGTGCGCCCCGCCAGCGATCAGCCCCGCGATGTGGGCGATGTCGGCCACGAGCACCGCTCCCGCCTCGGCCGCGATGGCGGCGAAGGCCGGGAAGTCGATCGTCCGCGGGATCGCCGTACCGCCGCAGAAAATGACCTTGGGCCGTTCCGCCAGCGCCAGGTCACGCACCTCGTCGAGGTCCACCCGCCCGGTGTCGGCCCGCACTCCGTACCTGATGGCACGGAACCACTTGCCAGTCACCGAGACTCCCCATCCGTGGGTGAGGTGCCCGCCCGCTGGCAGCGCCATGCCCATCACCGTGTCGCCCGGCTGCAGGAAGGCCAGGTAGACCGCGAGGTTGGCGGGCGAGCCCGAGTACGGCTGCACGTTCGCGTGATCAGCCCCGAACAGCGCCTGCGCCCGCTCCCTCGCCAGGATCTCGATCTGGTCGATGAACTGCTGGCCCTCGTAGTAACGCCGCCCCGGGTACCCCTCTGAGTATTTGTTGGTCAGCACCGAGCCCGACGCCTCGAGTACCGCGACGGAGACGTAGTTCTCCGACGGGATTAGCCGGACTTTCTCGTACTGGCGGCGCGCCTCCGCCTCGATGAGCCCGGCGATTTCCGGATCCGTGCTCTCGACGTGCGGAATAGGCGGCTGATGCATGGTGACCTCCTGGGATACAGCGGCGTGCCGAGCCCCGGAAGCGCCGGCCCCACGCGCGATGCCCTTTAATCATGCCGAACGCCAGCGCCGGGGTACACAACCGCCCGCCGATGCGGCGCCACCCAGCGGCGGCGCCGCAAGCGGGCGGTTCTACCTGAGCCCGGTCATATCGGGCCGGAATGGAACGCCATCCGCTGGCAGCGGGCCTGTACTGCCAGGCGCTGCACCGCGTACGTGACGGCCAGGTAGAGCAGGATGGTCGCCTCGCCCAGACTGGCGTGGCCGTGCTTTCCGCTGACCAGTGCGTCGAAGAGCAGGTGCACGCCAAGCGAGAGGACCCACAGGATCGCGGTCAGCCAGCTGCCCTGCGACCACCACTGTCCCTGCCGGAACGACAACCGCACAGTGGCGGCACGAGCCAGGCCAAACACGGCGGCCAGGACCAGGCTGCCGGCAAGCTCCGCGATGATCACGGCGTCGACGTGCTCGCCGTGCAAGAACTGATACGTCTGAACGACCCCGATGATCCCCAGGATCGCGGGAATCCGCATGCTCGACTTGACCTGGCGTGGTATCACCTGCCGGTAGATCACCAGGCCAAGGACCAGGATTCCGATCACCAGGTTGGCCGCGGTCACAGCTCCTCCTTGAGGCATCAAGCTCTGCTGGATGGTTACGGTGCCCGGGCCCCGGCCGGCCTCACCTGCGAACGCTGATCAAGTGGGCGGCGGCAGTTGTTCCCTGCACCGCCTCAAACGCTATGAGCGGTGCCAGCGCCCGCCCAGTGAATAGTTTCCCGACCGATCCATGACGCCCGTCATGCCCCGGGGGCACCGGCAGACGGGTTCGCACCGGCTGCATGAACCGGCGATTTCCAGGTAGTTGATGCCTGTCCGCAGTGCTCCCCGGCACGCTTAGCTCACCCTTCGGGCCGGGAGCACGCGGCAAGCGGCCGGGCGCGGGTCTCCGAGCTACCTGCGTTAGCCCGCCGGGACCCGCTCTCCCGGCGGGCCCGGCCGCGCCAGCCGGATCATGCCACCCGCGCCGCGGCGCCTCTGCTCGCTGAGCCTCCCACCGGGTCCGTACTGCACGCCCCACCAACCCCAGGGCGCTCCCTAGTTACTCCCGCACTCAGCGAAGCTGTGCCCCCTGCGTGACCTCGATGCTGCACAATGTCATGCGTGGCGCCTGTAGCTCAGCCGGATAGAGCAGCTGCCTTCTAAGCAGCGGGTCGCGGGTTCGAATCCTGCCAGGCGCACTCAACGAAATCCCAGGTTAGGGGCATGATCGTGCCACCTGCCATGATCGCTTAGCTTGCGCTGTGGTCATCGCGTGCCAGATCCGTGCCAGATTCACCGGTACTCCCCCGGCGCTGGAGTTCAGCGAAGGCGGCATCGCCCAGTGCTTCCGCGAGCTTGCGCTGCCGCTCGTCGCTGTCATGGAGAATCGAGTAGGGGGCGGGGTCGCCCCGCCCCCTCTCACACCACCGGACATGCGGGTCCGCATCCGGCGGTTCGTCAGGCCGCTGGGTTGAGACGCTGCCAGGTTTGGCTAAGGGTTTTCAGGCCAAGGTGGTTCCAGTAGGAGTTGGGCAGGGATACCTGGAGGATCTGGGAGCCTGCGACCTTCCAGTATCTCCTGGTGACACCGGCCCATTTGCGGGCCTCGCTTTCGGAGATGCCGCGTATTCGCAGGTTGTGCCGCTTGGCGGCGGTGGTCTTCCATTCCTTCCAGCGGATCTGCCGCAGGCGGCGGCGCAGCCATCCGTCCAGCTTGCTGAGCACGCTGACGCGCTGGGCGAGCCGAAAGTAGGCCATCCAGCCGGTGATGAGCCGGTTGAGCCTGCCGATGCGGTAGTCCATCGACACACTCCAGCGGCGCCGGGTCAGCATTCGCAGCCGGTCTGTCAGCCGCGCGATCGCCGTGGGGGCGATCTTTATTCCGACCCGTGGGCCGTCGAAGAAGAACCCGAATCCCAGCAGCGTCGCCTGCGCGGCGTGCCGGATCGAGGACTTCTGCCGGTTCACCTTCAGCTTTAGCCGCCGTTCGATCACACCGCAGGCGCTCTCGAACACCCTCTGGGCGGCCCGTTCGCTGCGCACGAAGACCCGCAGGTCATCGGCATAACGCACGAACCGGTGACCGCGCTTTCCCAGCTCCCGGTCCAGATCATCCAGCATGACGTTCGACAAGACCGGCGACAGCGGGGAGCCTTGCGGCGTCCCTTCAACCGTCGCCTGCTTAACCCCGCCGACCATCACCCCGGCCTCCAGATACCTCCGGATGAGCTTGAGGATCTTGCGGTCGTCCACCTTGCGCGCCACCCGCGCCATCAGGACATCGAACTGGACCCGGTCAAAGAACCGGTCCAAGTCGATGTCGGCGACCCATACCAGGCCGTCTTCGATGCACCGCCGCGCGGCCCGGACCGCCTGATGGGCGGACCGGCCGGGACGGAACCCAAACGACGACCCGGAAAACCCCGGGTCGAACACTGGCGTGAGCACCTGCGCGATGGCCTGCTGAATCAGCCGATCCAAACAGGTAGGCACTCCCAGCAAACGCTCGCCGCCCCCAGGCTTGGGGATCACTACCCGCAGGGCCGGCGACGGCCGGTATGTGCCCACGTCCAGAGCCCGCCGGACCTGCCCCCAGTGCTCGTGCAGCCACGGGCGCAGTTGCCCCGTGGTCATGCCATCAACACCAGGCGCACCCCGGTTGGCCTCCACACGCCTCAGCGCCCGGCTCAGATTCTGCGGCGAGAGCATCTGCTCCCACACGCTCACCTCCAAGCCGGGGAGGACAGCATCCTCAACGCGCGCCGTCCGGCCGCTACGCTCAGCTGCGGTGCTCAACGGAATTCACCGTCTCCTTCCCGCCGCTGGCCCGCGTCCGCGGGATGGCTGCGATCTGCGCGACCGGCACGAGCAACCCCGATTCCTCCGTCCCACTTGACGTTCGGCCCTTCCCGGCCACGATCCAATCCCCGGCCGGTACTACGACCTCTGCTGACCTCTGCCCGGTCAGCCCCCACCTCACAACGGGAACCGTCGGCGCGGCGACAACGACAGCACAACCGACACCCAGGCAGATCTCCCCGGATAAGAACGACCACTTTCCCCCTACGCCCGCCGCGTTTACGTGACGACCCTGTCGGTGATGACGGGCTTTACCTTCTTGAGCAGGCTCACCCAGATCGCCCCGCCTTATACGCGGTTCGTGTACCTCGGTGCAGGGATTCGCCTCGGGCTTCCTTCCCACCCCGCCTCACGACGACGCAGTTGCCTCCGGCTCGGAGTTAGCATCACCTCTTCCTCCAGGGGACTTTCACCCCCAAGCGATCGCCCATGCCGGGCGTACTCAAGGCGGCGCCGCTACGCGGCGCCGCTGGCCCGGCGTCAGCGCCGCGCTCCGCCTTGAGGAGGCCCGCGCGGCGCACGCCGAGCCACAGCCCCGCGAGACTCGCCCAGATCAGCACAGCCACTCGTCACGCAGGCCGGATGCGTGTTCCCGCCCGCTCTTCCCCGATCGGGGCCAGCTCGCGGACGGCGCGTCCGCCGCTGCCTGCGGTCGCATTGCACAAGCGGGCCGCCGGGGCGTCTGCCTCGCCCGCTGCCGCAGACTTGCCCGGAGCAGGCGAAAATTCCCATGCGCTGTGGCCCCGGTCCACGGGTAGAACTGTTCCCATGCCAAAGCTGATCCCGCCTGATACCCGCCTCCACCGCTCATTCCTCGCCGCGATGGCGGAGTTCCAGGCCGAAGGCCGGGGCGGGCCCGACGACGACAGCAACATCGGACAGACAATCCGCGCGCATGCCAGCCGGTGGGCCGAGCCCGCCGAGTTCACGCAGTACCTCCGAGAGCTGGAGGACGACGCGCGGGAAGAATCACCGCGACCCGCTGGGCGTGTCCCGCAGACCATGCTGTGGTGGGTCAGCGGGGATGAATACCTCGGCCAGATATCGATCCGGCACCGGCTCACCGTCCGGCTGCGGGAGATCGGCGGCCACATCGGCCACGACATCCGGCCCTCGGCACGGCGGCGCGGGCACGCTACCGCCATGCTCGCCGCCGCGCTCCCCGTCGCCCGCTCGCTCGGCATCAACCCGGCCTTGCTCACCTGCGATGAGAACAACATCGCCTCCCGCAAGGTGATCGAGGCCAACGGCGGCGTGCTGGAGGACGTGCGCAGTGGCCAGCTCCGCTACTGGGTACCCACATCGTGATGGCATGACCGCCTCGACATCGGCCACCTGGTCGCGTATGACCGCAGAGACTTCAAGGGTCCCACCAGACTGCCAGGCGATGCACTCCACGGCGCTGACGCGCACCCGGGGCCTCGCCGGCCCCAGACCCCGCCTATGGGGGACTGGTCCCCCCCGTGGCGACTCCCCCTGTAGTCCTGCGCGGACGGCGGGAAGAAATCCCCGTGCACCCCGTCTCTAGCGGCGACGGCCCGCGCTTGATTTGACGGTGACCACCTGGTCCACGACGACGCAGCCGGAGAAGATCACGGCCGTGATGACGCTACGGTCCGGGGATGGCCCGCTCAGTGTGCGGGGGTGCCCCTCCACCGTCAAGGGCGCTTCGCTTTTCCTTTCGGAAATGGCCTTACGGCCACCCTTGACCGCGGAGCCTCTGCACCTCCTCCGGTCAGAAACCAAGGGCCAGGCAGGAGCCTGCCCGGACCGGACGCGGGCCATCCCCTGTAAGGTGCGGGTAGGCATGGGGGAGAAGATCGCCGTACAATTAACATGCAATTAGCCAGGGTGACCAGCGGTCAATCACGGTCACTCCAGGCCACCGAAGTTGCCTGGTCAACGGTATCAGTGGGCGTGATCGGTCCAATTCCCAAGCTGATAGTCCCGTCTTTCCTACCAAAACGACGACCAGCCCGCCGAGGAGCACGCCCCGCGAACTCATTGCCTACTACTCCCGGCCTGACGGGTCCTCTAACCCCCCTGATGCGCACCGCCATGGCCCGTCCGGGCCGCACGGTCAGTTAACCCGGCCCCGGCCCGGCGTCCAGTTAAACCGGAGCTGATCAGCAACGAACTGCATGCTTAGCTCAAAAGCTGCCACCGGGTCAACCACCGGATCGCCGAGCGCTATCTGGATGGCCATCCCATCAAGAAGCGACGACAGGCAGATCGCGAAGCTGCCGGTGTCCGCTTCGCGGAACTCACCGGCCTCCTGGCCCGCCAGCACCAGTTCGGTTATTACTTCGCGCCAGCGCTCATCAGACCCGGGCCGCACGCTGGCAACCTCGCTGTTCCGAGCCGCCTGGACCCAGAAATCCAGCCAGAGCTGCCAGGAGCTTTGCGGCTCGGGGTCGGCCTCGGGCAGGCAGCTCATCGCGACGATCTCCTCGAGCCGCACCGCCGCGGTGGGTAGCTGCGCCATCCGGCGCTGGGCTTCCTCGTACCACCTTGTCCTCGTAGTGCCGCATGGCCTCGGTGAGAACCTGATCCTTGGTCTTGAAGTAGTAGATGACAAGCGCCAGGCTGACCCCAGAGTGCCCGGCGACGTCGGCAATCCTGGTGTCGGCATACCCGCGCTCGGAGATGACATCGATCGCGGCCTGCAATATCTGCGCGCGCGCCACTGGTCCGCAGCCTCTGACTGCTCGCCGCCCGCACCAGCGCGGTTTGACATTGTGTCAGTCTCCTTCATGACAGCAATGCTGCCACTCTCCTTCATGACAGCAATGCTGCCACTTTCAGTCTGGCCAACCTTCTCCCGAAGCGCTGCAGCTAGACCCAGGTGGTCGGCATGCCTGTCATCCCGGGTCGCTCACGAGGCTGTCGATCTGAAGGTGCTGGCCGTGCCCGCCGCGTGCCCGATGAGGTGGTCGGCCGAGGGCTGTCACGGTCACTCCCGGACAAGGCCACAGACATCGCGGCCTGGCTTGACGCACGTGAGCCGAATCGCGGAGGAGACCTGACACGGAAGAGGTCACCAGGCCAGCCGTGCCACACATGTGCCACACACGACAGCGACAGCGGTCAACCGCGGCCACTCATACGCTCTCGTCGGCCGCCGAACAGGACCGCCGTTCGCGCTGGTCACCCGCCAGGCCCTACCGATCTTCCAAGCTGGGACTACTCGGCACCTGTTATGAAGCCGGAGGAGAGCAGCCTCTCCGGGCCGGGCCAGATACTTGCCATACTGGCCCAATGCCTGTGAATACTCGCTGCGCGGCGGTGCTCGCCGGGACCGCGCTGCTGGGTATCGGCCTTGACCAGGCGACGAAGGTGCTCCTGGTCGCGACCTTGGAGGGTAAGCCGCCGATCCGCGTAGTCGGCCAGGTCCTGACCATCTATGTCTCGCGGAATTCCGGTGCCGCCTTCGGCTTCGCGCCCGCTGCGACGGTGCTGTTCACCTGCGTGGCGGTGGCGGTCGCCGTGCTGATCGTCACCAAGGTGCCCCGGCTCTGCTCGGTGGGCTGGGCGGCAGCACTCGGCCTGTTGCTGGCAGGAGCCGTCGGGAACCTGTGTGACCGGCTGATGCGGACACCCGGCTTCGGCCGCGGCACCGTCGTCGACTTTATTGACCTGCAGCACTTCGCGGACTTTAACGTTGCCGACATCTGCCTGACGTGCGGAGTCGTGCTAGTGGTCTTGCTGTCGCTCCGCGGCATTCCCATGACGGACCAGCCAGGCGATTACGCCAGGTCGGCGCCCGCCCGACGAGCACATCAGTGACTCTGGGTGAGAGTCGCTTGATCAGCACTGCCACACCAGCCCCAAGATCACCGTGCTATTAACGTGCCATTAGCCAGGGCGAACAGCGGTCAACCACGGCGCCCAACGGCTACCTGGATGCCCAGGTCAGAGCCCATGACCGGGTTGTGCGGTCAACCTTCCAAGCTGGTTATGCAGGTTCGATGGCGCTGGGGCCGCCATCACCGAAATGTACGCTCTGCATGTGAGGCGAGGCGCCGCATTGGTCCTAGTTGCAATGCTTGCGGCGGCCGGGTGCTCTCCCGGTCACACATCAAAGCCCGGAAAACCACCAGCCCAGATCCCCGGGCCAGCCGCCGCGTCCAGCCAAGCCCCGGCGGCGACGGGCGCTTGCCCGGCGTCGATAACGCCACGCACTCTCCCATCCTGGGCCCGTTCCGGGTTCCATCCCGCGACGCAACCCATGCCATACGTCATAGGCGACCGGGGGAACATCGTCGCGATTCTGTGGGCCGACCCGTTGCACTCGCCGCCGCTCGCTAACCGTAGAAACAAGATCCTCTGGGTGTCCAAGGTGGTCGCGGCGCTGCCTGGCCCGCTTCGCATCCAGGCCACGCTCCATGGCACGGGCAGGATGGCGACCCGGGAAGTTACCGGGGGGCCAGGCCCGTCCATCATCAACCTCCCCGCGGCCGGGTGCTGGTCTTTCAACTTGAGCTGGACTGGACATAAAGACCATCTCGAACTACGGTACGTGGCCGGTTGATCCTCGGAGCAAACAAGTCCGGCGGTGCCAGATCCGTGCCAGAACGGGCGGAAGACCACGTCACCAGCGGTCACCCACGGGCCACGTGAACCGCGTCTGATCTGGGCCCGCACAGGTTGACCCCTGCCTGAAACGACCTTCTAAGCAGCGGGTCGCGGGTTCGAATCCTGCCAGGCGCACCAGCCAAAACGCCTCCAGAGCCGAAGACCAACAGGCCGTGGGAACCCATTCGCGGTCTGCCTCGCCCGCAGGAGGCAGCTTGTCAGCATGCCCGAGCCGTCGCCGATGCGGCCGAGCGCGTCGCCTCACGGATTGATACCCGCCTCGGCGGCCCCGCCTCAACCTCGCACCCAGACAGCGGACGTGGCGGCACGGCACGAGCGCCACGCTCTGTGGACCGGAGTGATGATCGGCAGCGCCGTTGCTGGGAATCACGTTCACCTTGGTCGCTGCCAGCCAGGGTGGGAAGTAACGATGCGCACCGGTGAGCGTTGTCCCGCCACGTCAGAAGCCACATGCCCAGGTCGCGAGGACCGCGGAACAATCTACGGATCTGTGATCAACGATCTGCCTCTCAGGTTGGGCGGACGCCGACCGGTCATTGATGCCGTGGCCCGCGGCGGTTCCGTCGGCGCCACCATGGATCCAGGTTCTATCCTCGTGGTCAAGGTTCTCTAGCGGAGGCGGCGGTTTGATCATGCAGTACTCGTGGCCGGGACCAGTGCCGCCGGGAGGGCGCCAGGGGACGATCCAATTGATACGCTGCGCCGGGTGCGGAGGGCCGCTTTACCACACGAAGACCAAAGGCCAGCCTCGGCAAGAGGATCACGAGCAGGGTTGCGAAGTCTTCAACACGGCAATGCGGGTAGTGCGATACGTGGACGAGCTGAAGCGGTCCGCATCGGAGTCAGCGGCGCCCGGGGGCCGCGGTCGGCGGCGGCGGAAGTACCTGCGGGAGAACGCGGAGAAACTGTCCGTAGCGGCATGCACGGGTGACCCTGTTGCCGCACTCGGAGCCCTTGGCGACCTCTATCAAGCCGAGTACGAAACGCCTGGCCGGCGAGTCAAGAGGTCCGAAAAGACGGAAATGGCGGAAAGGCTGATGCGGGCCTGCAGGCAGTTGGCTCTAGGGAAAGATCCAGCGCCAATCACCGGAGAGAACAGCCTGGACCTAAACCCATGAACTCCACGGTTCGGTGCTGCTGACACCCGAAGGTGACACCAACGACCATGGAAACATAGGTCAAGCGCGGACGCGCCCGAGCTATGAGCCCACGTAAGAGACTCCCTCGCACACTTGTGCGACATCTTCTAAGCACCGCGTCGCGGGTTCGAATCCTGTCAGGCGCACCACGCCAAAAGCCCCAGGCCAGCAGTCCAATCCGCCCTCGGGCGGTTGATCGTCCGAGGCGTTCCAGCGCTTCCGCGCCCGTTGTGCGCCCGTCGGAACCCGTTGCCGAAAGTTCCGCCGCAGCGGATGGCCTTCCGGGAGGCCTAGGCTCGGATGCGTGGTTACGGACGCTGAAGTTGAGCTGAGCGATGGGCGGACGCTGCACTACTACGACACCCGCAAAGACGAGTCGGACGCCCGGGTTGCGGTCTTCTGGCACCACGGCACACCCAATCTCGGTTCCCCGCCTGAGCCGCTGTTCTCGGCCGCGGCCGAAAATGGCCTGCGCTGGGTGTCCTACGACCGGCCCGCCTATGGTGGCTCTACCCCAAACCCCGGCAGGGACATAGCCTCCGCCGCCGCTGACGTGGCCGCCATCGCCGATGCGCTCAGCATCGGCCGCTTCGCCGTAGTGGGCCACTCAGGCGGCGGGGCACATGCCCTGGCCTGCGGAGCGCTCCTGCCTGAACGTGTCCTCGCCGTGGTCAGCATGTCCGCGACAGCCCCGCCCTATGCCGAGGGACTTGACTGGTTCGCGGGCTGGAGCCGATCCGGAGTGGCAGAGCAGCGTGCTGCCCTGGCCGGACGGGCTGCACTGGAGGCCTATCTGCCGACGGCCGAGTTCGACCCCGATACCTTCACTCCCGGCGACCACTCGGCGCTCGAAAGCACATGGGCCTGGCTGGCCGGAGTTGCCGGTCAGGCCATGGAAGAAGGCGACGACGGAATGGTGGAGGACCTGCTGGCTGGCGCGCAGGGATGGGGATTCGCCCCGGCGGACATCACTGTGCCCGTCCTCATCCTGCACGGGGACAAGGATCGGATGGTGCCTAGCGCCCACGGCAAGTGGCTCGCAGCGCACTGTCCAACAGCCGAACTCCGGCTTGCTCCTGGCGCTGGCCACATCACGGTGCTCGACTCAGCCCCGGCGGCTCTGGAGTGGCTGCGCGACCAAGTGTCCCGTTGACACAAGCGAAGGACCACCCGAGATGCCAGAGGGGGACCCGATGGACATGCCACGCGCGCCATCGTCCGCGTACCGCTGCCACGGGCCAAACACAGCAAGGCAGAGGGTAAACGTCACGCGGCGGCTTGGTGAGCGGTGGATTTCCGTCGCTCGCTACGGAGCCGCCTCCGGGAACAGGGCGATCGAGGCGGTGAATGTGTGCAGGAAGTTCTGCCCGCCCACCGGCCCGAACTCCCCGGCGCAGAAGAACCCCGCAACCGGGATCTTGCCCAGCATCCTCGCCAGCAGCCCCGCGTCGTGATCGGGCTCGGAGAACAGCCGCGATCCGCGGCCGTTACAGGTAAACAGCAGCGCACCGGCCGCCCGGCGCTCACCCAGCGCGGCGACCTCCCGCTCCAGGGTGCGGCGGAGATCCTCATCCGCCGAGTGGGCGTCCCTGACGTGGAACTGCACGGTCTGGCCCACCTCCACCTCATCGCCCACCGCGATGGCCCCCGATTCTGGGTCGGTGCCGACAACGCCGCGGACCAGGAAATCTCCCTGGCCCGGCTCGGCCTGGTACTCGTCGATGACCATCCCCAGGTACACGCCCCGGGCGAGCAACTCCCAGTCCCGGCCGGGCAGCGCCGTCGCCAGCTCCTGCAGCCGTTCCAGCGGCGGGCGCCCGCCGAGCTCGAAGATCACGCTCCCGTCGGCCCCGGTGATGGTGTAGGGATCACCGACCGGGCGGCAGCCCTGCGCTACCAGCGGATGGACTTCGGCTCGCGGCAGGTAGGCACCGACGGCGCCGTGCGACAGCACCCGCCCGTCGAGAAACAGCCGGCTCTGCCCCAGCTCCAGCCCGCCGCTTGCTATCCCGCCCATGACCACCGACCCGGGCACCTGCTGGTTCAGGTGGCCGAGCAGGCCGTTAACCGGGAACGTGAACGGGTCGCAGACCATCAGGTGAACGCCCGCCGGGCTGTCGCCGAACCGGTAGCCGCCGTAGGCGCCCCCGCTCGGCGTCCGGACGAACTCCATGGCGAACGTCTCGACCGGGCCAAGGCCCGCAGCGAGCCACAGCGAAACGGCAGGCTCGGACTCGACCTCGCGGGCACCGCCGGCCACCGCCTCCGCCACACAGCCGACGAGCGGGACCTGACCGGTCTCCTCGGCCACCGCCGCGACGAGGGCCTCGGCCGAGGCGTAGAAATGGGCGGAGGCGAATAGCACCGCGAACGAGGGCGGCGTGTCCCCCAGCGATACGCGCGCCTCCCCGACGGCCCGCCGCGCCGCCTCACCGGCGTCCGCGGTAAGCACGAGAGCTCCGCCCGCCTTCACCCTGCTCACGTTACGTGGCGGTTCGTCCAGACGACACCCGCCACGGCGGCACATCCGCATCCGCAGGGCGCGGCCGCCCGTCGGCTGAGCAGGATCCCTTTACCTAGGGCAGGCTGGGATATTAACGTAGCGTTACCAAATTCGGCTCAGGCTGCACGGGGGCTCTCGCTTGTCATGCCGTATCTCCGCGCGTTCCCCATCCCGAGCCGTCCGGTCCGCCACGGACCGGGACCGGCGGTGGCGCTGCTCGGCCCCGCCGCCCCAACACAGGAGGGACACCCATGAACTCGATCCGCTCTCAGACCCGCCGCCTGCTGGCTCCCCTTCCGGTGAAGCTGGGCGCCCTGGCCACGGCGGTAGCGGTGGCCACGGCGATAGTTCTCACCGCAACCACCAGCGCCACCGCGACCAGCAAGACGTTCTCGTTCGCGCTCCAGCCCTCGTCGGCAGCCATCAGCTCGTGCCTGCCCAACGCATCGGGGCACGTGACCATCACCACGGGCGACCTGAACGACACCATGAAGGTCACCGTGTCGGGCATGCCCGCCAACAAGGGCTTTGACCTGTTCGTAATCCAGACACCCGCGGCACCGTTCGGCGTCTCGTGGTACCAGACCGACATCCACGCCAACGGCAGCGGCACCGGCAGCGCCACGGTCAAGGGCGTTTTCGACAAGGAGACATTCTCGGTGTCACCGGGCGGCACCACCACGTTCGCGCCCACGCACCAGTACCACCTGGGACTGTGGTTCAACAACCCCAGCGTCCCGTTCAACCTGGGCTGCGAGCCCGGGGCCACCGCCCCGATCGTCACGCCCTTCAACGGCATCCAGCACGCCGGCATCCAGGTGCTGAACACCGCGCAGTTCCCGGTCAATGCGGGACCACTCTCCCACGTCGAGCGCTGACGCACGTTACTGGCCGATGGCCGACGCCCCAGGCGCACGGTTAGGTTGGCGGCGGTAGCCACGGCCCTGCGCGCGCAACCAGGGATTGTGCAGTACGCAACCGCCGTGGCCCGCCCCACGGCGCGAAGCCAGTCACCGGCCCGGCCGGCCAGCCCGGCCGGGCCGGTGCGTTAACTGACCAGCATTCGGCTGGCCAGCGGTCAAACTCCGGCCGTGGATCATCCGGTGACGTTTGCCTGCTACCGGCCCCGTTGCTAGGTAACAAGAGCACCTGGCAACAGGACTGGTGGGCTAATCCAGCGCCCCATTGCCAGGCACTCTAAGCTGTTTGAGCAGGTCATCAGTTCCGCTCTGCATGAGGCGGGAATCCAGGCACGGCGGTTGCGGTGCCGGGCCAGAACGGATGGCCTGCGGGGGGTGGCACTGGTGGGTGTGACCGAAACAGCCGGGCCGATGGCAAGGCCGCAGGCATGACCCAGATCGGGCGGACCGCACCGCCCGGCAGTGTTCACGGCCTTGTCCCGGCCCTGACCAGCTTCGTGGGCCGTGCGGCCGCGGTAGCGGCCGTGACTGACCTGCTTGGGAAATACCGGCTGGTGACCGTGACGGGCCCGGGCGGGGTGGGGAAAACCCGGCTGGCCAGTGAGGTGGCCCGGCAGGTGGCTGACCGGTTCGCGGATGGGGTATGGCTGAGCGAACTGGCCAGGGTGCCGGATCCGGCGCTGGTGCCGGCGACGGTCGCGGTGACGCTTGGCGCCCGTCAGGCACCCGGGATGAGCCTGGTGGAATCGCTGTCGGCGCTGTTGTCCAGAAGGCAGCTCCTGCTGATCTTGGACAACTGCGAGCACGTGCTCGCGGCCACCGCGGAGCTGTGCCTCGCGTTGCTGCCGTTCGCCGACGACGTGCGGATCCTCGCCACGAGCCGGGAGCCGGTCGGGGTGCCGGGCGAGGCACGGTACCGGCTCGCGCCGTTGAGCCTGCCCGGCCCCGATGAGCCCGCCCAGATCGCCGAATCCGCGGCGGTGCGGTTGTTTGCCGACCGGGCGCGCCAGGCCGACCCGCTGTTCACCATGGACGGCGGGGCCGGTTCCGTGGTGGCCCGGATAGTGCACCGGCTGGATGGGATCCCGCTGGCGATCGAGCTGGCCGCGGCCAGGGTGGAGGCGCTCGGCCTGACGCAGCTCGCCGACCGCCTCGACGACCGGCTGCTGACCCGAACCGACCGGCTCGCGCCGGGCCGGCACCGGTCACTCGCCGCGACCGCCGAATGGAGCTATCAGCTGCTCGGTGAACCGGAGCGCGCGGTGTTCCGCACGCTGGCGGTCTTTCCCGGCCCGTTCACCCTCGATGCGGCCGAGGAGGTGGCCGGCCCCGGCGCGGGGCCAGCCGTGCTGCGCCTGGTCGACTGCTCGCTGCTTACCCCGCCCCAGACCGGACGGGATGGGCGGGCCCGTTACCTGATGCTGGAAACCTTGCGCGGCTATGCGGGACGGCAACTGGCGCAGGCGGGCGAGGACGCGGGTGCCGGTGCCGCGCTGGCCGGATACGCGCTGCGGGTCGCGGAGCGAGCGACGGCCGGGCTCGAAAAGAGCGCCACCGAGCTGACCGCGGCCGCCTGGCTGGACGCCGAGGACGCGACCGTGCACCAGGCCCTGACCTGGGCGCTCGAACACGATCTGGCTACGGCGGAACGGCTGGCTGTGGCGCTAGCGCCCTGGTGGTCGTTGCATGGCCGGTACGCGGCCGGATACGAGCTGCTGTCCGCTGCCTCCCGGGATGTCCCGCCCGGCGGTGCGCAATGGTGTACCGCGCAGGTCTGGCTTGGCCGGCTCGCGACCGGTACCGACGAGGCCGCCGGCCTCAAGCACTTCGCCGCCGCCCGGGACGCGCTGGCGGCGGGCGGGCCCACCCCATTGCTGGTTCAGGCGCTGGCCGGATGCGCCGACTGCCTGCTCAACCTCGGCCGTGTTTCCGACGCTGCCAGGGAAGCCCAGCGTGCCCTGGACCTGGCCACGGAGCTGGGCTACCCCGAGGGCGAGTCCCGTGCCTTGTGCTGGCTCGGGGCCAGCGCCTATTACGCCGGCGATCTCACGGCCTGCCTGGCCCGGTGGCGCGAGGCGCAGCGGATCGACCCGGCCGCCATCCCCGGCAGCCTGGTCCGGCGGAGCACCATCTACCTGGCGATCGCCTTGGCCGATGCCGGTGAGCTTGCCGAAGCCAGGCAGCATTGCGGCCGGGTACTTTGGCTGGCCCGGCAGGCCGGGGCCTTGTTCGACCAGGCCGACAGCCTGATCCTCACGGCGAACATCGACCTGCTGACGGGCAGCCTGCCCGAGGCCAGGGCGCATCTGTGCGAAGCCATGGAACTCACCACCCGGATCGGCCAGGACCTGCTCCTGCACGACTGTCTTGACGCTTGCGGGCACCTCTGCGCCCGGACGTGCCGGTATGCCGAGGCCATCACCGTGTGGGCGGCCGACGCAGCGCTCCGGGCCGAAGGCGGGATACCCGACCCGCCGCGCGACGCGCAGCGCCGTGAGATGCCGCTGCGCAAAGCCCGCCAGGCCCTGGGGGCGCAGCGGGCTGACCAGGCGAAAGCCCGTGGAGCTGCCATGTCGCTGTCGATCGCGGCGCAGTACGCGGCCTTGGCGGCCGCCGAGGATACCGGCAAGGCAGCCGGAACGCCGGGCATACCGCGGCTCAGCGCGCGTGAGCAGGAGCTGGTCACCCTGGTCGCCCAGGGCCGCACCGATGCCCAGATCGCCGGGCAGCTCTACATCAGCATCCGTACGGTCCGCTCTCACCTGGACCGGATCAGGGACAAGACAGGCTGCCGGCGGCGTGCCGACCTGACCAGGCTGGCGCTGCAAGCCGGGCTTGTCTAGCCACCGGCACCATGAAGGGGTATTTCGACCCCTGCCGCGCGGATCCCCAGGTGGCGGACTGTAGTTCTGGAACGGCCGCAACGACCGGCCAACTGGAACCGGAAGGTGTCTACGAAGGGGGGAGCCATGAGGCTTCGAGTATTCGGCAGAGCATTGGCCGCAGGTCTCAGCACTGTGACGGTAGCTGGCGTAATGCTCCTAATTACCGGTGGCCCGGCGATGGCGCGCGCCGCCACGACCGCCGCCGGTAGCTGCTGCACTGTCTCCATCAACGGGCCGGCCGTGCCGATGAAGATCACCAGGCCAGGCCAGAGCGCGAAGCAGACCTTCCGCGGCAAGGTCGGCGAGCGCATCAGCGCGGTGATCACCAACCCGGTCACCAGCGACCAGGGATGCGAGACCCTGACCCTGCTCGATCCGAGCCACTCCACCGTGGCCAGCGGCTCCGGCTGTGGTAACGGCAACGCGGTCGGCCTCGGCCCGGTTGACCTGACCGTCCCGGGTACCTATACGGTCCGCCTTCAGGTGGACACGACGGCCACGGGGCACGCCAGCCTATGGGTGTCCAAACCGGTCACGCTGGGGGCCGTAGGCATCAACAAGGCCGCCCAGCCGATGAACATCAAGCGGGTCGGCCAGGGGGTGCAGCGCACCTTCAAGGGCAGCGTGGGCCAGCGCGTGAGCGTGGTCGTCACCAACGTGGTCACCAGCGACCAAGGGTGCGAGACCCTGACCCTGCTCGGCCCGGGCGGGACAAACACGAGCCAGTCCGCCTGCGGCAACGGCAACCCGATCGGGGTCGGCCCCATCGACCTGACCGCTCCCGGCAGCTACACGGTCCGGTTCGAAGCCGACGTGGTCGCCACCGCCACCAGCAAGCTGTGGGTCTCCACGCCGCACACCGTGGGGACCATCAGCATCAACGGGCCTGCCAAGCCGATGGACGTCATCCGGGTCGGCCAGGGCGTACAGCGCACCTTCAAAGGCAGGCACGGCCAGCGCGTGAGCGTGGTCGTCACCAGCGTGGTCACCAGCGACCAAGGGTGCGAGACCCTGACCCTGCTCGGCCCCGGCGGGACAAACACGAGCCAGTCCGCCTGCGGCAACGGCGACCCGATCGGCGTCGGCCCGGTCACCTTGCCCAGCACCGGCACCTACACCGTCCGCTTCGAGGTAGACACGACGGCTACCGGCCACGGGCGGCTCAGAGCGTCCACCTGACAGCTGCCCTGCGCTGATGGCTGGGCCACTGCGGCCCAGCCATCAGCAGCGCCGGATAACGGCACCGGGCTGACCGGCCCTGGCGCGGCCTTAGCCCTGGTCGGGCTGGCCGGATCGCCCGTAGCGGCGCCCGACCAGCCAGTAGGCAACCGAGTTGCCGGGATTGACGGTGCTGATGATCCGCCAGAGCCGCTTGCTCCCACGGATCTCTTCGGCCGGCCGGTTCCGGATATCCCGCCAGGTCAGCGCCGCAAGCCCGACCTCTGCCAGGACAAGGACAACGAGCGCAATCCGCTTCTTGTCGCTATTCATGCTTGCCCATTGTGGCCGTACCGGACGACGCGAGCCGCACCGGGCCGCCCGGCGCCCGGTTTCCACTCCTGCCGCAGGACGAGACAGCGGGGACGGTACATGCTGGCTATATTCTCCGCGGACGCCCGTGGTACCGGCCCGGCGCGGCGTGGCGGCTGGCGCGGTGCCGGGGCAGGCGCCGAGGAAGGTGGGCAGCCCGATGGCGGATCTGGCACGGTTCCGGATGCTGATCGGCGGCAAGGCGGTCGACGCGATCTCCGGCCGGACGTTCGAGCGCAAAATCCCTATACCGGCGAGAGCTGGGCGGTGCTGCCGGACGGCGGCCCCGGGGACGTTGACGCCGCGGTAGCGGCCGCACGGTCGGCCCTGGATGGCGACTGGGGCCAGCTGACCGGATTCGCCCGCGCGGCGCTGCTGCGCCGGCTCGGGGATGTGGTCTCGGCTGACGCGGAGCGGCTCGCCCGGCTCGAAGTCAATGACTCGGGCAAGCTCTACCGCGAGATGATCGGCCAGCTCAACGGCCTTGGGTCCTGGTACCACTACTACGCCGGGCTGGCCGACAAGCTCGAAGGGAGGCAGATACCCGCGCCCAACCCGAACTATCTCGTTTACACCCGGCGGGAACCGATCGGTGTGGTGGCGGCGATCACCCCGTGGAATTCTCCGCTGCTGCTGATGACCTGGAAGGTGGCTCCCGCGCTTGCCGCGGGCTGCACCGTGGTGATCAAGCCGTCGGAGCACGCCCCGGTCTCCACGCTGGGCTTCGCCGAGCTGATCGAGCAGGCCGGATTCCCGGCGGGAGTGGTCAATGTCGTCACGGGGCTGTCCCGGGACGTCGGTGCCACGCTGGCGGGCCACCCCGGTGTCGACAAGGTCGCCTTCACCGGCTCGACCGCGACCGGCCGCGCTGTTGCGCGCGCGGCGGCGGAAAACCTCAACAAGGTCACTCTCGAGCTGGGCGGCAAGTCTCCGCAGATCGTGTTCCCCGACGCGGACCTGCAGGCCGCGGCGAACGGGCTGGTGGCCGGCGTGTTCGCGGCGACCGGGCAGACCTGCATGGCCGGCTCACGGCTCGTCGTGCACGAAAGTGTGCACGACGAGCTGGTCCGGCTGGTCGCCGAGCGCGCCGCGGCAATCAGGCTCGGCGACCCGAACGACCCGCAGACCGAGATGGGGCCGGTGGCCAACAAACCCCAGTACGACAAGGTGCTCGGGTACCTGAAGACCGCCCGGGACGAGGGCGCGACGGTGGCCTGCGGCGGAACAGCCGACCAGGGGCTCGGTGGGTTCTTCGTCAGGCCCACCGTGCTGACCGGAGTCGGCCCGCAGTCCACCGTGGTTCGCGAGGAGATCTTCGGCCCGGTGCTCTCGGCCTACACGTTTACCAGTGAGGACGAGGCGGTGAAGCTGGCCAACGACACTCCCTACGGGCTGGCCGGCGCGGTATGGACCAAGGACGTTCACCGCGCCCACCGGGTGGCGGCCAAGCTGCGCGCTGGCACGGTATGGATCAACGCCTACCGGGTCGTCGCCCCAAGCGTGCCCTTCGGCGGTTACGGGGCGTCGGGACTTGGCCGGGAGAACGGCCTCGCCGCGGTCGACGAATATCTGGAGAACAAGTCGGTGTGGGTCGAACTCAGCGGGGACACACGCGACCCGTTCACCTTGGGATAAGCCCGCCGGTATGCAGGCGTTTGCGGCATGGCCTATAGACGGGTTCACGCTGAGGTGAAATCCTGGGCAAATTGCCCCTGAGGGCGGGAGGGCGCAAGAGGCTGGGCGGCTGCCGGACCGCTCGGGGGCTCCATCCACAAGGAGGTAGGTGGAGTATGAGAAAACGGCTCAGGTCCTGGATCTCGGTAGCGGCGGTTACCGCGGTGGCCGTCACACCTGTCGCGTTCAGTAGCGGCTTGGTGACACAGGCGGCAGCGTCCACGAGCAAGCCCGCCGCGGCCAAGGTCACAGCAAGCACGCGCTACCTCAACAAGCACGCGCACATCAACTGCGCGGCGTCGAGCGCCTTCTGCACCGAGGTGGGGAACTCCCGTCAGACCTTCGGTTACTACGTGGGACACGACGAGCCCTCAATGCTCTTCAATTCATACGCCAAGGGCTCGGGCAATCACATGAAGTACAACATAATCCTGCCCAAGGAGCCTTCGGCGGCCAATCCCAACCAGACGAACAAGTCGTATTCCTTCGAGCTCAGCGGGGCTGACTGGTTCGGCATGGCCATGTGCGACACGCAGTCGTACCCGGAGCAGCTGACGACGTGCCCGCCGGACAGCGACGCCAACATCAAGGATCCCGCGATCACCCCCAAGCATGTGGGCCAGGCCTACATGGAGATGCAGTTCTACCCACCGGGCTGGATACCGTGGCCGACCTGGCGGGTAGCCGTCGGCGCCAGCTCGTGTGACCCCACCAGGTGGTGCGCCGCCCTCAACATCGACAGCCTGTCGCTCAACCCGGTGACCGGGCAGACCAACAACACGACCTGCCTGAACCAGGTCGGCGAGGAGTACGTCAACTTCGCCTTCATCAGCAAGAACGGGAAGTCGAACGGGCCCGCCAACCCCGTGGACTCCACCAACGCGACCTTCACGCCCAGCGCGAATGACCTGTTCATGAACTCCGGCGACCACCTGTCGCTGGCCTTCGGCGACACCGCCAACGGCCTCAAGGTCGCGATCAACGACCTGACCACGGGTCAGACCGGGACGATGACGGCCAGCAAGGCCAATGGCTTCGGGCAAGTGAAGTTCGACCCCAACGGCTCGGGCTGTACCGCCATTCCGTACAACTTCCACCCGATGTACAACACGTCCACCACCAAGACGCGCGTCACCTGGGCCGCTGGCTCGTACAACGTCGCGATGGACACCGAGATCGGCCACTTCCAGTTCTGCAACGGTCCCGTGGCGATCCCGGCCACGCCGTTCGGGCTCGACGCCCAGGGCAACCCCACCGTGTGTCCCAGCGGTGACCACACCGGGCGGGGCCCCAACAAGCAGGCGCCGGACGGTGACGACATCTTCTGCTTCCCGGGCAGTGAGGCGCTCGTGTACAAGGTGTCCGGCTGTACCTTCACCAACAGCGGGTTCGATGGTGCCTCGTACCAGCGCCTGTGGCCCAACGGCAACACCAATATTCACCCGTCGCCGTTCAAGTTCACCAGCCCGCTGACCGGCCCGAACTATACAAAGCAGTACAGGACAACCGGGTTCGAAACCGACCTGCCGGACATCGAACAGCCAATCTGCAACCGGTCCACCGGGGTGGGCTGCACGCTCATTCCGATGACCGATGCCGGCCTGCCAGCAGTGTTCTATCCCTTCTATACCATCAAGAATTACTCCGGCCACTGCTACTGGCAGTTCGGCAATGACATCCCGGGAGAGATCAGCAACTTCGGGCAGAACAACCAGTACGGCGCGCTGTTGCAGCAGTCGTACACCCAGGTAGGTGGCGTCACCGTCGAGCGCTACAACGACTTCCGGAACATCATCCCCAACCCGTGTCCGCAGACCTAGCGCGCTCTGATTGAGGGCTTATGGGCGCTGATGGCGCTCACCGAGGGGACCGCCTGGAGGCGGTCCCCTCGGCCTATCTCAACCGCCGGTACCTCACGGGTGCCGGGCCGACCTCCGGGTCACCCTGTTCAGGACGCGTCTACGTACCTCACCCGTGGGTCGAGTGCCGCGTAGCCGATGTCGGCCAGCAGGTTCCCGATCACGGTCGCCACCGCAACCACCACAGTAAAGCCCAGCAGCACTGGGTAATCTTGCCGGGCTGCTGCCTGATAGAAGAGATAGCCCATGCCGGGGTAGTTGAAGACCGCCTCGGTGATCAGCGCGCCCGCGAGAATCGCGGGCAAGCTCAGCCCCAGCAGCGTTGTGGTCGACGCCATCGAGTTACGCAGCACGTGCCGGATCAGCACCCGGTGCTCGCTGGCTCCCTTGGCCCGGGCGGTGCGCACGTAGTCCTCGGTGAGATTGTCCAGGACGGAGGAGCGCATGTACCTGCTGAACAAGGCGACCGTTGTCACCGAAAGGCAGATGATCGGCAGGATCAGCGCGTTGAAGTTCGCGAGCGCGGTGCCGAATCCCTCGCCCTGGGGGCCCTCCGGGGGAAAAATCGAGAGCTTGATGGAGAAGACCAGGATCAAGATAATGCCGATGAGGAAGTCCGGCATGGCGTAGAGGATCGTCGAGGTGGTGTTGGCAACATGGTCAATGACCGTGTTGCGGCGCACCGCCTGCACCATTCCGAGTGGAATGGCGATGATGATCGCCAGCACGATCGAGGTGCCCACTAGGACGATAGTTTTCGGCAGCGCGTTGGCCAGCAGTGAGGCGACGCTCTGGTTGAGCGTCCAGGAGAAGCCCAGGTTGCCGTGCAGCAGGTTGTTAAGCCACAGGAAGTACTGCCGGTACCAGGGGAGGTTGAACCCGTAGTCCGCGTCGAAGACCCTGATCGCTCCGGGATCCCGGTAGGCGTTAGGGCCCATCACGGCGATCGCGACGTTGCCGGGGATCATCCGCAGGAGCGCGAATGTGATCATCGTGACGATCAGCAGTACCACGATCGCCTGGAGCACCCGACGGACGAGGAATGCTGCCAACGCTGCCCTTTCCGTCCCGGCCTGACACATGATCGCGAGGGGATCGTCCCCCAGAGGTTACTTCACACCCACCGAGGTGAGGTCCCTCTCACTGCTGCGCGACGATTGCACGCTCATGAGGCGAAGCGCTGGATTTACCAAGGCTTTACGTGTCATGCTGACGCCCGGCGAGAGAGCGGACCGATGACGCCGGCGTGGCGTTCATCGGTCCGCTTGTACTCTCTCGCTTCTCGTGGCGGCCGGAGTAAAGGGGAACTAGCCTCGATGTTTCGCGATCTTGAGTTGTCCGGTTGAGGCTGCGGTGGGTGGCTGGTTTTCAGCCGGTGGCTGTGCCTGGTGGCCCGGCTGTCGCGCCGGGTGGGTGGGGTTCCATGGGCCCTGGGGTTTGTCCTTTCTGGTCGTAGGGGCGGTTCGGGCTGGTCAGCCGGGGGCGAGGGTTTGCAGGCGGGTGATCGCGGCGGTGAGCTGGGCGGCCCAGGGCCAGGTGGTGGCGAGGCGCAGCCGCAGGCGGCGGCCGCCGCGGACCAGGCGCCCGGCGGCGGAAAACAGGCGCAGCCGCAGCCGTTTGGGTTCCCAGGTGCGGGCGGCGCTGTCGAGGGCGAGCATCTGCATCCAGGCGGTCAGTTCGCTGGCCATGGCGGCGAGTTCGCACCACACCTGGTTTTGGGCGAAGCCGTGCAGCGGCAGGTTACGCAGCCCGGTGTCCTTGGCGCAGCGGATCCGGTCCTCACACCGGGCCCGCCTTCGGTGCCGCAGCTCCAGGTCAGCGAGCTGCCCGCGCCGGGCGTCGGTGGCGAAGGCGGTGAACCGGTGCCCGTCGATATCGGTGAAGCGCAGCTGGGCGCCGGGGTGCGGGCGTTCCTTGCGGACGATCACCCGCATCCCCGCTGGCCAGCCGGCCAGGTCCAGCAGGCCGGTCAGCTCGGCCACCCAGGCGCCCGCCCGCACCTGCCCGCCGGCGTCATAGGCCGGTTCCCAGATGCGCCCGGGCAGGGCCAGGATGGCGTCTTGCATGTCTTCGGTGATGGTCATGCCGATCGAGTAGTGCAGGCGGCGGCCAGGGCTGGCCAGCCAGGCCAGGAAGTCGTGGGTGCCGCCGCCGGAATCGGTGCGGATCAGCACCCGCCGCCGCGCCTGGCGGGGCAGCTGCGCCAGCGCCAGCCGCGCCACCTCGATGTGCTCACTGGCGGTGTTTGATCCCGCGTTGCCCGGCCGCAGCACGATGGCCAGCGGCTCCCCGCCCGCCCCGGCACCGTGGTCGGCGAACGCGGCCAAAGGAGGGAACCCATACGTCCTTTTCCAGGTGGGAGAGGCCTTTTCCTTCTCCGAGTGCGCCAGCACGATCGTGGCATCGAGGTCCACGGGAATCAGGCTCCCATCGGCACCGGGCGCCCGCTCACCGGCCAGCGCCCAGGCCCGCTCCCGGGCCGCCGCGCGGGCCCGCCGGATCGCCCGCAGCGCCCGCGGCCCCTCCGCCGCCAGGGTGCTGATCAGCCGGGAGATCACCGGATCCGAGGCGACCTGCCCGGCCAGCTCCGGCTGAGCGCGCACCGCCGCCACATCAGCCAGGCAGTCCCCGCCCAGCGCCACCGCCACGGCCAGGTCAGTGAGGATCTTCCCCGGATCGTGCACCGCCCGTGGCGCCCGCCACCGGGCCAGGGCGCCGGACAGGCCCTCGCCCAGCCCGGTGACCCGCAGCGCCTCGGCCAGCAGCAACAGCCCGGCCTGGGACACCAGCCCCGTCCCGTCAGCGGACACAGTGATCTTGGGGCGGCACGCGGTATTCTGCACGTGGAAAGTGCCTTTCGAACCGGCAGGAACAGGACCCTAAGCAAGCCCTATTCTTCCAGTTCAAGGCACTTTTCGTATCTAAACGATCAAGCTGTGGCTGCGGCCAGGCGAAAGCCCGAGGCTAGATGTCACCACGCTGTACGCGAACGCTGGTCGGGGGCGCAGCGGCGCTCGGCATCGGCCTGTTCGCGGCCCTGCCAGGCGCGCTGTCCGCTTCGGCGGCCACGACGGGGACACACGGGCACAAGTTGCGCGCCCTCTACGACGTCGGCATCCACAGCGACGTCACCGCGGCAGAGGCTGCGAGGGCTAACGCGTTTGGCTTCACCAGCTACACGGCCTCGGTGAAGGTCGGCAGCAAGTCGTTCACGTACACCATCGCTGGGAAGAACCCCGCGATCAAGACGAGCAACCCGGCGTCCACCATCAACGTGAAGCTGGTGCCACTGGTCCTGAAGTTCTCCAACGGCGACACCTGGAACCCGACCAAGAAGGACAGCTGCGACTCCGGTGCGAGCGCGCTGAGCCGGACGCAGAACTCCCCGATATTCAAGAACGCCAGCTTCACGTTCGGCGGCACGAAGATCGGCACCTCCCAGGTCAC
Organism: uncultured Actinomycetes bacterium; assembly: GCA_963813395.1. Lineage (GTDB taxonomy): Bacteria > Actinomycetota > Actinomycetes > Streptosporangiales > Streptosporangiaceae > DASXKD01. The sequence continues at coordinate 80,846 of CAWEYV010000009.1, forward strand.
CGACGCCTTCCAGCGGGCCGAGTTCTGGAAGTACGCCCAGCCGGGCGGCATCAACCCCGCGTTCGGCATCACGCTGAACGTGACGACGCTCAACCCGGTCACCATCAACGTGCCGAACGCTGATGCCGCGAACATCGCGGTGACCACCTGCGGCAACTTCGCCCTGGGCGGCGCCGAGATCAACTGGCTGGACAACCACCTGCAGAAGACCGTCATCCCGTCGCTGAAGAGCCAGGGCGTCGGGCCCTCGACGCTGCCGATCTTCCTGCTGCACAACTTCGTGGAGTACATCGGCACGACGTCTCAGTGCTGTGTGCTCGGCTACCACAACGCCTTCAATGTGAGCGGCGGCGTGCAGACCTACGGTCTGGCCATGTACGACAATTCCGGGGAGTTCTCCGGCTCCTCGGACATTTCCGCCCTCTCCCACGAGGTGGCCGAGTGGCAAAATGACCCCTCCGGGGTCAACCCGACCCCGTCCTGGGGCAACATCGGCCAGGTCAACGGTTGCCAGAGCAACCTCGAGGTGGGCGACCCGCTGTCCGGCACGACCTTCAACGTGAAGCTGAACGGCTTCACCTATCATCCGCAGGAGCTGGCCTTCTTCTCGTGGTTCTACCACCAGAAGCCGAGCCTCGGTGTGAACGGCTGGTACTCCGACAAGGGCACGTTCCGGACGCCCGCGGCGCCCTGCCCCTGACCCGCAGCCAGCAGTAGTAGCTGTTAGCTGTTAACAGCGCCCGGTAAGTCCGCCCGGCGGGGCCACGGCCCCGCCGGGCGGACTGCTGTCTGGCACCACCGTCGTCCCGCTCCGGCAGCGGGCAATCACGGCGGCGGCTGTTCACCCGCTGACTCGCCGGCGCCGCGCCCATGGTCCCGGACCAGCGACGTGACTTCCCTGCTGATTCCGAACGACGGCCCGCCGATCAGCTCCCACGCCCGGAAGATCCCGAGCAGGAAGCAGACCACCACCAAGACCGCGATCGTGTTCACCGCGCCTGAGTCGCCCGGCTTGGTGATCACATCCACTCCCTGAATCAGCTGGATCACGAACGTGAGGGCCAGCCCGGACAGGACCAGCGCATCACGCACCGTGCCCCACCGCACCTGCCGGGCCCGGACCAGCGACAGCAGCGACGCCAGGACGAACACGATCCCGCTGGCCGCCACGACCGTCGCCGCCGGCCCGATCTTTTGCCCGGGGATCAGTGCGAACAGCGACACCGTGAGCGCGTTGAGGAACGCCGTCAGCGCCGCCGCCGCGCGGACCCGGTGGATCTCCCCGCCCTCCGCCCGGGCCAGCCGGTCCGACGAAACCGACATGGCGACGAACAACAGCCCGATCAGCGCGCCAGCCACGCCCGCGCTGGCCACAAAGAACTCATGGATGCTCCCGAGTACCACCCCGTGATTCTCGCAGCCAGCGCACCCGGGCTGAACGCGCAGGCTGGGACCACGCTCGAGGATCGTCACGAACCAAATCCCTATAATTTTGGTTCGAAATATTGACTTTCCGAGGTTCCCGGGTAAGTCTTGGGCCTAGGCGCCTTGACCTGCGCGCCGGCGCGCGGCGCACGCTGCACCGGGTCACGGTCATCGGCGACGTGCCCAAGGGCCCGGACGGCCGGGAGTCGGAACTGATCGCCGGCAAGCCGTTCACCGCCAAGCACACGGTGGTGGCCAGCCAACCGGCCACCCGGGGGCCTCTGCGGGGCCGAGGGAAACCACCCCTCGCCGCCGCGGGGGCCCTCTCGCCGTTGCGGACCCAGGGCTACGATCAGGCAGCGGCCCTGCCCCGGGTTATGGACCGACGAGGCCCGCGTCGCGGGCGAGCAACCCGGCCTGGGTGCGGTTCGCGCAGCCAAGTTTGTCCAGCATCCGCGATACGTAACCCTTGATCGTGGCTTCCGACAGGTACAGCCGCGACGCGATCTGCGCGTTCGACATGCCTTCACCGAGGCAGGCAAGCACCTCGGTCTCCCGCTCGGTCAGCGTGCCGACCAGCTTCCGGGCCCGGTCACGCGCTGGCTGGCTGTCGGCCGACGCCGCGACCAGGCGGCGGGCGGCGATCGGCGACAGCACGGTGTGGCCCTCGGCCGCCACCCGCACTAGCCCGATCAGGTCCTCCGGCGGCGTGGACTTCACCAGGAACCCCACCGCGCCCGCGCGGAGCGCCCGCAGCACGTACTGGTCGGCGTCGAAGGTTGTCAGCACCACAACGGCTGGCGGGTCGGCCAGCTTGCCGATTCGCTCGATCGCGGTGAGCCCGTCAACGCCCGGCATGCGCAGGTCCATGAGCACAACGTCCGGCCGGTTGCGCACCACCGCTTCCACGCCGGCCGCCCCGTCGTATGCCTCGCCGACGACCTCGATGTCATCGGCGGAGCCGAGAATCGTCCGCAGGTGCGCGCACACCATCGGTTCGTCGTCCACGACAACCACCCGGACCACGACTCAGGCCGCCGGTTCCGCGGTCGGCACGTACGCGGGCAACGTGGCTTCCAGGCAGAACGCGCCGCCCGGCTCGGGCCCGGCGCGCAGCGTGCCATGCACAAGCTCGATACGCTGCCGCAGGTGAGCGAGGCCCAAGCCGGAACCGGTGCTGGCCAGGCCGGACCCGACGCCACCCGTCCCTGAGCCGTTCAGGCCGGCTGGATGGCCCGGCGGCCGCGCATTGCGGACCGTGAGCCGAACCTGCGACTGGTCATAGCTGACGTGGACGGTGACCTGGGCGCCGGGCGCGTGCTTGCGGACGTTGGTCAGCGCCTCCCGGACGATGCGGTACGCCGTGCGCCCGACAAGCGGCGAGGCGAGCGCCGGGTCGCCGTCCTCGATCAGTTCGGCCGGGGTGCCCACCGCGGTCGACTCCGCGACCAGCTCGGCAAAGCCCGCCACGGACGGCGTCTGGTCCCCGTCCGGCGCCGTTCGCAGGATGCCGACCAGGTCACGTAGCTCGTCCAGTGCCTGGCAGCCGGCGGCCCGCAACTCCTCCGCCGCCTGCCGGGTCCGCTCGTCGGGCGCTGTCATTCGCAACGCACCGGCCTGCAGCACCATCAGGCTCACCCGGTGGGTTACCACGTCGTGCATCTCCCCGGCCAGCCGGGCACGTTCCTCGGCGCGGGCCTGCTCGGCGAGCAGGTCGCGTTCCCGCTCGGCCCGCTCGGCGCGTTCGGTCAGCGCCTGCACCAGCCGCCTGCGGGCGTCGAAGTACAGTGCCACGAGCGGCCCGACGGCGACGCGGAGCAGCCCGATCGCGATGATCGTGAGCGAGAACTGCCACGGCCGGCAGACGATGACCGCGAAGATGCCGAGCGCGATGAGCGCGACCCGCCGGTTCTGCGGGCTGTAGTAGACCGGCCCGTAGGCCGCCAGCACGGTCCCGTAGGGCGCCCACACGTTCCCCATATGAGCGGGGGTCAGCAGGCCCGCCGGGGAGATCAGCAGGGTCACCGCCAGCGTGAACGCGGCCAGGATGCCCATGACCGTCAGCGGCGCACGACGCCGGGCGACCAGCGACAAGGAAGCGGCCGCCTGGAGGCCAAGCATGACCCAGGCGAGAGTGTCCGGATGGGCCGGCCACCAGGTCGCGCCCGCCAGCGTGGCCGAGGTGTCGAGCAGGACGAAGAACACCGCGATCGCCACGTCCGTGGCGACCCGGTGCTGGCAGTACCACGTCCTGACGGTCACGCCCTTACGGTATGTCCTCCCCGCGTACCCAGGGTGCGCGTCAAAACCTTCGGCGGGCCAGAAACCTACGAAAGTCGCATGCCGGCCGCCGCGGTATGCGGCGTGGCGGCTGGGGAACCATGACGGGCCTGGCTACCAGCCCATCCGGACTGCTCACGCAGTAATGAGCGCGTACACGAGTTTCCCGCCCGCGCCCGGCCCGCCGTACCAGTCCCACTGGGTGCTGAGCGCCTCCACCAGGACCAGGCCGCGGCCGCCTTCGGCATCGTCTTCGGGATCGATGAGCACCGGCGGCTCCGGGTTGGCGTCCCACACGAGGACCAGCACGATGGCCCGGTCCGACAGCAGCCACATCCGCACCGGGGAAGGCCAGTCCAGAGACCGGGACGCGGACACCGCGTTGGTCACCAGTTCGTCCACCACCAGTTCCACGGTCTCGCTGAGCGGGGTCAGCCGCCATTCCCAGATGATCTGGCGGGCGTGGTAGCGCGCACACGGCACCGAGGTAGGCAGTGGGCCCAGTTCGATGAAGTCCCGCAACGGCCAGCCCGCGGCCAGGTTTCCGGCCTGGCTAAGCGCTGCCGGGATCCTGGCCTGGTCCGGGCCGGGATGGCCGGTGGAATGTGCCGGCACCATCCCGCCCGCCGCGCCCATCGCACCCACGCTGCCTGCTTCGGCCCCAGCAGGAGGAGCGAGGGTCACCGGCGCGGGCAGCCACTCGCCCTGGCTGCCCCTCGTACCCGAAACCTCGTTAGGCTCAGTCACACCGCTCACATCGCGGAGCGAACAACCCCGGGTAAGCGCGCACGGCCGACTGCCGCCGATTCGGGATAGCGACGGCTGGACTGGACATTCCCACGGGGCGTGCCCGCAGTGCTGCACGCATGACCTGCGACCTCCCTGCTGCTGTCGCCCGGCCCAGGCACGGCTGCGGCCATTCCCGGGGCTGCCCCATAGCACGCGGGACCCTCGTGCAATGTGCATCATCTTGTAACAGCATGCCCCGTCCACGCAAGACACCCGAATAAGCGGCGTGACCCGCGAGTAACCCTGATCCGCCGCCGGCGGGATACTGGCGGGCATGCCAGAACTGATTGGCCAGCCGACTCAGGTGGCCGCCGCGGGTGAACCGCCGAAGCTGATCGAGGAATACGTGGGCCGGGCCAACACGGCCGATGCGCGGCTCAGCGTCGCGCACATGCGCAGCCCGGCCGGCTGGGCCGAGCCTGGGCAGCGCCCCGAGTTCGACGAGTTCACGATCGTGCTTAACGGCACCCTGGTCGTGGACTACGAGGGCGGCCAGATCACGGTCCGGGCTGGCCAGGCAGTACATGCCCGGCCGGGCGAATGGGTGCGCTACAGCAGCCCGGATCCCGGCGGCGCCCAGTACATCTCGGTCTGCCTGCCCGCGTTCGCCCCTGACACGGTGCACCGCGACGATTGACCGGCCGCCCGCTAAGGTCTATGGCCTGGCAGAGGTTACGCATTCCACAGGTGAGAACAGAGGCAAACAGATGGATAAGCAGCAGGCGCGCACGCGGCTGCAGGACGAACGCGCCGAGGTGGTGGACCTGCTCGCCGGCACCGAGTCGGCGCAGCAGCAGGACAGCGCGGACGAAGACGAGGAGGCCGAGTTCGGCGATGCCGCCGACGCCGGCCTGTACCTGACCGCCGAGGCCATGGACGACTCCACCGCGCAGACCCTCCGGGACCGGCTGGCCGCGATCGACCGGGCGCTCAAGCGACTGGACGACGGCACGTACGGGCGTTCGGTGCGCAGCGGCGTGCCGATCCCGGACGAGCGGCTCGAAGCCGATCCCGCGGCGGAACTCACCGTCGAGGAGGCCCGGGCCCGCCCTTAGCGCGCCGGCCGCCGGGGCGGCTTACCCGGACCGGACCGTGACGGCGGTGCTGAGCCGCAGGCCTGATCAGCTGGTGCCCTTCAGGTGGCCCGCCAGCCAGGTGTGTACTTCGCCGATACGGTTCGCCAGCAGCGTGATGTGGCCGTCGTTGTCGAGGAGCCACGGCTCGGCGCCGGGCACGTGCGCGGCGAGCCACTCGCCGTGGCCGAACGGGACGAACTTGTCCTCCCGGCCGTGCACGACAAGCACGGGGATGGAGATCTGGGCGAACTCGAACCCCCACGGGCCGGAGAACGCGACGCTGTCCTCCCACCATCCCTCGTCGCCGGGAATGAGCCCGTCCTTCATGGACCAGGACAGGTACTCGGCCATATCACCGGTGAGGGCGGCCGCGTCGGTGGGCGTCAGCAGCGACGCCATGCCCTTGGCCATGTCCTCCGTGGGCGTGGCCAGAAACTCCTCCCGGTCCTTGGCCGTCTTGGCCCGGGCCGCCTCCGGGTCGTCCTGCATCAGCTGGAAGTCGTCGGCGTTGTCCTGGCCCATTCCGGCGTACCAGTCGAGCCCTTCCGCGCCGTGCGGGGCGGGTGAGGCCAGCGACGCGGCGGCCACGACAAGGCCGGGCAGCAGCGCCGCGCAGGCCAGGACGTGCGGCCCGCCGCCGGAGATGCCCCACATCGCGATCCGGTCGATGCCCAGCGCCGCGCAGATCGCCCGCACGTCGCCGGTGCAGCCAGCGACGGTGCGGCCGGGGTTGGGCGCGGAGCCGCCGTAGCCGGGCCGGTCGTAGCTGATCAGCCGCAGGCCGCGAGCGGCCGCATCCGCCGAGATCGGCGCGTAGATGTGCCGGGAGTTCGGGCTCCCCATGTGGACCAGCACCGGGATGCCGCCCGGGTCGCCGTTTTCCTGGACGGCCAGCGTCCGGCCGTCCGCCGTCTGGACCGTGCGTTCCATCCGCGCTCCTTCAGGTGTAGTAGATGCTCGGGACCGGGGGCAGCGGGCCTGGCCTGTCCCAGCTGAGGTGAGCACCGTCGGAGCGGCCGAGAAGCCACGCCAGCAGATCCGCCTCCGGGCCGCTGATCTGGACTTCGTCCGCGGCTTCGCCGCCGATCTGGCAGGTATGGCCGGTGTCGGTGGCCTGCAGCCGCGCCGGCAAGGGGGCCAGCCCGCGCTCGTTCATGCTGGCGACGGCGGCCGTCAGCATCTCGCGCACGAACCAGGGCGGCCAGTGGCGGGGGCCGAACCCCAGGTCGAGGTCGACGTGGTGGATCAGCACCTCGGCGAGCCGGGACTCCACGACATCCTCCGCCGTGCTCTGCTGGCCGGTGGTCCAGGTAATCGCGTGCTGCCAGGCATCGGGCGGCATCACGGCAGCAGCCTCGGCGAAGGCCGCCGACGCGGCGCTCACGTCGGCCAGCAGCACCACGGCCTGGCGCCCGGCCCCCTCTTCGATCGCCTCGGCGCGAGCGGCCACGCTCTCGTACTCGTAACTGGGGATCCCGGTCCGCGCCCAGCCGAGCAACCGGGTGCCGCCGTCGGCGTTCCGGGCCAGATGGGTCAGCACGTGCCCGCGGGTCCATCCGGGCAGCAGCGACGGCCCGCGCGCGTCGGCATCGGTCAGCCCGCCGATGTTTGCGATCAGGTTGCCGGTTGCCGTGCCCAGCTCTTTGATTGCCTCCTCGACCGATTGCATGCCCCCATCGTGGCATTCCGCTACCCGGCCGCGTCGCTGGTGGCCAGGCCCAGCGCCCGCATGGCCTTGCGGTAGGCGACCGCCACCGCGTCGAACTTCAGGTGCAGCTCGGCGGCCAGGTCGAACGGCACCTGCTCGGGGCGCTGCGACTCGACCACCACCTGGTCCTGGCCGAAGATGGTGTCCTCGAACTCCTGGATGACCCGGCCGGGCTGGTCGAGGTTGTAGTTGCGCCCGATGACCACGTACCCGGCGCAACGGTCGGCGGCCAGCGGCTGGGAGGCGAAGAAGTAGACCATGCCGCGCTCGCCGCCCCAGCCAAGGCGCAGCGCGATGGTGTACGGCAAATGCAGCTCATATCGGCTGCGCCGCTCCGGCGGGCCCGCCTGCGCGTTGCCGAATACGGGGAAATCGTCGCTGTTGGGCGCTTCCGGCCGGACGATCGAGTAGTGCAGCACGTTGCCTTCGGTGCGCACCTCGTGCCGGGGTACGACCGGCCGGTCCGGGTCGCCCAGCAGCCCAGGGTGTACCCAGGGAAAGTGACCGAAGTCGGTGAAGTTCTCCACCTGGCGGCCCGCGTCGCAGCGCCAGCGGTACGGCCCGGCGGTGACCAGGGACCAGGCGCCATCCTCAAGCTCCGGCACCTCGGGCAGCGGCCAGCGGGGCTCGTCCAGCGCCACCCACACCAGCCCATACCGCTCCTGGCAGCGGAACGCCCCGATGCGCGCCTTGGCGGGTACCCGGGCCGGATCCTCCAGTTGGGGGATGGCGGCACAGCGGCCATCGGCGCGATACCGCCAGCCGTGGTACGGGCAGACGAGCTCATCACCGGCCACCCAGCCGAGGGACAGCGCGGTGCCCCGGTGCACGCACAGGTCGGAGTTCGCCCTGGGCTGGCCACCCTGGCCGCGCCACAGCACCAGCGGCTGCCCGAGCAGGTCAGCGTGGGCCGGGCCGTTGCCGACGTCGCGGCCGAACGCGACCGGGTGCCAGCAGGCCCGCAGCGCCCGCAGGTCAGCGAATGCCCCTGGCGCGGTCATGACGCCATCCACCGCATGCCGGCCTCCCCCGCGTCATGGAACCGGCCTCTCCGGCCCCCGGCACGGCCAGGATAGGTCCGCCGCCCCGGGGATGACACGGGAAGGGAGCCGCAGGATGACGCGCCCGAAGCCGTGCGGCTGGTAGAGAGGTATCCAGTAACTTCAGCATCCAGGCTCCGTGCCGGACCAGGCCGCCGGAGCGGGCCGCGTACAGGAAGGGACCGCTGATGTCGGCGACCCCCCTGCCGGGGATCCTCGGGGCCGTGGCACCGGTTCTCGACAACTATGGCTACCTGGCCGTGGCCGGGCTCGTCATGGTCGAGAACTTCGGCGTGCCCGCGCCCGGGGAGACGATCCTGGTCGCCGCCGCCGTCTACGCGGGCACCGGCAGGCTCAGCATCGTCGGGGTCAGCCTGATCGCGATCGCCGCGGCGATCGTCGGCAACTGTATCGGCTATGCCATCGGCTACTTCGGCGGCCACGCGCTCGTGCTCCGGTACGGCAAGTATGTGTTCCTGACCAAGGAGCGCTTTGACAAGGCCGAGCGGTTCTTCGCCCGCCGCGGCGGCCTGGTCGTGGTCGCCGGGAGGTTCATCGAAGGGCTCCGCCAGGCGGCCGGCATCATCGCCGGAACCGCCGAGATGCCATGGAAACAGTTCCTCGCCTTCACCACGCTCGGCGCCGTCCTCTGGGTCGCCGTCTGGGCACCGCTCGGCTACCTGGCCGGCGACCACATCGGGACGATCTACGCCGACGCGACCCGCTACTCGCTGTACCTGCTGATCGCTCTGGTGGTCGTGCTCGCCGCCTGGATCACCCGCACGGTCTGGCGGCGCCGGCGCGGCCCGGTGGCGCAGGCCGCGGAGACCGTTCCCGGGCGGAAGGCCCCGGACCCCGAGGCCGACGGCGACTAAGACACAAAGGATGGTGACCATGCCAGAGTTGGGCTACGCGGGCCGGACCGTGCTGCTGTTCGGCGCGGGCGGGGCGCTCGGCGGCGGGCTTTCCGCAGCGTTCACGCGGGCCGGCGCCACCGTGACCGGTGCCGATAAACACCTGCCGGGCCAGGACCGGCGGCTGGAGGGCGTCAGCTATCACGCCGTCGACGTGCTCGATGACGCGGCACTCGGCGCGCTGTTCGACGCCGTGCCGGTGCCCTGGGCGGTGATCAACACCATCGGCGGGTACGCCCCGCAGTCGCCACTGAGCGAACTCGACCCTGGAGAGCTCACCGGCCAGCTCAACCTGAACCTGGTCAGCGCCGCGCTGGTGACCAAGCACGCGCTGCGGCGGATGCGCCCGGCGGGTGAGGGCCGGATCGTCCACACGGCGAGCCGGGCCGCCCAGGTGACCCATGGTCAGGGGTTCGCCTACTCGGTGAGCAAGCTGGGTGTGCTCCACCTGGTCGCGATGGCCGCCGATGAGGCCAAAGGCACCGGCATCACGGTCAACTGCGTCGTGCCCAGCTTCATCGACACTCCGGCCAACCGGGCTGCGATACCGGACGCGGATTACAGCTCGTGGCCGAAGGTTCCCGATATCGCCCGGGCCTACGTGTTCCTGGCCTCTCCCCGGGCCCATTTGGTATCGGGAGCGGCGATCCCGGTGTAATCGTTCAGTAAAGGCACTGGGCGTGAGCTGAGACCCGGCGGGCGCGGAATGTCTGACGTGCGTGCCAGCGGATGAACCTCACTGGCGAGGGTAGGGCACCGGCTATGAACCGCGCGGAGCAGGTGATGCGCGGGCTGGACCGCTCGCAGCGGGGGCACGCCTGGCTGGCGTTCCCCGTCGCGGTATGGAAGAAATTCGGCGACGACCAAGCGGGCAACCTGGCCGCCCTGATCGCCTACTACGGGTTCGCGTCGCTGTTCCCGCTGCTCCTGGTCTTCGTGACGGTGCTCGACATCGTGCTCCGCGACAATGTCAAGCTTCGCGGGGAAGTGCTCCAGTCCACATTCGGCCAGTTCCCAGTCATCGGCCCGCAGCTCCAGGCCAATGTGCACTCGCTGAACGCGACCGGGCCGGCGCTCGTGATCGGCCTCATCCTGACCTTCCTCGGCGCCCGTGGGGTCGCCGGGGCCATACAGAACGCGCTCAACAGCGTCTGGGCTGTCCCCTATTACCGGCGCCCCGGTTTTCCGTGGAATCTGCTGCGCGGCGTCGCCATGATCATCGTGGTGGGCCTGGGCCTGATCGTCACCGCCTTCCTGTCCAGCCTCGCGTCGGGCGTCGGGCACGTCATCACCGGGGCCAGCGGCCCTGTCGGCACGGCCGCCGTGTCCCTCCTGGTCAACGTCGGGGTGTTCTGGCTTGCTTTCCGGCTGGCCACCGCGAGCGAGGTGACCTGGCGGGAGCATTTCCCCGGTGCCCTGGCGTCCGCGGTCGTCTGGCAGATCCTTCTGCTGGCCGGCACCTACATCGTGGGACACCAGCTGGCCCATTCCACGTCCCTGTACGGGGTCTTCGGGATCGTGCTCGGCCTGCTGGCGTGGCTCTACCTCCAGGCGCAGGCCACCCTCTACGCGGTGGAAGCTGCCGTGGTGCGCGAGCGCAAGCTGTGGCCGCGTGGCCTGGCCCCGCCGCTCACCGCGCAGGACCGCCGGGCGTACGTGCTGTACGCGGAGGCGACACAGCGGAACGCCGACGAGCCCGTCGAGGTGGACACCGACGCACCCGTGTCGCCACACCAATCAGGCGGCCCCGGCGCTGCCGCCTGACCGGCTGGGCTGCCGCCCGGCGTGGCTAGCTCTATGGCGTGATTACCCGATTGGCATCGCGAATATGTGCCGGGTCATGGGGCGGCCTTCGGAACGGGCTCGGGCCATCCCGCGCTGGCCAACGGTTCCAGCACAGTGGCGCGCAAGCCATACCGAACTGTGCCTAACGGGCCGCCCGGCCATGCCGCGCTGCATAGTCTGGCGGGTGTGGCGGGCACCGCAAGTGCCCGGCGACTCTCGGGGGCAAGTCCAACCACCCGCCGGTCACGCAACATTCCTGGCCGGTAACCTAGGACACCTACGGCATGGGCAATCCAGGCGATGGGCAGCAGAGACGGAGATGTTCGGCATGGGCCTTCCCACCGGTCAGCAGCGTGTTTTGGAGAGGATCGAGGGCAGGCTCGCCGAATCTGACCCACGCCTGGTATCGCTGTTCACGATCTTCACCCGGCTGAACCTGGCGGAGAAGATGCCATGGATCGAGCAGATCCGGGCGAGGCCGGTGGCCTACCGGATCGGCAGGGTCGCCGCCGGATTCCGGGGGATCGGCCGGCGTCCCGCCGCCCGGGTGCGGGCGATGATGCTGCTTCCCGCCGCCCTGATCGCCATGGCCTGCGCCCTCACCATCGCGTTTGGCTTCCCCGGCAGCCAGCGGCCGGCGCCGGGCGCCCGGACCCCCGCCGCCCGGGAACTCGTCGTCAAGCCCCGTGCCCTCGCTGCCAAGCCCAAGGCTCTCGTCGGCCGGGCCCGGATGTGCCGCGCCATCGTCCGCGCCCCCATCTTCGCCTGCTAGCCCGCCCGGCGCGCTCGAGCTGCCCCTGCCTGCCTGCCCGGCCGCCGCTAGCCGCCTTCGCCGTGGGTCGTGCGCGATGCCTACCCCGGGGCCGAGTCCCCGGACTCCACGATTTGTGGTCACGGTTTGTGTTTCAGCTTCTGTGCGGAGTGGGTCACCGCTCACAAAGCGGTCAGGCTTTGCGGGCGGCGGCCTCCAGGGCCGGCACGCTCAGCCAGCCGTCGTGCTTCCAGACGATCTTTCCGCTGGCGGAGACCAGCACGAACCAGGGCTGGTCAGCCACCCCGTAGCCGTCGGCCAGCCGCCCCGTGGCGTCCACCGCGACCGGATAGCCCAGCGGCTTGCCCAGGCCTTTCAGGTATGCGGCGGCCGCGCCCGGCGACGCCTCGGTCGTGCCCTCGTCGACCGCGACGAGACCCGGGAGCCGCCCGTGCCGCGCGGCCTTGGCGTAGCCGTTCAGCGCCAGCAACTGGCCCCGCAGGTCAGACGTCTCGGCTACCCAGGTGGCGAAGAACATGACCAGCCGGGGCTGGCCCGGGCCCAGCGGCACCGATCCGGACGGAATGCCGGGCAGCGTGACCCGCGCCGTCGGCGGCAGACCGGAGATGTAGGCGAGCGAGCCACGGCTGGCCAGGGCCGGGTGGCCGGGCAGCAGGCTCGCCGCCTCCTGCGCCAGTACCTGCGCCGACTGCCCGATGCTCGTGTACGCCATCTGGGTCAGGTAGATCTTCCGCTCGCGGCCGCGCTGGTCGATGACGAACAGCGCCGGGGTGTGGTCGATCATCCCCTGCTGGATCTGCACCGCGATGTGATACTCCCGCCAGACCGCCTCGAGCTGGGCGAGCGAGCCGGTCAGGAAGTCCCACTGGTTCACCATGCCGTGTGCTCGCGAGTAAGCCAAGACGTCGGACCGGCTGATGGCCTTGGGGTTGGCGTCCACGCCGAGCAACTGCACCTGACGGCCCGCGGCACCAAGGAGTTGCTTGGCCTCGAGCATGCTCACCGTGGTCAGCGGGCACACGGTGGTGCACTGCGAGTCGACGAACGAGAGGATCACGACCTTGCCGCGGAACTGGCTCAGCGCCATGTGCTGGCCGAACTGGTTGACCAGGTGAATGTCGGGGGCCGGCTGGCCGCTCAGCGAGCTGCCGGTGTCGAGGGCCGGATTGTTGACCGCCGCGGCCATGCCACTGCCGGAGCTGCCGGAGCCCGCCGAGCCCGAGGTCGCCGAGCCCGCCGCGCCGCTGGCGCACGCCGCCAGCACCAGCGCGCACGCTGCGCCCGTCGCGGGCCGCAAGACCGCCTGCCACGCGGAACGCCGCGTGGCGCGCCTGGCCGAGCGCCGTGGCCGGCTCACCTGGCACCGTCCCGCACGCCGCCACCGTCCCAGATCCAGATCATGCGGCGGCCCCGCTCACCGGGCGCCTCGGGCGCGTGCGGCTCGGTGCGGTCGAGGCGGTACCCCAGCTTGCGCGGAATCGCGGCGCTGGCCAGGTTGGCTTCGTCACACTGAATCTCGACCTGCCTGATGCCCGGCAGCGCCGCCGCAAGTGACGTGGCGGCCCGCGCCGCCGCGGTCCCGTAGCCACGCCGGACCTGCGCCGCGGCGATCCAGTAGCCGATCTCGATAACGTCCTCGGCGGTCCGGCGGTGCAGCCCGATCGTGCCGACAAGCGTCCCGTCCCGGTTACCCGGGGAGCCGCTATCCGCGGGCTTGCTGCCCGCGGCGGCACCACTCACCGGTCCGTCGCCCGTGGCGCCGCCGCCCATCGGGCCTCTGCCGTCCCCGGGGGCGAAGATCGCGTAGATGTAGTCGGTGCCCGACTCCCACAGCTCATCGGCCTCGGTGATCCGGGCCATCTGGGTCCGCCGGTCCGCCGCGTCCCTGGTCGCCCACGGCATCCATGGGCGCAGGTGATCGAGGCTCTCCCCCACCACTGCCGCGATGCTCCCCGCGTCCTCTACGTCCATCCGCCGCAGCACGAGCGGGCCGGCCGTGACCCGCTCGGGCGGGTGAGCGGAGTGCGGGGCGAGCGCTGGGGACGTGATCGGCCTTTCGGCGGCGGGGGGCATGGGTCCTAGTATCGCCGCTGCCGGATCCGCCCGATCCTGGCAGCCCCCCGGCGCCCAGCCTGCCAGCCCGATGATTTCGGCAGCGATGCCAGCGGCCGGCAACTGAGCGTGCATCTGATAACCCACGCTGCTCTTGCCAGCCCCGGACCGGCCGCCGACAAACAGCGCCTCGCTCGTGCGGTCACCCCGCGGTCAACCTGCGCCGGGGCGTCACAGCTGGGGCGCGGCCGCGGCGACGGGAACCTGCTCGGGTGTCCCGCCCGGCGCCATGGCCGGCGGGCCGTCACCCACGATGACCCCGCCGCCGTGACCCCAGACCAGGTACCGGTACGACAGGTTGAGCAGGGCCGACAGCCGGTTGCGGCCGCCGAGCAGGGTGATCAGGTGCAGGCCGAGCCAGGCCAGCCAGGCGAGCGTCCCGCGGAACCGCGGGCCGTGCGCGAGCTGGACAACGGCGCTGCGGCGGCCGATCGTCGCCATGATGCCCTTGTCGTGATACTGGAACGCCGCACCAGGGGGATCGCCCTTCATCGCCCGGATGATCTGCGCCCCGGCGTACCGCCCCATCTGAATGGCCGGCTGGGCGACCTGCGGTAGCGGCAGGTTCTCGATCAGTGCGACGTCGCCCACGGCGAAGATCCGGTCCTGGCCGGCGACGCGCAGGTCGGGCCCGACCAGGATCCGGCCGCCGCGTCCCTGCGGCAGCCCCCAGCGCGCCACCGCGTCGGCCGTGCTCACCCCGGCGGCCCAGACGGTGACGTCGCTGGGCAGTTCCTCCCGGTCCTCCAGCACGACCCGGTCTGGGCCGATCTCGCGGATCTTGGTGGACACCAGCACGTCCACGCCGCGCCGCCGCAGCTGGGCATGGGCGTAGGACTGAAGCGACGGGTGGAACGGCGCGAGCAGCACCGGGGCCATCTCGACCAGCCTGATGTGCACGTCCGCTCTCGTCGACCTGGGGGAAGAACGCGTTCAGCACGGTGCGCAGCTCGGCCAGGGCGCCGGCCAGCTCGACGCCGGTCGCGCCGCCGCCGACGATGGTGAAGTTCACGGTCTTGCCGGGGCCCTCCATGTCGAGCCGTTCCAGCCTGGCCATGATGTGGTCGCGCAGCGCGATCGCGTCCCGGCGGGTGTACAGCCCCAGGGTGTACTCGGCCGCGCCGGGAATGCCGTAGTAGGCGGCCGAGATGCCGGTGGCCAGGATCAGGTAGTCGTAGTCGAGCGTAGCGCCGTCGGTGAGCGTGATCTTCCGGGCGGCCGCGTCGATGTGGTCCAGCTCGCCAAGGCGGAACCTGGCCTTCCGCTTGCCCGCGAACGCCCGGGCCGGGTAGGCCACGTCGCCTGGGTTGAGCCCGCCGGTCGCCACCTGGTACAGCAGCGGCTGGAACGTGCTGTAGATAGCTCTTGTCGATCAGCATGACCCGCGCGCCCGCGCGATGCAGTTCGCGCACCGCGGCCAGCCCGCCAAAGCCGGCCCCGATCACGATCACCCTGGGCGCGTCTTCGGCCGGCCAGCGGCCACGCCGCGCTCCCATGACAGAACCTCCTCGAATGCCTCGGTTGCCTCTCTTAATGGCAACCAGGACAATGCCCCGGACATGCCCCGGTTAACGGTCGACCAGGACCAGTTCCGGCTTGGTGCACGGCGGGGCCCCGGTCCCCGCAGGCTGCGCACCCACCTGGCCGCAGATCGCGAGCAGCACCGCGGCCTGGTCCGGCGGGGCGCTGCCGCCTATCCCGGACAGGTCCACGAAGTAGTGCGGCCAGGGCAATGGCCGGCTCGTCCACACGACCTGCTGGGCCTCGACGTCATACCCCCAGGCCTTGCCCAGCGCGCCGTGGTCGATGCCGAGGACGTCGCCGTGGCGAACCGCGTACAGCCCGGAGGAGGTTGCGGCAGCGGCGCCCGCCACGTGTGCCAGCACGCGCCCGGTACCTGGGTTGACCTCGACCAGCGCATTGCCTGAGATCAAATAGAGCCGCCCTGCGGCCGCGTCGACGGCGTCGGGCAGCGCCCCGCGGTAGTGCCAGATCAACTGGCCCGTTGTCTCGCTGTATGCGCGGACTGCGGTGGCGTCCGCGAACAGGACCACGCCGCCGAAGGCCAGGCTGAGCGCGCCGGTGAACGGCGAGCCGTGCGGCCGGACTATCCGCTCCGCACCGGTGGACAGGTCAATGCGCCTGAGCGCGGTCACCGGCGTGGCGCCCGGCTGGTCACCTGCCCCCATGCCCATGTAGAGGTGGTTGCCGTCCACCTGCCAGGCCTGCGGCGCCGGCCCGGTCGGCCGGCTCCAGACCACCTTGCCGGTGCGGTTGGCGTAGCTGGTCACCGAGCGCTGCCCCACGATCACGGTCCTGGCCCCGCTGGCCGCAACGGCGCCGCCGAACTGCGCCGCCGGGTACACGCGGACCTGCCGGCCGGTGGCGGCCCGCAGCACGACCTCGTCCCTGACCTGGGCCGCTGCGCTGGCAGACCCCGCGCCGGGCCGGCCACCGGGCGCAGCGCAACCCCGATCGTTACCACGCCGGGCCAGACCCGCACCGACATGATCGCCGCGCCGGGCTGGAAGCCGTTAAGGCTGGTCGTCCACAACGGCTGGCCGGTACCGGCGGCGTAGGCCGACACGGTCGTCCCCAGGCCCACGGCGGCAACGCCGGAGCCCAGCGCCGCATACGCCTGGCCCTGCGCCGGAATGGTGCCGGTCATGCCGTTCTGGGCGACCCACGAGCCCGGCAGCGACCGGGCCCAGCGCACCGTGCCAGCGGCCACGCAGGGTTCGTTCTGGCACTGGTCCAACGACCCGCTGGAGGCCTGGCCGGGCGTTACCGCGGCCACGATCAGGACAGCAGCGAACGACAGGCGGCGAACCCACACCAGCCGACCGTGCGTTACCTTCACGCCGTTGCTCCGCGCCGTCCCAGACCCCCACGCCCACGGCTCAGCCCATTGTTGACAACCGTAATGTGACTTCCTGAGAGAACCCCGGGTATTCGGCCGGCTGTGGCAGGGTTTGCCGCCCGTGACGGGCGCGGCCGTGGATAACGTAGGCGTGGCATGCCAGCCGGCCGCGCCATTGCCGCCCGGTAGCGTGCCAGCCGATCTCGATGTTGACGGAGATGAGCCATGACCGAGCGCCCGCCATTGCCGTACGACTTCATGCCATCCGTGCCCTCGTTCACGCTGGAGAGCAACGACGTCGCCGATGGCCAGCAGATGCCCGACGCCCAGGTTTTCGACAGCTGGGGCATGACCGGGCAGAACATTTCCCCGCATCTGCGCTGGCACGGCTTTCCGGAACAGACCAGGAGTTTCGGGGTGACCTGCTTCGACCCGGATGCGCCCACCGGATCGGGGTTCTGGCACATGGTGCTGCTCGACGTGCCCGGTTCGGTCACTGAGCTCGCCACCGGCGCGGTGAGCGGTGATCTCTCCGGGCTGCCCAGGGGGGCGTTCTGCGTGCGCAACGACTACAGCGTCAAGGCATTCGGGGGCGCCGCGCCGCCGCAGGGCGACCCGCCGCACCGGTACGTGTTCGCGGTGCACGCGCTGGACGTGGACAACCTGGCCAGCCAGGGCGTCGACTCCGACGTCTCCCCCGCCGTGGCCGGGTTCAACCTGCGCTTCCACACGATCGCCCGGGGGATGATCATTCCGGTCTACGGGTACTGACGTCTGAAGATCGCCCCGGACCAGGTCAGCACGCCCAGAAAGCTGGGCCGGTAAGCCTTACCAGGCGGCGACGCGGTCGCCGCAGCGGGAAGAGTCGTAGCCGGGCAGGCAACCGAGCTGCGTCAGCAGCCAGGGGGAGGCGAGCACTTTCCGCAGTGCCTGCACCTCCCGGGTGCCTGCCTGCCTGGCCGGGATGACCAGGTCGAACCGTTCGGCGGCAAGCGGGACGAAGGCCAGTCCATAAGACATCGCGGCCGGCTCGCTGGCCACGCCGGCGTCGGCCAGTCCGGCCGCGATCGCGGCCGCGACCTGCAGGTGCCCGGTGACCCTCGTGTCGTAGCCCGGGATGGATTTCGCGGCGATGCCGAGCCGGGCCGCCTCCCGCTCCAGCACCCGGCGGGCCTCCGCGCCCTTCTCCCGGTTCACCAGGCGCAGCCCGCCCACGGCCACGTCGGTAAGCTCGCCGACCTTGCCGGCCAGGTCCGGCCGCAGCGCCAGGCCTTCCTGCCAGGAGGCGAAGCCGAGCACCTCCGCGCCGCCGTGCCGGAGGCTGTCGCGGGCCGGGCCGGTGTTGTACTCCCCGGCCGGCCCGCGCAGGTGCGCCCCGGCGGCGTGCACGAGGCCTGCCTCCGCCAGCCGCAGCGCCTCTCCGCTGCTACACGCCCACCAGGTGAAACCGACCGGCGGATCGAGCCGGGCGAGCGGGATCTCCAGCAGCGGCAGGGCTGGGTCGCAGCCCGCAACCACCAGGGTGGGCCGGGGCGGCCCGAGCGGCAGCACCTCGCCCTCGCGCCCGGCGGCCACTCCCCCGGCGGAGGCGAATCCGGCCTGGGTGGCACTGTCGCCGTCAAGCGGAAGGGCAACAAAGGAGTCGCCCATCGGCGCCAGCGAGACCCGGGTGCCGGGCGGCCCGAGCGGCGCCACGGGCCGTGCCGTCACCGGCGGGGGCGCCTCACCCGGGCCGAACAGCTCCTCGACGGTCATGCCCAGGGCGCGGGCGAGCGCCAGCGCTACCCGCAGCGAGGGATCGGAGTGGCCCGCTTCGACCGATGAGACCGCCTGCCGGGATACCCCGGCCATCCCGGCCAGCTGCTGCTGAGAGAACCCCCGCATCTGGCGGGCCAGGCGCAGCTGGGGCCCGGATCCGCTACGTCCGTCCCGTGTCTCCGCGGTCATGCCCGTACCTGCGCTGACCATGGCTGGAACATGCCGTCCTCGCCGAAGCACGGCGGGTCGAGCACGGTAACGGTAGCCTCGCTGCCTGGTGCTTCCGGCAGCTGGCACCAGACGACCTCCGGCCCGGCCGCCAGGCCCACTTCCCAGCTTGCCCCGGCCGGGTGCAGGGCGCGTACCTCTCCCGAGAGCACCAGCCCGCGCTCGGGATGGGCGCCGGGCACGACCCGTTCGGGGTGTATCCCGGCCACGGTCCCGTCCCCGACCGCGGCAACCGGCACGAAGCTCAGATAGCCGACCAGTTCGGCCACGCGCCGGCTGGCGGGACGCCGTACCACCTCGCCGGCCCCCCCGTCCTGGAGCAGCCGCCCGGCGTCCAGCACCGCGAGCCGGTCAGCGAACGCCTGCGCCTCGGTGAGTTCGTGCGCGACCAGCACGACAGGGACCCCGGCGTCGGCGGCGAGCGAGCGCACCAGGTCGGTCAGCGTCCGGCGCAGGCTGGTGTCGAGGCCGGTATAGGGCTCGTCGAGGAGGAGGGCGTCGCAGCTGGCCAGCAGCAGCCGCCCGAGCGCGACCCGGTGGGCCTGCCCGCCGGACAGCCGGGCTGGCCGGTCGGCCAGCAGGTCCTCGATGCTCAAGTCCGCGGCGAGTCGTTCGGTGCGTGCCCGGTCCGGTACCCGGCCGGCCCCGTACTCCAGGTTCTGCCGGACGGTCAGATGCGGGAACAGGCCCGGATACTGGCGGAGCAGGCCGACGCGGCGCCGCCACGGCGGCACCGCGACGCGGGGGGCCGAGGTCCGGGTTAGTACCCGGCCCGCCAGCACCACCTCCCCGCGCCGGGGCGGCACCAGCCCCGCGATCATCTCCAGGGCGGTGGTCTTGCCCGCGCCCGACGGGCCGAACAGGGCCAGCCGTTCGCCCTGCGCCACCCGCAGTGCCACCGCGACCGTGAAGTCCCGGCGGTCAACTTCGACGTCGGCCTCGAGCACGGGCACTCCATAGGTACACGGCAGGCGGCCGCAGCACGGCCACCGGCGGGACTAGCGTGTCAGACGTCGCCGGGGCAAGCACCTTCCCCCGTAGTGACGTCCAGATTTGTAACGGTATCCGGTGAATGAGACAGGCAACGATGATGGCGGGGCCGACGGTGGCCCCTTTACGCCCTACCATGGAGGGCGGCCGGGGGACTATGAACCCTTTCTTGAGGACAGGCGATGGGCAAGGCGAGCAGGATCAAGCAACAGAGCGCCCGGGAGAAAATCGCGGCGCAGCGGCAAGCGGCGCAACGGCTGGAACGGCGCAACCGGCTACTGATCACCGGCGGCAGCATCCTGCTCGTTGTCGTGATCGTGGTCGCGTTCATCGTGGTCAAGCTCAGCCAGGGCTCGTCGACACCTAGCGCGTCCAGCTCAGGCCGGACGGCGCTCCCGGCGAGCGTGGTCAGCCAGGTCACTAACGTGCCGGCCAGCACGCTCGACAAGGTGGGCAAGGGCGCGGTGCCGTCCTTCACCTCCACCCCGTTGAGCGCCGGGCTCGGGTACCACGCTGACCAGCGCGAGCAAGCCCGAGATGCTGTACATCGGCGCCGAATTCTGCCCGTACTGCGCGGCCATGCGCTGGTCCATGGCGATCGCGCTGAGCCGCTTCGGCGAATTCACCACCCCGCTGCACGGCATCCACTCCTCGCCGACCGACACCGATCCCAACACGGCGACGCTGACGTTCTACAAGACCGGCTACGCCAGCAAGTACCTGACGTTCACGCCGGTGGAGAACCTGACGGTCAGCCACGCACTGCTGCAGAGCCCCACGAAGGCGCAGAACGAGGTCTGGGCCAAGTACGAGCCCGACCCGAACACCCGCGGCTACCCGTTCATCGACTTCGGCAACAAGCTCGTCCTCAAGGGCCCCATCTACAATCCCGCGGTGCTGGCCGGCAAGTCGTGGAGCCAGATCGCCGCGGTCCTGCACGACCCGACGTCACCGATCACCCAGAACGTGGTCGGCGCGGCCAACTACGTCACCGGCGCCATCTGCAAGATGACCAACAACCAGCCGTCCGACGTCTGCTCCTCCGCGGCCGTGACGGCCGTGCAGCCCCTGGGATAACCGCCCGCGTACCCGGCCCGCACATGGCTCAGCGGGCACACCCTGGGTGTGCCCGCTGAGCGGTAATGCAGGTGGGCGCCGCGGCGCCCGGTCGGTTACGGGGTGGCCAGGTCAGCGACGAAGTGAGGGCCGGGTGCGCCGATTCCGGTGATGCTGTCGTAGCCCTTGGCTGTGCTCAGCGTGTTGTTCCGCGCCGAGCAGTTGCCGGTCCCGTCGCAGTAGACGATGGGACCCTCGTAGGTCAGCTGACGGAATGAGTAGACGAAGCCCTTCGCTCCCGGACCCAGGTAGGTGAAGGCGTGGTCTACCCGCACCTGACCCTGCTTGCCGCCGGGCAGGACGTCGCCGATCGCACCGGAGGCTGGGACAAGCCGGTAGACCGCTGGGTTGATGAACCCGACGGCCGAACCGCCAGCGGCCTCCGACGCCTGGTCGGCGTCGGCGATCACGCCGGCCAGCAGCGGCGACGCAAGGCTGGTCCCGCCGTAGCGGGTCTGCGAGTACATGGCCTTGCCGTTCGGGAAACTCTGGTGCAGGCCGATGAGGAAGCCGGTGGACGGATCGGCGTCCATGGAGATGTCCGGGTCCACCCGCATCGGGGTCGACCCGGTGAGGGCCGAATTCCGGGTCGCGAGCGAGGATGGCACGATGGGCGCCTGATACCACGGCTGGGTGAAGTTGTAGCTGGTGAACCCGCCGCTGCCGCCGTCATACGACGCTGGCAGCCAGGTATTCACCGTCTGGGCGGTGCAGCCGGGGAAGGCGCCCTCGGCGTTGGCCGTGCACTTCCACGCCCGGCCGGTGGCCCAGCCGACCTGGCCGGTCTGCTGGCCCTTCGACCCGACCTGGAGCGACGTGCCGCCCACCGACGTGACATAGGGGCTCTCCGTTGGGAAGTCGGAGGACGAGAAACCGAACAGGTCGTAGTTGTCGCCGTTGTCGCCGGAGCTGAACTGGATGGTCATGCCGGTGCCGTCCGCGAGCAGGAACAGGTCGTTGTAAGCGGTCTTGGTCGCCTGGTCGTCCAGGAGGTCCCCCGCGTCGTCGCCCCAGGAGTTGGTGACCACGTTGGCCAGGTGACCGTCGATGACGTTCTGCTCGGCGGTGAACAGGCCGCCGAGGCAATTCTTCGCGCCGACGTAGAGGATGTGGGCGTCGGGTGCCATCGAGTGGACGGCCTCGACGTCGATCGCCTGCTCGACCAGCCAGCTGGAGGCGGCGCACAGGCCCTCGTTGTTGAACGGAGTGGCGTTGAGCTGGCTGAAGCCCGCCTTGGCGAACGGGTTGCCTGGGTCGTTCTTCGCGAAGTACGTGGTCGCGTCACTCGCGATCGTCGCCGAACCGTAGGCGTCGATGATGGCCACGGTGTTGTGCTTGCCGGTGCTGGCCGAGCCGATGTTGTAGGCCGAGCGGAACTGGCCGGGCTTGTACCCGCACACCTGGTAGGGCACCTTGGCCGGGTATCCATGCCCGAACGGCGGGGTGACGGTTGCGATCTTCTGGTTGTAGAAGGCGCCACACGGCTTAGCGGTGATGAACGCTCCCGGCGCCGGCGGGAACGGATTGCCCGATGCCCGGCTCGTCAGGGTGCTGGCGGCGGCTGGCGTGGCGACGCTCTGGTTGATCCCCATGACGCCGGTCACGCTGCGCGCCAGGGATACCGGAATCGACATCGACTTCGTGGCAAGGCGCACGGTGTGGCCATGCACCTGGTAGTTCGCAAGCCCGGTGCCGAACGCCCGCTCTACCTGGCCGGCCGTTCCCGACGCGGAGACCGTGATACGGTCCCTGGACACGGCACCGACCTTGAAGCCCTGGCTACGCAGCCAGGCACGGGCGCTGCGGACCTGACTGGCGGATGGCGAGAACCTCGCCTCCCACTGAGCCGCGGTCAGGTAGTGCCGGTAGCTCCTGCTCCCCGGCGTGCTGACCGCCCGCACCAGCGCCTGTGCCCGGGCTGCGTCTCGCAGCCTAAGCACCAGGTTGAAGTCCACCCGGCCGGACTTGGCTACGGCACCGGCCGGATGCTGGCGGGCCTTGACCGTGATGGCAGACCCCGCGAGTGTGGTCCTGCCGGAAACAGTGGCGGCTCCCGCCGCCGATGCTCCGACGATCCCGCTGACCGTCGCCAGGCACAGAAGCGTGGACGCTCCCATCGCGACCGTTGAGACTCTTCGTCGGGCACGCACCATAGCCCCTCCACATAGTTGTGTTGACACAAATTGTCATATGGGACCATAGCGATCTCTTTGACGCCTGGGCAATGACCGCGCACCGGTTCCGCTTCTCGGCGGGTCGTCTCAGGGACGAGGCGAAGTTCGCCGGTACGCCGATGACACCCGCACTGGCGCGGCCATAGCGTCGGTCGTATCCGCCGGGCGCCGGCGGATACGGACGGCGGGAGGCGGTGCATGACCGGCGTGCTCAGGTGTGCGGGCCTGACCAAGCGGTACCGCGGCGTGACCGCCCTGGACGGGCTGGACCTCACCGTGGAGCCGGGGCAGGTCTTCGGCTTCCTCGGCCCGAACGGGGCAGGCAAGACCACCACGCTGCGCATCTTGCTCGGGCTGGTCACGCCCAGCACCGGCCGGGCGTGGCTGAACGGGCGGCAGGTCCCGGACCCGGGCGGCCTGGCCCGGGTAGGCGCGATGATCGAGGAACCGGCCTTCTACCCCTGGCTGACCGGACGGCGCAACCTGGCGGTGCTCGCGCTGTCCGGTGCGCCCCTGCCCGGGCCCAGCGACGCGATTGCCGACGTGCTCGACCGAGTCGGCCTCACCGGCGCGGCCGATCGCAAGGTCAAGGGCTATTCCCAGGGCATGCGCCAGCGCCTCGGGCTCGCGGCCGCGCTGATGCGGAAGCCGTCGCTGCTACTGCTGGACGAGCCGGCCAACGGGCTGGATCCGGCCGGAATTGCTGAGTTCCGCACGCTGATGCGGTCCCTCGCCGACGAGGGCACCACGGTGTTCCTGTCCAGTCACCTGCTCGCCGAGGTCGAGCAGGTCTGCGATCAGGTCGCGGTCATCTCCTCCGGCCGGCTGGTGGAGCAGGGCCCGGTGGCCCGCCTGGCGGCAGGCCGGCCACGGGTCCGGGCGGTGCTGGACCCGGCCGACCAGGCAACTGCGCTGGCCCTGCTCGCCCCGTGGGCGGTGCGCGCGGACGGCCCGGACGCCGTGCTCGTCGACGGCGCTGAGGGCCGGGAGGTGACCAGGGCCCTGGGCCAGGGCGGAGTCTGGCCGCACCAGGTCGTGCTCACCCGCCCCGCCCTGGAAGAAACCTTCCTGACCTTGACCGAGCCAGCCACCCAGGGGGCCAGCCGTGCGACTGCTTCGCGCTGACCCCGGCCCGAGGCCCTGCCGACATATCCTCGGTTCCGCACGCGCAAATCGATACAAACCGGGCGCCAGGCCGTGCGCTTCTGAGGATAAGTCGTCTTGATCATGGAAGTGGCGCGCGGTGGAGCGACAGCGGTTCCACGAAACACCCGCCCATCGTCCGGGAGGCTTGCTGTGCGGCTGTTGGTTGCTGAACTGGCCAAGCTTGTCCGGCCGCTGAGCTTTGGGGTGGCGGGCGCGGCGGCGGTGTTCTGTGTGCTGCTGGCCGCGGGCGGCGCCCACAATGCCGTGATCAACGCCCAGGGAGCACCCGCCCGCGTACCTTCCGGCCCCAGCCAGGTCGCTGGCCAGCTCACCCCGGCCGCGGCGGGCGCGGAAGCGGCCGGGGTGTTCGCCTCGCTGCCCGGTGCGCTGGCGATGGCGCTGCTGGCGGGCGCGCACCTGGGCGGTGAATGGTCCGGCCGGACGATGAAGAGCCTGCTCACCCAGCACGGCCGCCGCTGGCAGGTGCTCGCGGGCAAGCTGGTGAGTCTGTGGCTGGCCGGAGCCGGGCTGATGGCGGCCTGCTGGGCCGTACTCGCCATGGCCGGACCGGCGCTGGCCCGCCTCAACCACCTTCCCGGTCCGCATCAGACGATCGGCCAGGGGCTCAGCCTGGCCGGTTCGCAGGCGGCGCGGGCGCTGCTCGTGCTGGCTGCCTTCGCCGTCATCGGGCTGCTGGCTGCCGTGATCACCCGGAGCACGATCGGCACCACCGCGACCGTGGCGGGCGTGGTAATCGCCATGCTGGCGGTGGCATCCCTGCCCGCCGCCGGGCGGTGGACACCGGCCACCTGGGTGCAGGGCTGGATGGGGTTCCCCGCCGGGCTGGCCTCGGTGACCGCGCTGCCCACCAACTTCTGGTCCCGGTTCATCGGCACCGGCGGCGCCCCGCCAGGCCACCTGTACGGCCTCACGGGCCTCGGTGCGCTGATCATCGGCGGCCTGGCCGTGGCGGAGTGGATCTTCCGCCGCGCCGACATCGGCGGGTAACGATGCCGGCGCGCCGCCCGCCCCGGAACCAGGCAGGGTCTCGCGTGCCCGGCACGGCGCTGGCTTGCGGCGGCACCACCGGTGCTTACGCTCGGATCATGCGCTGGGCAACGTGGCGTGACCCGGCCCCGCCGCGCCGGGTGGACCTGGTTATCGCGGCCGGGCTGCTGGCCTGGGGGCTGCCGGATGTGCCGTGGTGGTGGGAACCCTCCGGCCACGCCGGGTCCACCCCGGACATACTTGGCTCGCTGGCACTGACGCTGGCGATGTCGGTCCCGTTCTGCTGGCGCCGCCGTTTTCCGGTGCCGGTGCTGGCGGCGGCGGCAAGCGTGCTCGCCATCCGGGCCGGCCTGCACCGCAACGAGATCTCGACCTTTGCCGCCGTCCTGGTGGGGGCCTACGGGCTGGGGGCCTACTCGGTTGCCACCCGCCGCTACGCCCGCTGGCTGGGGTTTATCGCGCTCGCCTTCGCCGTGGGCACCGTGACCACCAGCGCCGGGAACCGCCTGGCCGCGGTGCCGTTCGCGCTCCTCGGCGCCGCGTTCGTGCTCGGCGACGCGGCCAGCGCCCGCCGCGGTGAGATGGCCGCCGCGGTGGAAGCGGCACACCAGACCGAGCGCACCCGCATTGCCAGGGAACTGCACGACGTGGTCGCGCACCAGCTATCGGCCATCGCGGTGCAGGCGGGCGCGGCCCGGCTGGCCGCGGGCGCCGGGCTGGACGGCGGCAGCGGCCAGGATGCCGCGGCCGGCCAGGCCCGGCTCGGCGGGCCCGGCGGCCTTGGCACCGCCGCGGAAGTGCTCGGCACCGTGGAGCAGCTGTCCCGGGAGGCGCTCGCCGAATTGAGCCATCTTCTCGGCGCGCTGCGGCGCGAGCCCGCGGGCGGGGCAGCCGTGCCGCCCGCGCCGACCCTGGCGGAGCTGGATGCCTTGATCGCCACGGCCCGCGCGGCCGGGGTCCCGGCGGAACTGGCCATCGCCGGCTGCCCGCGCCCGCTGTCGCCCGGCGCGGAGCTGTCCGGCTACCGCATCGTCTCCGAGGCGCTGGCCAACGTGGCCAAGCATGCCCCGGGTGCCGCCACCTGGGTCACGCTCCGCTACGCCGGGCACCGGCTGGAGATCGACGTGCGCAACGCCGCTCCCCCGCGCGGCCGCCGGCCGGCGTCCGCCCCGGCGAGCGCCGGCGGGCTCGGCCTTCGGGGCATGCGGGAGCGCGCCGAACTCTACGGCGGCGGCCTGGTGGCCGGTCCCAGCCCTGACGGCGGCTTCACCGTCAGCGCCGTCATCCCGTTCGCCGAAGCGGACGACGGGGCCGCGCCGGCCCGGGCGGGTTCCGGCGGGGCGGGTTCCGGCAAGCTCACCGGGGAGCCGGCATGACCACCGGCAGCCCGGTCCGCATCGTGGTCGCCGACGACCAGGTCCTGGTCCGGGCCGGGCTGGCCACCCTGCTGGACAGCCAGCCCGGGCTGTCGGTCGTCGGGCAGGCGGGCACCGGCGAGGAGGCCGTGCTGCTCACCCGCAAGCTCGTGCCCGACGTGGTGCTGATGGACATCAGGATGCCCGTGCTCGACGGGCTGGCCGCGACCCGGCGGATCGTTGCCGACGCCCGGGCCGGTGGCGGGCCACCGGTCCGCGTCGTCGTGCTGACCACCTACGACCTGGATGAATACGTGTACGAGGCGCTGCGTGCGGGCGCCTCCGGATTCCTGCTCAAGCACGCGCCTCCCGAAGAGCTGCTGCTGGGCGTGCGGGCCGCGGCCGACGGCGGCGCGCTGCTGTCCCCGCAGGTGACCCGCAGGCTCGTCGCGGAATTCGCCGCCCGCCGCCCGGCGGCGCTGCCCCGGCCCCGCGAGCTGAGCCTGGCTCACCGCGCGTGAGCAGGAGGTACTCGACCTGGTGATCCGCGGCCAGTCCAACACCGAGATCGCCGCGACGCTCACCGTGTCGCTGAGCACGGTGAAAACGCACCTGGCGCACGTGCTCGACAAGCTCGGGCTGCGCGACCGGGTGCAGGCCGTGGTGTACGGGTACGAGCACGGCCTGGTCGAGCCGGGAGTTCCCGACTGACCCGCGGGGTCCCGCACGAGTCCGCGGGGGACCCGTCCGGGCCGTAGCCGGTACGCGCGTGATCACGCCGGCTTGCGGGCAACGCCCCCGAACACCATCCACTGCTGGCTCTGTTCTTCCTCGTGGCCATCCGGCCGCCACGCGGTGATGTTCACCACGCCGGGCTCCACCAGTTCCAGGCCGTCGAAGAAGTCCCGGACCTCCTGCTTTTTCCGTATCCGGCCGAAGCTGCCCTTGATGTTGCTGCGGGCCAGGCCGGTCATTGTCCGCCGCAGTTCCAGATCGTCGGACACGATATGGGAGATCGCGAGGTAGCTTCCGGGAGCCAGGCGGTCCATCATCCGGCGGGTCATCCCCCAGGGACCGTCCTCGTCGGGGATGAAGTGCAGGAACGACAGATACAGCGCGGCGGCCGGCTGGCCGAAGTCCAGGAGCCGCAGTGTTTCGGGGTGGCTCAGGATCTCGCCTACGTTGCGGGCGTCAGCCAGGATGAACGCGGTGCTCTCGCTTTCCGCGAGTGCATTGACTTTTTGGTGCCGCAGCACCACCGGGTCATGGTCGACATAAACGACCCGCGCTCCGGGCGTGATGTCCTGAGCGATCTGGTGCACGTTGTTCTGGGTCGGCAGGCCCGAACCGTTGTCAATGAACTGGCGGATGCCGCAGTCCTCGGCGAGGTACCGCACCACGCGCTCCATGAAGCGGCGGTTGTTGCGCGCCATGGCCTTGGTGCCGGTAAGCAGGCCCTCGACCTGGTTGGCGGCGAAGCGGTCGACCGCGTAGTTGTCTGTCCCGCCTAACATGTAGTCGTATACGCGGGCGCCGCTAGCCGCCTTGGTGTCGATGTCGGGGAAGTCGTCCTGCTCCATCGGATCTGTCCCACTCTCCTGGGTGAAGACGGCGCCTCGGTGGTGCTGGGCTGGGCCGCTACCGCCCGTCGAACTCGCCGTTCTTCACCCCGGCGACGAAGGCACGCCATGTGCGGGGGGTGAGGAGCAGCACCGGGCCGGCCGGATTCTTGGAGTCCCGGACTCCCACGGTGCCCGGCAGGCCTGACACGTCGCCGGCGATCTCGACACAATTCCCGGCGCCGCCGCTATAACTGCTCTTGCGCCACACGGCCTGGGCGATATCGGTAACTTTCATTTCTCTCTCTCCCATCGTGACCGGATCGGTCATCTCATCCCTTCCTTGATCCTGTACCCGAATGAGGTGCTCTTCAGGAATGCCTGTGAGTCATCCGCCGACAACGCGCTGGCTTGGAGCATGCCCCAGATCTCGTCATAAACCCGGATCTCGGCCGAATCCTCCAGGAATAGCGCACCGGTAGCGTTTTCCACGTTGACCACGCCGAGGTCATCGGGGTCGGGAAACGTCATCGCTGTGAACGGTCCGACCATGGCCGGATGCACGCCCGCGTCGAACGGCAGCACCTGAACGGTGACATTCGCCCGGTCCCGGGGGCGCATCAGGTATTCGAGCTGCCTGCGCATGACATCAAACCCGCCAATCGGCCGCCGCAGCGCCGCCTCGCTGAGGACGACGTTGAACCGGGGCGGTACCGGGTCTGACCGCGTCAGGATCTCCTGCCGCTCTACCCGCACCTCCACCCAGCGGTCGATCTGGTCGCTGGTCTCGGTGGGACGGCTGGCCCGGATGACCGCGCGGGCGTAGTCCGGGATCTGGAGCAATCCCGGGACAAGCTCCTGCTCATAGGCGCGGATGGTCCGCGCCTCGCCCTCCAGGCCGATCAGGTCGGCGTAGTTCGTTCCGATCAGGCCCGCGTACTTCTGCCACCAGCCGCGCTCGTTCACCCGGCGGGCAAGCTCGGCCAGGTGGGCACGGTATCCCTCGTCCTCGACCCCGTACGCGTTCAGCAGCTTCCGCAGATCCGGGGTGGTAATCCCGGACTGCCGGGTCTCGATTCGAGACAGTCGCGACGCCTGCCACCCCAGCTTCTTGGCCGCATCCGTGGTCGACAGGCCCGACTGATCGCGCAGCCCCCGCAGCTCAGCGGCCAGGCGCCGGCGGCGCAGGCTCGGCGATGCGGGCATGTGGGCCGGTCCTCCCAGAAGCTGGTGAACGCAAATCCTGTCAGACGCTATTGCAGTACAGTAGAAATTGCACCATCGTTGTGACCCGCTCACCTACCAGACGCGCAGTCTATGGCCGACAGGGACCGTATCCGGCCAGGTCAGCCAAATCCAATGACGGAGGCGGTCGTGCCCGAAGGGAATCGAGCACCCGGAGTATGCGATCTGGCACGAAAGGTAATTAGAGCGCGCCTTCTGCCCGGCCGCCAGGCGTAGGGGACCGGCGATGACCGGCAGAACGACCACAACGGCAGCCCCACGCTCCCATCCCGCTGCTGGAACTGCCCGCAGCTCAGGCGGCACTGCTGTGGGGGCTGCGGCCCCAGTGCTCACGGGCAGCTCCAGCCAGGGCAAGGCCCGAACGCGGGCTCCGCTCACGGTCGATGGGGGACCCGATATGGCGCGTCAATGGCCTATGCGGGATTTCCTGGAATTGGGCGCCCTCACGGGCGCGGCACCCTCCGCGCGCCTGCACGCCCGGCAACTCATATGGGAGTGGCGGCTGACTCCGCTCACCGAAGCCGTAGAGCAGGTAGTCGCCGAGATGGTTACCAATTCGGTGGCCGCCGCCAGAGCCATGCCGCAGGTACAGCCAGTCTGCTTGTGGCTGCTGTCTGACACCAGGAACGTCCTGGTCCTGGTGTGGGATGCGAGCCCGCAGCCGCCGGCGTTGACCGAGCCTGATGAATACGCCGAAAGCGGCCGGGGCCTGTACCTGGTTCAAGCGTTCAGCGACCGCTGGGGGTCGTACGCAACACCCCAGACGGGAGGCAAGGTTGTCTGGGCGCTGTGCGGCATGAACTCAGATCAGCCGACCGCACCGTAAGAAGGCCCGGCGCCTGATAATTAAGTCGCCAATCCCATGATAAATCTGCCACGATAACGGCTGCTCGCGGCCATGGGCCCGCCCGCCGTACCGGAAACCGGGCGTGACCGCAACCAGGCAGGACCGCATCTGTGCCGCCTGCCCCTGTCCCGGCCCGCATTGGCGGCGGGCATCTCCCGGCTAACCGGCACGCGCTTCGCGGCCGCCGAGCATCAGGGCCGGCCGACTAAAATTCAATGGGTTGGGACGGAGGAACACGACGGACAGGGATACGGGCACCCAGGAGAACACCAGCCAGCACAACAACAGCGAGGCCGCCGCGGACAGCGAGGCCGCCGCGGACAGCGCGGCGGCGGCAGCGCGACGCACCGGCAGCACCGCCGCGGGGACGCGGCTGGATCGCCCGGCTTGCCGGGTACTGCTGGCACTACAAGCGCAATGTGGTCCTGGCGGCCAGCGGCACCCTGCTAGTCAGCGCGGTCGGGATCACCATTCCCGCTGATCCAGCGGGCCATCGTCGACAACCTCACCTCTCCCGGCCACGCGGCCATCTGGCCGCTGGCGAGTCGCCCTGATCGGTGCGGCCCTGGCCAACTTCATCGGCGTGTACGTGCGGCGCTACCGCGGCGGCCGGCTCTCCCTGGACGTCCAGCACGAGCTGCGCACGCAGCTGATGGGCTCGCTGTCCCGGCTGGACGGCACCCGCCAGGACGAACTGCACACCGGCCAGGTCGTGAGCCGGGCGATCTCCGACCTGACCATGGTGCAGAGCCTGGTGTCCTGGGTGCCTCTGCTCGTGGGCAACGCGGTACTGTTCGTCGGCGCCCTGATCGTCATGACCGTGCTGTCGCCGGTGCTCACCCTCATCGCGCTCGCCGTCGGCCCGTCCTTGTGGTTCTTGTCGATGGCGTCGCGGCGCAAGCTGTTCCCGGCGAGCTGGGACGCCCAGCAGCAGGCGGCGGACGTGGCCGGGGTCGTCGAGGCGGCGGTGACCGGAGTCCGGGTGGTGAAGGGCTTCGGGCAGGAGGAGCAGGAGATCGAGCGCCTCGAGGAGGCCAGCACCGCCCTGTACGCCTCCCGGGTCCGGAGCGTGCGGCTGATGGCCCGGTACAACCCGGCCCTGCAGGCGGTCCCCGCACTCGGCCAGGTTGGCGTGCTGGCACTGGGCGGCTGGCTGGCCCTGCGCGGATCGATCACGCTCGGCACGTTCCTGGCGTTCTCGTCCTACCTGGTGGCGATGGTCGGGCCGGTCAGGTTCCTCACCGCCCTGGTCACCCTGGGCCAGGAGGCCCGGGCCAGCGTAATCCGGGTCTTCGAAGTGATCGACGCCCGCCCCGTCGTCACCGACCGGCCCGGCGCGGTCCCGTTGCCACACCAGACCCCGGAGGTCGAACTGGACAACGTCCGGTTCGGCTACATCCCGTCCCAGCAGGTGCTGCGTGGTCTGTCTGTCCGGGTCGCCCCAGGGCAGACGCTCGCCCTGGTCGGGACCGCGGGCTCGGGGAAGTCCACGATCTCGCTCTTGCTGCCGCGGTTCTACGACGTGACGGGCGGTGCGGTCCGGGTCGGCGGCCACGACGTCAGGGACCTCACCCGGGACTCGTTGCGGGCGGCGATCGGGCTTGTGCTCGAAGACAGCTTCCTGTTCTCCGACAGCGTCGCCGCGAACATCTCCTTCGGGCGGCCCGACGCGACCAGGGAGCAGATCGTGGCCGCGGCCCGGGCGGCGGAAGCGGACCAGTTCATCACCGGCCTCCCGGACGGCTACGACACGGTGGTGGGCGAGCGCGGGCTCACCCTGTCGGGCGGCCAGCGGCAGCGGGTGGCGCTCGCCCGTGCGCTGCTCACCGACCCGCGCCTCCTGGTACTCGACGACGCCACCTCAGCCATCGACCCGCAGGTGGAGGCCGAGATCCACCAGACCCTGCGCCGGGTCATGCGGGGCCGGACCACGGTGCTGATCGCCCACCGGCGCTCGACGCTGCGGCTCGCCGACCGGATCGCGGTGCTCGACGAAGGGCGGCTCGTCGCCGAGGGAACCCACGAGGAACTGCAGGCGACCTGCCCGCTGTACCGGCTCCTGCTGGCCGGGCCCGGCGACGATGCGGAGGGGATCGACGCCGGGGAACTCGCCTACTACCGAAACGGCGACGGCGTACCTGGCCCGCCCGGCTACCAGGCATCACGGCAGCTGACGGCCACACCGCGGCGGGCGTTCTGCTGAGGCACCGGCCAGCGAACCTGGCGCGCCGGCCGGCCGGGGGCTGCCTGCCTGGGCCACCTCACCAGGATCCCTGCGGGGCACCGCCCGGGCTGGCGGACGCGTGGCCACGAACGCCGGCTTCCTCGCCGGGCTGCCTCCCTCACCCGAACTGCTGGCCAAGGTCGAGGCGCTGCCACCGGCCACCGACACCCCCGGCGTGGACACCGGCCAGGCCCGCGCCGCCGACCCTGGGTTCACCCTCCGCCGCCTGCTGCGGCCGTTCCTGGTCGCCTTCGGCG
Organism: uncultured Actinomycetes bacterium; assembly: GCA_963813395.1. Lineage (GTDB taxonomy): Bacteria > Actinomycetota > Actinomycetes > Streptosporangiales > Streptosporangiaceae > DASXKD01. The sequence goes on from CAWEYV010000009.1 coordinate 113,514, forward strand.
TGGCCTTGGTACTCGACGCGCTCGACGCGCTGGCCAACCTCGCCATGCCAGCCCTGGTCCGCGGGGGCATCGACCACGGCGTCGAGGCACACGTGCTGTCGGTGATCGGGACCGTGTCACTGGTGGCCCTGCTGATCGTCGGCGCGGACTGGGTTGTCAACACACTGCAGACCCTGGTGGTCGGGCGCAACGGCGAGCGGCTGCTCTACACCCTGCGCGTCAAGATCTTCTCGCACCTGCAGCGGCTCGGGCTCGACTACTACGAGCACGAACTGTCCGGGCGCATCATGACCCGGATGACCACCGACGTGGAGGCGCTGTCCACGTTTCTGCAGACCGGGCTCATCACCACGGTCAACTCGGTGCTGATCATCGCCGGGGTGCTGATCGCGCTGCTGGTCATCAACCTTCCGCTGGGCCTGACCGTGCTCGCGATCATGCCAGCCGTGGCGATCGCCTCGGTGATCTTCGCCAGGAAGTCCTCCCGGGCCTACCAGGACGCCAGGGAAAAGGTCAGTGAGGTCAACGCCGACCTGCAGGAGAACGTGGCGGGCCTGCGGGTCTCCCAGGCCTACCGCCGCGAGCAGCGCAACCTGGAGCGCTTCGCCGGGCGCAGCGACGCCTACCGCCGCTCCCGGATCCGCGCGCAGCGCTACATCGCGCTGTACTTCCCGTTCGTGCAGTCGATGTCGATCCTGGCCAGTGCGCTGGTCCTGCTGGTGGCGGCCGGCCAGATCCGCAGCGGCGCGCTCACCGCGGGCGCCCTGATCGCCTACCTGCTGTACATCGACATGCTGTTCTCCCCGATACAGGAGCTCTCCCAGGTGTTCGACGGCTACCAGCAGGCGGCGGTCGGCGTGGGCCGCATCCGCGACCTGCTGCGCACCCCCACCTCGACGCCGCTGGCTGCGCATCCCCGGCTGTCCCCGCGCGGCCGGGCCCGCATCGAACTGTGCGACGTTCATTTCAGTTACGGAATCGAAGGCAGGGAGGCTCTCGCCGGGATCAACCTCACGGTGCAGCCCGGCGAAACGGTGGCGCTCGTGGGACAGACCGGGGCGGGCAAGTCAACGCTGGTCAAGCTGGTAGCGCGGTACTACGACGTGACCGGCGGGCGCATCCTCGTGGATGGCACGGACCTGCGCGAGCTGGACCTGGCCTCCTACCGGCGGCGCCTGGGCGTGGTCCCGCAGGAGGCCCACCTGTTCGCCGGCACGGTGCGGGATGCGATCGCCTACGGCCGGCCGGGCGCCAGCGACGCCGAGGTCGAGGCGGCAGCCCGGTCGGTCAGCGCCCTGGACATGATCGCGCGCCTGCCCGGCGGCTTCGATCATGAGGTGTCCGAGCGCGGGCGCAACCTGTCCGCTGGCCAGCGGCAGCTGATCGCGCTGGCCCGCGCCTACCTGGTCGACCCGGACATCCTCCTGCTCGACGAGGCGACCGCCGCGCTCGACCTGGCCAGCGAGGCCGCCGTGACCCGGGCCGCGGAGCGGCTCTCGGCTACCCGGACGACCCTGGTGGTGGCGCACCGGCTCACCACCGCCGCCCGTGCCGACCGGATCGTGGTGCTCGACGGCGGCCGTATCGCCGAGACCGGTTCCCACGACGAACTACTGGCCGCGGGCGGCGCCTACGCCTCACTCTGGGAGGCGTTCACCGGCGGCGCGACGCTGGCCGCCTGATCGCCGTCGCCGGGAGGCGCCCCGGCCGGTATCGCGGGCTGGACCGGCCCGGGGGGTGTGGCGCGCGCAGCCATTTTGCGTGCGGTACGGCTGAGCGCGGCCAGCTCGGTTACCAGTCCCCTGGCCTCTTCCTGGCGACGCTCCCGGAACTCGGCCCGGACGCGCCGGCCCGCCGCGTCGAGGTGGACGGTGGCCAGTCCCAGCATGCGCTGGAGCGGGCCTTGCACCAGCCGCACGCTCTGCGCCTTGGCCAGTGGCACCCAGGTGGTCTGCCGGTTCACCCGGCCGGTGACCGCGACGGCCAGCGTTCCGTCGTGGCCAGCCGCCAGGAAGTGGTAGCTCAGCGGCGCCTTCCAGCGGGCCCGCGCGCGGCGGCCGGGCAGTGCCGGGGGGAGCGTCGGGAAGGGCGATCCGCACCAGCCGCCCGGCCTCGTCAAGCCCGCCCACCGGCAGCAGCGCCTTGCGCACCGCGTGCGTGCCCTCGGCCCTGTCCCTTCCGGGGTGGCCGGCCACGTCCACCTCCAGACGGCACCAGTGCAGCGGCCGCCACAGCAGTGGTTCGACCATCCGCACCGCCTGGACCCGCTGCACCGGAATGGTCTCGGCCACGGTGCCGAGCAGCCCGCGCCGGATGCGGACCCCGTCCGGGGAGGTAGCCACCGTGAAGCCGTACTGGGTAGAGACGTGCCGCCAGACGATCCCCGCGCCGATGATCAGCCACCACACCAGGGACCCGGCCGCGGCAAGCAGGCCGGCCGGCAAGATGGCGGCGACCACCACCCCGGCCGCCACCACCACGCCGGCCACGGCGACCGCCGAGATGGCCGCCGACCCGACCAGTCGCCCGGCCGGGACCGAGGTCACGATCTGTTCGGCCGGCTCGGGGGTGGCCGGGTCCAGCCCGTGATGGGCCGCCAGCAGGCGTGCCCGTAGCGCCACGGCCGCTTGTTCGGTCAGGTAGGCGAGCCGCCCGTCGGCGTCGCTTGACCCGGCCAGCCGGACCCGCAGTTCGGCCAGGCCGAGCATCCGGGCCAGGAAGGGACGCACCAGGTCGACGGCCTGAATGCGGGCGATCGGCAGCTGCCGCGAGTCGCGCCGCAGCAGCCCGGTCTCGATGCGCAGCGTCACCCCGTCCACCTTCCACCGGGTGACATACCAGTTGACGATCGCCGCTATCGCGACGATGGCGGGGAGTGCTACGTCGTACCAGCGCGGCCCGGTGCTGCTGCCGACCACACCGGAAGCGGACAGCCCGGCGAGCGTCAGCACCGCGAGCACGGCGCGGCCCGACCGCACCAAGGGCGACAGCGGATGCAGCCGCCGCCAGCCGCCATCGCGCTCCAAGCCAGTCGTCACAGGCCGGCTGCCTTGGCTTCGCCCAGGGCCGCCAGCCGGTCGCGCAGGCGCGCGGCCTCCTCGCGCTCCAGCCCAGGGATCCGCGCGTCGCTCGCCGCGGCGGCCGTGTGCAGCTTCACCGTGGCCAGCCGGAACATGCGGTCGATGGGGCCCGCGCTCACGTCGACGAACTGCATCCGCCCGTAGGGGACCACCGACAGGCGGCGGATCATCACCCCACGCTCCACGATGAGGTCCTCGTCGCGTTCGGTGTAGGCCCAGGACCGGAACCGGTTGCGGGCGAACGACAGCGCTGCCAGCGTGCCGAGCAGCGCTACCGCCACCGCGGCCACCGCCGCTGCGGGGCCAGCGATCAAACCCGCCACTATGCCCGCCGCTACCGCGAGCACTCCCCCGCTGGCTATCACCTCTGCGCAGCGCATCCGCCAGAGGCGGGGAGAGGGGGACATGGCCCCATGCTCAGGCGATTCGGGCATGACCACAAGGTACCGCCCGCCCCTTCCACCCATCCCCTGGCCAGCATCCCTCAGCACGGGACGGCGCGGCCCGCCAGTGACACCCAGATAGCCCGCTCAGGAACCGCTTGGTGGCTGATCGTGTGAGGATGCTTGGGTGGCGACGGTCGTTGCATTTCATGCCCATCCCGACGATGAGGCGCTGCTAACCGGCGGCACGCTGGCCCGGCTGGCGGCCGAAGGCCACCGGGTCATCATCGTCGTCGCCACGGACGGGGTCACCGATCCGGCGAGCGACCCAGGCGGGCAGGCGCGGCTGGACGAGCTGCGGGTGAGCGCGTCGGTACTGGGCGCCGCCCGGGTGGTGCATCTGGGGTATGCCGACAGCGGGCATGGGCCGGTGCTGTTTCCCGACCCGCCGGGCCGGACCCGGTTCGTCCGCGCGGAGGTCGGCGAAGCCGCCGCGAAGCTGGCCGCCCTGATCACCGAAGAAGACGCTGACCTGCTGCTGAGCTATGATCCGCAGGGCGGCTACGGCCACCGCGACCACATCAAGGTGCACCAGGTCGGCTCCCGGGCCGCCCAGATGACCGGGACGCGGGTCCTCGAAGCGACGTTGCCGCGGGAACTGGTCGCCGGGCTGTTCACGCTGATGCGGCTGCTGCGGTTCGCCGTCCGCTACGAGCCGGCCGAGATCCGGGGCATCTTCACCCCGCGCTCGGCGATCACGCACCGGGTGAGCGTGCGCCGGTACGCGCGGCAGAAACAGGCCGCGCTCGCGGCACATCGCTCGTTCCCCCGCTCCGGCGGCCGGTCAGCGCGCCTGGCCCGGGCCATGCTGGCCCTGCCGGTGCCCGTCTTCGGCCTCATGTTCGGACGTGAGTGGTTCACCGAACCAGGTGCGGCGGCCAGTGCCCGCAACGGCAACCGCGCTGCCTGACGCCAAGCCGACGGTGCCGTAGCGCGCCAGCCAGCGCCAGGTACTCAGCGTCCGGCGTTGCTGGACGCGCCGGGCAGGACCTGGGTGTGTGCTCCGGATGACACTTCCCCGCACCGTCCACCCGGGCGGCCGCGCCTTGCCGCGGCTGGCGGACGGCTGGTTGGCTGGCACCATGAGCACCCCGCGAACCACCGACCAAGCGCCGTCCGCACAGCCACCCGAATCGGCGGCAGCAACCGTCCTCACCGTCGTGACCAGCCACGGAATCCGTACTGTGGAGCCGCTGATCCGGCCCTACGTGCGGCGCACGCCGGCGATCACGGTGGACCGGGCGGAATTCGGGCTGGCGCCCGGGCCGCTGGTGCTCAAGCTCGAACAACTCCAGCACAGCGGGTCGTTCAAGGCCCGGGGCGCGTTCGCGAACCTGCTGCTCCGGGACATCCCCGAGTGCGGAGTCGTGGCGGCGTCGGGTGGCAACCACGGCGCCGCGGTCGCCTTCGCGGCCCAGGCCCTGGGCATCCGGGCACGCGTCTACGTCCCGCACGTCTCCTCGCCCGCGAAGATCGCCCGTATCCGGGACTACGGCGCCGAGCTGGTCGTGGCGGGCGACAGCTATTCCGAGGCCCTGGCGGCCAGCCAGGAGTGGGCCGCCGGCTCCGGCGCACTCCCCATCCACGCATATGACCAAGCCGAAACCATGCTCGGCGCCGGCACGCTCGGGCTCGAGCTGGCCGGGCAGGCACCGGATGCGGCCTGCGTTCTGGCCAGCGTCGGCGGGGGCGGCCTGCTCGGCGGCGTCGCGGCCTGGTACGCGGGCCGGACCCGGGTGGTGGGGGTCGAGCCGGAGGGCGCGCCGACGCTCACCGAGGCGCTGCGCGCCGGGCGGCCGGTGGATGCCGAGGTCGGCAGCATCGCGGTGGACTCGCTCGCGCCCCGGCGCGTCGGCGAGCTGACCTTCGCCATCCTGTCCCGCTACGCGGATCAGGTGGTACTGGTGGACGACGACGCCATCCGGCGGGCGCAGCACCTGCTGTGGGAACGGATGCGCCTGGTTGCCGAGCCCGGCGGGTGCGCGGCACTGGCCGCCCTCCTGTCCGGCTGCTACCAGCCCGCACCGGGCGAGACGGTGGCCGTGGTGGTCAGCGGCGCGAACACGACCGCCGTCGACTTCAGCCGCTGAACGGATACTCCGGGCAGCACGCCGCGGGACCGGGAGGGGTTTGCGGTGGGCCGGTAATAGCAGGCCTGCCGACCCGGCCCACCGCACCGCCACCACCGTTACCCCTCCGAGCGGTGGCGCGGCCCCGCACGGCCTAACGACGGGCGCGAGGTGACAGCCCGGTGGCGTGCGGAGTTGTGTGCACGCTCCGACCGGAGGCGTGCGGGGCACCGTGCTTGCCCCGCACGCTGCCGCCATGAGCGCTGGACTTACCTTTCGACTGCGAACCGTCATGCCCGTGCTGGTGGGCGGGCGAAGCCCCGTTGGTCCCCTTCTGCTGGCCGGGCGGGACTCCGTTGCTCTTCTTCTGCTGGCCCGGCGGTGTGCTTTTCCCCTGCTGGCCGGGCGGGGTTCCTTTGCCCTGCTGGCCGGGCGGGACCGGCTTGCCGCCCGAGTGCGGCCCGGACCGGCCAGGGTGTGTCGGCGGTCCCGCAGTACTCGGCAATCTTGCCCGCGCCCCCGGCAGCCCGGATCAGGTCGTGGCGGGCTGCGGCCCGCTGCACGGCGGTGCCGTGTGCGTACGCGGTGCACCACCTGCGCGCCGTCAGACCGGCGGCCCCCGGCCCGGCCGGGGTTCGCTTCCCGGTCTGGTGTGACCTGGACGGCGAGCCACTGGGCACGGCAGGTGCGCCGATCGTGTCGTGCGCGAGCCGCTGCACCGGAGCGGGCAGCATCCCGGCATACGCGGCGGTGGCCAGACCGCCGAGGCCGAGCGCGGCGACGGCCGCGGCCACCGCGGCCCGGGCGCCGAGCCGCGAGGTGAACCGGCGCGGCCGGCGCGATCCAGGCGAGAGAGCCGGCCCACCGGTACCGCGCCGGAACTCGGCCAGGATGCCCGCCTCACCGGCGAGTTCGTCGCTGGCGGGGGCCGATCTCAGCGCGGCGAGGAGGTCCGCGACATGCTCGAGTCCCGGCGTGGGCTCTGGCGGTTCCGTGCCCGCCAGCAGAGCGGCCAGCGCCGCGTCACTGAACGGCAGCCCATCCCGGGGCGCCGGCCGTAGAAAGTTCGGCATGTCGTCATTCGGAACGTCATTGTCGTTCACAGCGTTACACCCTCGGCCGCGAGGAGCTGCGCCAGCGTGCGCAGGCCACGGTGGGCGGCAACTCTCACCGCACCGGGGGTGCGCCCCACCAGTTGCGCCACCGACTCGGTGTCCATCCCGGCCACTACCCGCAGCAGGATCACCTCGGCCTGGAGCCGCGGCAGCCGCGACAGCAGTGCGATCGCGGACTGCGTGCTCAGCCGCTCCAGCGCCAGGTCAGCGGAATCGGGGGCGACCGGATGGCGGGCCGGCGGGAGATCCACCAGCGGGGCCTGGGGGCGCCGTACACCGCGCCGGACCGCGTCGATGGCGCGGCGCCGGGCGGTGGTGAACAGCCAGGCCCGCCATGCCGCCTCGTCCCCGCGGAACGTGACCAGGCCGCGCACGACATGCACCCAGGTTTCCGCGGCTACGTCATCAGCGTTGGCGGCGGCGATCACCTTGAGGTACCGCAGTAACGGCGGGTTCGCGTCTCGCCACAGCTGCGAGAACGCCGCCTCGTTCCCTTCCTGCGCGGCGGCAAGTGCGTCCGCAAACCCCTCGCCGATCACAGGGCCGAGTATTGCGACATGAGCTCCAGCCTGGTTGAGATTGCCCCATTTTAGGCAGGGGAAGGCTAGCGTCCGCCGATATCCTCGCTCCAGACCCTCGGATAGCGGTCTTGAAATTCGTGCATTACGGCAGTGCACCGCGCATCGTTCACCAGGATGACCTCTACTCCGTGGTTCCTCAGGAACGCGAGGTCACCGGCGAATGTCGTGGCCTCGCCGACGACCACCCGGGGTATCTGGAAAAGCAGGATCGCGCCGGAGCACATCTGGCACGGGGAGAGCGTGGTGTACAGGATCATGTCCTGGTAGGACGCCTGACGGCCGGCGTTGCGAAGGCAGGACATCTCGCCGTGGGCGATCGGGTCACCCCGCTGGACCCGTTCGTTGTGCCCGGAGGCGATGAGGCGGTCGCCCAGCGCCAGCGCGGACCCCACCGGCACACCACCGACGGCGAGGCTGGCCTTGGCCTCGGCCAGTGCCACATCCATCATCGCCTGATCCACCGGCCCGGCTGCAGGAGATGTCATTGCCCTCCCCTTTCCTAGCGTCCCTCGCGATATACGTTGCGGGGCGGGCCGTGTCCGGCTCCCGCCCCGCAACGCTATGGGGTGTTTCCTTCGGAGGGTGGTTCCTTCACCAGATGTGGCTTACGGGTTGCCGGCCATACGGTGGGTAGCGGCGGCGGTGTGGTGGCTGTGCGATGTTGCGTTCGCCCAGGCCGGGCCGGCCAGCAGGAGCGCGCCGGCCAGGATGCCCTGCACGGCCACGCCCACGGTTGCCCGCGCTGCGCCGCGCCACCGCGGTCCGCGCTGACCAGCCGGACCGCCCGGGTCCGCGTGCCTGGGAATGGTCTTCTCGAACATGGCGTCTTCCCTTGCTCTGCGTGGCTGGGCACAAGGTGCCAGCGGATAGGCGGAGGCCGGGGTGAGCTGGCCCGGGTAGCCGGCCTGGACGTGGCCAAGGCCGGGACAAGGCAGACGTCATCCCCGTTAGGTCACCGCCGGATCCCCGTTGGGTCACCGCGATAGCCCCGTCGCGGCTGCCCGTCCCTACTGTGCCCGGACTCACCCATAGAATCAAACAGATGTTTTCTCTGACACCGATAGAAGTACCCTATAGTCTCTGGCCTGCGGTCGTCAGCCCCCCATGCCTAGGGCGCTGAGCAGGACAAGGACGACCGTCGACACGGCGAACGTGCCATGCGCGATGACGATGAAGAGCGGGAAGTTCCCTTCGGGGGGCCCGTCCTGGACGGCCATTGCCGTCCGGGCGGGCTCGAGGTCGGCGCCTACAGGCACCCGTACCGGCTCCGGCACGGGTCCCGTCGTGCGGTAGACGGGGATCCAGCGGGCGAACATGGTGAATCCGAGCACCGCGATGCCGCCCAGGATGCCCAAGGCGGCCCAGGCCAGCGCATCCCGGTCGAGCAGCAGGTAGGTGACCCACACGACCAGCCCGCTCACGGCGAGGGTGACGTGCGCCACGATCACGGGCAGGGGCAGACGGCTAGCCTGGTTGCGCTGGTCGGTGGCGTCGTTCTCGATCAGCCACACGGCCAGCATGTAGAGGCCCCCGAGCGCGGTGACGAACCAGGCGATCAAGGCGATAAAGCGCATGGTCTCTCTTCCGGCGGCAGCTGTCACAACAAGGCGGGGGGATCCGAACGCGGGGACCAGCCACCCCCGGCACACCACAAACGATTGGCCTTTGGGCTCCCCCCCTTTCACGGCGGCCACCGGCTACTGATTCAGCACTACGCCGGCCGTGTATCCCTCCATGTGCCGGGCACCGCGATGCCCGGTTCCTCCCGCGCCGCCGCTGCCATCTCGCGGCCGGGTGGACCGGTCTACCGCTGAAGCGCACGTCGTCACACTGTTGACGTGGCGGTATTGTCCCGAATGCCTGGCGCCAGCGCTACCCCCTGTACCAATTAGGAATCAGCGCAGGTGAACCGGGCTCCTCCGGCCGACACAATGCACAGAGTCACCGCAGGCAAGTTCGGCCAGGTGAGGCGCACCGGGATCGATAGCGGTCAGAACGCGGGGGTCTCGGAGTAGCTACCCCACTCTTCCCGCAGCGTCCCGCAGATCTCCCCCAAGGTGGCTTCCGCCTGGGCAGCCGCCAGGATGGCCGGAATCATGTTCTCGCCCGACCTGGCCGCGGCGACCATGCCGGCGAGCGCACTGGCCACCGCCGCGCCGTCGCGGGCCGCGCGGCGCCGCACCAGCTCGGCCGCCTGGTCGCGCTCTACCTGGTCACTGACCCGCAGAATCTCCACCGGCTGGCCAACCGTGCCGGTGTGGGTGTTCACGCCGACGACCTTCTTGTCGCCCTTTTCCAGCTCCTGCTGGTAGGCGAAGGACGCCTCGGCGATCTCGGCGGAGAACCAGCCCGTCTCGATGCCCCGCAAGATCCCCTCGGTCATCGAGCCGTCGGGGCTCATCGCCTTGATCCGTGCGAAGATCTCCTCCGCCTCGTGCTCCAGCCGGTCGGTGAGCGCTTCGAGGTACCACGAGCCGCCTAGCGGGTCGGCGACGTTGACCACGCCGGTCTCTTCCATGATCACTTGCTGGGTTCGCACGGCGATCTCCGCGGCATGCTCGCTCGGCAGCGCGAGCACCTCGTCCAGTGCGTTGGTATGCAGCGAGTTGGTCCCGCCAAGCACCGCGGCCAGCGCCTCGATGGCCGTGCGCACGACGTTGTTGTCGGGCTGCTGCGCGGTCAGCGACACCCCGGCGGTCTGGGTGTGGAACCGCAGCCACTGCGCCCGTTCCGTCCGCGCCCCGTAGACATCGCGCATCCACCGGGCCCAGATCCGCCGCGCGGCGCGGAACTTGGCGATCTCCTCGAAGAAGTCGATGTGCGCGTCGAAGAAGAACGACAGGCCGGGCGCGAAGACGTCCACATCGAGCCCCCGGGAGAGGCCGAGTTCGGTGTAGCCGAAGCCGTCCGCGAGGGTAAACGCCAGTTCCTGGGCGGCGGTGGACCCGGCTTCCCTGATGTGGTACCCCGACACCGACAGCGGCTTGTAGGCGGGGATCACGGCGGCGCAGAACTCCATGAGGTCGCCGATCAGCCGCAGATGAGGCTGCGGCGGGAACAGCCACTCCTTCTGCGCGATGTACTCCTTGAATATGTCGGTTTGCAGCGTGCCGTTCAGTTCGGACATCTGGGCACCCTGCCGCTGCGCGGCCGCCAGGTACATGCAGAACACCGGGATCGCGGGCCCGCTGATCGTCATCGAGGTGGTGACCTCCGCAAGCGGGATGCCCTCGAACAGCACTTCCATGTCCTGGGCCGAGTCGATGGCAACCCCGCAATGCCCGACCTCCCCAGCCGCCCGGGGCTCATCTGAATCACGTCCCATGAGGGTAGGCATGTCGAAGGCGACCGACAGTCCAGCACCGCCAGCGTTCAGCAGCATCTTGTAGCGCTCGTTGGTCTGGCGCGCGTTTCCGAACCCAGAGAACTGGCGGATCGTCCAGGTCTTTCCCCGGTACCCGGCCGGGTACAGCCCGCGGGTGAACGGATATTCGCCGGGCCAGCCGATACGTTCGAAATCCGGCACCACGGCGCCGGGCGGCGGCCCGTAGACCGGGTCCACCTCGAGGCCGGACAAGGTGGTGAAGTCCGCGTCGCGACGGCGGGACGAGTCGTAACGCCGCTGCCAGCGCTGCCTGCCCTCGTCGGTATCCCGTGTGGCGTGCGCTGTCGGTGCGTCCATGGAGATCCTCCGGGCCAGGTAACCCACAAATTAGTAGGACGTCCTACTAACTGAGCCTCCAGTGTATCTCCGCCGCACCCATGCCCCCCGTCCCGAGGGCCCTACCCGGTCAGCGTCCAGATGGTCGTGGTCCTGACATCGTGGTCCTCGATCGCGGCCAGCCCGGGCACGTGGTAGGCCGCGAGCGCGGTGAGCCGGCTCCGGGGCAGGTACGCCCGGCCGAGGTCGGCGGCAAGCACGCTGGCTCCGCTGTCGCGCGCACTGGCCAGGAATCTCATCACGCTGGCCGCGAGTTCCCGCTGGTAGAAGGCGTCCGCGACGAGTACCAGGCCGGCGGCAGGCCGTGGCGGCCCGTCCGGTTGCAGGATGTCCGCGCACACCGCAGTCACGCTGACCTCGTTGGCGGCGGCGTTTATCGCGATCGCCGCCACCGCGAGCGGGTCCACATCGTAGGCGGTGACGGCCGCCGCACCGGCCCGGGCAGCGGCGATCGCAACCAGCCCGGATCCGGAGGCCAGGTCGATCACCCGTTGCCCGGCGACCACGCCGGGGTGGTCGAGCAGGTAGCGGCTCAGGGCCTGGCCGCCGGCCCAGGCGAAGGCCCAGTAGGGCGGCGGCAGCCCGGTCTGGCCCAGTTCCTGTTCCGTCCGCTGCCACAGCCCGATCGGCTCGGCGGCAAGGTGTAGCCGGATTTCCGGTACCAGCGGCACCGGTGCCAGCCGCGTGGTTGCCTGGACGAACGCGGGCCCGGCCAGACCGGTCCCGGTTGCCGCACCGGCTCCTGCGCGTTCCACTCTGCCCTCCGCTGCGCACTTCACCTGGGCCAGCACCTGACACAGGGAGGCACTCTCGCCACAGTAAGGCCCACGGAACGCCAAGCAGGTCAAGGGGTTTCCGGAGGCAGCTTTTTGGTGCAACCAATGGCCGCCCAGCGCCGTCTCAGTAGTGCCCGGGGTGCGCGGGGGCGCGCCCGGACAGCCTGCACAAGCTGCACGGAAGGTGTGGTAGACCGGTGCCATCCCGAACTGCTGAGTTCACGGTGCCTACCGGCACGGCCGGCGTCGTGACCCTGGCGGGATCGTGGAGCGCGCCCGCAGGCGCATCCAGCCGGGGAGACCACGTGGGGACGTTCCGCACCAGCGACCGGCTCGCGGCCGAAGAGTTGTTCAATGCTTGCTACCCGAGACTGGCTGGGTGGATCCGGCGCCTTGTGGACGATGACGACACGGCCCACGAGATCGCGTCGGAGGCATTCACCAGGCTCCTTGCCCGCTGGTCATCACTGGACAATCCGCAGAGCTACCTATACATGATTGCGACGAATCTGGTCAGGGACCACTGGCGCAAGGTCGGCAGGGAGCGGCGAGCCCTGCGCGCGGTGAGCGCCACCGTTCCCGCCGACAGCGTGCACGATCCGGCACAGGATGTGGACGTGCGGGCCCTCATTCAGAGCTTGCCGGACCGGCTGCGCCGGCCGTTCCTGCTGCATTATTACGCCGGCTTCCCGGTCAGGGATGTCGCGGAGATGCTGGGCCGGCCGGAGGGGACGGTCAAGGCCGACCTGCATCACGCGCGGGCCCGGCTCCGCGCGGTGCTGGGGGAAGCCCATGGATGAGCCTCGCGACGACGTCGACATCTGGCTGAGCGAACGGGTGAAGCCGTTGCTGCCAAACCCCGGCACTTTCGAGCGGATCAGGAAGCGAGCGCGCAGGCGCAAGCTGGCACAGGTCGGCATCGCGGCGGGTGGCGCGGCCGTGATCGTGGCCGCCGCCGTCACCGTGCCCCACTTCGTTATCTCCCCGGTGCGCCCCACCGGTTCCACGGCGGTCCCGGTGACGTCCGGTCGCGGGACGCCGACGCCCCAGCCCACTCACTCCGCCACGCCGTCACCCACCCCGTCCGCCTCATCCCCCTCGCCCAGTACCACCTCTGCGGCTCCGCCACCGGTGCCCGCCAACTTCGCGCCCTCGTCGGTCACGTTCGTGTCCACCGGTGTTGGCTGGGTCATCGGCCAGGCTGGCACCCCCGGCACGTGCACCGGCCCCAACCCGAACATCTGCACGTCGCTCGCTACGACCAGCAACGGCGGGGCAACCTGGCAGGGCATGCCAGCGCCGGTCGCAGGCTCGCCGGAGGGCGCGCGCGGCGTGAGCGAGGTCCGGTCCCTCGACGGGGTCAACGGCTGGGCGTTTGGCCCGCAGCTCTACGCCACCCACAACGGGGGGCAGACCTGGACCAGGATCGATACCCACGGGATGCGGGTGACCGACCTGGAAACGGTGAGCGATCACACGTTCGCCGTGTGGGCACGCTGCACCGGGACCGGGCCGGGCTTCGCCGCGGGCTGCACGAGCTTCTCCCTGTACTCCACACCGGCCGGCCAGGATCAGTGGTCGCCCGTGCCCGGGGTGACCGGCCTGACCTCGGGGGTGATTATCGGCGGGACGCAGGCCGCCTCCTCGGCTCAGCTTGTCCTGACCGGCAGCCGCGGGTACCTGCTCGCGCCGAACGGCGCCGTGTACTCCGGCCCGGTCACCAGCACCGCGGGCTGGCGGCCTGCGCTCGGCCACGGCAGCCCGAGGATCGGCTGCGGCCTGCCCGGGCCAGCCCAGGCCAACGGCGTGCCGTCGCGGTCGATGCTGGCCGCGACCGGCACGGGGCTCGTGGAGCTGTGCTCGGCCCAGTCGCCGCGCAAGGTGCTCGTGTACTCGCCGGACGGGGGGCAGACCTGGCAGCCAGCCGGATCCGCTCCCCCGGCCGGGACCGCGACATCGCTGTCGGGCACGCCAACTGGCCAGGTCCTGGTCGCGACCACCACCGGCATCGATGTCTCCGCCAACGTCGCCGGACGCCGGGACGGTCTTCGCTGGCGCAGCGTTAACGGCGCGGCGCTGCCCGGTGGCTTCAGCTACGTCGGGATGACCACCTCAGCGCAGGGTGTCGCGATCCCCGCCGACACCAGCCTGCACGCGCTGTGGTTCACCTACGACGGAGGCCGCCACTGGCAGGAGTCCGTCGTGCACTAAGAGTGCCCAGCAGTTCTGTTGCCGGGTGCTCTAGGCCGGGCGCGGGTTCGTCAATCGGACCCGGATTCGAGGAGGTCACGAAGTGCCGTCCGGTCCACCGCAAGCAGGATCGAGCGTTTGACGGCATGGCACGTCAGCGCCCCCCGCTGCCCGCGCAAGGTTGCCTGATCGCCGAAGAACTGGCCCGGCCCGAGCCGCAGCACGGTCTGGTCCGCTCCGTAGCCCTCACCGCGAATCTCAACCTCCCCGTCGATCACGACGTAATACTCGCCGGTTGAGTCGCCCGGACGGAAAACGATCTGGCCCGGCTCGTAGGTCAGCCGGTCGAGGTTGGTCGCGACCGCGCCCTGTGCCGGGGGCGGGGGTGCGTCTTCGATCTGGAACGTCCGGCGGATCCGCGACGCCTGCCCCGCCACCTTGGCGTAGTCGTAGTCCACGAAATGCATCTCGCTCGGCATGATGGCGTGAAGAATTCCCGGGTGGCCGCACCGAGCCCGGCCCGAACTTCAACAGGTACAGCGACCAGGCCACGGCATCCTGTTCGTGTGTTGCTGGCAGGCAGCGGCCGACGCCTTGCAGTTCACGCACCTTGCGCCAGTCAACGGTGTAGTCGTCGATCGTGAACGAGACGCGCCTGGAGTCCTTGATGTTGCGCAGCATCTGGGTGCCTTCGCCAGCGAAGAAAAAGACGCTGCGGGAGTCGCTCACGTAGACGACTGTGTCAGCGTGGGGCATGCCCGTGAACGACGTCGTCGACAAGGTGACCACATGGTGACGGTGCAGGTGTTCCATAACTTCTGTGGGGATGCCCTGAGTGACGCTGGTCCGGTTCCCCTGGTGCGGCAGTGGTCAGGTTCGCGGTCATGTTTGACCCTCCAACAGGAGCCCTATGGCCGGGTCCGCTCGCGCGAGCGTGCGCGCCAGTAAGGTGTCGCGGGAACAGTAAGGGGCCGGGGAGCCCCAGCCGCCGCATGACATCGATGGCTATGGATCCTGCGCCAAATAAACAGGATCCACATACCAAGTGTCCGCTGTTGTGCTCGTCAGTGCAATGTCCGGACTTTTCCTATCCGCATAGTCGGTCTCTGCGGCACCGATGGCAGCGGGCACTCGGGCCAGCTCGCCGGCCCGGCAGAACTCCAGCGGTGCTTAGTCCGCCGCGGCCGCCGTTCCCTCCCCGGCCGGGGTCACCGGCTCCGGCCGGAAGTCTCCCGCCGCCACCCGCAACTCCCGCAGCAGGCCGAAAATCTCGCCGAGTTCGATGGCGTCGTAGCCGGCCATGCCGAACCGCGCCGCCATCAGGTCCGCGGTCGAGCGCGCCATCACCTCGCGCCCGCTTGGTGTGATCTCCGCGAGGGTCCCCCGGCCATCCCGCGGGTTCGGCCGGCGCAGCACCAGTCCGTCTCGTTCCAGCCGGTCGATGGTGTTGGTCACGCTGGTGGGGTGGACCATGAGCCGTTCGCCGATGACCCGCAGCGGCAGCGCGCCGCTGCGGCTGAACCCCAGCAGGACAAGTGCCTCGTACCTGGCGAAGGTGAGGCCGTACGGCCGGAGCAGCCCGTCCAGCCCAGCCAGCAGGATCTGCTGCGCCCGCATGATCGAGGTGACAGCCGCCATGGCCTCGGCGGGGCCGAACCTCTCCCCCCAGATCTCCGCGGCGCGCTCGATGGGGTCGAAGGGGAGATCGAGGGGTTTCGCCACAGGCACACGCTACCTGTCAGCATCCCGGTCGCGAGGCGACTGGCGCCGCCATCCTCGGCCGCCTGGCACTGACCCGTGGGCGGATGCACGCCTCGGCGACGCCCCCGTGCGGTCATCACGGCGGCTCAGCTACGGCCCAGGTGACAAGCACTAGGCTGCCAGACATGGACTGGAGCCTGCTCGGCTGCGGTGCCGGGGGTCATGTCACCTTTGCCCCCGACGATCCCGCGCTGCGCGAGCGGCTCAGCGCCACCGTCCGCGAGGGCATGGCCTGGCGCTGTCTGCGGTGCGGAACATTCGTGCTCGGTCCACCGACGGTGACAGGCCCGGTTGCCGCCGTGCCCCGGGTCCGCCGGGACAAAGAACTTCGCAGCGCGCTGATTCTGCGGATATTCGCCGTTGAACGATTCCTGCGGGCACTTCTGTTCGCCGGGCTGGCCATCGGGGTGTGGCGGTTCTCGGTATCCAAGCTCACGATCGAGGAGGCGTACAACCGGGAGTTGCCAGCGGTGCGCACGCTGCTGCGCCAGCTTGGGTTCGACGTGAACCACAACAAGCTGCTTGGCGTGATTCAGCACGCGTTCACGCTGAACTCACGCACGCTGGTGCTGCTGGCCCTCGCCGCCACGGCGTACGCGGTCCTCGAGGTCATCGAGGGCATCGGGCTGTGGCTGCTCAAGCGCTGGGGCGAGTACTTCGCCATGGTGGCCACCTCGATCTTCCTGCCGTACGAGATCTACGACCTCACCGCCAAGGTGACCGTGCTCCGGCTGCTGGCCTTCCTCGTCAACGTCGCCCTGGTCGTCTACCTCGTGGTGGCCAAACGGCTGTTCGGCGTGCGTGGCGGCAAGAAGGCGTACGAGGCAAACCTGCGCAGCGAGTCGATCCTGCAGAACGAGATCAACGCCCTGGCAGCCGAACGTCCCGCCGCTGCCGCAACCCCCGCCCCGGATACAGCCCCAGCCACGGACGGGATCGCAGCCCAGGACACGACCCCAGCCACGGACGGGACCCCGGCCCGGGATACGACCCCGGCCCAGGGCGCGAACAAGGCCGTCGTCTCGGCCGACGGCCCCGCATCGACCGAGGACCCGTCCCCCGCCAAGGCCCCTCACACGGGCGATCGCCACTCGTGATCATGCGGTTGGTATCGCCCACCGGTGGTACTTCCATGATCATGAAGCTCTGTCCTGCACTGTGCAGTACAGGCCTTCAAGATCATGGAAACGGAGGACGCGGAGGATCAAGGTCGGTCAAGGTGTGCGGCCAGTATCGGATCTGGCCTCAGCCCTGGTGGGCCGAGGCCGCGGCAACTAGCTCGTCGGCGGCGGTGAACGGATCCAGCTCACCGGCGGCGACCTGGTCCGCCAGCGCGTCGAGCCGGGAGTCGCCCGGCAGGCCGCCCGCTCGCTGGCGCAACTCGGCTACGGCGATCGCGGTGATCTCCTCCCTGGCCCGGGTGCGCCGCCGGGCGTCGCGCTGACCCGAGGAGTCCAGCCAGGACCAGTGCGCGTCCACCCGCGCAACCAGCTCGCCGATTCCCTCGCCCTTCACCGCGACCGTGGTGACGATGGGCGGCTTCCACTCCCCCGCGCCGCGCTGCGCCATCGCGATCATGGTGCGCAGGTCCCTGACCGCCTCCTGGGCACCGGGCTTTTCGGCCTTGTTCACCACGAAAATGTCCGCGACTTCCAAGATCCCGGCCTTGGCCGCCTGAATGGCATCGCCCATACCGGGCGCCACCAGCACCAGCGTCGTGTCGGCGAGCGACGCGACCTCCACCTCGGCCTGGCCCACGCCCACGGTCTCGAGCAGCAGCACCTCGAACCCGGCCGCGTCGAGCACCCGCAGCGCCTGCGGCGCCGCCCGGGACAGGCCGCCCAGGTGCCCGCGGGTGGCCATGGACCGGATGAACACCGCCGGGTCGGTAGCGTGATCCTGCATCCGTACCCGGTCGCCGAGCAGCGCGCCACCGCTGAACGGGGAGGTGGGGTCCACCGCGAGCACGCCAACGCGCAGATCACGCTCACGGTAGGCGGCCACCAGGGCGGCGGTGACCGTGGACTTCCCCACGCCCGGCGCACCGGTCAGCCCGATGACCCTGGCCTGCCCGGTCAGCGGCGCGAGCGCCGCCATGATCGGGCGCAGGCTAGGCGAGCCGTCCTCGACCAGGGAGAGCAGCCTCGCGAGCGCCCGGGCGTCGCCGCCCCTCGCCCGCTCGATCGCGCCGGCCACCTGCTCCGCGTGAGCCAGGCCGATCCGCGCAACACCGTTCAAGCTGGCACGCGAAGCAGCAGCGCGCTGCCCTGGCCGCCACCCCCGCACAGCGCCGCCGCACCGAGGCCGCCTCCCCGGCGGCGCAACTCCAGTGCCAGATGCAGCGCGATCCGCGCCCCGGAGGCCCCGATCGGGTGACCGATCGCGATCGCACCGCCGTTGACGTTGACCTTCTCCGGCCCCACGCCGAGGTCGTGCATGGACTGCAGCACGACCGACGCGAACGCCTCGTTGATCTCGATCAGGTCCAGGTCGGCCACCTCCAGCCCGGCCTTGCCCAGGGCATGCCGGATCGCCCGGGACGGCTGGGACTGAAGCGAGTTGTCCGGGCCCGCCACGTTGCCGTGGGCACCGACCTCGGCGAGCACCGGTATCCCACGGGCGGCGGCCGCCTCCCGCGACATCACCACCACGGCGCAGGCCCCGTCCGAGATCTGCGAGGCGGAGCCGGCCGTGATGGTGCCGTCCGGCCCGAAGGCGGGACGCAACCGGCTCAGCGACTCCGCGGTGGTGTCCGGTCGCACCCCCTCATCGGTGTCGAACAGCACGGGATCCCCGCGCCGCTGCGGGATAGCGACCGGCGCGATCTCTTCGTTGAGCAGGCCGTCCTTGATCGCGGCAGCGGCCCGCTGGTGCGAGAGCGCGGCGAACTCATCCTGCTCGGCCCGGCCGATGCCGAGCCGCCTGTTGTGCGCGTCGGTCAGCTCGCCCATCGGCGTGTGGTCGAACGGGTCGGTCAGGCCGTCGAGTGCCATGGCGTCGAGGACCTCCATGGACCCGTACTTGTGCCCCGCGCGCACTCCGGGCAGTAGGTGCGGCGCCCGCGTCATCGACTCCATGCCGCCGGCCACCACGATGTCGAACTCTCCGGCCCGGATGAGCTGGGCCGCGAGCGCGATCGCGTCCAGGCCGGACAGGCATACCTTGTTGATGGTGATCGCCGGCACGGTCATCGGGATCCCAGCCTTCACCGCGGCCTGCCGGGCGGGGATCTGCCCGGCTCCCGCCTGGAGCACCTGCCCCATGATCACGTACTGCACGTCGGCGCCGCTGATGCCGGACCGCTCCAGCGCCGAGGAGATCACAATGCCGCCCAGATCTGCGGCGGACAGATCCTTGAGCGACCCGAGCAGGCGGCCGATCGCTGTCCTGCCCCCGGCTGTGATCACCGCTTCTGGCATGCTTCCCTCCACTGCTCCTCCCGGACCCCGGTAAGCCCCGGAGCGGGATGTCTGCCACGATACCGAGGGAGTCAGGACGCCGAGGGAGGCAGCGGTGCTGCACCGGATCGACCACGTGGGGATCGCTTGCCACGACCTCGCAGCCAAGATAGCCTTTTACGAAACAGTGTTCGAACTCAGCGTGGTGAGCCGGGAGATCCATGAGGACCAAGGGGTGCGTGAGGCGATGCTCCGGGTCGCCGACGGGCCAGCGGGCGCCTCCTGGATCCAGCTGCTCGAACCGCTCGGCCCGGACACACCGGTGGGGAAGTTCCTCGCCCGCCGCGGCGAGGGCATTCATCACATCGGCTACGGCGTGACGGATATCAGCGCCGCGCTCGACGCGATCGGCGCCCGCGGGGTGCGCCTGCTCGACCAGCGGCCCCGGCACGGCTCGATGGGTGCGTCGATCGCCTTCCTCCACCCCGCCGACCTAGGCGGGGTGCTGACCGAACTGGTCCAGGCTCCATAATCACCTGGTCCAGGCACCGGAACGGTGCCGCACCACAGAGCGTCGCCGGGGTGAGTATCCCCCGGCACCCCGGCCACCGGGAAAAGCGAAATCTTGCCAACAGGAACACAAGAAAGCCACCGTCATCACCTGCGTAACGGGAGTACGCTGCCAAAGATCGGGCGAGCGGCTCTCAAGTGTCCGAGCCGGCGGGGTAGGGGTTGCCAGATTATGGTGCCAGCGCTGCCGGTTGGCCGCGTTGTCCCGTGTACCCCCCCGCATGTCCCCCCCGTCTAGCCAGGATCAAGCCACATGCAGCCTGAAATTGACGCTCAGCTCAGCAACTTCTTCGAAGACGCACCAGCCCGCGACTTCGCCAAAGTCATGCGCGGGTATGACCAGCATCAGGTCGACGAGTACCTCAAGCAGTCCGACACCGAAATGCGCCAGGCCCGGGAGCAGGCCCAGGCGCTCCAGCAGGAGCTGAACGAAGCCCACCGCCAGCTCAGGGAGCAGGAGCGGCCCACCTACGCCGGGCTCGGTTCCCGGATCGAGCAACTGCTCCGCCTCGCCGAGGAGCAGGCCACCGAGATCGTCGGAGAATCCCGCTCGGCCGCGAACGAACTGCAGGCCGCCGCCAAGGTGGACGCGGCCGAACTACGTGCCAGCGCCGAGAACGAGGCCGCTGAGCTGCGGGCCAGCGCCAAGCGCGAGAGCGAGGATGTGCGGGGTTCCGCCGAGCGCGAGGCGGACGCGATCCGGACCAGCGCGCGGCGTGAGTCCGACGAGCTGACCTCCACCACCGAGCGCGAGGCCGCCAAGCTCCGCGCCATGGCCGACCACGAGGTGGCGGAGAAGCGGGCCGGGTCCGAGCGCGACATCGCCAAGCTGCGCACCACCACCGAGCGCGAGGTCGCCCAGCTCAAGGCGTCCGCGAAGCGCGAGCGCGACGAGATCCTCACCACGTCCAAGCGCCAGGCGGACGAGATGCGGACCCAGGCGCAGCGCATCCTGGAGGAGAGCGAGGCGCAGCGCGCCCAGGCCGAGGCGGAGTTCGAGATCCAGATCGCCTCGCGCCGCGAGGAAGCAGAGCGGCAGGAGGCAGAGCGCCTGTCCGCGGCCCAGGCAGCGACCCAGAAGCTGGTCACCGAGGCCGAGCAGCGTGCCGCGACGGCCGAGCAGCGTGCCGCCAAGGCCAGTGCGCAGGCGGACCACACCCGGCGCGAGGCCGACCAGCACTCCAAGCAGCTGGTCTCCAACGCCAAGAAGAACGCCGACCAGATCGTCGCTCAGGCCAAGTCCCAGGCCGATCAGCTGATGGCCGACACCAAGAACGAGATCGACCGGCACCGCGCCGCGGCCCAGCGCGAGGTCGACGACCTGACCAGGCAGAAGGAGAGCATCTCCACCCACCTGGCCCAGATCAGCCAGCTGCTCGGCACCCAGATGCCGGGCCTGTCCGAGGCGCTCAAGCCCCAGCAGACCCGGCACGCGGTCGGCGCCCCCGCGCCCAAGGCCGTGGCCGCCCCGGCTCAGCAGCCAGCGCGCGAGGAGCCCCGCCAGGCCGCCCCGGCCCAGCAGGCGCCGGCCCCGACGGGCGGCCAGTCACCGGCCGGTGCCCAGAAGCAGCCGGTCAGCGCCAAGGCCGCCAAGGCCAACGACGACGAGTGGTGGACTGAGTAGTCTCCGCCAGTACGTAGCGGGAGGGGCGGCGCGGGATGCGCCGCCCCTTTCGCGTTCCCGGAGCTCGGCGCCGGTGCCATCAAATGAACCAACGCCCAGCGCTACGCTGCTGCCTGAGCCGTCCCCGGCGCCTCAGGCCATGGCAGTCTGGCCGCCGTCGACGACGAGCACCTGGCCGGTCATATAGGACGAGGCGTCGCTGGCCAGGAACAGCGCCGGGCCGGTCATCTCCTCGGCACGGCCCCAGCGCTGCATCGGCACCGCGGCAATCGTCGCCTTGCTCGCTGCCTCGTCGTCCCAGAGGTTGCGGTTGAGCTCGGTCGCGGTCCAGCCGGGGCACAGGGCGTTGACCCGGACGCCCGAGCCGGCCCACTCGACCGCCAGGGTTTTGGTGAGTGAGATCAGCCCCGCCTTGGCCGCTCCGTAGGGCGAGACGAGCGGTGCGGCCGTCAGGCCCGCGACGGACGCCACGTTGATGACCGAGCCCCGGCCGCGCTCGGCGAGGTGCCCGCCGATCGCGTGACACACGTACATGGCCGATGTGAGGTTGAGCCGCAGCAGCTTGTCCCAGCCCGGCAGCCGCAGATCGAGGAACGGCACCATGAAGTTGGAGCCGCCGGCGTTGTTGACCACGATGTCGACGTGCCCGAGCTGCTCGATCGCCGTGGCGACCGCGCGGGACACCGCGTCGGCGTCGGTCATGTCCGCGGCGATCACGAACGCCTTGCGGCCATGCCCGGCGACCTGCTCTGCCGTGGCGGCGAGGCCTTCCTCGCCGCGTGCCACCAGGGCCAGGTCGGCACCCGCTTCGGCCAGCGTCACCGCGATCGCCTGCCCGATGCCACGGGACGCCCCGGTGACGAACGCCTTCTTGCCGTTCAGATCGAAAAGGCTCACCGTCAGTCCTTCCATTCAGTGGGCAGCGGCCACGCGGCCGGGTTGACCCGGCGGACGATCTCCCCGAGCACAATACGCACAGAAGGCTCCCCCACCCACAGGTGTTTGGCCCGGTCCACCGCGATCAGTTCCGCCTGCGGCACCCTGGCGAAACGCCGGCGTGCTTCGTCGGGCCGCAGGTAGTCATCCAGGCCCGGCACCAGCACGAGCAACGGCTTGCCCGAGGCCGCCCAGGCGTCCAGTTCCGCGTCCCCCGCGCGCTTCAGCGGCGGGGACAGCAGGATCGCGCCCTCTACCGCCGGATCATTGCCCCACTTGAGCGCGAGTTCGGTGCCGAACGACCAGCCCAGCAGCCACAGCCTCGGCAGGCCGGCCGCTTTTGCCCAGGCGATGGCGGCGGCCACGTCGTAGCGTTCTGCTTCACCGGCCCCGAACTGACCGGCGCTGCGGCCCCGCTCCGACGCGGTGCCCCGGGTGTTGAAGCGGAGCACCGCCAGGTCGGCAAGGGCGGGCAGCCGGTAGGACGCCTTGCGGATCAGGTGACTGTCCATCATCCCGCCCTGCGTGGGCAGCGGGTGCAGGGCGATGAGGGTGGCCACGGGGTCGTGCTCGGCGGGCAGAGCCAGCTCGCCGACCAGCGTCAGGCCATCGTCTGTGTACAGGGTGATCTGCTCCCGCCGGGCGGGCAGCACCGTGCTGGCCGTGATCTGCGTCAAGGTTCTCCTCGCTAGCGCGTCTGCCGGTTCAGCCGTCCCCGCCAGCACGGGCGGTGCCAGTGCCTGCGTTCTGCCAGACCCGGCGTGTAGGCAGGCCATACCACCAGGTGCGCGGTGGCCGGCCGGATCTCCTGATCGCATCCCGGGCACCGGTAGGTCTTCGTGGCGGCGGCGCCGGGCACGGCGCGGACCACCCAGTCACCGTCGGGTGCGGACTCGATCCGTTCCGGCCCGAGCCGCAGGGCCGCGATTTCGCCATCCTCCGCCGCGTCGGCGGCCGTGCGCGCGGGCGGAAGGCCGCCGCGCGGCCTGCGCGGGATTCCGGCGGGCAGACGCCGGGACTTGCGAGGACTCACGGCCGTCACTGTAGGGCATTGCCCCAGGATTTCCGCACGCGGGAGCGGGCGGCAGGTCGGTACTCCGGCTTATGTCCCGGTCCTTGCTGCCGCGGGCGGGCCAGGCCAAGGTCGCCAAGCCAGTAGCCAGAACGGCAAGGCCGCCGAACCCGGCTGCGGTCAGGTGCTCACCAAGGACGGTCAGCCCGAGTACGGCGGCAATGGCCGGCTCGGCAAGCCCGAGTGTCGTCGCGGTCGTGACGGGGGTGGTGCGCAGCCCACGCGCATACAGGAGGTAGCCCACGGCCGTGGTGAGCACGGCGAGATAACCGGTCACTGCCAGCCCCCGTCCGGTGGCCAGCCAGCCCACGGGGCCGGTCACCAGGACCGGCAGGAGCAGCACGGCCGCGCCGCCGAAGATGGCGCCGATGACGGCGCGGTTCTCGGCGCCGTTGCCGATCAGGTACGAGGCGGTGACCGCGTACACCGCGTAGCAGAAGCTGGCCAGCAGCGCCAGCGCGATGCCCGCCAGATTGGCCCCTGATGCGTGCCCGCTGGTGACCAGCAGGGCGCAGCCGGCCACGGCCGCCGCCGTCGCGGCCAGCCACCGGGCCCCCGGCCGGCGTTGCCCGGTCAGCAGGGACAGCACACCAGTGAAGACGGGCGCCGCGCCGATGGTAATGACCGTTCCGATGGCCACCCCGGTGCGGGCCGTGGCGGCGAAGAAGGCTGCCTGGTACGCCGCGACGCCCACCGCGCCGAGGGCGATCAGGCACCGGGTACGCGCTCCGCTGGTAACCAGGTCGTGCAGTGCACCGCGACGCAGTGCGAGTGCGAGCAGCAACAGGCCGCCCCCGACGATGCGTACCGCACCTACTGTGAGCGGCCCGGCACCGGCCGGCGCGAAAGTGCGGACGGTACCAGTGGTGCCCCACAAACAGGCGGCGAGCAGAATGCAAGGGGTCCCGCCAGGGGACCGGAAATGGTGACGCAACGGTGCTCCTGAGACTCGGAAACGGAAGGGGATCCGGTTCCGGGGCGCACCAAAAACACCAGCCGCGAGAACGGCTCAGCAGCGCGAGAGCGGCTCAGCAAGACACCGGCCGCGAGAGCGGCTCGGCAGGGTAAGGGGAATGCCTGGCTGCGCCCCGGTCAGGAGGCGGCCGGCGGAGTGATTGGGTACCAGTGCTCGGTCGTCACGCTACCCAGTGTAGACACATAGGCATGCCAGTCACCGAAGGGCTGACTTACGCCGGGGAAACCGCGCTCCGCGACCAGTGCACCGTCTTCCTGGCCGGTCACGGCCCGGTGACGGCGGCTGCCCTGCTGTCCAGCATTCCCGCCGACACGGTCCCCGACCGCTACGGCGAGGGCGGGGCCGTCGCCGAACTGGAAGAGGAGATCGCCAGGCTGCTCGGCAAGCCAGCGGCGGCGTTTGTGCCCAGCGGCACCATGGCTCAGCAGTCAGTGCTGCGGGTGCACGCCGACCGGAGGCAGCGTACAACGATCATCTTCCACCCGATGTGTCACGTGGACCGGCGCGAAGGGCAGGCCTACCAGCGGTTGCACGGCCTGACCGGCCGTCCCGCCGGCGACCCGGACCGCCTGCTGACCATCGATGACCTGACCGCGATCAGCGAGCCGCCCGCGGTGCTGCTGATCGAGCTGCCGCAGCGCGACCTCGGCGGCCAGCAGCCGGATCTGGCTGACCTGAGGGCCCAGGCTGACTGGGCCCGGGACCGCGGTGCCGCCGTGCATCTGGATGGTGCCCGGCTGTGGGAGTCGGCCGCCGGGTACGGCAGGCCGGTGGCTGCGATAGCAGCGCTGTTCGACACCGTGTACGTGTCGTTCTACAAGGGCATCGGCGCGCTGCCGGGCTGCTGCGTGGCCGGGCCCGCGGACGTCATCGCCGAACTGCGGGAGTGGCGTCACCGCATGGGTGGGACGCTCTACGGCCTGTGGCCGGCCGCCGCGTCGGCACTGACCTGCCTGCGGCGCCGGCTGCCGCTGATGCCGGAGTACCTCGGCCACGCCCGCGCGATCGCGGCCGCGCTGGGCGGCCTTCCAGGCGTGCGCATTGTCCCCGACCCGCCGCAGGTGCCGATGATGCACCTGTTGCTGAACACAACGCAGGAGGGGTTCACCGCCGCGGCTCGCAAGCTGGCCACCGAGCAGCGGATCTGGGTGAGGCCGAAGGCCGACACCACGGCCGATCCCGGCGTACAGCGGGTGGAGCTGTCGGTCGGCGATGCCACCTGCGCGCTGCGGCCGGCCGAGGTACGCGACATCATCGCCGCCCTGCTAGCTACCCCCTAACCTCCCCACTCCGCCCGAGTCACTCCTCTAGTCCAGCCGCTCCCCCCGCCCGCGCGTCTCTTCATTACTTAAGTACGGTTTGACGGGGTGATTTGTCCCAGTTTGTGTGCGCGGAACGAATGAAGAGTGGACCTCGGACGGGGAATCCCCTGGCTGGGTCAGGCGGCGCATTGCTGGGTCGAGACCGGCACGGTGGCGGTGGCGCCAGCAGTGGCGTCGGGCATGACCTCACCAGCGGTCAGCGCCGCCCCGTACCCGGGCTCGTTCAGCGACGTCGCGAACACCACCCCGTAAACGCTGCCCCCGGGTGACAGCAGCGGGCCGCCCGAATTTCCCGGCCGGACCATTGCCCGAACGACGTAGACCTCCCGGGTCACCATTGCCGTGGAGTAGATATCCGAAATGGTGATGGCAATGGGGTTGCTGACCCGCGCCGACACCGGGGTCAACGGCAGGTTGTCCGGGTAACCGGCGATGATGGCGGTGCTGCCAGCCTGCGCCTGGGGCACGAGGGGCAGCGGCGGGGCGCTGAGCCCCGGCACGTAGAGCACGGCGATATCCCGGCGCGGATCGAACCGGACGACCCGCGCAGGGGCCGAGTTGGGCCAGCCATCGCTGACCCGGAGCCCGCCCTTCACACCTGCCACGACATGCGCGTTGGTGAGCACGTGGTGCGGGGCGAACACAAAACCGGTGCCGCTGCGGCTGTAGCCGCAGGCCATGCCCATGACCTTCACGATGCTTCGCCGCTCCCGGGCCAGCGCTGGCGAACCGAGCACGCTCGGGCTCGGTGGTTCCGACAGTGCGCTGCCAGCCGCGAGCGTCCCGAACAACGGCAGGTAGGGACTGCCGTCCAGCAAGTGCTGGACACCGGCGAATGAGGGCATGAACCAGTCAAGGCCGCGCAGGACCACTGAACTCCTGACCTGGCTGGACACAGGCGAGAACGGCACACTGGCAACCGCCGACCCGAGGAATGCCGCGATGAGAAGCACCGACACCACGCTGACTCCGGCCCCGCCGAGGGCGTCGGCGAGCGTGGCCGGGTGCCCGGTCACGCGGGAGCGGACCGTCATGCCAGCCATCGAGGCGAGCAGTTGCCCGGCCATCGCGGTGAGGAAGACCATGATCACGGCCACGAGAGCCCGCTGGGCGGGATCGTGGGCCACGAACCCGGCGACCCGCGGGGCGCAGATGATCCCCACGGTCGCGCCAACGAGGAACCCGGCGCAGCCGAGCACGCCCACGATGAATCCCTGCCGGTAGCCCCCGACGGCAAAGGCGGCCGCAAGCAAAACCAGGATGATATCCAGAAAATCGCCCCGCACGTGCCAACGCTATAACTCACATTCTCCTGAGCACCACGCCTATGGCACTTCGCTGCGTCTTGCTGGCCGAGCGCAATGAGGTGATTTCACTGAGTATTCGGCTTGCCTCTGGCCAGGCGCGCCGACCGTGGGCTGGCACCATAACTACATGTGGTACGCGGGCATCGCCTGGGACGCCGACGGCTGGGATCTGGCGGTCCTGGACGTGGCCGGGCACCAGGTGATGCCACCGTGCCGGTATGGCGCCGCCGAACGGGCCTCGCTCCTGGCGGCCGTGATAGCGCTCTCCGGCCAGGCCAGCCCGCGGCTGGCGGTGGTCGTGGACAGCACCAACGGGCTGATGGACCGCGCACTGGTGGAAGCCGGGGTAGACGTTCTCCGGGCCGATCCATGGGATCTTCCGGCCCGTACCCGGATGGGCTCCGTTCCCGCCCACGAGCTTGCGCTGGCCGCACGCGACCGCCTGCCTTCGCTGGCCCGGCTCAGCCTGCTGTCGGGCACCATGTACGGCCGCGACCACGAGTCCAAGGATGCCGACGGCAACGCCGCGCTTGTCCGCCGCCTCTGCCGGGAGGGCCGTTACCTGACCCTCGGGCCGGATGACCGGCCCGAGGTCGCGCTCACCTTCGACGACGGCCCGGATCCGCGTACCACGCCCCGCGTGCTGGAGACGCTTGGCCGATACGGGGTCGTGGCGACGTTCTTCTGCGTGGGTGCGGCCGCACGCGCCCATCCGGACCTGCTCGCTCGTGCCGCGCGCGACGGTCACCTGATCGCCAACCACACGTGGTCGCACCCGTACCTGCCGGACCTGTCGCGCCCGGAATTGCGCTGGCAGCTGGAGGCGACAGGCGCGGCGCTCGCCGCCGCGGCCGGCCAGGCCGCCGTACCGAGCCTGATCCGGCCGCCGTACGGTGCATACACGCCGGAGATCCTCGGCTGGCTTGCCGAGCAGGACGCGACCACGGTGCTCTGGGATGTCGACACAAATGACTGGCAGCTACCCGGGCCGGACATCATCGCGGAGCAGGCCGTGCGCGGCGCCCGTAACGGCTCGATCGTGCTGCTCCACGACGGCGGCGGAGACCGCACCCAGAGCGCCACGGCGCTGCCCAAGATGATCGAAGGGCTGCTGGACCGCGGCTTCCGGTTCGTCCCGGTGACCCGGTTCTGCCAGCCCGCTAGCTGATGATCCAGGACGCCGAGCAAGAGCTAGCCAGCACCACGTTCGGCACGTTACAGAGAACGGTCTCGGCCATGGAAGCGGGCGTTAGAGTTGGCTGCTGTGCGGCTTGTCATTGCCCGGTGCAGCGTGGATTACGTGGGACGGCTTAGCGCGCATCTGCCTAGCGCGCTGCGATTGCTCATCGTCAAGGCCGACGGCTCCGTGCTGGTTCACTCAGACGGCGGATCGTACAAGCCGTTGAACTGGATGTCACCGCCGTGCCGGCTGGAAGAGTCACCCGGCGCCTGGCGTGTGCAGAGCAAGAGCGGCGAGGAGTTGCGCATCACGATCGAGGAGGTGCTGCACGACTCCAGCCACGAACTCGGGGTCGACCCGGGCCTGGTCAAGGACGGTGTCGAGGCGCACCTGCAGCAGTTGCTCGCCGCGCAGGTGCACCTGCTCGGCGAGGGCTGGCGGCTGGTGCGGCGGGAGTACCCGACCGCGATCGGCCCGGTTGACCTCATGTGCCGCGACGCCGACTCGTCGGCGGTAGCCGTGGAGATCAAGCGGCGCGGGGAAATCGACGGGGTCGAACAACTCACCCGGTACCTGGAGTTGCTCAACCGCGACCCGGCGCTGAGCCCGGTGCGGGGCGTGTTCGCCGCACAGGAGATCAGGCCCCAGGCCCGGGTGCTGGCCGAGGACCGCGGCATACGTTGTGTCGTCTTGAACTACGAGGCCATGCGCGGGATCGAGCCCGACGATACGCTGTTTTGAATTCTTGTTTGAATTATCGCGTTCGGTCGATATCGGCCGCTTTGCAGCCGCTGGCCAGCGGCTGGGTCGGCAAACATGACCACCGCACCGTGCTGGCCGTTGGGTTCGTCATCGTCGGCCTCGGCTGAGGGCTGACCGCCCTCGCCGGCTCGGTGGTCGGGTATGCGGCGACGGTTGTGGTCTGGACACTGGGCGAGATCGTCACGGCTGGCCTGGGGACGGCACCGCTCGCGGGCCGCAGCAGTAATAATCCAGGTATAACGCGGCCCGGGCCCCGTAATTCTGGCACGAATTGTCCGCACTGACACGGCCCGCTTAGTTACTATGCGCTGATATGGGCGTTGACCACGAGGCCGACCCGGCAGCCCCGGACCCGACCTCCCACGATCACGAGGGCAGTTCGGCCTTCGATGTCTGGGCCACTCGCGATCATGGGGACGGCCCGGCTGTCCCCGCCGAGACCTCGCACGCTCCCGCGGACAGCCCGGTCCTTCCCGGGCGAGCAGGCGCCCGACGATCAGGAAGACGGCCCCGCCCTACCCAGCCGTGTTTCCGGCGACCAGGAAAGCGCTCCGGCGCTCCCGACACGGATCCCTGCCGATCAGGAAGCCGCCCCCGCGCTGCCCACCCGGACCCCCGGCAACCATGAAGGCGCTCCCGCGCTCCCGACCCGGACCCCCGGCAACCAAGGAGGCGCCCGCGCTCCCCAGCCGGATGCCCGGCCGCTCCCGACAGCGCCACCACGCTTCCCGCCCGGATTCCGCCCGGTCGCGACGGCGCCCCCGCGCTGCCCGCCCGGACCCCCGGCAACCAGGAAGGCAGCCCTGCCCTCCCCACCCGGACTCTCCCGGTGCCGAGGGCGGCCCGGTCCTCCCGGTCCGGACTTCCGGCACCCGCGGGGACCGCTCTGCCCTTCCGGTTCGGACCACTCGCTACCGCAGGCGCGGACGTCACTCCAGTCCGCACCAGCTCTCGCTGCCATCGGACACCCCGGCCCTGGTGATCGCGGTGCCCGGATCGGCCAGGCCGGAATCCGAAGAAACCGCCATCAGGGTCGCCGAAATGGCGGCCAGTTCCTGTCACGGCGCCGAGGTGCGGGTCGGCTACCTCCGGGGCGGTAAGGACTCTCTGGAAGAGGTGCTCGACGGGCTGGGCACGCGGCCCGCCGGGCCCGCGGCCGTCGTGGTCCCGCTGCTTGCCTTCCCGAACGCGGAAGCGGACGCGGCCATCGCCGACGTTGTCGCCATGTCGCAGACGCCACTCCTCACCGCCGCGCACCTGGGCCCGCACCCCCTGCTCGCGGAGGCGCTGCACGCGCGGCTGGCCGACGCCGGGCTGGCCCGGGCCGCACGGGTCGGCCGGATCAGCATCGTGACCGCCGCCGACGGGGTCATCGTGGGCACCGCAGGCGAAGTAGAGGCGATCGAAGGGGCCGGCGTCGTGGCCGTCCTGCTCGCATCGCGCCTGACCATGCCCGTGGCCGCGGCTTCCCTCACCGACCCGGCCAGCATCAAAGACGCCGCCAACCGCCTGCGCGAGGCCCGGGTCACCCGCGTGGCACTGGCGCCGTGCATGATCGGGCCAGAACTCACCTCCGGGACCCTGGACGCGATCGCCGCGCTCACCAGCACCGACTGCGCCCCACCGCTTGGCAGCCACTCGGCAGTGGCGCAACTGGTGGCCATTCGTTATGGTGCCGCGCTGGCGGATCCGCAAGTGGCAACGATGATGGCCGAGGCCAGGGGCGAGCCCCTGCCCGCCTCCCCGCTGCCTGCCCCCGTTCCGCCGTCCGCTCCGGCTACGTAAGCAGCACGTACTTCCTTTCGCCGGGCGCGGCAGCACGTCTCCCGCGCAAGGGCACAGTTCAGCCGAGCTCCGGTACGGTGCTGACCTGGCTGGTGTTCGCCGACGCGATCGCGCTGGGTATCGTCGCCATCGGTGACCTGACGGCGAATGAGATCCACGAGGAAAGCGTCGTTCACCGCCTTGAGGTGACGCACGCGACCGTGGGATCGGCCAACTGACCGAATGGCGGCCTGACGCCATTACGGCAAACCCTAAAGGGAGACCGGGCGCTGCCCGGCCTCCCTTTGCCGCACCCGGATGCCGCGTTTGACAGTGCTCCAATGTCGCGCTTGGCGCCCCCATATCGCGTTTGACATTGCCCCCGGGGTAAGCCCCAGGCTGGACCAAGCGGCCACGGTGGGTGGGTGCAGCGGCGAGGAGGAGCCCGACATGGGATTCCGGGCTGTGGTTTTCGACATTGGTGGCGTGCTGGAATTCACTCCCCCGATGGGCATGGCCGAGAAATGGGCGGATCGGCTCGGCCTCGCCCCGGGTGAACTGCCCGAGCGGCTCAGTACCGTGTTCGCGGCAGGCCAGGTGGGTGCCCTGACCGAGGCGGAGGTCCATGGCCACATCGGCCAGATCCTCGCGCTTGGCCCCGCTGACGTGGACGCGTTCATGGGCGACCTGTGGACCGAGTACCTCGGCACGCTCAATGCCGAGCTGACCATCTACTTCGCTGGCCTGCGACCCGCCTACCGGACCGGCATCATCAGCAACAGCTTCGTGGGGGCGCGGGAACGGGAGCGGGAGCGCTACGGCTTCGAGCAGCTGACGGACGAGATCATCTACTCCCATGAAGTCGGGATTTCCAAGCCGGACCTGCGGATCTACGAACTAGCGTGCGAGCGCCTCGGCGTCCTCCCGAAGGAAATGATCTTCCTCGACGACGTCGAGCCCAACGTAGCGGCCGCCCAAGACCTGGGCGCCCACGGAATCCTGTTCGTTAACACCGACCAGGCCATCACCGACATCGACGCCGCCCTGAACGCCTAAACCGACATGATCATGGCGATCTGGCTGTTCCACCGGCGGTACTCCCGTGATCATGGCCAGCGTCCGACCGGAGCGGATTTGGGACTTGGCGTGCTATGCCCCAGCGACCAAACCCCCATGATCACGAGCCGTTGGCGCCTGGCGGGAGAGTCCACGAGCCAACTTTTCACGCTGGCGAGGCGTTGCATGCCCGGTTTGTCCCGGTCTGTGGCCACCGTCGCCGTGAAAAGTGGAGGAGGGGAGGGATAAAAGTGGAGGAAGGGGAGGGATAGGGCGTGCGAACGGGATATGTCGGCAGCGGGGCGGACTGAGGCGTGCGGTCAGTGTGCGGTGGCGGAGGACAGGACGCCGAACTCGGCCGCCACCTTGCGCCACGCACCCAGCGCCGTGTCCACGTCCCGCGCGTCCACGTCGAGGTGGGTGAGCATGCGCACCTGGCCTGCGACGATCGTCACGAGGACACCCTCGTCGGCCAGCCGGCGCACCCAGGCACCTAGCGGGTGCCCGGTGTCCGCCACGTCCACGAACACGATGTTGGTCTGCACCGCGGCCAGGTCCACCCCACCGGGGAGGATCTCGGCCATGCCCTCGGCCAGCCGCCGGGCCGTCACATGGTCCTCCGCCAGCCGCTTCGGGCCCTGATCCAGTGCGATCAGCCCGGCCGCGGCCATGATGCCCGCCTGCCGCCAGCCCGCACCGAAGAGGATCTTCAGCCGCCGTGCCTCCGCGATGAACGGGGCGTCGCCGCACAGCATCGAGCCGATCGGCGCGCCGAGCCCCTTGGACAGGCAGAACATCAGCGCTTCGGCCTGGACCGCGTACTCGGACACGTCCGCACCGGTCACCGCGCACGCGTTGAAGATCCGCGCACCATCGAGGTAGAGCGGCACCCGCTGGGCGGCGCAGACCTC
The DNA here is from genome assembly GCA_963813395.1 of uncultured Actinomycetes bacterium. Classification (GTDB taxonomy): domain Bacteria; phylum Actinomycetota; class Actinomycetes; order Streptosporangiales; family Streptosporangiaceae; genus DASXKD01. The sequence continues at coordinate 146,128 of CAWEYV010000009.1, forward strand.
GGCGATCTCCCGCATCACGCCAACTGACATCACCGTGCCGCCGCCGACCTGATGGGTGTTCTCGACGGTGACCAGGTCAACCACGGGATCGTAGGGACTGGGCTCCAGCGCCGCGGCGACCTGCGCCGCGCTGAGCAGGCCGTGCCACTGGGCCGTCACCGTCCGGAAGGTGACCCCGGACAGCACCGCGGAGGACGCCAGCTCATGCCCGCACACGTGCGCGGCTTCCTCGCAAACCACCAGGTGACCGGACCGGACGAACACGTGCATCGCGATCTGGTTGCACAGCGTGCCGGTTGGCAGGTACAGCGCGGCCTGTTTGCCGGTCAGCTCCGCGGTCCGTTCCTGCAGCCGGATGACGGTCGGGTCGTCGCCGAACAAGTCGTCGCCCACCTCGGCGGCGGCCATGGCCCGCCGCATGGCGGGTGACGGCCTGGTCACCGTGTCCGAGCGAAGATCCACATACCCGCTGTCGCCCATGCTCTTCCCCTGATCATCTGTGGACGGGCCAGCTACGACCGTACGCCGCGCCGCCCACGCCCGGGAACACCGGGCACGTCGATGACGTTTTTACTGGTCGAGGAGTAAAGGAAAGACGTGCACAAGTGCATAACCTGCGGCGCGGAGCTGCATCCCGAAAGGGCCGAGAAGTACAACTACTGCATGTCGCGCGAGTGCCAGGAGAAGAACGCCAAGGGCCTGACCATGGTCGCCGTGGGGGTCAACAAGGCGGCCGAACAGTACATGATCCTGGACGAGGACACCAAAGAGGAACTGGCCAGCGGAAAGTACCACGACCAGCGCCGTGGCTCGTTCGGCACCTCGGGCACTGCGCAGCCCGCACCGGATAGCGGCATCAGCACGGCGGTGGCCCCGCAGCGGGCCCGCCGCGGCCCGCGCAGGCACCAAGCCCGGCGAGCAAGCCGGCCCGGCAGCCGTGGAGCGAGAAGCAGCGGCGGCTCACGCTGCTCTACAACGAGCAAGGGCTCCGGCCCGCGGAGATAGCCGCGAAACTGGGCCTGAGCACCTACGCGGTGACCCAGATCATCCTGACCTCACGAAACCGGGGCAAGCTCTAACCAAGCAGGGCGGCGTTGACCGCGCGGGCCTCAGTGGCGAGCCCGGGAATCTCCACCACCGTGACCCCGGCCGCGCGCAGTGACGCCCGCCCCTCCACCGGCGGCGAACAGTGGCGGCTCCAGCCAGGCGATCACCACCCGGCGCAGACCCGCCTCGATGACGAGGTCGGCGCACGGGTGGGGCCGGGAGGCACGGGCGGCGCACGGCTCGAGCGAGCTGTACAGCGTCGCCCCGCCCAGCCGTGGATCCGCCGAGCCGAGCCTGGCCAGCGCGGCCTCTTCCGCGTGGTCGTACGGGTTCTCCTCCCGCGAATACCCCGTGGCCAGCACCGACCCGTCGTCCGCCACCACAAGCGCGCCGACCGCGAAGGCGGTCTGTGACGGCGGGCACCGCCGCGACAGCTCGATCGCCTGCCGCAGCCAGCGCCGGTCCGCCTCGGTCGCGGTGCTGGCCCGCCCCGGCGCCCCCGGCTCGCCCCGGGTCACGCGACGGCTCCCGGGGTCCCGCCCCCTCGCTGCGCCCGCTCCTCGCCGTTGGCGCCCTGCTCGTCCGCGTCACCCAGCAGATATCTCAGCAGAACGATGCCGTCGAGGCGTCGTACCTCCGCAAGGCGCATCGGCCGTCCGGGGCCATGTGGATATTCGGCTGGCCCGGCGAATCGTGGCGCCGCGGCGGCACCCACGAAGAACGGGGCCACCGCGAGTTCGAGTTCGTCCACCAGCCCATCCGCCAGGAACTGGCGGCTCAGTCCCGCCCCGCCCTCCACCAGCAGGCGGTGCACGCCGCGCCGCGCCAGGTCGGTCAGGACAGCCCCGAGCCCGCCCGGGCGGAGGGATGACGATGACGTGCGCCAGCTCGTTCAGCTTGATCTGCAAGCTGGCGGAGAGCGGAGCCGGGCAGTAGACGAGCCGCTGCAGGCCTGCGTGGCCGGTGAAAAACCGGGCACCGGGGTCGAGGTCGCCGCTGGCGGTGATGGTCACGCCGGCCGGGTGCTCGGGGAGGCCTCCTGCGGTCCTGGCCGCCCGGCGCTCCGGCGCCCGGATCAGCAGCCTGGGGTTGTCCCGGCGGATCGTGCCGGCGCCGACCATGATCGCGTCGGCCTGGGACCGCTCGTCGTCCACCCGGTCGAGATCGGCCTCTCCGGACAGGATCAGCCGCTGCGGCCCAGGCGCGTCGAGGCAGCCATCGACCGAGATCGCGCAGCTCAGCAGCACGTAAGGGCGTTCGGTCACCAGGTCTCGCTCCGGATAGCGCGGGCGCCTGCGCAGCCAGGCATCTCCCCTCACGCTATCTGGGCCAAGCGGGAAGTTTAGGCGCCGGGGACGGCCCAGGTCGAGCTGGCGTACTAGCGCGTACAGGCGGCGCAGGCATGCGCGGCGTACCAGGTGACGGTGAGGACGATGGACACGCTGAACGCAGGACAGACAAGCGCACCGGAGACCTTCGACTCGGTGAACCCCGCGACGTCGGAAGTGATCGCCACGTTCCCCGTGTTCGGCCAGGCCGAGGTGAGCGCCGCGCTGGAGCGGGCCAGGGAAGCCGCGCACTGGTGGTCGGGCCTGGACTGGAAGGACCGGCAGACCCGGCTGCTGGCGTGGAAGTCGCACCTGACCCGCTACATCGGACGTCTCGCCGAGCTCGTGCACAACGAGACCGGCAAGCCGCTGGCCGACGCCAAGCTGGAGATCGTTCTGGCGATCGTGCACATCGACTGGGCGGCCCGCAACGCCAGGCGGGTGCTCAGCCCGCACCGGGTGCGCCCTGGGCTCATGGCGCTCAACCAGGCGGCGTCGGTGGAGTACGTACCGCTCGGCGTCATCGGCGTGATCGGCCCGTGGAACTACCCGGTGTTCACGCCGGTCGGCTCGATCGCCTACGCGCTCGCGGCCGGCAACGCCGTGCTGTTCAAGCCGAGCGAGCTCACCCCCGCGGTGGGCGGCTGGCTGGTCAGCTCGTTTGCCGAGGTCGTGCCCGAGCAGCCGGTGCTGCAGCTGGTCACCGGGGCCGGCGGCACCGGTGATGCGCTCGCCCGCAGCGGCGTGGACAAGATCGCGTTCACCGGGTCGAGCGCGACCGCGCGCAAGGTGATGGAGGCGTGCGCGCAGAACCTGACGCCGATGATCGCTGAGTGCGGCGGCAAAGACGCGCTCCTGGTCGGCTCCGACGCCGACCTGGACGCGGCCGCCGACGCCGCCGCCTGGGGCGCGGTGTCCAATGCCGGGCAGACCTGCATCGGGGTGGAGCGCGTCTACGTGGTGGACGAGGTCTACCACAGCTTCCTGGAGAAGCTGGCCGAGCGGATGACCGGGATCCGGGCCGGCGACGACCGGGAAGCCAGCTACGGGCCGATGACCATGCCCGGGCAGCTCGAAGTCGTCGAGGATCACATCGCGGACGCCCTGGCCCGGGGCGGGCGGGCGGTGCTCGGCGGCATGCAGAGTATCCGGCGGCCCTACGTGGACCCGGTGATCCTGGCCGACGTGCCGGAGCAGAGCATGGCGGTCCAGGATGAGACCTTCGGGCCCACGGTGACCGTGACCAAGGTGGCCGACATGGCCGAGGCGGTCGCGCGGGCGAACGCGAACCGGTACGCGCTCGGATCGGCCGTGTTCGCCGGCAACGCGAAGAAGGCCATGGCGGTCGCGCGGGCGCTGCGCAGCGGGATGACCGCCATCAACTCCGTGGTCGCGTTCGCGCTCGTGCCCGCGCTGCCGTTCGGCGGGGTCGGCGATTCCGGTTTCGGCCGCATCCACGGTGCGGATGGCCTGCGGGAGTTCACCCGCGCCAAGGCAATCACCCGGCAGCGGATGAAGCCGCCGCTGAACCTCACCACGCTGGCCCGCAGCGACAAGGACCTGAACCGGCTGCTGACGCTCACCACGTTGCTGCACGGCAAGCGCTACCGCTGACGGCCCAGTGATCCCGACGGCCTGTCCTGCGTAGTGCAGTAGAACGCTTCAGGATCATGCAGGGCCGCGGTGGCAGCTCAGGCTCAGCTCGGCGGGGATGGGCTCGGCTTCCAGCGCCGGATCTACGGGTTCCAGCGGCGCTCGGCCGATGATGAGGTCGGCGGCACGCTCGGCGACGGCGATCGTGGGGGCGTTGGTGTTGCCCCGGGGCACGGTCGGCATGATCGAGGCGTCCACCACCCGCAGGCCCTGCACGCCGCGTACCCGCAACTCCGGGTCGACGACGCTGGTGAGCTTGGTCGCGGCCAGCCGCGAGTCGCCGCCCATGGCACAGGTGCCGACCGGGTGGTACAGCGTGCCAATTTGCCGCCGGATGAATTCGCGTACCTCCGCGTCGGTGTGCACCTCGGGCCCTGGTCCCAGTTCCTCGGTGCAGACCTTGGCGAGCGAGGCGGACGCGGCGAACTCACGCGCCAGCCGCACACCCTCGACCAGTGGCGCGATGTCCGTGCTGTCGGACAGGTACGCGGGATCGATCGCGGGCTTGTGCCGGGGATCGGCGCTGCGCAGCCAGACCCGGCCCCGGCTGCCCACGTCGACCAGAGCGATGAGCAGCGTGAACGCCCGGGTCTGCGGGTCGGCCAGGCCCTGATTGACGAACGGGGTGGGTAGGGCGTGCCACTGGAGGTCGGGGGCGGGCAGCGAGGGCCGCGTCCGGCTGAACCCGCCGGCCTCCGCGATGTTCGACGTCAGCGGGCCCGAGTGGCGCAGCCTCCAGCGGAAGAGGTTTTTCGGGCTCGACTTCTCCCACAGGCCCGGCACGCGCGGCGTGGCCCACTGGGTGGGCACGACCGGGTGGTCGGACAGGTTCGCGCCCACGCCGGGGCTGTCCACGAGCACGGGGATGCCGGTCTCGCGCAGGTGGTCGGCGGGGCCGATGCCGGACAGCATGAGCAACTGCGGGCTGCCGATGGCTCCGGCGGACAGGATCACCTCGCCCTGGGCGTAGGCCGTCTCCTCGTTCCCGCGCAGCAGATACCGCACCCCGGCGGCACGGCCGCCCTCCACCACGATCTTGGTCACCCGCGCGTCGGTGAGCACCTCGAGGTTGGTGCGCGCCATGGCCGGGCGCAGGTAGGCGTCGGCGGCAGAGCACCGGCGGCCGTCTTTCTGCGTCACCTGGTAGAAGCCGCTGCCGTCCTGCCGCGGGCCGTTGAAGTCGTCGTTGGCGGGCAGCCCGCATTCCCGGGCAGCGGCGACGAACGCCTTGTTAAGCGGCGACTGGTAGGCAAGATCGGAGACCGCGAGCGGCCCGGTCCCGCCGTGGTAGGCATCGGCACCGCGGGAGTTGCACTCGGCCCGGCGGAAGTAGGGCATCAGGTCGTCATAGCCCCAGCCGCTGCAGCCGTACTGGTCCCGCCAGGCGTCGTAGTCGTACCTGCTGCCCCGGATGTAGATCATCGCGTTCATCGACGACGACCCGCCGAGCATGCGCCCGCGGGGCCAGTAGATGACCCGGTCCGCCGCCCGCTCCTGGGGAACGGTGCGGAAATCCCAGTCGTAGGTGCTCTGGAACAGCAGGCTCAGCGCTGCCGGAATGTGGATCTCGTCCGCATCGTCCGGGGGGCCAGCCTCGATCAGGAGCACACGCGTGGATGGATTCTCGGTGAGCCTCAGCGCGAGGACGCACCCGGCGCTACCGGCACCCGCAATGACATAGTCGTACACAGCCACCTCAAGACCACAGATCGCTTGCGTAGGGGACAACCCTAACCTGCGCCGCCCGCTACCGTGAGGGCATGCCTGCAGACCGCAAGGACAAGCCCGTGGTGCTGTCCCGCATCTACACCCGTACCGGCGACGGCGGGTCCACGGCACTCGGCGACGGTATCCGCGTGGACAAGAACGATCCCCGGCTGGTGGCCTACGCCGACGTGGACGAGGCCAACTGCGCGATCGGCACGGCGCTCGCGCTCGGCCAGCTTGACGGGCCGGTCGCCGCGCTGCTCACCCGGATCCAGAACGAGATGTTCGACGTCGGGGCCGACCTGTGCAACCCGATCTCCCCGGACCCGAAGTACCCGCCGATCCGCGTCGGCGACAGCTACGTCACCGACCTGGAACGGGCCTGCGACGAGTACAACGAGGACCTGCCCACGTTGCGCAGCTTCGTGCTGCCCGGCGGCACGCCGGGTGCGGCGCTGCTGCACATCGCCCGCACGGTCGTCCGCCGTGCCGAACGCAGCGCCTGGGCCGCCCTGGCCGCCCATCCGGAGACGGTGAACCCGGCCACCGCCCGCTACCTGAACCGGCTCTCCGACCTGTTGTTCATCCTCGCCCGCCAGGCCAACACCGGGCGCGGCGACGTGCTCTGGAAACCAGGCGGCGAGCGCTGACTGGGCCCGGCTCGGGTGAGCCGGGCTTACAAGCCCAGCAGGTAGGAGCCTGGCGGGGCAGCTTCCAGCCAGGCCAGGAACCCGGTCAGCGCGGCCTCTCCCATGGCCAGTTCGACCGTTTCCGGCACTTCGCCTGCGTGGCAGGTCACTACCAGCTTCCCCGGTCCCAGCAGCGCCGTCTCGGCCGGATAGGCCTCGCGCCGGGATTCCACCGACAGGGTGCGCCGCTCCAGCACCTCCTCCGGGCTGAGCAGCACGCCGACGGTGTCGTACCAGCGCAGTTCGTCCGCCTCATAGGCCGCGACGCCCAGCCGCCAGGTTCCGGCAGGCCTGCGCAGCCCGCATTCGACCGTCCCGCCGCGACGGTCGAGCAGCATGCGGCGCATGGCCAGGCCGACCGCGGCGAGCACGATGATGACCAGGAAGGCGGCGAAGATCCAGGCCGCGTCGAGAGCAATCGCAGTGCTCATCCCCGGCCCGGCTGGCGCACGTCAGGACTGATCGCCCGCAGCCCGGAGCAAGGCCCGGGAGTATCGCACCTCGGCGGGCTCCTCCTCGCCCGGCGGCTGCCCCTCGGCAGCCTTCAGCGCGGCATCGAGCTGGGCCTGGGCGGCCGTCGTGTCCACCTGCGTGCCGAGCTGGGCCTGGCGGGCAAGCACCGAGACCCGGTCGTCCCGGACCGCGAGGAAGCCGCTGCTCACCGCGGCGAGCAGCTCCTTCTGGTCGCCGGCGTCCTCGGCATCGAGGATCCGGACCAGGCTGCCCTCGGCCAGGATGCCGAGCACCGGCGGATGCCCGGTCAGGATGCCGATATCCCCGTCAAGGGTCTTGGCGATCACCATCCGGGCCCTGCCGGACCAGACCTCGCCGTCCGGGGCCACCAGCTCCACCCGTACTGTCACTGCGACCTGCCCGCTTCCCGCCGCCCGGCCCGGCTCACTGCTTCTCCAGCTCCGCGGCCTTACGCTCGACGTCCTCGATCCCGCCGACCATGTAGAACGCCTGCTCCGGCAGGTTGTCGTACTTGCCCTCGGTGATCGCCTTGAACGAGGCCACCGTGTCGGTCAGCGGCACGAAGATGCCCGGCTGGCCGGTGAACTGCTCGGCCACGAACATCGGGTGGGACAGGAACCGCTCGATCCGCCGGGCCCGCCGGACGGTGACCTGATCCTCCTCGGACAGTTCGTCGACACCAAGGATCGCGATGATGTCCTGGAGCTCCTTGTACCGCTGGAGGATTCGCAGCACCTCGCGCGCGACGTCGTAGTGCTCCTGCCCGATGTACTTGGCGTCCACGATCCGGGAGGTGGACTCCAGCGGGTCCACCGCCGGGAAGATCCCCTTCTCGGTGATCGCCCGGGACAGTGCGGTGGTCGCGTCCAGGTGGGCGAACGTGGTCGCCGGCGCCGGGTCGGTGTAGTCGTCGGCAGGCACGTAGATCGCCTGCATGGAGGTGATCGCGTGCCCCCGGGTAGAGGTGATCCGCTCCTGCAGCTGGCCCATCTCGTCGGCGAGCGTGGGCTGGTACCCCACCGCCGAGGGCATCCGGCCGAGCAGCGTGGAGACCTCCGAGCCGGCCTGGGTGAACCGGAAGATGTTGTCGATGAACAGCAGGACGTCCTGGCCCAGCACGTCGCGGAAGTACTCGGCCATGGTCAGCGCGGACAGCCCGACCCGCAGCCGGGTCCCCGGCGGCTCGTCCATCTGGCCGAACACCAGCGCCGTGTCGTTGATGACGCCTGACTCGGTCATCTCGACGAACAGGTCGTTGCCTTCACGAGTGCGCTCACCGACGCCCGCGAACACCGACACGCCGTTGAAGTTCTTGGCTACCCGGGTGATCATTTCCTGGATGAGCACGGTCTTGCCGACCCCGGCCCCGCCGAACAGGCCGATCTTGCCGCCCTTGACGTAGGGGGTGAGCAGGTCGAGCACCTTGATCCCGGTCTCCAGGATCTCGGTCCTCGGCTCCAGCTGATCGAACGGCGGCGGGTCCCGGTGGATCGACCGGCGCTCGGTGACCTTCAGGGATGCGGTCGGCACGTCCAGTGTCTCGCCGAGCACGTTGAACAGGTGCCCCTTGGTCACCTCGCCCACCGGCACCGAGATCGGGCCCCCGGTGTCGGTGACCGTCGCGCCGCGGACCAGGCCGTCGGTGGGCTGCATGGAGATCGTCCGCGCCACGTTCTCGCCGAGGTGCTGCTCGATCTCCAGGGTCAGCGTCTTGGTCTCGCCCTCCAGCGTCACGTCCACGTGCAGCGCGTTGTAGATGTCGGGCATCTGCCCGGTGGGGAACTCCACGTCCACAACCGGGCCGGTGACCCGCGCGACCTGGCCGACCAAGGCGGCGTCCACGGGGCCGCCCCCGGCGGCGGTGTTCTCTACGGTTGCGGTCATGTGACCTCACTCGCTCCCTGCATACGTCTCGGCCAGCGCGTTCGCGCCGCCGACGATCTCGCTGATTTCCTGGGTGATCTCGGCCTGGCGTGCCTTGTTGGCGTCACGGGTGAACTGATCGAGCAGATCATTGGCGTTGTCGGTGGCCGACTTCATCGCCCGCCGCCGCGACGCGATCTCCGCTGCCGCGCTTTCCAGCAGCGCGTAATAGATACGGTTCTCCACGTACCAGGGCAGAAGGGCATCCAGAACGGCCTGTGGGGACGGCTCGAATTCGTACAGCGGAACCGCCCCCGTGGCGGGTTCACCTTCGACCTCTTCCACCTCGAGCGGCAGCATTCGGCGGGCCGATGGCCGCTGGCTGAGCATGGAGATGAACGAGGTGTGGACCAGGTGGAGTTCGTCCACGCCGCCCTCGCCGGTGGGCCGCTCGAACGCCTCGAGCAAGGCGGCGGTGATTTCGGTCGCATGGTGAGGGGCCGGGTTGTCGGAGAAACCGCTCCACTCACCGGCCAGCTCGAAGCCCCGGAACCGGTGCCAGGTGATGCCCTTGCGCCCGGTCACGTAGGTGTCCACGGCCACGTTCTGTTGTTCGAGCATCGCCCGCAGCCGCTGTGCTTCCCGCAGCACGTTGGCGTTGTAGCCGCCGGCGAACCCCCGGTCACTGGTGAGGATCAGGACCGCCGCCCGCTGCGCGCCGCCGGGCTGGCGGACCAGCGGATGATCGATGTTGCTGCTGCGGCTGACCACCGCCTCCATCGCGCGCTGGATCTCGTTGGCGTAGGCCGTGGCGGACCGCATCCGCTGCTGCGCCTTGATGATCCGTGACGCGGCGATCAGCTCCTGGGCACGGGTGATCTTGGCAGTCGACTGGATCGCCGAGATCCGCTGCCTCACCGCGCGAAGCTGTGCTCCCATGCTGTGCCTTCCCGCCCTAACTCGTTACCGGCTTCGGGGGCGGCGGGACGAACCTCTTCAGCTTGTCGGAGCTCTCCTCGCCAAGGGGCTCGGCCGGCTCGTCCGATACCAGCATGCCGCCCCCGCTGATCTCGAAGCCGCGCCGGAACTGGTCGATCGCATCCTTGAGCGCCGTGGCGGTGTCCTCGGACAGGTCTCCGGTCTCCCTGATCGAGTCGTAGATGCCCTGGTGCTTGCGGCCCACCTCGTCGAGGAACTCCGCCTCGAACCGGCTGACGTCGTCGACCGGTACGTCGTCGAGGTAGCCGTTGGTGCCCGCCCATACCGAAACCACCTGGCGCTCCACGGGCAGCGGCGAGTACTGCGGCTGCTTGAGCAGCTCGACCAGGCGGGCGCCGCGGTCCAGCTGGGCGCGGGAGGTAGCGTCGAGGTCGGAGGCGAAGGAGGCGAACGCCTCCAGGTCACGGTACTGCGACAGGGCCAGCTTGAGCCCGCCCGCGACCCTCCTCATCGCCCTGACCTGGGCGTCGCCGCCGACCCTGGACACCGACCGGCCCACGTTGATGGCCGGCCGCACGCCGGAGTTGAACAGGTCGGTCTCCAGGAAGATCTGCCCGTCGGTGATCGAGATGACGTTGGTCGGAATGTATGCGGAGATGTCGTTGGCCTTGGTCTCAATAACGGGCAGCCCGGTCAGCGAGCCGCCGCCCAGCTCGTCGGACAGCTTGGCGCACCGTTCCAGCAGCCGCGAGTGCAGGTAGAAGACGTCGCCGGGGTAGGCTTCCCGGCCGGGCGGGCGGCGCAGCAGCAGCGAGATGGCCCGGTACGCCTCAGCCTGCTTGGACAGGTCGTCGAACACGATCAGTACGTGCTGGCCCTTGTACATCCAGTGCTGGCCGATCGCCGACCCGGTATAGGGGGCAAGGTACTTGAAGCCGGCCGGATCGGAGGCGGGCGCGACGACGATCGTGGTGTATTCCATCGCCCCGGCGTCCTCCAGCGCCTGACGGACCTGGGCGGTGGTGGACCCCTTCTGCCCGACCGCGACGTAAACGCACTTGACCTGGCGGGCCGGGTCGCCGGACTCCCAGTTCGCGCGCTGGTTGATGATCGTGTCGATGGCGATGGCGGTCTTGCCGGTCTGCCGGTCGCCGATGATCAGCTCGCGCTGGCCGCGCCCGATCGGGGTCATCGCGTCGATCGCCTTGATCCCGGTCTGCAGCGGCTCTTTGACCTTCTGCCGCTGCACGACGGACGGGGCCTGCAGCTCCAGCTGGCGCAGCTCGGTGGCCTCGATCTCGCCCTTGCCGTCCAGCGGAACCCCGAGCGGGTCCACGACCCGGCCGAGGAACCCGTCGCCCACCGGCACCGACAGCACCTCCCCGGTGCCGCGCACCTGCTGGCCCTCCTCGACCTTGCTGAAGTCGCCGAGGATTACCACGCCGATCTCGCGGATGTCCAGGTTGAGCGCCAGGCCGCGGATCCCGCCGGGGAACTCAAGCAGTTCGCTCGCCATCGCCGAGGGCAGCCCCTCGACGTGTGCGATCCCGTCGCCGGCGTCCGCGACCGTGCCGACCTCCTGCCTGGAAGCCGCCTCTGGCTCGTACGACTGGACGAAGCTCGCCAGCGCGTCGCGGATCTCGTCGGGCCGGATTGTCAGCTCCGCCATAGTCCTAAATCTCTCTCTCTATTGCTTCCCTCGCGGGCGCTCGGCTTTGGGGGCCTCCCTGGCTTCGGGAAGCTGGTCCTCGGCAGCGGGACACCGCGCCGGCCGCGGACGGCCTCCGCGGCGTTCGGCCCGCTGCCTGCGGCGCTCCACGCCGCGTTCTGTCAAACCGCGACCTACGCGGCTGGCGAGAAAGTCTTGCCCCGGTATTCATGCGGCCAACCGCTGCCTGAGCTCGTCGAGGCGGCTGCTCACCGTCCCGTCGATGAGCTCGTCGCCGATGTGGACGGACACGCCGCCCACAACCTCCGGGTCCAGCACGACATTCAGCTGAATGCCGTGGCCGTAGATGGCCGCCAGCGCCGCCGTGAGCCGCTCGCGCTGGCTGTCGGTCAGCGCGGTAGCGACGCGCACGGTGGCGATCAGCCGGTCCCGCCAGGCCGCGACGAGCCTGGCGTAGTCCGCCAGGTTCGCTTCCAGGCTACGTCCCCGGGGGTGCAGAGTGACCTGGGTGATCAGCCGCATCGACGGCTGGGTCACCTTGCCTTCGAGCAGGGCGTCCAGCAGCTCGCGCTTGCGCTCGTCCGGCAGTAGCGGGCTGGCCAGAGCCGCGTGCAGTTCGGGCTCGGCTGCGTCGATCCGGCCGAACCGGAACAGCTCGTCCTCAACGTCGTCAAGCTCGGCCGCGCCCTCGGCCGCTGCCGCCGTGGCCATCACGGCGAGCTGCTCGGTGGCGTCAGCCAGGTCCCGCGGCACCGACCACCGGGCGGCGGCCATGCTGGACAGCTGGTCGAGGGTGGCCGCGGACAGCCGCTCGCCGAACAGGTCGCGCACCAGCCCCGCCCGCGCCGCCAGTGCGCTGGTCGGATCCGCCAGCGCCCGCCGCAGCGCAGGCTCGTGATCGAGCAGGTCCGTCACCGCGAACAATTCGTCACCGACGGTTGCGGCAACGCCGGGGGCGTCGGTGACGAGGCGGGTCAGCGTGTCGCGGGCCTGCCCGAACGCGGCCCTGCTGGCGCCGCGCACGGTTTACCCACCTCCTCGGGGCGAGCCACCCGCCGACTGCGGCCGGGAACTCACGGCGTTGCCTTCGAGGGCGCCGACTCGGCCTCGAGCTCGGCGAGGAAGCGGTCTACGACGCGGCGCTGGCGTGCCTCCTCGTCGAGGGACTCGCCCACCACCCGGCTGGCCAGTTCGACCGCGAGGGTGCCGATCTCGGCCCGCAGCGCCTGGAGCGCCTGGGCGCGGTCGGCCTCGATCTGCTCGTGCGCCGCGGCTACCAGGCGCTGCCGCTCGGCCTCTCCCTGCGCGCGCAGCTCGGCGATGATCTGGGCGCCCTGCTCCTGGGCGTCCTGGCGCAGCCGGGAAGCCTCGTGCCTCGCCTCGGCGAGTTGCGCGCGGTACTGGTCGAGCGTCTCCTCGGCTTCCTTCTGCGTTTCGGTGGCCCGCTCGAGCCCGCCCTCGATCGCCTCGGTCCGCTCCTTGAGGGTCTGCTGAATCCGCGGGAAGAGCACCCGGTACAGGACGGCGAACACGATGAGGAACGCTATTGTGCCGATGATCAGCTCGGGCAGGCTAACTGCTAGCGGCCCGAGGGAAGAAGAGGCAAGGATCATGACCTTCCGCCTTTCTTGCTTACTGGCATCTCACGTCCCGGCGAGATCAGGTGTAGTGGAAGACGAAAGGCACCACGAAACCGATGAGCGCGAGCGCCTCGGTCAGCGCGAAACCGATGTACATGTTGGCGCGGATCAGTCCGGCGGCTTCCGGCTGCCTGGCCATGGCCTCCACGCCGTGGCCGAAGATCAGGCCGATGCCGACGCCGGGGCCAATGGCCGCGAGCCCGTAAGCCACAGCACCGATGTTGATGCTGAGAATGGTGTGGGTGGTGGGACCCGCGGCTAGCGAATGGAGAAGCGCAAGCATGTGTGCTTTCCTTTGCGGTTGGGCCGGTGGGTCTCCCACCGGCGGTTCATCTGGAAACTACGTCTGTGTGCCGCCGCGCCCGCGGCGTGCCTCCGGTTCCGGTCACCCGTCATATCAGTGCGCCGCCTCGTAGGCGCCGCCGATGTACTGGGCGGTCAGGATCGTGAAGATGTAGGCCTGCAGCGCCTGGATCAGCATCTCGAACCCGGTGAGGACGACGGTCATCACGAACGACGCCGCGGCGAACAGCAGCCCGATGCTGGCGCTGACGAGGTACCAGCTCGCGATCGTGAACACCGCCACCAGGATGTGCCCCGCGAACATGTTCCCGAACAGCCGGACGGCCAGCGTGAACGGCCGGATGATAACGTACTGCAGGATCTCGACCGGCGCGAGAATGACAAGGATGGGCGCGGGCACCCCGGATGGGATCATGCTCCGGAAATAGCCGCCGAAGCCCAGGTTCTTGATGCTCACGACGTTGTAGGTGAGGTAGGTCATGATCATCAGCGACACGGGGTACGCGAAGATCGCCATCGGCGGGAACTGGGCCACCGGGATGATCTCCATCAGGTTCGCGAACCAGATGAAGAAGAACAGCGACACCAGGTAGGGCAGGTAGCCGTCGCCACGCTTGCCCATCATCGGCCGCAGGATCTGGTCCCGGACGAACAGTATGCCCAGTTCGCCTATGTTCTGTACCCCCCGGGGCACCAGCTTGGGCTTGGCGAACGCGGCCCAGAAGAACGCGATCACCAGCACGCCGCTGACCACGATCAGCAGATCCGGCCAGGTGAAGCTGAACGAGCCGATCGTGAAGAGGGGCCGGAACGTGAAGCTCTCCGGGTACGTGGGGGCGGGATACCCACAGCCGGAGCCGAGGTGGCATCCTCCTGCCACCGGCGCCGGGGACATGAAAGTCACCCTTGACTCCTTAAACGTGTGCGTGGCCTGGGCGGCCAGTGCTGCCGCGGCAGGCCAGCGGGCCTGCGCGGCCGTGGCTCCGGGCAGCGTGGGTCAGGACCGGCCGTACCGGTAGATCACCCATCCGATGGTTAGCGCCAGGCCGAACAGCATGCCCAGCGGGAAGATCAGTGAGAGCCCCGTCCAGCGGGAGATCAGCCAGCCCAGCCCGCCGTACACCAGCATGCCCGAGAGCAGGTAGCTGAAGACGGTCAGGCCGGCGTTCTGCCCGCCATCCCCCGATGGCGGCTTCTTGTCGGTCCTCTTGTCGGTCATGGCCGGCAAGCTGCCCCCATGCCAGGTCCTGGTGAGCCGCCCGGCGATGGGCAGCCTGACCCGCGGGCCGCGCTATGCCGTCCGGTCTCATGGTCGCCACCGCCGGTCACCGTTTCCCGTCCGGCTCGGCGTGCGTGACTTTCGGCCGTTCGGAGTCCGGCTCGACATACGGAACCTTGAGCCGCGCGGAGACCAGGACTTGGGCCGTCGACCAGACGATGACGCAGGCGACCACGGTGAAGCCGAACAGCTTGCCGTTGAAAGCGGTGGTGCCGCTGTACTTGGCGACGAGGACCAGCAGCACCAGGATCTTGACGAGGTAGCTGGTGATCGCGGTCACCATCATCACCTGCGGGCTGCGCCGCGCCGCCCAGCCGAGCGCGAGGGCATCGATGCCGAAGAAGACGATGACGAGTGCCACTCCGAGCAGGGCGCCAACCAGCCCCTTGCTGCCGCCGACGATGCCGCTCAGCACGATCATCGCCACCGCTACAGGCGCCGTGGCCAGGGCGGAACGCCGGAGGATCACGGCGTAACTCGCCAGCATCTACACAAGCTCCGGAGTGTCGTCTTCGGTATGGATGGCCAGCGGGGTCTCGCCACCATCCCTGCCATGGCGTGGGCCGCATGAGGCCGCGACACACAGGCAGCGCGTATGCACCGCCAGGTGAGCGAAAACGTATCACGGACCCCTCACAAGCCCTTACCTGGGTGCTCGTGAAAGATATCACAAGCTCCTTGACACAGAATTTACCGGGTCACTGGTCAGGCTGTCGATTACGCATGAGGTAAGAGGATCTTCCTGGCGCCCGCCGCTACTTGTAGCACTATGGCTACGATCAGTCAGCACCCGACCCGTTCGGCTGATAGGACGGCGCAGCGGGCTCGAACCAGGACGCGGCATCCGGCTCCGAACCGGCCGACGGCACGGAGCCGTTCTGCTGGCCGGGTCGCGGAGCGGGCTCGAACCAGGACGGGGGCTCCGGCGCCGGCCCCGGCGCCCGCGTGGAGTCAGACTCCGGCGCCTCCTCGGCCGGCTCCTCCGCGGCGAACCCAGGCCACGGGGCTGGGCCGAACACCGGCTCTGGCTTGACCGGCGGCGGCGCGGATGGAACGTCCGCCGCGGGTCCAGGCCGCGATGGGGCCGCGGGTGGGGCCTTCGCTGCCGGGCCGGGCCGTGCTGACGGCCCAGGCATGACCGGAATGGGGCTGGTGGCCTCCGGGTCGGCCAGCGCCGGCGGCGTCTGGATCTGCGACGGCGGCAGGAAGTCCGCACCGGGTCGGTGGACCGCAGGGGCAGGCGGCGCAGCAACGGGTTCGGCCCAGGCGGCGGGCGGGCTTGGCGCGCCGTTACTTGTGGCCGTCCCAGCGGCCTGCCAGGTGACCGCGTCCTGCTGCCCGGTGGGTGCCCAGGCCGGGCGGCGCACGGCGGTATCTTCCTGCGGCACCGCCCTGGCGGCCACGGGCACTGCCATGGCGACCTGGGGCACCGCCCTGGCGGCCTCCTGCCTGGCCGCGCTTGCGGCGGATGCGGCCCGGGCCCACGGCCGCAGCCGCGGCATCGACACAAGCAGCAGAGCCAGGGCGAGTACCGCCGCGCCGGTGACGATGATCAGGATGTACAGCGATGTCCGGGCGATCGAGAGCCAGACCACACCGCCGGCGAACAGGGTCGCCCACAGGTACATGATCAGGACGCTCGTCCGGTGCGAGTGGCCGATGGCGAGCAGGCGGTGCTGCAGATGCTTCTTGTCGGGGGTGAACACCGACGTTCCGGCCCGGGTCCGGCGTATGACGGCCATGAGCAAGTCGGCGTAGGGGATCAGCATGATCGCGGCCGGCACGAGCAGCGGCAGGATGGCACCGAACCGGTTCACCGTCCCGGCGGCGAGGGCGGCCTTGTCGGTGAGCGACGCCGGGTCGAGCGAGGCCAGGCTGGAGATCGGCGCGTAGGCGAGCAGCAGCCCGAGCAGCATCGCCCCGGTGTCGCCCATGAAGATGCGCGCCGGGTAGAAGTTATGCGGCAGGAAGCCGACGCAGATACCCACAAGCACGGCGGATGCGAGCGCCGGGCCGGTCTGGTCCGGCAGGCCGAGGCGGTGCGTCAGCGTGTAGTAGTAGATGAAGAAGGCGGCGGCCCCGATGCCGACGATGCCCGCGGCCAGGCCATCCAGCCCGTCGATGAAGTTGACCGCGTTGATGGTGACGACCACGACCAGGATCGTGGCCGCGGTTTGCTGGTCGGTCGTCAGGCCGAGAACGCTCCCGCCGGGGAGGGGCAGCCAGGTCACCTCGGCGCCGCTCCAGACCAGGATCACGCCGGCGGCGACCTGGCCGGCCAGCTTGCTGAGCGCGCCCAAACCCCACCGGTCATCGACAAAGCCCATGATGACCACGAGCCCGCCTGCGAGCAGCAGGCCCTTGGACATGTTGGGTTCCGCGAACGCGCCGGTGAGGGCGGGGATGCGGCTGGCCACCAGCAGGCCCGCGGCTAGGCCCGCATACATGGCGAACCCGCCGAGCAGAGGGGTGGGCACCACGTGAACGTCGCGGTCACGGGCAGCGTGCGAAGCCCCTACCGCGATCGCGAAGCGGCGAACCGCCGGCGTCAGAAGGTAGGTCACTGCAGCGGCCGCTAGCAGCGTCAGCACGTACTCACCCATGGGCGCCCCACGACCGCAAGCTCGTGCGCATCACGTCTACTCTAGGGCACGGGGCTCCGGCGCAGCGCCAGCAGCCACTCAGCTGCCCGCCTCCTCATCCTCGTCCTCGTCGTCCGCGATCAGGGCCACCACGTTTCGCAGCCGCTGGGCCGAGATCACTCCCAGGCGCAGCAGCCGGGGCACCGGCCCGGTCACATCGACGATGGTGGACGCGAGGTCGCCCGGGCAGGGCCCGCCATCTAGATAGACGGCGACGGCGTTGCCAAGTTGCTTTTCCGCCTCGGCAGCCGTGGTCGCGGGCGGCGAGCCGGAGAGGTTAGCGCTGCTCACCGCCAGCGGTCCGGTCTCTTTGAGCAGGTCGAGCGCTACCGCGTGCAGCGGCATGCGGACCGCCACCGTGCCCTTTGTGTCGCCCAGGTCCCAGGCCAGGCTCCGGCTGGACCGGAACACCAGCGTGAGCCCACCGGGCCAGAACTCGTCAATCAGGTCACTTGCGGACGAACTGACGTCCTCGACCAGCGCGAACGCGGCCCGCCTGCTGCCAACCAGCACTGGCGGCGGCATCTGCCTGCCGCGTCCCTTGGCCGTGAGCAGCGCGGTCACAGCGTCGGGGGTGAAGGCGTCGGCCGCCACGCCGTACACAGTGTCGGTGGGCAGCACGGCCAGTTCGCCCTTGCCCAGCGCTGCCGCGGCCACGGTGATCCCCGTCGAGCGTTCCGCCATAACCGTGCAGTCAAACCGTGCGCTCATGCCAACAATCCTTCCACCCTCCTGCCCCACTCGCGCCAACGCAGACGAGTCATGGCGGTCCGGAGCGAGCAGCGGCGGGTGGCGGGGCGGGGTTTGAGAGCCGGCCTACCTGCCGGGCCAGCGGGCGGTGACGAAGCGGTCCCGGCCCGCCAGGTCCTTGTGGTTGCGGGTGTCGGCCCAGCCGCGTTCCTCGGCGAAGACCCAGTACACGGCCGCGCCTTGCGGCGCGCCGTGCTCCACGGCCACCAGGCCGTCCGGGCGGAGCAGCCGGGCGGCCACTCCCTCGATGACCCGTATCGCGTCCAGGCCGTCGCCGCCGCCCCACAACGCCCCGGCCGGGTCGTACTCGCCGACCTCGGGCGGCACCGTTGCCCCGACAGGTATGTACGGAGGGTTGCTGATTACCAGGTCAACCTGCCCGTCGAAGCCGGGCAGCGCACCGGCGAAGTCCCCGGCGTGCAGCACCACCCGGCCGGCGGTATGCGGCGCGTAGTCGGCGCAGCGGGCGATGTTGCGCTCGGCCCACTGCTGGGCGAGCGGGTCGGCCTCAACGGCATGTACCCGGGCCCGGGGCACCTCCTGGGCGATCGCCAGCGCGATCGCACCGGAACCCGTGCCCAGGTCGGCCACGACCGGGTCGGCGACATCCATCTCCTGGAGCTTGCCGATCGCCCAGCCGGTCATCACCTCGGTCTCCGGGCGTGGCACGAAGACACCGGGCCCGACTTCAAGCTCGGTGTACCGGAAGTGGGTGAGGCCGGTGATGTGCTGGAGCGGCTCGCGGGCCTCCCGGCGGGCGATCTCGTCCCAGAACCGCGGCTCGAAGCCGGCGTCCGGCACCAGGTGCAGCTCCGTCCGCGGTACGCCGTGCACGTGCGCGGCGATCACCTCGGCGTCGGTGCGCGGCGAGTCCACCCCGGCCTCAGCCAGCCGGGCCGCGGCCATCGCGATCTCATCGAGCAGCAGGGTCAATGTTCATTGCCCCCCTCGCGGGCGGTCGGCCCTGAGGGGCCTCCCATGGTCGTGCCGGAGGCGCGCAAAGAGGGGGAGCGGGAGGGCGGTCCTCGCCGCCGGGGCACTGCAACGGCCCCCGGGGGTGCGTCGTGCCGGAGGCGCGCCAGGAAACACTATGCAGCGCTCGGCCCGGCGGCTGCGGCGGGCATCGGTGACCGTCCAGGCCAGTGGCACGCCACCTGTGCCCAGCTCAGGCGTCATCTCCGCTCGCTACCTGGCCGGACCTGTCCGCATCGACCAGGGCGTTGATCACAGCGTCCAGGTCGCCGTCGAGCACCTGGTCCAGGTTGTAGGCCTTGTAGCCGACCCGGTGGTCGGAGATGCGGTTCTCGGGGAAGTTGTAGGTACGCACCCGCTGCGACCGGTCCACGGTCGCGACCTGGCTCCGGCGTTCCGCGGCCGCCTGGGCTTCCGCCTCCTGCTGCGCCTGGGCGAGCAGCCGGGCGCGCAGGATGCGCATCGCCTGCTCCTTGTTCTGCAGCTGGCTCTTTTCGTTCTGGCAGGAGACAACGATCCCGGTGGGCGCGTGGGTGATCCGCACCGCGGAGTCGGTGGTGTTCACGCTCTGGCCGCCGGGCCCCGACGACCGGAAGACGTCCACCCGCAGGTCCGCCGGGTCGATGGTCACCTCGACCGGGTCGGCCTCCGGCAGCACGAGCACGCCCGCGGCCGAGGTGTGGATGCGGCCCTGGGATTCGGTGACCGGCACCCGCTGGACCCGGTGCACCCCGCCCTCGTACTTCAGCCGGGACCATACCCCATCGGGCCTGTTCCGGCCGCGGGACTTGACCGCGACCGTGGCGTCCTTGTACCCCCCGAGGCCGGTCACGGTGGCGTCGAGCACCTCGGTCTTCCAGCCCTGCCGCTCGGCGTAACGCAGGTACATCCGCAGCAGGTCGGCCGCGAACAGCGCGGACTCCTCGCCGCCCTCCCCCGCCTTCACTTCGAGCAGGACGTCTTTACCGTCGCTGGCGTCGCGGGGTGCCAGCAGGTCCCGGATCTGGTTCTCCAGCTCACCACGGTGGCGGGCAAGCTGCTCGGCCTCGGTGGCGAACGAATGATCCTCGGCGGCAAGTTCGCGTGCGGTCTGTTCGTCGGCGGTGGTCTGCTGCCACTCCTGGTAGGCGTGGACCAGCGGGGTCAATTCGCCGTAGCGGCGGCCGAGCGTCCTGGCCCGGTCCGGGTTCGTGTGCACCGCGGCGTCAGCGAGATCGTGCTCCAGCCTGGCGTACTCGTCCGCCAGGTCGCTGAGCCGCTCAAACACCGATAAGTCCCTTCGCAAATACTCCTGTCGACGGCCAAAGATCACCGCGCCGGGGACCTGAGGGTCCGGGGGCTCGGCCCCGGGCAGCACTGCGGGCTGCTGCGAAGTCGGCTGGAAGCCGACGAGCAGCCTTGCCGCCAACGGCCATTCGGGCCCCGGCGCGGTGATCTGAGCGAAGCTATTTACCAGCGCAGGCTTCTTGCCGAACTGGCGCTCGAAGCGCGCCACCCGGCCGCCGGTGTCAAGAATCTTCTGCTTGCCCGTGTAGAACGGGTGGCAGTTCGCGCACATGTCGGCGTGGATGACGCCGTCGCGCGCCGTCGACCGCGTGGTAAAGGTGCTCCCGCACGTGCAGGTCACCGTCGTCACCACGTAGTCCGGGTGAATGTCAGGCTTCACGTGAATACTCCTTCTGGGTCGCCGGGTCGCCTGCCGGATGTCCGGCCAAGCGTGAACCGGTACCACGTTTTAGTGTGCCAGACCCAAGAACGTGTCCAGGGCCGCAGCGATTCCCGTCTGCTTGCTCAGGGCCTTCAGGCGCTGACCGTGGTCTTCTGCACCTGGAGCAGGAACTCGGCGTTGCTCTTGGTGCCCTTCATCCGGTCCAGGAGCACTTCGAGCGCCTGCTGCGGCTCCAGCGCGTGCAGCACCCGGCGGAGCTGCCACACGATCTTCAGCTCCTCCGGCGTCAGGAGGATCTCCTCCTTACGCGTGCTGGACGCGTCGATGTCGATGGCCGGGAAGATCCGCTTGTCGGCGAGTTCCCGGCGCAGCCGCAGTTCCATGTTCCCGGTGCCCTTGAACTCCTCGAAGATGACCTCGTCCGCGCGGGACCCGGTCTCGATGAGGGCAGTGGCCAGGATGGTCAGCGAGCCGCCGTGCTCGATGTTGCGGGCCGCGCCGAAGAACTTCTTCGGCGGGTAGAGGGCGGTGGAGTCCACACCACCGGACATGATCCGGCCGCTCGCCGGGGCGGCCAGGTTGTACGCCCGCCCCAGCCGGGTGATGGAGTCGAGCAGCACGACCACGTCGTGGCCCATCTCCACCAGCCGCTTGGCCCGCTCGATGGACAGCTCCGCGACCGTGGTGTGGTCTTCGGCCGGCCGGTCGAAGGTCGAGTGGATCACTTCGCCCTTGACCGTCCGCTGCATGTCGGTGACTTCCTCGGGCCGCTCGTCCACGAGCACGACCATGAGGTGGCATTCCGGGTTGTTCTTGGTGATCGCGTTGGCGATCGCCTGGAGGATCATCGTCTTGCCCGCCTTGGGCGGCGACACGATCAGGCCACGCTGGCCCTTGCCGATCGGGCTGACGAGGTCGATGATCCGCGTGGTCAGCACGCCCGGGATCGGTCTCCAGGCGCAGCCGGTCCTGCGGGTACAGCGGCACCAGCTTGGAGAACTCCGGCCGGGCCCGCGAGGCCTCCGGGTCGAGGCCGTTCACCTTGTCCAGCCGCACCAGGGCGTTGAACTTCTCGCGCCGCTCCCCTTCGCGGGGCTGGCGGACGGCACCCTCGATGACGTCGCCCTTGCGCAGGCCGTACCTGCGGACCTGGGACAGCGACACGTACACGTCGTTGGGGCCGGGCAGGTATCCGGTGGTGCGGATGAAGGCGTAGTTGTCGAGCACGTCGAGGATGCCCGCGATCGGGATGAGCACGTCATCCTCGGTGATCACCGGCTCGGCCTCGGTGCCGCGCTCGCCGCGCCGCCGGTTCCGGTTGCGGAACCGGTCCCGGTTGCGGCGGCCGCCGCGATCGTCGTCGTCACCGCGGCCACCCTGATCGGCCGACTGGCCACGCGGGCCGTTCCCCTGGTCCCGCCCCTGGTCGGAACGGTCGGAACGCTGCTCCGAACGCTGGTCGGAACGCTGGTCCGCGGAGTCGCGAACCTCTCCCCCGCGGGCGCCGTCGTCGCGCCGCCCGTTGCTGCGGCGCCGCCGGTCCGGCCGCTGGCCTTCACCGCCCGGCTGGCTCTCGCCCGCGCCCTGGCCATCGCCGGGCAGCACGGGCGCGGTCGCCGCGCCATCGGCGCGCGGGCTGGCCGGAGCGGTCGCCGGCGCGGTGGCGGTAACGATGGTTCCCTGGCCGGCGTCGGCCTGGGTGAAGGTCAGCTGACCGGCTGGACCGGCGCTGTTGGCCCCTGCCACACCCTCAAACGGGCCAGTGGCACGTGTGTCCGGGCCTGACGTGACGGCCTGGGTGCCCTCCCCCGGGCCCGGTTGACTAGGTCTGTCTGATCCCATGGCATCCTGCTCACGGCGGCGAGGCGCGCCGGCTCCCGCAGGCGCCCCCCGCTTGGCTGAATTTGTTCCTGCGGCATCCCCGGTGCCCGCAGACGCGGCGTTAGCGGCGCTTCCTGCGCCGCTCTGGCTGCTCCGAATCACCTCAATGAGCTGGCTCTTGCGCATCCGGCCGACTCCCGTGATGCCCATGGACTGGGCCAGCCGCTGCAACTCAGGCAGCAGCATCTCAGAAAGTCCGCGGCCGGCGCACGGGCTGACCGGCCGGCACCCGTCCCACCGGCCTTCTCCGCGCCCGACCCGGCCGCAGGCTCGTGCGCCACGCCAGACGGCGGGGACGCGGGGCCAGAAAATGACTCGGGCGCATCGGGCCGGCGAGAGGAATCCCCAGGTAGATCCGGGGTGCCGGTGACGAACTCGGTGGTTTCGCTCACGAGGGGTCCTTCCCAGAACTCGGGTGCCGGCCGTGGCTGCCGGACGACCCAATGTGGCGGCCCGGTGAATTAGCCGGGCCAAGTTGTACACCAGCTGCGGGCTGGCGCCGTCTCGAGGTATCGCTGGCCCCCGGGGAACCGACCCCGTAGGTTCGCCCATGGCCGAAGGCCCGGGCTGACCGGTAAGGCACAGCTGGCTCGCCGAAACCTCGGGTCCTGTCGCGTTTCTTCGTGCCACATTCCAAACCCGCGTAGGCGGCGGGGAAGAGGCGGTCCGAAGAATTGACAGGGAATCACCGGCCAGAGCCGACCATGCAGCCGGGATCGCGGCAGATGACGGGCGAGCACTTGCCCCGACGGCGGGGCACCTGGTGCAGCCACCAGCTTAACACCATAAGAGCCCACGGCATTCCCCTGATGGTGGTCCGTGTGTCGCGGGGCGAGCCATCCGGCCCTGCGGGAACATTCCCGCAGGATGTACGCCTGGCCCCGGCGCCTGGTTAAAGGGCCGTCCTTGCCGCATGTCGAGAAGATGCGCGCCCGGGCCGGGCTGGATGGCAGGGCCCAGCCGGTCGACGTCGAGGGGGATTACATCCCAGCTGATACCCGTTTCGCGGGCGATTGAATCCACGACGTCCGGCCCTGGATGCTGTCCAGCCACGGTCATGGCCAGAATGCTAGGGCCGGCCCCGGACACTACCGCCGGGACACCGGCGCGGCGCAGCCGGCCGAGCAGGTCGGCGGTCTCCGGCATGACCGGCGCGCGGTAGCGCTGGTGCAGGAAGTCCTCGGTCGCGTCGAAGAGCACCGCGGGGTCCCTGGTGAGGCCGGCCACCAGCAGAGCGCTGCGCGCCGCGTTGGCAGCCGCGTCCGCGTGCGGCACCAGTTCCGGCAGCACGCGCCGCGCCGTGCGGGTCGCCAGCGCGGTCGGCGCCACGCAGGCCACGATACTCAGCGAGTCCAGCACGGGGAGCCGCAGCACCCCGACGGCGCCGCCGGGCCCGCCACGAACCACACGAGCGTCCGGGACCACGGCATCCGCGCTGGACCCCCCGGGCCCGCCACGAACCACATCGGCGCCCGGGACCACGTCCGCACCACCGGCCACGCTACGGCGCCAGGCTATGGTCAGCCCGCCGGCCAGGCAGGCGGCCACGTTGTCCGGGTGCCCTTCCAGGTCCACGGCAAGCGCGAGCACGTCCTCATCCGGCAGCAGGTCCGGCCCGCCGGCTACCAGCGCCCGCGCCGCCAGCACCCCGGACACCACCGCGGCCGCCGACGAGCCGAGCCCTCGCCCGTGCGGGATGGCGTTGACACAGCGCAGCGCGATACCCGGCGGCTGGCCACCCATCGCGCCGAACGCGGCCCGCATGGCCGTGACCACCAGATGCTGCTCCTCCGCCCCCGCGGTGTGTTCGCCCTCCCCGGATACCGCCACGGAAAGCCCATCGCCGGTGACCCTGGCCTCGACCTCGTCGTGCAGCGCGAGCGCGAGCCCGAGCGCGTCGAAACCCGGTCCCAGGTTGGCGCTCGTCGCCGGGACGCGCACCCAGACCGGGTGCTCAGACCAGATCACACTGCTCCCCCTGACGAAGCCGGGCCCCGGCCCGGCGGTTATCGCGGTCAGCTCAGCCCCAGGCAGGCCGCTGCGGCGGCCACGTCCACAGGAACCGTCACGGGTGCTGGCGCGGCCGAAACCGCCCAGTCGGGGTCCTTCAGCCCATTCCCGGTGATGGTACAGACGACCAGGGAACCCGCGTCAAGGTGCCCCCGCTCCCTGGCCTGGAGCAGTCCGGCGACCCCGGCCGCCGAAGCCAGCTCGCCAAACACGGCTTCCTTGCCAGCAAGGAGCCGGTAAGCAGCCAAGATCTGCCGGTCGGTCACCGAGTCGATGAGGCCGCCAGACTCGTCCCGCGCCTCTTCGGCCAGTCGCCACGAGGCGGGGTTGCCGATTCTGATGGCGGTCGCGATCGTCGTCGGGGCCAGCACCGGTTCCCCGCGGACGAAGGGCGCGGCGCCGCTCGCCTGGAAGCCGAGCATCCGCGGCGTCCGGGTCGCCTTCCCCGCCTTGGCGTACTCGCAATACCCCATCCAGTAGGCGCTGATGTTGCCGGCGTTGCCGACCGGCAGGCAGTGCGCGTCCGGGGCGTCGCCGAGCGCCTCCACGATCTCGAACGCGGCGGTTTTCTGGCCCTGCAGCCGGTCCGGATTGAGGGAGTTGACCAGCGCGACCGGGTAGTTAGCGGCCAGCTTGCGGGCCAGTTCCAGGCAGTCGTCGAAGTTGCCGTCCACCTGGAGCAGCCTGGCCCCGTGGATCAGCGCCTGGGCCAGCTTGCCGAGCGCGATCTTGCCTCGCGGCACCAGCACCGCGCAGGCCATCCCGCCCCTGGCCGCGTACGCGGCCGCGCTCGCGCTGGTGTTGCCGGTCGAGGCGCAGATGACCGCCTGGGCGCCGTGCGCGGCCGCCATGCTCACCGCGACCGTCATGCCCCGGTCCTTGAACGACCCGGTGGGGTTCGCGCCCTCGACCTTGAGATAGACCCGGCAACCGGTCAGCTCGGACAGTACGGGCGCCGGAATCAGCGGCGTCGCCCCCTCGCCAAGGCTGATCACGGGCACGTCATCGGTCACCGGCAGCAGGTCACGGTACTCGGCAATCACGCCTTGCCAGGCAACCCGGGAACTCACTCGTCCCCCTCCCCTTCCACCCGCATCACGCTGGCGACGGCGCGCACCACGTCCATGACGTCCAGGTCGGCCACGCACGCGGTCAGCGCCGCGTCGGGGGCGGAGTGGGTCACGATGACAAGCTGTGCGTCGTCGCCCCGGCCGTCCTGGCGCACCGCCTGGATCGACACGTCGTGCCGGGCGAACGACTCGGCGATCCGGGCCAGCACGCCCGGCTTGTCGGCCACGTCCAGCGCCACGTGGTAGCGGGTCAGCGCCTCGCCCATCGGCAGCGCGGGCAGGTCGGCGTAGGTCGTCGCGTCCGGCCCGCGGGTCCCGGCAAGCCGGTTGCGCGCGACCGCGACGATGTCGCCGAGCACGGCGCTCGCGGTGGGCACCCCGCCGGCACCGGCCCCGTAGAACATCAGCCTGCCCGCCGACTCGGCCTCCACGAACACCGCGTTGTAGGCCTCGCGGACCCCGGCCAGCGGGTGCGTGCGCGGGATCATCGCCGGGTGCACCCGTACCGACACTCCCTTGTCGCTGCGCTCGCAGATCGCAAGCAGCTTGACCACATGACCCAGCGTGCGGGCGCTGGCGATGTCTGCCGGGGTGACCCCGGTGATCCCCTCCCGGTGCACGTCGGCCGCGGCGACCCGGGTGTGGAACGCCAGCCCGGCCAGGATGGCGGCCTTGGCGGCGGCGTCGAAACCCTCCACGTCGGCGGTCGGGTCGGGCTCGGCGTAGCCAAGCGCCTGCGCCTCCTCCAGCGCGTCCGCGAAGCCAGCCCCGGAGGTGTCCATCTGGTCGAGGATGTAGTTGGTGGTCCCGTTGACGATGCCGAGCACCTGCCGGACCGCGTCCCCGGCCAGGGACTCGCGCAGCGGGCGGAGCAGGGGTATCGCCCCGGCCACAGACGCCTCGTAGTACAGGTCGGCGCCGCCGGCCCGGGCCGTGTCGTGCAGCGTCGGGCCGTCCTCGGCGAGCAGCGCCTTGTTGGCGGTCACCACGGACTTGCCCGCCTTCAGCGCGGTGAGCAGCAGCGAGCGGGCCGGTTCGATCCCGCCGATCACTTCCACCACGATCTCGATGTCCGGGCGGCTGACCAGGCCGACGGCGTCGGTGGTGATCAGCCCCGGGTCCACGGCCACGTCGCGGGTCCGGCCGGGCCGACGGACCGCCACGCCGGCCACCTCAAGCGGCGCGCCGATCCGGGCCTCGAGGTCACCCGCCTGCTCACCGAGCAACCGGTACACCTCGGACCCGACGTTGCCGCAGCCGAGGAGCGCTACCTTGAAGACGGTCATCCTTCGTCCAGGGCGAGCAGGTCTTCGAGGGTCTCGCGGCGCAGCAGGATCCGGGCCGCAGCCGTCGCGGACCGCCACGACGGGCGGGCGCGGTACGTGGTTGTAGTTGCTCGCCATCGAGCGGCAGTAGGCACCGGTTGCCGCTACCGCGATCAGGTCTCCCGTCGCCAGGTCCGACGGCAGGTAGGCGTCCCTGACCACGATGTCCCCGCTCTCGCAGTGCCTGCCGACCAGCCGGGACAGCATCGGTGGCGCGGCCGACTCCCGGGAGGCGAGCACGCAGGTGTACTCGGCCCCGTAGAGGGCGGTGCGGATGTTGTCGCTCATCCCGCCGTCCACGCTGACGTAGCTGCGCAGCCCGTCCACGTCCTTGATCGTCCCTACCTCGTACAGGGTAATGGTGCCAGGCCCGACGATCGCACGGCCCGGCTCCACGGTCAGCCGGGGCATGTCGAGCCCGGCCGCCGCACACTGCACGCGGACGATCTCCTGCAAGCCCTCGCGCGACGACCTTGATGTCCGCCGGGTCGTCCCCGGGTACGTAGGCGATGCCGAACCCGCCGCCCAGGTCCAGTTCGTCGATCTGCACGCCGTGCTCGTCACGGATCCGCGCCGCGAGTTCCAGCACCCGGTGCGCGGCGACGTCGAACCCGGCCGTGTCGTAGATCTGCGAGCCGATGTGCGAGTGCAGCCCGGCCAGGTCCAGGGACGGGCGCGGCGAGCACCCGGCGCACCGCTTCGTCGGCCGCACCCGAGGCCAGCGAGAAACCGAATTTCTGGTCATCGTGTGCCGTCGCCACGAACTCGTGCGTGTGTGCCTCTACCCCGGTCGTCACCCGCACCAGGACGCGCGGAAGGCCGCCCCGCCGCCGGCACTTTCTTTCGATGCATTACGATGATCGCCCACTGGCCCACCGTGCGCCGCCCCATCGCGTTCCTCGGTGACGTACGCGAGCCGGGCGATCTCCTCGAACGAGTCGACGACGACGTGACCCACGCCCACGGCCACGGCCCGTTCCAGCTCGGACAGTAGCTTGTTGCTGCCGTGCAGGGTGATCATGGCGGGGTCGACCCCGGCGGCCAGCGCGACTTCGAGTTCGCCGCCGGTGCACACGTCCACGCCGAGACCCTCGTCGGCCACCCAGCGCAGCACCCCACGGCAGCAAAACGCCTTGGCGGCATAGAACACCGCCGCCTGCTCGCCGAACGCCTGGGTGAAGTCGCGGCACCTGCCGCGGAAGTCCTCCTCGTCCAGGGCGAACACCGGGGTGCCGTACTGCCCGGCCAGGTCGCGGACGTCGATCCCGCCCAGGGTGAGCACGCCGTCCACCCGGCGGGCGCTGCGCGGCCAGATCGCCGGGTCGAGCGCGTTGAGGTCGGCCGGCGGCGCGGGCGGGTGCTCGGCGGGCAGCACGTCCGCGTGGCGCGGCCCGGCCGGATGGGCGACTCGGCTCACAACTCTACCTCTTTGGTTGTCCCCGGAATCACAGCCGGTCTGGTGCGTCCACACCGAGCAGGTCCAGGCCCGCGCGCAGCGCGGTCCCCGCCGCTGCCGCCAGCCACAGCCGGGCGACGATCCGCTGCCTGCCCGCCCGGACACCCGGCCCCATTGCCGGGCTGGCCTCCTGGCAGTCGAAGTACGCGCTGGCCAGCCGCTCCAGGTACCTGGTAAAGGCGTCGGGCCGCGCGCGCCGGGCTGCCCCGGCAACGCGTTCGGGAAGCCAGGACAGTTCGTCCAGCAGCCACTGCTCACTGGGGTGGGCGAGCAGTTGCGGGCCGAACTCCGCCGCGTCCTCCAGCCGCAGGCCGAGGTCAGCGGCCTGGCGCAGGGTGGACGTGGCGTGCGCGTGCGCGTACCGCACAGCATAGGCGGGGTTCCCCAGGTGGTGCGCGGCGGCGCGGCACGAGTCGGGCTCGGCCGCGGTGCCCGGCGGAATCCGGGCCAGCACGTAGGTGATGGCCCCGGATCCGGCGAAAGCAATTGCGTCAGCCACGGGAGCGGGCGCGGCGCGCGGCTGGGGGGTGGGCACGGATTGCCGTTCTGAATAGTGCTGTTCTGCGTGTGCCGGAAGGATGTGCGCGCCAGCAGCCTCGGCAAGCCGGCCGGTAATGAAATCCGACAGACGCCGCCGTGCCTGCGCCCAGCCGGGCGCCGAGGCCAGGTCCGGGTCGTGCGGCGCGGGGACCGTGGCACCGGCCAGAACGGTGCTGCGGGCGCACGCCGGGCCCGCCTGGGTGATGCGGACGGCGAGGGCGGCAAGCGCGTCCGGGGTGATGGTCACGGTCAGGTAGCCGCCCAGCACGGTTGCGGAACGAACCCACTCGGCCGGGCGCAACGCGGTCGCGAACGTCATCGCGATCCGAACGGCCTTCGCCGCATTGCCGCCGCCCAGCCGGAACGCGACCGGCGTGGCGTATGTGCCAGGCCCGGCCCCACCGTCCGGCGGGGCAGACCGCCAGGTCCCCGCCGACGTGATCCCGATGCCGGTAGTCGCGGAGTTCCGCGGCTGATCTGGCGTCTGACCTCAGCCGCGAGCAGCCGGTCCAGGTCGCCGGTGATCACACGTTGCAGGTTAGAGCACCCGGCAGCGGAGCTGCCGATCCAGCGCCCCACTACCGGGCCCTCTTGACCCACGCCGGATACGCTCGGCCCATGCCTGACAGAGCCGTCCGGCGCAGGGTCCTCAGCCAGAACTTCCTCGTCGACCGCCGCGCGATCGAGGGGCTCGTTGACGGCTCCGGCGTCGGCGAAGGCGATCTGGTGCTCGACATCGGGGCCGGGAATGGCCTGATCAGTGGTGAGCTCGCCCGCCGTGGCGCCCGGGTTCTCGCGGTCGAGCGCGATCCGGGGGCTGGCCGAGCGGCTGCGCGCCAAGTTCGCCACCTGGCCGTTGGTCACCGTGGTCGAGGCCGACGTGCTGACGGCCCCACTGCCCACCGAGCCGTATCGCGTGGTGGCCAACATCCCGTTCGGGATCACCACGAAGATCTTGCGCCGCCTGCTGGACGACAATGGGGGGCTGACCCGCGCGGACGTGATCGTGCAGGCGGAGGTGGCCCGCAAGCGCGGTACCCGGGGCCGGGGGACGCTGCTCAATGCCTGCTGGGAGCCGTGGTTCGAGTTCGCGACGGGAGCACGGATTCCGGCAGCCGCGTTTCGCCCGAGGCCACGTGTTGACGCGGCGATCCTTGTTGCCGCGCGGCGTGATCCCCCACTGCTGGACCCGGCGTCGCGGCGGGGCTATACGCAGTTCGTCACGGCCGCGTTCGAGGGCGCCCGGCCGACCGTGGCGAGTGCGCTGACGCTGCCGCGCTCCCGGTTCGCCCCGCTCGCGGCCGAACTGGGTTTCGGGGCAGCCGCCCTGCCGTCCCAGCTCGATGTCGCTCAGTGGGTAGCGCTGTTCCGGGCGGCACGGCCGCTCTGGCGGTTCTGCTGGCTCCGCGCATGGCCCGGCCGCCCGCCGCCCGGCGACCGCGCAGCGGCCTAGCCGGCGTCGGCGATAGGCGGGTGACCAGCCAGTTCCCGGACCACGCGAATCATCTCCGACGGGTCAAACGGCTTGGTGAGGTACGCGTCCACACCGATTTGCTTACCCCGGGCCTTGTCGTCCTCCTGGGCCCGCGCCGTGATGAGCACGACCTTGATCCCGCTGGTCTCGGGATTGCGGCGCAACTGGCTCGCGGTGACCCAGCCGTCCAGCCTCGGCATCATGATGTCCAGCGTGATCACGTCCGGATCGATCGCGGCCACCTTGTCCAGGCAGTCCTGGCCGTCCACCGCCGTCGCGACGTCGAAGCCCTCGAGCGTGAGGTTGACCGCGATGAGTTGCCGGATCACCTCGTCGTCGTCGACCACGAGCACGCGTCCCAGTCCCTGTGCCACGGGCGCGAGGGTAGCGCCTTCGCCCGGGGTTCGCATATAAGCACCGCCATATGAGTCACGGCGGATCGAGCGAGCCCGGCGGATCACAAAGCGAACCCGCCCGGTCGCCTGGCCGACCCGGCGACCGTCCGTAGCTGGTAACCTTTCTCCGTCC
Source organism: uncultured Actinomycetes bacterium (assembly GCA_963813395.1). Classification (GTDB taxonomy): domain Bacteria; phylum Actinomycetota; class Actinomycetes; order Streptosporangiales; family Streptosporangiaceae; genus DASXKD01. The sequence continues at coordinate 177,036 of CAWEYV010000009.1, forward strand.
TTGAGCCCCCGTAGCTCAGGGGAGAGAGCAACGGCCTCCGGAGCCGTGAGCGTAGGTTCGAATCCTACCGGGGGCACTGGTCAGAGGCACTAATTCGAGCACTCTGACAATCTTATCCGAGCCGAAGCCCGAGCCTCCCACCTGCGGCAATGCTCAGGCATTCCGGATCTTGCGCCCGATACGCGCCCGGAAAGCAGGAACCAGTGACGAACGGGCCTGCTCAGGCGCATTCGGTGATAACGGCCACCAGGCCGTTGCCCTGACCGCAGGCCGTTGCTGTTCCCAATATCCGCAGCTACGCAGCGCGGCAGCGGCACCGCCCGGGCACAGCCGTCCAGCCCGGCCCATCGCCTTGATGCCACTTGGCCGACGTCACACTCCGTCACAAGCGCTCCACACTCTTCGCGCGCCCGAGCCGCCGCTCTGTACTGGTGGGGAGCCCAACCGTTGTCGCCTGACCTGCACGCAGATCTGGCCGATCGGCGTGGCGCCTGTCACCGTTCACCCGGCGAGCGGCACCAGATGGTGCGGAGCGTCCTGCCGGTCCCAGGAGGGCGAGGTGCCCGGGCGGGCGCACGCGCTCGCCGGCGGCCCATGGTTCCGGGCTCCTGAATCAGCGGAGTTTGCGGAAGAATTCGCGTAGGTCGCCGATCATGAGGTCGGGGGCTTCCATCGGCGCGAAGTGGCCGCCGCGGTCGAACTCCGACCAGTGCACCACGGTGTTCTGCTTCTCGGCGATGCCGCGGATCGTGTTGTTGCCGGGGAAGACCGCGATGCCGGTGGGCGCACCGGAATCGGGGAGCTCCGCGCCCCAGTGCTGGGATTCTTTGTACAACCGCATGGACGAGCCGGTGGTGTTGGTGAACCACAGGATCGACAGGTTGGTGAGCAGCATGTCGCGGTCGATCGCGTCGGTGGGCGTGGCCTTGGTGGGATTCTTGAAGGTGTTCACCACGTCCAGCACCCACGCCAGCATGCCCGCGGGTGAGTCGGCGACCGCCGGCGCGAGGGTCTGCGGGCGGGTGGTGTGCATGCCCGCATAGCCCGAAGTTTCCTTACTGCTCCAGTCCTGCATTTGCGCCAGCTTCTCCTGATCGCTTGCGCTGCAACCAGATCCGTCGTCACCCCAGGAGGGAATGGTGATCGGATCGTTGAGGTGAACACCCGCCACATGCTCGGTGTCGATGCGGCCCAGCTGCGGTGCGATGAACGAGCCCGCATCGCCGCCCTGTGCGCCGTAGCGCTCATATCCCAGCTCCGCCATGAGTTTTGCGATGAGCTCCGCGCTGCGCTCGGTCGACGCCGCGCCGGCCGCGTGAGTCGGGCCGGAGAAGCCGAACCCCGGGAGCGTCGGAATCACCAGGTGGAAGGCATCGTCCGGCGCACCGCCGTGCGCAACCGGATCGGTGAGCGCGTCGATCATGGCGGTGAAGTCCTCGAACGGCCAGCCGTGCACCAGGACCAGCGGCAGCGCGTCGGGCTCGGCCGAGCGGATGTGCAGGAAGTGCATACGCTGCCCATCGATGTCGGTGACGAACTGCGGATACCGATTCCAGGCCGCCTCCTGCGCTCGCCAGTCGAAGCCGGTACGCCAGTACTCGGCCAGCTCCCGCACATAGCCGGTCGGGATGCCGTAGGTCCAGCCGACGCTGGGCAGCTCTTCGGGCCAGCGGGTGGCAGCCAGTCGCCGGTTCAGATCCTCCAGGTCGGTGTCCGGAATGGCGATGCGGAATGGGGTAAGTTTCGTCATGCCTTCAAGGTAGGAGAGCCTTAGGACAGATTCGTTCCTAAGTTGATGGCATGCTCGAATCATGCTCGAAACCTCGGCTCGACTCCTGCGCCTGCTGTCCCTGCTGCAGATGCATCGCGACTGGTCAGGCGGCGATCTGGCGGAACGCCTCGGCGTCAGCACCCGGACCGTGCGCCGGGACGTGGACCGGCTGCGCGAACTCGGCTATCCGGTGGACGCCGTCCAGGGCGCGGCGGGATACCGGCTGGCCGCCGGCAGCACCCTGCCGCCGCTGCTGCTCGACGATGAGGAGGCACTGGCCGTCGCGGTCGGCCTGCGCACCACGACGGGCGGGACCGTGGCCGGCTTCGAGGACTCCGCACTGCGCGCCCTCACCAAACTCGAACAGGTCATGCCCTCGCGCTTGCGGCACCGTCTGCAGGCCCTGCAGGGCTCCTTGATCCGCGTGGAGGCGACCGCGCCACGTGTGGAACCCGACACCCTCATCGCCATTTCCGACGCCTGCCACCGCCACGAGCGACTGCGCTTCGAGTACACGAACTTCCAAGGCCGCCAATCGATCAAGGATGTCGAACCGCACTCGGTGGTCAACTTCAACCGGCACTGGTATCTGGTCGCGTGGGACACCGCGACCGCAGACTGGCGTTCCTATCGGGTGGACCGCCTGCACCCTCGCAGACCCACCGGCCCGCGCTTCCCACCCCGCGAGGCACCGGAAGGCGATGTCGTCACCTATCTCTCACATCAGCTCTCCGCTCGCGCGTGGCCCCACCGTGCCACCGTCACCCTGCATCGCTCAGCCGCCGAACTCGCCGACCGCATCTGGCCGGGCATGGGCGTGCTGGAGGCAATCGACGACGCCAGTTGCCTGCTCCATATAGGCGCCGACTCCCCGTGGGCGCTGTCCTGGATGATCACGTCCATCGACACCGACTTCACCGTCACCGATCCCCCAGAACTGGTCGAGCAGATCGAAATCCTCGCCCACCGTTGCGCCGCCGCGATCCTGACCTGAGGAAAGTTCCCACCCCGTTGGGCTATATCCAGAGAGGGATCCGGCGGCAGACGGGCGGCGGCCGAAGGACCTGTAATGGTGCTCGCAAACGATCGCCGGGGAGTTCGCTGTCAGACGCCAGACCATCTACCGGCACCTGGACCCCGGCGACCAACACGTGCACCCACGCCACAGGCGCGAAGATCACGTGCAGGAGAACTCAGGAATCCAGGCAGAGGAGTCCAGGAACTGACAGCGGCCTGCTTCATGACCATCTCTCAAACAAAATCGGACAGCACCTACTCGGAACAACATCGGCACGACCTGCTGCTGCGCGCGGCGCGGTTTGAGATCCGCCGGAGGGTGGCGTTCCCGCAGCTCGGCGGCGCCGACCTCGACGACTTTGCGTGGCAGAGCGCGGACGACGCGCTGATGTCCATCCTGCGTCGGCTCGGGCGACTTCCGCGGGGACAGCCAGTTCACGACCTGGGCCTGTAAGTTCGCCATTGTCGAGGGGGGCGCCAAGGTCCGCCGGCACGCCTGGCGTGGCCGCGAGATCCCCCTCACCGCCGCGCTATGGCCAACGGTTGCCGATGATGCGCCCAGCCCGCACCAGCATGCGGAGGCGCAGGACTTACTCGGGGCACTGCGTGAGGAGGTCGAGCGGCTGACCGCCCGCCAGCGCCAGGTGTTCGTCGCGGTCGTGCTCAACGATGTGCCGATCGATGTCCTGGCCGAGCGGCTGAACACCACCCGCGGCGCGCTGTACAAGACGCTGCACGATACCCGGCGCAAGCTGCGGGCCGCCTTCGCCGCGCGGGGACTGGGCACCGAAGGAGGGTGGAGGTGACCGGGAACATGCCAGGCGACCCCCGGCCCACGGTCGACCGCCTGGTCGGGCCGGCCCGGAGCTGGGCTGTGATGAATGCTTCGAGGTGCTCGACGCCTATGTCGAACTCGAACTAGCCGGGACTCCTGACGACGCTCAGATGCCGCTCATGCGCGCGCACCTGGCAGGCTGCTCAGCCTGCCGCGATGATCACGATAGCCTGCTCGCCCTGCTCAGCGCCGATCCCGGAGAACCGGCATAGCGGCGGCGCCGGGTGCGGCCCCGCGCAGGGCCCTGGTCAGCGGCGTGTCTGGCACCGGAGCGGACGGCAGCGGACGCAGGGAAGGCAACCCTTTCACACTGCGTGGTGGGCAACGGCCACCGGTCAGCGCGCCTGATCCGCCTTATGTACGGTTGGGTGGTTCTGGCCAGGTCTTGAGTGATTAGCCCATATTTGGGCGATCTGCGCCTGCGGCGGCCGCGGCGGATACTTTCACTCATCGGCGAGGGTGTGCATGAGCTGGAGAGGCTGACCGCGTGCCAGCTGCAGCAGCTGATCGATGCCGGCGTCTCGACGGTGGTGGTGGTGGTGGTGCCGTTTGGATCGGTGGAGCATCACGGCGGTCACCGGCCGCTCGGCGCTGATGCGTTCTTGGCTGATGCAGTCGGCGCGCAGATAGCCCAGCGACTGGGCGCGGTGCTGGCACCCACGGTCGGCGCCGGATGCTCGGGCCGGCACGGCATCTTGCAGTGACGCTGCGCCGGGAAACGTTGACCGCGGCACTCACCGCGTTCCTCTACTTGGGCCGGACGAACAACGGCGACGGCTGACAGCCGCGTACGGGCAGGCTGGCGTTACCTGGCTGCCGTCTTAGATTTCGGTGGTGGCTTCGGCTTTGCCGTCTTTGACGGCGGCCTTGAGCGCGGCGTAGTCGCGTTCGTTCTGGTCGGCGTAGGTTTCGGCGAAGTCGGCGATGGCCTGGTCGAACTTGGCGGAGCCGCCGAGGTAGGCGGCCAGGGCGACGCGGTCACCCGAGCGGGCGTGCGCCCGGGCCAGGGTCCACCCGCACAGCCGGGCGTAGATCTCCATGCCGGTAGGGATCATCGCCTCGATCGGCGCGGACAACTTCCAGTCCCGCAGCTGGCGCACGTAGAAGTCGCGGTCCACCCCATCGACGGGGTTGGGGACGCGGGTCCAGCCGAGGAAGATGTCGCTTTGGGCTTGCATCAGGTGCTGCCCGGCCACGACGCGCTCGCCCTGGTTGTTGTACTGGCTGCGCCCGCAGTAGCCGGCCAGGACCGACGGCTGGGCTTCCTTGGCCTGCAGGAACAGCGGTTCGACCCCGTCGGCGGCGTCCATCAGCACGACCCAGGCGCGGGTGCCGACGCTGCCGACCCCGACGACCTTGCGGGCCACCTGCACCATGGCGAACTGCTCCAGCAGGCGCCGCCGGTCGGACTGCAGGGTGCGCCGGTACTTGCCCAGCACGGTGTGCAGCAGCTGGTAGATCGCGTCGGCCTGCAGGTCGGCGAAGACCTCCTCGATCGGGACGATCATCGGCGGGTTGCTGACGATCCGCCGCCGGCCCTCGACCAGGGTGGTCAGCTTGCCCACCGCCTTCATGCTGTCCTGGGTGTGCGCCTTGGCCAGCAGCTTCTCGGCTTCCTTGTACCGTTTGGCGTTCATCTGGGCCCGGTATTGGCTCAGGGCCGGCTCGATGTCTAGGTGCGCGTACCACACCTCCAGCAAAGGCTGCTCCGCGAAGGCGCGCATCGCCGTGCGGTAGCCCTCGGCCGCCGCCAGGATGATCTTGCGGCGGGCCTTGCCGGGGAATCCGTTGTCCCGCCCGGCCACGGCCAGGCTCGCGGCCAGCCGCTTGACATCCCACTCGAACGGCCCCGGCAAGGTCTCGTCGAAGTCGTTGACGTCGAACACCAGCCGCCGCTCCGGCGAGGCGAACGCCCCGAAATTGGACAGGTGCGCATCCCCGCACAGCTGCACCCGCAGCCCCGATGTGGGAGTTGTGGCCAGGTCCGCCGCCATCGGCAGCGCCGCGCCCCGGTAGAACGTGAACGCCGACACCAGCATCCGCCCGTGCCGCACCGGCACCAGTTCCGGCACCCGCGTCCTGGCCTGGCCCAGCAGAAGCCCGACCGGATCCCGTTTCCCGGCCGGGGCGAACTCCGCGTGCGACTCCAGCGCCGCCGCCGCCCGGGCATCCTTACCCAGGGCCACCCGGTCCGCCCGGCTCAGCTGCTCACCCCCCGCGGCCCGCGCCGTACCCCGGCCAGATGCCCGCGTGCCAGACCTCCTAGCCGCAGCACGATCAGCTATCACCGTCATGACCACTCCTCCGCTCCGAGGCGGCGTGATACCGCTGACCAGCAGGCCCGCGGATGGCTCCTACGGTGCTGCTGCCAGCCAAAGAACCACCGCGCAGGCGCGAGATCCCCCAACCGGGTGAACCCGCGGCCTTCGCGGCCGCGGATCATGAGCCCACATCCGCGGACCGTTTCGCCGCCAGCCCTTGCCGCGTTCTCCCTACGTTCAACTCTGCGACAGCCAGCAGCCACCGGCATCCTCCTTTCAGGGTGATTGCGCAGACCGGATTCGCCAAGCGGTGACCGCTCAGAGTGCGAACGCTTCCGTCACTCGCTCGGCCAGGCCAACCTCGGTCATGGTGGTGCCGGCCTCGATGACGCGCAGTTCGAGAAGCTTCGTTTCTTCGTCAAGGCGTCCGGTGAACATCCGGTCACACACTCAAGCGGCCGATTGTCGCGCCGCGGCTGCGCATCGCGGGCCGGCGCCGATTATTCCGTCCCGCGCTCGCTCTCTCCACAGGAGATGCCATACCGGAAGACGCATACTCGGCAGGCCGCATGGGCGCCCAGGCTCAACGTCACGTTCTCTGATAAGTCCAGCTCCCGGCTCGCGCGCACCGACCCGCCTTATTGCAGGATCGGTGCAGGAGCTGCGGCTTGGCCGTAGTGTCCAGAGGTCCGATGGGCTGGCTCTCGAACCGCCTGCCGGCTGCTTGCAGTCTGGCTTGTTAACGACGTGCCGGCCCGTCGGGTCCTTGCCGTGGCGTGGCTCGAAAGAGGCGCGAGCGCCAGTAGGCCCTGAAATAAGGCATGCCCGTCGCGGTCATACCGGCGTCGATGGGAGGGTCGTTCGTGGTGGCTGTGATGATTGGTGTGGATCCGCACAAGGGCTCCCACACCGCGGTGGTGATCGGGGCGGCGGAAGAGCCGCTGGGTGAGCTGCGGGTTCGCGCGTCAGCCGGTCAGGCGCAGCGGCTGCTGGCGTGGGCGGCGGCGTGGCCGGAGCGGACCTGGGCGATCGAGGGCGCCGCCGGCCTGGGGCACTTGCTGGCCCAGCAGCTGCTGGCGGCCGGTGAGCGGGTGCTGGATGTGCAGCCCAAGCTCGGTGCCCGGGTCCGGCTGCTGGCTGCCGGGGCGGTGAACAAGAACGATCCCAACGACGCCCGCTCGGTCGCGGTCGCGGCGCTGCGCTCACCCTCCCAGCGGGAGGTGGGAGCCGATGATCATGCGGCGGTGCTGAAGGTGTGGTCCAAGCGCCACCGGGACCTGGGCCGCACCCGCACCCAGGCCGTCTGCCGGCTGCATGCCGTGCTGTGTGAGCTGATCCCCGGCGGCGTTTCCAAGAGACTCACCGCCGCTCACGCCGCTGGTCTCCTCCAGGCCCGCACGCCATCGGGGGCGGTGGAGGCAGCCCGGTGCGAGCTCGCCGCAGCCTTCGTTGAGGACCTGCGCCGCATCGACGCCCAGATGCGTGATGCCAAAAAGAAGCTGACCGTGGCGGTCGCCGCATCAGGGACCACTGTCACCGAGATCTTCGGCGTGGGCCCGGTCGTCGCGGCCATCGTGAGAGGCGCCGTCCGTGACGTGTCCCGCTTCCCCAGCCGGGACCACTTCGCCGCTTATAACGGCACCGCGCCGATCGAGGTGTCATCCGGCCACCGGAAGATCTACCGGCTGCACCGGCGGGGCAACCGGCGCCTCAACCACGCCATCCACATGGCCGCGGTCACTCAGGTCAGCCACTGCCACAGCGACGGGCGCACCTACTACGAGCGCAAGGTGCGCCACGAGGCGCCGTGTGATCGAGCGGAGGTGAAAGACCTGCGCCTTTGGCCCGTCGCAGCGGGCTGATTGAAGCTGGGGGCAGCCTGATCCGGGGAGCGCCGGGGAGGGCGGGAAGCGGCCCCGACAACGCCGGGACGGGCTGGTACTGCCAGACGGCCTGGGTCCGGCTAGCGAGGTCAGAAGGTGTAACGAGAGTGAACCAGTGGCTGACGCCCCGTAAGCGTGGTACCGGCTCGAAATCTGGCGGATCTGGGCCGGATGCAGTGCGCGGTCCCTGTTTTGCGGGGGGACCAACTCCGGCACCGTTGTTTTCTTGGCGGGACGGAGGCCGCGCTGAAGGACTGCGGCGTAGGCGCGGCGATGCTGCCGGGGTATAGCTGGGCGCCTCCCTGACCGATCGATCGCGTGGTGAACGTGGGAACCATCCCGGGGCCGCCCTCCCTGCCGGACAGCCAGCCGGTGGCGGGCAGGCCCGCTGCCAGCCGAGAGCCCTGGGGTGGGGCGGAGGTCTCGTAGTAGTCCGGGCGCGGGAAAGCCGCGCACATGGCGAAGGAGACCAGCAAGTCAGCAGGAGGGATGCTGGAATGCCAGGAGAGACGCTGGTGAATACCGGCGCGCCGGAGCTGGAATGGCTGCCGTTGGCGGCTGGGCGCCGGGTACTGGAGATCCAGGCCCGATTGCACCGATGGGCGGCCGGTGATCCTCAGCACCGGTTCGATGATTTGTTCAACCTTGTCGCCGATCCCGCGTTCTTGATGGTGGCGTGGGAGCGGGTGCGGGGAAATAAGGGGTCGCGCACGGCTGGGGTGGACGGCAAGACCGCCCGCTACATCGAGTCCGTGCAAGGGGCCGGGGTGTTCCTCGGCCAGCTGCGCCGCCAGTTGAAGGAGCGCGGCTTCCGCCCGGTCCCAGTGCGGGAGCGGATGATCCCGAAGGCGGATGGCAAGATGCGCCGCCTGGGCATCCCGACCACGGCGGACCGAGTGGTCCAGGCGTCCCTGAAACTGGTGCTGGAGCCGGTATTCGAGGCGGATTTCCTCCCGTGCTCTTACGGGTTCCGCCCCGGACGCCGGGCCCACGACGCGATCGCCGAGGCGCGTTTCCTGGCCAGCCGCTCCTATGAGTGGGTGGTCGAGGGCGATATCACGGCATGCTTCGATGAGATCTCCCACCCGGCCCTGATGGACCGGGTCAGGGAGCGAATCGGGGACAAGCGCGTCCTGAGCCTGATCAAGGCGTTCCTGAAGGCCGGGATCTTGACCCAGGACCGGCACTTCAAGGACACCAGCACCGGCACCCCGCAAGGGGGCATCCTTTCTCCGCTGCTGGCCAACATCGCCTTGTCGGTCCTGGACGAGCATTTCGCCCAGGCTCCCGGCGGGCCGGCCACGCCGGAATGGGAGCGCCGCAAGCGCCGGCGCCAGGAACAGGCCAACTACCGTCTCGTGCGGTACGCGGACGACTTCCTGGTCCTGGTATCCGGAGACCGCGAGCACGCCGAGCAGGCACGCGAAACGGTCGCGGCGGTCCTGGCACCGATGGGCCTGCGCCTGTCGGCCGCCAAGACGCTGATCACCCACATCGACCAGGGCCTGGACTTCCTCGGCTGGCGCATCCAGCGCCACCGCAAGCCAGGCACCAGCCAAAGCTACGTCTACACCTACCCGGCCAAGAAGGCGCTCCGCGCGGTCATGGCCAAGGTCAAGGCGATCAGCAGGCAGAACAGCAACGAGCCACTGGCAGTCCTGCTGCGCCAGCTCAACCCGGTGCTGCACGGCTGGGCGGCCTACTTCCGGTTCGGAGTATCCAGCGCGACCTTCCAGTACCTATCCAAATACGCCTGGGAAAGGGTCATCAGATGGATCAGGCGCAAACACCGGAAGATCACCTGGAAAGAACTCCGGCGCCGCTACTGCGGCGGCCGGTGGTGGCCTGCCGACGGTAACACGGCTCTCTTCGACCCTGGCAAGATGCGGACCATCCGCTACCGCTACCGGGGCACGAAGATCCCCACACCGTGGACCGCTACCACCTGAGGACCAACCACCACCCAGACGGGACTTGCGGAGAGCCCGGTGCTCAGCAATGGGCACGCCGGGTTCGGCGGGCGGTCCGGGGAAACCCACCAGCGGAAACGCAGGCAGGGCGCCCCGGGCCGACCCAACCTCGCCGAAGGCAAGACACCCAAAGAGGCACTCCGTGCCCTCAAGCGGCAGATCAGCGACGCCATCTTCGCCCGCCTCCAGGCCGATGCCCAGCGGGCCGCGGCGGGCACGCGCTAAAAGAGCCCGGGAGGGCAACGGGGAACGACTCTGCCGCCAGCGTGGCCGGCTCACACCCCGAGCGCCGGCTCTTCGGACAAGCCACTCCCGGACCCACGCCCCACCCTACGACCCCACACAGCAACCCAGGCCGCGACGACCAGGACAGGCCCAGTCAGGAAACCCCGCTGAACCCCTTGACGCAAAGAGGCTTCGCTATGGGCGGCGGCGGACGCCACGCCCGCGGCAGTGACGATGCGCATATCCGACATTCGGTGCATTTCATGGCGGGGTCAAGCCCGCACAGGTCGCCGGTGCCCTCGGCGGCTCCTCGCTGCCGTGGGTTCGAGCCTTGGCACCGCTGAGGGCATATCCGAGCCGCGGATATGGCGGGTCGGGATTACCGGGACCCATGTGTGCGGCAGATCCGGACAACCGTGGCCCATAAACCGCACCCCGCCGGGCACCGCTCAAGCGGCGGCACCTTTGGGTTGCCTCCTGCGCGGGCCGGGCTGCCGGCGCATCGTGCATGCTGTCCGGTGACAGGTCAGCCCGCCGGCCTGCGGGTGACCTGCAGCCGCCACCGGTCCGGCCCGTCCTGCAGATAGACGAAGCCGTAGCCGCCGGGGCTGAGCGCATCCAGCTGCCGCCACACCAGGTGGGGGTCGGTGCCGGCCTGCAGCTCCACGTGCTCACCGCGGCGCAGCCGCAGCAGCCGGTCGACGGCTGCGTCGACGGCCTGCCCGGCGGGAAGGGCGTCGAGGTCGATCACCGGTCCCTCGGTGAGCGGATACCACTCATGCGGGTGCCCGCCTAGCATGGTGGTCGCTGGTACCTTGCCCGGTGTATCGGCCGCTGCCAGCTGTGTCTGCCCGGCGTGGAAGTGGCGCTCGAGCTGGTGGAGGAGATCCCGGGTGGCGGCGGCGAGCTCGGCGGGAGACCAGGCGCTCTCGCCAGCGGCTACACGTTCTAGCGTCTCGATGGCGGCGCGCAGGCGGGCGTGGTCGCGGGCCAGCCGGGAAATGCCCGGGGACGCGCCAGCGGGGAACAGGAGCCTCTCCTCGTCGGCGTCCTGGCCCAGCACCTCCGCGCGGAGGTAGCCAAGCAGTGCTTGCAGTTCGCGGGCAGGCCACCGGTCCTTGGTGGTCACGGCCAGCAGGTCCTCGGCCCGGATCATGACCTGGCTGAGCAGCAATGCGTGCTCGTCGGCCAGCGTGAGCGGCGGGTCGCCGGGCATGGCCGCTAGTGTCCGGGGCGGTTGGTGTCCGGGTGTCTGGCTTACGGTAATCATGGCGACTCCTTTTCTTAATTGTAACATAAAAGGTAGTAAAAAACAAAAGGCTCGGTTTTGGGGTGGGCGGGCAGGCGCCTCTGGTCGTGGCGCAGCCCGGTAGGAGGACCGGGGACCGCGTGAGCACATAACGGCCGCCGGCAGCGGCCCGCCCAAGCGGGGCGGCCGCGGCTACCAGTGCGCGTCATCGATCTCTGCTTGGTGGAGCCGCTCGACGTGGCCGCGCTGTCAGACGCGGCTGCGGCAGCCAGCGGCGGCTTGTGGTGGCAAGGACCGTTATCCCCAGGGCGGGCCCGGCGCTGCCGTCCTGGAGGCGCTAGGTGGGCTGGTACTCCCGCTGCGAGTCCCAGCAGTGGGCCGTGGGCGGCCTGCCCGGCTCGGGGACACCCGCCCAGCTGATGGATGCCGCGGGTATTTCGTGCCGCAGCAGTTCCGCAGCCGCGCGTACGATGCTCGCCAGCTGACGGTGCCGCGCTGTCACGCGGGGTTAGGGTGGCCATCTCCGCGCGGGGCTTGCCATGCCGGTCCCAGAGCAGCTACTCGCTGTGCTGGAGGAGCTGGGCGAGGACCGCTGCCTGGCTGATGTCAATGGCCTTGGTCGCGGTCAGCAGCGTCACAGGGCCTTTGGCGGCCAGGGCGCGTAGCCGGCCGAGCGCGGCCTGTGGCCCGGGCTGGGCGAGCTCAGCGGTGTAGCGGTCGCGGAATTCGCCGAATTTCGCCGGATCGTGCCCGTACCACGTGCGCAATTCGCTGGACGGTGCGACATCCTTGGCCCAGTCGTTCAGGTGGGCGGCGTCCTTGCGCATGCCCCGCGGCCAGACCCGGTCCACAAGCACGCGGGTCCCGTCCTCGGGCACGGGGTCGTCGTAGATGCGGCGAACCCGGATGTCTGGATGCATCCTGGGCCTCCTTCCTGCGGTCAGCTACTCGTGCTGGCCTGGTTCTGCGGGGGTTGCCAGGTGTGCGATGCAGAGGCTGGGCCCGGCGAACGGCTCGAGCCGGTCCGCGGTGACCGGCGCCCGCATCTGGGCCAGCGCGCCCTGCATCAGGCCAAGGTGCAGCTGGCAGATCACATCCTGGTGGTTTTCCGCCACCTCGCGGAACGGGCACTGCCGCAGGCGCAGCTGATACCGTGTTCCGTCGGCCACAGCCTCGGGGGCAAACCCGGCCTCCTCCAAGGTGGCGGTCAGTCTTTCGACGGCCTCACCCGCGCCCAGCCGCTGGTAAGGGGGCGGTTGTTCGGTGAGGTAGCGCCCCCACTCGCGGCCGGCTTGTGCGGCGGCCTCACCCGGCTTGGGCATCACGCCCGCGATGAGGCTGGTGAGCATCTCGGCGAGCAGCCGGTAGTGCCGCCGCCCCGCGGGCCCGCCGCCCTCCACGGCGCGGTATGCCATGCTGGGCCGGCCCGGTGTCGTCCTTTCCTTCGGCGCCCGCGCCGCCAGGCCCGCGTCGACCAGCGCGTCCAGGTGGAAGCGGGCTGTATTGGGGTGCAGGCCCGCCCGGTCGGCTATCTCCCGCACGCCGGCCGGCGAGCCCGCGGCGCGCAGCAGGTCCAACACATGAGCCCGGCTCCGGCCGAGCGAAGGGCCCGCGTCCGGGGCGAGCAGTGCCTGCGCATCCATACACACAGTTTACACCAAATCGACTTGTAGAAACTACGAAATATGGCAAAGACAGGCTGCTGGGACACCCCCGGCGGGCTGGCGGCGGGCAGCGCCTGGCTACCGTCATGAATGCCGCCCAGCGCCGCCGCCACCAGCGCGGGAACGGGCCGAACCCGGCGAGCACGGCCGTTCACGCCGGGATCCCAGCCCACCACTGAGCGCCAGCGCGGCTACGGAAAGCACGCCGGTGTTGCCCAGCGCCCACACGGCCGCGCCATGCGTAGGAGGATCCGGCCGCTGCCGCCAGCGGCAGGCCGGGTTCGGCCATGCTGGCCGGGGACGTGCCGGGCCGCCGGTGTTAACGTGGTGGTCAGGTAGGTAGCCGGCACGGGGGCGCCGCGCACCGCGCCGGAGCGCAGCTGTCAGTGGGGGTGCCCCGTGACCGCTTATAAGCAGCAGACACGGTCCGGCATGATCGTGACGCCGCGCAATCCGCGCAAGGGCTCGCTGATGGCGGCTTGGCTGTCGACCACCGACCACAAGATCATCGGCCACCTGTACCTGATCACCTCGTTCGGCTTCTTCCTGGCCGCCGGGCTGATGGCGATGATCATGCGCGCCCAGCTGATGGGCCCGGACAACCACCTGGTGTCCGATCAGCAATACAACGAGCTATTCACCATGCACGGGGCGATCATGCTGCTGCTGTTCGCCACCCCCTGTTCGTCGGGTTCGCGAACGAGATCATGCCGCTGCAGATCGGCTCACCCGATGTGGCGTTCCCGCGCCTCAACCTGTTCAGCTATTACGCGTTCCTATTCGGCGGGCTGATCCTGCTGGCCAGCTTCCTCACCCCGGGCGGGGCGCCGGGGTTCGGCTGGTACGCCTACTCGCCGCTGACCAGCCCGGTGTACTCGCCGGGCGTGGGCGGCGACATGTGGATCATGGGCCTAGTGCTGTCCGGGCTGGGCACGATCCTCAGCGGGGTCAACTTCGTCACCACGATCGTCTGCATGCGCGCGCCGGGCATGACCATGTTCCGGATGCCGATCTTCACCTGGAACATCCTGGTCACCAGCATCATGGTGCTCCTGGCCTTCCCCGTGCTGGCCGCCGCGCTGCTGGTGCTGGAGATCGACCGCAAGCTCGGAGCCCAGGTGTTCAGCCCGGCCAACGGCGGCGCGATCATGTGGCAGCACCTGTTCTGGTTCTTCGGCCACCCCGAGGTCTACATTGTCGCGATCCCGTTCTTCGGCATCGCCACCGAGATCGTGCCGGTGTTCTCCCGCAAGCCGCTGTTCGGCTACAAGGGCATGGTGGCCGCGACGCTGGGCATCGCCGGGCTGTCAATGACGGTATGGGCGCATCACATGTTCACCACCGGGGCGGTGCTACTGCCGTTCTTCTCGCTCATGAGCTTCTTCATCGCGATCCCGACCGGGATCAAGTTCTTCAACTGGACCGGCACCATGTGGCGCGGCCAGCTCACCTTCGAGGCGCCGATGCTGTTCTCGATCGGGTTCCTGGTGACGTTCCTGCTCGGCGGGCTCACCGGGGTCATCCTGGCCTCCCCGCCGCTGGACTTCGCGGTCAGCGACACCTACTTCCTGGTCGCCCACTTTCACTACGTGCTGTTCGGCACCGTGGTGTTCACCATGTTCGCCGGCTTCTACTTCTGGTGGCCCAAATTCACCGGCAAAAAACTCGACGAAACCCTCGGCAAGTGGCACTTCTGGACCCTGTTCGCCGGCTTTTGGATGACGTTCCTGGTCCAGCACTGGATCGGCGTCCAGGGCATGCCGCGGCGGGTGGCCAACTACCCGGACCTGCCGCCCGACGTGACCACGCTGAACCAGATCTCCAGCATCGGCTCGTTCATCCTCGGCGCCTCCACCTTCTTCTTCCTCTACAACGTGTACAAGACGTCCCGGTTCGGCGAGCGGGTCACCGCCGACGACCCATGGGGATTCGCGAACTCGCTGGAGTGGGCGACGTCCTGCCCGCCGCCACGGCACAACTTCACCTCCATCCCACGGATTAGATCCGAGCGGCCCGCCTTCGACCTGCACTACCCCCACATCAAGACCGGCCGGCCCCACGTCCCCGTCACACCCGGCGCGACTCCTCCGCCCGATGATGAAGGCACCGCAGGCTAAGCCCCCATCCACCGCATAAACTCTCAACCTCGTATCGCGGCGGTGGTGCAAGGGGGCAGCGCGGCCACCGCCGACTCTCCGTGACGGCCACGAGGTCCCGGCTGCTGGCGCCACCGAGAGATCCGGGCGCATGGGACCGTGCGGCGAGGTCACGAGCGCCGCGGGGTTTTGAGGATTTGGCTTGCCAGGCAGTGCTGCACCCCCGTGGTGATCGCCGTTGCCGCGCTGGCAGGTCAGCATGTCAGGTGCAAGATGGCGTTGGTGTCCTTGGTGGTTTTGGCCAGGACGCTGATCGCCTGGGCGATGGGCAAGATGACCAGGTCGACCTCGCGGCGGCGGGCCTGTTCGTGGACGTCGTTCATCACCGGCAGCGCGCCAGCAGCGCCGGTGCCGATCACCAGCCGGCGGCACCTCCAGGGGAATCTTCGGCGGCCGACAGCGGGTGTGGCCGTAGGCGCCGCGGAACTGGCGGGAGGCGCCCTTCTTGCGCTGGCGGATCTTCCCGCGGTCGATGATCAGGTCGTGGTCGTAGGTCACGCCGTCGACGCGCACCGAACCGAATGAGTAGCCGGAGAACCGCACGCTGGGACTCTTACCCATCCTGCGGCCAGATGAGCCAGGGCCTGGCTCGGGCGCGCGCGCAGCTACCCTATGGATGCTCTGCTGAAGGTTGCCGGCGGCAATCGGCTGGGCGCTTTACGGGGTGGCCTGCGCGTGGCCGCTGGGGCGTCTTGGGGGAGCCTGGCCGGCGGGCTTGGCGCTGATCTGGAGGGCCTGGCCGGTGATGGCCTGGTTCGCCGGGCTGGCTGGGCCCTCGGGTGCTGCCTGGTCGCGGCGCCTGTCGGCGATGACCAGGAGGTGCTCGTCTATCCAGGACACTTCGGGGCCGGGCAGGCAGGCCAGGAAGGTAGCCATGGCCGCACGCAGCTCCTGCGGCGGGTAGAAAGAGAAGGTCGAGTAGTGGCAGCCCTCGGCCTGGGCACGCAGCCGCTCGGCCGTGCTGGTGCGCGGGTGATGGAAGGTCTGTGTGGCGGCCACCGTGAGCCCGCCGGCCCGCCTGATGGCGTCCCGGAGCGCGTCCTCGCTGTGCAGGCGCTGCTCGTGGTCGGTGAAACCGGGGAAGTAGCGGCCCCAGATGGTGCGCGCGTTCTGCTGCGGGGTGCGGGTGTAGATGAACAGCTGGCCGCCGGGCGCCAGCACCCGCGCGGCGGCGGCCAGGAACCGGCCGAGGTCGAAGTGGTGCACGCAGTTGAACGCGGTGACCAGGTCGAGGCTGGCGGCCCGCAGCGGCAGTTCTTCGGCCGCTGCCAGCAGCGGGGCCACCTCATCGGCGTGGCGCTGGATGGCGGCCTTGAGCTGTGCCAGCATGGCTGCCGAGACGTCGCTGGCGGCCAGCCGCGAGCCGTCCGGCAGCACGGCGCGCAGCAGCCGGGTGTACCGGCCCGTGCCGCAGCCGATATCGAGGCCGGTGACCGGGCGGCCGGGCAGGAACTGGCTGATCGTGCGCACCGGCTCTTCGTCGGTGGTGCGCAGCGACTCGTATATGGCGGCTACCCGCTCGAAATGGCCGCCCACCGTCACCGGCACCTCCCCGCGCTGTCTCGGCCAGCAGCCGTCATCGGCTCGCCATGCCCAGTTCACACACTGTTCACCCGCGCGGCAAGCCCGTAACCCTCAGCAGGCCAACCCGGCATGTGGGCGGCCATGCACCCAGGGCATGCGGGCCGCCCGCGTGCCTGGCGCCCAGCGGTCATCCCAGGCAGCGAACTGAGGCGGGTTTGAGGGTCGGGCGGACCGGTGCGAGGACCCGCTGGCAGCCTGCCTGCGGTGCGAGGTCACGCACGGCGGTGATGAGCTGGGCGGCCAGGCCCTGGCCGGTCCGGCCAGGGCGGACGATGGCGCCGCAGATCACGAATGTGTCGGGCTGTTCGGCGCGTTCCCGGCCCTCGACGGCGCGCTGGGTGGTGTCGGTGTAGCCCGCGGGCAGGTCAGCGACGTCTCCATTCCACCGGATCGGCACGCCCCACCCGGTCGCCACCGGAACGTGACCGTCCTCAACCAGGACGATGTTCAACTCCGGGAACCACTGCCAGACCCGGCCAATGTATTTCTTCGCGACCTGGTCAGCGGTAATGAACGCGGGGAAGGCATCCTCGAACAGCGGGTCCAGCTCAGCCCACGAGCGGGCATCGAGCCGTTCCACGGCCGGCGACATCCGGTATTTCTACCAGCTGGAGTGGGGCCACTGCGATATCTGCACCACGGCCAGCAATAAGGAGTATCTGGAGATGGGCGATCACAACGGCGGGCACCAAGAGGAGGTCATGCGGGGGCCATCCGGCCGATCACGCAACGTCACAGACGTTGGATCGGTATCCGCACCCCGGGGCCACCGTTAGGGCGGGCTGACGGGGTCGATCCCGGCTGCTAATGCCGCCGGTGAACGGTCGTTCGGAACGGCCGGCCGGGCCGTCGGCGCTCGAGCGGGGCGGATGGCTTGCACCGCCATGTTCGTTGGGCGAGCCGCAACGAGGGCGAACTGGCCGCGCGCTGTAGCAAGGGAGGACCGAGCCCGTCACGGTTGGTCTTTCCCTGCCAGCCCGCCGCGCCCGGCTGTCGGAGTGGTGCGGCATGCTTCCCTCGTGAGCCTGCCATTCCCTGAGCCCGCCATTGCGGTGTCGTCGCGCGCCGAAGTCTTCCTCGGGTACCTCGACTACTTTCGCTCCCGGCCGGTGAGCAAGCTGGAAGCCCTGCCCGGCGGCGAGCCGCGCCGCAGCCGGCTGCCGTCCGGCTGGACGCCGATCGAGCTGCTCAAGCATGTTGCCCGTGACGAGCTGCGCTGGCTGGCGCTTCGAAGGCCGCCCGGTCGCCGACCCGTGGGGCGAGGACCGGGATGGCCGCTGGCACGTGGCTGCCGACGACACGCTCGAAGAGCTTGTGGCGGCGCTGCACGCTCAGGCGGCACGCAGCAGGGCCGTCGTGGAATCCCATGACCTTGCTGACATCGGCCAGCCGGGCGAGGGGTGTGGGACGGAGCCGGGCCCGCGGCACTTGAGCGGGTCTTGTTCCACCTGGTCCAGGAGTACACCCGCCACGTCGGCCACCTCGACATCGTCAGCGAGCTCGCCGACGGCCAGCTCGGAGAGTAACGACCAGGCTGCCCGGCAGGGCCCGCGCCAGGGCAGGCGGCTCGCACGTCCAGTCCAGGGAGCACGCGAAAGACATCCGAGCCGCTATGACGGTCATCGGCTGGCTTAACTACGGGGAGGCGCCAGGTCCCGGCCCGCCTCGGATTGTCAATGGCAACCGAAAATCAGTTGCCGACGACACGGATTTGTTCGCTCACAGATACCAAACGCGAGCCGGCCCACGCTCACAGGCCGGGGCTCGGTGTCCGCAGCACCTAAGACGGCCCGGCGGGGAAAGGTAAGGCATCCGCCCCATGCGGGCGGGGTGGCTTACTGCGAGTCTGAGTCATACCGGGCAGCAACCGTGGCCCGGGTACTCATGGAGGTAGCAATGTATCCGCACCTAATGTCGCAGATAGCCGCCGAACATATCCAGGACATGCGGAAGCAGGCTACTGAGACGGGGCGTGCCCGTCAGGTGCGCCGCGCCCGGCGCGGCGTGAATTCGCGCCTAGCCGTCGGCCGCCTGGCCATCCGGCCCGCATGAGGCTCAACGGGAGATGATTCCCGCCGAAAAACAGCACGCTGGTCATGCCGGGTACCGGTCGAGCCGCTCCTGTTCTTTGACAAGCTCCCTCCCCCGCCGCCCGCGGGCGAGCCGAAGTCAGCCGCGGACTCGGCCTCGCTGGCCGACTTCGGCAACGAGGATGTGGCCAAAGAAGAGGCCGAAATCGAGAACGGAGCGCCGCTGCAGATACCCGAGGTCCCGCCGATCCCCACCTCGCCCATGCAGGCGGGCAACGGCAAGCTGGCCGCCGCCGCAGTGCCACAGCCGGGCGCAGTGGCCCGGCACAACGACGACGACGCGGACTCGGGCGCATAGGCTCCGGCCGGTTCCGCCGTGCCGCAGGCCCCGTCGGTACATCTGGCGTCGGCCCCGATCGTGAACGGCGTGGTTTGTGCCATGGCTGTCCTCCTCCTTCGTGCCTGTTCGGCGGAAGCTGGCTGGCGGAACCGGCCCGTTCGTTCTCGTGGCTGCCATTTGGCTGGTGTGGGTTAGCCGCCGAGCAGCGTGAGTGCTTTGGTGATGTCGGGGTCGTGCCTGGTGGAGAGGTCTTGTGCGGTGAGCGGGAGGTAGTAGTCGGGTGCGACGCCGATGCCGTCGATGATCTCGTGGCCGGCGCCCAGTGCGTGCTTTGGCGGAAGGGCAAGCAGGCTGGCGTCGTTGAGCAGGTAGAGGGCTGTGGGGCCGGATAGGATGCCGGCGGTCCTGGTGCCGACCAGGGTGCCGAGCCGCAGGTCCTTCACGGCGCCGCTGAACGCGTCGCACGCCGAGATGCAGTTGCGGTCGGTCAGCACGACCAGCGGCAGGTGCAGCAGCGAGACGCTGCGGTCGGGGTAGGTGGCGGCGCAGCTGCCGTGCACGTCGCAGAGGTGGATGTAGGCAGCGCCGTGGGCGAAGGCGCCGAGCAGCTGGGAGACCTCGGCGGGACTGCCGCCAGTGTTGCCGCGCAGGTCCAGGATGAGCCCGCGCAGTTTGGCGCGCGTGGCCAGGTTCGTTATCGCATGCAGCACCTGGCCTGCGGCGCCAGGGAAGAAGCCGGGCAGTTGCACGTAGGCGATGTCTCCGTGCAGCAGCTTTGCGGTTGCGGTTAGCGGGGGGGCCGGGTAGATGGCGGGTGTCAGGGTCACTGTCCAGGTGCGGCGGGTGGCGGGCCGGTGCAGCCGCACCGATACCCGGCCTGGGGGCGGGTAGGGACCGTAGAGCAGGTTCATCACCCCTGCGGAGACGGCGCTGTCGGCGAATGGCGGCGCGCCGTTGACGGAGACGATGACGTCCCCGGGCCGCACCCCGCCGCTGGCGGCGGGCGATCCCGGCGCCACCGCGGTGACGAACAGCGGCGGCAGCGCCTCTTGCGGCGCGGTAACCGCCAGCGGGTACCCCGGTGAGGTGATGATTCCCAGGTCGCCCGGCACGTACCCGGGCGGCGGTGCCGGGTATGACCACCGGGCGTGGTTGTCGTGCAGGCTGGCGATCATGGCAGTCATGGTGGCGGCGGCAAGCCCCTGCCGCTGCGCCGGGCTGGCCCAAAGCTGGCTGGTCACCTTCTGGTACACGGCGGCGAACGCGGTCCAGTCCCTGCCGCGGTTGCCGGTCAGCGCGGGCATCGTGGCGTCCGGCTGGTCCATCCCGAGCCGGTCAAGCTCCTGGGTGAACCCGGCGAACGCGGCGGCCAGCAGCACCCGGTCATCCAGCACCGGCCCGGCGTAGTAGTGGGCGAACACGCAGTAGTAGGCCTGCCCGATGGTGGTGACCGTGGTCGGCGACGATGGCGGCGCTTGCGGCGGCGGATTCGGCGAGCACGGCGGCGGCTGCCCACTGGTCACCGGCGAGCCGGGGCTGCCTGTCGTGGCACGCGCCGGTGAGCTGGGCGACGCCGCGCCGGATACGTGCTTGGCCGTCTGAGTGCAGCCAGCGGCCCCGGCCACCAAGACCACAGCCATCGCAGCAAAGAGAGCCGGGCGCAATTTCCGGACAGACATCGAAATCACCGTCCTGAAGCCAGGCCTCTTCGTTTCCGGGCTGCCGCAGCTGCTGGCCGTCCTGATAGCAAGCACAATGCAACCGCACCCGCAGGCGAGCTGCGAATCAGCTCTCCCCAATAACTAGTACACCGAGCGTAGTCTCACCATCACCGCAATTGAGGCATGCATCGGTCATGATTGGGCACTTGGCTTGGTCACACAATTCGAGCACTAGAAGGACCCCAACAGTGATCCCGGGCTGCTCAGACAAAGTGCGGGTGATGCTCCCGATCCAAATATTGCATGACGCAGATTTTGCACGTTTCGATCGAGCCGTCCGCATGCCTCGCGGGGGATCGCAGCCGGAGAAGGCACCGGGCGCAGTTGCAGCTAATCACAGCAGGCGACTGATTGTGCATAACACCAGGTCGGAGGCGGTAAGCGCCCCGAGCGCGACTCGGGCGCGACCTACCATCCGCACCAATCATGTGCATGTAGCCAGCGCTGACGCGCGGCCGGCCCACATGGGCGGCCAGGCGCAAAGCTGCCGGCGGTCGCATGGGTTGCAGCGTGACAACGCCCAACGGATATCCGGTCATAACCGCGAACCGAGCGTCCTCCGCCGCGTCAGGGCGTCTCGGTGGGAGTGGGATTTAGCCTCGGATCGAGCTTGGCTGCCTCGCCTCGGATCGCCCACAATCCCGATGTGCGCCTCGGGGAGAGTCACGCTCCGCAACGTTGGCACTGGTGATATCGGCGCGCAGTGCCGCCGCTCTGCGCGGCTCGCTGGCTGCAGATCATTGTGCAGGCCGGGCGGATCTGGGCGTTCTGCGCCTTGCGGGGATCAGTTAGCACTTCCGCCGTGGACCGATGCGGTTAGTGTTGCGCCGTCGGGGAAGGCGCGGGTGACGGCGGCGGTGCGGCTGGACACGTGGAGCCTGGTGTAGATGTTTTCCAGGTGCTTGCCCACGGTTTTCTCTGTCACGTCGAGCCGCCGGGCAATTTGGGCGTTGGTGTGACCCGCGGCGACCAGGCGCAGGAGTTCCCAGTGCCGGAGGGTTAGTTGGAGGGCGGGGCGGCGGCGGCATTCGGCGTCGAGGTAAGCCTGGTGCAGGTGGGGCCGCAGCAGGGTGAGCAGGTCGCGGTCTCGTTCGGAGAAGTCCGGCCCGGGGCGGTCATCCTCGCCGCGGGAGTCAGGGCACTGGGCCTGCCGCAGCCGCTCACCTGCGACCTGTGCGGCCGGCCGCCGCGCGACGCGGCACTGAGGCCGGGCATGCAGCCAGCAGAAGACCAAGGCGCCGATCGGCCCCGGATGCCAGGCGCCCCAGCCGGCGGAATCGGTCCATGGCGTGCTGGCCAAGAAGGGTCCTGGCGCAATCCTGGATCCCCGCACTGTGGCGCCAGGTCAGCCAGCCGCGCGGGCGGGTGAATGGCCAGAAATCCGCTCGGTCCGCGGCTGTTCGGAGCGCCGTGCGGCGGTGCCATATCCGTCTGCACGTCATCGTTGCCTCGCGCCGGGCCACGAGGGTCAGGTGGCCTGCCCGGGGGGAATGCTTAGCTGTGATCTCCCGGCAGCCAGTAGACGCGCAGCACCTGGCAGTCCGGTGCCCACCGGCCGTGCAGGTAGATGTTGTCGGCGACCGCCGTCAGCTCCGTCTTGCCGTTCCCGATCACCATCGTGGCATCATCTTGCGGCGTGGCCTGGGTTGCCCAGCCCACCTGGGCACCGCCGGAGATGAAGGCAACGTCGATGCTGCTGACGGTGACCAGCCCTCGCACACCTGCTTGCGGGGCGTGAGCATGCCTCACATGGAGGGTTGTGCGGATGTGTACCAGCGCGGCCACCGATCCGGGCGCGGTCATCCACGTCGAACAGCCCGATGCCAGTACTGACGGCGCGGCGGGCGCCCCCGGGGCGGTCACCGGTGCGATCGGGCGACCGGCGGTAGCCCCGTCCGCGCCTGCCTCACACCCGGCGAGGCCGGCGACCACAATGGCCGCAGTGATACTGGCTAGCCGCCTCATCAGGTTCTACCTCCGGGCCCTGGACTTGACCCTATTGGGGCCCTGACCCCCCTCTCGCCTACTTATCAGCATCCCCGCCAGATGGTGCAGTCAACGATGCAAGCCGGCGGGTCAACCCCAGCAGGCGGCCACGAGCTAGACGGCCGGGCATGAGGTCAATGCCCGGCGACGATGATGGCCGGGTGACTGTCCTGCCCAGCTTCCGCTCGTTAAAGTCGCCAGGCCCCGTCACCTGGCGTCTTCGCGGCCATCGGACCAACTGCCCGTGCTGCGTCCAGACTCATCAGGAACGTGACAAGCGGCATGGGGCGTGACGCGCCCGGAGCCGTTCTGGCGCCGGTCGCGGCCGGTTCTTATGGCTGTTGGTGCCGCAGCCGGGCGGCGATTCTGTGGCGCCGGGGGGGGCACCCGGATAACGCCGTTCCTGGTGGGAGCTGGTCCCGCTAATCCTGCCGGGATGTGTCCGCCCAGCGCCGGCCGGCCGGGCGCTGCTGGTCTTCCTGCGCAGCGACGGCGGCGATGGAGTTCTTGAGCTTGTCCAGCAGTGCGGTGAGCATCCGCACGTCGGAGGGCTGCCAGTCCGCGACGAACAAGGCAAACCGGTCCAGGCCGGCCTGGGTGAGACGCTGCAGCTCGCCGGCCCCCGCCGGGGTGAGCGTCACCAGGCACGAGCGCCCGTCAGCCGGGTCGGCCGCAACCTGGACGAGGCCAGCGTCCTCCAGCTCCCGGACCTGCCTGGTGACCAGCGAGGGGTGAACGCCGTGCACCTCGGCGATCTCGGACGGCCGGAGTGGCTGGCGGCCGGCGACGAGCTGAAGCAGGCTCAGCGTGCCCGCGGCCTTGCGCTGGCGCCTGGCCCGGTCCATGCCGGCGGTCAGCGTGAACAGCGCGGTCACCATCGCGTGCACGTCGGCCTTGCTCGGGGCCATGGCCACAGCCTAAATTAATTGCTATACTCAAGCAACTATTAACACCACCGTCACCCCTCACCAGATGTCCGCGGACCGTCGCGGCCAGCGCACATGCGACGGAGGGCGGGAGGAGCCAGTGATGGGCGAACAGCCCGGCCGGGGCGAGGACAGCCTGGCCGCACCCGGCGCTGCTGGGATCCGGGCATCAGACGGCGACCGGGAGGCCGCCGCCGCCCGGCTGAACGAGGCGGTCAGCGATGGCAGGCTCACGCTCGGGGAGTTCAGCGAGCGCCTGGACCGAGCATATGCCGCGCGTACCCGCGGCGAACTGGCCCCGCTCACCGCCGACCTGCCGGCCCTAGATCCGGTGCGCGGACCGGGCAGGCTGCGCAGGGTGATGCTCGGCATCTTCTGGGACTCACGCCGGGCCGGGCCGCAGCCCCTCGAGGATGAGATCACCGCGATTGCCCTGCTGGGCGATGTGGTCATCGACCTGCACGAGGCGAAGGCCACCTCCCAAGGAATCACGATCCGTGCCTACGCCCTGCTCAACGACGTCGACGTGATCGTCCCCGAAGGGGTGGCCGTAGAACTATCCGGTGTCGCTGTCATCGGGGACCACCGGAACCTGGCCAGGCCCGTCCCCGCGGGCACCGGCCGGTTCGCAGTGAAGATCCACGGTCATGCCGTGCTCGGCGACATCCAGATATTCCACCGCAACCCCCGAGCCATCCGCAGCCGCCGCCGGCCAATCGAGATGGAATGATCCGCGTGCGGCGCCCGCGCTCGAACGTACCCGGCAAATGAGCGCATACTCGGCGATCCGAATGAAACCGGGAGACGTCAGTACAAGCGGGTTGCTGACTCGCCGTGATGCCCAGACCATGGCAACGGACCTGCCACAAGGCCACCAGCCGGCTAGTGACCCAGGCCCGGCGCCTCGCAAACAGCCCGAGCGGCGCAGCGCCAGCCCGCGGCCACGTCATCGCGCAGGCACTGACCGCGCTGACCGCACAGGCCGAACCGTAGCGACGCGCACCCTCAGGGCCGGTCCCTGTTTGTCCGACTCCAGCGCCGGGCTTGACAGCGCGGAAGCCGTGGCGCGCCAGACCGGCCTGATCTGCGCGCCTCAACGGATGAGCGGCGAGGGGATCATAGGCCGCGCCTAACACTTCGGCGGCAGTGCGTGCGACTCAATACGAGGCCAATCACGGAGCGTGAGCCATTCGTCGGCGTCTGCGGGACCCTGCCGGATCTGTCTGTTCGCCCCCGCATCATCGGCTCGTCACAGCGCATCCAGAACCGCCAGATCTGAGTGATGCTTCGGCCGCCGGTAGTCTGCCATGGCGTCTGAATCAGCTAACGGCGCGCCCCACCGTGATGAGCAAGCAGAGTAGCGCGACGAACAGCCACCGTGGGGGCACGGGGTGTGCAACTGCCTGACCAGGCGTTTCTGAGTGGGGCGCCTGGGCTCGAATCAGAACACGCGGATTAAAGCCTGACCAAGAGCGGTCGGCGGTTCGCGGGGTGTGGCGGCGTTCGAGGACATTGGGTACTGGCTGCTGCGTCGCCGCCAGTACCGCCGGATCAAGCCAGCTCGGCGGCGCTAATCATCGCGTCTTGCCTGGTGCCCGGCCCTTGTGCCGCGTGCCCGCGCACACCGGCGCCACAGACGAGATGATCAGCCCCACCAGTCCACCATCGCCTGAACGTTCACGAGGTCTTGATGTTCTTGTTCGCGGGGCCGACGGATGCCAGGCGGCCATTCGGCGGCAAGGCCGACGATATCATAGGCCGCACGGCCGGATATACCACCGGCTATCTTGGCGTTGGCGGCCAGTGAGTTTCGTTCACAGCAGATATCCGCCCGAACCGAACCCGGCAGGCATGCGCGGCTGGGGCCGAACTCGGCTACCACCTCTGAGTAGCGAAAAGGGAACATTACGTGGCAGTCAGGGACGAGGAAACCCAGGCCGGGAGCATGCCGGTCGCCGGGCGCTTCAGCCCATCTGCGGCCGGCCGCTGGGTATGGCTGGGGAGTTTCGCGCTGCTGGCCGGGCTGCTGCTGATCCGGAGCTCTTTCCTTTTCACGACCCCGCTCTATGAAACGGCCGACGAGGCGGACAACTCGATTCTGGTCATGCAGGCACAGCATTTCACGCTGCTGCACGGGAACTACTCGCGCGAGGGGTTCTGGCATCCGGGCCCGGCGTACATGTACGTGATGGCGGCCGGGCAGTGGTTGTTCCATGACGCGACGCATCTGGTGCCGACGCCATGGAACGGTCAGCTGATCGCGATCATGCTGCTGAACAGCGCACTGGTGGCCACGGTGGTATGGATCGTGCACAGTTGGTCCGGCTCGGTGTGGTCGGCAGTGGCGGCGCTCGCGCTGATGGTCGGCCTTGCCACCGCGGTGGACGTGGGAGTGCCGGTGGTCAAGTACCACAGCATCCTGGCGTCGAATTGGCCGCCAGACTTTTACGTGCCAACCTTCCTCGCGTTCGTTGTCGCCGCGGCATCGGTCGCGGCGGGACGGACATCGCACTTGTGGCTGCTGGCGGCAACTGGCTGGCTTTTGATCCATGGCCATGCCGAGTTTCTTTTCTTCGTGCCGCTAATCACGGCGGCGACGGCGGCGGCCGCGCTGTGGCCGGCCCGGCGTGCGCCGTTGGTGGCAGTGGGGCGGTTCCTTCGCCGCAGGCGGTCCCACTACGTGCCAGCGATGCTGATCAGCGCTGTCTTCGCGTTGCCCATCGCGGCCGATCTGATCCTGCACTGGCCTGGGCAGTTCGGAAAGTACGTGCGGTACTCCGGCTCCCCGAAGGCGGGTCACCACACGGTCGGCCAGGCCATCCGCTACATCCTCTGGTACTGGGCACCGGGACCGCTCTGGCTGCCTATCTTGGTCGCGAGCGCCGCGGTGACGGCGGCCGTGGTGGTCGCGTCGGTGGCCCACTCCCCGAGGAGGGCACGCCCCGCTTCCTCGCCGCTGCGGCGATTCCTGCTCGCCGCGATCTGGATCTGCGCGGCAACGACGGCGGGCATGCTCTACTACGCCATGCGGGGCATCGACTACCTTCATGCGACCTACGTCGGCTTCTTCTACTGGTCGGTGCCGTTGCTCATGTTCGTGGTCGTGGCGACGGGCCTGACCGCCGCGGGGCAAGGCCGAGTCATCACCAAGGTCGCCGTGGGAGGCGCGCTCGTGGTGGCGCTGGCCGCTGGCGCGATTTCGCCGGGCCTGCGGGCTGACGTGCATGACAATGAACCGTCATTGTTCACCACGATGACCGCGCTGGCCACCAGCGCGCACGGGCACCTGATCGTCCTGCGGGTTAGCGGGGGTGGGACAGGATTCGACGCCGGCGGTCTTGTACTGCAAGCCGAAAGGCTGGGTGTGCATGCGTGCTTGGCGGGTCCGTACGTGTTCCGGGTGACTAGCCAATTCCTCTGCCGACCGGCGCAGAAATCGACCGGCGTGACTTACTGGCTGTACCCGCTGCCCTATAAGCCAGTTGCTGGAGTGCGCGTGATCGCCAGACTTCGATACTCCGTGCTGACCGTGGACGCAGGGAGCCTGTCGAAATCAGCGGGCGGCCGGTAACGGCTGGCCGCACGCCCAGCGAGGCGCGGTGGCTGTGGTGGGCCGCGAATGGCCAGGTGCGCGGCTGTGGCCGATGGTGACTTGCTCCCAGAGGCTGCTGATACCAGCCCAGCTTTCCACCGCGAGCCACGCCGTGGCGCGGAAAACCCGCCTGGCCGGGCGGACCCGCTTCGCCTGCTCGCCGCCGCCCGGGGTGACCAGCCGGTCAGTGGATGCGAGCGCCAGTCCGGCGGGACCCGGTCCGCCGGGCCCGGCACGGTCTGCCCCTGATGACCGCCGGCCTGGTCCCCCGGCCACCCTGGGCACCATTGTCGTGGTGGCCGGAGGAGGAGCGGCCGGGGGTCGCAGCTGGGATGATGGCCAGATCGTGGTGGCCGATCAGGGGGCTGGGCCTATGCGCTCGGGTGCGCGTCGTCGTCGTTGTTGTGCGGGGCCACCACGGCGGCGGTCAGCTTGCCGTTGCCCACCTGCATGGGCGAGGTGGGGATCGGCGGGACCTCGGGTATCTGCAGCGGCGCTCCGCTCTGGATTTCCGCCTCTTCGGCGGCGACGTCCTCGTTGCCGAAGTCCGCGAGTGAGGCCGAGTCCGCGGCTGACTTCCCGTTGCCCGCGGGCGTCGGGGGGGTGAGCTTGTCGAAGAACCTGAGCAGCTCGACCGGTACCGGCATGACCAGCGTGCTGTTCTTTTCGGCGGCGACCTCGACCACGGTCTGCAGCAGCCTTAGCTGCAGCGCCGCGGGGTCGCGGGCCATGACGTTGGCGGCCGCGGCCAGGCGCTTGGAGGCCTGGTACTCACCGTCGGCGGTGATGATCCGCGCGCGGCGCTCCCGCTCCGCCTCGGCCTGCCGCGACATCGACCGCTTCATGCTTTCGGGCAGGGAGACGTCCTTGATCTCCACCCGCTCGACCCGGATGCCCCACGGGCCCTCGGTCGGCTCGTCGATGATCCGGCGCAGCTCGCGGTTGACCGTGTCCCGCTCCGACAGCAGCTGGTCCATCTCCGACTGGCCGATGATCGACCGCAGCGAGGTCTGCGCCTGCTGGGAGATCGCGAACATGTAATTCTGCACGTTGATGGTCGCCTTGATCGGGTCGACCACCCGGAAGTAGACCACCGCGTCGACCCGGACGGTCACGTTGTCTTTGGTGATGCCGTCCTGGGCCGGGACGGTCATGGCGACGATCTGCATGTTGACCTTCTGCATCCGGTCGCCGACCGGCCGGATCAACGTCAGCCCGGCGCCGCGCGGCCGGCCCAGCACCTTCCCGAACCTGAAAATGATGCCTTGCTCGTACTGCTGCACGACCTTGACAGAGCGGCCCGCCACGATGAGCCCGGCCACGACGAGTATCACCAGGATGGCCACCAGGGCAACCATCACCAACACCTCTTCTCCGATGGCGCCGTGGTAGCTGGCCGCCCTCGGCGGCTGGTCCCCGGTGCCTGCCCTCAGCTTATCTACGTAACCAGAAACTAGCAAAATTTTTCTAGAAAGCTTGATGACGCTTAGACCGTCTCGCGATCCTGGGCGCCCGGTGGCGCGTGCACTGGCTGAAATGCCGTTGCGGTCCACGGTGAACTGAACCGCATGCCGGGCCTGTCCGTTGCCATGGTTGGCTAGCGGGCATTCCAGGCCGCCCGGGACCCAGTCCGCCACCGGTGCGGGCCGCCCCGGTCTGGCCGGCGGGAATGACCACACCCCGAGCCCGCAGCTGCGGAGGAAGGGGAACTATGAACGCTGTCGCCCTGATTACCTGGTTCAGCGCCGCGTCGGCGGGCTCCTGTTCCGGCATGGTGCGATGACATGAGTGCGCCGGGCGCAGCCAAGCAGAGGTCCGCCGCGGTGCGCCTGGCAGGGATCGGCTTGCTCGCCGCTGGGGTGACGGTAGCGCT
The DNA here is from genome assembly GCA_963813395.1 of uncultured Actinomycetes bacterium. Classification (GTDB taxonomy): domain Bacteria; phylum Actinomycetota; class Actinomycetes; order Streptosporangiales; family Streptosporangiaceae; genus DASXKD01. The sequence continues at coordinate 206,119 of CAWEYV010000009.1, forward strand.
GTACGTGGCCGACCGGCTGCACACGCCGAACTTCACGTTCAGCCTGTTCGGACGGGTCGGGCTGGATGCGATCGCGTTCAAGTCCTTGCTGGCGACCATCGCGCTCGGCCTGGCCGTGCTGCAGGTGCTGCTGGCGATGTGGATCTACCGGAAGCTGCCGCTGGCGGGCAGCCCGCCGCGTCGGGTGCGGCTGGCGCACCGGGTCATCGGCTTCGGGTCTGTTCGCGCTGACCGTGCCGATCGCCGTGCATTGCGTGCTCGCCTACGGCGTGCAGCTCACCAGTCTCAGGGTGGCGGTGCACTCGATCGCGGGCTGTTTCTTCTACGGTGCCTTTGTCGCGAAGGTACTGCTGGTACAGAGCAGGCGGCTGCCGGGCTGGGTGCTGCCGGTTGCCGGGGGCATGCTCGCCGTCGTCGTCGGCGTGCTGTGGTACACCTCGGCGCTGTGGTATTACAACGGCTTCCAGCTACCCGGCGCTGTAGGCGCGGCCGTGCTGCGCATGTCAGGCCTGCGCGTGAGGCGCCGGCCCGGGCAGTCCGCACCAGGGCATCAGCTCCCGGCTGGCCAGCGCGGGTCCAGGGAACGCTTTACCGGGCGATCCCGAGGCCGCTGTCCCGGACGTGCATGTGCAGCACGGACTGAACCAGCTGCTGCGCCTGTGCGTGCAGGAGATGAGGTCATGATGAGCCGCACCCGCAGGCCCGGCCAGTGCCGCGATTCCGCGACATCGTCCCGCCGTGAAGACATTCCGGCACCAGCTTCCGATCCTCCTGGCCCGATGATCTGGGCCTGGCTCGAGACGGTTTCGCTCCCCCGATGCCTCGGGCGGCCCGCCCGGATCGTGGTGAACCTGGCGGGCGCAGCGGGCGCGGCGCTCTTCGCGCAAGCGAGTCTGCAGTTCTACCTGCACACGCACAGCCTCATCGGGGGCGCCTTCCTGGTCGAGCAGAGCTGGTTCGTGATCGCTTTCCTGGTACGCCTGCCGGCGGCCGCCGTCAGCCGCAATCCCGGGAGCTGGCTGCTGGCGTTCGGCGGGACATTCGCTGGCGTACTGTTCCGGCCCGCCGGCGCTCATCCGCACTGGGGAGTTGTGGCTGGGCTTGGCCTGCAGCTGGCCGGCCTCGCCGTCTGCGTCATGTCGCTGGTTGCGCTGGGCCGCTCCTTCGGCTTCGTGGCTGCCGACCGTGGCCTGGTGACCCGGGGCCCTTACGCCGTCGTCCGGCATCCGGTGTATGCGTCGTATCTGCTAATTCAGTCGGGGTACCTGCTGCAGAGCATCTCGCTGCGGAATGCCGTGATCATGGTGGTGGCCAGCGGCTGTAACGTCGGGCGGGCACTGATGGAGGAGCGTTTGCTGGCCCGATCGCCGGCCTACGGGGCCTATCGTCACCGGGTTCGCTGGAGGCTGGTCCCCGGTCTCTGGTAGCGGCGTGGTGCGCGGTTACCGTCATGCCGGGATCCCTCCGGACTCAGCTGTTGTTGCGCCGGCGGTGGCGATGGCCTCAGGCTGGTTTCCTGCGGTCAGCGCTCTCCCCGCGCTGGCGTCCGCGAGGAGGGCGAGGACTTCGCCGATGGCGACTTGCTGGCTGGTGGGTTCGGGCAGCGGGAGGTGTGCCTGGATGTGGTAGCGGTTGCGGCGGCCGTCTTTCTGCTTGACCGCGTAGCCGCTCGTGGCCAGGTCGCTGACGATGCCGAAGGCGCTGCGCTCGGTGATGCCCACCCTGGCCGCGATGTCGCGCAGCCGTACGCCCGGGTCATGTGCGATGCACAGCAGAACCCGGCCGTGATTGGTCAAGAAGCTCCAGCCCTCCATGCTTCAGATCCTACCACAGATTCTAGAAATAGATTGCTAGTTTTTGGTTTCGCATGTAGGTTGAAGGCAGCCACTGGGGAACAGACGCCGGCGGCGGCCAGCTACCCCGGGGTCACCGGAAGGGAGCGGGCCATGGTCCTCATCGGCCTGGTCATCATCATCGCCGTGCTCATGGCGCTCGCGGTGCCACGCATCTGGCGGAAGCTGACGATGCCCAATGCGAGCCACAGGGCCGGATCGCCATCGCCCGGGCCCACGAGCGGTGATCGCTCTCACTCTGCGCGACGTTGAGGCCGCCGGCAGCGTCGCCATACCTTCCGCGATCCCCACTGGGCCGCCATGAACACAGCAGCCACCAGCCCAGGCACCGCCCAGACTGGGACAGGACCAGCCTGATCGATGTCCCGGCCGAGCCGGTCACCGATCGTGACAACTCGGCGTCTGCTCATAGCACAGGCTGCGAATAGCGCCTGCGCCTCTGGCCGATGATCTCCGGGCTGCGTCTTGCGCGTCTCAGTTATGATGCGCAGGTCGCCGCGCTTGAGCAATGGGCGAGGTCCCGTGCGCCGATTCCCCGCCGCCCGCGACGCGAGGGAGCTGCGGATGCTGCGGATAGGGATCGAGGACAAGTGCCCGGCCGCGGCATTTCGGTGAACGGCTTGTGGCTCACCTACGAAGGTTTCGATCCTGCCGATGAAGGGCTTCGCGAGGCGCTGACCTCGACCGGCAACGGCTACCTGTGCACGCGCGGCACGGCGGAGTGGGAGGACGCCGACGGCGTGCATTACCCGGGCACCTACGGGCACGGTATCTACAACCGCGAGACGACGATCCTCGGCGGCGTCCCGGTACTCAACGAGGATCTGGTCAACCTGCCCAACTGGCTGGTGCTCAAGCTGCGAATCGAGGGCGGGGAGCCGATCCGCCTGGCCGATGTCGAGCTGCTTGACTACCGGCACGAACTCGAGATCCGCACCGCGACCGTGACCCGCGAGCTGCGCTTCCGCGACCAGGCCGGCCGGGAGACTGCACTGCGCAGCCGCCGGTTCGTGAGCATGGCCGACCACCATCACGGGGGCATCGAGTGGACGCTCACGCCCGAGAACTGGTCCGGCCGGGTCGAGGTGGTATCCGGCCTGGACGGACGGGTGACCAACGGCGGCGTCGCGCGCTACCGGCAGCTCGAGAGCCGCCACCTCGACCCGGTGTCACCGAGAACATTCGGGCCGGAGGTGATCGCGCTCAAAGTGCAGACGCGCCAGTCGAACCTGTACATCAGCCAGGCGGCGCGCACGCGCATCCTCGACGGCCGCGGTGAGCCGCTGGCCGTCGACCGCAGCCTCTACCAGATGGAGGATTACATCCAGCAGGTGCTCGCATTCGATGTCCGGCAGGGCACCGCGGTGCGGGTCGAGAAGATGGTGGCCTTCTTCACCTCGCGTGACCCCGCGATCAGCGACACGCTGGCGAAGGCAGGGACGTCGGCGCTGCGTTACACCGGCTTCGAGGAAGCGCTCGCCCGCCACGCGTCAGCCTGGGACGAGCTGTGGCGGGCGTGTGACGTCCGCGTGCGGGGTGACGACCGCGTGCAGTTGCTGCTGCAGCTGCACATCTGCCATATCCTCCAGGTCTGCTCGCATCACACCGCCGACCTGGACGCCGGGGTACCGGCCCGCGGCCTCAACGGCGAGGCCTACCGGGGGCACGTGTTCTGGGACGAGCTCTACGTGTACCTGTTCCTGAACTTCCGCATGCCGCAGGTCACCCGAGGTCTGTTGTTGTACCGCTACCGGCGTCTGGGCGAGGCGCGCGCGGCGGCCCGCGAGGCAGGGCTGCGCGGTGCGATGTTCCCCTGGCAGAGCGGCAGCGAAGGCAAGGAGGAGACCCAGCGCGTGCATCTCAACCCGCTCTCGGGCCGCTGGGAGCCCGACCTCAGCCACAACCAGCGGCACGTCAACGCGGCGATCTTTTACAACATCTGGCACTACTTCCAGACCACCGAGGACCTGGCCTTCCTGCGCGACTACGGCGCGGAGATGATGCTGGAGATCGCGCGCTTCTGGGCCTCGATCGCCCACTTCAATCCCGAGCGCGAGCGCTATGAGATCCACGGCGTGATGGGCCCGGACGAGTTCCACGACAAGTACCCCGGTGCCGTCGAGGGCGGGCTGCGCAACAACGCCTACACCAACGTCATGGTGGCGTGGCTGTGCGGTGTCGCGCAGGAGGTCCTCTCGCTCCTGCCCGCGACGCGGGCCGACGCGCTGCGCGAGAAGCTGGGCCTCGGCGAGGAGGAGCTGCGCATGTGGGCGGACATGAGCCGCCAGATGTTCATCCCGTTTCATGGCGACGGCATCATCAGCCAGTTCGAGGGATACGAGGATCTCCAGGAGCTGGACTGGGACGCCTACCGCGCCAAGTACGGGAACATTCAGCGGCTCGACCGGATCCTGCACGCTGAGGGTGACGACCCCAACCGCTACAAGGTGGCCAAGCAGGCCGACACGGTGATGCTGTTCTTCCTGTTCTCGCCAGGCGAGCTGCGGCGGCTGTTCGAGCGGCTGGGCTACGCCTACGGTCCGGACACCGCGCGCAAGAACATCGCCTACTACGACGAGCGCACCTCGAACGGCTCCACGCTGAGCTTCGTCGTCTATGGCAGTGTGCTCGCGCGGCTGGACGCCGAGGACTCGTGGGAGCGATTCCTCGCCGCGCTGGAGAGCGACGTCGGCGACGTCCAGGGCGGCACCACGAAGGAGGGCATCCACATGGGCGTGATGTCCGGGACGCTCGATCTGGTCCAGCGCAGCTACGCCGGTACGGAGATCCGCGACGGCATCCTGTACTTCGACCCCCGGCTGCCCCCGCAACTCGGCGAGCTGTCATTCGCGATGCAGTTCCGCGGGACACCGATCCTCGTGACGCTGGCCGACGGAAGGCTGACGCTAACCACCCACCGGGAGGGCGTACGGCGGCCGATTAGCGTCGGAGTCGACGACGAGGTCCGCGAACTGCGCGCCGGCGACCGGTGCACGTTCGAGCTCCGGCCTGGCACGCATGCCGGGAACCAGCAGGCCCACGGCTGACAGGAGGACGCGTGCCGGGCATTCCAGGGAGCCATCTTTGATGTCGACGGCGTGCTTGTCGACTCGCCGCACGAGAAGGCGTGGCGCGAGTCGCTGCGCGAGCTGATGGAGGGAGAGTGGAACGAGATCCGCGACCGGACGACCTGGTCGCCGGAAGCGTTCACACCCCAGGTCTACCAGGAGGAGATGTCGGGCAAGCCGCGTATGAGCGGCGCGCGCGCGGCGCTGGAGTACTTCCACGTCCCCGACGACGATGACCTGCGCCTCGCGGAGTACGCCGCGCGCAAGCAGGAGATGGTGGTGCGGCTCATCGAGGCCGGCGACTTCACCGCCTACCCCGACGCCCTGCGATTCATCATCGCCGTCAAGGACGCTGGTATCCGGGTCGCGGCAGCGTCTTCGTCGAAGAACGCGAAGCTGTTCCTGCGCAAGATCCGGCTCGACACGTTCGCCCAGCAGCAGGGGATCACATCCTCGTCACTGCGCCCGGGCCTGACACTGCTGGACTTCTTCGACGCCGACGTCTCGGGCCGGGACTTCGCCCATGGAAAGCCAGACCCCGAGATGTTCCTGACCGCGGCCCGGGAACTCGGCGTCGCGCCGCATGCCGCGATGGTCATCGAGGACGCCGCCGCAGGCGTCGAGGCCGCCAAGGCCGGCGAGATGGCCGCCATCGGCATCGCGCGGGCCCACGACGCCGACCTGCTGGCCGAGGCAGGGGCCGACATCGTCGTCACAACGCTCGACGAGGTGGACCGCTCCGCGCTGGCCCAGGGTCGCCTAGCCACAAAGAGTGCCTAACCGACCTGGCCGTTGCGCCTTTGGTGAATGCAGGCCGATTTCGCCCCGGTAGCCGCTCGGTGTACCAGCCCGGCGTGACGGTACTGTTAGAGCATTCGCCGGGTTGGCCAGGGACACATTCCGTGACGCGGTCGCTACCAGGCGGACGCCGCTCAAGACCCTGGCGGCACATCACTAGCCCGGCCATGATGTGCATCCAGGGAGCCACCACGGTGCGATTTCGCGCAAAGGCAAGTGCCACGCCCTCGCAGGCCTTCCAGGCGTCCTCCTCGGCACAAACACCGACAGCACCGCAGCGCGGGAGCGACTACGCGCAGCTGTCCCGTCAGGTCAAGCAGGCGGGGCTGCTGGAACGGCGGCCCGGGCGGTACGTCTGGAAGATCACGGTCACGGCCGCGCTGCTGGCTGCCGGATGGGCAGTCTTCATCCTGGTGGGTGACTCATGGTGGCAGCTCGCTGTGGCCGTGTTCCTGGCGGTCATGTTCACCCAGGCGGGGTTCTTGGGCCATGACGCCGGGCACCGGCAGATTTCCAGCTCCCGGCGGGCCAGTTACTTCCTGGGCATCCTGCTCGGCAACCTCGGCATCGGGCTGAGCTACGGCTGGTGGACCGACAAGCACAACCGCCATCACGCCCACCCAAATACCGAAGGCGCGGACCCCGACATCACGATGAAAGTGCTGGCCTTCACCGCCACCCAGGCACGCGCCAGCCGGGGCCTGCCCCGGCTGGCGTTCCGCTACCAGGCCTACCTGTTCTTCCCGCTGCTGCTTGGCGAAGCGATCAGCGTTCACGTCGCGAGCATCCGCGCCCTGGCCAGCCGCGCTTCCCGGGGCAGACCCTCGGAGGCGGCTCTACTCGCCACGCACCTGGCCGGCTACCTGACCGTCGTCTTCCTGGTGCTGCCGCCGGTGAAGGCCGTCGTGTTCATCCTGGTCCAGCAGGGCCTGTTCGGCCTGTACCTGGGCGCCTCCTTCGCCCCCAACCACAAGGGCATGCCCATCCTGGACGCGGCAGACCGCAGCGACTTCCTGCGCCGCCAGGTACTCACCTCCCGCAACGTCCGCGGTGGCTGGCTCACCGACCTCGCCCTAGGTGGCCTCAACTACCAGATCGAGCATCACCTGTTCCCTTCGATGCCCCGGCCCAACCTGCGACGCTCCCAGGCCCTGATCAAGGAGTTCTGCCAGCAGCGAGGGCTGCCCTACTGCGAGGCCAGCTTCGGCGGGTCTTACACCCAGGCGCTGCGCTACCTCAACACGATCGGCAGGCCACCCCGCCCCGTCGCAGGCCCGCCGGTCCTTACCGGCGCCACGGCCGCCCTCGCGTCAGACGCACCGCCAGCCGCCCGCCAGTGACCCAGCCGAAGTTCGCGGGTTAGTCTCGCCGGACAGCTCACCAACTCGAAGGCGTAACGGTATGAGATGACCGCTGCCAACCGCCGCGTCGGCGTCGCTGCTGCGGTCATGTGATAGTCACAGCCGGTTCGGCCTTGGGCCGCCGGTGTGCTCTTCCGCAGGCGCAGCCGCATACTCTGGGGATAGCCAGGCGGAGAGCGTCCCCGCCGGAGTTTCATGGGGAGGGGACCGTGCCGCTCTCTGAGCATGAGCGGCGCCAGTTCGAGCAGATCGAGCAGGCGCTCCGCGCTAGTGACCCGCGGCTGGCTGGCGCCGCGCACGCGACCGACCCGCGGGTGCATTACCGGCGCCGGGTCATCGGGGCCGCGCTGGGGTTCCTGCTCGGCGTCGGGTTGCTGTTCGCCGGGCTCGTGATCAATGTCATCCTGGTCGCAGTGGCGGGCTTTGTGGTCATGCTCGCTTGCAGCCTGTGGGCGGTGAACAGCTACCGGCGCATGACCGCCATCACCACCGGACGGGTTCTTGCCCAGGCCGGCCGCGGTGCTAGCAAGCGGCGCGCGGCCAAGAGCCCGCGGGCCGGTAAGCAGGCCAGGCCTGGGCTGATGGAGCGGCTGGAGGAGCGCTGGCGACGTCGCCAAGAGCGCGGCCGCTAAGGCGACACGGCGGCGGCTCCGTGCGCCTGCTGGACCATGGCCTTGCCGCGCTCTGCCGCCGGGCATCATCCGGTCGGCCCTGTTATTGGGGAGCTTCTCGCTCCTGACGGACCCGGAGCGCAGTGTCCACGTGGAACTGCCGGTGCATGCGCTGCTCCCTGGGCCGGAAGTAGTCGGTCGCCTCCGCCATCGGGATGACCTCGGGCCGGTCGACCTGGTAGGTGTGCCCATTGGTCACGATGGCCGCCGAGCCTTTGTCGAGGACGTTCTTCAGCCAATCGGTGCGCTTGCCATACGGGAGAGCGATCAAGAAGCTGTCGTCATGCTGGACCGCGACGACAGGTGTCTGGTACATCCGGCCCGATCGCCGCCCGACATTCTGGACGACCGACGTGCTGGATCCTTCCTTGCCGGCAGACCGCAGAGCGAGTGGCTGCATGGCCCGGGTGAACAAGCGCAGGGCGTTCTGGATAGAACCTCTCATGCCCCAAGGCTCCCGTCGGGTGAGGGCCCGGAGTAGGGCCGAAGGGGCCCAGAGCCGCTGAAGGTGATCAGGTAGAAGATGCCCGTGACGAGCGCGGTCTTCCTCAGTGAGTCCATCGGAACTGTTTCGTGGGTGTGATTCGCATGGTGGCCGTCATGGTGCTCCCCTTCGGCTGGATTGAATTGATGAGTTATCAGGGCTCGACGGCGGACACTCGGGCTGGCCCGGTTGGACCTGAGTGACCGAGACCAGGCGCGGCCGACAGCATCAACGCCCGGCTGGCCCGGCTCCGGTCAGCGCCGTGGACCCTGACCCGCCGCAGCGCGGGCTGTGTCACCCGGCGGGGGCGGGAACGGCGGCAGGTTCTCGTGGCATACGGTTCCTTTCGGGGGGAGAGCGCCAGTGCGGAAGTAGGCGGTCATGTAGGTGCTGGCGCAGGTGCTGGGGTTGAGGAACGCGGTGTGGCCGTAGCCGTGGACGACCAGCAACCGGGCGTTGGCGAGCTGGCGGGTCATGGCAATAGCGTCGCGGAGCGGGAGGAACGGGTCGGTGGTGTTACCGATCACCAGGATGGGGCCGGTGGGGGCGTTCCACGGGCCGGTGTAGGTGTCCTGCCCGCGCACCGGCCAGGTGGCGCAGGGCTCGTCATTGCTCCACAGGTCCGGCAGGCCGATCACGCCGCTGCGGCGCAGCACCAGGCGCTGCAGGCCCGGGTAGGCGCTCGCGGGAGGACTCGGCGCCTCGTTGCACTGGACCGCAAACGTCTGCTCGACCCCTCCGTAGGGCTGGGCTGCGGTGACCGCGGCAGCTGGCCGCGTGTCCGGTCTGGTGGCCGTCTTGGCGTTGCGCGCCAGCCAGAGCTGCTGGAGCCCCTGGGCGGCCTGAGGCCATCCCGGGAAACTGCCGCCGGTCACCGGCGTGGTGTGCGGCTGGACGAAGGCGAGCGCGTTGCTGGCTGAGGTGACAACATCGGCGTAGGTGAACGCGGTGCCGCCCAGATTGATGGGCGCCTTCCTCAGGCGGGCCAGGAGCGCATCCCACTTGGCCTTGGTAGCGGCCGGGCTGCCGGCCGAGAACGCGCAGGCCTGGGTGCTGCGCTGCCCGCAGATGGCCAGGAAGGCAGCAAGCGCCTTAGCGGCCGCTTGGTCACTGCCCATGCGCAGGTAGGTGCTCAGCCGGGGGTTCGGCCGGCCGCGGTTGGTCCAGGCCTTAGGCGGGACGTTCCCGTCCAGCACCAGCCGGCCCACCCGGCGCGGGAACAGGTTCGCGTAGGTAGCGCCCAGGAACGTGCCGTAGGAGATGCCCAGGTAGTTCAGCTTGGGCTGGCCGAGCGCCTGGCGCAGCAGGTTCAGGTCGCGGGCGGTGTCGGCGGTCGAGACATGCCGGAGCAGCGCGCCGTTCCGCGCGGCGCAGATCTTCCCGAACTCGCGCCACCGTTGTATGTAGGCGCCCTGCTGACCCCGGCCAACAGGGAACAGGGCATACCTGCCCAGGAACGCCCCTTCCGCGGCCTCGCTCGCGAAGCACTGGACCGCCGTGCTCGCCCCGGACCCTCGCGGGTCCCAGCTCACGATGTCGTACTCGCGTAGCAGCTCCTTCGGCCAGAACCCGATCCACTGCGGGAGCTGCACCGTGCCCGGGCCACCGGGGCCGCCCGGGTTGAAGAAGATCACGCCACGGCTGGCCGGGCCGGTGGCGGCGTGCTCCACCACCGCCAGCCTGATCTTCGCCCCGGACGGATCCCGGTAATCCAGCGGGGCCGCCACCGTCGCACACAAGAACCCGCCCGCCATCGCGGCCGCGCTGCCAGCCGGGCACCGGTGCCAGCGGATGGCCGGCACTGCGCCCGGGGTGCCTGCGGCACCTGCCGGGGCCGCCCCCAGGGCTGGAACGAGCACGGACACCAGGGCCGCGGCGGCGACGGCAGCGCCGATCAACCGGGCCCGGCGCCGTGTACCGCGCCAGACCCCTGCCGCAGTGCAGGACAGCGAACTCTTTGTCGTGGAATGCTCGCTTCTCACAGCATGATCACCCTTCTGGAATCGTCGCCCCAGAACCCCGGGGGGTCCGTTCCGGCCCTGGCCGGGAATGCCTAAACGCTGCTAACGGGTACGACGGTCGGCTCCAGTTGTGGCTTGCTGGCTGGCCGCGAAGCCGCCTGCCAGATCCGGGCCGCCAGCAGGAGCACCCGCTGACGTGCCCGTGCAGCGTTATCCATGGACCTCTCCAGACGGCCAGCGACCGGTCGCCGCGGCGAGCTGATGCCGCGTGGCAGGCATGTGCCCGGCGTGCTGCCCCGGCCGGGGCCGGCACCAGCGAAATCAGCCCCGGTACCCGTGCCTCACGCTACGCTGGCAATCAGAAACTAGCAATCTTTTTCTGGAAATGACCTTCAAGGAGTGGTAAAGTGCCAGCATGCCAGCCTGGAGCTTCCTGACCAACCACGCCCGGGTCCTGCTGTGCATCGCCCACGACCCGGGACTGCGGCTGCGCGACATCGCCGCCACGCTGGGCATCACCGAACGCAGCGCCCACGGCATCATCACCGACCTGGCCACCGCAGGCTACGTCGTCAAGCACAAAGACGGCCGCCGCAACCGCTACCAGATCCAGGCCCACCTGCCACTGCCCGAACCCTGGACCCGCGAACCCGCCCTCAGCGAAATCCTGACCGTCCTGCTCGGCGACAGCCGCAGCACCACCGCGCTGGCAGACCACCAGACAGCTAACCGCCGCCCCGGCCGCCCACCCGGCCAGATGACGGCCGCCACCGTCAACGCTCGCGGAAGCGATGTCTTGGGACCCAACGCCACCGGTGTTGCTGGCCCGGCCTTTCCCCAAGGGTGAAGCGAGTCGGCCGGCGGGAGTCGCGACGCGGGTCAGGAGGGTCCGCTGTTGCACCGCACCGGGCATTGCTGACCGACAGCACACCTGCGTGACGCGAGGGCCTCACCCAGCCGCCGGGAACTCCGGCCGGAACACTCCGGTGGCTCCCATGCAGCCATAGGGTCTCAAGGCGTACTTCCTGACCAGCGGACCAGATCGCCCAGCGGCTGGTGATCTCGTCGGTACCGCCGAATTCCGCCTCTGCCACGCCTTCCGCAGCCTCGGAGAGCATCATCGCAGCAAACTGCGGGCACGCTTACCGGCAGCACGCTCGCGTGACGCTCGGGCCTCACCCGGGCACCGGGACCAGCGGTTCATTGACTCGCGCCTGCCGCTGCCCTGTCCTTTCGGCGGTGGGGACGGTAGAACGGGCTAGGGAGATCACGGGGATGGATACGCTCGGCCTGGAAACGCTGCTGGCGGTGACGCTGGTGGCGGCGCTGGCGCCGATGGTCGTCGCGGCGCTTCCCGGGCCGCGGATTCCCCAGGTGGTCATCCTGATCCTGGCGGGCATCCTGATCGGCCCGCATGGCCTGGGCCTGGCCGACACCGCCAGCATCAGGCTGCTGGCTAACGTCGGGCTGGGGTTCTTGTTCCTGCTTGCCGGGTATGAGCTTTGACCCGCTGCTGCTGCGCGAGCACCCGGGCAGGCTGGCCATCGGCGGCTGGGCGATCAGTGCCGTGATCGCGGTAGCTGCGGTGGCCGCCCTCGTCTCGGTCGGGTACGTGCGCGACTTCGTGCCGATCGGGCTGGCCCTGACCACGACTGCGCTGGGCACGCTGCTGCCCATCCTGCACGACAATGACATGCTTTCGGGCAACTTCGGCCGCTACGTCCTGGCCGCGGGAGCTGTCGGAGAATTGTTTCCCATCGTGGCGATCTCGCTGTTTCTCACTCACCGCAAAGAGTTCATCGCGATCGCCTCGATCGTGGCCGTGGGCGTGGTAGCGATCTTGCTGACGATCCTGCCGCGGGTCATCGGCGCTACCGCGCTCCAAGCGATCGTCCGGCAGGGCCGGCGGGCGACCGCGCAGACGACCCTGCGCTGGTCGATCGTCTTGCTTTTGGTCTTGCTAGTGGCCGCCGCAAGGTTCGGGCCGGATGTGGTCCTGGGCGCGATGCTGGCGGGGATGGTGCTGCGCAGCTGGACCCGGCGGATGGGTGTCGACGTCACCCCCTTGGAGGGAAAGCTCGACGCGGTCGGCTACGGCTTTTTCATCCCCGTTTTCTTCGTGGCCTCCGGGATGACCCTCGATATCGCCTCCATCGCAGCGAACCCGTTGCGGCTGGTCATCTTCCTTGTATTGCTGCTGGTGGTCCGCGGCCTGCCCTCGCTGCTGGTCTACCGGCACGCCCTGCCGCTGCGGCAGCGGGTCGAGATGACGTTCATCACCGCGACCACCATGCCCCTGCTGATCGCGCTGGCCGAGATCGGCCTTAGCGACGGCGTCATGATCCCCGCCAACGCTGCGGCCCTGGTCGGCGCCGGCGTGCTGTCGGTACTCCTCTACCCCTCGATCGCCGTGGCCGTGGCAAAGCGCGAGCGAACCACAACAGCGGCGGGGCACGACACCGCCAGCGAGGCCGGAATCGTCGGGGCAGCCCGCGCCGCCGGGGAGGCCAGCGATGCGCGCCAAACGGATCCCGCGGACGACCACCGTGCTCTCCCGGGCGAATAGGTTCTCGGGCGTCGTGTCTGTCCGCCAGCCGTCACCGGCGGTGAGCCTGACCGGCCGTGGCAAGAGCCGGACTATGTGTCTACGACGGGCCCGCCAGCATCTGCCCGGCGGCGTCCGACAATACTCATCTCGCGCCCGGTACTCATCTGGCGCTCCGCTCACTCAGCGTGAGCAGCTTGGGCAGGTCAGGGCAGCGGCCATGCGTACCAGGCGTGGCTGCTGCCCGGGCCGCCCAGCAGGGTGCGGTCGCCGGGGGCTATGAAGGGCTGGGAGTTCGCGACTTCGCGGGCGGTGGCCGTGCCGGCGCCGAGGGCTCCGGAGCCGGTCACGGGCCAGTCGAAGATGGTGTCGCGCCCGGAGTTGGCGCTCATCTCCCCTCGGGCGACGACGACTGTCAGGGTGTGCTCGTCCGCGGAGAACGCCACCGCGTAGTCGGCCGGGCCGCAGCTGGAGCAGAGCGGCGTCTGGGTCGGCTGTAGGGTCCCGTTTGGGTAGAGTGCGCGGGTCAGCAGGCCGCGGACCGTGGCGGTGCGGGCGGGGCGGGCCGGATCGGCCAGGCTGTAGACCAGCACGGTGCCACGGTAGGTCACGGCGGCCAGCAGGTTCCCGCCCGGGGAGAACGCGAAGGCCTCGATGAAGCCATCCGTGCCGCCGAGGGTAGCCATGCGGTGGGCATGCGCCGGGTCGGTCACGTCCCACAAGGTGACCCGGTCCGTGCCGGTGGCGCTGGCCAGGATGCTCCCGTCGGGGGAGAACGCGAGGTCCTGCGAACCGGTGCCCACCCCGTCCCGGGGAGGGGACGTCACCGGGGCGTTCAGGCTGCGCAGCAGCCGGGGCCGGGCCGGGCTGGTCACGTCCCACAGGACGATCCCGTCGTTGTAGGCGGTGGCCAGGATCCGGCCGTCCGGGGAGAACGTCTGCCCCCACAGCGTGTTGCCGTCGGTAGCGGGCAGCGTGGCTATCTTGGCTGGGTGCCTGGGGCTGGCCACGTTCCACAAGGTCGTCAGTTGGCCGAAGGTGACGGTGGCCACGGTGCGGCCGTTCGGCGACAACGCCGTGGGCCACCCGCCCTCGAACTGCGACAGGCGCCGCGGCCGGCTCAGGTCCGTGACGTTCCACACCATGTCCGTGCCGTCGAGGTTCACACCGAAAGCGGTGACCAGGATGGCCGAGTGCGGGGAGAACGCCACCGCGTCGATGCCCTCATCGGCCGCCGGGTGCCAATGGTCGTCGTACCAGACCCCGTAGCCGACCGGGCCCAGGATCAGCGCGAGCGGAGCCGCTATCGCGGCTGATATCAGGGCGGCCCGGCGCAGCCGGGCCAGCGACAGCCGGTCCGTGCGCCAGGCCGGATCGAGGTGCGCGCTGACCACGCTGGCTCCCAGGCTGGCCACGGTCCGCGCGGTCGGGTGGTGCTGGTCCAGGACGTCAAGCATCTCCTCGCCGTAGCGGTCCCGCCAGCGCCGCGGGTGCCAGCCGACCAGGACGCGAGACAGCCAGCCGGCCAGCCCCGGCCTCATCACGCCCCCCACGCGGTGGCGGTCCGGAGCCGGGCCACCTGGACGATCTGCTGCATCGTGGTGACCTGTTCGGCCAGCACTTCCTGCCCGGCCGCGGTTATCTCGTACGGGCGGCGGCGCTCATCGGTCGCCAGCGGCCGGACCCAGCCGCGGCGCTCCAGCCGGGACAGCGCCCCGTACAAGGTGCCCGGCTCCATCCGCACGCCGCTGAACCCGGCGACGTCGGTCATGATCGCGTACCCGTGCTTGGGCCCGTCCGCCAGGCTGGTCAAGATCAGCACCGACGGGTCGGCGAACCGGCCGAGGTCATCAAACTTTCCGTGCACGCCCAACCCCCACTAATCAGTACCGATTACTAAGTTGTAGTGAATATCGTGAGCGCCTGTCAAGCACGGCGGCCGGACCCCGCCGGCCGGGTACGGCGCGCACGACCGGCGGCATCGCCGTGACCGGCCCGGCCCGGCCAGGTGGCGGTGATCTCGTAGGACCGGCGGCGTCCGGCGGTGGCCAGCGACCGGACCCAGCCGCGGCGCTCCAGCCAGGACAGCGCCCGGTACAAGGTGCCCGGCTCCATCCACACCCCGCTGAACGCCGCGACGTCGGCCATGATCGCGTACCCGTGCTTGGGCCCGTCGGCCAGGCTGGTCAAGACCAGCAGCCACGGCTCGGCGAACCGGCCACGGCCATCGAACGTGCTATGCACCCCAGGTCACCCGTTTACTAAGCACCACTTACTAAGACGTAGTGAATAACTCGCCGGGCAGGCCGTCAACCCCGGCTCTGCTAAGTGCAGGCCGGCGTGGCGGCCCCGATGTGCGCCCCACGACGGCCGTTGGCTAGAACACCGACCAGCCGGTCAGGGTGGTGAACGTGTCGAGGGCGATGATCCCCGCGATCGAGTTGCCCTTGTCGTCGAGACCCGGGCTCCACACGCACACGCTGCAGCGCCCCGGAATGATGGCAAGGATGCCGCCAGCAATGCCGCTCTTGGCAGGCAGGCCGACTCGGTAGGCAAACTCGCCGGCCGCGTCGTAGGTGCCGCAGGTCAGCATGATCGCGTTGATGCGCTTGGCGTCACTGCGGGACAGCAACAGGGAGCCGTCGCGGCGCACGCCATGACGCGCGAGGAAGCCTCCGGCCAGGGCGAGCTCGGCGCAGCTCATCGCGATGGCGCAGTGGCGGGCGTAGTGGTCAAGCACACTGCCGACCGGGTTTTCCAGATTGCCGTAGCTCGCCAGGAAATGAGCGAGAGCGGCGTTGCGGTGGCCGTGCTCAGCTTCAGAGGACGCAACCACCTCATCGCTGGCGATCTCCGGGCAGGCACACTCGGTGCGCAGGAATCGTTCGGTGGCGCCGCACGCATCTCCGGTGAGACTCAGCAGGCGGTCGGTGACGACCAGCGCGCCGGCGTTGATGAATGGATTGCGGGGGATGCCATGCTCGTACTCGAGCTGAACGAGCGAATTGAACGGCGTGCCCGACGGCTCGCGTCCCACCCGGGTCCACAGCGCCTCGCCGTCTTTGGCGACCACCAGGGCCAGCGTGAACACCTTCGAGATGCTCTGGATAGAGAACCGCTGGCGCCACTCCCCGACCCCGCGTACGTCGCCGTCGACGGTCGCGACGGCCAGACCGAACGCGCGCGGATCGGCGTTGGCGAGCCTGGGTATCTGACCCGGCACACGCCCGCTCCCGAGCACGCCCCGCACCGCGCCGGCCACGCGGTCGAGAAGGCGTCCGTCCTCGAGCCAGCCGGCCGTTGAAGACTCATCCGAGGCCATGATGACTCCATCCTGCTGATGCCAGGCCATGCCGTCCCTGCGCGTTTGTTACGGCGTGACCGCGACGGCATCCGGTCCGCCGCGGATGGGGATGGTCTTGCCTGGCTTGTTGGTCGCGGTGTTGATCGTGGTGACGCCTCCTGCACCGGTGGGCGCGCCAGTGCAGACGATGTAGGCGGTGGCACTGTTGGGCGTGACGGCGATCGCGTAGGGTTCCGGCGCGGTCTTAATGGCTTTACCCGGCTTGTTGGTGGCGGTGTTGATTGGAGTGACCACCCCGGGGAGGTCGCTGGCGTCGCCGCCAACGTAAGCGGTCTTGCCATTGGGGGTTATCGCGATCGTAAGGGCGAAGGATGCGGCTACCTTGATGGCCTTGCCCGGCTGGTTAGTTGCGGTGCTTATCGGCGTCACCGAGCCGGAGAAGGAGTTCACCACGTATACGGTCTTGCCATTGGGCGTAATAGCCGCAGAGAAAGCCGACTGGCCGACCTTGATGGGTTTGCCCGCGGTGTTGGTGGCGGTGCTGATCGGGGTCACCGTGCCCCGTCCGCCGTCGTTCTGGTTGACCACATAGACCGTCTTGCTATTAGGCGTGATCACAATGGCGTAGGGCTGTATTCCCACTTTGATGGGCTTCCCGGCGGTGTTGGTGGCGGTCCTGATCGGGGTTACGTATCCAGGAGGAAACGGCGGCGCCTCCGCGCCGCTGGTGCTCACGATGTACGCCGTCTTGCCGTCCGGCGTGACCGCGACGGCGTCCGGCTCCAGCGGCACCCTGATGGGCTTGCCCGTAGTATTCGTGGCGGTGTTGATCGGGGTCACCGTGCGCGAGTACATGTTGGCAACGTAGATGGTTCTGCCATTGGGCGTGATCGCGATGGCGTGTGGGTAGATGCCGACCTCGATGGCCTTGCCCGCGGTGTTGGTGGTGGTATTGATGGGGGTTACGTATCCCGGTTTGTGGACGTTGTTGGAGACACTGGTAACGTACGCGGTCCTGCCATTAGGAGTGATCGCGATGACGGCGGCGTAATTGCGGACCTTGATGGCAGTACCGGGCTTGTTGGTGCTGGTATTGACCGGGGTCACCGTACTGAGGGCTCCGGCCCTGGGCGGGCCGCTGACAACATAGGCCGTCGGTGGGGATACTGACGTGACCGGGCGGCTGGGCCCTCCTAGCGCGGGCGCGGTACTCGCCGCGAGCAGGGCCAGCGTCATGCCCGGAACCGCACCAATAACACGTCTCACCAAGATCACCCCTCCTAGAAAGGGGAAGGTCGGAGTTCAACAGTACTGAGGCCGAACCCCAAGGTCCGCGCCCGTCATGTGTCCAATCGAACGGGTGGTGGGGTGCAGCGTGTCACATGTCCCGGCCTGCCAGTTACGGGAAACCGCTGGCCAGCCTGGTGTCATGAACTGCTCCGATCCGTTCCGCTTCATCCCTAGCAGGATGGCCTGGCGCCACATGGTCCGGGCGCTTCTGGCCGTGAATCGTCGATCCGGTGACGGCAGGTCACCTGGGTCGCGCGACAATCTTGAGTGAGGAGGGCACATCCGGCGGAGCCTGGAGGAGTTTGATGTACGGAATGCTCACCAGGATCGTGGTCAAACCCGGGAAGCGGTCGGAGCTGCTTGAGTACTTGCGGTGGGATGCCGAGGTAGCCAAGGCCAGCGAGCCCGGTACGTGGCGATTCGACGTGTGGGAGACGGAACGGGAACCCGGTGTGGTGTATCTCTACGAGGCCTACAAAGACCGGGCGGCCTTCGAACATCATGCGAAGGGCGATCCATACAAGAAATGGAACGAGATCGCCGACGAGACGATGGAGCGGGTGACCGACGTGATCCCCCTCACCGAGAGCCTCGCATCCAACGTCGACGCATGACGTGCCGGCGCTGATACCCCGGTGCGAAGGCATCCGTCCCGGCGTTCACCGTTCCCAGCAGTACCTGGTTCTTCAGCACCATGTCCCGCATGAGGCGAGCCGGGTCCGCCTCGATGAAGGCTGCATGCCCGGGACGCCGGTGAGCACGAAGATCCCATTTGTGCCAAGCACCTGCACGGCTTCAAGAGCGAAAAGTGAATGCCCGACCGCCTCGTAGACCAGGTCGATGTTGCCGATCTTCTCTGCCAGGTCTGCGAACGTCGCGGCCTGGGAGGAGACATAGGTCGCGCCGATGGCAGCAACCAGGTCGGTCCGGGGACTCGGTGGCACCTCCCGTGAGTAGACATATGTCGCGAAGCCCGCGCTGGCCAGCACCATCGCGCCCAGCAGCCCGACCGGCCCGATGCCGAGCACCAGCGCCGAAAGGCCCTTCCCTCGCTCCTTACCGGGCGTCTGCGGGCCGAGCCACGGCGGGCGCTGCTGCATCATCCAAGTGATCTGGCCGAGGGCCTTTTCCGCGATGGTCAGCGGCTCGGTCAGCACGGCGATCTCCCGCAGATCCGGCGGCACGAGATTCAGGTGCCGCTCCTGGTCGACGGCGTACTCGGCCATGTAGCCGTGCGCTTCCTTGATGCCGCGTTCCCGGAAGTCGCCGGTGTAGCAGTAGTCCTGGTGCCCCGACTGGCAGGCCAGGCAGCCGGGATGAACACACGGGCGGCGCACGGACGGGACGACAAGGTCGCCTGCCTGGAAGCGCTCGACGGCAGACCCGGCCGCCACGACCTCGGCCAGCGCCTCGTGGCCGATCACCGGGTAGTCATCACCCGGTGGGGGGTCTCGTACTCGAACGTGCAGATCTCCTTGTCGGTGCCGCAGATGCCGATGTCGAGCAGCCGCAGCATGACCTGGTCGGGCTGGGAGATCCGGGATCTTCCTGCTCGATGACCTTGACCTCGCGGGATCCCGGGAACACTGCCACTGCTTTCATGTCCTCTCCCAGCGGTGAAGGCTCCTGGGGAGCGGGTTAGCTCACTCTTCGGATCCGGGGTAACTCCAGGCCCGGGGGAAGTGCCCGATCCCGTTGGTCAGGCGTCCACTGCCAGGTTCCGGTGCCGCGGTCAGCGTGCCTCGCCGGGCGGTCATGGCCCGACGGTGTCAGACCGGGCTGCGAGGATGGCGCGCCGATGTTGCACGGCGCGGTCCCTCCGGACCTGGCCCGATTACCCTCCGTGCTACCGCAACCCGCAGTAGCCTGACAAGTTGTCGGCGGTCCCGCGCAAGCGTGCCCGGGGCACGATCGGGTGCATCGCAGCACGATTGGGTAACTTGCCGGGGAGGGCGAGCCATGGCCATCTTTAGTCCTGGCCTGCGACCAGTGGAGGAACCCAGGGATAAGGGTCTCAAGAAGGGCGCTCTTGGCCTGGTATCCAGCGTGGTCATGGGCGTGGCCTCGACGGCCCCCGCCTATAGCCTGGCCGCGACGCTGTTCTTCGTGGTGGCCGCCGTCGGGCTGAAGTCCCCGCTGGTCGCCGTGCTGGCGTTCGTGCCGATGCTGCTGTGCTCGATCGGCTTCAGCGAGCTGAACAAGGCCGATCCCGACTGCGGGACCACGTTCATCTGGGCGTCCCGGGCATTCGGGCCGAGGACCGGCTGGGCCGGCGGCTGGGCCGTCGTGGCGGCCGACGTCCTGGTCATGGCCAGCCTGGCCCAGGTGGCCGGGCAGTACTTCTTCTTCCTCGTCCAGGGACCGAACAGCTCGATCGGTAGCAACGCCTCCGGGGGCTGGGTGCTGCTGGTCGGCATCTTGTGGATCGCCGCCATGACCTACATCTGCTACCGCGGCATCGAGGTCTCGGCCAACTTCCAGAAGGTGCTGCTGTCCATCGAGATCATCATGCTGCTGGTCATGTCGGGCACGGCACTGGTCCGGGTGCTGGGCAGTCATCCGCCGCCGGGGTCCCTGCACCCGAGCTTCAGCTGGCTGTCGCCGTCGCACCTGCCCGTCTCGGCCTTTGTGTCCGGGATCATCTTGATGCTGTTCATCTACTGGGGCTGGGACACCGCCTTGTCGGTGAATGAGGAGACCGCGAACAAGTCCCAGACGCCGGGCCAGGCGGGGATCATCTCGACGGTCTTGCTGCTCGTCACCTACGTGACCGTGATCATCGCCGTGCAGGCGTTCGCCGGCATCGGCGCCAAGGGCGTCGGGCTGACGAATCCGGCGCACCAGTTCGACGTGCTGTCGGTCACCGGGGGCGCGATCTTCGGCACCTCCGGGCTCGGCATGGTCTTGTCCCGGCTTCTGATCCTCATGGTGCTCAGCTCGGCCGCCGCCTCGACCCAAACCACGATCTTGCCGACCGCACGGACGACGCTGTCGATGGCCGCCTATGGGGCGCTGCCCGAGTCGTTCGCCAAGATCCACCCCAGGTACCTGACCCCGGTGGTGTCCACCCTCGTGATGGGCGCGGTCTCGATCCTCCTGTACATCCCGCTGAACTACATCGCCAGTGGCAACCCGATCGCTGACGCGGTCACCGCGATTGGCCTGTACATCGCGTTCTACTACGGGCTGACCGCGTTCTCCTGTGTCTGGTACTACCGGGCGACGCTGACCAGCAGCGCCTGGAATCTGTGGATGCGCGGCATCCTGCCCGGCCTAGGCGGGCTGATCATGTACGCGGCTGGCTTCTACAGTCTGCAGAGCGACTGGGTCCCGTCCAACAGTTACACCACGTGGACGGTGCCGGTCCTGCACTGGCAGATCGGCGGTATCTTCATCATCGCCGCGCTCGCAGCGCTGGCCGGAGTGGTCGGCTTCGTCTTCATGCGCGTCACCGCCCCCGCCTTCTTCCGCAGGGAAACACTTACCAGGACCACTCCCGTGCTCGTCTTTAACCCGGACTCGCTGTGAGCCCGGCCGACGCTCAGTCAGCCGCCGCCGGGTACCGAGCCAAGGCATGACGAGCCGACGGCTGGCCCAGGGACGTCGCATACGCTGTTCGGCACCGGAGGGGATTGCCTATCCCCGCTGATGATTGGCAGGCTGGGGCACCGATGGTGCAGCCTGGCCGCTGGCTGGTTTCGCCGACGAAGGCGGACTCGGCCGGGGACACCATGGGGAAAGGACAGTGCCTCTTCAGCTCGACCCGCATACGGCGGGCCGTGGGTAGCGCGCCATGAGCAGCGCAGTGCCGCCCGCGGGCCCGGCAGGCACGGCCCCCGGCCGGCCGTCATGGCCCATCCGGTCCGGGACGGTGCCGGTCGTGGCCGACGGTTTTAATGCCAGGCTGGAGACGGCCCCCCGCCTGGCGGCTACGCTGCCGACCGGGGCCGCGATCGTGCTCGTCCCTGATCGGGCGGCAGCACCGGCGGCACTCCTTGACCCGGTGGCGGCCCCCGATGCCAAGGACTGGCTGAGGTCGTCGGGTAAGACCCAGCTCGCCGCAGCTTTCGCTGAGTCGCTGTGGCAGTCAGGCGGTGTAGACCTGCTGGTCTGGATCGAGGCGACGAGCCAGGCCTCGGTGCTGTCCGGCTACGCCGCGGCGACGGCCGCCGCGACCGGCCGGGACCAGGCGAGCAGCTGTGAGTCAGTCGCCGCCCAGTTCCTCAGCTGGCTGGGCGAGACGAGCCGTTCGTGGCTGGTGGTACTCGATGACCTGACCGACCCGGCGAACCTGGATGGTCTGTGGCCGGCCCGGCCGGCCGGGTGCTGGTGACCTCCACCGACACTGCGGCCATCCCCAGCGGTGTACGGGTCGTGCCGGTCGGACCGTTCAGCTTGCATGAGGCCATCAGCTATCTGAGTGGGCGCCTGTCGGCCGATCCGGACAAGCGGCAGGGTGCGATCGAACTGGCTCAGGAGCTGGACCTGGAACCGGTCGCGCTGGCCCAGGCCAGCGCGACCATCGCCATCTCCCCGCTGTCGTGCCGCGAGTACCAGTCCCATTTCGTGCGCAGGCGGGAGCAGCTGACGGAGCTGTCCAGCGCACGGCCGTCGGCAGCCGCGGTGACGTGGATGTTCTCGTTCGGACGGGCGGGCCAGCTGTCACCGGGCGGATCCGCCCAGTTGCTGCTGGCCCTGGCCGCGCTGCTGGACGGGCACGGCATTCCCCAGACCGTCTTCGCCGCTCCGGCGGCGGGCGATTTCCTCGCGGGTGGCGGCGTACGGGCCAGCAGCGAGAGCGTCCGCGACGCGCTGGCGACGCTGGAACAGGTCGGCCTGCTGACCGTCGAGCCGGCGACCGCACCGCCGACGGTCCGGATCAGCCCAGTGCTGCAGGCGGCACTGCGGGCCGCGATGCCCGAAGGCCTGCCGGATCAGGCGGCGAGTTCGGTTGCGAACGCGCTGCTCCAGGCATGGCCGGAACGGGAGCAGCCAGGCTGGCCTGCTTCCGGTCTGCGATCCTGCGTTGCGACCCTCCGGCGGATCACCGGAAACCTGCTGTGGGACGGCGGCTGCCATCCCCTGCTGGTGCGGGCGGGGGACAGCCTGGACCGTGCCCGCCTGACCAATCCCGCGGTGGACCATTGGCGCGACCTGGCCACGACAAGCGGCCGTCTGCTTGGCGACGGGCACCCGGACACGATGCTGGCCGGCCAGCGGCTGGCCGACGCCCACCTTGCGGCCGGGCGCGCGGACGACGCCATTCCGTGGTTCCAGTGGGTACTCGACAGCCTGACCGAGAGGCTCGGGCCGGACCATCGTGACGTGATCGAGGCGCGGCGCCGCCTAGGCCACGCGCTCGTGGCGGCGCTCCAGTTCCCGGCTGCGATCGCCGTCCTTGAACGCACGGTTGCCCAATTCGAGCAGGTCTGCGGGCCGGGGCATGCCGAAACGCTCGGCGCGCGGGACGAACTCGCCGCCGCCTACCTGGCTGCTGGCCAGTACTCCGACGCCATCACCCTCTACCGGCGCACACTGGCCGACCGGGACCGCGCCCAGGGAGCCCGGCATCCGCAGACGATGACTACGCGGCACGGCCTGGCCGACTCGTACCTGGCCAGCGGCCGGGCAAAAGAGGCAGTCGCGGCCTACCGGCGGGTGGCGGCCGACAGGGAGCGCGTCCTTGGGCCCGATCACCTGGACACGCTTACGGCGCGGAACAACCTCGGCGCCGCCTACGAGAAGGCGGGCAAGCCGGCGGCGGCGGAACTGGCCTGCGAGCAGGCCTGGGCCGGGTTCGAGCGGGTGCTCGGCCCCCGTCACCCCGATACGCTGCGGAGCCGGGCGGGGCTGGCCCAGGTGTACCGCCGACTGGGACGCTATGGCGACGCCCGCGCACTGCTGCGCGACACAGTCGACCGCCTGGAGCGCATCTTGCCCGATGGCGATCCGCTGATCACCGAACTGCGCCGGGACCTGGCCGACATCGGCGAGGAGTTACCCCCGCGGAGGAAGCCCGGGCCGGCCTCTTCCCGCCGTGCGGTGCGGCGGGGTCGTCAACTGGGCCGCTTCTGGCGGTCGCCGTCACGGCCATTCACAGCTACAAGCGTCCTCGTCACCAAGGTCACTGGAACCGGCGCCGCTCTTGTTCCGCTCCGTCGCACATAGTAGGAAGGGACGATGGGAAGACAGGCAGCCCTCGTGCTTTACGTGCTCGCGCTGGTAGCCGTCGTGGTCGGCGTGGACGTCCTGTTCTTCAGGCACCACTTCTGGGCGCGGCTGCTAGTCAACGTCGGAATTGTCCTGGTGTTCGGGGCGTTCTATTTGAGGTTCCTGAAACGTCCATGAGCGCAATTTAAGGGTCCCCGGTTTATGGCGGTCATAGTCGGCTGTAGCTTATTGCTGGAAACTGATACCCGGGTAAGTGTAAAGTTGCACTTCCATGCGGGATATCTGACCGTTCCTAACTTGCGCTTTCGTGGCGGAGTTGATGGAAATTGTAATCCTGTAAGGGTTCTGCGGATCACCTGGCGACGGCGCGGGGTTTGGGATACTTTGCCCACTAATCCACCCTTGACCCAGCGGCGGTACGGGTGTACACCCGAGTTTGGCTCGCTTACATTCAGGGAACCTGAGAGCGGGCCGGAATGGAGACAGCAGAATGTCCTTGACCCCCCGTAAGGCTGTTTCGTTGCTCGGTGCGGCCGCGCTCGGCGTCACGGCGGTGAGCGGCGCCGGCCAGGCAGCCGCCTCGACCGCCAGAGCCAGTGCGGCGAGCGGTTCGACCGCCCGAGCCAGTGTGCCAAGGCCCAGCTTTTCCAAGTTGAGCTCGAGTCAGGTCAAGATCCGCTCGTCCGGCAAACGGGAGCGCGTGGTGGTCGTGTTCGGCGACCAGCTCCGCAGCCTGCCGGCGAACCGGGCCCACCGGCACGCTCGGGAAGCAGCGGCCGCGTCCATGCAGGCTCCGCTGGTAGCCCAGCTGAAGCAGGTCGGGGCCACGCATATCACGACGCTTTCCCTCCTCAACGCGGTCGCGGCGACGATGCCGGCGGCCGAGGCACAGGCACTGAGCCACACCCGGGGCGTCAAAGAGGTCGTCCCCGACGGGACCATCATCATCGGGGACGCCAGGTCACGCACGAAGCTGGTGCCCGCCTCCCGGGTGCGGAAGCGCGCCATCCCGGCAAGGGCGGCCGACGGGCAGCAGTTCTGCAATACAAATCCCAGCAAACCGCTGGTGGAGCCCGAAGCGCTCACCAGCATCCACGACGCATCCGACAACCCGTTCGACCCGTTCGAAGCGTCCAAGATCGCGACGGGCCAAGGCGTCATCATCGGTAACGTCGATGCCGACACGCTGGCCGGGAACCCCAACATGATCCGGCCCAACGGACAGCACGTGGTCATCGATGCCCCGGACCCGACCGAGAACGTCTTCAGCGACGAGTTCAACGGAGACGTCTCCACCATGGGCGCCCAGGGCACGGTCACCTACACCTACGCGTCTCAGCTGCCCTTCGCGAACATCCCTGCGAACTGCAGCTTCCGCATCGTGGGTGATGCCACCGGCGCCTCTATTCTCACCACCGGCTTCTTCAACGACACCAACTCGCAGGGTCAGATCGTGGCTCCGGAGTCGCAGGTCATCGCCGGGCTGCAGCAGGCGGTCAACGAGGGTGTCAACGTCGTGTCGGAGTCCTACGGCTTCGGCGCTCTGCCTGGTGCCAACGACGACCTGCTCGAGCCGACGAACGACGCCATGGTGCAAGCCGGCGTTGTCGTCGTCGAGAGCTCGGGCGACAGCGGCTCGTCCGGCACGGTCGAGGCTCCCGCCGATGACCCCGGCATCATCGACGTCGGCGGGACGAACGACCTCAGGCTCCTCGCCCAGGCCGATGGGTACACGAACGGCTGGGAAGACGACAACATGACGACCTTGTCGTCGGGTGGCACCACTCCCTTGGGCGATGTGGTGGACCTGGTCGCTCCCGGCTACCTGGCGCTCGCAGTCGCCAGCGCCGGCCAGACACCGCTGCCACTGCCGACCGAGGCCTTTGGCGGCACCAGCCAGTCGGCCCCCTTCGTCTCCGGCGCCGCCGCTGACGTGATCCAGGCCTACCGTGATACCCACGGCGGTACCACCCCGACGCCAGCCCAGGTGAAGGAGATCCTCACCAGCACCGCAACCGACATCGGGGCTCCGGCAGACCAGCAGGGCGCCGGCCTCCTGAACATATTCGCGGCCGTTGAGGCGGCCCGCCAGATGCCGGGCTCCAGCGCTGGAGTTCTCAACGCCCCCGAATTGGTGGCCAACCCCACCCAGCTCGACGTACAGGGCACGGGCGGCTCAACGGTCAACCAGTCGGTTTCGCTATATAACGCGTCCTCCATCCCGGAAAGGGTCACCGGCACCTACCGGGCGCTTGGCAGCGAGACGAGCTTCGGCAACCCCGTCACCGAGAACGTCAGCGCACCGCCGCCGGGCACCCCGATTCCCGCCCAGGGGGCGACCGCGGCGGCACCGGTCACCTTCAACGTGCCAAGGGGCACCGACGTGCTCGATGCCGACATGCGCTGGCCGGACCCGACCAACAACGATGCCAACATCCTGTCGTTCATCTTGACCGACCCGGCCGGGCGGCTGGCCCAGTCGTCGTACGACTACGGCGCCTCCAACTTCGTCCCCTGTGCTGGCAGCGGAGGCTGCAGCCCTGACATCCAGCACAGCACGATCCAGCATCCGATGGCCGGAACCTGGACGGCCCAGATCGTGTGGGCCAACGGCCGCGGCCACGCGCAGAGTCCCCCGGACATCCCAGGGACCTACACCGGAACCGTGACGTTCCAAGCCAGCGGCCAGAACTTCACGACAAGCCCGGCGTCGGCGCCCGTCACCATCCCGGCTCGCAGCTCGGCGACCGTGCCGCTCAGCATCGCCATGCCGCAGGCTCCTGGCGATGCCCCCGAGTCGGTACAGTTCAGCGGCTTCGGGGTCCAGACCTCGGTGCCGATCGCGCGGCGTACCCTCATCCCGTCGGCCGGTGGCTCGTTCAGCGCCACCCTGACCAGCTCGGTATCTCGCGGTCCCGGGCAGATCAAGACGTTCTATGTAAACGTGCCGCCGGGTGAGAACGACCTCGATGTGACGTTCAATGCGCCGGACCACGCCACCGACGACCCGGTGTACTACTACCTGTTCTCGCCGGCCGACCTCCAGCCTGGCGTCACCGAGTCGGGCAACATCGATGTCACAGCCATCGACACCACGCCGACGCCCGACAACCCGACCGGCAACGCCTCACTCACCGCCCCCGATCCCCAGCCAGGTCTATGGGAGATCGACGTGATGCAGGGCCCAATCACCGACGGGACGGTGTTCTCCCAGACCGTCACCGGGACCGTCGCGTACAACCAACTCGCACCCGTCACCGAGACCGGTCTCCCGACGTCGGCGTCGACAACCATCGGCTCCGGCTCCAGCGTCCCGATCACGGTGACAGTCAAGAACACGACGAACCACGTCGGGTTGTTCCTGCTGCAGCCGTCGGGCAACGACATCAGTGGTGGCAACACCGCCGCGCCGGAAGAGCTGGCGCCCGGAGCCACGGGCACCCTGACGGCGACGCTGTCGCCCACGGCGGCCACGGGCTCCGTGGTGACCGGCACCGTCAGCGTCATCGAGTCGACGGACCTGACAGATTCTGAGCCCGCCGTCGGGTTCCCGACGTCGTTCTCCGATTTCCACGATTTCGCCTACACCTACACCGTCGGCTAGCTCGACCGGCTAGCACCGGTAACAACGGCACGGCCCGGGCCTCGTCGCAGGCCCGGGCCGTCGCCGTACCGGGGTGTCAGCCCGGCTGTTGCCCTGACCAGAGAAGGACTGATGAATGCCGACGGCATCACTGCCGCCGATTGGGCGGAGTAAGGGACGCGGCTCAATCCCAGCCGGGCCCTGACCGCCGTATGGTTCTACGCCCACCGGGCCTGTCTTCTAGTCCGCAGGTACGTCTGATCCCGCGGCGATTGGCCTGCCCACGGTCAGGGCATCGCGCAGGCTAGGATCGAGGTTCCAGTAGGCCGAGTCTGGCTCGGCACCGAGCGCATCCAGCGTCTTGCTGAAAAAGCAGCGCGCGGCGGCGGCCAGGACAACATCCATGATCTCGGCATCATCAAGGCCAAGGCCACGCAGGCGGCCCACATCTTCGGCCGTGACCGTGGTGGCATCGCGCGCCACCTTCTCGGCCAGTGCCATCACCGCGGCCTCGGCGGGCTCCAGCGGCACAACGGAAGGATCAAGGGCGAGGGCCTGGACGGTTTCGGCATCGTAGAACTGCTCAGCAAGCACCTTCCCGTGTGCCAGCGAGCAATAGCTCGACCGGAGCTGACGCGCTGCGGCAAGCGTTGCCAGTTCGTAACGCCGCTGGTCCATGGACGCCCGGATCGCTGCGCTCAGCTCCTGCCACGCCGCGTAGACGCCAGGCCGGTTCGCGAACACGCGGGTGTAGTTCGCGACATACCCGTGCTGTTCGCGGTCGGCGGCATAAAGATCCGCCGCAGCGCCCTCGTCATCCGGGGTGTCGATGAACGCCATGTCCACCTCCTCGTCAGTCCGGCCGACTAACGCAGTCAACCATGATCCGGACCATGCCCGGAACGATCTTCCACACGAACGCTTCCACCGGCCGCATCCGGGCGGGTCAGCAAGAGAACCCGTAGGCGGGCAGTTGCCAGCATGCGGATCCACCGAGGAGTATGCCCCGGCTGCTGGGCCGGCTGCCTGGACGAACATAAGCTGCGAAGCCATGGCTGACTGGATCTTTCAGGGCAATCCCCGTCACTACGACCTGGACGCCGCGGTGGCCGCGTCCCGGGAGCAGTGGTGGGGCACGCCGCGGTACCGGGACCGGATGGCGGCCGGCGACCGGGTCTGGCTGCAGATCGTCGGGCCGAAAGACCCAGGCATCTACTACGTCGCGACGATCGTGTCCGAGACGTACGAGCACCCCGTTCAGGCAACCGATCCCGCGCATTTCCGCTGGCGGACCGACATCCGGTTCGACTACCGCATCTGCCCGCCGCTGCTCAGGTCGGAGTTGCTCGAGGACGTCCGGCTCGGATCGTTCCGCCCGTTCCGCGGCTTCCAGGGCTCGAACGTGCCGGTGCCGCCGGAGGTCGCGGCGGCCCTGGCCGCGCGAGCCGACCCGCGCCTCGAGCCCCTGCCACGCGAGAATGGGTGAGGCCCTCATCACCGGCCGGCAGACGGCCATGGTCAGGCACGCAACGCCATGCCCTCACGCAGGCTTGAAACGGCCCGGGCCAGGCGCGCGACGCCGTCTGCGATCGCCCGCTCGTTGAGGTCCGAGTACCCGAAGATGAGGCCGCCACGCGACGCCGGCGACAACCGGTAGGGCGTCACGCCGGCGACGGCGACGCCTTCGCGGGCCGCCGCCGTGATCACCGTCGCCTCGTCGAGATCCTGGGGCAGCCACGCGACCAGATGCAGGCCAGCGGCGATCCCGGCCGGTTCCAGCTCGGGCAGGTGCTGAGCCAGCGCCCTCAGAAGCGCGTCACGGCGGGAACGGTATATGGGGCGCATGCGCCGTAGATGGCGGTCGAACTCACCCCGGGAGAGGAAGTCAGCGAAGGTCAGCTGATCCACGATGGGGGAGCCGCGGTCGGCTATCAGCTTGGCCTCGGCGAACGGCTCGACAAGCTCCTGCGGCAGGATGAGCCAGCCGAGCCGGAACCCAGGCGCCAGGGTCTTGCTCGCCGTCCCCGCGTAGGCGACCCGGCCGGGATCCAGGCCCTGCATGGCGCCGATCGGCGCGCGATCGTAGCGGTATTCGGCGTCATAGTCGTCCTCCAGGACCAGCGCCCCGGTCCGCTGCGCCCACCCGAGTACCGCGGCGCGTGCCTGGGGCGAAAGCACGCCCCCGGTCGGCCATTGGTGTGACGGAGTGAGGATGAGGACGTCGGCGCCGAGCCGCGCCACGGCGTCCACGCGCACGCCGTCGTCGCCCACCGGCACGCCGACCACGCTGAGACCCAGCGCCTCCGCGATGGGACGGGCATCGTCCGAGGCCGACGGGTCCTCGACGGCCACAGTCCGGGCGCCACCGGCGGCCAGCACCCCGATCAGCAGCGACACCGCCTGCGCGTAGCCGCTGGTGATGACGATCGTTTCCGGATCGGCGCTGGTCCCCCGCACCCGGTTGAGATAGGCGGCGAGCGCCGACCGAAGCTCTACCGCCCCGCGGCCGTCGAGGTAGCCAAGGCGCTCGTCGGCGGCCTCGGTGAGAACGCGCCGCACCGAGCGCAGCCAGGCGGCCCGCGGGAAGGCGGCGAGGTTGCAGCGGCCGTAGCCGAAGTCGACCACAGGGCGAGGCGAGCGCGACCGGGCCGGCCGACCGGGCCTTGGTACGGCGGCCGGCGGCGCGGCGGCTGGCGGTGCGGCGGCCGCCGCGGGCGCCACCTGCGTGTAGCCGCCGCTGCGGCTGGTCAGGTACCCCCCGGCCACGAGCTGCGCATAGGCCTCGACGACAACCCCGCGCGCAACACCCAGCTCGGCTGCCAGCGCGCGGGTCGGCGGGAGCGCAACGCCAGCTGGCAGCGCTCCCGAGCGGATTCGCTGGCGGATCGACGTCTCGATCTGGTGGTGCAGCGCGCCGCCGCCGTTGCGGTCCAGGTCGATCGCCAGCTCCGAGACAGGCGACAGATTGGTACTCAGATAAGGCACAGAATTGGAGCTTACCAAGGGGACCGATTCCTAGGAACCTGGATGCCATGACCACGACAGCGCAGTCCCTCACCGCCGCTCACCGCTGGCACTTCGACGGCCAGGTCCTCACTCCCGGCACGCGCGGGTACGACTCGGCCCGGTCGGTCTGGAATGGGATGATCGACCACCGCCCCAAGCTGATCGTCCGGTGCGCCTCGGTCGGCGACGTCGTCACCGCCGTGCGCGCCGCCCGCGAGCGCGACCTGGAGATCGGCGTCCGCTGCGGCGGCCACAACATCGCTGGCCTGGCTGTCCCGGACGGCGGGCTCATGATCGACCTCACCACGATGAGCCGGGTCACCGTCGATCCGCTCACGCGGCGCGCCCGGGTCCGGGGCGGCGCGCTGCTCGGCGCGCTGGACCGGGCCACGCAGCCCTTCGGCCTCGCTACAACGGCCGGCAATGTCTCGCATACCGGCGTCGGCGGGCTGACACTGGGCGGCGGTATGGGCTGGCTGGCGCGCCAGCACGGCCTGACCTGCGACAACGTCGTGTCCTGCAGTGTCGTCACCGCAAACGGCGACGTCGTGCGCGCCTCCGCCGATGAGCACCCCGACCTGTTCTGGGGCCTGCGCGGCGGTGGCGGCAACTTCGGAATCGTCGTCGAGTTCGAGTTCCGGCTGCATCCCGTCGGTACGCGGACCATGGTCGCGGAGCTCACCTTCCCGCTCGATCGCGCCGCCGCGGCGCTGCGAGGCTGGCGCGACCTGGCCGAGGAGGCTCCGCGCCAGGCCACGCTGACCGCCGACATCTCCGGTGACGCCGTCACCCTCGGATACGTGTGGGTAGGCGACCCGGAGGCGGGCCGCGCGATGCTACCAGCGCTGCGCTCCATTGGCATGCCGAGCGGCGAGGTCGTGCGCGAGCTCTCCTACCTGGAGCTGCAGATCCGCGACGACAGCGTCGAGGGCCACGCGCAGCGGCGTTACTGGAAGGGCCACTACCTTCCCGGCCTGTCCGACGACGCGATCGGGGCGCTTGTGGACCGCGACCCGGCGGACGCCACCGTGCCGGACGCCGGCCTCCAGGCTTACGGCGGCGCAATCGCGGACGTCGACGATGACGCCACCGCGTTCAGCCATCGCCGCACGCGCTTCGAGTACGTGGCAGCCGTGGGGTGGAGCGATCCCGGCGAGGACAGCCAGCTGATGGGAGCCGCACGGCGGGCAGCCGCCAAGCTCGAACCGTTCGCCATGGGCGCCTACGTCAACGCGCTCAGCGACGAAGGCGCCTCGGGTGTCCGCCGCGCCTACTCCGAGGCCAAGCGCGCGCGCCTGACCGCGGTCAAGGACGCCTACGACCCGGACAACGCCTTCCATCTCAACCACAACATCGCCCCCACCAGCCGCTGAGCCGACGGCGCCTTCGTTCTGCGGATCGGGCCGGGAGGGTTACCTGACGGGCTGCAGCCTCAGGCCAGCCATGCCGCCATCGACGGACAGCGCGATACCGGTCACCGCCCCCGCGGACGGGCTCGCCAGGTAGGCGATTGCGGCGGCGGTCTCCTCCGCCGAGACCAGGCGCCCCGTCGGCTGGCGGGCTTCCAGCGCGGCCCGTTCTGCGGCGGGATCGGGCGCGGCATCCAGCAGACGGCCCACCCAGGGCGTATCGACCGTGCCGGGGGTCACGCAGTTGACCCGGATGTTCTCGCGTACATGGTCCGCCGCCATGGCCAGGGTTAGCGCGTACACCGCGCCCTTACTGGCTGAGTACAGCGCTCGCTGGGGCAGACCGGCGATGCCGACGATAGAGCAGGTATTGACGATGGCGGCCTGGCCCCTGGCGGCGGCGGCACGGCGCAGGTGCGGCAGCGACGCCCGGCTGGTGCGGGCCATGCCCACCACGTTGACGTCCAGCACCTGATGCCATTCCGCGTCGGAGTTGTCCTCCACCGTTCCGATGGCCCCGATGCCAGCGTTATTCACCAGGATGTCGAGGCCACCGAGTGCTGCTACTGCCTCGCCGACCGCGCGGCGGACCGCCTCGTCGTCGGTGACGTCAGCGATCACGCTGACCAGGCCATGGCCGATATCGGCCGCATTCCGGTCCAAGGCGGCGACGCGGGCACCGCGGCCGGCGAGCATCCTGGCCGTGGCCAGGCCTATGCCGGAGGCGCCGCCGGTGACGAGCGCGGCCAGCCCGGTGAACTCGCCGGCCGCGCCCATCCGGGCGCGATCACCACCCGGCTCCCTGGCCAGTCCCGCAGCCCGCCCTGTGCCCGGTTCAGTCATCCGCTGCCTCCCGAGATCACGGCCCTGTCGTGGAGCTCGCTTACCGGCGCCCGGCGTCGAGCACAAATTCAGCCGGGGCGAATGTAGCCGATGGTCATCGTGCCCTCCAGGCGGCTTACCGCCATTAAATACGCCGTGGCCGCAGGACGGTGACCGCGAGTACGCCGGCGGTTGTGGCTAGAGGGATGACAACGATGACGGGCAGGTACTGTCCGGCCGCGCCCCATAGTGCGAATCCCGCGCCTTGGGTGAACATAAGCCCGGCCCCGGCCAGGGCGAGCGTGCGGTTGCGCAGGTCTGGTGGTGCGGTTTCGATGAGCAGGCCATCGATCCCTGGGGCCCAGGCGTGGCCCAGCCCGGCGACCGCTAGTAGGCCTACGGCCAGGACCAGTCCTGGGCTGGCGGCGAAGGCGGCCAGGGGGGCGAAGGACAGCAGGGCGGCCGGGACGATGATGCGCCGCTGCCGGCGGGACGTGAGCAGCCTGGCGGCGATAACGTCGGCGGCCACGGTCCCGATCGGGAGCCCCATCAGCAGGAAGCCCGCAGCGCGGGCGGGCTGGCCGATGTGCGCGGCATACGGGGCGGCCAGGGCCTCGGGCGCGACCACGAACGCCGGTACCAGGCAGCTGAACAGCAAGATCCGCCTGGTCGGGAGGTGAGCGAAAACCTTTCGCAGCCCAGTGAGAGAGTCACGGGCCATCGATCCGCGACGGGCGGTGCTGCCGGGCCGGGCGACGGTGCCGAACCGCAGCACCAGGCCGGAGGCCACGAACGACAGTGCGTCAGCAGCAAGCGCGCCGCGAGGGGACACGATCGCCAGCAGCAGCCCGCCCACGCCGTAGCCCGCGACCTGCGCCGACTGGGCCACCATCCGCATCAGTGCCCGGCCCAGGACGTAGTGTGAGCCGGACGGCAGCACCTCGGGCAGCACGGCCGAACGGACGCCCTGGTAGACCGGGGCGAGCAGCCCAATGGCGAACAGCAGCGCGAGCAGCGCGGGCAGCGGCATGCCAGGGATGACCATGCACCCGATCAGCGCCGCGCTGGCCAGGTCGCAGGCAACCAGTACCCGGCGCGCGGGCAGCCGGTCCGCGGCGGCGCCGAGCAGCACCCCGCCGATGAGGTAGGGCAAGAACGACAGGGCCATGACCGAGGCGGCCAGCGCCGGGGAGCGGGTCTGCTGGTAGACCAGCACGGTCAGCGCGACGGCCGCCACCACGTTCCCGAGCATTGACACGATGTTCGCGGTGAAGATCGCCCGGAACTCGGCCACGCCGAGCACGTCGCGGTACCTGGCCCGGCTGTCCGGCGAGTCCCGGTGCTGGGTGGCCCGGTGCCGGATGGCCCGATGCTGGGTGGCCCGGTGCTGGGTGGCCCGGTGCTGGGCGGTGGAGGTGGTCACGGCATCCACGCTGGCGGGCGTTACCATCGATAACCAGACATTCGGCACGCGCCGAATAACCTTGGGGATGGCACGATGAGCCTGGTCCTGGCCTTCGGGCGAGACGACCCGGCGCGGGTCCGGTTCGCAATCTCGCCGCTGTGGGAGACGATGGCGGCCCTGCGGGTGCTGCTCGAGCCCCAGCGCCGCAGGTACCACCTGCCCTGGCTCGATGCCGTGCGAGCGGACCTGGATCGGCTGGAGTTGTGGCCGCTGCTGGCCCTATCGCCGCAGATCGGGTGGACTCCCGACTTTCTCACCCCTGCCCCGGCCGGACCAGGGACCGACATCACCGGCCAGCT
This sequence comes from uncultured Actinomycetes bacterium, assembly GCA_963813395.1. Taxonomy (GTDB): domain Bacteria; phylum Actinomycetota; class Actinomycetes; order Streptosporangiales; family Streptosporangiaceae; genus DASXKD01. The sequence goes on from CAWEYV010000009.1 coordinate 240,209, forward strand.
CGCCCAGGTCCGCGCGACGCCGCCCGAGCTGGTGGCCCGCGAGGTGAAGCAGTCGCTGACCCAGCGGTCCGGGGAGCCTGCGCCCAAGGCGGCCTGGCGGCTGCTGGACGATCCGCTGGCAACAAGGGCCCTGCTCGCCGACCTGCTGGAGCAATGCTGGCAGCTGCTGATCGCCCCGCACTGGCCACGCCTGGGCGACCGGCTCCAGGCCGACATGCTCTACCGGACGCAGATGCTGGGTGACTACGGACTCGAACGCGTCCTCAGCGAGCTGGACCCCCGCGCACGCTGGACCGGCGATGCTCTCGTCATCGACGTGCCCAGCACCGCGCGGCACCAGCTCGCGGGCGCTGGGCTGCTCCTTTTGCCCAGCGTGTTCGTGTGGCCTGGCCTAGCGGCCATCATCGACCCGCCAGCCAGGCCAACGCTCATCTATCCGGCCAGGGGAATCGCCGAGCTGTGGCAGCCCGCTCCCACCGATCAGTCCCAGGCACTCGCCCGGCTGCTCGGCCAGACCCGGGCCGCCCTGCTGGAATCACTCGCCGAACCAGCCTCAACCCACACCCTGGCCCGGCGGCACGACCTTGCCCCCAGCACCGTGTCCGAACACCTATCCGTCCTGCACCGCGCCGGGCTGACAACCCGGCGGCGCTACCGTCATGCCGTTATCTACCAGCAGACACCGCTCGGGACGGAACTAGCCAGCGGCGGTCACAAGCTCCAGTAACGGGTCGCTGACATCCAGGCGTGCTACGAAGTGGGGGTTGGCAGCGGCGGTAGCTGTCTGCCAGACCGCTTCTGGTGCCGTGCGTCGACCATCATGCCCACGGTTAGGGGCGGGGCGAGGAGCACGGTGGCGGCGGCGACAAGTGCCGTCAAGAACGCCAGTATGTCGTCTGGCTGCCATACCAGGAGGGCCGCGAGCACGCTGGCCGCGGCAATGCTCACGCAGAAGCCCGTCCAGGCGTCACGGGCCGTCGGCAGCCGGGCGGTCAGATCCGCGGGGAGGTCGGCGGTGAGCGCGGCTAGCTCGGCGCGAGACCCCGCGGCGGGCACCCCGGCCGCCCGCGCGTCGTGTTCATCCTCGGCCAGCCGGCCTTGCGCCAACGCCTCTCGGAGAGTGCCGATCACCTGCTCACGCTCGTACCACGACAGCGGCGGCAATTTCGGGTGCTCGCCGGAGGGTTGCACGCGCCGTGAGACGACCATGATGAACACGCCGAGAACCCAGAAAACCAGATAGACGACCGCGGCAAAGATGGCCAGCGTCCACACGGTGGTGCCGGGACCATGGGGGAGGAGAAAGACTGTCACGATGCCCGGTACAAACGCCGCGTATTCGAACCGCCAGGCGACCTTTGTCGCCCGCCACGGGGCGCGCGGGGACCCGGCCCCGGTGAGCGCGGTGGGGATGTCGGCCATGACCTCGGCCAGTTCCGCGTACGTCCGCGACGCGTAGACCCGGTCCGCCCGCGCGGTGAGCTCGTCCTCAGTCAGCCGGCCTTGCACGAACGCGGCCCTGAGAGCACCGGCCACCTGCTCGCGGTCGGAGTGGGACGCGCGGAGTTCGCCACGGCCCCGGCCCTCTGCAGCTGCTGTCTCATCCCCTGGCGCTGTCATCACGGCGCCTCCCCACCAGCTTGATGCAGAAAAGCGTATCGGCGTTACCCCTTGCAGGCTATCCCCGCGACGGCTAGGTGGTGCGGGCCGCCCCGAGGGCCAGGTCGAGGGCCTGGTCGAGGCTGAGCGCCATGCCCGTGGCGTACGCCCGCCCGGATTGTTCCTCGCCAAGGGAGGTACGCACCTTGTCCAGGCTGCCCAGGCGATAACCCGCTTCGGGCTCCTGCCAGGGTTCTCCGGTGCGCTCGACCAGGGCCTGCGCGATGCCGTGAAGTTTGGCTGCCCGGCCCCAGTCCGCCAGATCCGCGGCGACACACGCCAGGCCCAGGGCGGCGTAGGCGGTAGCTGCGCGGTCCCCACTGTGGCGGCTCATCCGCAGGCTCACTTCGAAGATGTCCCGCGCGGCGTGCGGGTCGCTCTCCTGTCGCAGCACCCAGCCGAGGTTGACCGACACGAACTGGGTATCGCCCCCGGTCTCCTGCATCGCCTGCGCCGCCCGCTCCAGGTGAGCCCGGGCGGCCGTGACATCCCCCGCACGCAAAGCGTGAGCGCCCGCGTTGTTGTACAGCAGGCCGGCCACGAACCAGTCGCCCGATCGTTCCGTGCACGCGACGGCTTCGGCGAACAGCTCGCCGTAACCAGCCAGGCCCATGAGATCGCTCAACAGCAGATATCCCATGAGGCTCCAGCCCAGCAAGACATCGTCACCGAGCCGGCGGGCACGCGAAACAGCCTCCTCCGCGAGAGGAATCCCCGGCTCGGGCTCACCGGCGAAGGAGTAAAGGCAGCCAAGGACCGCCAGGGAATCGATGAGCAGCCGGTCATCGGCGCACTGGCGAGCGAAATCAACCGCTAGCTGCCCAACCCGGCGAGCCATCGCCACGTCGTGAAATTGCGCGAGGGTCGCGGCTGCGATCAGGGCCTTTCCGAATAGCTCCGGGTCTGCGCGGGCATCAGACCGGCCGAGCACCGGCACGAGCAACCTGAAGGCTTCCTCGTTGCGAGCCCGCACCATCCAATAGCGCCGGAGCGCAGCCCCGAAGCGCAGAACGAGCGCGGTCCCATCCGGGTAGCCGGCCGCATGCGCGGCAGCGCGCCGCAGGTTGGCCTGGTCGGCATCCAGCCGCGCGAACCAGCTTCCCTGCTCCGGCCCGGTCAGGTGAGGGGCGGCCGCCTCGGCGGCGGCAAGGAAGTGCTGGCAGTGTTCCGCTACGACGGCGGCGGCCTCGTCGTCGCCGGTCTCGGTGAGCCGTTCAGCGGCGAACTGGCGAATGGTTTCGAGCAGCCGGTAGCGGAGGGCTCCCCCGGCCGGCTCCGCCACGACGAGGCTCTTGTCCACCAGCGAACCGAGCAGGTCGATGACTTCGAACGCGCTCATGTCGCCGAAGCCGCACACGCCTTCGGCGGCGTCCAGATCGAAGGTCTCGGGGAACACCGACAGCCGTCGCAGCAGCAGCTGCTCGGTACCGTTGAGTAGCGAGTAGGACCAGTCCACGGTCGCCCGCAGGGTCTGCTGCCGCGCCAAAGCGGTGCGGCTTCCTCCGGTGAGGAGACGAAAACGCTGGTCGAGGCGGTCGTGAAGAGCCCGAAGCGACAGGGAGCGCAGCCGGGCGGCGGCGAGCTCGATGGCCAGCGGCATCCCGTCCAGCCGCGCGCAGATCGCCACCGCCAGCGGGCCGTTCTGCTCGTCTATCGAAAGGTCGGTACCCTGCTCCCTGGCCCGCTCGACGAGCAGGGCGACCGCGTCTGAGGAGGCGGCCGCGAGGGGGCCGTCGCCCGCTCCAGACACTGACAAGGACGGCACCCGGTAGATGGTCTCTCCGCCGATACCGAGCGGCTCGCGGCTGGTGGCCACCAGGTGCACTCTGGGGCAGCGGCGCAAGATGGCATCGGCCGTTTTGGCGCAGGCACTGATCAAGTGCTCGCAGTTGTCAAGCACGATCAAAACGTCTTGGGGGGCAAGGGCATCGATCAGAGTCTCCACGGCGGGCTGGCCCGGTTGCCACGCGATCCTCAGTGCCTCGCAGATGGCCGACGCCACGTCATCCTCGCCGGAAAGGGCAGCCAGCTCCGCGAGCCAGACCCCATCGCCAGACCCATCCAGCAGCTCGGCCGCCACCTGAAGGCTCAGCCTGGTCTTGCCCGCTCCCCCGGCCCCGGTCAAGGTGACCAGCGGGCAGGATTCGACCAGGGCCCGGACTTCCGACAGCTCCCGGTCACGGCCGATGAACGTCCCCCGCTGGGCTGGGAGGTTGTTCTGGAGTGCCGGGTTGCCAAGCGAGCGCAGCGGCGGGAACTCGGCCCGCAGGCCGGCCACGCCCAATTGGAAGATCTGTTCTGGGCGTCCCAAATCCTTCAGCCGGTGGACACCCAGATCCCTGAGCGCTGCGCCCGGCGGAAGCGAGTCGCGGACCAAGGCGGCCGCCGTCTCCGACAGCAGGACCTGGCCTCCGTATGCGAGGCCCGCCACCCGGGCGGCGCGGTGGACATCCACGCCGACCAGCCCGGTGGCCGTTGCGGCGGCCTCGCCGGTATGGACCCCCATCCGCACCCGGACGTGCTCCCCCGCGGGCCATGCATGTTCCTGAAGGGCCTGCTGCATCTGCGTGACCGCCGCCACGCAAGCCCTCGGTGACGAGAAGACGGCGAAGAACGCGTCTCCCTGAGTATCAACTTCGCTGCCGCCATGAGCGGCCAGAGCCGACCGGATGATCGAGTGGTGGTCGGCAAGCATCTGGGCGTAGACGCCGTCCCCCACGCGCCGCAGCAACACCGTCGAGCCCTCAATGTCGGTGAAAAGAAACGTGAGGGTCTCCACAGCGCAAAGCCTAAGATCCCGGCCAAGCAACTGCAGCCGATCGGCGTTGGCATGCACACTGGGGGCGGGCGCGCAGCGCGCGATCGTGAAGGGGCTCGGGCTGCGCACGGCGCAGCCCAGGAAGTCAGAGGGGCGGGGATCATGCGTATTGAGTCGTCAGTTACCAGTGTCTCGTGGATACCGTCCGAGGCCATCACGGGTCCGACGAGGATTCCGTTCGGGCTGGGGATGACGCACTACGACGATCCGCCACCAGATAAGTGGGAGGACCTGGATTCGGTTCTGGGTGCGGAGGGCGCCCGGTTCGCGAACGACCTGCGTGCCTGGGTCGACGTGGAAGACGGCAAGATCACCGGGTATGGCCAGGGCGGCGGGGGACGGCTCTCCAGCACCCTTGTCCAGCTGCGGGGAATGCGGGTCCAGGTGGAGGCGGTCGGCTATCCGGAGCTCAGGCCCGAACCGGTTGTCGGTGAAGACTTCGTCCGGTTCACCCAGACCGCCGGGGGCCGTCCCGGGGTTCCTGCACCCCGCCTGGTCAAGGACGCGCCCTTTGTGAAGACCGAAGGCCCCACCGTGTGGACCACCCTGGCCCTGACCATCTACGCCGACGGCTCCACCGGGCACGAGCTTGTCGGCGCCAGTTCGTTCCCCCGGCACTGGATCTATGACGCCGACGGCACGCTGGCCGGCAAATCGGCCTTGATCGACTTCAAAACCTGGTATCGCACCGCGGGCCTGGCCCGTTCGCCCTGGCGCGGCCACGAAAACGAGGTAGTCGCGACCGAGGCGGAAACGGCGCTGGAACGGCGCCTGTCACTGATCATCATGCGCGAGGGAGGCCGGCCGCCCCGCGTCACGAACGTCAAGGCCGGTGACACAATCCTCGCCGAGGGCGACACGGCGGACGACATCGTTCTGGTGCTTGACGGCATGGTCGAGGTGGAAGCCGCCGGTTCCGTGCTGGCCAAACTAGGGCCGGGCGCGGTCCTGGGTGAGCGCGCATCGCTGGAACAGGGCCGGCGCACCGCCACCATCCGCGCGCTGACGAACTGCCGCATCGTCTCCTACCTGGCTGCCGACCTCTCGGTCGAGGACCTGCGCGAACTCGCCACCGACCATCACCGGGAAGACCAGCAGCGGTAGCCCCGCCGTCGGTGCTGACGTAGCCGGCCGTCCCGAGTTTGGCTAACGACGGACTCCCGCTTCGATAAGCGCCTGCTCAGGGCTCCAGGCGCGCCCGGCCCGGCGCTGTTCGTCCCATACCCGGGAGCCCACTGCGCAGCGGGCCTCGTCAAGGTAGGACCCGACCAGTTCGGCGGGGGGGCCGCGGCGGGGCATGCCAGCCTGCTCGCGCAGCGCCTCCGCGGCGCCGGCCAGCCGGGCTGCCAGCTCGGGCCGGGCCCTCCTTGTGGCGATGCACGCGAACAGCTCGATCACGTCGATGGTGAGCTCGATATCACCAAGCCCAACGATGAATGCCGCATTGTCCCGCAGCAGGGCGTCCGCTTCTTCGGTCTGCCCGTTCCGGAGCATGGCGGCGGCCAGGCTTGTCTGGTCGATCGCACATCCCCAGGGGCTGCCGAGCTTCTCGTCCATCGCCTGGGCCTGCTTCAGCAGGCCGATCGCCCGTGTCGGGTGGCCCGCCGTTATCTCGACCAGTCCGAGGTTGGCCAGCCCGGTCGCCTGCCGTTCCTCATCCCCGATTTCCCGGGACAGCACGATGCTCTCCGCTATCAGGGCCTTTCCCCTGGAGATGTCACCGAGCGTCCAGTACGCGACTCCCAGGCTGTTGAGTTCCTTGGCGATCTGGCTGTGGTCTCCTGCCTGCCGCCAGATCGCCAGGCAGGTCGTCAGGGCATCTCTGGCCTCGGCGACCTCACCCTGCTGGAGCAGCAGAATCGCCAGCCCGTGCAGGGTGGCCGCCAGATCGGTGCCTTGCCCGGCCGAGGCAAGGTCGACGGCCCGCCGCTGCCAGCGCTGGCCTTCGGCGGTATAGCCGCACGCATACCAGAACCAGTGCAGCCCCTGGCACATCCGGAGCCCCAGTGCGACCCGTTCGGGTGGCGGCCGCTCCCCCGGCGGGGCCGACGGCTCCAGGCTCCAGGTGAGCCCGGCGCGCATGTTCGCCAGCTCCTCCTCCAGGCGGTCCCTGGCGGCCAGCGGGTGCGGGCCGCGCAGTTCCGGCGTCAGCCGTCCCGCCACGGCGGCGTAATGGCCCGCGTGCGCTCCGCTCACGTCGTCAAGCTCGCCGACCTCCGCCAGCCGCTCCAGCGCGAAGGCGCGCACGGTCTGGAGCATGCCGATCCGCGGCTCCCCGTCACGGCCCTCCCGGACGGCCAGCAGGCTGGCGTCCGCCAGCTCGGTCACGCTGTCCAGGGCATCAGCGTCGCGGGCTGCCACGGCCGCGACCGCGTCCAGGTCACAGCCGCCAGCGAAAACCGCCATACGGCGGAAGAACGCCTGGCCGCGCGGGCCGAGCAGGTCATAGCTCCAGGCGACCGTGTCGCGGAGCGTCCGCTGCCGGCCGGGCCTGGCTGCATCACCGGCTCCGAACTCCAGGCTGCGGTCAAGCCGGGACAGCAGCGCCCGGGGGGTCAGCAGGTTCATCCGCGCCGCGGCAAGCTCGATCGCCAGCGGAAGGCCATCCAGCCGGTCGCAGATGGCTGCCACGTCGTCAGCGTTCTGAATAGTGATCTCGAAGCCTGGGCGGACCATCCTGGCGTACAGAACGAAGAGCTCGACGGCCCCGGCCGGCTGACCGCCGGGCGCCTGCTCGCGGGCAACACACAACGGCGGCACCGCAAAGATGTGCTCGCCAGGCACATGCAACGGCCGCCGAGAGGTGACGATGAGTGTGACCTGGGGTGCGACCGCCATGAGCTGAGCCACCACATCCCCGGCACCGGCCAGCTGCTCGACGTTGTCCAGCACGAGCAGCGCCCGGAGGTCCGCGACGTGTTCAAAGAACGTCGGCGGAGAGCGGCCGTCCCCGGCGATGCCGAGCCGTTCGGCGATCGTCGTCCACATCACCGCAACGTCGCTCACCGGTGCCAGCGGCACGAAATAAACGCCATCGGGGAAGCCGCTCGCCAGCGAGTCGGCGACCGCCAGCGCCAGCCGGGACTTCCCAACGCCACCTGGCCCGGTCATCGTGACGAGCCGGGCGGCCCGCTCGCCGGACATCAGCTCCCTGACCTGGCCGAGTTCGGAGTCCCGGGCGACGAACGGGGTGACGGGCACGGGCAGGCTGCTGCGGTTGCCCAGGCTCTTTAACGGCGGGAACTCCGACGGCAGGCCAGCGGTAACCAGCTGGCGCAGCCGCTCCGGTTCGGCTATGTCCTTGAGCCGGTGCCAGCCAAGGTCGGCGAGATCGACGCCGGGCAGCTTGCCGGCGACCACCTGGCCGGTGGCGTCCGACATGATCACCTGCCCACCGTGCGCCGCCGCGGCGATCCGCGCGGCGCGGTGCACGTCCATGCCGACGTATCCGTCCTCGTGCCGGGCCGGCTTCCCCGTGTGCAGGCCCATCCGCACCCGGGGCGTGGCCCCACCGGGCCAGTCCGCCGCGATCAGCGCGAGCTGCGCCTGCGCGCATGCCGCCACGGCGTCCACGGCCGAGGGGAACACCACGAAGAAACTGTCGCCCTCCGTGCCCATCTCCGTGCCGTGATGCCGGGCGAACGCATCACGGAGAATGGCCCGGTGCCCGGACAGAACGTCGCCGTACCGGTCCCCCAGCCGGCTGAGCAGCCGCGTCGACCCCTCCAGGTCGCTGAAGAGCATCGTTATCGTCCCGGTGGGCAGCGCACCCCCGTCCGGCCGTTCCACGCTGCAACGTTAGGGCTGCGCAGGGCGCGGCGGCAATGGCCGGCCAGCGCTGACTGGCCGCCACCCAGGGACAAACCAGGCTGCCGCGTCGCGCGGGCTTGGGGCACGCACGGCGCGGCAGCGGATGACTGCTGACGCCAGGACTGGCTGTGAGGCCAGCCCGTTGTGGTGATGGTCGTGCTAGGCCACTGCCTGCGGGAAGGCGGCCGGGCTGCGGTTCCCGTTCTGGTCCACGGCGCGAATGCCGAACTGCACGTTGTCCTTGGAGATATTGAGCATGACCGTGGTGACGTTGCCGACCGGGATGGCGCTGGTCCAGTCCGGCGTCGTGGTCTCCCGCATCACGACCTCGTACCCGGTCAGGTTGGTCTCGGGATTGGCGTTCCAGCTCAGCGTGGTGAAGTTGGTGCCGGCGAAGCTGACCGGCGGCGTCGTGTGGATCTGTGCGTTCTTGGGCGTGCCGGGCGAGGTGGCCAGCGCCCACAGCGCGGCCGCGTTGACTCCGGTCACCCGGGCGACGAAGTCGAAGTCCACGTACTGGATCAGGTCGCCGAGTTGCACGCCGTTGACCACCTGCGTGTTCTGGTGCTCGTGGTTGAAGTTCTCCCGCGGCTCGGTGAACCGGGCCGCCGGGTAGCCCTGGCCCTGGAACGACACGTGGTCGCTGGCGCGCAGGTAGCGGTCGCGCCGCCAGATCAGCCGGATGTTCATGCCGGTCAGGTTGAACGGCGCTACCGAGTTGACGAACCGGCCCAGCTGGCGGGACAACCCGTCGTTCTCGCCGCCGACCGCCTGCATGAGGGCTATCTGATTCGAGGTCACGTTGGTCGGGATGCCCTCGAGGAACATCCGCACGGTGAACGGGTCGGGCCGGGTGCCGTCGTGGGCGTCGCCGGTGCCGATGATGTCGTTGCTGAACATGCCCTGGACGTCGTTTCCCGCTGCCGCCATCTGCTGCGCCATGTGGGTCGAGCCGTAGCAGTCCCTCCTCCTCCCCGTCCACGGTGGCGAAGATGATGGTGCCGGGGAACTGGCGGGTGGCGAACAGCCGGGCGAGTTCGAGCACGCACGCGACGCCCGACCCATCGTCGTCGGCGCCGGGGGCATCGTCGGTGAAGTTCAGCACGTCGGTCACCCGGGAGTCCAGGTGCCCGGTGACCACGTAGAACCGCTCGGGGGAGGCGGTCCCCTGCAGCGTCGCGATGACGTTGGTGATCGTGGTCGGGACGGGGATATTGCTCGAGACAGGCTGGACGAACGTCTGCTGCTGCACGGTCATGTTGCCGTTCGAGGTGGCGGCGATGGCCTGCATCTGCTGGGTCACCCAGGCGGTGGCCGCGCCGATCCCGCGCACCGGGTCGGTCTGGCTCGATGCGGTGTGCCTGGTGCCGAACGAAACCAGCGTCTCAATCGTGGCCTGGATCCGGTTCGGGTCGATCTGCCTTATCAGTGCCCGCAGGTCAGGGTCGAAATTCCCCGTGTTGTGGGCTGGATGAGGGGTGACCGTTGCGGCGCTGGCCGACCCGGCACGCATGACGATGGGCGCGGTGATTGCTGCGGCGGCTGAGGCGGACAGGAACGTGCGACGGCTTGGGCGGCCTTTTGGGCCTGTAACGTCATTGTTCTCCATGCCCAGAATCAAGGACGGATCTGGCCCGAAGTCAAGCCATTACGACTCATTGGCATGATTCTGAACTCGGGATGCCTGGTGCCTGCCCACTGAACTGGCCAATCGCTGGCGGGCCCCGTCCGGCCGGCCATAGCCAGGCCGCCTAGCCTTGATCCGTGACCGCCCTTGGACCTCATCCGCCGGACAGCAGAGGACGCAGTGATCAATGACGATCGACCTCATTAACCCCGATGACCTGCCCATACCGGCGGCGTACTCCCACGTCGCCGTCGCGGCCGGAACCAGGCTGGTCTTCGTGGCCGGCCAGGTCTCCGAGGACGCCCGGGGCAACATCGTCGGTCCCGGGGACATGGCGGCGCAGGCCCGCCAGGCGTTCGCCAATGTCGGCCGCGCGCTGGCCGCGGGCGGTGCCCGCCCCGACCAGGTAGCCAAGATCACGATCTTCGTCGCCCAGTACCGGCGGGAGCACCTGCCGGTGATCGAGGCTGGCCGGGTGGCGCTGTTCGGGGACCACAAGCCCGCCGACACTCTCGTCGGGGTGGCGGCGCTGTCCCGGCCCGACTACCTGATCGAGGTTGACGCGATCGCCGTTATCGGCAGCTGACCACAGGGCAGGACCAGCGAACTTTATCCAGCTCCGTGGCCTGTTTGCTGATTCTTGACCTAGTGCTCTCGTCCAGGGGATAGTACCGGGGACATCTTGCTAAGGGGAGGGCACCAATGGCAGCACCCACCATCGAGGAACTTCTGGCGCGGCTGGAGGAACAGCAGGCCCGGATCGAACTTCTCGAATCAAGGACCATTGCACCGGCCACGAGCCCGGCTACTGATGAGCCGTCAGAATCCGGGCCGCGCCGTGCGGGGCTGACCCGCCGGGGAATGGTCAAGACAGCCGCTGCGGGAGCGGCTGGAATTGTGGGCGCCATGCTGATAGAGCCTGAGGGCGTGGCGAGCGCGGCCGATGCCGGCCCGGCGTCCTTCACCAGCTCGACCACCAAGCCGGCCGTCACGGCGACCAATACCGGAAAAGGCAACGGTCTTACGGCACACGCGAAGAGCGCCCCGGCCATCCATGGGAGCCAGACCCCGACCGCGGCCAGCGGCGTGGGGGTGCGAGGCACGATCGACAGCACGAACGGCGTCGGCACCGGCGTGCTGGGCATCTCCCCCAACGGGACAGGTGTCGCTGGGTCACCGACCAACGGAACCGGGCTGACCGGATCCAGTGGGTCGACCGCCAGCGGGGCGGCGGCGGTGCAGGGCACCATCACGAGCACTTCCCCGGGCGGCTACTCGGCCGGGGTGCAGGGCGTGAACAACGGCACCGGCGGCTCGGGCATCGGGGCCTGCGGGTCGCAGAACGGGTTCGGCTGGGGCGTCTGCGGCACCACGCCCAGCGGTTCGGGCGTCTACGGGTACTCCGCCTCCGGTTACGGAGTACAGGCAGGGTCGAACAGCGGGACCGGCGTCTACGCGTCCTCGACCGGCGGTGCCGGCGTAGACGCACAGTCGAGCACCAATAACGCGGCCCAGGGAACATCGGGCAGCGGATCGGCGTCCAGGGGACGAGCAGCAGCGGCTACGGGGTCTACGGCAGCAGCCCCAACAACTACGCCGTCGTCGGCGTGACACATCCGGCAACGGGGTGTACGGCCAGGTCGCGACCGCGAACCAGGCCGGGGTGGTGGGCAGGCAGCTGGCTTCCTCGGGCAACTGGGCGGTCTTCGGCTTCGGCAACATCGGCGCGAGCGGTACCAAGTCGGCCGTGGTCCCGGCCGAGGACGGCAACGGGCACCTGACGCTGTACCGCATGGAGAGTCCCGAGTGCTGGTTCGAGGACTTCGGCTCGGCGAGGCTGTCCGGCGGCTCGGCCTCGGTCCGCATCGACCCGGAGTTCGCCCAGACCATCCACGCGGGTGAGTACCACGTATTCGTCCAGGCCGAGGGCGAGTGCAAAGGCCTGAGCGTACGGGACAAGAGCCCGGCGGGTTTCGTTGTGCAAGAACTCAACGGTGGCAGGAGCAATGCGCCCTTTGCCTACTGGATCGTGGGACGGCGTAAGGACGTGTCCGCGCCGCGGCTGAACCGGGTAACGCTGCCCGAGGCCCAAGCAGTGGCCCGGTAACCAGGTCGGGCAACCGTCCGCCGCCGCCGTGGCGGGCGGCGGACGGCGCATCGGTAGCTGGCCGGGCGGCGCCGTGACCGGATGCCCGGTGGCTGAGCGCTGGCGGTGTTACGGTTACCGCGTGACGAACCCAGGAAGTCCGCAGGTCGCGGTCGGCGACGTCTGGGATGCGCTGGACGGCGCCAACTTCCAGACAACGCATCAGGCCACGGGCAGGCGGCTGCTCACCGGGCCGGCGCAGCAGACGATTTTCCTGCACGGACCGGAACTGGTCGGATACCGGCCCGCGTCCGAGTCGCTGATCGCGCAGCTTGCCGGGTGGGGGATCCAGCCGGTCGCCAGCGGCAACTATCCGCCTCCGGCGGGAGCTGGCCCGGAGGCGACGGAGCCCTACTCGGCGTTGCCACAGCAGCCCCAGGCATAGGACACGCGCACGCGGTCAGCTTCCGTCTGTCACGTCCGCGGGGCGCCGGGTGTCAATGTGGTGACACCGGCAACGAGGGAACGTGACAGATGGCCGATACTGAGTGGCTGGCGGCTTCGTTCGAGCAGCACCGCGATCATCTGCGGGCGGTGGCCTACCGGCTGCTGGGCTCGGTCACCGACGCCGACGACGCGGTCCAGGACACCTGGCTGCGTCTGACCAGCTCGGACACCAGCGAGGTGAACAACCTCGGCGGCTGGCTGACGACGGTCGTCGCGCGGGTGTCCCTGAACATGCTCAGGGCACGCGGGTACCGGCACGAGGAGCTGGTCGGTGATTCCTGGTCAGGTACCACGGAGATGGCGGCTCAGGCCGCGGCCGACCCCGGTGCGGTCGCCACGGCCGCCCCGGCCAGCGATCCGGCTGAGGAGGCCGTGCTCGCAGACTCGGTCGGCCTCGCCCTGCTGGTGGTGCTCGACACGCTCACCCCGGCCGAGCGGCTTGCGTTCGTTCTGCACGACCTGTTCGCCATGCCGTTCACCGAGGTAGCGGCCGTGCTCGGGCGCTCGACGGAGGCGACGCGGCAACTTGCCAGCCGGGCCCGCCGCCGGGTCCGCGGCGCGCCCAGCCCGGGCCGCGCCGCCGACCTCGCCCGCCAGCGGGAGGTGGCCACCGCGTTCCTCGCCGCATCCCGCGGCGGTGACCTGTCCGTCCTTGTCGCGCTGCTGGACTCCGATGTCACGCTGACCGCCGATGCCGCCTCCGTCCCATCCGGACGGCCCGCCACGCTCCACGGCGCGGAGGCGGTCGCGCGGGGCGCGGTCATGTCCTCGGCCCGCTCCAGGCAGTCCCAGCTTGCCCTTATCAACGGGACGGTCGGCATCATCTTCGCGCCCGCGGGCCGGCTGCAGGTCGCACTGGTCTTCACGGTCAGCCCCGCGCGCCGGATCACCGCCATCGACGTAGTAGCCGACCCGGACCGGCTGAGCCGCCTGCAACTGGCCGTGCTGCCGGACTAGACATGCCCGAGGCTCGCCATGGCCGGTGCCAGGTGCGACGATCACGAAGTGACGTCCCCCCGGCCGGGGCCGCGTCCAGGCGACGACGCGGATCCTTCCGCCGACCAAGCGAGCCCGCCTCGCAACCCCGCGAGCCCGCCTGACAGCCATGCGGGCCCGCCTGCGCGGCCTGATCCCGCCCGGGCGCCAACTCTGGTCGTGGTGGATCACTTGGCCCGCCGTATCCGCAGGCCAACCGACCTGCTCCGGTCGGTGACCACCCTCCTCGGGGTCGCCCTGCTGGCCGGGATCGGGCTGCTCGCCCACGCCACGGCGGCCGGTGTGGAGATCGACGCGGTGGGGCCGGCTGCCGGCTTCCACATGCACTGCTATCGGTGCTGGGCGTCGCGGCGACGTTGGCGCTGCTGCTGCTGCCGGTGGCCCTCGCCATCCGCCAGCTCAGCCGCCGCCGGCCCCGGCAGCTCGCCGAGGCGATACTGACCGCCGGCGCCGCGATCATCGTGATCGCGCTGGTCAATGCCGTGCTGCACACCGCTGCCGCCGCGCAACTCTACGACGCGATCGCCGCGTCCAGCCGGGCTGCCAGGCGCACCGGACCGCTGGATGGTTACCTGGCCGGGCTAGCCGCATACGCCACAATGCTTCGCCTGACTGGCCCCTCCTACTGGCGAACCGGCCTGTGGCTGGCGGTCGGGGTCTACGGGGTGGCGAGCCTCGCCGAGTCGAAGGCGACCGTGCTCTCGCTGCTGATCACGTTGCTTATCGGCCGCGCCATCGGCCTCGGCGTGCGGTACGCCCTCGGCTCGTGGTCCCAGCGGCCGACCGCGGAGCAGATCGCCGCAGCGCTGCATTCGGCGGGCCAGACGATTGCCGTGATGCGGCGCGCTGACCACGAGGGCACCGAATCCAGGCTGTACCACGCAGAGACGCCGGACGGCGGCAACCTGGACATCCGGGTATTCGACCGCGACCAGGAAGCGGCCGGCGCGCCCTACCGGCTGTACCGCTGGCTGCGGCTGCAGGGGCAGGCGCGCCGGGGCATGCCGGTCTCCCTGGAGCGCACGGCGGAACGCCAGGCGCTGCTGTCGTACGCCGCGGACGAGGCCGGTGTCCGGACACCGCGCCTCCGCGCGCTGGCCCGGGCCGGCCCGGACGCGATCGCCTTCGCTCAGGACCATCCCGAGGGCACCACCCTGGCCCAGCTCGCCGATGGCCAGTCCACGGACGGCCACCCCACCGGCCCCCAGCCCATGGACGGCCGCCCTGCCGACGGCCACCCCACCGGCCCCCAGCCCACGGACGGCCGCCCTGCCGACGGCCAGGTCGCCGACGGCCAGTCCACCGACAGCCAGCGCCCCGACGGCCAGGTCACCGACGGCCAGGTCACCGACGGCAAGGTCACCAACGGCCAGGTCACCGACGAGCAGCTGATGCGGGTCTGGGCGGCCGTTCTCAAGCTGCACGCTCACCGCGTCACGCACCGGGCGCTGACCGCGGACCGCATCCTGTTCGCCCACGACGGCGAGGTCGTCCTGCTCGATCCCTTCCTCGGTGATGTGGCAGCAACCGATCTCCAGATCCGTCTCGACGTGGCCCAGCTCCTGGCCGAACTGGCCCTCATGGTCGGGCCGGACCGCACGACCAGCCTTGCCAAGCAGGCGGTCGGCGCCGAAGAGCTGTTCGCGGTGGCTCCCTTGCTCCAGCCGATCGTGCTGTACCGCTCGACCCGGACGGCCATGCGCCACCGCAAGGACGTCCTGCCCGCGCTGCAAAAGCAACTGCTGGCCGTCGCACCCGACGAGGAGGCTCCCCCGGTCCGGCTGGAACGGATCCGCCCCCGCACCGTGGTGACGTTGATCGCCGGCCTGGCTGCCGGGTACCTGCTACTCGGCCAGCTTGCCCGGGTGAGCCTGCTCAGCACGCTGCGGTCCGCCGACTGGCGCTGGACCCTGCCGGCGCTGGCGCTGTCCGCGCTGACGTACGTCGGTGCGGCGTGGTCCCTGTCGGGTTACGTTCCCGGACGGCTGCGGTTCGCTCCCCTGGTCCTCGCCCAGCTGGCCGGGTCGTTCGTGACGCTCGTCACGCCGGCCGCGCTCGGTGGTGCCGCGTTGAACATTCGCTACCTTCAGCGCAGGAAGATCGCCCCGGCCGTCGCGGCGGCGAGCGTCGGCCTCTCTCAGGTTGTCGCCTTCGTGCTCCATCTGGTGCTGCTCGTCGTGTTCCTGGCGATCAGCGGCAGCGAAGGCCCTTCGCTCCGGCCACCAACCTGGGTCTACTTCGTGATCGCGGCTCTGGTCGCCATTGTGCTCGTGGTCTTTGCTATCCCAGCGGGGCGGCGGCTGGTGCGTGCCCGGCTGGCGCCGACGCTGAGCCAGGTGGTGCCGCAGCTGCTCAGGGTGGTACAGCACCCGCGCAAGCTGGCCGAGGGAATCGGGGGCGCGCTGCTACTCACGGCGTCCTACATCCTCTGCCTCGCCGCGTGCATCCGGGCGCTCGGCGGCTCGGTCCCGATAGAGAGCACGGCCGTTGTCTACCTCACCGGAAGCGCCCTGGGGTCGGCCGTGCCCACCCCGGGCGGCCTTGGCGCCGTCGAGGCAGCGCTGTCGGCCGGGCTCACCGCCGCCGGCCTGCCCGGTGCGACCGCGGTCAGCGCGGTGCTGCTCTTCCGTACGCTCACGTTCTGGCTTCCGATCCCATTCGGCTGGGGTGCCTTCAACCTCCTCGAGCGGCGCCACTACCTCTGAGCGCCACCACTACGTGTGCGCGCCGCCGCCGTCAGGACTCCAGGTAGCGGAGGACGGCCAGCACCCGGCGATGGTCGGCGTCCGAGGGCGCCAGGCCCAGCTTGCTGAAGATGTTCGAGATGTGCTTTTCGACGGCCCGTTCGGTGACCACCAGGAACCCGGCGATCGCGGCGTTGGACCTGCCCTCGGCCATCAGGGCGAGCACGTCCCGTTCCCGGGTGGTGAGCGCGGCGAGCCCGTCGGTGCGCCGGCTGGCGCCCAGCAACTGGGTCACCACCTCCGGGTCGAGCGCGGTGCCGCCGGACGCGACCCGGCTGAGCGCATCGACGAACTCGCTCACGTCGGCGACCCGGTCCTTGAGCAGGTACCCGACGCCCGCCGCGCCGCCGCCGGACGCCGCGCCGAGCAGGTCGGCCGCGTACCGGGTCTCGATGTACTGGGAGAACACCAGCACCCCGATCCCGGGATGGTCGCGGCGGATCGCGATCGCGGCGCGCACGCCCTCGTCGGTGTAGCCCGGCGGCATGCGCACGTCTACCACGGTGACGTCCGGGTGATGCTCGGCGACCGCCGCCCGCAGCGCATCAGCGTCGCCGACCGCGGCAACCACGTCATGGCCACGATCGGCCAGGATTTCCACCAGGCCCGCCCGGACCACCGCAGAATCTTCGGCGATGACCACCCGCATCGGCGTACGCTCCGGCTTCGTCAGGCGTGGGACGGCATCTCAACGGTAACTACCGTAGGACCGCCGGGCGGGCTGATGATGTTGATGGTGCCGTCCACGGTCCGGAGCCGGTCGGCGAGCCCGGCCAGGCCGCTGCCCGCCTCGATGCGGGCACCGCCGGCCCCGTCGTCGCTGACCCGCAGTCGCAGCATCCCGGGCACGTGCACCGCCTCCAGCGTGGCGTGCCGTGCGCCGCTGTGCTTGGCGACGTTGGCGAGCAGTTCGGCCGCACAGAAGTAGGCGATGGTCTCGATCGCGGCCGATGGCCGTTCGGGCAGATCGATCACCAGGTCAACGGGCACGCCGCTGCCCGCGGTGAGGGTCTCCAGCGCGGTGCCCAGGCCGTGATCGAGTACCGGCGGGTGGATGCCGCGGGCCAGGTCACGCAGTTCGGTGATGGCCTGCTTGGCGCTGGCGTGCGCGGCGTCGACCAGCTGCAGTGCCCGCTCGAACTCGGCCTCTGTCGTCGCGCCAGCCGTACCGCCGAGCTTCTCCCTGGCCAGGCCCAGCTTCATGGCGACGGCGACCATCTGAGCCTGCGCGCCGTCGTGCAGGTCCCGCTCGATCCGGCGCAGCCGCGCCGCGGCGTCGTCCACCGCGTGGGCCCGGGTCTGCTCCAGGTACCGCACCCGCTGCGGCAGCGGCGGACCGAGCAGCGCAGCCGTCAGGCCCCGATCCCAGGTGATGGCTCCCCTGGTCATCCACGGGGTCACGAGCAGCACTATCGCCCCGACCGGGACCAGGGCGAAGGCGCCGGCCAAGGTCCGCACGGACATGGCCACCGTCACCGGGTCTTGCTTCCACCAGGCCAGCCACGAAGGCACGGTGACTGCCACGTCGAGCTGATGCAGGATCTCCCACCACAGCGGGAAGGTCAGGTACGGGATCCCGTACAGCACGATCCAGGACGCCAGGACAACGGCGATCACGGCGATCGGCAGCTTGAGCAGCAGGTAGGCACATGCTCGCCAGCCGGCCGGATCTGTCAGTCCCGTCCGGATCCAGCCGACGACGCCGGGCTGCCGGGGAGGCCGGGGCGGCGGCGCGACCTGCTGCACCCAGCATGCGGCCCACCAGGGCGCGGTTGACCGTGCCGAGCTTCCGCGCGCCTACCAGGGCAACGGTCAGCAGCGGCAGCCCGACCAGCATGCCGGCAAAGCTGAGCGACAGCCCCAGTCCCACGACGATGGCGACGATCACGAAGACAAAGCCGGGGATCGCCAGCAGCAGGCTAAGGACGGTGTACCGGCGCTCCCTGATGGCCCGACGGGTGAACGCCTCGCGCAGCACCCGCAGCACATCCTGCCGCCACGCCCCGGAGGCGCGCGGAGCCTTGGGCAGGAACCACCGGCGGCCCGAACGTGCCCTCCCAGCCGGCCTCGCCCGCGGCCGGTCTTGCCGGGCCGGGCTGGTCAGCGGCCGGGATCGTGCCGTCCATGACGCCATTGTCCGCCCCTGGCAGACGAAATCGATCGTGCTAGCCGTACCCCGGATTCGGTGCCAGCCGTACGCCAGGTTCGGGTGGCGGCACGATCGATTCTGGGCTTCCGCCTCGCGACTATCGAGACATAACCGCAAGCCCGGAGCGGGGACGCTTCGGCAGTCAATGGAGGAGCGATGAAGCCTTACTTCCTCACCCATCCCGTCGGGGTCCTGTACTTCGTCGTCGTGCTGGGCTGGTACTTCATGGAGCTCGTCCAGTTTGCCCGGCAGCAGCAATGGCGATCGGAAGAGTGCCCCGGTTGGCCCGCGTAGCTTCTGGTTTGCCTTCGCGGCCTGCGTGGCCGCCACACTCGCCGCGGTGAGCGTTGCCCCGCACGCCGCGCCGGGTGCCGCGATCGGCCACGGCGCCCTCGTCTTTCGCCATCGGTATGGCGATCTTGGTGGCCGGGGTGGCGCTGCGCGTGTGGTCGTTCTACGCCCTGGGCCAGTACTTCACCTTCACCGTCAAGGTCAGCCGGGACCAGCCGGTGGTCACCCGCGGCCCCTACCGCGTGCTGCGTCATCCCGGGTACGCCGGCGGGCTGCTGGCCATCGTCGGGATCGGCCTGCTGAACGGAAACTGGATCAGCATGGCAACCGTCGCCCTGCTGTGGCTGGCGCTGATCCGTCTGGCGCATCCGCATCGAGGAGAACGCGCTGCTGACCACGCTGGACGGCCGGTACCGCGCCTACGCCGCGCAGCACAAACGCCTCGTCCCGCTCGTCTGGTAAGGAGTTATCCGCCCACGCCCACAGCCCGGTCTGCTGCCAGTTCACGGCAGCGACCGGGCAGCTATTTGCCACGATGGGCGCCGTCACGACCCTAGGTGCTGTTGCGATCACTGACCAGGATTCGGCACTAGAAAACGGGCAGGGCTGGGACACATTGCTGGGCCACATTCCTCGCCTACTCCACCTCGCAGGCCACCCATTTTCTAGCAAGGCAGCCCATTAACTCGATGTAACCAGTTAGTAAAGTTTGGGTCATCTTAGATTAACGCCTATTGTCGGGTCAGGCGGAGAAATGTAATGACCGTCCTAGCGCCATGTGCAGTCTCAGCGTCGAGTAAGTGCGTGAGCGCGGGCGCCTGGCTCTGGCGTAGCAGGGCGCGGTCATGGGATGTGTCGCTGGCCCTCTACCTGCCGAGGCCGGTATCCGATTCCCGGTTTACCCGGGGTCCTCGGGCACACCGCGCCCGGTGGTGCACTTGGTGGTCCTGCACCGCGCGGGAGGTCGGCGACCAGCTGCGCGGCTGGCTCACCGAGGACTTCCTGCACGCACTCGGCTCATACCGGCCTATTGACCGTCCGCCGTCTACGTGGTCTGGTTAGGACGATGCTATGCGCCAAAGCAGCACCGTTAGGTGTCCCTGCCCCCAAAGACTGTAATCCTGCGCTTACGCCAGTCCCGTCACATCCAGCCTGTGCGGGCTCTGTAGTGCAGGAGAGCGCGCAGCGCGCTTATGTTCCGCTGGGGCGCGGAACTGTCCAGCGGTGGGGCGCTAGCTAGGCGGCCAATGAGGGCCCCATGAGGGAGGAATCATGCACAAGAAAGCCACACGCCGCGTTATCGCGCTGCTGTCGCTGCTGTCGCTCCCGGTGATGCTGTTGGTTGCCACCGGAGGGCCAGCGGCGGCTGGTCCGACCACCGCAGCTGCGGGCGCTCGAACGCACGCGGTGACGACGAAGAGCCTGGGGACGTTCAAGCCGACCTTTGCCGGTCCGGCCGCGACTGGCTGCGCGACGAACTGCAACTTGCTGAGCGGCCCGGTCAACACACCATCCACCGGGGGGGCGGCACGGAGCCACGCGGCGGCCGCTGCGGTGGGGAAGCGGGACCGGGCGCATGCCATGCCGCTGCCGGATCTGCGGCAGCTTCATCTCTCCGCGGCGCAGCTGCGCCGGCTCGGCGCCGCAACGCGCTCCCAGCCGCTGCCGGCCGTCAGTTGCGTGCCGCTGGGCCGGGGTTGTGACAACATCAGCACGTCGGCGGGTGGCGCTACCGGTGTGAAGGGCCTGAACGCGGTCGACAGCGCCTCGCTGCCCACTAACCCCCTCGGTGACATCGAGCCTCCGGACCAGGGGCTGTGTGCTGGCAACGGGTTCGTGGTCGAGACCAACAACATTGGCGAGATCCTGGTCTTCAACACCGCGTTGAAGCGGCTGTCCGCGCCGATCCCGTTCGACACGCTGATGGGGCTCACCGGCCTGGGGTCGAGCAGCGGCGGGGATCCCTCCTGCGTGTATGACCCCGCCAACGGTGGGCACTTCTTCTTCACCGAGATCGTCTCGGCCAGCCCGGAGTCCGCGGGTGGTCCTTTCGCCGGCTGCTTCGCGGGCGTGGCCAACACCTGCTCTGAGGGCATCGCGGTGACCGACGGCAACAGCCCGTTCGGCCCGTACCACGTGTACTTCTCCAACGCCAACTACGACCCGGCCGAGCCGGGCTACCCGTCCCTGCTCAACGACTTCGCGAAGATCTCGGTGACCCGGGACGCCTTCCTCATGTTCTACGACGAGTTCCCGCTGCGCCCGTCGTCGCTGCCCGGTTTCGGCGGCGGTTTCTTCAACGGGGCGCAGGAGTTCGCGTTCAACAAGAGCGCGCTCGAGGCCGGCCTGCCCACCGTGCTGGCCAACGGGCAGCCGAACCCGGCGGTCACGGTGGCGAGGGTGAACATGGGCCTGATCGGCACTCCGGACGGGACCTGCGCCCGTGACAACGTGCTGCACATGGGCGGCATCACCTGCTGGGTGGCGGCGATCCCGGCGCAGCCGGTCGGGGGACGGTTCGACAACGCCCACGGCGGTACCGGGTTCATGGTGGGCTCGCTGGACTTCTACGGGTTCGCGGCGATCTCGCCGACGTCCGGTGACAACCGGATCGCGGCGTGGGCGTGGACCGGGCTGTCCGCGCTCAACAGCAGCGGCTGCGCCAGCTGTAACACCGCCATCCGGTTCACCGGCCAGCTCTTCTCCGGCGTCGATCGCTACTACGATCCCGAGTTGTCATTCAACGGTTTCCAGGCCTCCGTTGGCGCGCAGCGGAACGGCCCGATACCGCTGGGCGATGAGTGCGGAGCGGCCGGCCTGAGCGTGTTCGCCTCCTGCCCGGAGGGCGGCATCCAGACCAACGGCGACAACCTGACGCAGGTCTCGCAGGCGCAAGGCCAGCTCTGGGCATCCACCGCCACCCAGATCGCCCAGACCTACACCAGGGCCAACGCGGAGATCCACCAGGGCGCGGTGTACTGGGTGCTCGGCACCAACTCGTTCGACCACACCGGCAAGTTCACCTTGACCAGCCAGGGGTACGTCGCGGCGAAACACGAAGACCTGTCCATGCCGGCCATGGCCGCAACCCCCACCAGGGGCGGCAAGGCGATCATGCTGTTCACGCTGAACGGCAACGGCGGGCCGACCGGCGCCGACCACGGCGGCTTCTTCCCGAGCACCGCCTTCGGCCGGCTGACCAGCACCTCCGGCGGCCTGCTCAACTCCAGGATCAACATCGCGGACATGGGCCAGTCCCCCCAGGACGGCTTCAGCGAGTACCAGGGGTACCCAGGCCCGACCCGCCCCCGCTGGGGAGACTACAGCTGGGGATTCTTCCTGCCGGGCACCGGCGGGCGGATCTACTTCGCTAACGAGTACATCCAGTACCCGAACTGCACCGGGGCAGCGTTCACCCTGACGATCGGCACCTGCGGCGGCACCAGAGACGGTTTCGCCAACTGGGGAACCTCAGTCAACTACGTCACGCCCTAACTCGGGGCAGCCGCTTAAGGACTGAACCCACGGTCCTGACCAGGCAGAAATCTGCATAGTGCGGTTGGGGCTGAACCCGCAAGGGCGACGCCTGAACCCTCCGGCACGAACAAGGCGGCCGCCGGGATTCTCCCGGCGGCCGCCTTGGCTCGGGGCCAGCGACGTCGCAAAGAACGGCGTGACGTTCGCGCCCACCTCCGTGTGCACCGCCTCCGTCCGCGGTCAGCGTGACCTGCGGGCCAATCAGGCAATCGTCCCCGATTCTTACCGACGGCAGGCGGCCCGGGCTCAAGAGCCCATCTGGCGGACGATCGGGTATCGATCCCGCGTAGCGCCGTGTTGCCAGCCACTGACGGCACCGACACGGTGAGGAGCGCGAGATGAGCAATGTCGCAGATATCAGCGAACCCGCCAGCGAACTAGAACGGCTGATCGCGGACCTGTCGGGGTCCGGACTGTTGGTCTTCGTCTTCGGCGTCGGCTGGTGGACCGCGCACCTCACCGGCGCGACAGCACCAGCGTTCCGCGGCCCCGCCGAGCGGCGGTGGTGGCACGTCGAACTCGGCGACGGCGCGGCGAACTGGATTATGGACGTGCGGGTCGATGAGATCACCGGCGTCCGGTTCGTGCGCGAGCCTTACCCGTTCCCGTCCTTTCCCGGGCGGGAGGTCTTGACGGTGCAATTCCTCGGGCCGGGCGAGGAGACGGTGCTCTACTGCTACGTGCACGACCTGTATGACGGTCAGCGGATGCGCCCGGAGAAGCTGGCCGCCTGGCGGGCGCTGCGCGAGCGGTACGGCAATCGCGACGAGTCGAGAGTCGATCGAGGCACCCTCCTGGCCCCGGCTGCCTGAACCGTGTTTGCCCTGGTGCTCGTGGCCGTCTCGCTGGGGCTGTCCAACTTCGCTGCCGCTGTGGGCATCGGGGTGAGCGGGATTGACGCGCGAACCCGGCTGCGCGTGGGGGTGATCTTCGGGCTCTTCGAAACCGGTATGCCCATCCTCGGCCTGCTGCTGGGGCGCAGCCTGGCTACCACCTTCGGCCACGCCGCGCACTGGATCGGCGCAGCGCTGCTGATCGCCACCGGCGGTTACACCGTCATCCAGGCCCTCCGTAGCCCTGCCAGTCGCGACGGGCGGCCACCAGCCACACCGGGGAGCCAGCGAACCGGGCGGCTGCTGGTCACTGGGGCGGCCCTCAGCATCGACAACCTTGCCGTCGGCTTTGCCCTGGGTACCTTCCACGTCAGCCTTGCCCTAGCGGCCATCGTGATCGGCGCCATCAGCGTCTCTCTGTCGCTGATCGGCCTGGAGTTGGGCAACCGGATCGGCACTCGCGCCGGCGAGCGCGGCGAACTGCTCGGCGGCGTGGTCTTGATCGGCGTCGGCGTGGCCGTAGCCAGCGGCATCGTCTAACACCCTTCCCCCTGGCCCGTCCGGCATGGCCGACCTGTGATCAGCGTGGCCGAAGATTTCCCTGGCCTCGCGGGCGGCGTAAAAGACCAGCACGTACCCGGCGGCGGGGTCCGCCCACCACCAGCCCAGAGCGGCGTTCAGCAGCAAGCCGAGCAGCACCGCAGTGGCCAGGATGCCATCGATGAGCGTGACCCGGCCCTCGGTCCGCAGCACCGGATTGCCCAGCGCCTGGCCGGTGTGGGCCTTACCAGCCGCCAGCGCGAACATCACCGCCGCGGTCGCCGCTGTCCAGATGATCCCGGGCACCGAGTGCCGCGGGTGATAGCCGCTGGCCAGCGCCACGGTGGACTGAACCAGCAGGTAGACCGCCAAGGCCGCGAACGCATACCCGATCAGCCGCAAGCCCCGGCGCTGGCGTTCTCCGCCCGTGCCCGACAGCTCCCAGATCACCACGGTGGACGCGCCGATCTCGATCAGCGAATCGAGGGCGAACCCAGCCAGCGCCACCGACCGGGCCGAGACCGCGGCGATGGCCAGCACTACGATCCCGGCCACGTTCCACGCCAGCGTCGCATACTCCAGGGCAAAGCCTCGCCTCAGCAAGGCCTTGCGTGCCTGGTCATCGGCAACTACCACGGCAGAAGTCTGCCAGCAGGCCTGGAAGGCGAGGAGGCCAATCTCACGCCGCTGATGTGATGTGGCGTTCCTGGTGCGGGAGTCGACTGAGGCGAGCCTGGGCTGGGCATGAACGTGCGGGTCCGGCGGCTACTGCGCGACGAAGCAAACACGACAACCGTTTGCACGATCCGGGTCTTGTCCGGATATGACCTACTAACTTGCCCGTCCGCGTTTCTCTGCGACACGCCCCGAACACGCCAGATCTCTCGTCCGTACCGGAATGTGCAAGCTGGTCACGGACCTGGGCCCGATAGACGGGACGGCCAGGGCCATCCTCGGCTAACAGCGCTCACGATCTCCAGGCATGCCTTGCGCCGTTCCGGGTCCTTCGTGCATATGGCGACCACCGAGGCAAGGAGGAACACGACAGCCTTGGCGGCGTAGTAGACGATGACGACGAACGCCATCAAGCGGCTACTCGCAAGCAGGTATGGCAGCGCGTCAGGCCAGGCAGCAACGGTAGACGCGACGTGGGCGTGGATGGCGGTTGGGCTCACTGCGCCGGTCTCCAGTCATGCGTTGGAAACCCGGCGTTTGTAAGCGCTTCCCCTCGCTCAACCGCCTGGGAACTTACGGGTCGCGAGGCTTCAGCAGGGCGCACACACCCTGGCGCTGAAGCTTCTGCTACGGACATGATGCCACGACGAGCCGCACGCACCCGCCCAAATCCTCGCGCGTGTCGCGCATGTCGCCGAGTCGGACTTGGCCGGGCTGCTGCCCGTCCTCCCCCGGTAGGGTGCCAGCATGACCGACGATGAGGCTATTTCCTACATGGCGGCAGTTCGTGGAACGCCTGTCCTGAGCAGTACGGGTACCGAGATTGGCACGCTTGAGCACGTGCTGCAGGTTCCTGAGGTCGATGTCTTCGACGGGATTGTGATCGCCACGAAGAACGGCCTCCGGTTCATCGACGCCGACTACGTACAGCAGATCACACGAAGCGCCATCCACAGCAGCCTCGACGACGCGCAGGCCAGTGCTCTGGCCCCGCCGGATGGCGCTCCGGTGTACCGGGTTGACTCGCTGCAGGACACCGGGCACAGCCTGCACGATGTGCTGGGCCGCCTGTTCCGGCGCCCGCGCTGGACCCGCGAGGACGACCAGAACCGCTAGAAGGTACCTAACACGGCCTGCACTCCGGTGCTGCTCAGCACCGGTGTGCCACGGACTGCCGCTTGATAGGAAATAGCCTCATCATCGGTCATGCTGGCACCTGTCTCGCCGCGAGGCGGCCCGGCCATCACGGGCCCGCCGATCCCGGGGAGCGTACCACCCCGGGTACGCTACCAAGCTTCGAGATCATGGCGATCTGACGGTTCCACTGGCCGTACTCCCATGATCACGTGATTCCGTCCGCACATGGAGGCTGTCGCACGACTCTGTCACCGTCCGCGCTGAAGGGTAGTGGCGGTGTTTGGTGTGGGTTTGGGTTCTCATGATGGGTGCTTGGGTGAGCTGGCCTTGGTGTCAGCTGGCTGGGGCCAGCCTGCCCGTTGGGCTGGCGGCGATCCGGCGGGCCTGGGCGCGGATGGCTTTGAGCAGGTTGTGGCTGGCGGCCCACAGGTGGAGTTCGAGATCAACTTTGGTGTCCCGGTAATGCAGATCACGGCCGAGGCGGTGAAACAGCTGGGCAAAGACCGGCTCGATGATGCCGGCCCGCTTTTTGTAGAGGGCTTTGCCTTCGGGGGTGTCCAGCCGGGCGGCCATCTGCTGCCAGGAGGGTTTCATCGTGTGAGGTTGTTTGCCGTCGCGGGTGCGGCCGGTCTGGCGGGCTTCCCTGGTGATGGCGACGTACAGGTCGGGCTCGCTGGCGGTGGTGAAGTTGTCCTCGCTGGCGTACCCGGCGTCGAACAGGGCTTTGCCGATCGCCTCATCGATGCCGGCGGCGTCCAGGTTGGCGCGGCCTTGTGCCAGCAGGGGGTGCAGCGCCCCGGTGTCGGTGGGGTTGCCGTGGGTGGCGATGGCCAGGATGATCTGGTGTTTGCCGGCCAGGGCCTGGGCGTTGTACAGCTGGTCGAATCCGCCTTTTTTCAGCGGCATGACGGCGCTGGCCGGGTCGGTGGTGCTGGCCTTGGGCGGGCGGGCGCGCCCGGGGGCGGCGGCAGGAGCGGCCTTCGCCTGCTTCAGCGCCTGCTCGGCGGCTGCCTGTGCCTGGCGGGCCCCGCGGACAGCGATGTGGCGGTCCGCGGGCACTGGCACCCGCCCGTCGGGGCGCTTGCCGCTGCCCGCGGCGGCCTTTTCCGCGGCGCGCCGCTGGTAGTCCGCCACTTCGGCCCCGGCCTCGGCGGCCAGACGTTCCGCGCCAGCCCGCCGCGCCGCCGCGCGGGCCTCCAGCCGGGTGATCTTCTCTTCGCGGTCCGCTTCGGCCTGCGCCTGGCGGGCGGCCTGTTCAGCGTCCAGCCTGGCCTTGGCCTGCTGGCGGCGGATCAGCTTGCCTGCCGTCCGCGCCAGCGTCCCCGGCCCGCCACCCGCGCCCGGGCCGTCCCCGCCGAACAGGGCGTCCTCGGCCGCATCCTCGGCCCGGGCCTGCGCCAGCCAGCCCTCGACCTCGGCGGCGATCAGCGCCTCCAGCTCACCGATCTCGATCTCCAGCTGCTCCGCGGTGGCGTTAGCCGCCATCGACGCGCTGGCTTTGACCTTCGTCCCGTCCCCGGCCACCACATCCACACTGACCAGGCCCTGCCTGGCGCAGGCCACCAGCGACGCGACCAAAAGCCCCTTCACCGGCCCCTCATGCCGGGACACAAACCGGGCCACCGTCGCGTGATCGGGATGGCAGTTCCCGCAGATCACCCGGGCGCCCACATCGTCGAAGGTGGCCATCTCCACCGCCCGCGAGGACCGGACCCCCTTGCAGTAGCAGTACATGACCAGCGCCACCATCAGCTGCGGGTGATAGGCCTTCTGCCCCTGCCCATCGGCCCGGTACCAGGTCACAAACGGCGCCAGGTCCATCTGCCTGGCCTGCTCCAGCACCGCCCAGGCCAGGTGCCCCGGCGGCAGCCAGTCCCGCGCATCGGGTGGCAGCAAGAACAGCTGATCCCGCTCCGCGGCTTGGAAGTTATACCCCATGAACACTATTCTCCCAGGTCAGCCCACGTATGCCAGGGCGACACGCCAACCCGGGAGACACCTTGACAAACCAACATCACGAGTCGTGCGACAGCCTCCATGCGACGAACAAACTCCCGTGATCATGGACAGCTTGCATAGTTCCGGCGGTAAGCCGGCGTCGGCTAGCTCTCGCTAACGGGCCGGTGTTCGCAGCCCGCGCTGGTCGAGGAGCTTGATCAGGTTGCGCTTGCGCTTCTGGTCAGCGCGCAACCAGGTCAGGTAGGCGGTGAACTGGGTATCGGTGCCCAGCCGTTCGTGACAATCCCTGATCTTGGCGAGCAGGTCGGCGACCTGGGCATAGACCGGATCGCCGGTCTGCGACCTGAGCGGCTCGATCGCACGCAAGTAGACGGGCAGGGCGTCGCCGGGCCGGTCGACGCCGACCAGGTCGGCGAGGGTGAGCCACTGGCGGGCGCTGGCGATCCCGGCAGCCGCGTCCCAGGCCGCGGCGATATCACCGTCGTCGATCAGCGCGCTGATCCATACCGGCCCTCCGCCCCAGCCGAACTCGGCGTGGCTGCGGCCACGATAGGCGGCAGCATCCCTCTCCAGCTGCCGCAGGGCCTGCTCCCGCACCACCACCCATTGCCCGGCTTTCTGGGCCGCGTCGCGCAGGGCCCGGTAGCAGCTCAGCGTGCGGTCCTTGCCGAATGCGGTCTGCCGGGCCGCCAGAGCCTTGCCGTACGCCCCGCTGGCCTCATGCCGGCCCACCAGGTAGTCAACCAGCTGGGTATTCACTGTCCCGGTTGCCTCGCGCACGCCGCGCTCGGCCCACTGCAGGGCGTCATCGGCCCGGCCGGCCCGGTCAAGCTCCTGGGCGATCACTAGGTGGGTGTAGCCTCCCGGGCCCAGGTTGGCGGCGTACATGGCGACGAGCGCGTCCACCTCCCCGGTCGCCCGGTGCAGGTCCTGCATCAGGTATCTTTCGTGAATCCCTGAGGGATTCCGCTGCCACGCCGCGGTGATCAGCCGACGGTACTCCGCTGTTCCGGAGTCGCCGAGCGCTTCGCCGTAGCCGCCGACACCGAAATCCGCGAGCAAGCTCCCCTGCCCCAGCACGAATCCGGCCAGCCACGAGGCCAGCTCAACGGGATCCGCGGACGCGGTGGCACACGCCTGGGCATGCGCGGCCGCGAGCTCATAAGCGCTGCCACCGATGTACCCATCGGAGTCGTCGGCCTGCTCCAGCGCGTCCATCACCATCGACAGCGCATATCTGGCCATGCCGACCGCCTCGGCCGCCTGGCCGGCGCCTACGAGTTCGTCGATCACGTCGACCACTTGGTCGATATGGCTGGAGTACGGTTTCGCGTCCGAGTACTCGAGGTACCCACGCCGGGATACCGCGGAGACGTCAAGCAGCTCACCCACCCGCGCCTGCACGTCCCCCTGGTCCGAGCCAGCGGCCGCGGCCCGTAGTTCCAGCCGACGGCGCATGTTCTGGTCCTCGCGGATCTGCTCGTGCACCAGCGCGAGCAGATCCGCCCGGGACAGCCCGTCCAGCCAGGTGTCGAGCGCCTGGGCCTTGGCCGCGGCGGCTGCCCGCTGCTGGGGAAGGTCGCCACCCTGGCGGAGCACGGTCAGCCCGGCGGCAACCAGATGCTTACAGAAAAAACCCTCCCGGCCGTACGGACACGAGCATTCACCGCTGACACCATCGACGTCCAGGTCCAAGACGATCTCATACTCATCGGTGCCGTAGACCTTCGCGGTGATCTCGCCCGGGCCGATATGGAGATTGCGCACCGCGTCCACATACTCAAGGCCGCGACTGTATGACCGCTCCCCCGCAGCGCGCAGCAGGTCAGCCTCGCTGAACGGCGCGCTGTCCGATACTGGCGGCATACCGCTCACCTCCACAGACGAAGGCGGCTGTCAGGCGTCTTCCAGGTCATAGACCATGCTGTGGGCCCCGCCGGTGGCGAACTTGGGCACATCCTGGGCGGCCGCCTGGCCTTCCGGCGACTGAAACGCATTCTCCAGAGCGGCCCTGTTGTCAAAGTCCAACTCAGCAATCATGTAATAGGCTTCGGCGCCCCGGATGACGGCCATATCCCGGCTAATTGTATAGCGGCGGAGGCCGGGAAGATTTTTGGCGAGGGGAATATGAACCTCACGGTAGTACCGATCGAACTCGGCGGCATCTTCTGGCGTGTTGTACAGGACGAGGAAACGGACCATGGGCCCAATGTTAGGCCGCTGCGCGGGTGCCCGCAGGCCGCGCTGGGGAACGGCGGGTGGGGCGGCCCTGAGCCGGATCACGGTGCCTGCCGTGGCGCTAGGTGTCCAGACCGAGGGTAAACGTGGGCTTGGGTGAGGTTTCCGGCAGCTTGTGCTCGTCGGCGAGCCGCCGCACCGCGGTACCGGTGGCCAGGAACTCGGTCGCGTGCTCGCCCCAGACGTGGTTCTTGACTTCCACCGTTACGCCAACGATGCCAGATGAGCCCACCTGGGCAGCCTCGGCCTGCATTCGCCCCAGCGCTCGCTCGCGTGCCTCGTAGACACCCTGGGTGAACCGCATCATCTCCTGGTTCTGACCGGCCTGCCGCATCGTCTGTATCACGCCCTGGTGCGCGACGTGGTAGACGCAGGTACCCAGCACGAACGCGACCGGCACCGCACCGGCCGCCAGCAGCCGGAAGAAGTCCTGGGCGGACAGGTCCGAGGTGAACGCACCACCGTCGGGTGCGCGGTGTGCGCCCTGGCCGGCCAGGTGACGGACGGCGGTGCCGGTTGCCACGAACTCCAGGCACGACTGGCCCCAGGCATACATCTGCATTCGCAGTTGCACGCCAACGATGCCGTCCGCGCCCAGGTGGTCGGCCTCGGCGCGCATCCTGACCATGGCGAACTCCCGGGCGTTGTACATGGCCTGGGTGAGTACCTGCAGCTCCTGGTTGCGGCCCCACCGGCTGACCTGCAGGCCGACGTGGTAGATCGAGGAACCGACCACGAAACCAAGCGGCTCGAACCCGGCCTCGCCGAGCAGCACGTACTCCGACACCGACAGGTCAGAGGTGAAGACGCCGGCGGGATCAGCCCCAGCGGTCTTGGCGAGCCTGCTGTCGGCCGCCTGCGGTTCCCATGCTGACCCGTCCTGGTTTTGCGGCGTTGAGAAGAGCGGCATGTGCCTCCATTGCGGGTTTCGCGGGTCTGCCAATCAGAACGCGTTCCTGCGAGTGTCTGGTACCCGGCAGGAAGACATCGCTGCTGAGCCCACTCGCAGGGTACGGCCAAAGGGCTGCGGAACTCGCGGAGGTCAGCGTCCCGCGCAACAACCTGCATTCGCTAACATGCGCTCATGCGCGGCCGGTCCGGGGACGTGTGGTGGGGAACCGCCATCGAAGCGCCGGATCCGGGGAAGCTGGCGGCCTTCTACTCGCAGTTGCTCGGCTGGCCGGTCGTGCACACCGAGCCGGGCACGGCGATCATCAAGCCGCCCAGGACGGCACCTACATGGTCTTTCAGCGCGCCGACGACTACGTACCGCCGGTCTGGCCACCCGTCCCGGGTGAGCAGCGCACATGATGCACCTTGACATCGAGGTGGACGACCTCGACGCGGCCGTCGCCGACGCCGTGGATCTGGGCGCGCAGGTCGCGGACTTCCAGCCGCAGGACAACGTCCGGGTCATGCTCGATCCAGCCGGGCACCCCTTCTGCCTGTGCCGCGACGACGAAGCCTCAACCACAGAGAACTGAGGGCTACCGTTATCGCCGCCGGCCTGCCCGTCAGAACTGCACGCCGCGGGTCAGCGCGCCGTCCACGACCAGGTTGGTGCCGGTGATGAAGCTTGCCGCCGGGCTGGCGAGGAACACCGCCGCGCGGGCGATCTCCTCGGGTTTCGCCATCCGGCCGGTCGGGTTCAGCGCCATCGCCTGAGCGAACAGATCGGGAACGTTCTGCTCGATGTTCTCCCAGACACCACCGGCGAAGTACGTGTTGCCCGGTGACAGGCTGTTGGCCCGGATGCGTTTGGCGGCCAGTTGGTAGGCCAGGCCCTGGGTGTAGTGGATGATGGCCGCCTTGAACACGCCGTAAGGTCCTGCGGCGAAGTCGATCTCCCGGCCGGACACGCTCGAGATCGTCACGATCGAGGCCGCGTCGCTGCGTTCCAGGTACGGCATGGCGGCCTTGACCAGGCGGACCGTGTGCATCATGTCCACGTCGAAGCTTGCCTGCCAGCTGGCCGGCTCGTCCGGGATCGCCAGCGCGCTGACGTTGGCCACCACGATGTCGATGCCGCCAAGCTCGGCGGCGGCGGCGGTGACCCAGTCCTCGATGCTCTGCTCGTCCGCGACGTCGAAGGCACCGCCTACCGCGGTAGCTGCCGCGCTTGGTGAGCGCCTCGACCGTGTCGGCGACATCGCCCTCGGTGCGGGCGCAGAACCCGACTGCGGCGCCCTCTGCGGCGAACGTGTCCACGATCGCCCGCCCTATCCCCTTCGTGCCGCCGGTTACGAGGGCACGCCGCCCCTGCAGACCCAGGTCCACCTTCCGCCTCCTCGGTTAGTACGACACGCCGCCACGCCCGCCGTTACCGGCGGCGGCCGCGGCCACCTCACGCAGGTTCCGGTGCATGCCCCGGTAGGCGGCCGCCGTGGGAAGCAGGCCCTTCGCCACCTTCGTGACGGTGCTGTAGTTGGCGTCCACGACGTTGGCCAGCGGGGCCTGGCTGGTCTGCGAGAGCAGCTGGTAAGCGTCCAGCTTGTCAAGGCCGTACAGCTCACCGAGCCACATCACCATGCCGACCTGGCTCACCCGCCAGGAGTCCTCCAGCGGCCGGCTCGACCCGACCACCATCAGATGCTCATCGGTCTCGATTCGCGGCCAGGCGGGTGCGCCGCCCTTGATCAGGTCCACGATGAGCGTCACATCCATCGCGCCTTCCACCGCGGTGCCGCACGCCTCGCCTTCGCCCTGCCGGTAGTGCCCGTCGCCCACCGAGAACAGCGCACCGTCGACGTTGACCCCGAGATAGCAGGTCGCGCCGGCGCGCATCTCCGGGGTGTCCATGTTGCCGCCGAACGTGTCCGGCACCAGCGAGGAGCGCACCTCGCCGGCCGCCGGGGCCAGGCCCACCGTGCCGAGCATCGGGTCCATCGGCAGGTCCAGGCGGAAGGTCGCTGGACTGAGCCTGGAACTCGACGGTCCAGCGCTCCCGGTTCACCTCGTAGATCCAGGTCCGTTCCGGCAGCGGGTCCTGCAACGTGGCCGTGCGGTCGGTGCTGGTCAGCCCGCCGAAGAGCGGGATCGTGCAGGACGCGCCGAAGTGCCGCGCCGGGCTGAGGTCCACGAAGTGCAGCGCCAGGGTGTCGCCGGGCTCGGCGCCCTCCACGTAGAACGGGCCGGTCTGCGGGTTGACGAACGGCATGGTCAGCGACGTGCTCGGCATGTCCGTGGTGCTCCGGATGGTGCCGCAGAACGCGTCCTCGGTCCAGAGCCGCAGTACGGTTCCCGGCTTCACCTTGCGGATGGGTGCCACGCCGCCGAACGTGAATGCGTACTGCTCGCGCTCGGGGCGGAACTCGAACAACCTCCATCGGCGGGCTCCCCTCTCCTGCCCCTGCTCAGCTTCCGGCTTGGCGCAGCGACACGTGTGATCTGTTCAGTTCCCCGATGCTGCGGACCCCCAGCAACTGGAGCGTCCGGGTCATCTCCCGGGTGAGGATAGCGATCGCGCGGTCCACCCCGCGCTCACCACCGGCCATGAGCCCGTAGAGGAACGCCCGGCCGACCAGGCACGCCTTCGCACCGAGGGCGAGCGCGGCGACCACGTCCCCGCCGTGCATGATCCCGGTGTCGAGCAGGACATCGGCCCGGTCGCCGACCGCGTCCACGATCGGCGGCAGCACCTCCAGCGGGGCGACGGCCCGGTCCAGTTGCCGTCCGCCGTGGGTGGAGATGATGACCCCGTCCGCACCGTGGTCGACCGCGGCAACGGCGTCGTCCACCGTATGGATCCCCTTGACCAGCAGCGGCCCCGGCCAGACACCGCGCAGCCACTCGATGTCGGCGAACGTCACCGCCGGGTCGAACATGGCGTTCACCAGCTCGGCGACGGTGCCGTGCCACTCGTTGCAGGCTCGCGAACGTCAGCGGCTCGGTGGTGAGCAGGTTGAACCACCAGGCCGGGTGGATCGCCGCGTCGAGCACGGTGGACGGGGTGAGCGCGGGCGGGATCGTCAGCCCGTTGCGGACGTCCCGCATCCGCGCGCCCGCGACGACCGTGTCCACGGTCAGCACCAGCGCCTCGTAGCCCGCGGCGTGGGCCCGCTCGACCAGGTCCTTGCCGGCGGCCCGGTCCCGCCACACGTAGAGCTGGAACCACTTGTGCGCGCCCGGTGCCTCCTGCGCCATCTCCTCGATCGAGGTGGTGCCCATGGTGGAGAGCGTGAAGGTCACCCCGGCCCGCTGCGCGGCCCGTACGGCCGCCCGCTCGCCCTCGTGATGCATCAGCCGGGTGAACCCGGTCGGCGCCAGCGCGAACGGCACCGGCCAGCGCCTGCCGAGCACCGTGGTGCCGGTGTCGGTGGTGCTCACGTCGCGCAGCGCCTGCGGGTGGAACTCCACCCGGGCGAAGCTGCGCCGCGCCCTGCGCAGGCTTATCTCCTGCTCGGCGGCGCCATCGGTGTAGTCGAACACCGCCCGCGGCACCCGGTGCGCGGCGATCGTCCGCAGGTCAGCGATCGTGTATGCGCGGTGGAGCCGCCGCTCCGTAGCGTCGAGCGGCACCCGCGCCGGACGCAGCAACTGGCCGGAACTCCGACCACCGCGGAAGCCGCCTGTCTGCCAACCCCACCTCCTCGGGCTCCCGCCAGTGTGTCTCGCGTCACATGCGCCCCGCAACCAGGCTGGCGTGCGGGTTCGGGGTTGTGCGTCACACCGGCCCCGGAGCCGGGCTGGCGTCCGGGTCAGGGGGTCTGCGCAGGGAGCGTTAGGCATTGTTTGGCTTCTTCGTAGAGCCCGGACGGCAGCGGGCCCTTCGCGGCGACGGCAAGGTTCGCCCGCAGATGATCGATCTTGGACGTGCCGACGATCGTGCTGGACAGGGCCGGGTGGCTGAGCGTGAAACGCAGCACGAACTCAAGCCGCGTCATGTCGCCGAGCAGGTCCTCCACGCCCGAGGACGCCCAGCGCCGCTGGCCTTCGCCTTCGGCGAGCCCAAGCGGCCCTTGTCGCCAGTTCTTGTCCCCGGCCGGACCGCCGCGGGCCGCACCGCCCCGGATGAGCGTCCCGGCGCCCGCCGCGGCCGCGGCAGTGATGAGGTCCTCGTGCTCGCGCTGGACCGCCGAGTAGGGGATCTGGAAGACGTCGAAGACACCCAGGGCAATGTGGTCCGGCAGGTTCGGCAGGATGCCCGACATGCCGAGGAACCGGACTTTTCCCTGCTCGCGCGCGGCCACCAGCGTTTCGATGGTCTGGTCCGCCTGCATCTGCGCCACGCTGGGCGACATGTGCACCTGGACCAGGTCCAGCCGGTCGGTACGCAGCCTGCGCAGGCTCTGGTCGATCCCGGCCATCACGTTGGCGGCGCTGTAGTCGTGCGGGAACGGCGGCCGGGAGCCGGGCGGCGGCGGGCCGAGCAGGCAGCCGCATTTGGACGCCAGGAAGTACTCATCCCGGCGATGGCCGAGATACCGGCCGATGAGTTCCTCGCTGCGGCCATAGTCGATCGAGGTATCGATCAGGTTGATGCCCCCGTCGAGCACCTCGTTGAGGAGCTGGCCCGCGTCGTCGTCATCGATGGCCGGGCCGTGCGGCTGCCCTCGCAACTCCATGGCCCCGTAGCCGAGGATGGTCACGTCCGTTCCGGTCCGCCCCAGGCGGCGCGTCTCGATCGTCATGCGTCAACGCTATCGGCCGGGCGCCCGCTCTCCCCGGCGCCGGGCCCGGACGCCGGCTGCGGCCGGGCAGCGGGTCCGGCCGGGCGACCCACGGCGCCCGGGATAGCCAATGATCCGGGCCGCCTCTTAACGGAAAATTAATGCTGTATCGGCAATATTTATGCCGCGTTCACGTTTGGCCGGGTGGCGGCCGTACTAGCGTGGAAAGCCGAATCCGTACTAGCGTGGAAAGCCGGGTGAGCGTTCCTTATCACCGGCAGTAGGGATCCAGCCAGGGTGAGCAGCAGATTGTGCCGCCGCGAGCCATGATGAGGCATTCGCTGTTAGCACATAAGGGTTGCGCGGGCACCGGCCCCGGCGCGGGCCGCCTTGTTCGCCACCCCTCTCCGGCCTTCCCTTACCGCAGTACCACGATCACGCCCAGCGACCACGGCCGCACCATCCGTCCCGGCGACCACGGCACCACGGTTTAGCCCGGCGGTCTCAGCACTGCGATCCAGCCCGGCGACCACAGCACTATCAAGCCCGGCGGCGACGGCCACATCGTCGCCCCCGGGCATCAGTGCACCTTCTCGAATGCCCGCTGACTACTCCTGCAGCGGAGGGCAACGCTGTCCTTCGCGCCGAGCACATTCACGGAGGTATCGATGTACCCACTCCCCCGCAACAGCCGCAGGCCGGACCGGCCCAGGTCCCGGTTCCGCCGGACGGCGCTGGCCCTGGCCGCCACCGCGTCCCTGACGCTCTCCCTGCTGGCGCTCGCCTCGCCCAGCGCCCCGGCGGCCGCCACGACCGGCGGCCGCGCCCTGCCCGCCGGTGACTCGCTCGCCAAGTGCCCCTGGCTGAACCAGAGGCTGTCGATCCCCACCCGGGTGCACATGGTGCTGTCCCGGATGACCCTCGCCGACGAGATCAGAATGGTCGAGGGCCAGGGCACCAGCCAGCCTTACGTCTTCTACATGGCCGCGCAGCCCGCGTTCTGCATGCCGGCGATGGGCCTGGAGGATGGGCCGGTCGGCGTGGGCGACGGGCTCACCGGCGTGACCCAGCTTCCCTCGGCCGTATCCCTCGCCTCCACCTTCGACCCGTCCCTGGCCCAGCAGTACGGCAAGGTCGTCGGCCAGGAGGAGTGGGGCAAGGGCGCGGCGGTGAACCTGGGCCCGACGATCAACATCGACCGGGACCCGCGCTGGGGCCGGTCGTTCGAGGCCTACACCGAGGATCCGTTCCTCAACGGCAGCCTCGCCGTGAATGAGATCGACGGCGTGCAGAGCACGAAGGAGATGTCCCAGGTCAAGCACTTCGCCGCGTACAACCAGGAGACCAACCGCAATTCCCCGCAGGACGACGTGATCGCGAGCACAAGGACGCTGAACGAGATCTACTTCCCCGGGTTCAAGGCATCGGTCCAGCAGGCGCACGCGGGCTCGGTCATGTGCTCGTACGCGGTGATCAACGGCGCGTTCGCCTGCAACAACGCCTACCTGCTGCGCACGACCCTGGACGAGCGCTGGCACTTCCCCGGCTTCGTGACCTCCGACTACGGGGCGCTGCACTCGACGCAGGGCGCCGTGCAGGGCACCTCGATGGAGCAGCCGTTCAACCAGTTCTACGGCACGGCCTTGCAGAAGGCCGTGCGGCACGGGCACATCGCCAAGTCCGTGGTCGACGGCATGTGCGCCCGGATCCTGACCGAGATGTTCCGGTTCAACCTGTTCAACAACCCGCCGACCGGCAACACCAGCGACAAGGTCACCACCCGCGCGCACCAGGCCGTGGCCACCCAGGTCGCCGAGGACGGCACGGTGCTGCTGAAGAACGACGGGACCCTCCCGCTGTCGGCGAGCAACGGCGGCACGGTCGCCGTGATCGGCCCAGCCGCCTCGGTCGCGACGAGCGACACCGGCGGCGGCAGCGCGTACGTGACCGCCCCGTTCAGCGTCACGCCGCTGCAGGGTCTCACCTCGGCGGCGGGCTCGGGCACCACCGTGCAGTACCAGCAGGGCCTGCCGACCGATACCAGCCTGGCCGCCATCCCGTCCTCCGACCTGAGCCCGCCCTACCAGCCGACCCCGTTCGGCGGCAGCTACACCGGGACCCTCACCGCACCGCAGACCGGTACCTACGTGCTGGCCGTCACCAACCCCTGCGGCTGCTACACCCCGACCACGCTGTCGGTGAACGGCACGCCGCTGTTCAGCGTGCCGAGCACCCCGCCGGTGCACACCTACTCGGCGAGCGTGCAGCTCACGGCGGGCAAGACCTACACCATTAACATCACCGGCGATTCGTCGGCACTGACCTGGGCCACTCCGTCCGACCTGGCACCCGGCATCAGCGCGGCGGTCGCGGCCGCCAAGGCCGCATCGACGGCGGTCGTGGTGGTCTCCGACGACACCGAGACCGAGGCCGCGGACCGGTTCAGCCTCAGCCTCCCCTCGGCCCAGGACGAGCTGGTCTCCGCCGTGGCCGCGGCCAACCCGCACACGGTGGTGGTTATCAACGCGGGCGCGCCGGTCGCGATGCCGTGGCTCAGCCAGGTCGCCGCGGTCGTGGACGCCTGGTACCCGGGTGAGAGCAACGGCACCGCGCTGGCCAGCGTGCTGTACGGCAACACCGACCCGTCCGGGCACCTGCCGGTGACCTTCCCGGAGAACCTGTCCCAGGTCCCGGCAGCGACCCCGCAGCAGTTCCCCGGGGTCAACGGCAAGGTCCACTACTCCGAGGGGATCAAGGTCGGGTACCGCTGGTACGACGCGAAGAACCTCACCCCGATGTTCGCGTTCGGCTACGGGCTGTCCTACACCACCTTCGGGTTCAGCAACCTGACCATCACGCCGGGCAAGGGCGGCGCGGCGGTCACGGTGACCGCCACGGTGACCAACACCGGCCACGTGGCCGGCACCGACGTGGCCCAGCTCTACCTCGGCGACCCCCCGGTCGCCGGTGAGCCGCCCCGCCAGCTCAAGGGCTTCCAGCGGGTCACGCTCAGCCCCGGCCAGTCCAGCACGGTCACCTTCAACCTGAACAGGCAGGACCTGGCGTACTGGAAGACCTCGGCGAACAAGTGGGTCGTGCCGGAAGGCCAGTTCCAGGTGTAGGTCGGCGACTCGTCGGCCCTGGCGAACCTGCCGCTGCAGGGCAGTTTCATCAGGATCAAGGACTAACGTCAGCGCCGCGTCTCACCTAACCGAACATTGATTTAGCCAAACGGCTGGCGCGTGCGACCACGGTCGGGCGCGCCAGCCGTTTGGCGTGGTAAGCGCACTCGGCGGCAAGCTACTGGGCTTGCGGCGTCCTGCCACCGAGCACTCTATGTCCCGGTAAGCCGGCAGAAGCAGGATGATCTGATCGGCGTGTCGGCGTACGCGGCCGCGACCTTGAGCTGTTGCCCGACGATGGCTGCCTGCTCGTCCTTGCCCAGCCGGGTGAGGCATTCGTGGTAGCCGTGCAGGCTCCAGACGTTGCCCGGGTGCTGGCAGGCCCGGGCCAGGGTGCTGTCCAGGCCGAGATCGGCCCGGTAGACGGCCTCGGCCTCGGCGACCCGGTCCTGCTCGAGCAGCAGCGCACCGTAGGCGTGCCGGGCCGGCTGCATCCAGCCCCACGGCTCGTCGTAGGGCAGCCCGTCGTCAAGCTCGACCGCGCGGCGCAGGTGGCCGAACGCCACCTCGTAGTTGCCCTTGCGGTACTCCAGCTCGCCGTCCAGCATGGCCGCCGCGATCGCGAGGACGTCCTGGCAGGTGTTGTTGAACAGGGTGCGCGAGGCGGGTACCCGGCCGACCGCGGCGGCGAACTGTCTGCGGTGCTCGTCCGCCTCGGCGATTCGCCCGGTGGCCGCGCAGGCGACCCCCTTGGCGTAGTGCATGATCGCCGTGGTGACGCAGTACAGGTCCGGGTCGGCGGGCAGCGGCGCGGCGATGATGTCGTCCCAGCGCCCGAACCGGATCAGCAGCGTGCATCTTCATCGGCACGAAGCTCTCGAGCCAGTCGGCCATCGGCGGGGTCTGCACCCGCAGCAGTTCCTCGGGGATCGCCGCCGCGAGCTGGTCCGCGGTCTCCAGTGCGGTCCGCGCCTGGCCGAGGAACATCGCGCCGTAGATCTTGAAGTGGTAGTCGTGCGCCCGGTACAGCGTGTAGAAGTTCATCGCGCCGCGGCGGGCCAGGAACTTCTCGTCGGCCGCGATCGCGGCGGTGTTGGACGACACGACGCCCCGGTAGTCGCCGCACAGCACGTCGAGGTGCGTCGGCATGTGCCGCAGGTGGCCCGCGTCGGGCACCAGGTCGCGGAGCAGGTCACCGGCCTGCAGCGCGTCCTCGGGCCGGGCGGACATCTCCATCAGGTGGATGTACATGTGCAGGATCGCCGGGGTGCGCCCGGCCGGCTTCGGTGGCCAGCGCCCGGTCCAGGACGGCCTTGGCCTCGATCGGCGGCCGACCCGGCGGCCGGTTCCCCGGTCGCCTGGTCCCACAGCGCCCACGGGGTGAGGTTCATCAGCGCGTCGGCGAACAGCGTGGCGACGTCGAGGTCGCCGGGATGGGCCTGGTACACCGCGCGCATCGCGTCGGCGTACCCGGCGTTCCAGGCCGGGAGGTCGTCGCCCGGCTCGGCGGACGGGTACCGCGCGGTCAGCGCCTGCGCGAGCGCCCGCTCGACCGGTGCCGCCCCGGGTGCCCGGGTGGCCGCCCTGGCCGCGGCGAACGCTCTGGCCAGGGAGGATGACAGGTCGCCGGGGTCGAACGCCTCCCACGGCTTGTTGTAGTTCGGGCCCAGCGCGTAGGCCAGCCCCCAGTGCGCGAGCGCGCAGTCCGGGTCGGCCTCGATCGCCTGCTCGAAGCACGCCGCCGCCTCTTCGTGGTTGAACCCGTACGCCCACACCAGCCCGCGGGTGAACCAGACCTGCGCCTCCGCGGATGAGGTCGTCACCCGCCGCTCGTACCCGCCAAGGTCGAAGTAGTCAGACATCAGCACTCCCCCACGACGTGGCCGGTCATGTTCGTCCTCCCGCGCACTCCACCCAGCATCCGCAAAGTTCCAGCCGACTACCGCGCTCCCGGCTGGGCGTCCGCCTGGACGCGCGTGCTGCCAATGGCCGTCAGAACCACCACTGCCCTGCTCACGAACCGACCAGGTAGCCGGGCTCGGCACAACTTCCGCATATTATATATCGGATATATAGCCTATTTTAAACGCAGAGAAAATAGAGAATCTGAATACAGAGTTTTCCTACTGGACAGCTGGGTACCTAAGCCTTAATCTCTACATTTAGCCATGAAAGACTAGAGAATACGCAGGGCATAGCAACGGTCACCTAAGGCAAGGAAGAAAGAGCCAGCATGCACCTCAACCCGTACATCGTCCTCGGCAGCGCGGTCGTAGGACTGCTCGTCGGGCTTACCGGCGCAGGCGGCGGCGCGCTCATGACGCCCATGCTGATCTTGCTGTTCGGCGTGAAGCCGTCCACCGCCATCTCCAGCGATCTGGTAGCCGCGATCTTCATGCGGCCCGTGGGGGCGGCCGTGCACATGGCCAAGCGCACGGTGAACCTGCGGCTAGTGGGCTGGATGGTGTGCGGCTCGGTGCCGATGGCGTTCGTCGGCTCCTTCCTGTTGAAGGAACTCGGCAACAGTTCCTCCGCGCAGAAGAACGTCGAGATCATCCTCGGGGCGGCGCTGCTGGTGGGCGCCGGCGCCATGGTGCTCCGCTACGTCCTGGACCGCAGGTCCGCCCACCCGCGGATCGGCACCATCAAGGAGGTAGAGGTCCGCCCGGTGCCGACCATCCTCATCGGCGCGATCGGCGGGCTGATCGTGGGCCTGACCTCGGTGGGCTCCGGCTCGCTGATGATCGTGCTGCTGCTGTTCCTCTACCCGCTGCTTGGCGCCAACCAGCTGGTCGGGACCGACCTGACCCAGGCGGTTCCGCTCACCGCCGCGGCGGCGCTGGGTGCGCTGATCTTCGGCAACGTCCAGTTCGGCGTGACCACGTCTATCATCATCGGCAGCGTGCCGGCCGTGCTGATCGGCTCGTTCCTGTCCTCCCGGGCGCCGGACCGCTACATCAGGCCGATCATCACGTTCGTGATCTTCGCATCCGGCCTGAAGTATGTCGGGGTCGGTACCACCGCGCTGGGCTGGGTCCTGGTCATCGTCGCACTGGCGGGCGGAGGCTACTGGCTGTTCCGCACCCAGCCGTGGCGCAATGGCAACGGGCGGCAGGTGGCCACCGAGGCGGCTGGCCAGGGCGTCCGGCTCCGGGGCCGGACCACCCGGCGGTTAGCCGGGCGGCCGCCGACGGCCGCCAGCGTGAAGCCCACCTGCCGGGCACCCGGGATTCCGGGTGCCCGGTAGCGTTCCAGCCGTGGCGATGACAGGGCACGATCCGGCAAAGGACATCGCGGACAACTACCGGGAGTTCGCCCGGCTGGAGGCCCACGGCCGCTCCCCCAGCTACGAGTTGCTGGCCGAGGCGGTGGCTGACGATCCGGTGATCCTGCGCTTTCTCAGCTCGCTGCCACCGGAGAAACGCCAGCCGAACCTGCTCTTCGCGACGGCCCGCTACCTGCTCGGCGCGCCCGCCCGGATAGCGCAGCTGCGGGACCTGGCCGGCCAGGCAAGCGCGGAGCTAGCCGAGCAGATGCGCACTCGCCGCACGCAGACCAACGAACCGGCCCGCTGCACCGCGATGCTGCCAGCGCTGGCCCAGCTGCCGCCGCCGCTGGCGCTGATCGAGGTCGGCGCCAGCGCCGGGCTCACCCTGCTGGTCGATCGCTACTCCTACGATTACGCCGGGCACCGGATCACGGGCAGCGACCCGCGGGCACCCACCCTGCGCTGTACGCCGCGAGGCCCGGTGCCGCTCCCAGCGCAGGTCCCCCACGTCATCTGGCGGGCCGGGCTCGACATCAACCCGCTCGACGTCAGCAACGACGCCGACGTCCAGTGGCTGACCTGCCTGTTGTGGCCCGGTGAAGGCGACAGGGAGGAACGCCTCGCCGCCGCGATCGCGACCGCCCGGCGCGACCCCCCGGCCGTGCATCGCGGTGACCTGCTGGACGACCTGCCCGCGCTGGCGGCCCAGGCGCCACGCCGAGGCGACTCTGGTCGTGTACCACACGTCCGTGCTCGGCTACGTCACGCCGGACAAGCGACGGCAGTTCGCCGACCTGGTCGGCGACCTCGCGGCCGTCTGGCTGTCGAACGAAAACCCAGGCCTCGTGCCGGACGCACCGGCGCCGCCCTACGACGGCACACCGTCCCTGCTCGCCCGCGACGGCCGGATTCCCCTGGCCTTCGCCGACTCGCACGGAACCTGGCTGCACTGGCTCGCCTGAACGCCGCGAGCGCTCTTGCTGTTACCCGCGTCTAGCTACAGTGGACATATGGCTGTCGACTCCGGCCTGCTCAGCGAGGCGAAGGCCGCCGAGGCCCGCGTCATCGACGCCGAGCATGCGGCCGACGTCGCCCGCTGCGACTTCCACCATGCGGTGCGCCGGCTCCATCTCGCGGGCGGATCGCTGCGCGAGATCGCCGACGCCCTCGGCCTCAGCCACCAGCGCATCCACCAGATCGTGGAAAGCGCTGGCGGAACCCGTAGCCGACCAAAGCGCAGGGTCCCGCGCGAGGATCTGCTGGCCTGCTCGTTCTGCGAAAGAACCCAGAAACAGGTCAAGAAGCTGATCGCAGGCCCAGGCGTGTACATCTGCGATAGGTGCTCGGACATCGCGCAGGTGGTACTCGACCCCGCGACCGAACCCGGATCCGCAGCCGGGTTCATGCACAAGGTCAGTCACGACGCGGCGCAGGAGTGCAGTTTCTGCGGGAAGGGCAGCCAGCAGGTCCCAGCCATGGCGGCAACGGGTGAGGCGCGGATCTGCACCGAGTGCGTGGCCCTGTGCCACGAGATCATCGAGGAAGAAAGCTGGCCTGACCCAGCCTGGCTGGGACCCGGCGCGCGGACCGGGCTCATGAACCGGCCGGGATCTCCACGGGCGCCGGGAACAGGCGCGCCAGCAGCGAGCCGATCTCCTCGTCGGCCAGCGAGTACCGGATGACCCGCCCGTCCCGCTCCGCGGCGACCACCCCGGCGGCCCGCAGTAGCCGCAGCGCCTGGGACACCGTCGTGTCGTTCATCCCGGACGCCACGGCCAGGTCGGTCACGCTGATCGGCCCCGCAGCCCTGATGCAGACCAGCAGCGACAGCCGGCCGGGGTCGGCCAGCAGGGAGAACCGCCGCGCCCAGGACGCGACGACCTCAGGGTCGCCGAGAGCGGCGATCGCCTCGCAGGCGCGGTGATCATCGATGATCCGGTGATCGGCACGATCCGCCGGGACGAGATGCATCCGCCCAGTCTGCCACGCCCACACACATCTACATACCTATGCAGGTTTTGACACTATAGGCGGCCGCACTCTACGGTTGCCAGGTCGCGGCCGACCGCCGCGATGGTGCCGCGGCAGCGAAGCCGGTTAGAACCCGGCGCTGTCCCGCAACGGTGAAGCCCCGCCAAGGGGATGAGCCCGGTCGCCTGCCGCGCACC
This sequence comes from uncultured Actinomycetes bacterium, assembly GCA_963813395.1. Classification (GTDB taxonomy): domain Bacteria; phylum Actinomycetota; class Actinomycetes; order Streptosporangiales; family Streptosporangiaceae; genus DASXKD01. The sequence continues at coordinate 283,982 of CAWEYV010000009.1, forward strand.
CACGGCCGGTGTCCTCGGAGGCAGGGCGGTTCCGCCAGACCTCCGGGCGTCTCGCGGAGGATGGCCTGTGGACGGCTCAGTTGCGAAGCCGCGGACCCGCGCGCTTCGGCCCGGCGAGCGAGCCCGGCTCGCCGTCATGGCCGCGGTAATTCTTTTCCTGAACGCCAGCGGCTGGGCAATCTTCGTCCTCACGGTGATGCCGCAGCACTTTCACTACGAAAAGCTAGGTGTTGGCCTGGGCGTCGCGATTACCGCGTGGACTCTGGGATTGCGGCACGCGTTCGACGCCGACCACATCTCCGCGATCGACAACGTGACCCGCAAGCTCATGGCCGACGGCCAGCGGCCGCTGGCAACCGGGTTCTTCTTCGCGCTCGGCCACTCCAGCATCATCGTGGCCGTCGGCGTCGGCATCTCGATCGCCGCCCGGGCGGTGTTCGGCGCGGTGGTCAACCCGACGTCGGCGTACGAAACGCTCGGCGGGATAGTCGGCACGGGGCTGGCCGCCTGCTTCCTTTACCTGATCGCCGCGCTGAACCTGATCGTGTTCGCCGGGATCGCCCGGGTGTTCTCAGGACTCCGGGACGGCAAGTACAGCGAAGAGGAACTGGAGCAGCAACTCCAGGCACGCGGGCTGATGTACCGGTTCTTCGGCCGGTTCATGCGCTCGATCAACCACACCTGGCAGATGTACTTCGTCGGCCTGGTCTTCGGCATCGGCTTTGACACCGCCACCGAGGTGGTCCTGCTCACGGCCACGGTGTACGCGGCCACGTCGGGCCTGCCGTTCTACGCGGTCCTCGCCCTGCCGCTGCTGTTCGCCGGCGGGATGACGCTGTTCGACACCCTCGACGGCTGCTTCATGAACTTCGCCTACGGCTGGGCGTTCGCCCGGCCGGTCCGCAAGGTGTACTACAACCTGGTCATCACCGGGCTGTCGATCGCCGCCGCGTTCCTGATCGGCACGGTCGAGATCATCGGCCTGCTCACCGACGAACTGCACCTGCACGGGCCGTTCTGGGACTTCATGGCGAACTTCGACATCAACAAGGCGGGGCTCACGATCGCCGTGCTTTTCGTCGTGGTGTGGGCCGGCGCCCTCGCGGTGTGGCGGTTCGGCAACATCGAATCCCGCTGGGGCAGCGCGGTCCCGCCGGGGCCGCCCGGCTGATTAACCAGGTGCAGGGAGAAATGCACCTCGTGGATGATGTCGGCTATGGACGACGGCGTGACGCTGCGGCTGGTCGCCGAGGATGACCTGCCCTTCCTGGAGCGGCTGACGCAGGATCCGGACGTGGCCGGTGAATTCGCCTGGCTGGGCTGGCGCGACCTTTCCCGGTCCGGGTGGCGGACCATGGGGATCGGCCAGTGGAGCGGAGCGGCGGGGACGTGTGGCCACGGCCGGCCACGGGACGGGGATCGCGGCCAGCGCAGGGACGGCACGCAGGCGCACCGGCTGCTGGCCCGGTACCTGTTCGCCCACACCACGGTCCACCGGATCGAGGCTGACACCGAGGCCGGAAACGTCGCGGAGCAGCGGGCCCTGGAGAAGGCGGGCTTCACCCGGGAGGGTGTGCTGCGGGGGGTGTTCTGGCGCGACGGTGCCTGGCGCGACGGCGTCGGGTACAGCCTGCTGCGTACCGATCAGCCCGGCTGAATCCGCCGCGCGCGGTCTCCGGCCAGGAACGAGACGGAGATGACCACCACTACCGCGAGGTGGGGCAGGGCCTCCTCGGACGAGGCCGACCTCTACTACGAGCGCCGGGGTCACGGCCCGCCGTTGCTGCTGATCACCGGCGGCGGCGGTGATGCCGGGTACTACTCGGCGCTCGCCGGCATCCTGGCGGACGAGTACACCGTGCTGACCTACGACCGGAGGGGCAACTCGCGGAGCCGGCTGCCGCGCGGTCCGGCCACGGTCACGATCTCGGGCCAGAGCGCGGATGCGATCGCGGTACTGCGCGCGAACGAGTTCTCCCGGGCGCACGTCTTCGGCAACAGCGGCGGCGCCACGATCGCGCTGGACCTGGCCGCCCACCACGCCGAGGTGGTGGAAACGGTGATCGGCCACGAGCCGCCGGTGCCCAGGGTGCTGCCTGATCCCAGCGACATCCTCGCGTTCTACGACGAGTTCGGCCAGGTCCTGGCGGATGAGGGCTGGCAAGCCGCCTTCATCCTGTTCCAGACCAGAATCGGCCGGATATCCCCTGGCCAGCACCTGGTGTGGGACTACTTGCTGCGGCCGGCCAAGGTCCTGCCGCCCGGGCCGCAACTGGACCTCATGAAGCGGGTGAGCGGCAACTGGGAGTACATGACCAGGTATGAGGTGCGTTCCTTCATCGACTACCTGCCCGACCTGGACCGGATCTCGGGCAACCGGGTCCGGATCGCCCTGGCCCGGGGGGCCGAGACCCTCGACGTGGCGGAGATCCGGATGACCGAGGTCGTGGCGGCCCGGCTCGGTGCCGAGTGCGCCGTGTTCCCGGGCGGTCATACGGCCGCCATCGAGATCCCCGCGTCCTTCGCGGCCGCGCTGCGCGGCCTGCTGGCCCGGCTCCGGGCCTGACGGCACCTGCGGGCGTCATGGCCGCTGCGGGGTGCTCCCCGCCGCGAGGTGCTCAGCCGAGCAGGTGGCGGCGGTGCTGCCAGGCAAGCTGGAGCAGCGCGGCCCCGGACGCCTGCATCGGCTCCGCGCCGCCCACCAGCCGGGCGACCGTGTCCTCGGTGAACGGAATTCCCTCCGCCCGGCCGCCGGTGATGACCCGGCCTTCGGCGTTCAGCGCCACCAGACCCCCGAATGCCGCATCGAACGCCGCTCCGTCGAAGACCGCCACCGTCAGAACGTCGGTGGCGAACGTCACCGGATCCACCCCCGTCCCGAGGCAGAACACGGCCAGCCTTCCCGCCCGCCTGGCCTGCGTCAGGCGGCGATAGAAGGGCCAGCGGTCGTAGTCGAGCAGGCCGCCGGTGGTCTCGTAGTCCTCGGAGGTGCCGAGGAACTCCTCACTGAACTCGCGGGCCATGCACTTCCACAAGCTCAGATCGTGCGGAACGGCCGCCGCGGCGCTGGTGGCCGGCTGGAACAGGCCGACGGGCATCACCTGGTACATCCCCCCGGCGTGGTTTACCTTGGCGGGATCGCGCCAGTGCAGCACGAACGACGCCTCGCCCGCCTGCCGCCCGGCGCAGGGTGAGCGTGGTGACGGCGCACAGCGACAGGCGGCGGTCCAGCGCACACGGATCTCCCGCCAGCGAGCGCAGCGGCAGGGCCGCCATGTTCAGGCCGTCCCGGGATTCGTCCCAGGCAGCCGCGAGCTCGTGGGCCACCGAATGGCCAAGTTCCATGCCCGCGAAGTAACTGGTCCGGGTCAGCCGGAGCGCACGCGGGCCGGCCAGCGCGGCGCCCAGCAGCCGGTAGCACGGCCTGTCCTCGAACAGGCCAGGCCGGTCCAGGGCGGCCACCGCTTCGGCGTAGCTGGTGTAGCGGCCGCCGGCCTCGGCCACGGGCCGCACGTGCGCCGAGACCGGGCCGGTGAGGTCCAGCGCGGGCGGCGGCGGCTGCTCCACCCAGGCCAGCGGCAGGTCATCGAGGCGGAGCGGGGCATCGGGCAGCCACTCGGCCCGGCTCAGCAGGTCCGTTGAGCCGACTCGCACCAGGCCGGGGTACAGGCCCGCGGCGATGCGGCTCAGTTCGGGACGGTTCGCGGTGAGCACGGCACGGACCTGACGCCATCGCTCCGGAGAGTCCGCTGCCTGGACCGGGACACCGGCGGTATCCGCGCCGGCGGCATCCGCTGCCTTGGCCGCGGGAGCCACGTCCGTTGCCTCGCCGGGCTTGTCTGGCACGCCCGGGCACCTCCTTCTGGCCGCCAGTGACGGGCCCGGTCACTCTAACCGGCTGGGCCGCTCCCGCTGTAAACGAGCAATGCTTTTCCCGCCGACGCAATCGACTGCGGGCCGGTAAGGCATCAGCAACCTTCCGGACTTTACTTCTGGCCTATCTGCTGACCTGCGGCGGTATAGGGCGAACATTGGGACTTCCGCAACGGCGGCTGACGGTGTAAAGCTGCATTATGGGTAGGCATGGTGGCAACTCACCAGCAAACGACCGGCTCATGTCGACGGTTGTCGGCGTGCTGCTCCTGCTGTTCGCGGGCGTGTGCCTGCTAGCGGCGTTCTAGCCCTCGCCGCAGCTCATCCGGCCAAGACCCACTCCCGGACCCGGCCACGGCCCACGCCAAGACCTGGCCGAGGCCCACCCGCGGACCCGGCCCATGACCGGCTCTGGATCGGTCAGGCGTGCTTCCGGCCCCCGGTCAAAGGCGCTCCCAGCAGCCCCGATACCGCGATGCGGCGACCGCTGGCAGGCAATGTTGCGTTGCCCGGATGGCACGGAGCCGGTCTGCCGATTTTGCTACTGCATGGGTTAGGGTTTCGTCTCGCAAAGCCAAAGCGCGGTGCCGGAAACACCCGTCGGGGCGGGCCGGTGCCCGCGCTGATCACGTCTGGCCGTCCACAGAAGGAGGTCGGTATGTGGAAGCTCCGGCAGGCTCGCCGGCTACCCGTACTCTCAGCCCTGGTCGTTGGCGCCGCGGTGGCCTTGGCCGCCCCGGCCCTGACGACCGTCGCCGCCGCCTCGGCGGGGACCGTAACGCACTCGAAGACCGCAGCGTACCCGCATAAGGGCGGGGTGCGCCCTAACAAGATCGGCGGCCTTGACTGCAACGGCCTCAGCCCCATCCAGCGGCCGGTTAAGGCCGACCTGGCGTGCGCCGATCCGCGCGGTCCCTACGGCGGCAGGTTCTTCGAGAACGGGCACTACATCGGCCACGACGAGCCGTCGCTGCGCTTCCTGTCATCCCGGCCCGGTTCCGGGAACAACGTCACGATGACCGAGAACCTGCCGCGGGATCCCAAGGCCATGCCGACCGTGAAGACCCCCGGCCGCGACGTGACGCACTGGTTCGAGCTGAGCATCGCGCCGTGGATCTCCACCACGGTCTGCGACCCGAACTCCGCACCGCTGCTGCCGTGCACCCCGAGGTCGGACGCGAACGCGCCGCAGGGCAAGTACCCCGGCGGCGGGTCGGGATTCGTGGAACTGCAGTTCTATCCGCCCGGCTTCGCGCCGTTCGCGGACGCAACGAGCTGCGACGACACCCACTGGTGCTCGGCGCTCAACATCGACAGCCTGGAATGCCAGGGCAACGGGAGCGGCAACTGCAACAACAACTGCGTCGAGCCGGTCAACTTCGCCTGGGTCCAGACCAACGGGGTGCCGACCGGGCCGCCCAGCCCGCAGAAGGGCAACCTCGCCACCGAGACGCCCAACTCGCACACGCTGCTGATGAACCCGGGGGACAAGATCACGGTCCACATGTGGGATGCGAAGATCCCCGGCGGGCACGCGTTGGAAGTGCGAGAAACCGACCTGACCACCGGCAAGAGCGGTTTCATGATCGCCTCGGCCAAGAACGGGTTCATGAACACCAACCCGTTCGACTGCACCGGCACGCCGTTCAACTTCCAGCCGGAGTACAACACCGCCAGGGCACAGAACATCAGCCCGTGGGGCATCGGTCCTTACTGATCAACACCGAGTACGAGATCGGTCACTGGGAGGCCTGCACCAGCGTCCATGGCAAGGGCGTCTTCACCGCCGGAAAGTTCAAGGACACCTTCTACAAGCACTGTGTGGGCCCCTACGAGACCAAGCCGGACAGCGGCAAGCAGTTCGAGCCGAACGATTCGCCGTGTTACAAAAAGGGCGACACCCACGGCGGGACCGTGGCGCCCAACCTGGTGACCGGCTGCGACGTCTTCTTCGGCGCCATCGGTGACCTCGACTACGACGGCCAGCCCTACTGGGCTGACTGGCCCAACTCGCTGACCCCGCGCACGTTCGCGTCGCCGTTCCTGCAGCGGCAACCCACCTCCGCCGGGCACGGCTACCCGCAGATCCAGTTCGTGACCGACACCAGCGCCACCGAGTTCAACACCAACTGCAACCTGGTCACGGGCAAGGGCTGTGTGCTCCCGCCCAAGGGGCCGGGGCACTTCTTCCCGTACTTCACGCTGGCGAAGGTCGGCGGCAACTGCGTATGGGAGTTCGGCAACATGCCCAACGGCAACAGGTTTGGTGGCGACAAGCAGTACGGCAAGGTCGGGCCAGGCACCATCGGCGCGTTCGCCGGTCCCATCCGCCGCAACCCGTCCTGCTGACCATGCCTGACCGGCCCGGCAGGCCGGTCAACTGGGCGGGGAACGTGGAGTTCCGCGCGGTGGCCGTCCGCCGGCCTGCCACCGTCGCGGAACTCCAGGCCGAGGTGGCCCAGAGCACGCGAGTGCGTGCTCTGGGCACCGGGCACTCGTTCAGCCGCATCGCCGACACCGAGGGCGTCCTGGTGTCGGCCGCTGGGCTGCCCACGATCGCCGACATCGACCCGGCCGCGGCAACGGTCACCGTTGGCGCGGGTGTCAAATACGGTGACCTGGCGCAGCGGCTGTACGCGGCGGGCTGGGCGCTGCCGAACCTGGGCTCGCTGCCGCACATCTCGGTGGCCGGAGCCTGTGCGACGGGAACGCACGGCTCGGGCGACCGCAATGGCAACCTGGCGACCGCGGTCCGGGCCCTTGACCTGGTCACCGCCGACGGCAGCCTGCTGACGCTGCGCCGGGACACCGACGGCGACCGGTTCCCCGGCGTGGTCGTCGGCCTGGGCGCATTCGGCGTGATCACCACGCTTACCCTCGACCTGATCCCGGACTTCGAGGTCAGCCAGTACGTCTACGATGACCTGCCCGCCGGCGAGCTGACCGGCCACTTCGACGAGATCTTCTCCGCCGCTTACAGCGTGAGCGTGTTCACCAGCTGGCAGGGCACCCACCACAACCAGGTATGGCTCAAGCACCGGGCCGGCGACCCTGGTGCCCCTGTCCCTGGCCGGCCCTGGCACGGCGCCCGGCCCGCCGACGGGCCCCGGCACCCCGTGCCCGGCATGGCCGCCACCCAGGCCACCCAGCAGGGTGGCGTGCCCGGCCCCTGGCACGAACGGCTCCCCCACTTCCGGCTCGGCTTCACCCCCAGCAACGGCGTGGAACTCCAGTCCGAGTACCTGCTCCCGCGGGACGCAGCGGCTACGGCGTTCGCGGCCATGGCCGGGCTGGGTGACCTCCTCGCGCCGGTGCTGCAGATCTCCGAGATCCGCACGGTCGCCGGGGACGGCGCATGGATGAGCCCCTGCTATGGCCGGGACACGGTCGCCATCCACTTCACCTGGATCCTCGATCCTGACGCCGTGCGCCCGGTGGTCGCCGCGATCGAGACCGAACTCACGCCGCTAGGCGCCCGGCCACACTGGGGAAAGGTGTTCACCGTGCCGCCACAGACCGTGCGCGCGCTCTATCCCCGCTGGGCCGGCTTCCGGGCGCTGGCCGGCACCCTGGACCCGGCCGGCAAGTTCCGCAACGACTTCACCGACACCTACTTCCCCCGCGATCCCTGACTCCCCATCCCGCCGCCCTCGTGGCCCCCCGCACTCCCCATGCGCTGACATGTCCTCACAAACGCACGGCCCAGCGCCCGGATTGCCCTATTTTGTGCGTGCGGAAACGAGGATATGTCGCTGACTGGCGACGCCCAGCCGGGCGGGTAGGTGATGGCTTTACGATGACGTCAGTGGAGATCACCAGCCCGGCCAACCCCCGGGTCAAGCAACTGGTCGCGCTGCGGCACCGGCGGGCCCGCGACCGGGCCGGGGTCACGCTGGTCGAGGGCTACGAGGAACTCGATCTCGCCGTATCCGCCGGAGTACGCCCGCTCACCCTGTACGTGTGCCCCGGCCTGGCCGGCGACGCCGCGCAGCCGATGATCAGCCGCCTGGCCGATCTCGGTGCCGAGGTGATCCGGGTGAGCAAGCCGGTGTTCGCCAAGATCGCCTACCGCGAGTCGCCGGACGGCTGGCTCGCCGTGGTACCAGCGGTGCCGGCCAGCCTGAGCCTGCTCGGCCCGGGCCCCCGGCCGCTGGTGCTGGTCTGTGAGGGCGTGGAGAAGCCCGGCAACCTTGGCGCGATCCTGCGCACGGCCGACGCGGCCGGCGCCGCGGCGGTCATCGCCGCCGACCCGGTGACCGACTGGGGCAACCCGAACGTGGTCCGGGCCAGCAAGGGCACGGTCTTTTCGGTGCCGGTGGCCTCGGCCACCTCTACCGAGGTGCTCGCCTGGATCGCCGGCCGGTCGCTGGCCCTGGTGGCGGCGGCGCCGGACGGGGACGTGCTGCTGACCGACGCCGATCTGTCCGGCCCGACGGCGATCGTGGTCGGCTCGGAAGCCCGCGGGCTGCCCGCCGCCTGGCTGGACCGGGCAGATACCCGGGTGCGCATTCCCATGTTCGGCCGCGCGGACTCGCTGAACGTCGCGACCTCCGCGGCCATCCTTCTTTATGAAGCAGTACGCCAGCGCCTCACCAACCCGGCCCCCGCGCCCTGACCTGGTCCCGGGCGACCCAGCCCGGGCAGCCGGCCACCGTGGCAACCGCGTTCCCGGCGGCCCGCCAGCGCCGGCTGGCCCACGTTCAGGCCGCATTGCGGGAATCCGGCGCGGCTCCCTCAGCTGGCCGCCTTGCGGGCCGCGATCCGCCGCAGCGGCGGCAGCGTGGGCGGCGGCTGGTTGCGCGGCGGCAGGGCGGTGAGCAGTTCCGTGGTGGCCTCGGTCACGGCGCGGACCGCTTGCTCGAAGGCGGCTTCGGTGCGCGGCGACACGGTCTGGACCCCGCTCACCTTGCGCACGTACTGGCGCGCGGCGGCCTCGATTTCCGTACTCGTGGCGACCGGCTCGAGGCCCCGGAGCGTGGTGATATTGCGGCACATGACTTCGACGCTACCCTGGCTCAGCGGGGCCGCACCGGCCTCCCCGGCCCGTCCGGGCCGGGGACCGGTCCCCTGCCGTCGCGGGACACGACGCGCTGACTTGGGACGTTTGCCAAAACACCCGCGTCCGGTTCCCGTACTGTATACGTGTCTCGCGACCCAATCCCCAATGCCGCCAAAGGACGATCATGCCGCTAGCACCGTCGAAATTCGCGCACGCAGCCTGGGGGAAGCTGCCCGAGGGACTGCGCCGCAGATTCCGTTCGGAGGGTGGCAAGCGCCTGCTCAGGTTCGCGCCGGCGGCGGTGCTCGCGCTGGCCGCCACCCAGATCACGTTCTTCGTGTGCACGAACATCCTGCACACCACCGGCCGCATCTCCGGTGGCGCCGGCTGGCTCGCCGGCGCGGCGGTCAGCTACGGCGTCAGCCGCTGGGCGTGGGAGCGTAAGGGCAGGCCGAGCCTGCTGAAGGAGACCCTCCCGTTCGTCGGGATCTCGCTGGTCGTCGGCGTCATCCTCACCGAGACCAGTCACCTCGCCTACACCATCGCGACGGACCACAACATGCACGGCCTCGGCCGGGCCGTGTTCCTGCAGGGTATCTACCTCGCCGCTAACTGCTTCACGTTCTTGATGCGGTTCGTGATCTTCCACTTTGTGCTGTTCGCCGACCGCCGCGGCGGCGCCGCCGAGGCCGCGAGCTAACGCTGGGACCACTGGCACGGCCCCATCCTGGGTAGGCCCTGGGCATGCCCCTGGACGACTACCAGCGCAAGCGGAACCGGGCACGCACGCCTGAGCCCATGCCGGACACCCCGGTGCCCGGTGCCGGCCAGGCCAACCGCGAGGAGCCCCGCGACGCCGGGCAGGCAACTGCCGCTGAGCAGGCGGCGCACGCGGCCACGTACGTGGTCCAGGAGCATCACGCGCGCAGGCTGCACTGGGACTTCCGGCTGGAGCGCGACGGCGTGCTGGTCTCATGGGCGGTCCCCAAGGGGGTACCCGAGGATCCGGCGGTCAACCACCTCGCCGTGCACACCGAGGACCATCCACTGGCCTATGCCTGGTTCTCCGGCGAGATCCCGAAGGGCGAGTACGGGGCGGGCACGGTCACGATCTGGGACCGGGGCACCTACGACACGGTCAAGTGGACCGACCGCGAGGTCAAGGTCGTGCTGCACGGACGGCGGCTGACCGGCGGCTACACGGTGTTCCGCACGCGCGGCGACGACTGGATGATGCACCGGGAACGGCAGCCGCTGCCCGGGGTGCTGACGCCGATGCTGGCCCGCTCCGAGACCGAACTGCCGCCCGACGACGGGCGCTGGGCGCTGGAGATGAAGTGGGACGGGGTGCGTGCGCTCGCCTACTGCGACGGCGGCCGGGTCCGCCTGGTGTCACGGACCGGCCAGGACGTCACCCCGACCTACCCGGAACTGCGCGGCCTGGGCAGTGCGCTGGACCGGCGGCAGGCTCTGCTCGACGGGGAGGTCGTAGCCCTCGGCGACTCTGGCTGGCCGGACTTCGAGGCGCTGCAGCCCCGCATGCATGTCCGCGACGAGACCGCGGCACGGCGGCTTGCCGCCGAGTACCCGGTCACCTACCTGGCCTTTGACGTGCTCCACCTGGACGGCAGGCCGCTGCTCGACCTGCCTTACGCACAGCGGCGCGCGCTGCTGGAAGGCCTGGCCCTGGACGGGCCGTACTGCCAGGTCCCGCCCTCGTTCACCGGGGAGCCCGGAGCCGGTGTCAAGGCCGTGTCCAAGGAGCATGGCCTGGAAGGCGTCGTGGCGAAGCGGCTGGACTCCCGGTACGAGCCGGGGAAGCGGTCGGGTAGCTGGCGCAAGGTTAAGAACATGCGGCGGCAGGAGGCCGTGATCGGCGGCTGGCGGCCGGGCAAGGGGAACCGGACCGGGCAGATCGGCTCGTTGCTGGTCGGCGTCCAGGAAGCGGACGGGCTCGCCTACGCCGGCCACGTCGGCACCGGGTTCACCGACCGGGCGCTGCGCCTGCTCACCGACCGGCTTGCCCCGCTGCGCCGGGACACCTCGCCGTTCGCTGCCCCGCTGCCCGCCGACCACGCGCGCGACGCCGTCTGGGCACAGCCTGTGCTCGTGGCCGAGGTGGCCTTTACCGGCTGGACCAAGGCGGGGCGGATGCGCGCCCCTTCCTACCAGGGGCTGCGCACCGACAAGGACCCGGCCGAGGTCATCCGCGAACCCTGACGCCGTGTGGCTGCGACCAGTCCAGCAGCGGCCCGGCGGGCACGATCCGCTGCGGGTTGAGGTGCGGGTGCGTGGTGTAGTAGTGCCGCTTGATGTGGTCGAAGTTGGTGGTCGGGCCGAAGGCTGGCTGCTGGTACAGGTCCCGGGCGTAGGCCCAGAGGTTCGGGTAGTCCACGAGCCGGCGCACGTTCGCCTTGAAGTGGGTGACGTAGACGCTGTCGAACCGGGCCAGCGTCACCCATAGCCGTACGTCCGCCTCGGTGATCTGCCCGCCGAACAGGTAGCGCCGGTCAGCCAGCCGCTGTTCGAGCTCGTCCAGCGTGGCGAACAGGGCGGCGACGGCGGCATCATAGGCCTGCTGTGAGGTCGCAAACCCGCACCGGTACACGCCGTCGTTGACGGTCGCGTAGACGACCTGGTTGAGCGCGTCGATCTCCGCCCGCAGGTGCCCGGGGTACAGGTCGGCGCCGGAGCGGGCCCAGGCACCGAACTGGGTGGCCAGGTCGATCGTGATGTCAGGGAAGTTGTTGCTCACGATCTGCGAGGTTTCCCGGTCCCACAGCACCGGCACGGAGATGTGCCCGTCGTAGCCCGGCTCGGTCGCGTCGTAGGCCTCCCGGATCAGCGTGAACCCGTTGACGGGGTCGGGCCCGTACCCCGGCCCTTCCCGGAACGCCCAGCCCCGGCCATCCCTGACCGGGTCCACGACCGACAGCGACACCACGTCTTCCAGGCCCATCAGCCCGCGCACGATCACGCTGCGGTGCGCCCACGGGCAGGCGAGGGAGACGTACAGGTGGTAGCGGCCGGCCTGAGCCGGGAATCCGCTGGAGCCATCAGCGGTGATCCGGCCCTGGAACGGGTACAGCGGGCGGACAAAGGACCCGTCCGCCGATACCGGCACCTTCACCGAATAATCGCCATAGGACTGAAAGTCCACGGGACTGGCCACCGGGGCGGTCCTGGTCATCGCGCGCCTCCTCGCCGGGGGAAACCGGCAGACAGGACCCTACCCGCCCGCCGTCGCGACGGAAACGCGAGCACCCTGAATGTGAACCTGGCGCGCTTCTATGGGCGTGGTTGTCACAATCACGCCGCACGTTCAGGGGTGGGCGCCGGTAGCCCGGGCCCGGATTGGCTATCGTGTCTGGATGACGGTCGCGTCAAAAACGACAGCCCGCGCGGACGCGAACGCCCGGCCAGACGCGCCAGCCTCACCTGACACGGCAGCCCCGCCGGGCGCGACAGCCCGGGATGAGCCGCGGACCGCCCAGCCGCGGCAGCTTATCGTCACCGTCTACGGCCTGTACGGCCGCACCGAAGGCGGCTGGATGTCGGTCGCCTCGCTGGTCAGCCTGCTCGCCGACCTCGGTGTGGACGAGCCAGCCGTCCGGTCGTCGATCTCCCGGCTCAAACGCCGCGAGATCCTGCGCGCCAGCCGCCGCGGCGGGGCCGCCGGGTACGAGCTGTCCCCCGCCGCCCAGGCGATCCTGGCCGAAGGCGACCACCGGATCTTCCGCCGGGAGCGGGCCAGGCTCGCCGACGGGTGGCTGCTCGCGGTGTTCTCGATACCGGAGGCCGAGCGGAACAAGCGGCACGTGCTGCGGTCCCAGTTGTCCCGGCTCGGGTTCGGCACCGCCGCGCCGGGCGTCTGGATCGCCCCCGCCTACCTGCACGAGGCGACCGCCGACATGCTGGCCCGGCTGGGCCTGTCCGGGTACGCCGACCTGTTCCGCGCCGATCACCTCGCCGCCCGTGACCTGGCGGGTGGCGACCTGGCGGGCAAGGTGCGCCAGTGGTGGGACCTGGACCAGACCGAACGCCTCGCCCGCGACTTCGTCACCGCCTGGGCACCCGTGCTGCGCGGCTGGGCGCGGCGGCGGCCGCAGGCACACGGCCGTGCGGCGTTCGCCGACTATGTGCGCGTGCTCACCGACTGGCGGCGGCTGCCCTACCTGGACCCAGGGCTCCCCGCGGAACTCCTCCCGGCCGACTGGGTGGGAGCGCAGGCGGCCGAGGTGTTCTTCACGCTCCAGTCGCGGCTGGCCGACGCCGCCGCCGCACACGTCGCGAGCGCGCAGGCCCGGGGCCAGGCGGCCGGCTAGGGATTGACCGACACGTCCCTGGGCCGCTCCAGGTCCCAGGGCCGCTGGACGCCGCCGGGCCAGCCCAGGCCGGAGCCTTCCGCGCCGACCACGGCGACCCCCTGCACCTCGACGAGCGCGTCGGCGTCCCACAGCCGGTGCACCCCGATCGCGGCCATGGCCGGGTAGTCCCGCCCGGCCAGCCGGCGCCATACCTCCCCCGCCTCGCGGGCATGGGCCCGGTAATCGTCCATGTCCACCAGGTACAGGGTCAGGCTCACCAGGTCGCCAGGCCCGCCGCCCGCCTCTCGCAAGGCGAGCAGCAGGTTCGACAGAGCACGCTCAAATTGGCGCACGACGCCATCGCCGTCAACCCGCCCGTCCACGCCCGCGGCGGTCTGCCCGGCCAGGAAGATCAGGCTGCCTCCGCTGGCGACGGTCGCGTGAGAGAACCCCGATGGCGGGGCGAGCCCGCCGGGGTTGATCCGCTCGATGCCCACGCCCCGGTGATACCACACCGGCTACCCTCTCCGGTCTCGTTGGTGATCTGTGGCAGTGATCAGCTGGGAGAAGGAGTCGGTGGCGCCCGCCGTTCTGCATAGTGAGTTATTGACGACCGTGCGAATTACGACATATGTTTGCACGCAGGCGACCCGGAAGGAGCAAGGGTGCGGATTGCCGTGCTCGGCGGGGGGCCCGGCGGCCTCTATTTCGCCGCGCTAGCCAAACAGCTTGATCCCCGCCACGAGGTGCATCTCTGGGAGCGCAACGCGCCCGACGACACGTTCGGCTTCGGGGTGGTGTTCTCCGACGAGACGCTGGGCGGTATCGAGCACGCCGATGCCACGGTGTTCGCGCGGATGGAGCGGGAGTTCGCCCGCTGGGACGACATCGACGTGCATTACCACGGCACGGTGCTCACCTCGGGCGGGCACGGGTTCGCCGCGATGAGCCGGCACCGGCTGCTGGCCATCCTCCAGCAGCGGTGCGCCGAGGTGGGTGTGCGGACACAGTTCCGGGCGGAGGCCCCGGCCGCCGAGGTGCTCGCGAGCGGATACGACCTGGTCGTGGCCGCCGACGGGGCCAACTCGCCAACCCGGCAGCGGCTGGCCACCGCGTTCGGCCCGGAACTGGAGACCCGCCGGTGCCGCTACATCTGGCTCGGCACCGACCTGGTCTTCGACGCGTTCAAGTTCTACATCCTGGACACCCCGGCCGGGGTCATGCAGATCCACGGCTACCCCTACAGCCGCGACGCGAGCACGTTCATCCTGGAGGCCCGCGACGACGTGTGGCAGCGGGCCGGGTTCTCCGGCCCGGCGTCGACGGCCGCGGGCTTGCCGCCGGGCCACAGCGACGAGGGGTCGATCGAGATCATCCGGGACCTGTGCGCCGACGTTTTGGGCGGGGCGGCGGGGTCAGGGCTAGCACTACGCGGGCACGAGATCGTCGGCAACAACTCCCGGTGGATCCACTTCACCACGGTGCGCTGCGCAAGCTGGCGGCACGACAACGTGGTGCTGCTCGGCGACGCCGCGCACACCGCGCACTTCTCCATCGGCTCGGGCACCAAACTGGCCATGGAGGACGCCCTGGCACTCGCCGCGTGCCTGCACGAACAGCCGGACATCACGGCGGCGGCCGCCGCGTACGAGGCGGAGCGGCGGCCGGTGGTCGCCTCCACCCAGCGGGCGGCGCAGGCCAGCCTGGAGTGGTTCGAGAACATCGGCTCCTACACCGGCCAGGATCCAGAGCAGTTCGCGTTCAACATCATCACCCGCAGCCGCCGGGTCACCTACGACAACCTGCGGCTGCGGGATCCGGAGTTCGTCGCGACCATGGACCGCTGGTTCGCGTCAGGCCAGCAGGGCGCGGGCGGCCCCGATGTCCGGCCGCCGATGTTCCAGCCGGCGCGGATCGGCCAGCTGGAGCTGGTGAACCGGGTCATCGTGTCGCCCATGGACATGTACTCGGCCCGGGACGGCGTTCCCGGCGACTTCCACCTGGTCCACCTCGGCAGCAAGGCGCTCGGCGGGGCCGCCCTGGTCATGACCGAGATGGTGTGCGTGTCCGGCACGGGGCGGATCACTCCCGGCTGCGCCGGGCTGTACTCCGGCGAGCAGGAAGCGGCGTGGCGGCGCATCGTGGATTTCGTGCACGCCCGCAGCGACGCGCGGATCGGGATTCAGCTCGGGCACTCAGGGCGTAAGGGGTCCACGCGCCTTATGTGGGAGGGCATCGACCAGCCGCTGGAGCAGGGCAACTGGGAAGTCTGCGGCCCGTCCGCGGTCCCGTATTCGCCGGCCAACCAGGTGCCCAGGGAGCTAACCGAGAGCGATCTGGCACAGCTCACCGCGCAGTTCACCCATGCCGCGCAGCGGGCCGCCCGGGCGGGCTTCGACCTGCTCGAACTGCACTGCGCCCACGGCTACCTGCTGTCGTCGTTCCTGTCTCCGCTGACCAACAAGCGCACCGACGCTTATGGCGGGTCGCTGGCGGGCAGGCTGCGCTTCCCGCTTGAGGTGTTCGACGCGGTCCGGGCGGTGTGGCCAGCCGGCCGCCCGATGACCGTGCGGATCTCCGCCACCGACTGGTGCGAGGGGGGCATCGGCGCCGACGAGGCCGTGGAGATCGCCCGCGCGTTCGCCGAGCACGGAGTGGACGGCATCGACGTGTCCACCGGGCAGGTGGTCAGCGACGAGCGCCCGGCGTTCGGGCGCAGCTACCAGACCCCCTACGCGGACCGGATCCGCAACGAGATCGGCCGCAAGTACGGCGTCGCGGTGATCGCGGTCGGTGCGATCTCGTCCTATGACGACGTCAACTCGATCCTGCTGGCAGGCCGGGCCGACCTCTGCGCGCTCGGCCGGGCCCACCTGTACGACCCACAGTGGACCCTGCACGCCGCGGCCGACCAGGGCTACTCCGGCGCCGGGGTGCGCTGGCCGGACCAGTTCGCGGCCGGCCGCCGCAAGCCGCAAACGGGCCGCACCGATGGGCCGAGGCCGCGCCTTGAGCTGATTAGGGCGGGAGAGCCGGTCACCGCGCATGCCCGCTGGCGCCCGGCGCGGAGGGGCCGGTCATGAGCGCGTTCGCGCTGAGCCCGGCGCAGCGGGCGTTCGCGGCGCAGGTGCGCGGTTACGCCGCCGATGAACTGCGCCCGCTCGCCGAGGCCGGCCAGCCCGGCCGGGTCAACCGGGAGCTGATCAAGGCCATGGGACGGCTCGGCCTGCTGGCCCGGCTGTTCCCGGGTGCGGCGGCCGGGCAGCTTTCCCGGGAGGCCCAGGCCACCGACCTGTGCCTGCTCCGGGAGGCGCTGGCCACCCACTGCACCGAGGCGGAGACCGCCCTGGCGCTGCAGGGGCTTGGCAGCTATCCGGTGCTCCAGTCCGGGCGTGACGAACAGGTCCGCCGCTGGCTGCCCGCCGTCGCCTCGGGTGACGCGGTGGCCGCGTTCGCGCTGTCCGAGCCGGGAGCCGGATCGGACGCGGCCGCGCTCGAACTCGCCGCGGAGAAGGACGGGCACGGGTGGCGGCTGACCGGTACCAAGACATGGATCTCCAACGCTCCCGAGGCCGATTTCTACACGGTGTTCGCCCGGACCACCCCGGATGCCGGGGCCCGCGGGGTGAGCGCGTTCCTGGTCCCGGCGGGCCGGCCCGGACTGTCCGGCGAGCATCTGGAGATGGTCAGCCCGCACCCGATCGGCACGCTGATCTTCGACGGGGTACCCGTCCGTGGTGATGAACTGCTCGGCGAACCAGATCGCGGCTTCGCCGTGGCGATGCGGACGCTCGATCTGTTCCGCCCGAGCGTGGGCGCGTTCGCCGTGGGCATGGCCCAGGCAGCGCTGGATGCCGCCTGTGCGTACGCCACAACGAGAACCGTGTTCGGCGGTCCGCTCGCCGGTCAGCAGGCCGTAGCGCACCTGCTGGCGGAGATGGCCACCCGGACCGAGGCGGCCCGGCTGCTGGTCTACTCGGCGGCAGCAGCCCTGGACGGGGGCGGTCCGCGGGCGGGCGGGGTTGCTGGAGTCACCGGGACCGCCGGGGCAACCGGGGTCGCCGGGCGCAGTGCGATGGCCAAGCTGTTCGCCACCGAGACGGCCCAGTTCGTGGTGGACGCAGCGGTGCAGATCCACGGCGCCCGCGCGCTCCAGCGTGGTCACCTGCTCGAACACCTCTACCGCGAGGTCCGCGCCCCGCGCATCTACGAGGGTGCCTCCGAAATCCAGCGCACGATCATCGCTCGGCAGCTCCTCAAATGAGGCCTGCCGCGTCCCTGCTGGCCGCCCCGGCCACCGTGATGATGCCGAGGCCCGGCCGCAGTCAGCCGCGGCCGGGCCCGCGAGCCTAGGGGTTGCCGGACTTGCCGTAGACCTGGGGGGGCGAGGTATTCGTGATGAAGCTCGGCCTGCAGTGCCCTGCCGTGCCCTGTACGCAGTCCTCGACGACGTCCCCGAAGGTTCCCGCGTCGCCTGGAGCGTCGTCGCCGTTCACGCTGTCGAGCGGATGCTTGGCCTCCTGCCAGGTCTGCCAGTAGTCGGCGTGCAGGGTCTCCCACCCGTCGGGGTGGGCGCCCACGTAACAGTCCCCGCCGGCCTGCGAACACCCGGTCGTCGTCGCCGGGATACCGATGTTGTCGGTGCAGTTCGGGTCGTCACCGTGCGAGCAGGCGAACGAAAGAGTGCTCGCCGTGGCGCTGGGGCTGGGGGCCTTGGCCGCGACACACTTGTGGAAGCCCCAGATCGCCGCCCCGCCCGCCGTCGTTCCCACCCTGACGGTTGCGTCGTGATCGTTGTGCAGCCTGCCGTTGACCTTTTCGTCGTTGTCGTTCGGGGTGCTGCCGCCGCTGGGGCTGTTCTCGGTGTTGGCGGTGGTGTTCCAGCCGATGGGCCCATCGCCGGTGCAGGTCGACGGCTCGCCCCAGCCGTTGCCCGAGGCGAGCGTGTGCAGCCGCTCCTGGAGCTGGACCACCGGAGTGCCGCTGCCGCAGCTTCCGCCGGTGGGGTAGGAGAAGTCGTTGGCCGGCCGTGCGGTCAGCCCCGGGTAGTTTTGCCAGGCCGTGTAGGGAATCCACGGCGCCACGTAGCCGGGAACCACGTCGGTGGGCAGGCCTTGCGCGTTTACCGGGCTGTTCGGGGCGGGGAAGCTGCTCTGGCCGTTCCAGCAGTCCGGGAATTCCACGAAGGCCACCTCGCCATCGGAGAAGAAGTCATCCGCATCGGTGTAATTGGTGCAGTCGTACGGCCAGGCCGAGTGTGGTGTGGACAGGCCGACTCCCTGGTCCGCGCCGCAGGTGTATTCGACGATTTTCAGGTCGACCGGGTAACTGCGGCCCGCTGTACACCCGTCGGGCTCGATCCCGTCGACCTTGGCGCAGCCCGCTGGGTACCCGGCGATCATGATGCTCCCGTCGGGGATCTCCTGGTTGACCGCGCTGCCGTGCGGAATGTAGTAGACCCGCATGTACAGGTTGGTCTGGGTCGAGCAGGTAGTGGTCCGGCAGCCGCCGCCAGGCAGGTACGGCGCCGGGGCTCCGGATGGCGGCGTCATGAACGGCTCAGGCACCCAGTAGCCGGCCGTGTCCTTGCTGTCCTGGCAGTTCGTGGCCGGGGTCAGGCCGTTCTTCTCCATGCTTCCGGCGCTCCCGTCATCGCCGGACAGCATGGTGGGGAACTGAACCGAGGTGCCCCCGTTCTTGGCAGCGCCACCCGACGCGAGGTTCCCGAAAAACACGTGCATATGGTCGGTGTTGAAGCTGCCGGGTTCCTCGATGGGATCTTCGGTGGTGACGCTGGCGTTGTAGAAGCAGCGGATAATAAAGTCGCCGTGGCTGTCAGTGCCTACGGCAGTGCCCTGATGGGATAGCGCCACGGACAGGGCTACGGCCATCCCTGGTGCGAGGGCAAGCCTGGACCAGAACCATCTGCGCACGTGATCTCCCTCCGGAGGCCCGACGGGCAGCCGGCTAGTCCTGCCCGGCCACCCTGCTGCCGTCCCGCTCAGCGTAAGAGAGCACGCCGGACCTGAATAGACCGCTTTCGGCGGATCAGGCCAACGCCAAGCCGGAAAGTATGGGCCCGGCGCTGGTGCGGGACAACGTGCTCCATCCGACGGCCACCTCAGTTCCCGGCGCTTCTCCAGCCATTTGCCAATCAGACACTTACCAAGGGCAAGATTGTCTCCTGCCATTCCTGCCTAGATAAGGCAGACTGGGCGTGGTCCCGCCGCAGCGTCGCGAAGGAGAGCATTGTGAAGCTCTCGTCCAGGCTGGCCGTCTTCGCCACAGCAGTGACCGCGGTGTTCGGCTTGACAGCCGCCGCCACGGCCGGCCCGGCGATCTCCTCCACCCACCGAGCACCGGCCGGGCGCGCCGCGGCGGCCGGGCCCGTGGCTGACCTGGCGGGTGGCTGGTCGGTGAAGCCCAGCCCGAACGGGGGCACGGGCGATAGTGAACTCTCTGCGGTGTCGTGCGTGTCGGCCAGCGCCTGCACCGCGACCGGTACCCATGGCAACCCGGGATCCATTCCGCGGCGCCCTGGTCGAGTCGTGGAACGATACCACCTGGTCGGTCGTGCCCAGCCCGGCCAAGGGCACGGCCCAGAACCAGCTCCAGGGGGTGTCGTGCGTGTCGGCGACCGCGTGCACCGCCGCTGGCCACTATCTCAACAGCGGCCCTGGCTTTCCCAAGACATTGATCGAGTCATCGAACGGTGCGGCAAAGCCGCGTTAGCGGCCCTGCCAGCGGGGGTCGCGGCCTTCGGTGAAGGCGGCGTGGAACTCGGCGTAGTCCTGGCCGGTCATCAGCAACGCCTGGGTCATCGCCTCGAGTTCCAGCGCGGCGGACAGGCTCATGTCCTGCTCGCGGGTGAGCAGGGCCTTGGTCTGCGCGTACGCATGGGCTGGCCCGGTGGCCAGCCGCCGGGCCAGCCGGTCCACCGCCCCGTCCAGCTCGTCCTCGGGAACCAGCTCGCTGATCAGCCCGATCCGTTCGGCCTGCTCGGCGCCGATCGTGTCGCCGAGCATGAGCAGTTGCGTCGCCCTGCCCAGCCCCACCAGCCGGGGCAGCAGGTAGGCGGCACCCATGTCGCCCCCGGACAGGCCCACCTTGGTGAACAGGAACGCGAACCGTGCCGCCGGTGTCGCCACCCGGAAGTCAGCAGCCAGAGCGATCACCGCGCCCGCCCCGGCGGCCATCCCCTGCAGCCCGGCGATGATGGGAATCGGGCACTCCCGCATGGCCCCGATGACCGCACCGGTCATCCGGGTGAACGCGAGCAGCTCGTCCTGCTTCATGGCCAGCGTCGCGCCGATGATCTCGTGCACGTCGCCGCCCGAACAGAAAGCACGGCCCGATCCGCGCAGCACAAGGACCCTGACGTCACCCCGGTGCGGCAGCTCAGCCAGCAGGTCGCGCAGGTCGGCGTAGGTATCGAAGGTGAGTGCGTTGAGCTTGGCCGGCCGGTCGAGCGTGACGGTGGCGATCCCGTCCGCGCACTCGAACCGGAAGTGGTCCCACTGCTTGGTCAACGGGACCGATCCGCGAAACGGGCTCATAGGGCGCACCTCCGCCCTCACGATATCTCGGCACATTGACTGTCGTCAGGAACAGGGAATACTGGTGCTACCCGTAACCTGGGGTGAGAAGGGGGGTGCCGTCGATGGAGCTGTCGCCCTCCGCCCACATCGATACGTTCTGCCGGGACAACCTCCCGCCGCGCGATCTGTGGCCGGAACTGCGCTTCGACCTCCCGGAGCTGCGATATCCCGACCGGCTCAACTGCGCGCAGGCCCTGCTGGACGTCACCATCGCCCGCTACGGCGCGGACCGCCCGGCGTTGCGCACGCCCACCGAGACCTGGACCTACGGCGACCTGCTGCGCCACGCCAACCAGGCGGCCCGGGTGCTTACCGAGGACTTCGGCCTGGTCCCCGGCAACCGGGTGCTGCTGCGTGGCCCGAACAACCCGTGGCTGATCGCCGCCTGGTTCGCCGTGCTCAAGGCGGGCGGGGTGGCCGTCACCACGATGGCGCTGCTGCGGGCCAGGGAGATCGCTGCGCTGGCCGATATCACCCGGCCGAGCCTGGCCATCTGCGACCACCGGTTCGCTGACGAACTGGCAGCCGCTGACCTGGGCATCCCGGCCGTGCTGTACGGCGGCGGGTCCGCCGGTGACCTGGTCAGCCGCTGCGAGGACAGGAGCCTGACGTTCGAGACGGTCGCCACGGCCGCCGACGACGTGGCCCTGCTCGCCCCGACCTCGGGCACCACCGGCAAGCCGAAGGCGACCATGCACTTCCACCGGGACGTGCTGGCTATCCAGGACACGTTCGGCGGTCACGTACTCGGGGCGTCCGCGGACGACGTGTTCCTGGGTACCCCGCCGGTCGGGTTCACTTTTGGGCTCGGCGGCTTGGTGGTGTTCCCGTTCAGCGTCGGTGCCAGCACGCTGCTGCTGGAACGGGCCTCGCCGGATGAACTGGCGGACGCGGTCGCGGATCATGGCGTCACGGCGCTGTTCACCGCCCCCACCATGTACCGGGCGCTACTGGCCACCGGCAAGACCGAGGCGCTGACCGGCATGCGGCGGTGCGTCTCCGCCGGGGAGCACCTGCCGCGCGCGGTGTGGGAGGACTTCCACGACGCCACGGCGGTGCGGATCATCGACGGGATCGGCGCCACGGAGATGCTGCACATCTTCATCTCCGCCACGGGCCAGCGGATCCGGCCCGGCGCGACGGGCCTGGTGGTGCCGGGGTACGAGGCGGCGGTGCTCGGCGAGGACGGCAAGCCGGTGCCCGACGGCGAGGCCGGCCGCCTGGCCGTCAAGGGGCCTACCGGCTGCCGCTACCTCGCCGACGAGCGGCAGCGTAGCTACGTGATGGACGGGTGGAACCTGACCGGCGACACGTACCTGCGCGACACCGACGGTTACTACTGGTACCAGGCCCGCAGCGACGACATGATCATCACGGCGGGGTACAACATCGCCGGGCCCGAGGTGGAGCAGGCGCTGCTCGGTCACCCCGACGTGGTCGAGGCGGGCGTGGTCGCCGCGCCGGACGCCGAACGGGGCACGATCGTCAAGGCGTACGTGGTGCTGCGGCCGGGCACGGCCGCGGACCAGGCCAAGGCCGCCGAACTCCAGGCCTTCACCAAGGAAGCGATCGCGCCCTACAAGTACCCGCGCGCGGTCGAGTTCGTGGACACCCTCCCCCGCACCAACACCGGCAAGCTCCAGCGCTACCGCCTCCGGCAGCGAGCCGCCGAAAACCTCCCGTCCTGATCAGGCCGGCTCCGGTCAGTTGACGCCGGGCGCGATCGCCGCATCGAACCGGCCGAGCACGCCCTCGTCGCCGGACCGCTCGACCAGCCCAAGCGGCGGCCGGTGCCACAGCCAGCAGTCGAGATCGGCCGCGCTGCCCGTGATCAGGGCGGCGGCCGGGTCATCCGTATCGCGTTCCGCAGCTTGCAGGCAGGGCTCGTCGTAGGAGGTGTGGTCGCCGGGATCGGTTCCGGTGAACCGGCCGACCGTGACAACCCAGGAGTCGCCGGTATCGGTGGCGCGCAGGCGGACGGTCTCCGGGCCGGCCGGGGTGAAGGTGCCCCAGCCAGGCACTTCTCCCCCGTACATGACGCGCAGCGCCTCGTCGACTCCGTCGGCGCTCAAGCCGCGGGTCCATGCCGGTGCGCTCGCCCGCGGTCAGTTCGGCGTCCACCCGGTGAATCAGCGCCTCGTGCGCCTGGCGGCGGCGGACGAACCCGACCGTGTGGTCCGTCCGACCATGTCCAGGCCGGGCTGTCGGGCGCCCGCTCGGCAAGGATCGCGCCCAGGTCCCGGCTGGCCCGCTCGTAGAACGCCAGCAGCCCGGCCTGGCCGGCCGGGCGCTCCGGCTTGAGTTCTTCGGCCTGCTCGCGGGTGATCCCCTCGCGCACGATCGTGCCCCAGAACCATTGCACCTCCGCCAGGTGCCACAGCAGGTCATCGGCGTCCCAGTCCGGGCACGACGGTACGGGCGTTTCCGGCGCGGTGTCCCGCAGCGCCGCGGCGAACCGGGCCGATTCCCGGGCCAGATGATCGAGATAGTTCACGCCAGCATCCTGCCCCATGTCCACAACCCTCCATCACCACGCGCCCCGGTTGGCCCGATCATTGATTCATACCTAACGGAAGGACCGGGGCACCGTGCAAACCAACGATGAGGTCGCTGCGCTGCTCACCGAGTACGCGGACCTCACCTCGATCACCGGTGGTGACAGGTTCCGGATCAGGACCTACGAGCGGGCTGCCCGGTCGGTCGCTGGCTACCCGGTGGATCTGGCCATGCTTGATGAGAAGGGCCTGCGCGAGATCCCGAACGTCGGCGCATCGCTTGCCGCGAAGATCGAGGAGTACCTGCGTACCGGCGCGATCGGCCAGCTCGAGGAACTGCGGACCAAGGTCCCGGCCGGGGTACTGCGGCTCACCGAGATACCCGGCCTCGGCCCCAAACGCGCCATGGCGCTGTATACCGATCTCGGCATCGACTCAGTGGACGGGCTCGCGGCGGCGATCCGCGACGGCAGGCTGGCCGATCTGGCCGGGTTCGGCGCCAAGTCGGAGGAGAACCTGCTGCGCGGCATCGAACTGCTCGAGAAGGCGCAGGGCCGGGTGACCCTCGACGTCGCCACGAACCTGGCCGAGGAGCTCATCCAGCGGCTGTCGGTGGTGACGGGCTGCGAGCGCTGCACCTACGCCGGGTCGCTGCGCCGGATGAAGGACACCATCGGGGACATCGACATCCTGGCCATCTCCGGCCAGCCGTCAGCCCTGATGGACGCGGTGAAGGAGCTGCCGCACGTCACCCGGGTCGTGGCCAGCGGCCCGACCAAGACCACGATCGCCACCACCACCGGGCTCCAGGTGGATCTTCGGGTCGTGCCCCCGGACAGCTGGGGGGCGGCGCTGCAGTACTTCACCGGGTCCCGGGAGCACAACATCCGCACCCGCGAGATCGCGGTCCACGCCAGGCTCAAACTGTCCGAGTACGGCCTGTTCGACGTCGAGACCGGCGACAAGATCGTCTCGGCCACCGAGGACGAGGTCTACGAGCGGCTCGGGCTGCCCTGGATCCCGCCGACGCTGCGCGAGGACAGCGGAGAGATCGATGCCGCACGGCGCGGCGAGCTGCCTGATCTGGTGACCGTGGCCGACCTGCGCGGTGACCTGCACACGCACACCGATCTGACCGACGGCACCGCCAGCCTGGAGGCGATGGTGTCGGCCGCCGCCGCACGCGGTTACTCCTATTACGCGGTCACCGACCATGCGCCGAACCTGTTCATGCAGCGGATGACACTCGAGAAGATGCTCGCCCAGCGCGAGCAGGTGCGCAGCATGGACGGCACGCACGCCGGGATGGCCCTGCTGCACGGCACCGAGCTCAACATCGACCCCGACGGGGGAGTTGACTGGCCAGCGGAGATCCTGCGTGACTTCGACCTGACCGTCGCCTCGGTCCACTCTCACTTCACCCAGTCGCGGGCGGAGATGACCCGGCGGCTGATCCGGGCCGTGGAGAACCCCTGGGTCAGCATCCTCGGCCACCCGAGCGGGCGGAAGATCGGCAAACGGCCCCCGGTCGACGCCGACTGGGACGCGGTCTACGCGGCCTGCGCACGGACCGGCACCGCCGTGGAGATCGACGCCTACCCCGACCGGCTGGATGCCAGCGACGAGCACATCAAGATCGCCCACCGCCACGGCGCGGTGTTCTCCATCGACAGTGACGCCCACGCCATCGGCCACCTGGCCCACATGCGCTACGGCGCCGGTACCGCCCAGCGCGGCTGGCTCGCGGCAGCCGACGTGATCAACACCTGGCCCCTCCCCCGCCTGCGCGCCTTCCTCCGCCCTGCCTGATGGGGCGTTCGGCGTGCCGGGGCTCAGCCCGGGCCGGGGGTGGCCTCGGTGTGCGCGGCCCATTCGGACACGAGCTGGTCGAGGACGGGGGCGAGGTTGCGCAGTTCGTCCAGGTGGGCGGGACCGAGACGGGCCAGTCGCGCTTCGCCGTCCGCGGTGAGGGCGACCCTGGTCAGCCTGCCGTCCTCGGCATCCCGCCGCCGGGTGACGACGCCCGCGAGGCCGGCCCGGTCGACGAGTTCCACCACGCTGTGGTGGCGCAGCAGCAGGTACTCGGCAAGGTCGGAGATCGTCGGGTCCTGGTCGCCGGGGTGGCCCTTGATCGCCACGAGCAACTGGTGCTGGGCCGGGGTGAGGCCCACCGCGCGCGCTTGAGTCTGGCTCCAGTGCAGAAACCGGCGCAAGCTGGTACGGAACGCCAGCAGGTTCTCGAAGTCAGCGGGCGACATCTCAGGCACCTCCTCACCGTAGCCGCACGAAGAGCCCGGCAGCCGCATACGACCCAGGTGAGTGCGCGGCGTGTGCGCACGAGCGCGCCCCTAGCCTCACGGGGCACTTCTTCAGCACAGTTATATCGTGCTACGATTCACCTTGGTCGCCAACCGCCCTGGCTTGCCCGCTTTGGCTCACCCCGGCGGGCAAGCCAGGTCCTCCTTACGTACGGTGTACGTCATGATGGCAACGACCGACGTGCGGGTCCGTCGCGTCTACGACCCGCCCGAACCAGCAGACGGGCACCGGGTGCTGGTCGACCGGCTATGGCCACGAGGAGTTGCCAAGAGCGCCGTGCACGACTGGGACAAGGCTGTCGCTCCCTCCACGGAGCTGCGCAGGTGGTACGGCCATGAAGACAGCAAGTTCGCCGAGTTCCGCGAGCGCTACCTGGCGGAACTGCGGGAACCGGAACCGGCTGCCGCCCTGGCGCATCTGCGTGACCTGGCCAGGTCCGGCCCGCTGACGCTGCTGACAGCCACCAAGGACGTCGAGCACAGCCAGGCCGCGGTGCTGGCCGAGCAGTTGCGGAGGATGCCATGACGGCGGACCAGGGGCGAGCGGCGCAGCGCGGGGCGGAACCGGACGACTTCGCGGCGGACCGGCCCGGGGACCCGGCCTGCCTGCTGCGCCGGGTCTGCCAGGCGTGCGGCTCCGTGGCCGACACCGACCCACCGACGGTCTGCCCACAGTGCGGGGCCGAGATGCCCGGTACCTGACCGCACGGCAGAGATGAGCGGCGATTTAGTCGCCTCCGGCGAGTACCGCCTGGGTCTGGGTGACCTGCGCGACCCGGCGTCCCGCCTGGTCGGAGAGGTCGGTCTGGACCACGATCACCGTCCGGCCCACGTGCAGCGGCCGCGCGATCGCGGTCACCTCGCCGCCACGGACCGCGCGGGTAAACACGGTAGCCGAACTGGTAGTCGCCGTCCGGGCTCCCGGGGGCAGGTTGAGGAAGGCGCAGATTCCGCCGAGGCTGTCGGCGAACGACATGAGCGCTCCGCCGTGCAGCAGGCCGCCGGTGGTGCACAGCTCCGGCGCCCAGGACAGCCGGGCCCGCACCTCGTCCGGTTCGGCGGCGTCCAGGACCACGCCGAGACCGGCCGCGAACGGCATCATGGCCACCAGCGATGCCAGGCTGTCGCCCGCCACTCCCGCACTCGCTCCTTCGCCCGCCGTGCCCGCGCCGCTCGCGTCCGCGGTCGTCACCCCGCCGTCGGCGGCGCCGGCGTCCCGGCCGCCCGGCACGCTGGCGGCCTGCGCACCATCATTTGCCCCGCCGTCGCGCTCTCCGCCGGCCACGCCCGCGTTCTCGGTCACCTGCTCCTCCTGGCTGCGTTCGGTGTGCTCCGCCCGTGCGGCCCGCAGCAGCGAGACCACTTCCTCGTCACGGGTCTGGGAGAAGTCGTCATACCATTCCCCGATGGCCAGGAACCGCTCCGGCGTTTCCAGGCAAACCAGCTCATCGGCATCGCCTGCCAGGGTGGACCGCGCCGAGGGAGGAGCGACCGGGGCCGCGAGCACAACCCGGGCCGCGCCCTGTGCCCGCGCCACCTGGCACGCGGCGCGGGCCGTGGAGCCGGTCGCGATGCCGTCGTCGACCAGGACCGCGATCCGGCCGGCCAGCGGCTCGCGGGGCGCGTCACCGCGAAACCGTTTGGTGCGCCGCTCCAGTTCGGCCCGTTCCCGCCGCTCGACCGCGTTGATGTCTGCCTCGCTGGCCCCCGAGTACCGCACCACGTCGGCGTTGATGACCCGGGCGTCTCCCTCCCCGATCGCGCCCATGCCAAGCTCGGGCTGCGCCGGAACGCCGAGCTTGCGCACGAGGATGACGTCGAGCGGGGCGTCAAGGGCGCGGGCCACCTCTGCCGCGACGGCGACTCCGCCCCGGGGGAGCCCGAGCACGACCACGTCCTTGTCCCGCAGCGGCAGCAGGCGGCTGGCGAGCTGGCGGCCGGCGTCGGATCGGTCGCGGAAACGCATGGTGACCCCCTTCCGCCGGTCTGGAGAATGTGTACCCAGCCCAGCGCCATCATGCGTAGGCCACGCCCTTCTTGGTGATCAGGATTGACGGGCCCCGGCGAGCAGGGTGCGCAGGAAGGCGCGGGTGCGGGCGCCATCGGGGCCGCCGGTGTACTCACCTGCCACGAAGTCGGTCACCCCGGCCTCGGCCAGCGTGCCGATCTGCGCAGCCACGGCGTCTTCATCCCCGACGATGGCCACGTCCGCCGGGCCCGCGGCGCCTTCGCGGTCGAGCATGGCCCGGTAGGACGGCAGCTCAGCGTAGATGGCGAAGACCCGGCCGGCCCGCTCCCTAGCGTCGGCCGGGTCGCTGGTGACACAGATGGGCAGGATGCATACGACGCGGGGACTGGGCTGTCCCGCGTCCTCGGCGGCCTCTGTGAGCACCGGCACGATATGGTCGCGCACCGTCGCGGGCCCGGTCATCCACAGCACGGTGCCGTCGGTCTGCTCGCCGGCCAGGCGCAGCATCTGCGGGCCGAGGGCGGCCACCATGCAGGGTACCCGGCCGGGCGATGGGGTGGTCAGCCCGATGTTCGCCCGCACGGTTACCCCGGTGAACGAAACCGGCTGCCCGTCAAGAAGCGGCAGCAGCACTGACAGGTACTCGCGCATGTGCAGGATCGGCCGGTCGAAGTCGTAGCCGAACATGTCCTCGATCACGATCCGGTGCGACAGGCCGATGCCCAGCACCAGCCGGCCGTCCACGGCAGCGGCGACCGTGCGGGCCTGCTGCGCGAGCACAGCAGGATGCCGGGGATAGGTCGGCACGACGGCCGTGCCGACCTGAATGCCCGGCACCTGGCTGCCGGCCACGGCCAGCGCCGTCAGCGCATCTACGCCGAAGATGTTGCTCATCCACGCTGACGCGAAGCCGTCATCGGCCGCGCGCTGCAACTCATCCCGCAGCTTGCTGATTGCGTTGGGGCCGGACGGATCTTGCAGCGATACGCCAATCCTCATGGTGCGCCTCCCGCGCCTGGGCTGTCTGGACGGCCTTGCCAGCACCCGGTAGCGGGTGCCCTACTAACGGGTAGCCCTATTGTGCTCCCCCGCGCGCATGCGCCACCGCCACCTCGGCGGCCAGCGCCGCATTGTCGGCGATCAGCAGCCGGTTGACTTCCACGCTGCGGCCCCCGCTCAGTTCATGAACAAGGGACAGAACGGCCGGCGTCACCGACTGCCCGCTCACACCCTGATCGCGTACCCGGCTGACCGCCTCGGTGATGATCGGTTCGATGTCCACGCTGGGGTCTGGCG
This sequence comes from uncultured Actinomycetes bacterium, assembly GCA_963813395.1. Lineage (GTDB taxonomy): Bacteria > Actinomycetota > Actinomycetes > Streptosporangiales > Streptosporangiaceae > DASXKD01. The sequence continues at coordinate 312,837 of CAWEYV010000009.1, forward strand.
GCCGGGCAAGGAGCAGCCCCGACGGGCCGTTCAGCTGCCAATGTGCCGTGGCGATCCGGGCAGCTTCCACGGGGCTGGTGACCACCGCGGACACCGGCGGTCCCCCGCCCGCGCTGTAGAACAGCGGCAGCGTGGCGGTACGCCAGCCGAGCACGGGAACGCCGAGGGTCTCCAGGAGTTCCGTGGTGGCCGCGACGTCCAGGATCGACTTGGCGCCCGAGGACACCACCATCGCGGGAGTGCGCGCGATCTGCGGCAGGTCGCTGGAGATGTCGAGGCTGCGGGCGAAGTCGCGGTGCACGCCGCCGGTGCCGCCGGTGCCCATGAACCTGGATGCCGACCGCCCGGCATACGGCGAGGGTGCCGCCGACCGTGGTGGCGCCGAGCGCTCCCTGGACCACGCAGGCAGCCAGGTCGCGGGCGCCCACCTTGCGCGCGGATTCCCCGGCGGCCGCGAAGCGCTCCAGTTCCGCCATGGTCAGCCCGGCCCGGACCGAGCCGTCGACCACGCCGACCGTGGCCGGCACGGCGCCCGCGGCGCGGACCCGTTCCTCGGCGGCCAGCGCCACCTCCAGGCCCTGCCGCCCGGGGAACCCGTGCGAGACCAGCGTGGTCTCCAGCGCCACCACGGGACCACCGTCGGGCGAGGGCTTCGGCCACCTCCGCGGCCAGCACCGGCGTGATCGTCATCGCAGAGCTCCTGTCTTCGCCGTGACGTGAGCGGCCGCGTCCGAGGCAGGCCCCGCCGCGATGCTCACGCCGCGGCCGTCACGGCATCGCCCCCATCCGGGCCACCGCACGCGCCGCCGCGTCGAGCCCGCGGCTGATCCCGCCGAGCAGGTAGCCCGCGGCGAACGCATCCCCGGCGCCGGTCGCGTCAACCGCGTTCACCGGCGCCGCGGCGTGCGTGACCCCGTTGATCCTGACCCCGCGCGGTCCCAGCTTCACCACCAACTCGCTGCCGGGCACCTCGCCTACCAGATCCGCTTCCGCCTCCGTGCCGAACACGATCTCCGGCGCCAGCCCGGCGAGCAGCGCGCGGAACCGGTCCACCCCATAGTCTCGCAGCGCCGACGTGGAGGACAGATCGACGCTCAGCCGGGGCAGGCGCGTGGCCGCGGCCAGGGCGGCGCCCTGCACCGGCTCCCGCAGCAGGCTGTAGGCGGGCAGGTGCAGCTGGGTGCAGCCCGCGAACCACTCGTCCCTGAGCGCGCTGGCCCGAAGCCGCGGGCCCACGCCCCGGTCGGTCAGCATGGACCGGGACCGGCCGCCGTCGGAGAGCGAGACCACCACCCCGGTCCGCCCGTCGAGGATCGGCCCGGTCAGATCCACTCCCCTGCTGGCGAGCTCGCCGGCCACCACACGCCCGGCCGGATCGTTGGCCCGCGCCGCGATCAGCCGGGCCCGGCCGCCCAGCGCGGTGATCCACGCGGCGACGTTGGCCGCCTGCCCGCCGGCGCCCACCGAGGTGGCGGCCGGGGTGTCGGTCTCCGGCGCGACGGGCCCGGCCAGCGAGACGATCACGTCAAGGTGCGCGTCCCCGAGCACACAGATCACCCGCATCCCCCTTGCCAGCACCGACCGTACCGCTCACCGCTACGCGGCCTGGGGCACTCGCTCGTCCATCATGCGGGACGCCGCCTCCGACATATCCTCGTTTCCGCACGCCCGAACTGAGGCAAACGGGGCGTGAAACCGTGCGTTTGTGAGGATAAGTCCTGTTGATCATGGAGGTCCCGGCAGCGGGACAACAGTCGCTCCATGATCACATAGGTCAGCTCGGTCCGTATTGCCCGGAATCGTCAGCCTGGAACGGCTTACCGGTACCCGTCACGCACAGCAGCCGCAGGCTTTCCAGGTAATAGCCCCAGTTGAAGTTGTAGACGCCGTAGTAGTCGTCGGCCAGTTCGACGGCGTACTCCTGCCAGAACCGCAGCCGGGCCCGGCCGTCACCGGTGCCGGCGATCTGGAACCGGAACTCGCCGTCCTGCCACGGTTCGTGACCGGACACGCAGAGCCAGTCGACCTCGGTCCCGTCCTTGATCGCGGTGATCTCCAGTAGCGCGAGAGCAGTCAAGTGCTACTCTGAGGGGTGAGGTGAGAGCGATGGGTACCGACGACAGACAGCATATGAAACTCCTGCTGGCCGCACGGCTGAGCACCAAGACGACCACAGAGGGCCTTGGGATCGAGACGCAAGACCAGCGTGGGCGCGAATGGGCAGAGCGTGAAGGTCACACAATCGTGGCCACGGCAGCAGATTACAAGTCGGGCAGGGTTGCTCCATGGGATAGGCCTAACCTTAAGCCATGGGTTACACGGCCAGACAGAATGCAGCAATATGACGGCATCTTGGCCTACAGGAACGACCGTCTAAGCCGTGGCTCGTGGGATGACGAAACTCGTATCCGCCAGTGGGCAAGCGAAAAAGGCAAGGTTCTCGTTATAGTGGACGGCCCACAGTGGCCTCCCCGTGATGATGGCGATTTCTGGTCATGGACAGCCCAGGCAAAGCAGGCACAGGCAGAATGGGAAGAAATACGCGAACGCTCTATGCGAGCACAGCACGAGCTTAGAGGGCGGGGGAAGTTGGTTGGCCGACCACCCTTTGGTTACAAGTCTGTCGGGACCAAGTACAACAAACGGATGGTTCCGACCGACATCGGGCACAAGTATGTGCCACAAATCTTCCAGAGGATTGCTGACGGCCAGTCGCTAGCGCAAGTGGCCGCATGGCTCGATTCCGAAGGTGTTAAGCCAAATTCTAAGACGGGTCAAGCCTGGTCTGCTACGTCAGATCCCGCGCTGGATCCGTAACCCTACTCCTGTAGGTCAGCGACGGACGGTGACGGTAGGATACTGCTGAGGGTAGAGCCATTAGTGGACGCTGCGCTTTGGACTCAGGCAGGCAATCGCCTCACCAACGCTCCACGTGGCCGCCGTGGTGCGGTTAGCGGAAAGTCCGCGTTGCTAACCGGGATTCTGTTCTGTCAGCGTTGCCACATACGGGGTATCGAGTCCCCCGATGTACAAGATCCGTCCGCCACGCGACACTGAATATTATCGCTGCTATGGAGTGCAACCACAGCGTAAAGGCTGTGT